>NZ_JBCNKF010000001.1:0-472285 GCF_039596155.1 Chitinophaga sp.
AGCAGCTTTCTTAGCAGCAGCCTTTTTAGGAGCAGCTTTCTTAGCGGTTGCTTTTTTAGCAGCAGCTTTTTTAGGAGCAGCTTTCTTAGCGGTTGCTTTTTTAGCAGCAGCTTTCTTAGGAGCAGCTTTCTTAGCAGCAGCCTTTTTAGGAGCAGCTTTCTTAGCGGTTGCTTTTTTAGCAGCAGCTTTTTTAGGAGCAGCTTTCTTAGCGGTTGCTTTCTTAGCAGCAGCCTTTTTAGGAGCAGCTTTTTTAGCCGCTTTTTTAATTGTTGCCATTGTTTTTTGAATTTTGGGTTAGTAATTAAAATTGGGTATTAAAAAAAACTTTATGGCAAACACTGCGCCAAGCTTACGCCTGGGCAGTGGTGTCAAATGATTTTACAGAAACGATGGTTCTGTTCTCGCGTCCTTTTCTGAACTCAACAACACCATCAGCTACCGCAAAAATGGTAAAATCTCTACCAATTCCTACGTTAGCACCTGGATGATAAACGGTACCGCGCTGACGAACGATGATGTTGCCAGATACAGCAGGTTGACCACCAAATATTTTTACTCCCAGCCTTTTGCTTTGGGAGTCACGGCCATTCTTTACACTACCTTCACCTTTTTTATGTGCCATTTCTATGTAAGTTTTAAAACTTTAATTAATTAAGCAATTTCTGAAATACGGATCTTCGTAAAGTGAGTACGGTGACCAACTTTCTTCCTGAAACCTTTTCTACGTTTCATTTTGAAAGCAATAACCTTATCTCCCTGAACGTGACTCAGGATTTCTGCTTTAACTACTGATTTTACATCAGTACCAACGGTCAGCGCGCCGCCATTATCTATTAACAGCACTTCAGAGAACTGCACTTTATCTCCGATATTTCCCTGCAACTGCTGTACAAAGATTTCTTGGTCTTTTTGTACTTTGAATTGCTGACCTGCGATTTTTACAACTGCAAACATAGTGATCCAAAAATAATTTCCTGCAAAAGTAGGATTTGTTTTTAAATTGACAAAGTTTTCTCCATATTTAAAATGTGTTTGCCTCTGAGACACACGTTTTAAAGGAGAATACCATACATTTTCAAAGATACGTAGTTTATTTTAATATAGTTTGTTATTATATGTAAGTTCCACAACTATCTATGCACAACAATACCTTAAAAGCCACGTTCACTGCTGATCCGCCAATTATTCTGCAAGACTACTCAGCCACAAAAAAACTGCTCGCACACAGTTCATTCCATTCCTTTTATAACAATTTTTATTTTATACATTTGTTCTTTCACATATTCTAAAATAATGGGCATGAAGCTTAAATCACTGCTTGCCAAACCATTTGCTTCCATAGTAGCCAACAGGATCAGGAAGGAGATGCAGAGGGCGGTAGAAGACCAGGAAGCTATCCTGGAGGAGTTGATTAAAACAGGCAGGAAGACCGAATTTGGAAAAGACCACCACTTTGACAATATCCATTCCTATAATGATTTCAGACAGGCAGTACCTATCAGAGATTATGAACAGTTTAAGCCTTATATTAATAAAATAAAAGAAGGCAAACAGAACATCCTCTGGAAAGGCTTGCCGATCTACCTTGCCAAAACATCTGGTACGACCAGTGGCGTAAAGTATATTCCAATCACCAAGGAATCTATCTCTAATCATATAGATACTGCCAGGAATGCCCTGCTCAACTACATGGCAGAAACCGGCCATACTGATTTTGCCGATGGTAAACTCATCTTCCTTTCCGGTTCTCCCGTGCTGGAAAGAGTGGGAGGTATTCCCTATGGCCGCCTCAGTGGTATCGTGAACCACCACGTACCCCGCTACCTGCGTACCAATCAGCTACCCACTTACGAAACAAACTGCATCGAAGACTGGGAAACCAAGCTGGATAAAATAGTAGATGAAACCATCAATCAGGATATGACGCTCATCTCTGGTATTCCACCATGGATGCAGATGTATTTCGACAGATTGATAGAGCGCAGCGGAAAACCTGTAGGTGAACTATTCAAAAATCTGAATGTACTCGTATATGGTGGTGTGAATTTCGAACCTTATCGTGCAAAACTCATGGCATCTGTAGGCCGTCCTATTAATACCATCGAGACTTTTCCTGCATCCGAAGGTTTCTTTGCCTTCCAGGATACACAGGAGCACAAAGGGCTTTTGCTCAATACCAATTCCGGTATTTTCTATGAGTTTATACCTGCCAACGAAATTTTTAACGAACATCCAACCCGTCTTTCTCTGAAAGATGTGGAAGTAGGTGTCAATTATGCGCTTGTTGTAAGTACCAATGCAGGTCTCTGGGGTTATAACATCGGGGACACTGTAAAATTCGTATCTACCAGTCCATATCGCCTGCTGGTAACCGGCCGTATCAAACATTTTATCTCTGCTTTCGGTGAACACGTGATCGGAGAAGAAGTAGAGCATAGTCTGATGACCGTAGCGAAAGAAGATAACATACAGATCACAGAGTTTACCGTAGCACCTATGGTTAGTCCTGCAGCTGGCGAGTTGCCTTACCACGAATGGTTTGTGGAGTTCGAAACTCCGCCGGCAGACCTCAGCGCCTTTGCAAAAAAGGTGGACGATAAGCTCCGTAAAAAGAATATTTATTATGATGACCTGCTCACCGGCAACATTCTGCAGCCACTAAAGATCAGAACCGTGAAGAAGCAGGGCTTCATAGATTACATGAAATCTGTTGGCAAGCTTGGCGGCCAGAATAAGGTACCAAGATTGAGCAACGACAGAGCATTAGCCGACGAGCTGATGAATTATCTGGCATAAAGCAGGATCAATGTCGGACGACTCATGTCCGCATTTCTTGTAATTCCCTTATTATTGCAACAATGAGTAAGAAAAATATAGCCATTTTTGGCTCCACAGGATCTATTGGTATACAGGCGCTGGAAGTCATTGAGGCGCATCCTGACAAGTTCAGTGTTGAAGTATTGACCGCTGGTGTCAATGCTGATCTGCTCATTGAACAGGCCCTCAAATTCAGACCCAACGCAGTAGTCATCGCGGACGAATCCAAATATGAAAGCGTAAAGGAAGTGCTCTTTGACAAAGGCATCAAGGTATTTGCCGGTGCTAAAGCCATGGTAGAAGTTGCTTCCTGGAGCTCTATCGATATGATGCTGGCTGCCATTATGGGCTTTGCCGGTCTGGCACCCACCCTGGCTGCCATTGAACAAGGTACCCCTATCGCGCTGGCCAACAAGGAAACCCTGGTCGTAGCGGGGGATATTGTTATGGGCGCCGCCAGAAAAAGGAACGTACCCGTAATCCCTGTAGATTCTGAACATTCAGCCATCTTCCAGTGTATGATGGGCGAATCTTCTGCCAAAGTGGAAAAGATGATCCTTACTGCCTCAGGCGGACCTTTCCTGGGCAAGAAAACAAACTTCCTTATCAATGTGAAAAAAGACCATGCCCTCCAGCATCCTAACTGGCGCATGGGGCCGAAAATCACCATTGATAGCGCTACCCTGATGAACAAAGGACTTGAAATGATCGAAGCCCGCTGGTTGTTCAATATTGATCCCGATAAGATCGAAGTCGTAATCCACCCGCAATCCATCATTCACTCCCTGGTTCAATTCGTAGACGGCAGTATGAAAGCCCAGATGGGATTACCTGATATGAAACTGCCGATCCAGTTTGCACTGGGATATCCTGAAAGACTGGTGAACGATTTCCCTCGTTTCTCTTTCAGGAATTATTCTAACCTGACATTCGAACAACCCGACACCAAAACTTTCCGCAACCTGGGTATCGCAATGGAGGCGATGATGAAAGGCGGAAATGCGGCCTGTGTCATGAATGCCGCAAATGAAGAAGTAGTACATGCATTCCTGAAGAACCGCATCGGCTTCCTGCAGATGACAGATGTAATAGAAGAAATCATGGGCAAGGTGCCATTTATTGAAAAGCCTACCCTGCATGACTATTATGAAAGTGACCTGGCAGCAAGAGAATATGCGAACAATATGATCAATGCTATCATAATTTAAGAACTTTATAACATGTAATAGCTGCAATATCGCAGTAATACAGGCTATCTTTGCCCTTCCTGTTATAGAGAAAAAACAACATATATTTACTGTATACATGACAACAGCACAAATATTGATAAAAGCCGCTCAGTTAATACTGTCATTATCTATCCTGGTAGTATTACATGAGCTTGGACACTTTATCCCTGCAAAACTGTTTAAGACACGCGTAGAGAAATTTTATCTCTTTTTTGACCCCTGGTTTTCATTATTCAAATTCAGGAAAGGTGAAACAGAGTATGGTATAGGCTGGTTACCACTGGGTGGTTATGTAAAAATCTCCGGTATGGTGGACGAGAGCATGGACCGGGAACAGCTGGCTAAGCCGCCGGAAGCATGGGAGTTCCGCTCTAAGAAAGCATGGCAGCGTCTTATCATCATGATTGGTGGTGTGACTGTGAACCTGATTTTAGGTTTCCTGATCTATTCCATGATGTTATGGCATTGGGGAGAAACCTACCTGCCTACAGCCAATGCTGCCTATGGTATTGCAACTGATTCCCTGGCACAGTCAATTGGGTTAAGAGACGGAGATATGATCCTGGCAGTGGAAGGCAAACCTGTAGAAAACTTCAAGGCCATCCCTGGCCAGATCGTTCTGCGTGAGGCAAAAACGATCCAGATTTCCCGCGACGGACAAAAGATGGATATCGCAATACCTGAAGGTGTTGTGGGAAAGATGATCAAACATAAGAACTCACTAGTAGATATAAGGATACCTTTCCTGGTAGATACCGTGGTAGCTAAGACACCGGCAGACAGTGCCGGGATCCGTAAGGGTGACCAGATTCTTACCATGAACGGTCAGCCCGCCTATTACTATCATGAATACAAACGGGAGATAGAAAAGGATAAAAATCAGACAGTGCCACTGCAGGTTTTGCGCAATGGAGATACTGTGAACTTAACAGTTCATGTTCCTGAAAAAGCCGTGTTAGGTTTGAATGTGAATCCTGAGAAAATGTTCAAATTCTCTGTGAAGCACTTCACTTTCTTTGAAGCAATTCCGGCTGGCTTTAATAAATGTATTAATACACTGGTAGGATATGTTCAGCAGTTGCGTTTGATCTTTGTATCTAAAGAGGTGAAAGCAAGTGAATCCCTGGGTGGTTTTATGACGATCGCGAACCTCTTTCCAGGTGCATGGGATTGGATGGCCTTTTGGGAAATGACGGCGCTATTGTCTATTATCCTGGCGTTTATGAATATCCTGCCGATTCCGGCGTTAGATGGCGGACATGTGTTGTTTTTGATTTATGAGATGGTGACCGGGCGTAAGCCGAGTGAGAAGTTCCTGGAGTATGCACAGATCGTGGGTATGGTGATATTGTTTGGCTTGCTGTTGTATGCGAATGGACTGGATGTGTACAGACGTATATTTGGGAAGTAAGTATAAATTTAAATGTTAAAGAAGGAAGAGGTCGAAAGGCTTCTTCCTTCTTTTTTTATGCTAATTATTTTCTTTGGGATAGGTCTGTGCCGGATGATTTTTGAATTTCGTAGTGCGTTTCAGGCTATCTTTTTTTCGATTTCCTGAATGCGTAGTTCCAGCTTATCCATCTGGTTTTTAATAGCCAGGAATCGCAAGGCAAGTTTTTCCTCCATTGACCGGAGAGCGCCCAAAACTATTGTGAATTGTGAGTCTGACATGGTTCTCTCTTTTCCAGTAATTTACTCCCCTTCCCTTATCTTTCCAAATAATAAACCTCTTAAGTGAATGATAATCATTTGGTTATTATGTTGATTCGCTCACAATCACATGCTGATATTTTATTTATATCCAAATGTTCCTTATCTTTGTAAGCTGCGAAAGCAAACCTGGGGCTGCCCGGTTTTGACAGCATAGGTCTTTGAAAGTGTAAGCATGTCGTGCGTTGGATAATTAGCACGTAAATCTGAATACCCAAACTCTAAATGGCGAATCTAACTACGCCATGGCTGCCTAATCAGAGATTAGACACCCATTATAGCCGCCGCACGCAGGCCGTTTACTCCTGCAGCCGCCGCCGAATCAAAACTATGTAAAATAGGTACTCATGGTTTCTGTGAGTGAGTGCTGAAACAACAACGGATAAGGACAAGGTTGGTTAGTTATGCCCCTGCCGTGTCTCGAAAAAATAATGCATAAATAAGCATGTAGAAGCCTTTCGGAGGATGTGTTTGGACGCGGGTTCGATTCCCGCCAGCTCCACAAATCGTTGTAAATTATCTGTTTGCAGCTTTTATTTCATTACTAAAAGGTTCATAATCAATGATTGTGAGCCTTTTTTGTTTATTATACCCCCGTGAATTAATAGGAACTAAAAACACCAATCTGGTTACCTACGCTTCAAATTTTAGTTGCCTATTAATTTATTGATAACGAATGTTTTAAATACAAGATATAATTTCTGTCAAACAAGTGCATGGTATTTTAAGCGCAAAGTGCAGGAGGCCATGCAAAGTAGTGAACAGTTTCCATTACAAGGTCGTGTAGAGGTAGATGAATTTGTGATTGGCGGCAAGGAAGAAGGGAATCAAGGTCGGGCTAAAGGAGATCGAAAAATTATCCTGATAGCAGTTGAAAAAGTATGCCGTAATAGAAAGACAGGCAGAGCTTATGCCCAATGTATAGAGGATTACAGCTCTACATCATTTCAGCCATTTAAGGAAAAACACATTGATAAAAAATCACGGGTAGTGACGGATGGCTGGACAGCTTACGCTCCACTAAAGAATATATTTCCACGGTTGGAGCAGATAGAATCTGGGAATGGCAAAAATTTTCCTCATTTACATACTCATATCATGAATTTTAAAGGTTGGTTAAGAGGGGATTCATCATCGTGTTTCTGAAAATCATATGCAGGCATACTTAAATGAATTTCATTTCCGATTTAACAGAAGAAATCACTTGGACAGTATAATGCACAAACTTTTATCCGGAATGGTTGCTACTGCACCTTTATTTTTAACATTATGAGAGCTAAATTGGTAATGCTATAAATACTTAATGTTTTTCTCTATGCCTGATTAATTTCATAGCTTCTTTCAGGGCCATTTCGGCCGGTACTGTCTTATCCGGTACAACCCCTCTCCAGTCACTTTCTCCGGCCCCGATATCATAATATAATGCACTGGATATGGTCATGTCCAATTGTGTATGCGGCAGGCGTGCCGGTACAATGTCTCCATAGCTCTTAATCAGTCCGCCTGTTTCTTCCCCTATAATGGTTCCCCGTTTGTAATGTTTAAAACACTGGGCGAAATCTGCGGCAGAGGAATACGTTTGCAGGTTAACCAGCAGGTAAACTGATCCATCGAACCTGAGCGGGTTGGGTTTTAGCGGAATGTCAGCATAAACAACGGTGTCCACTGTGCCATCAGGTTTGGCTAATAAGGCTATGTCTGAACTGTCCAGGGTTTTGCCTTCCCTGTGTGCTTTTAGCCGTTGCTTTAAAAAACGACTGTTTTTAACGACGACTTTTTCGTATTGTCGAAAAGGTTGGTCCAGAAGATATTGAAAAAGATCGTCGCCCACGTCTGAATCGCCCCCGGCATTATCAATTAAATTGATGATCAGATGTTGTATGCCTTTGTGGCTGATCACCGTAAAAGCAGAATCAGCAAAGGCCGTATATCCGTTCCAATCAAAGTTTTTGAAGGCTATGATGGCGGTCTTGTCTTGTTCTATAATGGAGAGTGAATAATTAACTTCATGCGCTGTACTTGTCTTGATAGGGGAGTCTTCCTTCCGCTTGTCCAGCTCTATTTGGCGCATTCCTTTTATGTGTACTGTTTTGTCGCCTGCCTTGTCTTTGTATTTTATTTGATAGTTTCCATTGGCTTTATAGAGCGCTTCCAGGTAGAAGTAAAAACGGCTGCTGCCAAAATCAGCTCTGAATGCGCGGTTTTCGCCGGTATTTAAATTGATGATGTCGTCGACGATTTTTTGAGCCGGGATATTATTGATGCTTACTATTTTAGATTTAACAGGAAACTGAGCGTCGATGGTCTGATAGGGGCCTTCGCAGATAATAAAGGGGGCCGCAGGGGAGAGCTTAAAAGAGTAGGGCAGTACCACCGGGTTTTCCGCATCATAGTCCTGAAGTATATGAAAGTCTGTATGACCGTCATCCAACTTAGCTAACAGCGGTTCTGCTTTTAAATAAAAATCCAGTAGGCTTAAGTCTTTGCTGAAGCTGTTTTTAGTAGCCTGCACATCTTGATAAAATTGCGCTTTGGGATAACGGTAGTAGGGATTAGGATGGGTGTCTTCTAAATATTTTACCAGTGTGTCGATGTCTTCCTTCATCTGTTGAGGACTATACTTCCTGTATATTCTCTGTCCGGATACAATATGATAAAATGAAATACAAATAACTAAAATCAACAGTCGTCTCGTCATGATTCCTGATAGTATAAAATGGGTTATTAATAGAGGTATCATTGCTGTGCTAAAGTTTGCGCACTTGCTTAATACATATCTGCTGCTGAAATGCTTGCTGGTACGATGTGCTATTTCATTGTTCAGATATTATTATGCCATGTTTTCAAAAGACAGCGCTTTGTGTTCGTCATGATTTCCTGTCAGGGCATCAAAATAAGATTCTTTTATTTTGTAAAAAATGTTTTGTTTTTTATAAAGAATATTTTACTTTCGGAATAACAACGAGAGAAGTATTAAATCCTACTACCTTGTTTGCCGATATTGATTTGATAATCCATTTTGTTAACATGAATACATACCTCTATATAGAATCTTTCTATAAAATTATTAAAACATTGATAATCAATTTACAGTAGCATTATTTTGCTGTTTGGGGCGATATGAAAAATGAAGCTATTTGAATCGCTACGCTTGAAGTTTGAGAAGCCTAATTGGGCCAGAAATCCAGAATTTGCCTATTGGATACTATTTTAGAACAGCATCCTGAGTTGATTAAAATATTAGCAGCTGATGTATTGTAAGGTAGTAAGCAAAGTGAATTTGGACGTCAGGATATGCCCAGCGTAGAACAGATAGTGCGTGCAGCGATTTATAAGGAGATAAAATACCGTGAACTTGAATTTGTTCAGATCGACTCACGCATCTGCTAGCAGTTTGTAAAGCCTGATGACCGCCATCCACTTAGCTTTCACGTATTCCAGAAATATATTTCAAAGATAAGTGAAGAGAGTTTGCAACAATTACTGGTAGCATTGTACAAGATTGCGATCGGGGAAGGACTGGAGGATGTCGCGTAACTACGTCAGGATAGTACCGTTGTTGAAACCAATATACATTATCCAACTAACAACTCATTAGTATGGGATTGTATTAAAGAAAGTCATCGGCTACTCACGCAATTATCTGAGGAAGTTAAAAACTAGATTGGCGCGATTATACAAAAAATACCAAAAAGACATTTTTCAAAATTAACAATACAAAGAGCGGGGATAAACGGGTGGATCTGTTTAACAAGTATTTAATCACATTTACAAAATGTATTAATCAGGTGACCAACGTGGTCAAAAAAAAGTCCGGTTGTAGCAGGAAGGCATTGACTGTAATATTAGAATTGAAAAAGCTGCTGCCTTTGATGGAACAAGTGTATGATTTCACCTGGCGCAAACAAATAAACGGAGAATAGGTCTCTAATGAAGAGAAGATATTTTCCATTTATGAGCAGCATACCGACATTATAGTAAAAAGCCAAAGACAAATTAAGTTCGGTCACAAGATAAACCTGACAAGTTGCAATAGCAATCTGATATTGAGTTGTGAGGTGTTGAACGGTAATCCATTGGATTGTACGCTGTATCAAAAAACTATAAATAAAATAATTGAAGCTTACCAGATAGTTCTACGGGACAGTGTTACCGATGGTGGCTATGCCTCCAAAGAGAATGCGGACTATGCACAAGGCAAAGGAATTGTTAACATTGTATTTAATAAGATAGTAGGTAGCTTGAAAAACATTGTGAGCTCACAGAATATGGAAACACGATTGAAGAAATGGCGAAGTGGAATCGAAAGTGTTATTTCAAATTTAAAGCGCGGCTACAATTTATCGAGGTGCAACTGGAAGGGAGAAGGACATTTTAATAAAAAATATTATGGAGTGTGTTTGCTTACAATATCAGGGGGATGACCACCGCCGTATTGGCTGGATTATAACAAAGCTATTGTGAGAAAAGCGATAAAACAGTAGGTCTATAGAGCTTACTATGCCCTGAAAGCATCTAAAACAGTACTTTTTGATGATTTTAATGCCCTAAACCGCTTCCTATAGGAATGAAGAAATTTAATGATCAGATAAACCCAAGAAATACAAATAAATCGGAATACTAAATAGGAGGTTCTATTATAGTCGCAGACTTTATAGACAGACGCTATATATACTGCAACGTCAACTTAAGGTCAACTATTAAATACTGTGGTTCCGCTTTGCAAACAGGCAATAGCATACGTTTTTGAGTTTTGATAACCTGTATTTTACCTGTTAGCCGGATGTGAAAAAAGTTTCTTTTTTTGGTGCACTATTAAGAACTGCGACTGATAGTATAACTGATATCATAAAATTTATTTTTAGACTGCTGATGTAAACCCGTTTTCTCAAAATAAACCCGTTTTTCAAAATGAACCTTTTTCCTTTAATTCATTAGCCCATGTTTTAACGAACATTCCTTTTGCCATGAAGCACTCGTGAGTGCCGGTGTGCAGTCTTTTTCGTCATCACAATACTGGTGATATATGCCCTGTGAGTTGCTGTCAACGGACGTTTGTCCCTGGTCGGGGTTTGCTGCGCGCTATTGTCTGTGTATTGAACGGGACGGTCATTATGAATCATTGAAAATGCCATGCTGTAAATGTTGACACGACCAATATTAATATGTCTGTTGTTTATCCTATCGGAGAATGTATCAGCGCAACAAGCCGCTGTTGAGCAAAAGAAGGGAGGAGACCACATTTTTATCGTGCGATTGACGGATGGCGCAGGACAATCTGTTGCGGATGCCACGCTGTTGCTGTACAGGCAGACGGACAGCATGCTGGTAAAAACAGCCATCAGCAATGCAGATGGGAGTTTTAGATTTACAGACCTGATGGAAAATAAATACTTCCTGAAAGTATCACACCTGGCATATAAGGACACCACATTGTTCATCAACAGCATCATGGCAATAGCAGAAACGCTTCGCATCACGTTGTCGCAGGATAAGGGGAGGAAGCTGGAAGGTGTTACCATTACCAGCCGGAAACCGCTGGTAGAGCGGAAAATAGACAGGGTTGTGTTTAATGTGGAAAATAGTGTATCCGTTACTGGTAGTAATGCATTGGATGCACTGAGAAAAGCGCCGGGTGTAAGAGTAAGTGGTGATAACAGCATCGATATGATCGGAAAAGGCAGTGTGCAGGTGATGATCAACAATCGGCTGATGCAGATATCCGCAGCAGATCTGCTCAACATGCTGAAGACGATGCCGGCAAGTGATTTATCAAAGATTGAGGTGATTACGAATCCTCCCGCACAGTTTGATGCAGCCGGAAACACAGGCCTTATCAACATCATCACGAAGAAAAACAGGACTGCCGGTGTGAGTGGAAGTATACAGGGTTCGTACAAACAGGCCGTGTTTCCTTCTTATGATGGCGGCGGAACACTCAATTATCTGCAGGGTAAGTTGTCTGTCATGGCTACCGCTACCGCAGGCAGGCAGATGAATTATGGAGTGAATGGGAGTGAGATATATTATCCATCGGCGACATGGATCAACAAGGGAGAGAGCAGTTCAACTACCCGTCAGTTCAGTGGCTCCCTGGGTGTCGATTATGAGCTGAATAACAGGCAGCTGCTGGGCGTGAAATACACAACAACCCAGGGGAAGGGCGATACCAGATCTGAAACATCAACAGAGATCTTTGCGCTGAAAGGCTTACAACCGGACTCGTTGATACAAACAAAAAACAACACGCCGGCAAACAAACAAAGCCACAGTGTCAATATGTATTTCGAGCATAAGTTTGATTCGACGGGAAAGAAGATGACCGCGGCAGTAGACTACTTTTATTACGATAAAACGCAGGACCAGACATTCGAAAGCTATAATTTTTTCCCCCATGGCGGAAAAACCGGTGATTCAGCGTTGGCGAACAGCCAGGCGGGACAGAAGATACATGTCTACACAGGACAACTGGATGTACAATTGCCCAACAAGTGGATAGACATGTCTTTCGGAGGTAAGCTCACCTTCATACAGAACGATAATAACACAGGTTATTACAATTTATCGGCTGGAAAGGCTTATTATGATTCGTCAAGAAGTAATGGCTTTGATTATTCAGAAAGAACACAGGCCTTGTATATCAGTGCCAATAAGCACTGGAAGAAGTTCGAATGGCAGGCAGGCCTGCGCGGGGAGTTTACACAAACGAGGGGCTTCTCGCAAACCTACGGGCAGACTAACAATAACAGTTATTTCAAATTGTTTCCCACCTTATACATGTTGTACAAACATAGTGAGGAGCATGTATATGCATTCTCTTACGGCCGCCGGATCAATCGGCCGGGATATGCAAGACTGAATCCTTTCCGGTGGTATGCGAGCCCTTTTACCTATTCCGAAGGTAATCCGTTTCTGCAGCCTGCTTACAGCAGTAATTTTGAGGTAAGGTATGACTACAAAGACTGGTTATCGTCGCAGATATACCTGAACATCCTCAGTAATGGCTTTGATCAGATCGGGATACCAGACCCGGCTACGAAGATCACTGCTATCATACAGCGCAATTTCCTGAAGGGATATAACTATGGCGTGATTGAATCCGTGAACCTGACGTTGGCAAACTGGCTGGAAAGTTATAATCAGGTGCAGGTATATCACAACCTCACCGTTTCCTCCGATCCGAACACACAAGATCGGATCAGCGGATGGAGTGCCTATCTGTCAACGGACAACACCATCCAGTGTAACAAGCAGGGCACGTGGCAGGCAAATATCAGCTGCTGGTACCAGTTTCCGGAAGTTGACGGCGTAGACAGGGTGGGAGCTTACTATAGCCTGGACATAGGCACGAGAGTGATGCTGTTCCAAAAGCGGTTGACCCTGGGAGTACAGGCAACAGACATCTTGAAAACCAATAAGGTAGTCATTCACAGCTGGACCAACGGTATGCAGCAGGTGTATGACAGTTATCCGGGCAATCGCACGGTGCAGTTATCGATGGCTTACAGGCTCGGGAAAAAGGGGAAAGTGAAGAAACAACACGAAACCAATACAGAAGAAAAAAGCAGGACTAACTGATAAATTTTTTACCGGTAAATGCAGGTGGTTGACCCTAAGTGGCCATTAAAGGTCGCTATCCTGTGACAATCAATCCATCTTTTATTAGATGTGTTGCGTTCCATAACTGGCTTAACAACGTAAAACTTCAGCCAAATTTCTTTATCGCTTCAAAATTTTAAAAAAATGGGAAACAAAAATCTGCAAGACTTACTGAAAAAAGTAATGATCGAAGAAAACCAAAAAGAAATCTCTAACCTGGATGACGCAGCTTCTTACATGATCCGTGGTGGTTATGATGAATTGGAATTAAGCGGTTGCTCTAAGATCAAAGGTTGTGTGAAGTCTAAAACTTTAGAAACAACTACCAGCCTCTAATCAACTGGCGGGGGAGCAGGGATTCATTCCTGTTCCCTCGTTTTATCCGTTTTCCCTCTCATTTAAATCTCTCGTCATGGCTAAGTATAAAGCGTCATTTTACCTGGTGAAGTCCCGTGTTCTCGACGATACCAATCTCCATCCGCAACAGGTGATATTTGCCACCCGCACCGGCAGCATCATGGTGGTGCGCAGCGAATACCTGGAATATATGCAACGGCATGAATTCGAAAAAATACCGGCAGATGTAATGAGCGACCTTGTTGCCATAGAGGCAGTGGTACCTGCAGACCAGGACGAATTATCCTACGTGTTGCAGGAAAATCAGGAGGCCGTAGATGCCGACGAGGCGCTGGACATTGTTATACAGCCGGGTGCTTCCTGCCAGCTGGGCTGCCATTATTGTGGCCAGGAACATACGAACCACTATATGAGCAAGCCGCTTCAGGATAAGATGATCGACCGTATCATCGGCAAACTGAAGGAGCCTAATAGGAAGGAACTGGCCATTACCTGGTATGGCGCAGAACCTTTAATGGCGGTGCGGCAAATTCGTGAAATGAGCGCCCCTCTCCTGGAATATACCACGGCCATGGGCATCAGGTATTCCGCCAGTATGGTCACCAACGGCCTTAGCCTCAAAGAGAATATTTTCAGGGAAATGGTGGAGCAGTGGAAGATCACCAACTTTCAGATTACCCTCGACGGTATAGCCGAATACCACGACAAGAACCGCTATACCAAACAAAACAAACCCACATTCGATATTATTTTCAACAATATCCTAAGTATTGTTAACGCCCCTTCTTATCTGGCCGGCAACGGCAGGATTATGATCCGCTGTAACGTAGATAAGAACAACGAACCCGGCCTCGAAGAATTTATTGCTTTGATGGCTTCACATAATCTGCAGGATAAAGTAGGCTTTTATGTCATTCCTGTACATAACTGGGGCGACAACCACGCCGGCGACGAAGTAGGGGTGGATAAAAGCGGCTTCGCCGTAGCGGAAATAGACTGGTTGCTCCGCCTTATGCAACATGGATTTACCATAGATATACTGCCGGAAAGAACAAAGATCGTTTGCAGCACCGTCAAAAAAGGAGCCGAAGTATATGATGCCTTTGGTAACGTTTCCACCTGCTGGGAAGTGCCCTATACACCGTTATATTCGGGCACTGCCTATGAGATAGGTCATCTCAGCCTGCCTTTTACAGAAGATGTCAGCAAAACACCTATGAGGGCCTGGAACACAGAGTTGAAAGAAGGAAAAACCTGGTGCGCAAAATGTAATCTCCTGCCCGTATGTGGTGGCAGCTGCCCCATACATTGGGAACATGGTATTCCCGCCTGCCCTTCCTTTAAATTCAATATTGAAGACCGCCTGGTACTGGCTTACCTGGCAGATCGCAGGCAGAAAAAGGGAAAGCTCTCTCCTCAGGCTGAAAATTAAATTCATGTTCCTTAGAAAGAAAATAGCATTTCAACGTCAGTATGATGCCATGGACTGTGGCTCCACCTGCCTCGCGATGGTGGCCAGGCACTATGGGAGGACCTATTCCCTGGAATACTTACGGAAGTTATCCTACATCGGCAGGGAGGGCGTGAACCTGCTCAATTTAAGTCACGCTGCCGAAAAGATCGGCTTCAGGACTTTCCGGGCTAAACTAAGTGCCCGTTCGCTGGCAGAGGATTGTCCATTACCCTGTATTCTGCACTGGAACCAGCGTCATTTCGTGGTGTTGTACGAAATCAAACGTTCCTTCTTTTCCCGCAGGCCCAAATACCGGATCGCTGATCCGGCGCATGGCGTAGTAACGATAGACGAGGCTACTTTTCTCAAAAGCTGGACAAGTACCGCTGATGACAAAGGAATGGCGTTGTTGCTGGAGCCTACGCCGGCACTTTATGAACAACAGGAAATAAAGCCTAAAACAGGTTTTTCTTTTATATTTAAGTACCTCACGCCGCACCGGCGTTTTATCACCCAGTTATTCATCGGAATGTTGGCCACCAGTGCGATATCACTGGCGTTTCCCTTCCTTACGCAATTATTGATAGATTATGGTGTGCAGGGCAGCAACATGCACCTTATTTATCTTATCCTGATATCGCAGCTGTTCCTGTTTACCGGCAATATGGTCATCGATATGCTACAAAGCTGGCTGTTGCTGCATGTAAATGTGCGTATCAATCTAAACATCATTTCAGATTTCCTGATCAAACTGATGCGGCTACCCATCAGGTATTTCGATACCAAAGCTATCGGAGATGTATTGCAGCGTATCAATGATCATCATCGCATAGAAACATTCCTGACAGGTGTTACGCTGAGTACCCTGTTCTCTTTCATAAATATCATCGTCTTTTCCGTTGTACTGGCATATTACAGCCTGTTCATCGTTTCCCTCTTTTTTGCGTGTAGTTTGTTGGGTATCACCTGGATTTTCCTGTTTCAGAAGAAACGAAAACAACTGGACTATAAACGTTTTGCCAGCAATAAAGAAAACCAGGACCGCCTGGTGGAAATGATCGTTGGCATGCAGGAGATCAAATTGTATGGCAGCGAGAAAACGAAGCGATGGGCCTGGGAACAGTTACAGGTAAAGCTGTTTGGGTTAAACATCCATAGTCTCGCGCTGGAACAATACCAGAAAGCCGGGTACGTCTTCCTGAACCAGGTAAAAAATATCCTGATCTCTTTTGTCGCCGCCAGGGCTGTGATGCAGGGAGATCTGTCGCTGGGCGTGTTGTTGAGCATCTCATATATCATCGGGGCCACCAATGGTCCGCTGGAGCAGCTGGTCGCTTTCGTACAGTCGGCGCAGGATGCCAAAATCAGTATCGACCGGATGAATGAGATTCATTCCCAGGAAGAGGAAGAAGAAAATGTGCAGGCCGCCATGGACCTGGAGCCTACGCCTGCGTTTTCGCTGGACAACAATGGCGCCCTTACAGCATCAGTGGTGCCGGAAGGCCAGCAGGACATCGTGCTGGAAAATCTATCTTTTCAATATGAAGGGCCACATTCGCCTTATGTACTGAAAGATATCAGTTTACGGATCCCGCAGGGAAAAATCACCGCGATCGTTGGCGACAGCGGCAGTGGTAAAACCACGCTGATGAAACTGCTGCTGGGATATTATCTGCCCTCAAAAGGACGTATCATGATCGGCGATCATCCCCTGCAAACGATATCTCCCAAATATTGGAGGACATGCTGCGGCACCGTGATGCAGGACGGGTATATTTTTTCGGACACTATTGCCAACAATATAGCATTGGACGGTGAAAAGATAGATCATGCGAGGATGCAGCTGGCGGTGGAAACCGCCAATATCCGCAGTTTTATCGAAGGGAGGCCGCTGGGGTATACTACCCGGATCGGTAATAATGGTACCGGTATCAGCGGAGGGCAGCGTCAGCGCATCTTCATCGCCAGGGCGGTATATAAAGACCCGCATTACCTGTTCATGGATGAAGCCACCAGCAGCCTGGACGCCAACAACGAGCGCTTGATCATGAACAACCTGAGCGCCTTCTTCGGCGGAAAGACCGTCGTTATTATTGCACACCGGCTCAGCACCGTGAAAAATGCAGACCAGATCATTGTATTACATCATGGCGCTATTGTGGAGCAGGGCAATCATCAGACACTCACGCAGAAACGGGGATATTATTATGAGCTGGTGAAAAATCAGCTGGAACTGGGAAATTAAACAGCCATGCCGGATCAATATCATCAAAATATGTATGAGCTGCGCAGCAGCGCCGTGCAGGAGGTCCTCAGAAAACCGCCCGCTTACCTGATCGTATGGGCCAATATCGTTATCCTGGTTATTATAGCCGTAGCTTTCATCCTTTTGTCAGTTATTACCCTTCCTACAGATAGTAGTGGCATTTACCAGACAAAAGGTCTTCCTGGTGCTAACAGGATATTGCTGGCCACTTCATTGCCGGCTGGAGAAATGGATAAGCTGCTTCCGGCAGCTACGGTGTCCCTGTATCCTCCCGGAGATAATATCGATACACGAACGGCTGCAGGAGCACTTTTTACGATTGATTCCGTTTATCGCCATACTGATACCATATACCTGCTGGGTAATGTAAGAGGACCTTTTATACAGGCCTATCCCTCAGGAAAGATCCAGGTGGCAGGTGCGCCGGAAAGTTTGCGCCATCGGTTATTTAAAAAGATAGGTTTATGAAGATAGCATACCTGATCACCGCATACCGCGATTTTGACCATCTTACCAGATTGATCGATAACATACAGGGCGAGGATACAGAAATATTTGTACATATAGACCGCAAATGCAGCTATGTGTTGCCTGACACCCTGCGCCGGCGCACACATCTGTTGGAAGACCGCTTCCTGGTCAACTGGGGCGGCTTTAGCCTTACCCTGGCGTTTGTATCATTGATGGATGCATGCCGGCAACAGGGATACTACGATTTTATACTGCTGATCAGCGGGCAGGACTTTCCCGTTGCCAGCAATGAGGAGATACAACGTTTCCTCTCACTTCACCGGGGTTGCGAGTTTGTAGCCCATCACCAGCTGCCTTTCGATGGATGGTCCCACAGTAACGGGGGACTGGACCGTTTTCAATATGAATGGCCGATAGATGAAATGGGTTTTGCCGCGGCCCGGGAAGTAGTAGCAGAGCAGCAGAGACGAGGTGTATGCCGGAAGTTTCCATCGCAGCTATCGCCTTACGGCGGCAGCTGCTGGTTGACCATCTCTTATGGATTGATGGCGTATGTGTGCGATTACATTGCCGCTAACTTTGACTGGATATATCCTTTTTTCCGGAAGGTATTATTGGCAGACGAGATATTGTTGCATTCCATCATCATGAACTCTCCTTACCGTCATCAGGTGGTGAATAATGATTTACGTTATATCGACTGGTATTCCGGGCCGGATTTTCCGCGTACGCTTACCATGGAAGATGCTGATAAAATAGCACAGTCGGGCTGCCTGTTTGCCCGGAAATTTGACAACAACGTAGATGCGGCCGTCATTGACCAGCTGGAGCAACGCCGCTGGTCCCAGGTACAGAATAAAATATAATTATGATATACTTATCAGCACAGCCGGACAGCCTGTATATGAAGTGGCAGCTGGAGGTACAGCTTTTTAATTTTAAGGAGCTGGGCATCCCGGCAGATCGTATACACGTACTCATTGGTTTTGATCCAAAGAAAGGCCTGTTGCCAAAATTTGCGGAGCTGCTACAGACGCACCGCGACTACGCTACTTTCTTTCTGTATGAAGACCAGCGGACAGACCGTGAGTATTTTCCGACCATACGGCCACATATCATCAAACAGCATTTCCTGTCTTACCCTGAACTGGAAGATACCTGTGTGTTTTATCATGATGCAGATATCATCTTCCGTACACTTCCGGACTTCGAAACGTTGTGCCGGCCGGAAGATAAATGCTGGTATGTTTCAGATACCCGTTCTTATATCAATGCAGAGTGGATCAAACAAACAGGACGTGTGGTGTTGCAGGAGATGTGTATGGCCGTTGGCATGGACCAGCGGCAGGTGGAGCAACACAGCGAACATTCCGGCGGCGCGCAATACCTCATGAAAGGCGCCAACTATCAGTATTGGCATAAAGTAGAAGTGGATTCCAGGAAACTATACAAACATCTGTCGCAGCAGTACGACCGCTATGCCGCCTTATACGCCGAACAAACAGGAGAGGAGGTAGCGGACTACAAAGGCGTGTTGCCTTGGTGTACGGACATGTGGACGGTTTTATGGAGCGCTATTGCACTGGGCCATGACGTAAAGATCCATTCCGAGCTGGATTTCTGCTGGCCGGAAGATGACCTGCACCGCTGGGAGGAAACCAAAATATTTCACAACGCAGGGCTGGATAAAGAACATGCACATGAATACTTCTTTAAGAACGATTTTAAACAGTTGCCTCCTTATCATACTTCATTGGATTATGTCCGTAAAGACAAGTGTACCTATCGTTATATAGAAGCCATCATGAAAAGCGTGGAGGTTTTTAAAACCGATCTGTCTGATGTGACTTTTCTGATTCCCGTGAGGATAGATTCGGAAGACCGGCTGAATAACCTTAAGACTATTACGCGTTATCTGCATAAGTATTTCAGGACAAACATTATGATCCTGGAGGCAGACAGCGTTTCAAAAGTAGACCTTTCGTTACTCCCCGAAACCGTTCAGCATCTTTTTGTGCAGGATGATCAGTTCTGGTTCCATCGTACCAAATATAACAACGAGATGATACGGCGCTGTAACACGCCATTTATTGCGTTGTACGATACCGATGTTATCATTGATCATACACAACTGACGGAGGCCATAGCCCTGCTGAGAAGTGGAGCCTGCCATATCGTATCGCCTTATGACGGTACTTTTGCCGCAGTGTCGGACGCCGGACAGAAAAAGCTGTTTATGGAGCAGCTGGACATCAAGATACTGGCCAACGAAGCCATACCCCGCCGGATCAGGTTTCATAAGTCATGGGGAGGCGCCATCCTGATCAATAAACAAGCCTTTGTCGAATGTGGCATGGAGAATGAAGCCTTTTATAAATGGGGGCCGGAAGATATGGAACGTATCCGGCGGATGGAGATCCTGGGCTATCGCTTTGCACGGATAAAAGGGCCGCTGTACCACATTGATCATGTCATCCTGCACAACTCCGAGTATTCCTCCTATGATGATTACTACGAATTGATGCAGCTACAGCTCGATATCATCAGTATGAACAAAGAACAGCTGGAAGAACATATCAAAAGCTGGAGTTGATCACTATCCGTCAGGAAAATGAAACAGAAAGTTATGAAAGAAAAATATGCAGGCACCCTACAGCAGATAGCCGATGTACTGCTGGAGAAACATACACTGACAGCGGAAATGGGGTTGTTACACGGACAGGCAGGCATGTCGCTGTTCCTTTTTTACTATGCCGCAAAGGCGCAGCAGGAAGCGTATGGAAATGCGGCGCAGGAGTTGCTGCTGGAAGCGTATAAGGCTTTGGTACAAAAGGATAAACGGGAGGTAAAGGATGATATTCCGGGTATCGGATGGTTTTTTCTGTATCTGACGCGTCAGGGACTGATCACCATTGACACCGACGAACTGCTTGAAAGCGTGGACACCTTTATATTCGATGGCATACAACACCGCTTCAGCCCCGTTTCCGCGGCAGGAGGGCTGTTAAGCAAGGGGGTTTATCTGGTAGAAAGATATCAAATCACCACGTCTGTGTATAAGAAGATCATGATCGCAGAAGTGATCGCATCGGTAGTGGATGAGATAAAGACAAAATTCCATCAGGGATGGCCGGCACTGATAGGGAAAGCTTATGATCGTTACTATAGTAACGACCCGCAGATGATTTGGCAACATAAAGCCAATAATATATCCGCTGTCTTCTATTTTCTGACTACGCTGGTGCCGCTTAAAATTTATGTCCCCATTGTACAGAAACTGATGAAGGAAACGTGCGCATATCTGCATGCCCTGTACCAGGAATGGCCGTTTGCGCAGGGACCGACCATAGGGGCTTATGCCGCCTTACTGCGCATCTATCATGCGCTTCAGGCCGGTGGCGCTGCCTATATAGGTGATCTGGAAGCCCCGATGTCCGAACAGCTGAAAGGTTTTGGATCGGTATTGGCAGCCAGCGGGGAGCTGAACGGTATCCGGCAGCCAGTGCTGATCTACAAATTACTGCAACAGTTATCCATCGCTCAGCCGGAAGAAAGCACCTGGAAAACACAGGCGCTGTCTGTTCAGGAGAAGCTGGTGCCGTTGATGAACAAGCGCCTGGCCGGCTTACCTAACCTCGGATTGGCAGAAGGTATTGCAGGAGCAGGAATGGCGCTGCTGGAGGCATGGGAAGGGGAGACGATCCCCTGGGAGGGAGTGTTGTTGTTACAGGGGAACTAGCTGCCTATGACCTTTAAATCGAATTACCGGTATTTTTCCCAGCTCATCTTTTCAAATGCGGAAGCCGATTGATCGCGGCTTCCAATATTTCCAACGGCATTTTCTGGTCACCCATTATCCTGGTCATGTGCGCTTTCATACCGTCTAGTGAAAAGTCCGGATGTGTAAAAGCTCCATGCCGATAGCAGTATTTGCAATAGTCCTGACTAAAAGGAACCATCTTTTTCTGTTTCCAACAGTGCCGTTGGGTCCAGCGGCATGCTGCAGCTCTGGCAAAATTTCCTGTTGTCCATATGATGCTTTTTGATGTTAAAAATTATTTATCTGGCACTATACACATGAACCAACAATTCCTGGCTCATTAGCAAATGCAAATTTCATCCGTAATTGTAGACATCTCTTTTGGTTTGTTTTTTTGCTATTCCCCCTTCCGCCAGCTTACAGCGCAACTAAATCAGGCATTCATGCTTACTCACAGGTCCCGCTTTTACAATTAACAAAAACAAATGTAAAAGTATTTGAGCTTGCGCCACCTCTTACTGACACCACCTTGATGACCGCTTTTACAAAAGATATAGATAAAGACAGTGCCCAACCAGTTATGAAAGTGGAAAAATGTTACATAGCCATTAATGGGTTGCTAAAAGACAAATTTGAGATCAATCCCCGGCATGTCAAAACAGCTGGACGCAACAGGGCAAGCCACAGCGGTTACTAAACAATGCGATTATGATGGCAATGCACATGTGATGTTGAATGTGAGCATCGTCAATGTGGCAAAAACCATTTTTGACTATTTAACAGGTGTGGTTTGAAACCTGTATATACACTGATATGACGCTGCTAAAGCTCCAACTCGTTATCCAGTTGTTTAATAAAGCTTAATTGGTAACGTGCTTGTTTGAAATTGCCCTTAATATCTGTCACATAAGCACAGGTGTCACGTTTCTTTACAAGCTGGTGAAGGCAACCAATTTTGCGCCTGCCTTCACCAGCCTATCAAACGCTGCTCATCTTATCTCCATGAAGTAATACCTTCTTTCAAAAAAAACTCACCCAATCACCCGGCTTTAACCATTCTCCCCCACAACCATTCATTCCGACCTCAGACTCCTGACCGGATTCGCAATAGCCGTCTTTATCGACTGAAAACTAATCGTAATCAACGCAACCACTATTACTATTACTCCACCTGAAACAAACAACCACCAACTTAATGTAATACGGTAAGGATAATACCGCAACCACTCATGAATCGCCAGCCACGCAAATGGTAGCGATACCGCCAGCGAAATCAATATCAATTTCAAAAAATCAGCAGACAAGATGGCAAGGATACCACCCACTGAAGCGCCAAGCACCTTACGTACACCGATCTCTTTTGTCCGTTTTTCGACCGCTAATACCGACAAACCAAACAAGCCTATGCACGAAATAAAAATAGTCAGTAAGGCGCTGTAAAAGATAATTTGCTTCCAACGGGCTACCGCTGCATAACTCTGTTCATTTTGTTCCTGCTTGAACACATACACGAATGGGCTTAACGGGAATAAATCCCGGAACGTCCTGGAAATATATTGCACACTGGCCGTTGCTGTACCGGGCCTGATCCTGATATACATCATACCATAGCTACCTGCTGCGCTCATTGTAAACAACTGTGGTCCGATCTTCTCAGTAAGCGGTTTATAATGATGGTCTCTCACAACGCCAATCACGGTATACGTAGCTTCATTCCCAAAAGCACTTAACTGTTGCCCTATCGGCTGTGTCCAGCCAGCCTCCTTCACAAATGCTTCATTGACCAATGCTGATCCCGTCCGATCTGACGGGTACTGCGCAGAGAAATTTCTACCGGTCATCACCGGCACTTTCAGCAATGGAAGGTAGGAGGGGTCAATGGTTTCTACAGTAGTATTTACCTGCCTGTCACCAGAAAGTTTGAACGTATTGTTCATGTCACCACCGTTCTTCGGTGCTGCGTCAATGATATCCGCGTTTTTCATCAATTGCTGCTTCAATAGCATCGCTTCGTCCGGACTGAGTGGAAATTTGTTAACTGCAATCAAATTGTGATCATCATAGCCCAGGCTTTTTGTCGTCAGAAAATTAAATTGCAGGAATACAGCTATAGCTCCAATGATGAGAAAAGAGGCAAGGGCAAACTGAAATACAACCAATGATCGCTGTAAATAACTTTTGCCAGCCAGGTTAAAACGCCGGTATAAAGTCTGAACCGGTTGGTAATTTGACAATACCATTGCCGGATAAATGCCGGCTAATAAACTGGTGATCACGAAAAGCGCCAGGTAATAAGTGGCAAGTTTCCAGTTGAACAGGTAGGAAATTGCCAGCGCTTTATTTGCTAATTGATCAAATACCGGCAGAATAAAGACAACGATCACCAAAGCGATGGTAAAAGCGATGAGGCAGAGTATAAATGACTCACTTAAAAATTGCAGCCGCAATTGTTGACTTGTACCGCCAATCACTTTTCGTATGCCAATCTCTTTTGCCCGCTTTACAGAACGTGCCACGGTAAGATTGATGAAATTGATACATGCGATAGCCAGCACAAATATGGCTATTGCTGAAAGAATATATGCATACTCCGGGTTACTTTTGTCTCCCAGTATCTCGTTCTCATCAGGTACCTGCTTTCCGAGGTGAATGGCTGTCAGTGGTTCCAGCAGGTAAGATATACCGATATCTTTTATCCGGTATTTTTCTTTTATTTCACTGATGGCTTTACTACCATCAGATATAAACACCTCGTCCATTTTTTTCTGAACAACCTTCAGATCAGCATCCTGAGAAAGCACGACAAATGTGCTTAGAAAAGAGCTGAACCAATTACTGTTATTCTTTTCATCGGCAACTGACACCTTTAGTGGTAGCAATACCTGGAATTTGATGGAAGAATTTTGCGGACAATTTTTTGCAACCCCTGTTATCACATATGGACTAAATACACTGTCCGTTTTAATGGAAATTGTTTTGCCAACAACATCTGAACTACCAAAATATTTTTTTGCTGCCGCTTCGCTGATTACTGCGGACTGCGGGTCGGTGAGCGCAGTTAGCGCATTACCACTTAGCAATGGAAAATTGAAGACGGAAAAGAAGTTAGCGTCTGTAAAGCAAATGGCCTGCGAACGGACCTCTGCACCTGTTTGAATATCCGCCTGCGATGGCTGGAAACGGACAAAACTTTTTATCTCTGGTATACTGGCAGCAAAGCGCGGCCCGGGGAAATAGCCTGTATAACTGCCAAAGGATACATTGCCATCTGCTCTTGTCGTTTGCTTGTCTATACGATAGATCCTGTCTACATGCTGATGAAAACGGTCATAACTGACCTCATCCTGTACATACAGCAGCATCAACATGGCACAGGCCAGCCCAATACTTAGTCCCGCAATATTTATGAAAGCATACACCTTATTTTGCAACAGGTTCCTGAATGCAGTTTTGAAATAGTTCCTGAACATATAATTGGGTTTATATTGGAAAGGCCAGGGAATAATATGTGAACAATAGGAATTTCGATAATTTCAACCACTCAATTGCTGTTCCAGAATTCATTTGATTGATTTACATGGTGTTATATTGTGTTTCCGCCGCTGATTTGTATCAAAACCGAACGGGGCGCGTTCGGTAACGATCAATCATCTAAAAGTGAACCCCACTCAGAGAACTAAATGACTTCCCTGCCGGTCAGCTAAGAACCCCTTCTTGTAAGCACAAAAAAAAGATCGCCTCTTTCAAGACGATCTAAACACATTGTAAGGTAACAAACGAATAAAGTACATGGTGCTCTACCAATTGAGCTATTTCGCGTTTTACCGCAAAAGCAGGACTCGAACCCACAACCACCCGATCCACAGTCGAAGTAACTCTACTCTACGACACTTACAAATACGCCCAGGGCAAATTGTAAAACGAAAAGCGGGGCACTCACATGCCGGAGTCGAACCGGATAGCTGTTACACTATTCCTCCCCTTCATTGGAGCGAAGTATTTCGTTTCCACGGCACCTGAATATCTTAAGAAAATTAAACCGGGTAATAAATCGAAAAGGCACTTACGGCGGCGTTTATCATCCAACACCTCCTTTTGAGGACAGGACTGGTTACCTGCATTTCCGCCCTGGAACGAAGAACTCCTTTCCTACGACACCGTTTAATTTTATTATCATTCCGTTGACAATACAAAGATATCACCACATGTGCGCACTCTTTTTGCGCAGATTAAATTTTATACTAAAAAACACCTGAAAATAACCTGTTTTAAAAGAGTTGTCACCCTCTTTTTATTTCATTATCAATCATTTGGCATGTTTTTTAAGGCCATATATCGAAACCATAAAATTTTAATCACATGAAACATTCGAAAACCTTGCTGCTCTCAGTAGCCGTAGCTACCTCCGTTACATTATTCTCCTGCAAAGGAAACAACACGAACAACAATGCCGATACAACGACCACTACCGTAGCACCGGAAGCTCCTGATACGAATACGACGCCGCCACCACCAGTAGAAGCCGCTGTTGATGACTCTCTGACCACAAAAGCAAACGACGCTGTCAAAGATTACCCTGGCGTAACAGCATCCGTAAGCAATGGCGAAGTCACCCTCACCGGCGAAATCTCCAAAGCTAAACTGCCAAAGCTGTTACAAGCCGTAAACGCGACCAATCCTAAAAAAGTAAATAATCAGCTGACTGTTAAATAATCTTCTATGGCTTTACAGGAAAAATACAAAGCGCTCATAGATGCTGCCCAAGCCGCCGGGATAAGCGATCTGCAGGTGAAAGAAGAGAACAACGTGCTTCACATCGACGGCACCGCGGCCAGCGGCCAGGTGAAAGACAACCTCTGGGCGATCTATGACAAAATTGATCCTGACTATCGCGCCGGCGACCTTATCCTTAACATCGATGCCTCCGCCGCAGCAGGATCAAAGGCAAAAGTGATTACACAATCATCTAACTTAAATATCCGCAAAGGCCCCGGCACCGACCAGGAAATTCTGGGCAAAGCCGCCCACGGTGAAATCATCACCGTCATTAGCAAACCTAATGATCAGTGGAGCCTTGTGAGAACTGACAAAGGTATTGAAGGCTACGCCTATTCTCAATATCTTGAACAGGCATAAGATACAACGCAAAAAAGAGGCTGGCTCATATCCGTGAGCAGCCTCTTTCTAATTATAATACATGCATATTATTTTACCCGATAAATACTGAAACATCCATAATCTGTCCTCACGCCCAACCTCTCATTATCAATAAACTCAACCCTTGCCGTCTTCACACAATGCTGCAAAGGAAACTCATACAAGAACCGCTTATTCACAAAATCAAAAACATACGCCCGCGTACGCTGCGTACAAACCAACAACGAATTATCCTCATTCAAACTACAATCACTCACATCCTTCGAATACCCCGGTATCACCAGCCCTTCCTCACTCACCTCATCTCCTGTAGATATCTCATAGAAACGTACTGCCTTGTACAATTCCTGCATGATTAACTGACTACTATCTTTCGTCCATAACAATTGCGCTGCTATCCTGAAATCTCCTTTTATCGTTTGCGCCAGACTATAGTCAGCCGTATTGATAATTTGTATCTCGCCTTCTCTATTGTGCAATGCTAACAACTGTCCGTCTGGTGAAAGACTGGCACAAATTGCAATAGATCCATTGATGATGGTTACCTCCAAAGGAAACTGCTGATCATTGATATAATAAGATGGATGCGTACCATATGCCCAGGTATTCCCGCCCACAGTTGCAAAGCTGGCAGGCTTATCCAGTGTATCTGTTAATGCGGTAAATGACGCTGTCCCGAAATCATACTGGTAAATGTAATGATCAAGATCCAGCAATAGCTGGTTCCGTTGCGCATCGTAGCAGATTTCCCATGCCAGTAACCGTGGTAGTGTCAACACTTCCGCTATATTCCCATCCGCAGTGATACGCAGCAATTCATCTCTCACCTCATCACCCGGCCGGTACACATAAATGCCGTGTGGTGTCGCGGTAAACGATAGGCACCCGGTATAACCTCTGCCAGTATAAAGATGTAATAATGGATGTCCCAACGCTGCCTGTTGCGCTTTCATCACACTTCCTTTTTTCAACAGCTCCCATTCCTTTTTCAGTAATTGTGTGACCGCTTCTTTATGGTCGGCAAAGGATTTACTGGTGCTCCTCACTTTTCCATCTGTATTCGTCTCCGTCTTCAGCGTTGTTTCCTCGCAGGATAACGTGGTTGTTTTCCCGCTTTTATCATCAAAAATTAGGTGTTGCATAAAAATTATTCTTTACTTTGATCCATCATAAATCAAATTACTACAAAAAATGACCCAAACCCCTATTCAGACGTTAGCCTATGCACTTTCAGATGTAGGTTCCCTGACATGGATCAACATAGCAGATGCATCGCTGGTGCAATTGGAATTTGGAAATGCAATGGTCAATATGAATACGCCAGAAGAGGGGAAAGCGCCTAGTCACAGGCTGGCACTCGTCTTCAGGGATCCCGTATCCTTAACAATTCTCTATAATAATGACACACAGTTACCGGCTGACTGGCTGCAATTATTTACCGAAGACAAGCTGGAACCTTTCTCTATTGACTACGAGAATTTTTCTTTTGAAAAAGAAAAGATACAGGATATGCTGACAGCTGCTGACCGGACGGAAATCATTCTTGGCAGCAACTATGCTGATCATGCAGACAAAGAATGCCAGCTGGGATTCTGGACAGAAGAAATGGGTATTGTAATAGTCGCCGACAGCATGGATATCTATTCCCATGCAGGTGAAATTACACTGGATGAGATCGTTACCTGCCATCAGGTATGGTGGGAATACTGGAAGAAATATTGGGATGTAAAAGATACGCCCGAAGCATTGCCATATGATGCCTTATGCGAAATTACTATACCTGTTAAATAATACTGAATGAACCGTTATATATTCATTACTGTAGTATATATCACGTCATTTACCGCGTATTGCAAAGCGCAGTATAGCTATATTAAAAGAGATTACAAAAACGATACGCTATCAAAAGAACAGGTTGATCTCGTAATAGAAAACACAAAGCAACAAACGATCATAGGCCTCGGTGAGGCAGAACATCTCAAAGGTACCTTCTACAGGATCAAGTCCCAGCTGGTACGCGAACTTATTCTAAAGAACAATATCGATCTCCTCATATTTGAAGCCGACTTAAATACCTGTGCGCAGTTAGATAAATATGTAAAGGGAGACAATAGTATTCAACTAAAAGATTTGCTCCCGCAAATGAATGCTACCAACAATTACATCCTGCAGAATATATTGAACACCCCGGAGATAGCTGCGTTAATAAACTGGATCAAAGATCACAATACTACCCATCAAAAAAAGGTAGCTGTCGCAGGCATAGATTTCCAGATGCCTGCAAACTTCGGGAAGATACTCAACAACCACCTTCCTCCGGAGCTACAGGCAGCACTCACTGATGTCATCAATACATACAGTAAATTCTATCACGGTTACATGGATTACAAAAATATCTTCCGCCTCTTTACTGTTGATAGCCTTAAAGAACAAGCTGTTGCAGCCGCAGATAAAGTACAACAGATTAACAACTATCTCCGCACAAGCGAAGATAAATGGTTACAGGCCAACCTCGCTGCGCTGGTATGCATGTCAAAGTTTTTCATCAATCCTAACGGTTTTACATTGCGCGATGCTATCATGTACAACAATCTCTGCTTGCAGGTCAACGCACGCAAAGCCATTGTTTGGGCAGCCACACAACACCTGCAGGAAACATCATTTTGGATGGGAAGCTACATACGTAAAAAATGGGGACAGCAATTCTGTAATATAGGCGTATACAGTACTATCGACTGTCTCCCCGCTCCCGTAACAAACGACAGCATAGGGCTGGAACTATTCATAAAAGACAAAGAAAAAAACTGCCTGGAAAACAACAACGAAAGTATCATCATCAGCGTAAAAGCAAAAGAAATACCTGCTGCCACCGTATTATAAAAAAAAGGGGCTGGAAGCCACCCTTTAATAACCTTTAATCCATCGGACCATACCAGATCATTGCCCGCTTCCCATATGCATCTTTATATACCTTCTTCACAGCCGCCAGCTGCTTCTCTGCTGCCGGTCCGCTCACGTCCGTAATCCCTGCCACTACAATGTATAATCCTTTGGCAAAGCCTTTATAGCCATCTGAATACTCCACAGAAATGTAATCATCATTATCTGCATTCCCATCTCCCCGCGCCGGATAATAAGGAAAATCCTTTTCATCACTTTCCCCCGTTTTACATAATTTTTCCGGCCAGGTCAATCCTATCTTTGCATCCGGTACCAGGTCACGCAGATCCAGTTTCTTTCCCAGTTGCTTTGACGCTTCTTTAGCAGTTGTCAATGCCTCATCATAACTTTTTGTACTTCTTATAATAATGATTTGCTTGGGAACTTCTGTATTCCATTTTTTTTGTGCAAAGCCATTTAACGAACACATGAAGATGAATAAAATCGAAAGGGTTGTTTTCATTACAAAATATGGGTTTAATAATACCCGTGAATATATAATAAATAACGGAGATGGCTCCTTTATTGTGGTACATTAAAGATGGATAAAAGGAATATCATTGTTATAGGCGCCTCAGCAGGTGGTTTTGAAGCTATCAAACAACTGGTCAGTGATCTTCCTGCAGATCTCGATGCAACTATCTTTATCGTATGGAATATGTCACCGGATGTACGTGGTATTCTCCCGCACGTTATTAACAAACTGGGCAAGCTCAAGGCCACCCATGCCCTGGATAGAGAGAAATTTATCAGGAAACATATTTATGTCGCTCCGCCAGATCATCATTTACTATTGGAAAATGATATGGTTCGCGTTACGCACGGACCCAAGGAAAACCTGTTCCGGCCCGCTATTGACCCACTCTTCCGGTCAGCTGCGTTCGCCTATGGCCCCAGGGTAATTGGCGTTATATTGTCCGGTGCGCTGGATGATGGCGTAGCGGGATTGTGGGCTATAAAGCAACAAGGTGGGTTAGCTATAGTACAGGACCCAATGGATGCGGAGGTTTCTTCCATGTCTACAAATGCGATCAATGCCGTGCATGTGAACCATATAGTTCCCGTAAAAGAAATGGGAACGCTACTTACTCAGCTTGTTCAGGAACAGGCACCTGCCAACATTGAAAATATTGATCATGAAAGAACTGAAGTAGAAGTTCGTATAGCTATGGATCAACAAATGTCACAAAAAAAGATCTTCGATTATGGAGAGCTTACACCATATACCTGCCCGGAATGTCATGGTGTGTTAACCGCCCTGCACGAAGGCGACCGTATTCGCTTCCGTTGCCATACAGGGCATGCATTTTCAGCTGATAGCCTTTTAGCGGGTATTACCGGTTATGTGGAGGAAACTTTGTGGAATGCCTTGCGTAGTGTGCAGGAGAGTATCCTGCTGCTCAATCATATGGGGGACCATTTTGCAGAAGCCAATCAACCTAAAATAGCAGCCATGTATTTCAAGAAAGCACGTGATGCAAACCGGCTGGCAGACACTCTTCGGGAGGCAACATTCAATCACGAACAACTGAATACAGATAATATCAGGGACCAGGCCAATGAAGGAGCTAATTAATATTCGGGCAAAGTATTAACTTACAACATCTTTTGCAATAAGATACAACATTCATGAGAGACCAACAATCTTTGCCGGAACAAAGCATGCTGGCAGGAAGACCAGATAAAGGAGATTTACTGGTCGTAGGTATAGGAGCATCGGCAGGTGGCGTACAGGCTTTGCGTACATTCTTCGAAAATGTACCGGCTAACCCCGGTATGGCCTATGTAGTTATCCTGCATTTATCGCCGGACTATGATAGCCAGCTGACAGAAGTGCTGCAACAAGTGACTTCACTGAAGGTCAAACAGGTAAAAGAGAGTACACCGGTGCAGGTTAATCATGTCTATGTAGTGCCTCCCAATCAGCACCTTTTGATGACGGAAGGACATATCGTTGTAGCAGAAAATGCGGGGTTAGAAGAACGAAGAGCCCCGGTTGATATTTTTTTCCGGACAATGGCTACCGCACTCGGGCCCCGTGCAGTTTGTGTGATCCTTTCTGGTACAGGTGCCAATGGCTCTATGGGTTTACGCCGTGTGAAAGAAGGCGGAGGTGCTGTTTTCGTGCAGAATCCGCGCGAAGCAGAATTCAATGAAATGCCCCGTAATGCCATCGCTACCGAATTGGTAGATGACGTGCTGCCGGTAGCAGAGATCCCCGGAAAAATAATCGCTTATAAACTAAACCTCGGTTCTGTAGAGATACCGCTGGATAGAGAGAATCGTGCCGAGGAGCAACAGCATGCTTTACGTGAAGTATTTACACACCTGCGCCTGCGCACTGGCCACGACTTCTCAAATTATAAACGTCCTACATTGTTACGCCGTATAGAACGGCGTGTCAATGTACGCAACCTCCATGGATTAAAGGAATATGCCGCTTATCTCCAGCATAATCCTGACGAGGTGACCTCACTGCTCAAAGACCTTCTCATATCTGTGACTAATTTCTTCCGTGATAAAAAAGCTTTTGAAGTAGTAGAACAGGAGGTCGTACCAACCATACTGGCAGCCAAAAAAGCAGAAGACCAGGTCAGGATCTGGATTGCAGGATGTGCAACCGGTGAAGAAGCATATTCACTGGCTATCCTGTTTGCCGAAAAGACATTGGGCATAATAGACGCCCCTAAAATTCAGATCTTTGCTACAGATATTGATGATGCAGCTATCGCCATTGCACGCGAAGGGCTTTATACGATCAACGATGCTGCCGATATGTCTGTAGAACGCTTACGTCGCTTTTTCAACAAAGAAGGCGACGGCTATCGCATCAGGCGCGAAATAAGAGAAATGATCCTTTTCGCTAATCATAACATCCTGAAAGATCCACCGTTCTCACACCTCGACCTGGTATCATGCAGAAATGTACTGATCTATCTGAACCATACCGCACAGGAACGTGTAATGGAAACATTCCATTTTTCGCTGAAACCCGGGGGATATCTTTTCCTCGGCTTGTCCGAATCTGCCGAAAGCACGACCGACCTGTATATCACCTCCAACCGGGAATTTCATATTTTTCGGTCACGTCAGATCAAGTATAGCAGCTACCCTGTACCTGACTCAATTCCTAATCTTAAATTCCCGGAACCCATTCATTTTCCCCCGGTTATTCCCCAGGAAAGCCGTTCCCGCGAACGGGTAGCCATGAATGATTTACACCAGCGCCTGCTGGAAGAATACGCGCCTCCTTCACTTGTGATCAATGAAGAGTTTGATATTTTACATATGTCCGAACGTGCGGTTAAATACCTCCAGATGACAGGCGGTGAATTATCCCAGAACCTCCTCAAATTAGTGAGACAGGAAATTCGCCTGGAACTACGATCAGCACTCTATCAGGCAATACAACGCCAGACAAGTGTTGAAGCCAGGGGGCTCAGTGTGAACATCAATGGACAGGTGGAAACCCTGAACATACACATTCGCCCGGTATTTAGACAGGGTGATGCTGCAAACGGGTTAATGCTGGTAATTTTTGAAAGAGGTGCAAACGAAATGCCTGAACAGGAAGTGATCGTCTCCTCAGATGAGCCGGTAGCCCGCCAGCTGGAAGATGAGCTGATACGACTGAAAGCACAGTTACGTGCCTCTGTAGAACAGCACGAATTCCAGCAGGAAGAACTGAAAGCCTCCAATGAAGAGTTGCAGGCGATGAATGAAGAATTACGTTCCGCTGCGGAAGAACTGGAAACAAGCAAGGAAGAACTGCAATCTATCAATGAAGAGCTGAGAACCGTTAACCAGGAACTGAAAGTCAAAGTAGAAGAAACAACCATTGCGAGCAATAACTTGCAAAACCTCATCAATTCTGCCGAAATAGGTACTATATTTTTAGATCGTAGCTTCAGGGTAGTGCTGTTTACACCGCCAGCCAGAACCGTTTTCAACCTCATTCCTAACGATATTGGCAGACCTTTGTCGGATATTACTAACAAACTCACCGATCCTAATATCATCAGCGATGCAGAGATAGTGCTTGATAAATTGCAGACTATAGAGCGGGAAGTGGTCTCTGTAGACGGGCGCATATTCCTGATGCGTCTATTGCCTTACCGTACAGAAGAAGACCGTATCAATGGCGTGGTGATCACCTTCGTAGACATGACCCAGCACAAACAGGCTGAAACAGTACTACGGGAAAATGAAGTCTGGATCAATGGCCAGAAGGAGGCCTTTCAGGCAGCTATGAACGGACAGTCTCTGGCCTCATCACTGGCCCCGCTGATACGTACCATTGTTACGCAAACCAAAGGCGAAGCCAGGGCCGCATTCTATCGGATATCTCCGGATAAAAAAAGTTTACATCACATCGTGGGTATGTCCGAAGAATATGCAAAAGATGTAGATGGATTTAAAGTCGGAGCTGATTCAACAGCGTGTGGTTTTGCAATGCATACAGGAGAACCTGTAATCACAACTGATGTGGAAAAGGAGGAACGCTGGATACCGTTTATTGCTTTAGCCCGTAACCATGGATACCGTGCTTGCTGGTCTTTCCCGTTAAAAACCCTTGGTGGCCCTGTAGTAGGTACCCTGGCAATATATTTTACTTATCCCCGGGAACCATTACCCCGCGAACTTGAACTGACAGGCGTCATTACACATGCTGCTGCCATCATCATTTCACGCCATACTGAATTGACAGAGCGGGCACAGGCCGAAGCAGCCCTGCGCCAGAGTGAAGAACGGTATAAAGCTATCGTCAGGCAGGCGACTGCCGGTATTTGCCGCACCTTGCTGGATGGCAAACTGACCTTTGTGAATAAGATCCTCTGTGAAATGCTGGGCTATACTGAAGAAGAACTGATCGGTAAAACAATCTGGCACTTCGCACATCCTGACGACCTGGATGAATACAGGGAAATGTTCAAAAAACTGGAATCTACTGCTGAACCTTTCGGTATAGAAAAGAGATTGATCCGGCATGATGGGAAGGTGATCTGGGCCAATATCAGCATGGCACCCATCAGGGATATAAACGGGAAGTCTGAATCAACTGCGGCAGTGATCATTGATATTACAGAAAGGAAACAGGCAGAAAAGGCCTTACAAAACAGTGAACAACAACTAAAAGTCCTGCTGCGGCAAAAGGATGATTTTATCGGTGTTGCCAGCCATGAATTAAAAACACCGGTGACCAGTATGAAAGTCTATGCTGAAATCGTACAGGAAAAATTAACCGAGAGCGGGAACGTTGAAGATGCTGAGTTACTGAACAGACTTAATACCCAGATAGACCGGCTTACACACCTGATCAATGACCTGTTGGATACGACCAAAATATCTGAAGGCAAGATGAGTTTTTCCTTTGCTCCCACCAATATCAATGATATTGTAAGGGAACGGGTAGAAGAAATGAGCAGAATTACCAATCATCACCTGGACCTGCAAATGGAAGACCTACCGCTTATTAATGCTGACCAGGAACGTATCGGGCAGGTGGTGGTCAACCTGTTGTCCAACGCAATAAAATATTCTCCGGACACATCCAGTATCAAAATCAGGACAGAACGGGTGGGCAATGAAATCAAGGTAAGTGTACAGGACGAAGGACTCGGTATTTCTAAGGAGGAACAGCAGAAAATATTTGACAGGTTTTACCGGGTGATGTCCCGTAATTTAGATACCTACCCGGGAGTTGGTCTTGGATTGTATATATCCGCCCAGATCATCAGCAGGCATCAGGGTACGATCGCTGTGCAAAGCGAAGAAGGGCAGGGAGCGACATTCTCATTTGTATTGCCTGTAAACGGGTTAGGATAACGATCTCCTAACCCGCTGATCACCATCATTCCCCCCACCCCCAAATCTCCCTACCTTCCCGCCTTACTGAAATTTCCGCGTCAAACCATGAATCACAGCGTACTCAACATTCTCCTGCTTTTCCTCACCCTATCTGCCCGGTCTCAAAATCCTGTCGCCAACCCGGCCTCACAAGTGACTACCGGAAATGCCCGCTTTACCATTCTTACACCCAGCCTCATCCGCATGGAATGGAATGAAAAAGCCGCTTTCGAGGACAAAGCCTCCCTCGTTTTTATCAACAGAAACCTCCCTGCCACTACTTTCCAGAAAAAGGAATCAGGGGATTATCTCGAAATAAAAACGACCAACTTAACCCTGCGTTACAAAAAGAACACAGGCAAATTCTCTAAAGACAACCTGAAGATCTCTTTCATGCTCAATGGGCATAAATCAGACTGGGTGCCAGGCCTTAAAGACTCCCTGAATCTAAAAGGTACCACCCGCACACTCGATCAAACCGATGGTGATGCAAAACTGGAAGATGGCCTTCTCTCCCGTAGTGGCTGGACACTCATCGACGACTCTCACCAACTTCTGTTCGACGGAGATAAAGACTGGAATTGGGCCACCGCCAGGAATGAAGGCGATCAACTAGACTGGTACTTCTTTGGTTACGGTCATGCATATAAAAAAGCCTTGTACGATTACACACGTGTAGCCGGAAAAATTCCCATGCCACCTAAATACGCTTTCGGCTATTGGTGGTCCCGCTACTGGACATATTCTGATGCAGAACTCAGAAGTCTGCTCAATGACTTTACTACTTACAATATCCCGATCGACGTCCTGATCATCGATATGGACTGGCACTACACCTGGGGATTAGATAAAGCGTGGAAAAGAGATATGATGGGTGAGCCTACAGGATGGACCGGCTATACCTGGAATAAACACCTCTTCCCAGAGCCGGAAGCATTTCTCTCCTGGGCGCATCAGCGTGGCGTAAAAACGGCACTGAACCTCCACCCGGCCTCAGGTATCGCCCCGATGGAAATACAGTATAATTCGTTCGCAAAAGCCTATAGTTTCGATACCACCGGTAAAAAGAATATTCCTTTCAGGATAGAAGAGAAGAAATGGACACAGATCTATTTCGACAGTGTACTCCATCCTATCGAAAAACAAGGTATTGACTTCTGGTGGCTCGACTGGCAACAATGGCTGGAAAACCGCAACCTGAAAGGCCTGAGCAATACATGGTGGTTGAACTATACCTTCTTCTCCGACAAACAACGGGAGGGGGGCAGACCACTCTTATTCCACCGCTGGGGCGGCTTAGGCAACCATCGTTATCAGATCGGCTTCTCCGGCGATAGCCGTAGTACATGGGCGTCTCTGGCATATCAGCCCTACTTCACCGCCACTGCCGGCAATGTTGGCTATGGCTACTGGAGCCACGATATCGGTGGCCACGTAGCAGATAATCCTGATCCTGAATTATATCTCCGCTGGATCCAGTTCGGCACCTTCAGCCCGATCTTCAGAACGCATTGTTCAAAGAGTGCATTCAATGAACGCCGCATCTGGAAATTCCCTGACCATTACAAGATGATGCTGAAAGCATACCAACTCAGGTATATGCTGAACCCATACATCTACACTGCATCCCGTGAAGCATATGATTCAGGTATATCCATCTGCCGTCCTATGTACTACGATTATCCCGGGGCGGCAGAAGCGTATACTGCAAAAGAACAGTACATGTTTGGCGATGATATGATCGTAGCACCCATTACAGCAAAGGCAGATAGCATCACACATCTTTCTTCCAAAAAGGTATGGCTGCCCGCCGGACAGTGGTTTGATTATTTCTCCGGGGCTCTCATACCTGGTAACAGGTTTGTAGAAAATAAATACACCCTGGATCAGGTGCCTGTATTTATAAAAGGAGGAAGTATCATTCCCATGTATGGAAATATCAAAAATCTGCAACGACAACCCGATACACTGGTATTGACTGTAATACCCGGTGGTAGCGGCGCTGTTAAGGTGTATGAAGATGATGGCAACTCCGAAGCATACAAAGACAATGGTTACAGCATCACACCTGTAAAAAATGTAGTGGCTGCCGACGGCGCAATGCTGTTAACAATCTCTCCACGTGAAGGTGCTTACAAAGGAATGCCTGCAGGCAGAAGCTATGAGATCAGGTATCCCTCCATTTATCCACCCTCAGCTATTACTGTAAACGGTCAGCCTGCCAGCTGGACTTATTCCGCCGATGGATTGATGGCCCTGGTCACAATTCCTGCTACCTCCTGTGCAGAAAAGGTTGAGGTGAGCGTATTACCCAATGTAGCAGGAAAAGGTAAAGAGCACCTTTTGTATCAGGCTGCTGTGATCCTGTCCCGCTTGCCACAGTCAACAGAAGATATGAAGTATGAAACAGCAAGGATAGATTGGGTAACGAATACTGCCGATTGTATCCTCTCGCTGTCTGCCATCCCCTCACAAATTCAGTATCATCCTGAACAAACAGTATCACTGATCGAGCAACTGAATAAAGAAATTTTGCCTTGCATAGAAACGATGAAAAACTATCCCGGTGCAGATGCTGATCATCTCAGGAAAATAACAGAACCGTTAATATCTGGTAAATAAAAGTTAAATAAATGGGTCAGTAAGTGAAAAGGGGTTCATGAATGATTGCATTCGTGAACCCTTTAATTTTTTTTGACTATCTTTTCAAAGAAATAACATTGTTTAACCAATAGATTGTCAAATGGCTCAATTTACATTACCCTACTTTGGATCCATTGATTCCAACGCCCTGGAGAGTAATTATGATACAGAAGTCCGCCTTGCAGGCCAGGATATTCGGCTGAACCTGAACTTCCCCGCAAAAAGTATGGAACTCTCCAGCTTGTCAATACTGAATAAATATCTTGGTAATCTTGAAGAACATCTCGCGAAAACAAAAGAATATATCAGGGACAATTACCACGATGAAGATGCAGCGGATGGCGTGCGCTTCTATTTCGAATTTCACAAAGACGAATTCGGAGAAGAAGTGTTCAATAATCAATTGGGGATAAACAATGTAGATGATCCGGATGAGCAATTGTTAAGTAAACTAAATCCTGTACGTATCGGGTTATATCCCGGCCACCTCGATTTTGCAATATTTGATTATACTGTAGGAGAGGAGCTGACAAATTATATGGCCGTTGTCAAAACTGACGAAGATGGCGACCTGGCTAACGTTTCTGTAGAAAGCTAAAAAAAGAAGAGGTTACCTCAAAAGTAGGCTGAAGCAGCGCAAATCGTTTATACGTTTTTTGTTACTTCAGGTACCCGGATACAACCGGGTTGTAGTCACCTTTTGAGCTAACCTCTTTTATGTATTCGAAAAAATCTTTTAATTATTTCACCGTCAGCGCTGTCCCTTCAAACACAATTCCATCCCATCCATGCTGCATAAACTGTCTGATATTCTGGTGATCTGTTGCATCGGGATGACTTAATACCGCCTGGTAATGCTCTGCAAATAATAACAGTGTTTCTTCCTTACTCCAGCCATTCAACTTTGCAAACGCAAAGACCTTCGCACTACCCTGATTCTGCGTCGCTTCATTATACACTGCTCCATTCTTAAAAGCTGTAGGCTGATGTGTATAACCCGCTTCTATCAATTCAATCACCTCTTTAAATGAAATTGAATTTTCTTTTAATTTATTCAATAATGATTCTTTCATATCCCCAAAAATATAATTTTTTAATCGCTTTCGTCTATGGTACTAGCGATACTTTTATTATATTTAACGCCATGCCAATATAATACTTGTTAAAATATGAAAAACGGTCTCAACGGAGTAGCACTGATGGCCACCATGCTTTGCTGCTCTTTATCACCACACAACCTGTATGCGCAATCCAATGAATGGCTCGACCCAAATGTCAATGCGGTAAACCGCTTGCCAATGCATACTAATTTTTTTGCCTATGAGAATGAAGCCCTTGCCAGGCAAGGTGTGAAGGAGAACTCGGCTAACTTCCTTACCCTGAACGGATATTGGAAATTTAACTGGGTGCCTGATGCAGATGCACGTCCTACGGACTTCTTCAAGCAAGGTTTTAATGACAGGGGATGGAAGGAAATGCCGGTGCCAGGCATCTGGGAACTGAATGGTTATGGTGATCCGATGTATACCAACATCGAATATCCATGGCATTTTCAGGCACCTGTCAATCCGCCCGTTGTGCCTGCAGAGAAGAACCATGTAGGCTCTTACCGGAAGGAATTTACAGTCCCTGCGTCCTGGTCAGGCAGGCAGATAATCGCTCATTTCGGCTCTGTCACCTCCAATATGTACCTGTGGGTAAATGGTCAATATGTAGGGTATAGCGAAGATAGCAAGCTCGAAGCAGAGTTCGATCTCACTAAATACCTGAAGCCCGGTCAACCCAACCTGATCGCTTTTCAGGTATTCCGCTGGTGTGATGGAAGTTATCTCGAAGACCAGGATTTCTGGCGCCTTTCTGGTGTAGGTAGAGATTGTTATCTCTACGCAAGAAACCCTGTACACGTAGAAGATGTCAGAGTGACACCTGAATTGGATGAACAATTCAAAGACGCGAACCTGCTGGTAAATCTCCAGCTCAAAGGAGATGCCGCTGTAGATGTTCAGTTGTTTGATAAAAAAGGAACGCTTGTTACCAGTGCGCAGGCAAAAGGTACCGGCTTACAAAAACTTGCGTTGAAAGTAAGTGCACCTGAAAAATGGTCAGCTGAAAATCCTTACCTGTACCAGGTGCTGATAACAGTAAAAAATAAAGATAAGGTAGCAGAAGTAATCCGCCAGCAGGTGGGTTTCCGCAAAGTAGAAATTAAAAATGCACAACTGCTGGTAAATGGACAGCCAGTGTTAATAAAGGGTGTCAATCGTCATGAAATGGACCCTGACTTCGGGTACGTTGTTTCCAGGGAAAGGATGCTGGAAGATATACGTTTGATGAAGGAACTGAACGTGAATGCAGTTCGAACCTGTCATTATCCTGACGATAACCTGTGGTATGAACTCTGTGATGAATATGGTATCTACATGGTGGCAGAAGCGAACGTGGAATCTCACGGTATGGGATATGGCGAAAGAACGCTGGCGAAGAATCCTGCCTACGCTAAGGCGCATCTTGAGCGTAATGAACGCAACGTACAGCGCAACTATAATCATCCTGCAGTGATCATCTGGTCATTGGGCAACGAAGCAGGATTCGGCCCCAACTTCGAAGCCTGCTACAAATGGATAAAGGCGGAAGATAAAACACGCCCGGTACAGTTTGAACAGGCAGGTACCAACGATTTCACAGATATCTACTGCCCGATGTATTTGTCTCCTGATGGTTGTGAGAAATATGCACAGGGCAATATAAATAAGCCACTCATCCAATGTGAATATGCACATGCCATGGGCAATTCAGATGGTAATTTTAAAGAGTACTGGGACCTGGTACGCAAGTATCCTAAATACCAGGGTGGTTTTATCTGGGACTGGGTAGATCAATCCCTGCATATAAAAGATGCTCAGGGCCGTACGTTTTATGCATATGGCGGGGACTTTAATAAATATGACCCTTCAGATAATAATTTCCTGGATAATGGTCTTATTTCTCCCGACAGAAGACCAAACCCTCATGCATATGAGGTCGGATACTTTTACCAGAATATCTGGGCGTCAGCGGCAGACCTCACAAAAGGACAGGTGACTATTTACAATGAGAATTTCTTCCGTAATCTGGATAACTATTATGCAGAATGGGAGTTGTTGGCAGATGGAGAGAAGTTACAGTCAGGTGTTATCTTAAATCTGGATATCGCGCCTCATGAGAAGAAGGTTTTCACCCTCGATTATGACACACCATCAGGTAAAGAAGTATTGCTCAACATCAGCTTCAAATTGAAAAAAGCTGAAACCCTGCTGCCTGCTGGTTTCGTTGTGGCTAAAAACCAGTTGAATGTAACAGGTTATCATTTCAGCCATCAGCTCTCAGTGAATAACAGGGCAGATTCGCTGCATGTGCAGGATAATGATGAAAACTACCTGATAGTGAACAATAGCAAGGTTGACATTCAGTTTGACAAACACAATGGTTTCCTGAATCAATATGTAATAGCAGGACAGTCCATGATGAAAACAGGTAGCTACCTCACACCTAATTTCTGGCGTGCCCCTACCGACAATGATATGGGAGCTGGCCTGCAATACAAATATCATGTATGGAAAAATCCTGAACTGAAACTCACTTCCTTCAATAGTCAGCACAAAGATGGCATTGTAACTATTCAGGCCGCCTATGATATCCCTGCAGTATCAGGAAAATTATCACTGACATACGAAATCTCTAACGAGGGTGTGATCAAAGTAACGCAGGATCTCACCGCAGATAAGAACGCAAAAGTAGCCGACATGTTCCGTTTTGGTATGCAATTCCAGATGCCGAAAGATGCAGACAGAATTAAATACTATGGACGCGGTCCGGGAGAAAATTACGCTGACAGGAACAATGCTGCACAATTAGGAGTATACAGCCAGACAGTAGACCAACAGTTCTACCCATATATACGTCCGCAGGAAACCGGTACCAAAACAGATATACGCTGGTGGAATCAGATGACAGCAGGAGGAAATGGATTACGCTTTACAAGTGATACTACGTTCTCAATATCTGCATTACATTATTCAATTGAAACCCTGGATGATGGTAGCAGAAAGCATCAGCGTCATAGTGAGTTGTTACAACCTGAACCACTCACAAATATCTGTATCGATAAAGCGCAGATGGGGTTAGGTGGTATAGATAGCTGGGGACACCTGCCGCTTGAAAAATACCGCTTACATTACCAGGATTATCACTTTACATTTATGATCACGCCAATCAAAAATGGCTTTTAAAAATTAACAGTGGTTGTCTTAACAGTAGGCTGAACACTTCAAAAGCCGGTGCTACCAGGCTCCTCGTGGAATGAGGTAGCACCGGCAAGATTACGCCTGAGACAACCACTGTATCCTTTGCATAGCCCACTGGCTGTGTAATCATTTTATCCTTCAGTGAACCATACTTCTTCCCGTACTTAACGCCAGGGGCTGCTTTTTTTTATTCTATTTATTTCCTATTTTTCATAAGCACAACACTCAACCCAGATCGCTTATGAACATTAAAACGGCCATACCGGCACTCCTTTGTTTGACTGCCTTGCATGTAAGTCATGCCCAGAAGAAACCTGTCGCTGTGACAGATATGCTCAGGATAAAACGCGCATCCGAGGTAAAGCTCAGCCCCGATGGTAAACATGCTGTTTATACCGTAACCAGTATCATTCCGGATACAGCTAAGAAAAAGGACTATACCTACCTGAAGCAGATCTATCTGACCGATCTCTCAGGTAAAGCACAGTTGCTCGATACAGGCGCAACTTCTTCACCGGCTTATCATCCTTCAGGCACCTCAATCGCTTTTGTAAAAGCAGTCAAAGGTGTATCCCAGATCTTTCTCTACTACACCTCCACCGGCAAGGTGCGTCAGTTAACTGATTTTTCTTACGGTTGCAGTGAACCGGTTTGGAGTCCCGATGGACGAAAGCTGGCCTTCACCGCAGAGATCACCCTGCAGGAGCTGGTGAATGACAGGGAATTAAACCCCGGTCGGATGGTGCCATCCTGGAATGATGGTGCACCTGGCTTTTCACATAACGAAGACCTGCTGACAGATACTGCTCATCCCGATCCGGATGGTGATCTGCGGGCTATCAGGGCTTATTTGTACGATAATGCCAAAGACAGGAAAGCGAAAGTCATTACCCATTCCAGGTTTCAGGCAGAGACCTCTGTAAATCCTGATGTGAACCTGACTCATATCTTCATCACAGATACAGCAGCAGGTGCCAGACCCAGAGAACTGACACATGGTTTCTTCTCTTATAATAATCCTGTTTTTGCCGGCAATGACAAGTTGCTGGTGGCTGGTACTATGAATGCCCATAAGCACCCGGATGATACAGAGGAAATGGAGATCTTCTCTGTAGATACTGCCGGTGCCGTGCTGTCCCGTCTATTACATGCACAGGACTCGTCTTACTTTCTGGAAGCAGTCTCTCCTTCGGGGAAGTGGCTGGTGTTTCAGCGGGCCAGTGAAAAGCAGATAGACGTGCCAGCGATGTACGTTTGCCCCCTTGCAACCCTGGCTAATCCCGTACTGATTCCTGTAGATCGCGTCAAAGGTAAAACCAGGTTCTCAGCAGATGAAAAGACCATCTATTTTACCGCGGTGAATAATGGTGGCACCAGTTTATATAAAGCGGATGTGAAGACCGGGAAGGTGGAAAAACTAACCTCAGCAGATGAAGGGATCAGTGAGTTTGATATTCGTGGCAATCAACTGATCTTCCCAAAGACATGGATTCAGAATCCATCCGAAGTATTCATTGCAGATCTGAATGTGAAGACGCCCAGAATGATCACCAACTTAAATACAGGTTGGTTAAGTGAGCGTGAATTGTCTATTCCGCAGAAATTCACATTCACGAATAGTATAGGGCTGACGGTAGAGTATTGGGTAATGAAACCTGTGAATTTCGACCCGAATAAAAAGTATCCTGTATTACTGGATATGCATGGCGGCCCGTCAGCCATGTGGGGACCCGGGGAGCCCAGTATGTGGCACGAGTTCCAGTTCTTCTGTGGAAAGGGATTTGGGGTAGTATATTGCAATCCGAGAGGCTCTGTTGGGTATGGCAATCAATTTCTCCGGGCAAATTATCGTGACTGGGGAGTGGGGCCTTCCAGTGATGTACTGACAGCCCTGACAAAAGCAGAGGCACAGGGATGGATTGATACGACAAAACGGTTTTTGAGTGGGGGCTCGTATGCAGGATATCTCACGGCCTGGATCGTAGGGCATGATCAACGGTTTAGAGCAGCCAGTTGCCAGCGTGGGGTGTATGATTTCAAGACATTCTTTGGAGAGGGTAATGCGGGGAAGATGCTGGAGAATTACTTTGGTGGGTTTCCCTATGAGGATAGCGTGAAGGCGGTATTGGAAGAGCAGTCACCAATCAATTATGTGAAGAATATAAATACGCCATTGTTGATTTTTCATGGGGAGAGTGATTTGAGGACGGGGGTGTCGCAGAGTGAGATGTTGTTTAAGAATTTGAGTACGTTGGGGAAGCCGGTGGAGTATGTGCGGCATCCGGGAGCGAGTCATGAGTTGGTAAGGAGTGGGGATAACAGGCAAAGGATAGATCAGATGTTGAGGACGTATGAGTTCTTTAGTAGATTCTTATAGTTGTTTTTATTACTTGCGAATGCATTGCATTCGCAAGTAATAAATAAAAATGATTTATTTAATAGGCAGTAGTTCTAACGGCACAGGATGCTTTTTCATAAACTCCTTGGCCATTTTAAATTGCTTAATAAAAAACGGGCTTTTTCTTGGATCAGGCATGTTTGATTCTTTTTTTGCAAACGAAACCGTTTTTTTCTTTTCACTCACTTTTCTGGAAAATTTAGATGCCATATTTTTCCTGTTTATACAAATTTACAATTAATTTTTAATCGCGATAAACGCATCATAGTTAACACCTGACTCAAAATTCTCCCAATTATCATTTCTATTCCCAAGGATTGTATAGTGATTTACTATTTCTGTTTTAAATGTATTTATTCCAATCTGATAAAGCCTTGTTCTTGCGGGAGTGCTTCCTTTTGCATGGATGGCCACCTTGTTGTAATTTGCTGAAAAATCCAATACTGTACCAGCTACAGTAGCCAGTACTTTATTTTTATCTTCATTGTTGGTTATTGTAAGATCACTATAACTTCTTTTTCTCTTGTTATAGTCTCCAAATGCCAGGTTGAAAAGCGGGGTACCATCCTCTAAATGACCCATTAATTCATATTGAATGATCTTTTTTATTTTCCCTTTTGGGCCAAGACTTTCAAACTCAAAATTGGCAGAAAGTTGTGTGTTTTTGTAAGGATATTTTTCAATATTCATAATCGCGAATTTAGCTCTTCCCCTAACTCACATTTTGTTCATTTCCATCCATTCTGTAGCACCCAAAATCAGGGCTGTCACTATCAAAACAACGGTCTGTATACTTATCCTTTAAAACTGTGAGTCATCTTCAGAACGTAGCACATTTTTTGTGCAAACATCCCCATGAACCAAAAACTCTACCTCGTCCTCGCCTACCATGTCATTCTCTTCCTCGAATCCATGGTACTCGTTACGGCAATAGAAGGTTATAACTCTCCTTTATTCCACACCGTCCTATATTTCAACCTTCTCTACCTGCCCATTGGTGGCATCCTGAACTACGCCGCGTGGTGCTTACTCCAATCCTTCCTTAAACACAATAAAGTCCTCCTGCAAGGCCTCCATATCATTGCGGTCTTATTATTGCTAAACATCATTGTGTACTTTACTGAACACGACTGGCTCTTTCACGATAAATGGACAGCTTTATTAGCCCACGTGCTCGTGGCAGACTGCTATATACTAGCCATCCTTTTAACCCGAAAAAAAATGCAGCAATGAGTACAGAACCGAGAAAGGGTAATACCAGCGACCATCTGGCAAATGAACGAACCCTGCTTGCCTGGGTGAGAACCGGCATCGGGATCATGGCCTTTGGATTTGTTGTCGTGAAATTTTCCCTGTTTGTAAAACAGATAAGCCTGGTTCTGGGCAAACCAGCTACCATACATCAATATGGTTATTCGGCGCCCATCGGTATCTTAATGGTCGTTACCGGGGCATTAAGTCTGCTCTTATCTTTGGTTCGATATAAGAAAACAGAACAGCAGATCAATAATAACAGCTACCAGCATTCCTCCGTTTTTTTATACGCATTGGTCATCACGTTGATGATCGCCAGTATTTTCCTGATTGCTTACCTGGTAGAATCAACCTGAGTCCCCATAAAAAAAGGCCGCCTCAAAAGGCAGCCTTTCCTCTCTATATGATCTAAACACTTAAAACTTATACGATACACTCGCTGACAATCTCCTCGGCAGCTGCTTCTCTACTGTCGTCCAACCTGAGAAATACTCTTTGTTCGTGATATTGTCCAGCTTCAGCGCTATACGATATTTAGGTGCATTGTAAAACACGGTCGCATTCAGGACCACATAAGAAGGCAACGTAAACTTACCAGTCACACTATTATTCGTGATCATATTCTCACTGGCATAGTTACCACCAAAACCTGCTCCCAGTCCTTTCACACTACCCTTTACAAACGTATAACTTGCCCAGAGATTGGCCAGTGTAGCCGGACCTGCACTAACTGGTCTTCTACCCGCAACCGTTGCATCCGCCTTCACCATCTTACTGTCATTATAGCTATAACCAGCTACGATGTTCAGACCCGGTACCGGGTTAGCTGCCAGTTCCAGTTCCACACCCTTACTGGTCTGTGTACCATCCTGGTAAGTTACATTATACGCTGTATCACCCATTGCTACTGTCTTCTGCAAACTCATATTGCTTACCTGGATATCGTAGTAGCTGGCAGTGAAACCCAGCTTGTGATCCAATACATCCAGTTTCACACCACCTTCCCACTGATTCGCCTGCTGTGGCTTCAGCACATCTGAGTAACCCGGTACCCCATTGTTATTCACAGGAGATACGTTTTTGAAACCATTCATATAGTTACCAAACACACTCACCTGATCCTTCACCACCTGGTACACAAGACCAAATTTAGGTGATACCGATGTCTGACCATATGCACCTGTTGTAGCACCGGTTAAGTAGTTGGTACTTCCTTTACTCTCAAAACGGTCTACACGTACACTTGCCATTACCAGCAATGCATCGGTGATGTTGAATACATCAGACACATAAGCACTGTATACCTGTGCACTGTTACCATTCTTTGCACCGGTCGCACCTGCAAGTTTAGCATCTACTGAAGCCCTGCTCAATGTGCCATAACTGGCATCTTTAGGATTGGTCACATCTACAATATCAAATCTTGGTGATGCACTGTTATTATTGGTAGTACTCTGATCATTGAAGTCCAGGCCCAGTACTACGCGATTGCGCAGGCCACCGATCCTGAAATCACCGATAAAGTTCTGTTGAATATCTGTCGTAGTTGTAATAGAATTCTGTAAGTAAGCATAACGGCTGGCGAGTGAATCACTTGGCTTTACGGGACCTGCATCCAGGAACATGACGTAAGAATAATAACCATCGCTCTTACGTGAACTTCTCGAGAGGTTAGTCTGTGAAGTCCATTTATCAGAGAGCTTATAATTGGCCTGACCATAGAAGTTTACAGTAGGGTTCTTATAAGTCAGGTCATTGGAAGTATAGGATTTATTCCAGTTCATATGGAGCTGATCCGGCGTATGCGCAATCAATGCACGGCTACGGTTCAGGAACAGCATCATGGTATTGGTCGATTCACTATTGTAAATCTCTGCATTGATCAGGAAAGACAAGCGGTCATTCGCTTTAAACGCCAGGCTGGGTGCAATAAAGAATGACTTCCTGAACCCGGCATCCTGGAATGAATTTTCTGTATGATAAGCTGCATTCACGCGCAGGATCGCCGATTTATCCTCATTCAGGGGCGCATTTACATCAGCAGTAAAACGGCTCAGGCCATAACCACCAATCGTATAACCTACCTCACCACCAAAATGATCGTAAGGACGCTTCGTCACAATATTTAATAAACCCCCGAATGAAATATAACTGCTGCCAAACAAGGTGCCACTGGGCCCCTTGATCACTTCGATCCGCTCCACATTTGCAGGATCAATGCCCCCGTTGGTCAGTCCCGGTACACCATTGATCATGGTCGGCTGTACAGAGAAGCCCCTGATCGTGAAGTAACCCGCACCATCGTTCGGGCGACCGGTAGATGACCATAACTTTGTGATACCCGGTGTATTTTTCAACGCATCGTCGAAGTTGGTGACTACCTGCTCTTTCAGTAATTCCTTTGAAATAGAACTGTATACCTGCGGATTTTCGAGGTTCTTAATAGGCAAACGTGCTACCTGCTCTGATTCTTTCTTCCCGAACTTCGCACGCCCCGTAGCAATTTCTACCTCCTGCAGCTGGGTGTCAGAAACTTCCAGCACCAGGCTTACCTGTGCAGTATGATCTTCCGAAACAGTCACTGTCTCCTCCCGGGTACCATAACCTACCAGCCTCACCTGTAAAGTATAAGTGCCTGGTTTTACGTGGTTAATGACAAAAGTACCGTCATCTTCAGTAAGTGCAGATTTCCGGGTGCCTTTCAACATCACCGTTACCAGGCCAGCTGGTTTACCATCTGTAGTCGTAATTTTCCCCTTAATGGTACCGTTTCCATCTAAATCATTGGCTGACAAAACGCCGGAACATAATAACAAGAACGTCGAAATAAGTAATAGAATGGATCTCATCGCTGTATAAGTTTGCGCCGCAAAGTTGAAACTTATCAAGGCGAGGTGTTTTAACATTCGGGAATAATGTTTACGCTATCGGGAAAAAATCCCTGGAAACCAGTCCAGAATTTAAAGAAGGAGAAATCTCTGGCCCTGTTTAAAATCTTTTAAGGACTTTTTAATAATCACCGTGTAACCACCTACGGTACTGTATTCCCCTGGAAAAAATCGCATTTCTCATTTACCGCTCATCCCAGCCAGCTTTGTATGTATAATATAACTTATCTATTTTGCGTCCGGATGAAAAAGCTAATAAGAATTTTCCTCTCACTCTGTATCCTGATTCTAACCGGGTATAGTCACCTGAAGGCCACCACACCACGGGACCATGTCTCCACGGCGGCCGCCAGGATGCTTATGCTTATGGATCAGGAAGACAATGTGTTGAACATCCGCAATCATCCACGCAGCTTCCAGCGGTTGAATTTAAAATTTACCGAAACTAACAACGAAGATGATACCGATGAGATGACAGGGTACAAAAAGCACCTCTCCACCGGTAATAACTTTACCACTGTTTTTTCCCCGCCCGCTCTCATTTACCACAATTCTTATACACTTTCCAGCTCATATCCTGCAAATAGTCATGCCCAATGTCTTTACATAAGACACGGTGTACTACGTATCTGATATATTTTTTCCAACCAGTGTTTTTTTACTGCTTAAAACTTCCACGTCCACAGGATACGGAAGTTTATTGTCATTCGCACACCACTTAAAAAAATAGAATCGCATCCTTATTATGAAGAGAACGTCAATGCTCGTCGTGGGCTTGTATGCACTGTTGTGCTTTGCAAGCTGTAAATCATCCAAAAAAGAGGAAGAAAAGGAAGGGGAAATCAAGTACCTCGTAACCACTCCTGTTAAAATGGACACCTCTGTTACCAGGGAATATGTATCCCAGATACGTTCTTTCCGTAACATCGAACTCAGGGCACAGGAAAAAGGCTACCTGCAAAACATCTATGTAGATGAAGGTCAGTTTGTAAAAGAAGGTCAGCTCCTGTTCAAAATTATGCCTAAGGTGTATGAAGCAGAACTCGAGAAGGCGCAGGCAGAGGCACAGGCAGCGGAAATAGAACTGCAGAATACCAAATCCCTTGCTGACAAAAATGTCGTTTCAAAAAATGAACTGGCAATGGCACAGGCTAATCTTGCCAAAGCCAAAGCAGAACTGTCCCTGGCTAAGGTACACCTGGCATTCACCGACATCAAAGCTCCTTTTGATGGTATCATCGACCGCCTGCCACTGAAATTAGGTAGCCTCGTAGATGAGGGTGAGCTGCTGACCAGTCTCTCCGACAACCGCCAGATGTACGTTTACTTCAACGTATCTGAACCCGAGTACCTGAATTATGAAGAAGGGTTAAAAGAGAAAAAAGGTAAGGTGCCTGTTAACCTGCTCATGGCTAACAGCGAAGTGTTCAAACATACCGGGAATGTAGAAACAATCGAGAGTGAGTTCAACAACGAAACCGGTAACATCGCTTTCCGTGCCACTTTCCCCAATCCTGAAGGCCTGCTCAGACACGGAGAAACCGGTAAAGTCCAGATGGTAGTACCCCTGAAAAATGCCCTTGTGATTCCGCAGAAGGCAACTTTCGAAATCCAGGACAAGCACTACGTGTTCATCGTAGGCAAGGATAACAAAGTAAAGTCACAGGAAATCACCGTGGCTGCCGAAATGCCTGACCTGTTTGTAGTAGGAGACGGACTGTCCGAAACTGACAAAATACTGCTCGAAGGTGTGCAGAAGGTGAGAGACAATGATAAGATCACCTACGAGTTTGAGGAACCAGCTAAAGTAATCTCGCATCTGAGACTGAAGGCTGAATAGTCTAAGTATCCAAAAAGTATTTAAATGTTCAGTAATATTCTAAAAAGGCCTGTCCTTTCAATAATTATATCCGTCCTGATCCTCTTCTTAGGGGTATTAGGTATGACCCAGCTGCCCATTACGCAGTTCCCCGCTATCTCGCCTGTTACAGTAAAAGTATCTGCCGAGTACCCGGGTGCGAATGGTGAGCTGCTGGTAAAAACTGTTATCATTCCGCTGGAAAGAGCGATCAATGGTGTGCCGGGCATGAAGTATATGACTTCTGATGCAACCAACACCGGTGAGGCAAACATCCAGGTTATCTTCGACCTGGGTACCGATCCAAACACCGCATCACTCAACGTACAGAACCGTATTGCCAAGGTGTTGAACAAACTTCCACCCCTGGTAATCCGTGAAGGTCTGCTCACCTCCCTCGAGCAGCCTGCGATGTTGATGTACCTGAACCTGTATTCAAAAGATCCAAAGACGGATGAAAGGTTCCTGTACAACTTTGCCGATATCAATATCATGCCTGAGTTGACCCGTCTGCAGGGCGTGGGTAGTGCCCGTATCCTGGGTACACGTGAATACTCTATGCGTATCTGGCTGAAGCCAGACCGTATGCTGGCATACAAGATCTCTTCTGAAGAAGTACTGAAAGCACTGGGCAACCAGTCTCTCGAAGCATCTCCGGGTAAGACCGGTGAGAGCTCCGGTAAAAGATCCCAGGCATTTGAGTATGTAATGAAATACTCCGGTCGTTTCAGCACCAAAGAAGAATATGAACAAATCGTACTGCGCGCCAATCCAAATGGTGAGTTGCTGCGCCTGAAAGATGTAGCAGATATAGAATTCGGTAGCTTGTTCTACGATATCTATTCTAACCTGAACGGCAGACCATCTGCTGCGATCGTTGTAAAACAGCTGTATGGTAGTAATGCGAGCAAGGTGATTGAAGAGGTGAAAGAGAAACTGAAGGAACTGAAGAAAACCACCTTCCCTCCGGGTATGGATTACGCCATCAGTTATGACGTATCTAAATTTCTCGATGCCTCTATCGAAAAAGTAATCCACACACTGGTCGAAGCATTCGTACTGGTAGGTATCGTGGTATTCCTCTTCCTGGGTGACTGGCGTTCTACATTGATCCCTGCATTAGCAGTACCGGTATCGCTGGTGGGTACCTTCATCTTCATGGGCATGTTTGGGCTGACGATGAACATGATCACACTCTTTGCATTGGTACTGGCTATCGGTATCGTGGTGGACAATGCGATCGTGGTAATGGAAGCCGTGCACGCCAAGATGGAAGAAGATCACCTTTCCCCATATATGGCGACTAAAAAGGTCGTACATGAAATAGCCGGTGCCGTTATTGCCATCACCTTCCTGATGGTGGCGGTGTTTGTACCAGTGGCGTTCATGACAGGTCCGGTGGGTGTGTTCTACAGGCAGTTTGCTATCACAATGGCAGTGTCCATCGTACTCTCCGGTGTGGTAGCATTGACCCTCACACCTGCATTGTGTGCGATGTTGCTGAAGAACAATCACGGGCAGCCAAAGAAGAAAACATGGCTGAACAGGGGATTGGATGCCTTCAACAGGAGCTTTGAAAAACTCACAGGCAGATATACCGGTTTACTGAGGAAAATCGTGAATGTGAGAACCGTGACCTGGGGTATGCTGATTGCATTCTGCGTGGGTACCTGGGCTATCAGCTCTACATTGCCTACCGGTTTCATTCCTGCGGAAGACCAGGGTATGATCTACGGTATCATCCAGGCTCCTCCGGGTTCCTCACTGGAAAGAACAAATGAAATCGCAGAACGCTTACAGAAGATCGCTGAAAAAATCGATGGTATCAGCTCCGTATCTGCACTGGCAGGTTATGAGATCCTGACGGAAGGTACAGGGTCCAACGCAGGTACCTGTCTGATCAACCTGAAAGACTGGACAGAACGTAAGCAATCAGCAGAAGAGATCATCCGTGAACTGGAAGAAAAAGCCAAGGATATTCCGGGTGCTACTATCGAGTTCTTCCAGCCACCAGCCGTACCGGGTTATGGTGCTGCGGGCGGTTTGGACTTACGCCTGCTGGATAAAACAGGTACTGCTGATTATAAGAAGTTTGAGAAGGTCAACAAGGACTTTGTAGATGCGTTGATGAAACGTAAGGAACTGACTTCCATCTTCTCTTTCTACAGTGCATCTTATCCACAGTACATGCTGAAGATAGATAATGACGTAGCTCAACAGAAAGGTGTGACCATCGAAAATGCGATGAACACTATCTCCACACTGGTAGGTAGTAACTACGAAACCAGCTTTATCCGCTACGGTCGTTTGTACAAAGTGATGGTACAGGCAGCGCCGCAATACAGAGCATTACCCGAGGATATCCTGAAGTTGTATGTGAAGAATGACAAGGAAGAAATGGTACCAATGTCAGCATTCATGCGGATGGATAAGTTCTATGGATTGAATGAGATCACCCGTTACAATATGTTTACCTCTTCTGCAATCAAGGGTGCACCGGCACCGGGTTACTCCAGTGGTGACGCCATCAAGGCTATCCAGGAAGTAGCAGAGCAGACCTTACCCAAAGGTTATGGTATTGACTGGGGGGGTATGACGAAAGATGAGGTAGGCCGTGGTAACGAAGCTGCTATCATCTTCCTGATCTGTCTTGTATTCGTATACATGGTACTGGCTGCACAATATGAAAGTTTCATGTTGCCATTTGCGGTGATCCTGTCTCTGCCTGCGGGTGTGTTTGGTTCCTTCCTGCTGGTGAAGCTGATGGGCCTTGAAAACAACATCTATGCACAGGTAGGTCTGGTGATGCTGATCGGTCTGTTGGGTAAGAACGCCGTCCTGATTGTGGAATTTGCTGTACAGCGCCATCGTTCCGGTGATACGGTATTGAATGCCGCGATCGAAGGTGCAAGAACGCGTTTCCGTCCGATCCTGATGACCTCCTTCGCATTCATTGCGGGTCTCATTCCGCTGGTGTATGCTACGGGGCCGGGTGCGATCGGTAACCGTACCATCGGTACTGCTGCTGCAGGTGGTATGTTGTTCGGTACTGTATTCGGTGTGATCGTAGTACCAGGCCTGTACTGGATCTTCGGCAAGATTGCAGAGAAACGGAAGCTGTTGAAGAATGAAGAAGAGAATCCATTAACTGAAGAATTAGATCATAATGTTTAAGAACAAGATATATCATTGCTTAGGGATCGCCTGTCTCTCGCTGACGTATTCAGCGTGTAAAATCCCGGCTATTGTCGACAAACAAGAAAACAAAAATCTTCCTGCGAGTTTTATTAACTCGCAGGATTCTACCAACACCGGGAAGATTCAGTGGAAACAGTATTTTACAGATCCTTACCTGGCAGCGCTGATTGATACTGCACTGCAGAATAACCAGGAACTGAACATCACCCTGCAGGAAATCGAGATCGCGAACAATGAAGTGAGAGCCGCCAAAGGAGAGTACCTGCCGTCAGTAGGTGTGAAAGTAGGAGCAGATGTGGATAAAGTAGGCAGGTATACGAATATCGGTGCCATGGAAGAACATACCGAGATCCGCGAGGGACATTCAATGCCTGACCCGGTGCCTAACTTCCTGTTAGGACTGTATGCGAACTGGGAAGTGGATATCTGGCACAAGTTGCATAACCAGAAGAAAGCAGCAGTCGCCCGTTACCTGGCAAGTGTGGAAGGAAAGAATTTTGTAGTGACCAGCCTGATCGCTGAGATCGCGAATTCTTATTATGAGTTGCTGGCATTGGATAACCAGCTGGAGATTGTGCAAAAGAATATCGAAATTCAGACGAATGCACTGGAAATTGTAAAACTGCAGAAAGAAGCGGCCAAAACAACAGAACTGGCCGTACGTAAATTTGAGGCAGAGGTGTTGAATACGCGGAGTTTACAGTACGACATCAGGCAGCAGATCACAGAGACGGAGAATAAGATCAACTTCCTGTTAGGTCGCTATCCACAGCCGATCGCCAGAAATACACAAGGCTTCGATGTGCAGGTGCCTGCTATCGTGCATGCGGGTATTCCGGCAGACCTGTTGTCTAATCGCCCGGATATCAGGAAAGCAGAGTTGGAACTGGCAGCAGCAAGACTGGATATCAAAGTGGCAAAGGCAAGGTTCTATCCTTCGCTGGGGTTAAGTGGTGGCGTTGGTTATGAGGCTTATAGCCCACGTTACCTGTTTTCAACACCTGCTTCGCTGATGTATTCACTGGCAGGTGATCTTGTGGCGCCTCTGGTGAACAGGAATGCCATAAAGGCTTCTTATTTAACAGCAAGCAGCAAGCAGATACAGGCAGTGTACAATTATCAGAAAACAGTGCTGAATGCTTACAGGGAAGTCACGAACCAGTTGTCGAAGATTGGTAACCTGGAGAAGAGTTATGAGTTAAAATCAAAAGAGGTGGATGCGCTGACACAGAGCATAGATATTTCTAATGACCTGTTTAAGTCGTCCAGGGCAGAATATTTGGAAGTTTTAATGACACAGCGCGATGCGTTGGAGTCAAAGTTTGAGCTGATCGAAACGAAGAAGCAACAGATGAATGCTGTGGTGAATATTTACCAGGCATTAGGAGGTGGATGGAATTGATCGCGGTTTTAATTTTTACGAGGTGAAGGCCGGGGAATTTATTCTCCGGCTTTTTTGTTTATTAGCCCACCATCCCTGAACCACCCGCGCATTATATTTGAACCGTACACGAAACCACCGGTATCTCTTAATCCTGAACTTTGTATCATGAAAAATATCACAAAAGTTCAGTTAGGGCAAAACGGCCCACTCGTATCCAACATCGGTTTAGGCTGTATGCGCATGTCCGCTATCTGGGGCGGTACTACACCCGATGAAACCGAAAGCATTGCTACCATACAGGCAGCGCTGGGCAGCGGTATCAACTTTTTAAATACCGGTGACTTCTACGGTGCCGGTCATAATGAACTGCTCATAGGAAAGGCTATCAAAGGAAGGCGTAACGACGCTTTCATCAGTGTTAAATTCGGCGCCATCTTTCACAATGGCCATCCGCTTGGAATGGACCTGCGCCCCATCGCCATCAAAAATTTTATTAACTACTCCCTGACCCGCCTGGGGGTGGAAACGATTGACCTCTATCAGCCCAGCAGGATGGATGGCAGTGTACCCGTGGAAGATATCATCGGCACCGTAGCTGACCTGGTCAAAGAAGGGAAAGTACGCTACATAGGCGTATCTGAGATTACTGCGAACCAACTTCGCCAGGCCAATGCTGTCTACCCGATCAGCGCACTGGAAATTGGCTATTCGCTGGCCGATCGGCAGATTGAAAGTGAATTACTGCCAGTAGCAAAAGAACTTGGAATTGCGGTAGTAGCGTTTGCCAACACGGCCGAAGGATTGTTGACCGGCGAAATGAAAGCACCACTTGCGGCTAACGATTACCGTAATTATTTCCCCCGTTTTCAGGGTGACAACTTCATTCATAACCTGGAGAAAGTAGCCGTATTAAAGCAATTAGCCCGCGACAAAAATTGTACACCCACGCAGATCGCCATCGCCTGGGTGAAAGAGCAGGGCGATTATATCATACCATTAGTAAGCATGGGCCGCAGGTCACGCCTGCCGGAAAATATCGCAGCCATGGACATTGAATTTACCGCCGAAGAAATGAACACATTAAACACTACCTTCGCAGTAGGTGCAATACGCGGTGGTACCTATCTTCAACGTTAAACTAATGACCAGTCCGGAAGAAATCATCCCAGGTGTAATCTTTTACAATTACTACTCAGTTGAGCGGACAGAGAAGGTGTGCTTCTGGAAGGACCATACGTTGATCCTACAGGTCGCAGGAGAGTTGTGCCTGGAAAGTGCCGGGCAAAAGATCTCAATGGGCGCAGGAGAAATGCTGCTGATTAGAAAAAACCAGGTGGGTATGCTGCGTAAAACACCGCCGCCCGGCTCCCGCTATGAAACAATCGTAATATCGCTGCAGGAAGAACTGTTACGGAAGATTGCTTTGGAAGAAAAGTTGGAAGCCGTAAATAAATACGCCGGCCCGCCGAACGTTTTAATTCCATCCAACGATTTCCTGCAGGGATATTTTCAATCTGTCGTTCCATACGCCCGCAATACCGCTGCGAACATGATAGATGAACTGGGTGTATTGAAAGTAAAAGAAGGCGTTAAATTGTTACAGCTTGCCCTGCCGGGACTGAACAATTTTTTATTTGACTTTTCGGCACCTTATAAGATTGACCTGGAAAAGTTCATGGTCAGTAACTTTCATTTTAATGTTCCTGTTGAGAAGTTTGCACAGCTCACCGGGCGAAGTTTGTCAGGTTTTAAACGTGACTTCCAGAAAACATTTGGTGCACCACCACGCCATTGGCTGCTGGACAAGCGGCTGCATGCGGCTAAATATCTCATTGAAACCAGGCAACAAAAGCCGTCAACAATTTACCTGGACCTGGGTTTTAAAAGCCTGTCCCATTTCTCCCATTCATTCAGGAAGAAATTTGGTAAATCACCGATGAGCTGATGTAGCCAGTCCATAAAAGCTATCCATCATAAACTGATGTAAAAAATCATTCCAGCAGTAACTGCTTTTCACATACATTTCCCGGCAGGTCTTCCACGAACACTTTTATTTTCCCTTTTTTCGGCAGGTTGGCTGCCTGATACACCCAATCTACCCCATTCCTCGCCGGTACCGCCTTTCCGTGTTCCATCACTTTTCCCGCAGCATCCAACACCTGCACTTTCACTTCTGCCAACCGGAACTCGTTTTTCGCTGTGACCACCACCGTGTCCGCTTCCACTATCTGGATGTTCTGAATTTCGGGAGAATGAAATGCATCCTTTACCGCCATATTATAGGCATTCTGCCCCGGACCTGCTTTAGATTGATAGTAAGCCCGGATCTCCGGATCTTCAAGTATAGCTACCGCATACGCACTCGCCACCTTCATTTTCCACCTTACATCCAGCTGTTTCTGCGTAGGTTTCTTATTTGACGGCCGGCGTTTGGCAGCGATGATCACCTGCTCGTTTCGCTCGTAAATAGTGAATTGTTTGCCTATTGTGCCACGCACAAATTGAAGTAACATGTTGCCTTTTACCAGGGCCATATGCAATTATTTTGAGGTTAAAAACAATACACTGAATATACAGCTTTTATTCGAAGAGTCCGCTAAATTGACAAAATAAGATCACCATATTATCACTTCATTATCGATTGGATAATAAAGTGATAATATGGTGTGTTTATAATGCTGATAACGTGATATTTTCTTACCTTAATTGTGACGATGTTAGCACCACAAACAGGCGAGATTTTCCCCGTTATAAATTTGAGTATGAAAAGACACCTGCTAATTATTTTATTATGCGTTGCCAGCCAGACCAACGCCCAATCTATTGTATTCAAAGGCGATACTGTTTTTACCAATAAATCAAACCTGTCTGTTACGGTTACCCTCCGGCAACCTTTGATGGCATACCTGCAAGCACTGGCACCCGGTCAGGATTCCCTGGCTAAAAAAGGCAACTATCAATTCACGTTCTATGTGGATAACCACCTCGTATATCACACGGAATTATGGCCGGGATTCCCGGATCCCAACGAACAGCAATGGACCAAACCATTGATTGATTACAATCATGAAGGAACCTATTGGAGCCAGTATGCCTGGTACCGCTTCATGAACAACGGCGGGGATAGCGCGCTTACAGAAGGACCACATACGCTGAAGATTGAATTGCGTCCGTATGTAAAGACGCCGGATCTGAGAATAGGCGCGGTCATCGCCGAAGGACAGTTTCCGCTCTACGTAAAGCGTAAAGTAGCCATCAGACCTTTACCGTTGGCTAAAGTACAGCCCTATAGAGACCTGCCTGTTTCTCATGAAAAATTTGATACCAACAAGATAAAACAGCTAAAAGGTGAAATTGATGCTGGCGTATTTCGCCACATTACCAGCATTGTCGCCATCAAACACAACAAGATCCTTTTCGAAGAATATTTCGATAACAATACCCGTGATAGCCTGCATGACGTGCGTTCTGTAGGCAAGACATTTGCAGCTGCATTAACAGGATTAGCCATCCGGGATGGATACCTGCAATCGGAAGATCAGACGTTGGGCGCGTTCTATCCGCTTGCAGCGGAAAAAGCAAAGATCTCGCTGAAACAACTCCTCACCATGAGCTCCCCCTTTGATGGGGATGATGATGACGATCAGTCACCCGGGAATGAAGAAAACATGTACCCTACTCAAAACTGGGTGCAATTCACCCTGGGGCTTCCTGTAGATACGGTTAAATATCATGGCCAATGGCATTACTTTACTGCAGGCGTAATGCTGTTAGGAAGTACGCTCGACAAGATCATTCCCGGCGGATTAGAAAAATATGCAGATAGAACACTTTTTGCACCACTACACATTACCCGTTACCAATGGCAGTACACCCCACAGCATGCTCCCAGTACAGCTGGTGGTATTCGCATGAATAGCCTTGACTTTGCGAAGTTTGGCTTATGCTATGCCAACAGGCTGCTCATTCCTGCTGAATGGATTAAAAAAAGTATGTCTCATCAATTGCCCGTTACTGGCAGGAATAACGAATATTATGGCTACCTGCTCTGGAATAAAAAATACGGTCAGCATGAAACGTACTATTGCTCCGGCAATGGAGGGAATAAGATCTTTATCTTCAATGACCTGGTAATAGTGATCACGGCTACAGCGTACAACATGCCTTATGCACATGGGCAGGTTGATAAAATGATGGAGCAATACATTCTTCCGGCTATTTATTAAGCACGGTGTCGCCGGAAAAGCAAATAGTTGACCTGCGGGTTTGGCTGCCCTTCCTGAAGTGATCCGGCCGGTATTTTTATATAAAGTTGTTCCCGGTATTTTGATCGCAGGTGATTGATTTTAAAGAAGTGACGCAAGCCATCAGGTGAAGGAGAGGTAGATAAATATAAAATAATCTAAATATTATTATACTTTTGCCTGACGGGGAACACCAACATTTAAGAAGCATTACCACTACCCTGTATCTTAATCAGATAACAAATGTCCAAACTAACTAGCCTGTGCCTGTGGCTGATCATTGCATTGTTGCCTGTGCAAGCGGCATTTTCGTTCAATCGTATTTATGTCAATGTGAATAATCCAACACCTGGCGCTGGAAGTAGTTGGGCTACGGCCTATAATGACCTGGCAGCAGCATTGGCTGCCGGCAATCAGGCAGATACTTTTTGGGTGGCACAGGGTACTTACCTGCCTACTAACACGGGCAACAGGATGATTGCGTTTACGCCTAAACCCAGCCAGGTGATCTATGGAGGATTTGCGGGAACAGAAGTGTTGCTTTCACAACGAAACTGGAAAACGAATGTGACGATTTTGAGTGGCGATATCGGTACCGCCGGTATTGCGAGCGATAATTCTTACAATGTAGTTCGTATTGTCAATGCCACAATAGATGGTGTAACAATCCGGGATGGACAGGCTACTTATGGTTTTCCTTCGCTCACTGCCAATCAGTACAATACAGGTGCGGGTATTAATCTGTATGCAGATGCCACTCAACCCACGGTGGCTGCAACGATTGTCAATTGTACATTTACCAATAATTATGCAATATATGGCGCCGGTTTAGGCGTACTGGGCGTCGCTTCAGGCACCACACAACCTCACCTGGCTACGAAAGTGTCAAAATGTATTTTTGATGGGAACTCGGCCGCAACAGCAGGTGGCGCCATCTCCATTTCTTACCAGGGAGCATGCTGGGGAAATGACTATACCGACAACAGTATTTTTATCGGCAATACAACAATATCAGGACAGGGTTCAGTAATAGCCAATATACTGGATGGTAGTACCTCTATACACAGGCCCTGGATGGACAACGTGGTGTTCTGGGATAATGGGGAAAACCTGGCGTACAACTCCCTGGCGAATGGTGCAACAGGAGGCCCTTATATTGAGTTTGCAATCATCTGGCGGTTAGGTGCGAAATATAGCGCTGCTAATTTCAGCGATGCAAATATCACCTGGCATGACAGTGATATCTATGTGGATGACGCAAATTTGCCGGCAAACAACATTAACAGTGATCCGCAGTTTGTAGACGGTCCCGGACATAATTTTCATGTAGCACCCTGTTCTCCGGTCATAGACGCGACTATTTTGCCGGCTGTGGGAAGTAGTACCACCGATTATGACGGGAACCCACGTGTTGTAAAAACGGTGGATATTGGGATCTATGAATCTACAAAAACATTGTCTGTCACACCAACAGCAGCCACCCAGTATTTTTGTCAGCACATGAATGCAACGCCACTGGTAGCAACCGGCGATAATTTACTTTGGTATACCGCGGCTACTGGTGGAACCGGCTCTTCTACCGCACCCACGCCCGTGACCACGGCCACCGGGGCGACTTATTATTATGTAACACAAACAAAGGCAGGTGAGTGTGAAAGTAATCGTACATCCGTAATGGCCTATGTGCGACCACAACCAGCGGCACCGGTGGTAACGGATGTCACTTATTGCGAAAATGCAGTAGCAGCACCTTTAGGAACTACCAGCACCACTTACCTGTGGTATACCACGGCAACAGGTGGAACCGGTGATTATACCCCACCTACGCCAGTTACAACTGCTGTGGGTACAACAACTTATTATAAAGTAACAGTAAGCAGCGGATGTGAGAGTACCCGTTCTCCGCTTGTGGTAACAGTGACCGCAGGTTCCGCCGCACCAGTAGTGTCAGATGTCACGTATTGTACGGGTGCTATCGCATCACCACTGACGGCTACAGGTGTTAACCTCACATGGTATCTATATGCATCAGGTGGGAGCGGTACTACTGTAGCACCCACACCGAATACAAGTGTGAATGGCACAACTTATTACTATGTGACACAGACGGAAACAGGCAGTTGCGAGAGTGCACGTACACCTATAAAGGTGACGGTAACGAATAATCCGCCCATGCCCGTAGTGAGTGATATTGCTTATTGCGAAGGGGCTGTGGCTGCACCATTGACGGCGACAGGGACAGGGCTGATGTGGTATACATCCATTGCAGCTGCTGCCGGTACTTCTGCTGCACCTACACCATCGACAGCGGTAGTAGGTACGGTAACTTATTATGTGTCCCAGAATGTAGGTTGCGAGAGCGATCGCACACCGCTGAAGGTAACCGTCCATGCAATACCTGCCGCACCTGCGGTGACAGATGTAACCTATTGTATAGGATCTGCTGCAGCACCCCTGACTGCAACAGGTACAAACCTGACGTGGTACACAACGGCTACGGGTGGTACGGGTACTGCTACAGCACCTACGCCTTCGACAGCTACAAACGGAACAACAACTTATTATGTATCTCAATATATAGGTTGCGAAAGTGATCGGGCTGCGTTGACGGTGACTATCGGCAGCCAGGCCATGCCACCTGTTACACATGACCTGGCTTATTGCCAGCATGCAGTGCCGGCTGCATTGTCTGCATCCGGAACGAACCTCATGTGGTATACAACCGCTACGGGAGGTATAGGGACTTCAGTGGCACCTACACCATCAACCGCCGCTACAGGTACCATATCTTATTACGTAACCCAGCAGGATGCAGGTGGATGTGAGAGTGATCGTGCCACGCTGAAAGTAACGGTGAGTGCACAACCTGCACCACCTGTGGTAAGTGACCTGGAATATTGCCAGAATGAAGCAGTCCCTCAATTGACCGCTACAGGCACCTCATTGCGCTGGTATACAGCAGCAAGTGGTGGCACAGCTACTGCAACTGCGCCGATACCAGTTACATTGAATACAGGAACGACTACCTATTATGTGTCCCAGACAATAGCTTGTGAGAGTGATCGTGCAGCACTGACAGTAACAATAAAAAAGACGAATGCACCGGTAGTCGGGCCGGTGAAACTTTGCCAGTATGCAACCGCTGCCCCTTTGAGTGCAATAGGTACAAATTTATTATGGTATACAACGGCTACCGGCGGCACAGGTTCATCAACGGCACCAACACCTTCTGCCTTAGTAACGGGAACGACTACCTATTATGTGAGCCAGACCGATGTATGTGAGAGTGCAAGGGCACCGCTGACAGTGACAGTGGTCAGTAGCCCACAGGCAGATTTTACAACAGCTGGCGGATGTGCGGGTACGCCGGTGACAGTGACCCTTATACCTGATGGATCACCTACGGCTATTTATACCTGGAACTACTATAACGCGATAAATGTGACGGGGAATGATCCCGGGCCTTACGAGGTGACATGGCAGGATCCGGGTGATTACAAGGTAACATTGACGACATATGATGGCACCTGTGAAGGAAAAGTGGAAAAAGTGGTGACCATTGGATTGGCACCGGAGATAAAGGTGACGCCCACAGTGGGTGCGTATTGTATCAATGATACGGTGACCTTGCGCGCAACAGGTGCGGAAACGTACGAGTGGAGCCCGGCTACCTTATTGTCCACCAATAAAGGCGATCATGTGACGGCTACATTCAGGGGTGCAACAAGCTACACGGTAAAAGGTAAAGATGCAAATGGTTGTGTAGGGAGTGCAGCGGTGTATTTGGGCCTGAGTCCGGATTGTAAGATCTTTTATATTTTACCTACGGCATTTTCACCAAATGGTGATGGCTTGAATGATGTGTTTAGAGTAAAGACCTCAGACATACCTTTGTCATTTAGTATGCGGGTATTTAACAGGGTAGGGCAGTTGGTGTTTGAGACACATGATATCAGTGAGGGATGGAATGGCTGGCAGAAGAGTCAGCAGGCACCGGTAGGGGCGTATGTGTATATGATTAGCGCGGTGACCTCAGAAGGAAAGCATATAGAACAGCATGGAAGTGTGATGGTCACGAGATAAGGACGGCCGTTGCCTGTCAGCGACCTGCGGATCTGCTATCATCCTGCTTCTCCTGGCAGGATATCAAATATCTATTTCTTCAGATGGATCCCAGAAGATCTTTCTGAAATCCACAACTTTATCATTTTTCACTGCTACGCCTTCCTTCTCCAGCAGCTTTTTCCTGTTTGCAATACTACCAGGATCACCAGTCAGCTGTCCCTGGCTGTTTACAACTCTTTGAAAAGGAACCGCTGGTTTCTCCCCGGCTACAAACCCCATAGCCCGGCCTACCATGCGGGAAAGATTCCCTTTGCCAAGGGCCTTTGCGATGGCACCATAAGAAGTGACACGCCCTTTGGGAATGGCACGGGCGATGTCGAAGACAAGTTTGTTGAAGTCCGGATCGTTTTGCATTTTTCAAATGTAGGAAACAACCGGATAAATCACACAGTTTACAGGTACTAAAAAGAAATATGAAATATTTCTGGTATCTGATAGGACCTGTTTTCCAGGTGATACCTGGTTCCGGTTGTTCATCTGCAAATTGATTTCTCCAATCAGCTTTTTAATTGTAAATTATACAATTAATTCTCACGTTCATGAAAACCAAATTAACCCTCGTTGCGAGCGCAATGCTTGCCTTTGCCTGCAACAAAGAACAGGCAGATCTGTCATCGCTCAAACTAGACAATTCTACGGCTGTAGTAGCCGTTGCTGTCACCTCTGGCGACTTTAAAGGTGTTAACTGGGCGGATAGCAGGGACAACTTTGCCGATGACGCATTGATCCTTTCCGGCACTGTATCGACAGATACGTATGCCAGTATGCAAACAAAGGCTGACTACATTCTCAATGGCTTCATCACTGCCGGTGCAAATACGGTACGGTTGCCGGTCAATCCATCTACGGTCGTTAGTTCTTTCTGGGCCACTTACAAGGGTGCTATTGACAAAGCGACTTCTAAAAACATGAAGGTCCTGCTGGGCTATTGGGAAGGAGCTTCGTCCCGCGATGGCCTGGTTGATAACACCACTACATTCTGGCAGATGTGGGATACGATTGTGGCGAATTACAAATCCAACACACTGGTGTATTTTGAGTGTTTCAATGAACCGCACGGCTATAGTGCGACTAATTTAAAAACACTTTATAACAGCTTTGTGACCCGTTACCCCGGTGTGCCCAAAAATCGCTTCGTGCTGGATGGAGTTGGCTATTCTTCTGATGTAAACACCATTGGTGCTGATTCCCGTTTTGACAGTTGTCTCTTGTCTTTCCATGATTACACCTGGTTTGAAACCAGTAAGACGACTACTGCTGATTGGGAACAACCGGTGAAATCACTGGCTTACCCTACGCGTACAATCGTGACTGAATTCGGCACTGTGATGACGGATGGCACCAATTATACAGGTGCACCGGGTTCAAATGTGAATAACACGTACCTGCAGGGGATGACGAATTCGTTGCACGACCTGGGCGTTGGTGGTGTGTACTGGCCCGGATTGAGAACAGGGGATACTTACAGTATGTTTACTTCTACCGGGTCATCTCTGACCACCAATAATACATCTGGTCTTACTCGTTTGAAATATGCATGGGGTACAGGTTCCATCACGCCGCCCTATGCATCGTTCACAGCAGGTACTTATTACAAAGTGATCAACAGGAACAGTGGGAAGTCACTGGAAGTGTATAATCAGTCTACTGCCAATAGTGCAGCGATTGACCAGTGGGATTACTGGGGTGGAGCAAATCAGCAGTGGACGTTTAATGCACTGGCGAATAACTACCAGTCTATCATCAATAAGAACAGTTCAAAGGCACTGGATGTGAGTGGAGGTGCTACGACTGCGGGCGCGGCGGTGATTCAATATGATTATGCCGGCGGTACAAATCAACAGTGGCAGGTCATTGATATCGGTTTTGGATATTACAAGGTATTGAACAGGAATAGTGGGTTTGCGTTGGATGTGAATTCCACATCTACGGCAAATGGAGCGACCGTGATACAGTGGAACTGGAATAGTGGTACGAATCAGCAATGGCAGGTAACGGCCTTATAAAGTAATACCATCCTGCCGGTAAACAATCATATCGGCAGGATGGTAATCGACTAAACAGGACTATGTTGACAACTGGTTTTAATAACCCGGGTTTTGTGTTAAGTTGGGGTCATTGTGAATATCGCTGAGTGGTATCGGGTATAGTGCATCGGTGGCAGACCAGTTGCTTTTCGTAGCACCTAATACCGCATCAATTCTACCTGTACGTTTCAGGTCCATCCACCTGTGTCCATATTCAGAGAACAACTCCAGTCTTCTTTCTTTTTCAATGGCCAGTTTCAACTGATCTTTTGTAGTGGCAGTTGTATTACCCAGACCAGCACGATTGCGGATAATATTTATGTCGCTGATGGCTGCATCCAGGTTATTCAGTTCCATGTTTGCTTCCGCACGGATGAGATACTGTTCTGCCAGCCGCAGGTAAGTGGCATATTCCGCAGCACCCGGATTATTTGCAGTTACCTTGTACTTATATGGATAATGATAAGTTACATTGTCGACGGTAACAGTGCCTATCCAGTTACTATACCTGAGATCACCTGATTCAAAGGCACCTAACAGCTGGTCAGTGATCAGATAACTCGGCGTAGGGCTCAGCAACAGGTAATACTGGCCTTCAGTAGTATACCCTGTGGTAAAGGCGGCTTCCAGCTGCCAGATGGCTTCCTGGTTGTTCTCAGTCATAATGGTTCCTATATTATCAGACGACAGGAGACTGTACAAGCCATTGCTGATCACAGTATTTGCATAATCTGCAGCCTGCTGCCAGTGGCCCATATAGAGGTGCACCCTTGCCAGCATCGCCATGGCAGCGTATTTATTGGGCATGATCTTTTTGCCACCTGAAAAAGTATAATTGGTATTCAGGTTGGCCGATGCAAATTCAAGATCTGCGATAATCTGTTTGTATACACTATCACTCTTACTGCGCGCAATTGATTTGGTATAGGTGACATTGGTGGTAGTGACAAGTGGTACATCGCCCCATATATTCACCAGGTAGAAGTGGCAGAATGCCCTGATAAAGCGGCTTTCCGCCAGTGCATCCGTTCTTACAGAATCCGAGATCGCTCCGGAGCTCTTATTGATTCCATCAATAATACTGTTTGCCTGGTAGTTGACTTCGTATAAGGCCGTCCACAGACTTTGAACATCCGGGTTATTGGCCCCCAGGGCATTTTTAACGAACGGATCATAGGTGTCAGAGGTATTATTAAATACCAGTTCATCGGCAGTCATCGCGGTAAAGGAAGACAGACCCAATTGCAGCTGGTAGGAATCTGATGTGCCCAATGTACTGAGCAAACCAGCCATTGCAGCGCCTACTGTGGCATCAGTTGTAAATACGTTGCCGGAACTCAGCTGGTTGGAAGGGGCGTCCACATCGGCAAATTTTTTACATCCTGCCAGCAGGAAGAAGCAAACTACCGGTAATATGTATTTTATATTGTGTGTCATGATTGTCTGTTTTTAGAATGTCAATTTAAATCCTCCGGTAATTGTTCTTAACGGTGGAATACCTGCCGCACCCGTCTCCGGATCATAACCATCAAAATGCGTAACCGTCAGCAGGTTTTGTGCCCTGACGTAAATCTGTGCAGCAGTCAACTTCACTTTCGAAATCCATTTGCTGTCAAAGTTGTAGACGAGTGATACATTCTTCAACCTTGCATATGCGGCATTACTATATACAGCATCGGATAGTCCGTACTTGATGGCAGACAGGTAAGGAGTATTCTCGCTGTACGAAAAAGTCCGGGTGGCAATCTTTCCATTCGTTTCCTTAAATAACTTATAAGTAGACTGTGTCATATTCACAGGATTATATCCCGGTACGTTTGTTAATGACTGCGAGTTCTTCTTCAGGTTCCTGCCGGTGAACTGTATAAACACATCCAGCTGAAAGCCTTTGTACCGGAATGAGTTGCTAAAACCGCCGTAATAATCGGGATTGCTTTTACCGAAATACACGTAGTCTCCCAGACCATTTGCCATCAACCCGGTTTCAGTGGTAAATGAAGTGGTGCCATTCTTGTTCGCATCCAGGAAATAGGGGAGGTGGCTGGTAGGATCAATCCCCATGAATTGATACCCATATAATCCGCTCATAGATTTACCTACTACATTTGTATATGCATAGGAAGTACTCTGAATGGAAGGGAATGAGGCGAGTTTGGTGTCGGCAAAGGTGATGTTGAAAGTAGTTGACCAGGAGAAATTTTTCCGTTTGATCGGTTGTGCATTAATGGAATATTCCATCCCCTGTTGTTTTAAGGTAGCCGGGAGGTTCATGAAGGAAGTAGGGAACCCGGTTACTGTAGACAGCGGACCCTGTACAAGGGGATTACTTGTTTTGTTCAGGAACCAGGCACCGGTCAGGAGGACACGGTCTTTCAGAAAACCGAGTTCTAACCCGACTTCTCTTTTTTTACTTACTTCCCATTTCAGGTCGGGGTTGGCAATACGGCTGGGAATGATCGCTCCTACGCCGTTATAACCATAATAGCTGGTGGAGTAGGTGTCCATATACTGGTAATTGCTGATCTGGTCATTGCCGGATGTACCATAACTGGCTCTCAGTTTACCAAAGCTGATAACCTGGCTGAGTGATTGCATAAATGCTTCCTGGGAGAATACCCACGCAGCGCCTACTGAAGCAAAGCTACCATAGCGGTTGTTGATCCCAAATTTTGAACTGGCGTCCCACCTGTAATTAGCATTCAGAATATATTTATCGTCCCATTTATAGTTCATACGCCCGAATACAGACTGATACTTGTACTGGGAGGAGAAGGTATATACACGTAGCGAACCCGCAGCACTGGGGCTGGTCAGCAATGCATCTGATGTATAATTGGTGGCTACCAGGTAATAGGGCTGGTTAAATGAATTCGACTGGAAGGTGGTGCCTGCCAGCACATTTAAAGTACCACGACTGATAGCATGTGTATAATCGGCTTGTGGTTCTATGTTCCAGCCTTCCAGTACATTCTCCATGAAGTATGCGCTGGGCAGGGTATTCTGATAAGGATTAATAGATTTGCTATAAGACAGCTTCTGTGAGTTAGACAGCAATTTGTTGTATGCGGAACTGACTTTTATGTTCAGTCCTTTCACGGGAGTATAGCGCAGGGAGATATTGCCAATCAGGTTGTTATTCTTCATGCTATAGGGCGCATATATATAACCCAGTGGATTATCGTAATTCAGCGAAAAACTGTTCATCCAATATAATCCCCCATTCTTGTCGTATAACGGAAAATTCGGTGCTTTGGTGAGGCCTACCAGGGCCAGGTCATAAGAATATCCCAGCCTGTCGATGTTATTATTTTTATCCCATGACATGGTAGAACTGATGGTAGCGTTGAATTTCCTGTCTGGCGAGGTGTGCTCGGCTGTAAAGTGAATCGCTCCCCGCTGGTAGTTATAGTCACCCGGAATAACGGCAGTTTCCCTGTGGTAAGTACCACTTAGCAAAAAGTTAGTTTGCTGGCTGCCACCGGAAAATGTAATGTTTGCGTCGTGCGTAACAGCTGCCTTGCCAATCATGAGTTTTTGAAAATCGGTTGACTTTGTTGTATCCCATACTTTGAGGTCGGGGGCATTGTTCACCGTAGGTGTCGCATTTGAATTGGCAAAAGCTGTTCTGCGAACTTCCAGGTATTGCTGCAGGCTCAGTGGTTTTACCGCGTGTATATCTGCTACGCGGGTAGATCCGGTGGAGGCTGTGATATCAACATTTGTTTTACCCGGCTTTCCTCTTTTTGTCGTGATCAGCACCACCCCGTTAGAGCCGCGGCTACCGTAGATGGCAGTTGCATCTGCGTCTTTCAGGACGTCGATACTTTCAATATCTGCCGGGTTAATATTATTAAGCGGACTGCTGCCAAAGGAAGGTTTAAGATAACCATTGGTATTCCCCCCGGCTGTATACACAGCTTCTGAGGTAAATGGCGCACCATCAATAATGTATAAGGGGTCCGTACCTGACAGGAGAGAGCCAATACCCCTGATCTGAACGGAGATACCAGCGCCCGGGGTACCACTCTGCTCGGTAATGAGAATGCCTGGTAACCGGCCGGAAAGTGCCTGTAAAGGGTTTGTAACAGGCTGTTGCGCAATTTCTTTTGAACTGATGGTAGAAATACTTCCGGTTGAAAAACGCCGTGTGGTGGTACCATATCCCATTACCTGCACTTCATCCAGCTTGCTGGTAGCTGGTTTGAGGTGGATATTAAGAAAGTTTTTCCCATTATACGTTTGCAGCAGTGTTTCGTAACCTATAAAAGAAACTTCTAACACAGCTTCGGCCGGAATACTTTTAAAGGAGAAGGCGCCCTGTACATCGCTACTGGTGCCCAGTTTTGTATTTTTAACTTTGATGGTCGCTCCTGGCAATGGTACGAAATCATTGCCTGTTACGATACCTCTTACCGTTGAATCCTGTGGGGCACTCAGTGCGCGTTCTACAATATAGATACTGTTTCCGCCTGCAAGATTAAAGGTAAGTGGCTGATCGGCCAGCACCTGTTCCAGGGCACTGGTCACAGGGATATTGACCAATTTGATATTTACTTCATGACTTTTTTGCCTAACCATGGAAACATCATATACCATATTATACCCGCTTTGCTGGCGGATCTGTTGCAGCACTTCTTCGAGTGTAGCTTTCTTCATGGTAAGGGTAATCTGTGCATTGCTTTTGGAATAGACCTGTAAACAGGTTATTAATAAAAGCCAGGCAGTAAGCTTCATAATCAAAAGCGATTTTGGTGACATAAATGGCAATATTTTGCCATTAGCAGGTAACTGCATAATTTTGGTTGTTTGGATGTTAAATAAATTAGTCCCCTCAGACTATGTTTTCTAATGTCCAGCTTATACCGGAAGTGGGTCCAATCACTTCCGGTTTTTTACTGATAATGGTTGGTTCCTGATTACTGTGGTTGAATGATCAGACTTTTTTCCTCCTCATTGATTTTGTAATTTATGTGATAGATCTGTAGAAAGCGCAGTGCCTCAGCCAGGGTGGCCGATCTGGATACGCTGAAGTAATACCTGTGTTCCTGCAGTTTCCCTTGTATGACAACCTTTACATCGTACCATCGTTCAATTTCTTTGAGGATGGTGGCGATATCTGCATTCTTAAATACCATACTACCGTCTGTCCATGCAATCGTTTCTTCAATGTCCGGATGTTTGTTCACTGATATGTCCGCGCTGTTATTGTCAAGAATGGCCTGCTGTCCCGGGTACAGCAACTGAGTGGTGGGACCATTCATTACCTTAACACTGCCTGCTATGAGTGTGATGCGCGTTGTACTTTCATCGTTATAGGCGTCTACATTAAACCTGGTGCCAAGTACAATCACCTTTTTATCTCCTTTTGTTACATAAAATGGTTTGTTCGGATGTGGTGCAACAATAAACCATGCCCTGCCTTGCACCTGCACCTCCCGTTCGCTGCCTTCAAAGCTGACAGGGAAGCGGAGCGAAGAAGACGCATCCAATAATACCCTGGTGCCATCTTCGAGGGTCACGGGATACTGTTGCCCTTTATATGTTGTCAGTATGTTATACCCCGCGCTGCCACTGCTTTTTCCTTCATATTGCAGGCCGGCCGGCAGGTTGTTGACCGTTATATTGCCCTGGTGTGCCAGCAGTCCATGTCGTGTACTATCCAAAGTGAGCGTGCTGCCATCATCAAGGGTGAGTGTAGCCTGCTTACGTCCGGCTGGCAGGTCATGCACTGCCAGGGTGGGGGCGGTAGGTGTGGCTGGTTTATTCCACCACCAATAGGTGATGCCTACACATATCAGTAGTACAGCTGCGGCAGCAGGCCAGTAGGAACGTTCCGGCCTGCTGAACTGGATTTTCTTTTGTGCCAGCACCCGCTGTAGTAATTGCTCACTGTTCAGTTCACTGGCGGGAGATTCATTTTCCCAGTATTCCAGCATGGCAGATTCAAGGAATGCTTCTTCATCCCGTCGCACGCCGGCCATAGCGTCCCAGAATTGCTGTTGCTCTTCCAGGGTTGCTTTTCCCTGCATATATTGCTGAAACAGGTATGCAAACCTTTCCTGATTATTTGCCATAAAATAAATCTCTATTATGATAAGACGAATGAAAAGAGTGGGGGTGGTACTGCCCTGGAAAAATTATTTTCCGGACATTAAATAGTATAATAATATAACACTTTCCACACCGCGTTGTTGTAGAAAAGCACGCATACTTTTGAGCGCTTTAGACATGGTTGTTTTTACAGTTTCGGGAGATAAACTCAGCGCCTGGGCTATTTGTTCATGGGTCATGCCCAATTCGCGGTGCATGATAAAAACCTTTCTACGCTGGGGGCTTAAATGATCGATGGCTTCCTGCAGGATACGTTTGGTCTCAGCTTCCAGCAGCCTTTCATCGGCATTCGGGGTGGTGACAGGGTGTGCCATCCGGGAGGCCACTACTGCCTGTAAACGTTGACGGTTGGCTGCAAGCCTGAAGAAGTCCATCGCCTTGTTGTAAGCAACTTTAGAAAGAAATGCATTCACATTGCGGATGTCTGGTAGTAAGTCGCGACCTGTCCACAGGCCGGTAAAGATATCATAGGTAAGTTCTTCTGCTATTTCCGGAATTTTGGTTGTCCTGTTGAGATAAGCGTATATTTTGGGACAATACCTGTTGTACAGGGCTGTAAATGCGGTTTCATCTCCATCCGCAATCAGAGGAAGTAACATTTCATCATTAAATTGATCATACGCCGCCATATAATTCCGCTGATTACTTGCTCATAAAAGTAGAAAAGATGTGTTGGAATTACAAATGGCCACGTCTTATTTTACAACGTTTGAAAAACGAATGACCCGTTGATTCTTTATTAATGGCGGTTATATAATTTCGCCCACTTCCTCAGCCTTTTGATTTTCTCTTTTTTAAATTGTCCGGCCAGCATCCGCCATTTCCAGTTTTCTTTACTACCGGAAGGATTGTTCATCCTGGCTGCAGCAGGTAATTCTAATACATCCTGCATGGGGAGTATCACGATATCTGCTACGGACGAATAGGCCATCCTGCACAGGATGCGTGCTACTTTTTTAGCAGACACTTTAAGTCCTGTATATTCGCGGAGGTTTAATTTCGTTTTTCGATCTGCTTCTTCCTCAAACCATCCGCGTGCAGTATTGTTGTCATGTGTACCTGTGACCGCCACTACATTTGAAATGAAGTGATGCGGAGCATGTTCATTCTGTGGCATATCGTCACCAAAGGCAAACAGTAGTACCCGCATTCCCTTCGGCTGAAACTGTGCCTGCAATGCTCTTACCGGTTCATCTATTGTTCCCAGGTCTTCAGCAATAAAAGGCATAGAAGGGAATAAGGCCTGCAATTTTTGAAACAGGTCCGCTCCCGGGCCCGGTTTCCACTGGCCATTGACGGCTGTCGTCTCTCCGGCCGGAATTTCCCAGTAAGCAGCAAAGGCGCGGAAGTGGTCGAGTCTTAACAGGTCGAACCGTTCCATATTGCGTTGCATCCTGCGGAGCCACCATTGATAATTATCGGCTTTGAGGGCTTCCCAGTTGTAAACGGGTACATTCCAGCACTGCCCTGTTTCACTGAAATAATCAGGCGGCACGCCTGCTATTCCATTCATGTTGAAAAATTCAGGGTGTGCCTTTATATCACAGGCCTCACTATGTATGTAGAAGGGCAGGTCTCCAAAAATGAGGATGCCCTTGTCATTGCAGTATTGTTTGAGGGCAGACCATTGCTGGTCAAATTTGAACTGGTACCATTTTTCCCTGGGAATTTCCGTGAACTCATCCAGCCAGTAGGCCTGTTGTGTGCAATACGCTTCGAATGCTGACTGATCTTCATGCTGTACGAAGTTCAGGTAAGCAATTTCAAGTAGGGCCGATTTAATAGGAATGGCTTTTTCAAAATCAGCTTTATCAGAATTGGGCAGGTGACATCTTTTGAGTTGGGCCTGTGTGAGCAAACCTTCCTGTTCAAGCAATTCCGGGCTGATCAACATCGGGTCGCCAGCCATACTGCTGATGGGGCTGTAGGGTGATAGTGCAGCAGCATCTACGGGATTGACGGGGAGTACCTGCCAGTAACGTTGCCTGGCTATATGGAGCTGATCTGCGAAATGATAGGCTGCCGGCCCCAGATCGCCGGAGCCAAAGGGGCCGGGCAATGAGGTGATATGTAAAAGTATACCAGCACTGCGTTGTGAAAGAGTTGTCATATGCACATGTACAGCTACTACTGTGCCAGTCCGTTTGAGTAAATACTCAATATATCATTACTTCGTATAGATTGCCGGATCAAACTTGTATAGATGTGGTGCTTTATGCGCCCCTCCTGTTTTTGCTTCTCCCTGTTTAATCAGGATATTTTCTTTCATTATTTTCCTGTAAAAATTGCCCCTGTTGAATTTCTGATTCATAATCTTCTCGTAGAGGGCTTGCAGTTGTGGGAGGGTGAAGATCTCCGGCAACAGGTTATATCCAATAGGCTTATGATATAGCTGATCCCTTAATTTCTCCAGTGCCTTCTCAATGATCTGCTGGTGATCCATGACCATTTGCGGCAATTCATAGACCGGCATCCATTCACAGGCATCACTGAACATATCAGGTACAGGCGTCACCTGCGACTGGTCAATCACTGCATAGTACCCGATGGTGACAAAACGCATTTTATGCCAGAGGTTGTCATCATACTCGACAAAGTAGTCTTCAGAACGATTTGGTTCGCCAAACACGCCAAAAACTTCCAGGAACACTTTCTCCGCACCACTTCTTTCGAAGAGGATCCGCTTGGCTGCATCGTCAATAGATTCTGTTTTTTGTATATAACCCCCAGGTAGGATCCACTTGTCATCTCCTTTCATCCTGGCCAGCAGCACATTAAAGCTGCCCTGGTGATAGCCAAAAACGACACAGTCGACAGATAGGTGGGGTAGGGCATTTTTCCATAACGCCTCGCTGGCTTTTTCAATATCAATATTCCGCATAATGACAAAGATAAACAGATTTAACATTAGTGATGATTTTGCCCGGGGAATTGACTGATTCTCGTTCCCATGGCGGGGAAACTTATATGATTTTGAAAGTTTTTGTCGCTTTTTTTGACAAAAATGATTCAGATAGATGTATGTTTGTGTTTTGCCAACTTTAACAAAGAAACGTAAGTCCGGGTTATGAACAATCATAAGAAAGGAAACAATGCAATTCCACTGATCACGATCACGTTATTGTTTTTTATGTGGGGATTTATCACGTGTATGAACGATATTTTGATCCCTTACCTGAAAGAGTTGTTCCAGCTCACCTTCTTCAAATCGATGCTGGTCCAGTTTGCATTCTTCGGCGCATATTTTATCGGTTCGCTGATCTATTTCATTATTTCCTATTACAACGGGGACCCTGTCAATAAGGTGGGGTACAAAAAGGGGATTATCTTTGGTATTATCCTGTCGGCACTGGGCTGTGTATTGTTCCTGCCAGCTGCTACGTATGGTGTGTATGGCCTGTTCCTGAGTGCGTTGTTCGTGCTGGGGCTGGGTTTTACCGTATTGCAGATTACGGCGAATGCCTATGTATCGCTATTGGGGCCTGAGGACAGTGCTTCCAGCAGGTTGAACCTCACACAGGCATTTAATTCATTCGGTACTACGATCGCGCCTATATTAGGTGGTCACCTGATATTTGAGCTGTTCAAGGATCCAAATGGTGGGTTTAGTGCCGCGGCAACCAGAATCCCTTACCTGATCTTTGCAGGCATCCTCTTGCTGGTAGCGGTGTTGATCTGGCGTGTAAAACTGCCAAATTTTGCACAGGACGAAGAAAATCAGCCTAAAGGATTGGGTGTATTACAGTTCCCTCAGCTGAAAAGAGGTATCCTCTCTATCTTCTGTTATGTAGGTGGAGAAGTTGCCGTTGGTAGCTTTATGATCAGCTTCCTGGGGCTGCAGGATATCGCTGGTCTGCAGGAAAGTGAAGCCAAGAAATACCTGGCGATCTATTGGGGAGGCGCGATGATCGGCCGCTTTGTAGGAGCCATCTCGCTGAGTCATACGATGAGTCAGGCCCGGAAAGCGGCGTATATGCTGGTGACCGCCCTGGCAGTATTCGGGGTGATTTACCTGCTGGTAGGTATGCCATTTGAGCAGATCAGTTTCTTCCTGATCTTTATTGCACTGAACTTTGTAGGATTCCTGGTAGGTCGTTCTGCGCCTGCACGCACGTTAGTTATATTCTCCCTGATCAACATGTTCCTGCTGGCGAGTGCCATCATTAACAAAGGAGAAATTGCGATGTTCAGCATTGTGGGTATCGGTATCTTCAACTCTATTATGTTCTCTAACATCTATACACTGGCGATAGCAAAACTGGGTACCTATACCAGCCAGGGTTCTTCCCTGTTGGTGATGGCGATCCTGGGTGGTGCTATTATGCCTGTCATACAGGGTGCATTGGCTGATGCCATTGGCGTACAGTATGCACTGATCGTTCCGTTGATCTGTTATGCAGTGATTCTGAACTTCGGTTTTTATTGTATGAAGCGGTTCAAAAACCTGGAAATGACATCGGTGAAGTCAGGACATTAATACTGCGCTTTAACCATCAAGATATAAAAAAGCGTTCCTCGTTCTGAGGAGCGCTTTTTTTATGATGATGTAATTGCTGCAACGTGTAATAAATAATCCCGAACATGCCCCCGAAACCGATACTAAAAGCCCATGCTCCCAAATGATGATAGGGCTTAAATAAATGTCCTGCCACGGTAAAAAACAATGTTTCAGGATTTGTCACTGCATCCCAGCTATTGAACCGCAGGTAACGGCCAATATAGACGCCATACCCGCACAACACAAAGCTCACCAGCACAATCGCCTTTACCCACAGGCCTTTCAGATGCCTGGCAAGAAAGTGCTCCACCTGCATCAATGAAATAATCCCTAATAGCAAGCCATTCCACGCCGCAGACGATACAATCAGCAGATCATACCAAAGTGGCACCGGAGGTCGCTCACTAAAATGAAAGATGTCGGTTACCATATAAGCTGCATTTGGAAAGAATACCAGCCAGCAGGCCATGAGGCCAACAGACCGCAGGTGGATCCCCGACATTCCCGCCAGCCGGCGGCTGAAGATTAATGGGAGTATGCCCAGAAATGTATTCCAGATATAAAAAATATAAATATTATCATGGTAACGGAGCACGCGTACCACCAGCAATGTCATCGTAAAAGCAATGGCAACAGCCAGCATTTTTTCAAGCGGAGAAATTCTTTTCAACATAATGGTCAGGCTTTTCAGATCCTTAATTTACGGTTTTAGGCTGCAATGATGGTTCCGCAATATAGCGCGGGTGTGGCACCGGAGATGTAACTCTGGCAATGGTCTTATGATATTTATACGTCATCTTATCAATGAAAGACGAGAACGTATTGCCACCTGCCCTGAATAATTTACGATGTCCCAACCACACAACTACTGCAACAGAGAAGAAGGTAATCTGGTAAAAGATACGCCAGAATGGACGATAAAGCACAAACTTGTCCCGGAATAATATAGCGAGTCGTTCCGTCTGGAATTCAATATGTGGGGCTTCGTCAATGAGGATATCTGTACAAATTTGCCTGAGCAGTGTACAATTGCTGGCATCTTTCAACGATTGATAAAAGATCTGGGCGGCGCTCTCTACCGTGAGCACGGTGAGCGTCCAGCAATCCATACTGGTATTGAAATAGCGGCACTTTCTGAAGAGGGTATCTCCCCAGTCGGACTTAACCCTTGGCTGATGAATAGCATCCAGGTAGCGGCCGAGGTGGTTACCGTGTTTTTGCTCTTCTTTTATAAAGAGCTGTACAGCGGTGATATAAGAAGGATCTTTGATCCTGTTGGCATAATTGGTGGCCGTGCGCAACAGATGACTACCATCTGAGGTTTCCCCGAGTTGCCAGGCCTGAAGGGAGCGGAGGATGGGAGCCAGTTCCGCCGGGGAAATGTTGGGGGCTATGGACCAATCGACCCTATGTTTGGTGGCATTTAGCTCAAAATGAGCGATCCATTGGGTACTTGTTTTCATACTATTGAAAGTGCTTTGTAATACAAAGTAAGTGAAAATTATTTTTACCGGGCAAAAAAAATCGAGGTTGTTTCAAAAGTAATCTGAAGGCTATGAGAATCATTAAATGAAATTCTCTCCAACAGGTATCCGGATTAAATCCGGGAAATTTTACTTTTGAGACAACCTCGATTTTTTAACAAAGCTTTAAAAGCAAGAAGGGATTATTTGCTGGCAGTATCCAGTAATCCCAGGTCCTCTGCATCCAGCTGTAAAGCCGGTGCGGCGACCAGCGTTTCCAGCTGTTGCTGGCTCGTAGCACTCACGATGGGTGCTGCAATAGTCGGTTGCGCCAGCAACCATGCCAGGGCAACAGTTGCAGGTTTAGAATCATGTTTGGCAGCTACTTTATCCAACGCATTCAATACGCCAATTCCTTTTTCATTCAGGTATTTTCGCACACCTTCACCACGCACACTCTTCTTAAAATCTTCTTCAGAACGATATTTTCCGGTCAGGAAACCAGCTGCAAGTGACCAATAGGGCATTACACTCAATCCATATTCCTTTGCAACAGGCTGGTATTTTGTTTCGAAATTTGTCCGCTCTACGAGGTTATAATGTGGCTGTAATGCCTGGTAGCGTGGCAACCCTTTCGTTTCTGCCAGTTTCAGGGACTCGGTCAGGCGTTCCGGTGTTAAGTTGGAAGCCGCAATATATCTCACTTTGCCCGCCTTGATGATTTCATCATAAGCTGATAAAGTTTCTTCCACGGGCGTCACATTATCATCAAAGTGTGTATAGTACAGATCGATATGGTCTGTTTGCAACCGCTGCAATGACTCATCTACTGATTTCAGGATGTGTGCTTTGCTCACATCTTCTTTATGTTCTCTGTTCCGGGCACCTACTTTTGTAGCCAGGATGATCTGATCACGATTGCCACGTGCCTTCATCCATTTACCTATAATTGCTTCTGACTCACCTCCTTTATTGCCTTCTGCCCACCAGGAATAGGTATCAGCAGTATCTATAAAGTTAAAGCCGGCATTGACAAACGCATCTAATATTTCAAATGATTGTTTTTCGTCTAAAGTCCAGCCGAATACGTTACCACCAAAGTTGATGGGGGCTACCTGTAAGTCTGTTTTTCCTATTGTAATCTTTTTCATCTGTCATCAATTTGAGACTATAAAAGTACCCCGAATGACAAAAGTGGGGTTTGTAAAATGGGGGCAATTAATTGTAGATTTCTTTTACTTTTGTTTAGGTAGTGTTTCAACTACATTTTTTTCCAAAGAATCACCCGACTCTCCGTGCAGTTGCCGTAGGCAACTGCACGGAGAGTCGGCATGGGCCTGCGGTTGGCTTGACTTAATTCAAAAATCATACACTACCTTTGTTTATTATGAGTTTTTTAACAGTAACAGGGATCTGTACACAGGTGAATGGAGAATTGGTTTTAAAGGGTATTGATTTTGTGCAGGAAAAGCACCAGCAGATTGCAATTGTGGGTGCCTCCGGTTCCGGGAAAAGTACCTTATTGAAAATTGTAGCCGGATTATTGCAGACGGATGAAGGGGAAGTAAGATTTGAAGGTAACCGGGTGAAAGGCCCACTCGAACGACTACTCCCCGGTGAACCTGGTATTGCTTACCTGAGCCAGCACTATGAACTGCGATTGAATTATAGGGTAGAAGAGGTGCTGGAATATGCCAATAAAATGACGGAGGAGGAAGCGGATGAACTCTACAGCATTTGCAGGATCAGCCATTTGATGAAAAGGAGAACCGATGAGCTCTCAGGTGGAGAAAAGCAGCGTGTGGCGATGGCGCGTTTGTTAATCGGTAACCCCCGGTTATTCCTGCTGGATGAACCATTTTCCAACCTGGATTATTCTCATAAGCAGATATTGAAAACAGTGATCAAAGAAATAGGGGAGAAGCTGGATCTGACCTGTCTGCTTGTTTCTCATGATCCACAGGATACACTGTCATGGGCCGATGAAATCCTGGTTGTAAAAGATGGATTGATCGTACAAAGAGGTACGCCATTTGAAGTATACAATCATCCTGTAGATGAATATACAGCCGGCCTGTTCGGACCTTATAACCTGGTAGCACCCAACGTACTGGAGCAAACAGGCGACAGGAAAATATTTATCAGGCCGGAAAATCTGCAGTTTGGATATAAGGCTGGCATCAAAGGACTTGTAGAAGAAGTGAATTACATGGGAAATGCTTATGAGATTGGTGTGAAAGTGCCGGGTGGGTCTGTGCTGATAAGAACGACTGATTTAATTGCAATACCTAAAAAAGGGAACACGGTATACCTGGGTATAAAACCTGATACAATATGGCATCTGTAGACAAGTTTAACTCAAAGGAGCGATTTTCAGACAGGGTAGACAACTACAAAAAATATCGTCCTACCTATCCGGATACGTTGATTGAATTTTTGCAGACCAAGGCAGGGCTCACGACTGGTTCAGCCATTGCAGACATTGGTTCCGGCACCGGTATCCTGACAGAATTGTTGTTAAAGAAAGGCTGGACCGTATATGCTATTGAACCAAATGCAAAGATGCGCGAGGCGGCGGAGGCACAGTTGAACGATTATCCCAATTTCTCTTCACTCAACGGATCGGGAGAATCGACGGGGTTGCCTGATCAGTCAGTACAACTGATCACCGTAGCACAGGCTTTTCACTGGATTGATCCTGTCGTAGCCAGGAAGGAATTTGACCGTATCCTGTTGCCAGGTGGTTATGTAGCATTATTATGGAACCTGCGTACACTTGAATCACCGTTTGATAAAGGATATGAAACACTCAAGGCGACTTATGGCACGGATTATCATGAAATCCGGAAGGCACATGAACCTGAGTTAACCGCATTTTTTGCACCCGCTGAAATGGAAGTACATTACTTCAGGCATAGCCAGCAGCTCGATTTTGAAGGGTTGAAAGGACAGGTGCTGAGTTCTTCATATATGCCACAGCCGGGGCAGGGAAATTACGAGGAGATGATGCAGGCGTTGACGGAGTTGTTTGAGGTGAATCAGCGGGATGGCGAAGTGACGATCACTTATGATACCAAGTTGTACATCAACAAATAGCGGGTAGATGGGCATGTACAGGGTAATTGAATAAAGGCATGCCATTTATCATTAAAAAGAGCCTGCCGCAGGAGACCCTGCAGCAGGCATTGCATCTTAACGCTCTTCTTTTAAAGACCAGCCGGTCTTTAATCCAATTACAAAAATCACCAGCAGCGATTCACCTGCTGCCAGTAATATATCGCCTGGCACTCTTAACCAGCGCAGTGTCTGCATCGTATCAGTATGCATAAACTCCGCAGATCTTGCATACCAGTAACCATGTTGTATAGAAGCAATCGCCTGCAGGATACCCATTGGCAGCATGCTTACAGTTACCATCACCAGCAACCCTATATTTGTCAGCCAGAAAGACCATCCCAGCAGTTGATCATTCCACTGCCTGCCAGGATATAAGCCTCTCAATACAAACAGCATCAGGCCAATACCAAGTATACCATACACACCGAACAATGCCGCGTGGCCATGAACGGCCGTGGTATTCAGACCCTGTATGTAGTACAATGCAATGGGAGGATTGATCGCAAAACCAAAGATGCCCGCACCCAGGAAGTTCCAGAAGCACATGGCAACGAGGCAATAGATCGGCCATTTATAGGCCCTGATCCAGGGGGTTGCCTTACTCAGCGTATAGTTGTGATAAGCTTCGTAACCAATCACCACCAGCGGCACAATCTCCAGTGCACTGAAAGTAGCACCCAGTGCCAGCACAGAGATCGGCGTAGCACTAAAGTACAGATGGTGGAAGGTACCGATGATACCACCAAAGAGGAAAATGATCGTAGAGAAAAGTACAGCAGTCGTAGCAGACCTGATCTGTAACAATCCAAGCCGGCAAAAAAGGAAAGCCCCCACCACTGTGGCGAATACTTCAAAGAATCCTTCTACCCACAGGTGCACTACCCACCAGCGCCAGTATTCTGCAACAGCCATGTGTGTCTGTCTGCCATACATCAATCCTGCAGCATAGAACACGGCAATTGCAATAGATGCGATCACGAAGAGGGTAAGGAGGTGGCGGCTTTCATCTTTCTTCCGCAATGCAGGCAACAGTGCTCTCAGCATCAGTACCAGCCAGATCACAAGACCCACGAGCAACAGTATTTGCCATATTCTTCCCAGTTCAATGTATTCATACCCCTGGTGTCCCCACAGGAAGTTATCTACGAGTCCTAATTTTTGCATCACACCTAACCACTGCCCGACCAGGGAACCTACTACGACGATGAGCAATGCACCGAACAGGATATTTACACCCAGGCGCTGGAATTTAGGTTCATAGCCGGATACAGCAGGTGCAATGTACAGGCCTGTAGCGAGCCAGGAAGTGGCGATCCAGAAAATAGCGAGCTGCACGTGCCAGCTGCGTGACACAGACGCAGGCAGGAATTTGTCTAATGGCAATCCGTAAAATGCGTTGCCTTCTACGCCATAGTGAGCCGTGATCACACCTGCCAGCATCTGTACGATAATGAGGGCACTTACAATCCAGAAGTACTTTAACGTCGCCTTCATGGATGGTGTAATCACGGTATGGCGCAGGGGATCTTCATCAGGTAGGATAGCAGGATGCTCTTCTGCGTTGCGTGCGTGGTATAAAATAAGCAGTGCGGTACAGGCCAGTAGCAGCAACACACTGAATCCTGACCACAGGTGCAGCGAGGAAGATGGTACGTTGCCCACCGTTTCATCGCCGGGCCAGTTGTTAGTATAGCTCACTGTTCCACCAGGACGTTCAGTAATACATACCCAGGTAGACCATGCGAAGAATGCATTCATCTTACGCATGCGTTCAGGGTCTTTAATGGTATGCCCCGGAATAGCGTATTGTTCACGGAGTTTGGAGAAAGCAGGATCACCTTCCCGCATGAACAGGTTGCCATAATACGTAGCGAGTTCGTTGAAAGCAGTTACTCGTGGAGCGGCAAATATAATAGTGTTAGTTACCGCATCGAAAGTGTTTTTACGAATAATGTTTTTGAGTCGCTGTTGGTACATTGCCTGTATATCATCAGGCAGTTGTGCATAGTCTTTCTGGTCGGCTGTTGCGAGTGCATGCAGCATGATGACGGATTCCCTGTGCAGGTAGTCTGCTGTCCAGTCGGGAGCAATATAGCTGCCGTGTCCCCAGATGCTGCCGACGGTTTGTCCGCCAATGGATTGCCATACGTTCTGTCCGTCGCGGATATCCTGTCCGGTAAAAAGCACATTGCCAGATTCGTCTGTGACCTGATCGGGTATAGGAGGAAGTTGGTGATAAATGTCTCTGCCAAAATAGATTAATACGGCAAAGCTGGATAGTAAGACCATGGCAAGGCCTATCCATAGTTTTCGTACGGTCATTTTTAGTGAATTTAGATAAGAAGAGAGGTGGTATTATGCCTGGCGGGCCACTACATGCTGCATGACAACTGATATTTTTTGCGCCCTGTTCTTGGCTGCCTGTGCCGTCTCACCAGCGAACAGTTCATCGATGGTGCTGTTAAAGATGGAAAGCCAGGTGTTGAAATGCACCGTGTCGATAGCCATTCCGCGGTGTACACTCATGGGATCGCCCTCATAAGTTTTGGTATAGAGCAACAGTGTACTCCAGAAGTTACATAGTTTCTGCAGGTGCGTATCCCAGTCCTGGATGCGGGAGTTGAAGATGGGACCTATAGTATTGTCCGCTCTGACCCTGGCATAGAAGGTATGCACCAGGAGTTGTATGTCTTCTTCGGTTGTGATATCGGTTTGCATAATTTAATACCTTTTTGTCTTTTATTAGTATAAAAAAAATGTCAGCGTTTCAGGAACCCAATGTCCTTGGCGAGTTTTTCGTGAAACTCATCCAGTCTGGTGTTGTTCAGCATATCAGACATCTCTTCCCTGATCTTTTTGAACTCGTGGTGGATAGGGCAGGGTTTGGATTCCGAGCAGTAATCCAGGCCGAGTCCGCAGCCTGAGAAGATCTTGTCGCCGTCGATCGCTCTTACAATATCAGCTATAGAGCATTGAAGGGCTTTTTTGTCCAGGTAAAAACCCCCGGTAGGGCCTTTGAAGGAGAGTAAGAGTCCTTTCCTGGTAAGCTCCTGCAGGATTTTGGCGATGAAGTATTCAGGGGAGTCTATACCCGCAGCAATATCCTTAACGCCCACTTTAATGTCGTTTTTGGATTGCTGTGCAATGTAGATCATTGCCCTGATGCCGTATTCGCAGGTTTTTGAGAACATAGTGCAAAGATAGGGGGAAATAATAAAAGACAAAAAAGTATTTTATTGGGTGCCGGGTAGATTTTATAAGAGCGTAGAATTTATTGCTGCCGATGTGGCGGGGGATTTCATTTTTGGAATTGTATCCTGTATTTTTAAGTGTAGCCTTTACAATCAATTCCATGTTATACAGATTTTTGTTATCCTGTTTATTACTTATTTCTATTACTGCCAATGCCCAGGTTGTATGGAACACACAAAGCCTGCATTCCGGTGAATCTATGCCCTGCGGAGGAGGGGACATTGGTTTGAATGTGTGGGTAGAAAAGGGGGACCTGCTGTTTTATTTGTCGCGTAGTGGCACTTTTGATGAAAATAATGCGATGCTCAAGTTAGGCAGGGTAAGCGTACATATATCCGGACAACCTTTTGACAAAGGAGATTTCAAACAGGAATTGCAAGTGGAAGATGGGCATGTGGTGGTGAGTGGGGGTGGTGTGAACATCCTGTTATGGGTAGATGTATTTCATCCGGTAGTACACGTGAGTATGAAGAGTCAGCATGCTGTGGATGTGCGTGTAGTGTATGAATCCTGGCGATATGAAGATCACGTGATACAGGACGGAGTAGAGTGCAGGGCAAATTCGTATAAGGTGTTACAGGCGTTTCCCCTCATTACTTACAGGGATTCAATTTCATTTGTGAATAACAATGTTGTTTTTTATCATCGGAACAGGTCCGACGTGGTCGATATTTTCGATTATACGGTGAGAATGGAAGGCATGTCTTCCGTGAAAGGGCAGTTGTACAACCCTATTCGTAACAACACTTTCGGAGGCATATTACAGGGAAAGGGAATGGTAGCAGATGGTATAACGAATGGGCAATATGCCGATACAAAGTACCGCGGATGGGCGTTAAAAACACCTGAGCCGGTGCGTTCGCAGGAGATCAGGATTGGTTTGAATGTAGCACAGACAAATACAGTACATGAGTGGGAGCAGGGGGTGCAGGCACTGATGCGGGTACCTGTTTCACAGCAACCTAGTCTTGCCTGGTGGCATCAATTCTGGCAACGAAGTTATATTCACCATGATGCCATTGGCCGTAACTATAAATTATTCAGGTATCAACTTGCCTGCAATGCTTTTGGCGTATGGCCTACAAAATTCAACGGGGGGTTATTCACATTCGATCCGTGTTATGTAGACAGCAGCAAACATTTCTCGCCTGATTTCCGTGCATGGGGGGGCGGTACGATGACTGCGCAAAATCAACGGCTGGTATATTTTCCCATGTTGAAAAACGGCGATGGGGACATGCTAAAAGGGCAATTTGATTTTTATCTGCGTTTGTTGCACAATGCCTCTTTACGTAGTAAGGTGTATTGGAATCATGGGGGAGCCTGCTTTACAGAGCAGATAGAAAATTTTGGTCTGCCGAATATAACGGAATATCACCCGGAACGGCCGGCAGGAACTGATCCGGGGGTGGAGTATAACAAGTGGCTGGAGTACGAGTGGGAAACGGTGTTTGAGTTTTGCCTGATGATGCTGGATCAGCAGCAGTATGAGGGAGGGAGCCTCCAAAGATATTTACCCTTTATAGATAGTTGTCTTTCTTTTTATGATGCACATTATCACACATTCGATGCACAGGGGCATTATATTTTCTATCCTACTTCTGCTGCCGAAACGTATAAGATGACGTACAATTCGACTACAGTCATTGCAGCGATGCAAACCATCCTGAAAAGATTAATGAAAGTGGCAAAGCAGCCAAAGTGGGATACCATGTTTGCACATTTACCGCCTATTCCATTCGGTGAATATGAAGGGTATCCTACCATTTTACCGGCAGAAAAATGGGCGCGCATTCAGAACAGGGAAACGCCGCAGTTGTACCCTGTATTTCCCTGGGGAATTTACGGGATTGGCAAACCGGGATTGGACACCGCCATCAATACCTACAGATACGATCCGCAATCAGTAGCCCAGTGGGATTATGTGGGCTGGAAACAATATGCTGTCTTCGCGGCCAGGCTGGGTTTGACGGCAGATGCCGCAAAACTGAGTGCGTTGAAATTCAAAGATGGTCCACATCGTTTTCCCACATTCTGGGGGCCGGGTTTTGACTGGACACCTGATCACAACTGGGGAGGGTCTGCCATGATTGGGGTCCAGGAAATGTTGCTGCAGACGGATGATCAGAAGATCTATTTGCTACCGGCATGGCCTCAGGACCAGGATGTCGCGTTCAAGCTGCATGCTCCCTACCAGACTACAGTAGAAGCCGAGGTAAAAGGAGGAAAAGTGATCTTCGTAAAAGTAATCCCTGCGGCAAGAGCGAAAGACGTGATCTATCCAAAATGGGGTGGCATATGATTTGATTTAACTCAGTTATCCCCAAATGGATAGCTCTATATATGCAAAACGGTACGATGATCCAGTATTTCCACTGGTATACTCCCGCTGATGGTAGTTTATGGAATGAAGTGAAGAATAATGCCAAAGCATTGGCTGAAATGGGCATCAATGCAGTGTGGCTACCTCCGGCTTACAAAGGCGCAGATGGCGCTAACAGCCATGGATACGACGTTTACGATAAGTATGACCTGGGCGAGTTTGATCAGAAAGGATCTGTACGCACCCGGTTCGGTACCAAAGACGAATACATAGCCGCTGTGAAGGCCATACATGATGCAGGTATGCAGTTGTACATCGATGTAGTGGCCAACCACCTGATAGGTGCCGATGAAACGGAGAAGGTGACGGTGCGTAAAGTAGACCCTGAAAACAGGAATGAGTTCATATCTGAACCTTATGAGATAGAAGCCTACACCAAATTTACTTTCCCCGGCAGGAAGGGCAAATATTCACAATTTGTATGGGATCACCGTTGTTTTACGGGTATTGACTATGCTGCCGACACGCAGGAAACGGGCATCTTTACCATCCAGAATGAGTATGGCGAGGGCTGGGAAGAGGTGGTGGATGATGAAAAAGGTAACTTCGATTACCTGATGGGCGCTGATGTGGAATTCCGTAATCCTGAAGTAAGGGAGGAGTTCAGAAGATGGGGAGAATGGTATTACAATACGGTGAAATTTGACGGTTTCCGGCTGGACGCGGTGAAGCATATTACCCCTCACTTCTTCAAAGAATGGCTGGAGCAGATGCGACAGTTTACAGGCCGGGAGATGTTTGCAGTAGGAGAATATTGGGCACCGGGACAATTGGACCTGTTACTGAAATACATAGATGCAACAGAGGGTAAGATGTCGTTATTTGATTCTTCCCTGCATCACAACCTGCACCATGCATCAAAGAGCGGAAAGGATTATGACCTGAGTAAGATACTGGATGATTCACTCGTATCCTGCAAGCCGTTCCTGGCAGTGACAGTGGTGGGGAATCATGATACACAGCCTTTGCAGGCACTGGAGGCGCCGCTGGATGACTGGTTCAAGCCACTGGCTTATGCTTTGATACTGCTGCGGGAGCATGGTTATCCATGTGTGTTTTATGCGGACCTCTATGGCGCGGAGTATACAGATAAAGATAATGAAGGAAATGATTGCCATATTCTCATTGCGCCGGTGTTAGGGCTTGATAAACTGATCAGGGCAAGGGATCAGTATGCATATGGTATACAGCGTGATTATTTCGATCATCCTAATTGTATTGGATGGACGAGAGAAGGAGACGAGGAGCATGAAGGATCAGGATGTGCAGTGGTAATGTCTAACGGAGAAGAGGGTAATAAGCATATGGAGATCGGTAAACAGCATGCAGGTAAGAAGTTTAAAGATATCACGGGTAGCAGGGAAGAGGAGATTGTAGTGAACGAGGATGGCTGGGCTGAGTTTACCTGTGGAGCCGGATCTGTGGCTGTATGGGCACTGGCGCAATAGAAAGGTTCCCGGTCGGAAACGCCGGGGGAGAATAAAGGAGGCAGGTACAGGAAGGGGCTTTAAGAGAATTGCAGTGACTAATGGATGGAAGGTAGTAGCCAAGGGCTAAAACTTTTTATCTTTACGCTCTCTAAACCTGAATTATGACCAAAATCCTTTGTCTTTCGTTGGCGCTGTCCTGCAGCATACTCAGCCATTTGCATGCACAAAACAAAGAGTCTTTTAAGAATGACGCTCCGGTGTCACCCAGCCGGATACTGAAAATTGATTCTGCCGTTGTCACCCATCATGAAGTTACCATCAAAGGGCAGCGTGTACCATATTCTGCCACAGCTGGCAGTATGCCGATCTGGGATGAAGATGGCCGTCCGGTAGCGGGTGTATTCTACACCTATTATGAAAGAGAGGATATCAGGGATAAATCTAACCGTCCATTGGTAGTTTCTTTCAACGGTGGTCCCGGTACGCCATCTGTATGGATGGAAATAGGCTATACCGGCCCCCGTTTGCTCAACATCGACGACGAAGGTTATCCTGTGCAGCCTTTTGGTATGCGCGATAATCCTAATTCTATCCTGGATGTTGCGGATATCGTATACGTAGATCCTGTAAATACAGGTTATTCCCGCCCGGTGAGCAAAGATGTACCTGGTTCACGTTTTTATGGCGTAAATGCAGACATCAAGTATCTCGCAGAGTGGATCAATACATTTGTAACTCGCAAAGGCCGCTGGGCTTCTCCTAAGTTCCTGATCGGTGAAAGCTATGGTACAACCCGTGTATCCGGTTTAGCATTGGAATTGCAGGAAGAACAATGGATGTACCTGAACGGGGTGATTCTTGTATCACCTACTGATCTGGGCATTGACCGTAATGGTCCGCTGGACCAGGCACTGAGTCTGCCTTACTATGCAGCAACCGCCTGGTACCACAGGAAACTTCCTGCCGACTTACAATCCAAAGATCTGAATGAAGTACTGCCGGAGGTTGAGAAATTTACCATTAATGAACTGGTACCCGCTATTTCCAGGGGTGGTTCACTGGAGGATGCAGAACGGAAAGCACTGGCACAGCGCCTGAGTCATTACAGTGGCTTGTCTGCACAGGTATTCCTCGAAAACAACCTCGTCGTTTCTACTAACTTGTTCTGGAAAGAACTGCTCCGTGACCAGGGGTATACCGTTGGCCGCCTGGATTCAAGGTACAAAGGTCTGGATAAACAGAATGGCGGTAGCAGACCTGATTACAATGCGGAACTGACTGCATGGTTACAGGCATTTACCCCGGCTATCCACATTTACCTGCGTGAGGAGCTGGAATATAAAACAGACCTGAAATATAACATGTTCGGACAGGTATGGCCATGGGACAACCAGAATAATAAAACTGGTGAAAACCTGCGTCAGGCTATTGCACAGAATCCATTCCTGCACCTGTTGGTACAATCCGGTTACTATGATGGGGCCTGTGATTATTTCAATGCAAAGTATAGCATCTGGCAACTGGATCCGGGAGGTAAGCTGAAGAACCGGATCAAATGGGAGGGGTACAGAAGCGGACATATGATGTACCTGCGCAAAGATGATCTGGCTGCGGCAAATGAGAATCTTAGAAAGTTTATTAAGGAGGCAATACCTGCCAAGGGTACGCCAGCAAAATATGAATAGTTTTTAAAGAGGTTGTCTTAGAGGAATTGCAAAGATCCGGGCACTGGCCCGGCCGTAAATTACCTGTAAGACAACCTTCTCTGTTTATACTATGGAAAGACTGCTACAACATGTACAACGGTATGTAGAATTAGACAGTGACGAGCAGGAACTGTTGTTGTCCTGCATGCGGTATGAGGAGGTAGGTAAAAAAGCCCATTTGCTAAAACAGGGAAAGATCTGCACGGGAAGATATTTTGTGATTAAGGGATTATTGCGGCAGTATATTATCGGTGAAAACGGGGCAGAGCAGATCACGCATTTTGCGCTTGAAAACTGGTGGATGGCAGATTATGACAGCCTGGAAAGGCAACAGCCTGCTGAATTCTTTATTCAGGCGGTGGAGCCCTCTGAATTGCTGGTGCTGGATAAAGAGAAGGAGGAAGAGTTGTTTGAGAAAGTACCCAAAATGGAACGGTATTTCAGGTTATTGTTACAGCGGTCTTATGCAGCATCAATGATGCGGATCAAGTATATTTTTACAACGAGTGGAGAAGAAAGATATAATCATTTTAATAGTTTGTTTCCCGAGTTTATACAACGTATTCCACAATATATGTTAGCTTCCTATTTAGGTTTCAGTGCTGAATTTTTAAGTAAAATAAGGGCAAAGAGATCTTGAACTAGTTCAAGATTTTGTAGGGTGATTCTGGTGCAACTTTGTGTCAACAACAAAACATAATGACATGCAAAACAGAATTAACATTAGTAAGGTAGACCCCGAAGCTTACAAAGTAATGATGGCTTTTGAGAAGTATTTACATGGTACAAAACTGACGCCTGTTCAGCGTGAATTAATAAAGATCAGGACTTCACAGATAAATGGTTGTGCCTATTGCCTGGATATGCATACGAGAGATGCGCGGAAATTAGGCGAGACAGAGCAAAGGATCTATACCTTATCTGCCTGGCGGGAAACGCCCTTCTTTACAGCAGAAGAGAGGGCTATACTGGCGCTGGTGGAAGAGGTAACAGAGATCAGTAAAGGACATGTAAAGGATGAGACCTATGCAGCAGCAGCGGAAGTGCTGGACGAGCAAACGATTGCCCAGGTGATCATGGCGACGATAGCCATGAATAGCTGGAACAGGATAGGTATTTCCACCAATATGCAACCTGAAATTGCATAAATTTATGGATGAAAACAATCATCACACTTGAAGAAGTCGCATTCTTTCTGATTGCGCTTGTAGCTTTTCACTTGCAGTCTGCGTACGCCTGGTGGCTTTTTCCCGCTTGCCTCTTACTGCCTGATCTCTCTATGGCAGGATACCTGGCAGGACCTAAAGTAGGTGCGTATACGTATAACATTGTGCATCACCGGGCTATAGCACTTGTAATCTATTGCCTGGGCTGGACGGCGCATAGTGAGTTGTGGTTGTTTGTGGGAATTATATTATTTGCGCATTCTTCGATGGACCGTGTATTTGGGTATGGGTTGAAGTATGTGACAGGGTTTACAGACACCCATTTAGGAAAGATAGGAAAACGCCCCTCGTAAACAAGGGGCGTTTTTACTTATTTACTGAGTTGCCGGATCAGGAATTCGGCCGCTGCTTTATTGACTTTGAGTTCATTACTGTATTTCATCCAGTGATGTGTATCATCAGGAATACACAAGGTTTCATAGTTTACTCCTTTTTTCTCCAAACGATTGATCAGGTCAATACTTTGATTAAACTGAACGTTTCTGTCATCATCCGCATGTATTAACAGCACCGGCGAAGTCCATGTATCCACATAGGCTATGGGCGAAGAGCGTAGTGCTACTTTCTCTGCGGTATCTGCATCGGGTGCAGGAGAGATGGCAGGCGGTGTGGCAAACTGTGAACGATTATGCACGCCATGAATATCCACACCTGCGGCAAATAGCTTAGAATCCCTACCCAATGCATGCGCGGTGAGGAATCCGCCATAAGAGCCACCATAGATTCCTATACGTTTTGCATCTACCTGTGGTTGTGCAGCCAGCCATTCTCCTGCTGCTTTTACATCCTGATACTCTGAAGCGCCTGACACACCGGCATTTGCGGGCTTATGAAATTCGTAACCGTAACCAATGCCGAGCCTGTAATTGATGGCTAATACAATGAAACCGTTGTCTGCGAGGTATTGATTGAGTGCATAATCAATCGAATAATAATCCATCCAGTGCCAGCCTAAGACCATTTGCCGTTGTGGGCCACCGTGTACATAGACGATGGCTGGCTTTCTGGCAGGGCCACCTGCTGGTTGATATAGTTGTGCATGAACAGGCGTACCGTCCGGAGCGTTGAAGATCACCTGTGTCGGCGTGATCAGGTGAGCAGCAGGAAAATCTTTTGGCAGGAGGGCGGCACTGATCAGCGAAGGCTTTCCTTTGCCGAAAGGCATCTTTGCGGTGAGTAATGGCTGGCGGGCAGTAGCGGTGAAAAGAATTACATACTGTCCATCACCCGTCACTACAGGATAGGTTTCTATACCGTCGCCTGTAGTCAGCATCTCCATGGCTGGTTTATCAACGGGAACACGGCCAATATGCCGTCTGTCAATATCCTGTGGAGAGGCGCCATTATTGGCACTGAACACCAGCCATTTTTTATCAGCTGTGAGTGTAATGTGTTCGCACATGAAATTGCCGGGAGTAAGTAGTAATGGGGTACCTCCGTTTCCTGAAATAGAATAGAGATGAGGCCATCCGTCGTGATAAGAAAGAAAGACAACATGGTTGTTAGCACCCCAGTGCAGATTGGTAGCGCCATCTGTTGTGGGAACACCGCCTCTTAATGTGGTAGGTGCTTTCCAAAGTAAGGTGGAAATTCCATCACTGATCTTTGCTGTTCTTATTTCCCATGGCTGGTGATGACGGGCCAGTATGGAATCAGTTGCGCCGCCGGTACCTGGTGTGCGGATAAAAGCAATCTGTTCACCATCGGGAGACCAGCGTGGTGAATAATCCTGCGAAAATCCGGGAGAAATCCACTGGATAGGCGCGGTAGGATGGGTGTATACGCCAATGAAACTGTGGCCATTGCGATCAGAAACAAACGCGAGCCTGTGTCCGTCAGGAGACCATTCGAGTGCGCTGGTGGTACCTTTGATGCTGAATAATACGCGTGCAGGTGCGGAGCCATCGACGGCTATAATATAAGCCTGGCCACCTTTAATAAAAGCGACGCTGTCACTGTTGGGTGAGAGGGCCGGATAATCTCCTTCGGACAATACTTTGGCGGGTCCGCCTTCAAATGGGATGGACCATATTTCTGTTTTAGGAGGTATGGGATCATGCGCCGGGTTGACAGGAGTAAAACCTTCTTTGCCGCTATGATCGCCGCCGCGGGTATACACGACCCATTTACCGTTGCCGGATATGGAGAGGCTGGTTATTTCCTGCCCATCATCCTGAATATAATTACTGAGTTTGCGGGGAGAGAAATCGGGGCCGGTGGCTACATAGATATTTCGTTTTCCCTGTTCGTTCACGGCCCATGCTACTTTTGAGCCCTGTGAGGAAGCGGTGAGGCCGGAGGGAAACGGGTAAGAGGTGACGGCTTCCATGGAGTAGTGTTGGCTATAAGCCATGGCAGCGAAGCATAGATAGAAAGCTGTTAGCAGAGATGGTTTGTGCATGCATTATCTGGTTTACAATGGTGGGTAGGAGGGTGATTGGGGCTAAGATAATGTCAATTTTTAAAAAATGCAGCTAAACATCGCTGAGGGGTGATACATCAGCGATGTTTAGTTGTGGACCTGCATAGATGAAGCAAAAACCAATTGCGATGGAATCAGGATTTTTGTTGCTGGATGATGTTCCGGATCACGAATTCGGTGAGTGCGTTACGTCCGGAAACGCCCAATTTGCCGGCAATTCTGTAGCGATGATTCTCGATTGTGCGGATAGACACGCCCAGTTCGTCTGCCATTTGCCTTGTACTCTTACCTTCAGCAATCATTTTGATGATTCTGTTCTCAGCTTTACCCAATCTGTGATACAGTGTTTGTTGTGCAGTGTTGGGATTAGCCAGCGAGACAGTACTAGTTTCTTCAGGAGGTCTGACATGGTTAAATTTGGCGAAGCGGCCCAGGCGGGAGCGAATGCTAAGTAGCAGGTCGCGTTTTCTGAAGGGTCTTGCCAGGTAGTCGTCGGCGCCGAGGTTCATGGCCATACGCATCTCCTGTCGGTTATCCCGCAAGCTGATGAATATGAGCGGGATGTGATCATAAGCCGGATCATTTCTGAGGGCCATGATAAAATGGTGGCCTCCGGTACCACGCAGGTGGGCACCACAAATGATAAGGTCTGGTTGATGTTGTTGACAGATGATGATCCCTTCTTCCTCTGACGCGGCAGTATATGTGTCATATGATTGTGATACAAGTAACTGACGCGTTTGCCTTACAAATACCTGGTCTTCATCTACAAGTAATATTTTATAGACTGCAGTGTTCATTAGAAAAGTTGATATACAGGTATGAAAAATTTAACAGGCCTAACGTTCAAAGTGTTGCCTGCTCATGCCTGAGTAAATAAATGGGGACAGGAACTGAGTCTTGATAGCGCATAACGCCCGAAAAAAACGGTGTAATCGTGTACATCTTTTACTTGGTTAATATTAAGATTTTTGCTTCCGGTGATATGCAGATAGGAACGGGCAATTTTCAGGTGCCTGTCACAGTCTGCCTCCATCAGTTGATATAGTCAGGTTTCTTTCTAAAAGATATGGGAGTGGTCTTTCTTCTGCGTAAATATGTATGAAATAACGGGTGTGACTTCAAGGAATAGCATTGCATACCTGTAAAATAAGCGCTAGTACTCAAAAATAGATGTGTTGATACTCATTTTAAACAATGGCAAGCGGAAAAGAATTCCCGCTTCCAGCTTGGTTTAACATCTTTCCCGCGCTCAGAATAAGCCCACCGATATTCTTATAACCACTCACTGCCCAGGTCTACCATAGGTATGACCGGCTTATTATATGTAACCTTCCTTATCTTCTTGTGCTATGGGATCATGGTCCTCATTTACAGTACAGAAATTAGACCATTTGCTTAAAAACCAGTTCATTACCTGATAAGCGGGCCACAAATGCATTAGTAAATATACTAATTTTTAAAGTTCTCAGCTAAAGGTCTGTAATTATAAAAACATGCTAAAATAATATCATATTAAAAAAGACAATTCTTTGAGCTGCCCCTTTAATGAAAAAAAGTTATCCACATTGTACGCATTTTTCCGGGAGGCAATTTTTGCAAAAAACTGTTTCAAAAACTGATTCCAACTTACCCTTATGCCTATCCGAAAAACGATGGAGCGGAACATATTATAATTTCCGTCAATCCTTTGCCGGGAGTACTTATTGGGCAGCAGGGCAAGGGTGAGTAGTATTGGATTATTGTAATTATTGACTTGAATTTTGGGGCTATAAAGCCAGACATGAGTCGTGAATAAATTTGTAATGGTTTGATTTATAATAACCAAATGAGGGTATTTGTGAGCTATTAATTTTCTAAAAAATATTGTTTTATCAATAAATATAGATATTTTTATATTCGAATTAACTATATCCTTGACAATCGGGAATTTATAGTCAAAAAACCATAACCAATGATAAACGCTGCATTATATCAAATCTGGACTGCTCTTAACGAGTTGCTGAGGGCGCCGTCATACCGCCTTAGACCTGTGCGGGTACATTATATATATAATAAGGAGAGGGAGCAACGTCGGTTCATGTAACTGAGCAAATCATTGGGACAAAGCATTCGAAACTTACCACTAGTTATAGTAATCCTATGCCTATGCGCAAACATTACAATTCCGCTCGTTTTACCCTGCCGGTTTCCGCGCAGCAGCGAGTAGGCCTGATTCACACTGGCGCCAAAAAAATCTCAGATTATTGTCTGGCCCTGTTTCTGCTGATTGCAGGTCTTGCCTGGATACCAGCCAGTGCTACTACAGTAGCAAACAATAGTGGCCGCCCCACAGCAGGTACTGTTTCCACCTGGATAACTGCGTCTGGTTCCCCAACCGGTGCAGATGGCTCCTACCAGAGTGGTCAAACAATCACTTACTCTATTTATGTACAGAACAATGGTAGTGCCCCGCTCACAAATGTGACTGTGGTGGATACCTTACCTGCCAACACTTCCTTTTATGGTGCTACCAACAGTGTAACACCTGATGCGAATGGCAAAATCACCTGGACGATCCCAACTATTGCGGCTAACGGTTCTGCTTTTGTAAATCTGTCAGTGACTGTTGGTTCCAATCTTACAGGTGTGGCGTACATTAAAAATACAGCGTATGTAGATGCAAAGGATGGTAATGGTCTGTTGCCGACTCCTGGTACGCAGGGCGGTACTTATTCTTCCTGGCCGGCATTGAATACACCGGTAGATAATGGCGCCAACTCTATCGCATGGTTGAGTGTGAACGCGTCCGGTACTTCAAAGGCGGGTGATGTACTCACCTATACTGTACACGTACGTAATAAGGGCACTGTAAACCTGACCAACGTAGTTATTTATGCAAATGTACCTGCTTACACCACTTTTGTAGATGGTGATGACCAGGTAACTGCTGATGCGAATGGCCTGATCACCTGGACAATTCCTACCCTGAATGTAGGCAGTGCCGATGTGACCAAAGCTTACCGTGTAAAGATATCTACTGACCTCACCGGGGTATCTGCTATTACCAACACTGCATATGTAGACAACGGCAATGGTAAAGGAAAAGTAGCTACTTATCCGGCGGTTACGGGCGATGCCAGCAATCCGAATTCAACTTCCAATGCTGGTAACTCTACTTCGGTAGCACTCTCCAAGTCATCAAGTTTTGATACCTGGATGATTGTATTGAACGAGAACCTGAGTAATTATGTAAGCTCCAGCGATGTACTTACATATTATATATACACACGCAACACGGGTAGTGTTACCATTCCTAAACTTCAGATCAACGTAGTTGTACCTACAGGGACCACCTATACACAAGGTTATGATGGTGCTACCCACCCACTGAATACGGAGGTGCAGACTGTGTACTGGACTGTACAGAACCTGGTAGCTGGTGCGATCAGTTATGTGCGTTACACCGTTACTGCTGATGAAGATCTCACCCAGCTTCCGGGTGGAGCGATTACAAGTACGGCAAAAGTAGACAATGGTGATACCATTAAGAGCACTATGCATTGTGATCCTAATGAAAGTGGTTGCGATGGTAAGTTTATTACAAGTATCAGCGTACAGGGTGGTAAACCGGGTCTGTTTGTAAGTAATGTGGTAACTCCGAACGGCGATGGTAAAAACGACTACTTCTATATCAGAAACCTGGATGAATACCCCGACTCCAAACTGTATATCTTCAACCGTTGGGGTGCACAGGTGTATTATTCCAATAACTATCAGAACGACTGGAAAGGAACCGGACTCGCAGAAGGGACATACTATTATAGAATTGAATTACACAAACCTGCCGATAATTCCGGTGGGACAGACACCTACACCACTTACAAGGGTTGGGTCATGATTATTAGATAATTGAATGAACTGTATTTCTAAAAGTGCAAATATGTACACAAGAAAAAATTGGTTTACTGTAGTATTATTACTTTGTCTGGGAGCAGGCGCCAAGGCACAACAAAGTGTTCAGTTCAGCCAGTATATCTTTAATGGCCTGTCAGTAAACCCTGCGTATGCTGGTTATAAAGATGTAATGTACCTGAATGCAACTTTCCGCGACCAGTGGAGTGGTTACCCCGGTGCGCCTAAAACAGGAATGGTATCGCTGGATGGCCCGCTGAAGCGTCCTAACAGGGATGCGAACGTAGGTTTGGGCGTACAGGCCATGATGGATAAACTGGGTCCTCAGAGCGCTATCTCTGTATACGGATCTTATTCTTACCGTATCCGCCTGGACGATGAAGATACCAAACGTATCTGCTTCGGTATCGGTGTGGGGGCTACTCAGTACAGCCTGGATGGTAACCAGCTTCAATACCTGGACCAGGGTGACCGTATCGTTCCTGATGGTGTTGCAAAAGAGACAGCTCCTGATGCACGTGTAGGTATCTATTATTATTCACCTACCTTCTATTTAGGCTTATCTGCACTGGACCTGTTCTCTAAATTTACCAGCAGTGGTTATAAATGGAGAGGATATACTTATGAAAGTATTCGCAGAAGACAGTCTGTTTACCTGACTGCAGGTTATATGTATAGCCTGTCTGAGCAGGTGTCACTGAAACCATCCGTGATGTTTAAGAGTGACTTCGCAGGTCCTGCTGGTTTGGACCTGAACCTGATGATGTACATTGACAATCTGCTGTGGATCGGGGGATCTTACAGAACTAACGTAGGCGTATTAACGAACAAAGCGATCACTGCTGCTACACCGGTAGAATCTACCAACGCTGCAAGTGCTATATTAGAGTACTACATTACTAGCAAATACCGCATCGGCTATTCCTATGATATGACTTTAAATAAACTGGCTGGTATGCAAAGCGGCAGCCATGAAATTTCAATCGGCATTCTATTTAATTCTAAGCAATACAGTACTTCCAATCCCCGGTATTTTTAATCTTAAGATCATCGAATTAATATGCTACGTTGTTACGCAATTTTATTATGCACACTTTTGGTCGTCCCTGCCACACTCTTTGGGCAGGAATCAAAGAGTGTGCGTGAGTTAGCTGACGAGGCTTACGAGAGGCAGGAATTTGCCACAGCCGGGTCCTTATATTCTAAACTGGCTAATAAGCAACGTAATAAGAATAACGTCGAGTTGCTGGAAAGAATCTCAATGTGTTATCGCCAGGTAGGTTACTATGAAGAAGCTGCTAACTGGTTCAAAAAACTCGATGCCTTACCTAACTGTCCTAACGTTGCACATCTGTTATATGGAGAGACACTAAAGAACCTGCAGAAATATGAGCAGGCAAAAGTACAGATAGCAAAGTTTGTCACCACAAAGCCAGATAGCGTACGATTAAAGAATGTAATGAGCGCAGGATGTGATAGCGCCATTATGTGGAAATCTGATCGTGTAGATATGGCAATGGAAGATATTAAAGAGTTGAGCTCCTCCGGCTCCGACTATGTAAGCGGAGTAACAAGGCAGGGGCTTTTGCTCGTATCAAACGGTTACCGGAAAATGGCCATCAGCAATGCTCCGGAAAAAGCACCACAAATTGATACCCGTACCGGGCAGCCTTACTTTAAAGCATATCTTTTTAAACAGTATGCACAGGGTGTTGCCAATACATATGTAGAAGAGATTTTACCGGAACTGCTGGGCAAGATTCCTTATCACGTAGGCCCGGTATGTTTCAATCCAAGAGAAGATACCGTGTATGTAACGCTGAACTCCTGGCAGCAGGACATCGCTAACAAGACCAAGCGTGGTCCTGTAAACGGTGAGCGTGTTATGATCATATTCTGGTCTTATAAAACAGGTGATACCTGGGCGCCACTGGAGCCCCTGAAAGAACTGAACGCCCCTGGGTTTTCTTCTGGTCACGTGGCACTGAGCCGTGATGGTCAGCTGATGTATTTCACTTCTGACAGAAAAGGTAGTGTAGGTGGAATGGATATCTGGTACAGTGAGAAACAAAAAAATGGAAAATGGGGTAAGCCTAAAAACTGTGGCCCTATTATCAATACACCTTTTGACGAAGCATTTCCTACCTATAACGAAGCTGGTATGCTTTATTTCTCCAGTAAAGGACATCCGGGTATGGGTGGTTTCGATATCTACCGTGCAACCGGAACTGGCAGTAACTGGACCAAGCTGCAGAACCTGCGCTGGCCGTTTAACTCCGGTGGAGACGATCTGGGCTTCATCATGAAAGCGAATATGTATGAAGGCTACTTCGCTTCTAACCGTCCTGGTGGTGGTGGTAGCGACGATATCTATCGCTTCATGGATACCCACTTTGCTGAACGCTTCAATGGTGATGGTGGTATGGCTCCATACCAGGCTCCGCCAGTGACTAACGACCCTGCACCGGTAGTACTCGCTGCAGCTGATCCGGTGGCAAAGCCCGATGAAGTAAAGTCCGATACCAGGAAAGGGACTTCCAAAGGTGATAAAGTAAAGAAAGAAGATAAAAAGGAAGATAAAAAAGAAGATAAGAAGGAAGAGAAATCTTCCAGACATCATAGAGAAGATAAACCAGCTGCTGTAGTTCCTGTTCCTGTTCCGGTGCCTGTTCCGACACCAACACCGGTAACTCCTGCACCAGCAGCTCCTGTCAAGAAGGAGGAACCAGTCGTAACAAGTCCTATGCAACCGGTAACGGTTCCATATACAGAGCCAACTGTTACGCCTTCCAAAACATCTCCGGCACCGGCAGAACCTGTGAAAGAAGAAGTGAAGGAAGAGCCAAAGAAAACTGAAACCAGGAAACCTGGACAAGTAAGGCAGCCTGCCACTACTACTAAACGTCCGGTAAGACCTGAGCCAGGTGCAACACTGCCAAAACCGAAACCTGAGCCGGAAGCTGTAACACCGGCTGCGGACCCAATACCAGCACCGGCAACAGTGAAGAAAGAAGATCCGGATGATAGCCAGCCTTTCAGCGATATGGACAATGCGATTATCGACAAGCTGGAGAAACTGATGTTCTTCTACGATTATAACAGTGCCATCCTGACGACCAAGTCAAGGGATATGCTGGATAGGGTAGCGGTGGTGCTGAACCAGTTCCCTAACTGGAAGCTGAATATCACCTCTTATACAGATAGCCGTGGTTCCGATGCTTATAATAAGGATCTGTCTGCAATGAGATGTTATGCGGTAATTGATTACCTGATTAAGAAAGGAGTGGCCAGCAGCAGGTTGTATTATGAAAACATTGGTAAAGATCCGAACGATCCTTGTAACAAGGGCGCAAATTGTACGGAGAATGAGTATAAGATGAGCAGACGTACCATGTTAAAGATCATCCGCAAGAATTAAGATAGACATAAAGGAGAAGAAATCCCCGCAGGCAGCCGCCTGCGGGGATTTTCATTTTTTTTAAGACGCAGATAGTACCTTTTACTCCATCGCCCGACTCCTATATAGTGACTTTATAGCCATATTCATTAAAAGAAGATAACATATCTGGTTCAGGTAGACTGCTTCATTTACCCAAACCCGGTATTGTAATTAAAACAATTATTCTATCTGTGAAACACCGGCTTTATTGCCTGCTATTACAGCTCCCGAAAAACCTTGAAACCCGGCCCTGTAATTACAATAAAGCAAAAAACGTCAGAGAGTCAAGACGTGTGCCTATACCCGCTGCTGCAATTTCGGCGTGAGTGGATCCCTCCCACTTGAAAGCGTGCAGGGTAGTTAATGTGAGCGGCGCAGTCCTATCCATATCGTCTACAAAAATCCAGCGATAATGAAAGTAAACTTTACCTTTCGTAATGCATGGCTATGCACTTATGCGAGACATGCAATTCTTTTCCTCCTGCTAATAACCGGCCTCGGTAAGGCCAGGGCACAGGTAAGCCCTTCAGTGACCGCGACTACCAAGAACCACAAGAAACAGGTAATAGGTTATATTACCCAGTGGGATGCATGGAAAGAAGTATCGGGTATTGTTCCCAAAGGTGGCTATAACCAACTGAATGTGGACTATTCCCAGTACACCATCCTCAACTTCTCCTTTTTTGGGGTAGCAAAAGACGGTTCCCTCCACAGCGGCGACTTCCGCAACAAGAACATTTACCAGGTAGGTGCCGTTCAGGAACCTGCAGCTTTGTTAAACGAAGATATCTACAGCAGCTGGGACCTATACCTGCTCAAAGGAGAACTGGACGCGCCCCTTTATTATATCACTGATGGCAGCTATGCCTATACACTGGGATATCGTAATGCAGGTAGCGGTTGGTCAAACGTAAACACCGGTGCATCCGGTAGTTTTCCGCTAAGCGTACCCAAACAGGGAGGTGCTCCCGGCCTGATCGACCTGTGCCACCAGAAAGGCATCAAAGTGATGGCTTCTATCGGTGGCTGGAGTATGTGTAAGCACTATCCTTCTACCGCCGCCAATGCAACGATGCGTGCTAAGTTCGTAGCTAACTGTGTTGACCTGATCAATATGGGGTTTGATGGTATCGACTTCGACTGGGAATATCCAAACGGAGCTGGTATGAATATCGAAAACTATAGCCAGGCTGACTATGCTAACTTCGCTACCCTCGTGGAAGCTGTAAGAGCGGCTATCGGCAGTAGCAAACTGATCACCGCTGCTTTTTCCGCCGTTCCCACCAAACTTTCAGGTTTTGACTGGACTCGCCTGAACAAATCCATGGACTATTTTAACCTGATGACCTACGACTATAATGGTGGCTGGTCAAATATTGCAGGTCATAATGCCCCGCTGTATGATTACCCGGGTGCTGAATATTCCGGTTTCTCTATCGATGCGACCGTAAAAGGTGTGAAAGCACTGGGCGTGAACATGTCTAAAGTAAACATCGGAGCGCCTTTCTATGGCCGTGGCGTGGTATGTACAGGTACTGCGGCGCTGAATGGTCCTACCAGCAAACGTGCTGAAACCGTACAACCAGATGGTCCTATCTCCACCTGTGCCGACTTTACCAACTGGGCATTGAACCTTTGGGATGGTACACCAAACTATAGTTACATCCTCCAGCAAACCGGCTCCGGCTCTGGTTGGACTGATCATTGGGATGATAATGCGAAGGTGCCTTATATGACGAAAGGTAACTACTTCCTGAGTTATGACAACGAAAGGTCTATTGGCCTGAAAGCGCAATATATCAATGACAATGGCCTGGCTGGTGTAATTGTTTGGCAGGTATTCGGTGATATGCTGAATATGACCAGTAGCACGACTCCCAAAGGTAAACTGATCTATTGCCCTGCTACCACCTCTCCGCTGGTCAACAAGCTGAATGCTGTTTTTGCTAACGGCAGCGGCACCACCAACCAGGCGCCCACTGTGAGCATCACTTCTCCTGCTGGTGGCGCTGCTTACACTGCCGGCGGATCTATTACCATCACTGCATCTGCCGCTGATGCAGATGGTACCGTTAGCAAAGTGGCGTTTTACAATGGGGCTACTTTATTAGGTACTGTTACTGCTGCTCCATTCACTTATACCTGGAGCAATGTAAGTGCGGGTAGCTACACTATAACCGCCGTTGCCACCGACAATGCGGGTGCTACAACCACTTCCGCCGCTGTAGCCTTAACTGTAAAATCTTCTTCCAACGATAATACTTCAGGTAAAGTATTGGTAGGTTACTGGCATGACTGGAACCTGGCCAATGCGCCTTATATCCGTTTGAAAGATGTCGATGCAAGGTATAATGTAATCGAAGTAGCATTTGCTACGACAGGTAGTGACTACGCTACTGTAAGTTTTGTACCTGATCCGGGGCTTACTTCTGAAGCTGAAATCAAATCTGACATTGCTACCTTACAGGCACAGGGCAGAAAGGTTTTACTGTCGCTGGGCGGTGAAAATGGTACCCTGTTGCTGACTTCTGCTACCGCCAAAGCCAGCTTCATCTCCAGCATGAAAGCTGTGTTAGACAAATATAACTTCGATGGTTTTGACCTGGATATAGAAGGTGGTACTTCCCTCCAGCTGGATAACGGAGATAAGGACTTTACCGCGCCTACTACTGCCAAAGTAGTCAACCTGATCGCAGCATGTAAAGAGATCATCACTTACCGTACAGCACAGGGTAAAAATTGCCTGCTGACCATGGCACCGGAAACCTATTATGTGCAGACTGCTTACGGAGCTACTTATTCTCCACTGGTAGGTGCTTATCTGCCTATTATTTATGGTCTGAAAGATCAGCTCTCCTGGATTCAGCCACAGCTGTACAATACCGGTTCTGTAACTGCGCTGGATAATAAGGTATATAGTTCTGCTACAGCCGACTTTATTGTATCTATGACAGAAATGCTGTTGACGGGTTTCCCGGTATCTGGCACCAGCCTTACATTCCCGGCATTACGTCCTGACCAGGTTGCATTTGGCCTGCCTGCAGCTCCGGGTGCAGCAGGTAGCGGGTATACTGCCCCTGCGCAGGTGTTGAAAGCCTTGAATTATTTAGTAAAGGGTCAGTCCTATGGTGGTACTTATACCTTACGTAACAGCGCCGGTTATCCTGGTCTGCGTGGTATCATGACATGGTCTGTCAACTGGGATGCGGTGAATAATAAAGAATTCGCCAGCAATTATTATCCATTCTTCTTTGGTTCTACCGGTGGTAACCAGGCGCCATCTGTGAGCATCACTGCTCCGGCAGCGAATGCTTCTTTCACTGCACCAGCTTCTGTGACTATCACAGCTGCTGCAACTGATGCCGACGGGTCTATTACCAAGGTAGAATTCTACAACGGTACTACACTGTTGGGTACATCTACTACCAGTCCCTATACCTATATATGGAGTAGTGTAGCAGCAGGCAGCTATTCGCTCACAGCAAAGGCGACAGACAACGCCGGTGCAACGACGACTTCTGCTGCTGTTGCAATTGTAGTAAAAAGTAGCACAGGTAGCGGTACTTGCGACGGTATCGCTGCCTGGACTGCTACTGGTATCTACACCAATGGCATGAAGGTAGTTTATAACAGTAAGATCTATACCGCTAAATGGTGGACACAGAATGAACAGCCTGATACCCACACCGGCGATGGTCAGGTTTGGACGTATACAGGTGATTGCTCAGGCGGTAACACTGGTAGTGGTGCCGCGCCAACTGTAAGCATTTCATCTCCGGCTACCGGCGCTTCATTCACTGCACCTGCTACTGTATCTATCACGGCTGCTGCAGCTGACGCTGATGGCACTATCGCCAGCGTAGCATTCTACAATGGTTCCACGCTGTTGGGCACTGTAACTGCTGCTCCTTACACTTACAGCTGGACCAATGTAGCTGCCGGTACTTACTCTCTGACTGCAAAAGCCACCGATAATAGTGGTAATGCTACTACCAGCGCTGCCGTAAGCATCACTGTAGGTGGTTCTTCTAACACGGGCAACTGTGCAGGTGTGGCTGCCTACCAGCCTTATCCAGCTGTGTACAATGCAGGTGATAAAGTAGTATATAATGGATACCTGTACGTGAGCCTTTCAAATGGCCTGTACAACGTAACTCCTGGTACTGCTGACTATTGGTGGCAACCACTGGGTGCATGCACTGCTTCTGCAGCAAGAACGGCTAATACAACTGTAGCTGCAGCTGAGACAACCACCAAAGATCAGCTCCTCGTATTCCCTAACCCGGTAACTGGTAATACTTTGCAGGTAAGCTTAACGGCTGCTGCAGGCGAAAGGATCTGGGTGGAACTGTGGAGCATCAATGGTAGTACACCTGCTATCAGAAAAGAATTTGTAGCAGCAGCCAAAGGCGCACAGGTAATCACACTGGACGTAAGCCGTTTACCTCAGGGTACATGGATACTGAAAACATCCAATGCGAAAACCGGTCGTAATGGCGCCGCTAAAGTGATTAAAATGTAATAAACCGAGCGGAAACGCTCCATCTATCCTTTCAGCGCAGATTAGGAACTGCGGGTGACTAAAGCCCGTAGTTCCTATTGCCGGTTTCTGAAAAACCATCGCAGTAAGATTTTTTACTTTTCCCTCACCGCAGGAACCGCCCTCAAAGCGGGGCGGTCTCCGATGCGGCCTTATTCACCCTTTTAAAATTGAACTTGCATGATTTGAATTTTTACACTCCTACCAATTTAATCTTCCGTTTTCTTCCACGTTAATTCTCATTTGTTAACAGGCTAAAATCATTCGTTATGAATGCCAAGAACTGTATCGTACTGCTGCTTATCGCGCTACTGGGACCTGCTGCGCTCTTAGCCCAATCAGGTATTTATGCTGGTGGACCTGTATATAAAAACAGAAGCTACTCCATCAGTGAACTCAAAAATTCAGGCTTTACATATGTTGTAGTATGGACCATCCACATTGATGCGAGCGGCAATTTTAATTTTAATGCTGAATTCCCGTTAGTGCAAAATGGAGCTTATATAGGTGCCAGTACCTATCCTGATTTTGCAAATGATATTGCCCTGTTGAAATCCGCGCCGACTACTATCAACAGGGTTGAGTTTTGTATCAGCGCATGGGGCTCTGCTACCTTTACAAACATTAAAAACCTGATTGCTGCACAGGGCACAGGTAGTACCAGTATACTGTACAGGAATTTCCAGGCATTGAAGAATGCCATTCCTGCCGTAGATGCCATTGCATTTGATGATGAAAGTACGTATGACGTGAGTTCTTCAACCGCACTGGCCGTGATGTTGGGCAACCTCGGTTACAAGGTAACATTGGTGCCTTATATGAATTCCGGCTACTGGACCAGCGTAGCTACAAATACGAATAATCAGTTAGCCGGCACCGTTACCCGGGTAGACCTTCAATGTTATTCAGGCGGGGCTTCCAACAATCCCTGTAGTAGCAGCTGGAACTTTGGCGCTATCCCCATTTATGCTGGTCTGTGGGATGCAGAGAAATCTACTGCTCAGGTAACAAGTACCCTGAACGGATGGAAGAACAGTTGTAGCAGTAAACTGGGGGGTGGGTTCATCTGGTTATATGATGACATCGACAATTCCAGTTCAACAGCCGGTTATGCATCTGCCGTAAACAATGTGTTTGGTGGCGGCAACAAGAATACAGCTGCAGCTACTTTTTACAAAGATTGTAATTATAGTGGGCTGGGTATAAGTTTGCCAACAGGTAATTACACGCTGGCTCAACTGTTGTCGCACGGAATACTGAATGATGATATTTCTTCTATACAGGTCAGCAGCGGTTACCAGACCACGGTGTATGCAAACGACAATTATGGGGGTAGCTCGCTGCTGGTAAATACAAATAATTCCTGCCTGGTGAATAACAGTTTTAATGATATCATCAGTTCGCTCAAAGTATCTGCTACTACTTCAGCAGCTAGTACCACCATTCAGGCAGAAAACTACAGTTCTATGTCCGGCGTTCAGACTGAAAGCACCACGGATACAGATGGTGGTTTGAATGTAGGATATATAGATACCGGCGATTGGCTGGCGTATTCAAATATTAATATTCCTGTTGCCGGTACTTACCGCATCGATTACCGGGTGGCCAGTGAATCAACAGGTGGTCAGTTATCGCTGGACCTGAACGGCGGCAGTACGATACTGGGATATCAGACAGTACCGGTAACAGGTGGCTGGCAAAACTGGCAGACGGTATCACAAACTGTTAGTATCGCAGCAGGTACATATGCTTTGGGGATCTATGCCCAGTCCGGCGGTTGGAACCTGAACTGGTGGAGCATTACACCTGTGTCTACCGCTACAGCAAGAATGGCTGCCCCAAAAGAAGCGGCAGGTTTTACCATTTATCCAAACCCTGCCCAACAGACATTGAAAGCCAATATAGACCTGACTGGTTCGCTGATACAGGTGTATAATATTTCCGGTCAGCAGATAATGGGCTTTAAACCAAATTCCAATACAATAAATATTTCCCGGTTGACACCAGGAATGTATACCCTGGTTGTAACGAAAGAAGGCAATCGTACTACCCGGCAGTTCATCAAGTATTAATTTTTTCACTCCCTCAAAATAAACCATATGCAAACTAGCAAATGGATAAGGGCTGCATTCCTTGGCATTGCAACCCTTATCTCTTCTTCTCAGGCATTCTCGCAGTTCAAAGTAGTGGGATACATGCCTTCATGGTCTGGTAGTGTGAATGCTATTCAGTATAGCAAGCTTACACATATCAACTATGCTTTTCTGCTTCCAACGGCTACCGGCGGTTTACAGGCCATTGAAAATTCTTCCAAACTCTCCAGCCTTGTTTCCCTGGCACATGCAAACGGAAAGAAAGTACTGATTGCGGTAGGTGGATGGAACAATGGTGATGATAGCGGCTTTGAATCTCTCGCAGCCAACAGTGGTTATCGTACTACGTTCGTTAATAACCTGCTCAGTTTCGTGAGCCAGTATGGATTGGATGGTGTGGATATCGATTGGGAATACCCTGATGCCGGTGCGTCTGCCAATAACTATGTGTCACTTATGACACAGTTGTCCACTGCACTGCATAATCAGGGTAAGCTGCTTACTGCTGCCGTAGTAGGTACAGGTGGAGAAAGCATTCTTAGTAGTGTATTTGCACAGGTCGACTTCCTGAATATCATGGCCTACGATTACAATAACTATGATCACTCCACTTATTCTTATGCATCACAGGCTATTAACTATTGGAAGGGCAGGGGCCTTGCTGCGGGCAAGGCCATCCTGGGAGTACCATTCTATGGCCGTCCCAGCTGGGAAACCTATGCTGCACTGATAGCCAGGGGCGCTGATCCATATAGCGATACTTACAGTGGTGTAGGCTACAATGGTATCAATACGATCAAGGCAAAGACTGACCTGGCTTACAATTCAGGTGGAGGTATCATGATCTGGGAACTATCAGGTGATGCCACCGGTACCTATTCGCTGCTGTCTGCCATCAACACAGAACTGAGCGTATTGCAGGGTGGAACCGGGGGAACGCCTACCACCATTCAGGCAGAAAGCTATAGTTCCATGTCAGGTGTACAGACAGAATCAACAACTGATGCCGGTGGCGGTCAGAACGTAGGGTATATTGATACCGGTGACTGGATGGCTTATGCGGGTATCAACTTCCCATCTACAGGAACATATAAGGTGGAATACCGCGTCGCTTCACAAAGTGGCGGTGGACGGCTGTCCCTCGATCTGAATGCAGGAGCAACTGTATTGGGCTACCTGGATGTGCCATCAACAGGTGGCTGGCAGACGTGGACAACCATTTCTCATACAGTGAGTGTAACAGCAGGTACCTATGCCCTGGGCATTTATGCACAGGCAGGTGGCTGGAACCTGAACTGGATAAGGATTACAAAAATATCTTCATCAGCAAAATTAGCTGGAACAGCTACAACAGTACCCCCTGCTGATAAAGAGCAGAACAGTGTGATTATATACCCTAATCCTGTAGCAAGCGATCTGCACCTGAGAGGAGAATGGACCCAACCAGGCGGTTACCTCACTGTTTACGACCTGAATGGCAAGCAGGTATTAAATGTAAAGAGTGGGGTACAGCAGATCGCAGTATCAGGCTTACCTGCGGGCACCTATCTGTTGATCTATACAAAAGGTGAAAAGCGAATCACGCAGAAGTTTGTAAAACAATAAGGCATGAGATATACCATATCGATTTTTTATTAACCATTTAAAACCAAAACCCTCAATTATGATTCGATCCTTGAAATTCCCTCTATTGTTAACCGCCGTGTTAGCGCTGGCAGGTAGCGCAGCCAGGGCACAAAACTGGCAACTGGTATGGGCCGATGAGTTCACCAGCAGCATTGGTCCTGACTGGGTATTCGAGACAGGTGCCGGCGGCTGGGGCAATAACGAGCTGGAATACTACCGGGCAGAGAATGCCAGTATCGAGAATGGCCAGCTGGTGATCACCGCAAAGAACGAGAGCTTCGGCGGTGCCAGTTATACTTCCACCCGCATGAAGACTCAGGGCAAAAAATCCTGGACATACGGTAAAATTGAAGCCCGTATCGCAATACCCTCTTTTTCTGGTTCATGGCCTGCATTCTGGATGCTGGGCGACAATATCGGTTCTGTAGGCTGGCCTGCCTGCGGTGAGATTGATATTATGGAACACGTCAACACAGACGCTGATGTACATGGTACCGTACATTGGGTAGGTACAGACGGTGGGCATGCCTCTTACGGCAGTAGCACACCTGTATCCGTGACCGGTTACCACGTTTACTCCATCGAATGGACGCCTACCTATATCAGGTGGTTTGTAGACGGGGCGCAATACAATGAAATCAATATCGCTAACAATGTGGGCAGTACAGAAGAATTCCAGAAGTCATTCTTCATCATCCTGAACTTCGCTGTTGGCGGTAACTGGCCAGGTTTCAACATCAACAACGCTGCATTTCCTGCTAAGATGTATGTGGACTACGTAAGAGTATATCAAAATGGTGGTGGTACCAGTACATTTACCAGACAGGTAGAAGCAGAATCTTACAGCTCAATGTCAGGTGTTCAAACAGAAACAACTACTGATACCGGTGGTGGTTCCAACGTAGGTTACATCGACACGGGTGACTGGATGGCTTACAACAGCATTACCATTCCTACGACCGGTACTTACAAAATTGAGTACCGTGTAGCTTCCCAGAGTGGTGGTGGACGGCTCTCTCTTGACCTCAATGCAGGTGCTACTATCCTGGGGTACCTGGATATTCCATCTACAGGCGGCTGGCAAAACTGGACAACGGTTTCCCATACGGTTACCATTAATGCCGGTACTTACAACTTCGGTATCTACGCCCAATCAGGCGGCTGGAATCTGAACTGGTTCAAGATTACAAAATTGTAAAAGAGCATTTGTTTTAATCTATCAACGTAAACCCTTATGAGCACAATTGTAAAATTCCTATCTGGCGCAACCATGCTGATGATGTCGGCGGCACTTGCTTTCGGGCAACAACAACCTTATCGGTTAGGTTCACCTGCCGGGCTCCGCGACGATATCAGGGCACAGGCAAAATCTTCTAATGCACGCCTGACCAGCGCTGCAGAATTAAAAGTAGGCCCTAATACTGTATTGACCGGTAAAGTGAATGCCCGTCGTACAGACAATAAAACGGAAGAATTCGTAGCTGGTGAAATTGATGGTGTACCAGGTTCTTCTTTCTACCTGGAGGTGAAAAACGACGATGTACGTGGTTTTGTGATCCTTCGTAAAACCAGGACCAGTTATAAATACTATACTGAAAACGGTACTGCCTATGTGAAACAGGTACCATTAGATTCAGTACTTTGTGTGGACTACACACCGGCGCCTGCCCCTCAGGGCAATGCAAAGGCGGCATCTACTCCTGCTACCAGCAGTGTAGCTGCACTAGGTTCACTACAAAGTCTGCCAAACGCAAATGGTGTGGTCCTGCTGGATTTCGATGGCCAGGTTGTAACCAGTTCTTACTGGAACAATGGGGTCACCATCACCGCAGCAGCTGCTAACCTGAGCGAGGCTGAACAGCTGGAAGTATGGGAGCTGGTAAGTGAAGACTATCGTCCATTCCAACTGAATATCACGAACGACGAGGCCGTGTACAATTCATATCCTGTCAAAAAAAGAATGCGTTGCATCTTCACACCTACCAACACCGCCGCTCCGGGGAGTGGTGGGGTAGCTTATGTTGGTTCTTTCAACTGGGGTAATGAAACGCCCTGCTGGGTATTTAACGGTGGCGTAAAAGGTGCGGGTGATGCCGCTTCCCACGAAATAGGCCATACATTCGGGCTGGGGCATGATGGCCGTACCAGTCCTTCTGAAGGTTATTACCTGGGTAATGGAACCTGGGCACCTATCATGGGAGCCGGTTACTATGTACCGGTTTGCCAGTGGAGTAAGGGTGAGTACCAATATGCAAACAACACCGAAGATGACCTGGCTAAGATCTCCAGCGCTACTTATGGTATCGGTTACAGAGCAGATGATTATGGTGGCACAATTGCTACTGCAGCTACACTGAATATAAACACATCAGGTGCGGTAAATACAAGCGGCGTAATTGAGCGGACCGGTGACCTGGATTTCTTCAAATTCACGACTGGTGGTGGTAACCTCGCTCTGAACATTGCGACACCTACCCGTCAGCCAGACCTTGACATCCTGGCTACACTGTACAATAGCAGTGGAACCGTGATGGCTACGGGCAATCCGGCAGGTTTGCCGGCTACCCTGACTGCAACACTGCCAGCGGGTACCTATTATGTATCCATTACCGGTACGGGTTACCTGGATCCCCTGACAACCGGTTATTCCAACTACGGGTCATTGGGTAGTTATAAGATCACCGGTACTATTGCATCACCGTCTGCTGCAGCGGCTACTATCTATAAGGATTGTAACTACGGCGGCTATGCGATCACGCTGGGGGTAGGTAGTTATAACCTGTCAGATCTGGTAGCGTTGGGTGCTGTGAATGATGATATTTCTTCCATGAAGATTGCAAGCGGTTATGAAGTGATCCTATATAAGGATATCAACTTTACCGGCGACGCTTACCTGTTCAGGGGCGACTGGTCCTGCCTGGTATCAGTAGGCCTGTCTGACGGTAGCACTGTGAACCTGAACGACTGGACAACTTCTCTGGTAGTTCGCGCTTCCACCGCTTCCGCAGCCCGTACTACAGCTACACCTGCTGCATCGGCAGAGAAAGTACAGGATGAAATAACGGAAGAGCGTAAACTTTCTACATCACTCACAGTAACGCCTAACCCAACCGCTAACGAAGTACAGGTAAAAGCACCTACCAGGGACGGCTATCTGTATGTAAGCATTTATACGCTGGATGGTAAGACTATCCTGGCACCAAAACGTATTGTAAGCGGCGATAAGGTTGATTTCTCGGGGGTAGCTCCGGGAGTTTATCTTGTAAGAGTGTTCAACGGTGTGGAAACTGAAACAAGAAAGATTGTAAAATATTGATCATTAATAACTAAGTAAAAAAGGCATCAGATGCAGTTGCAGCGCGGCTGCGTTGTGATGAGCAAACCCTGCCAAAAGCAAAACCACCGGTTACATTGTTAACTGGTGGTTTTGCTTTTTAATACGTACATTACTTTGCATCAATATTACAAGGGTAAATACATTCCAAATAGTTTTAATTTAATTTTTTATTATAAAATAGTGCACAATAAAAAGAAATGTTACTATTTTATCTGTCGGATTGATGGAGCCATTGTACTGAAACCCGGACCCATTTAAACAGCCATATAATTTGTATTAAACAAATACAGATTATATAAATGTCGTGATATGAATACACAAGATGCCGAGTTAGTAGTATTGTTACAACAGGGCGATGTTAGTGCTTTTGATTCGCTGTACTGGAAATATCACCAGGCAGTGTATCGTAACATTTTCAAGTTTGTAAAGGAACCTATTGGAACTGAAGATCTTCTCCAGGAGGTATTTACAAAACTGTGGGAAAAGCGAAAAGAAATTAATGCTACCCAATCGGTGGCCGGATGGTTGTTTGTAATCAGCTTCAATTTATCTGTAGATTATGTAAGGCGCAAGCTCCGTGAGCAAACCATTCACAAGGAGCTATATAATATTAATCCGGACGAGGATTTTGGGCTGGATAATAAAAATGTCTATGAAGAGCAGTATCAGTTGCTTGAAGAGGCAATTGCACAACTATCTCCTAAAAAGAGGAAAATTGTAACCATGTGTAAACTGGAAGGAAAGACTTATGATGAAGTAGCGGCAGAGATGCAGATTTCCCGGAATACGGTGAAGGAACATCTGTCTATAGCAATGGCCAGATTAAATGAATATATTCAAAAAAACAAAGAACATAAATACATAGTATTATTCCTCCTATTCCTGAATTATCACGACTAGGTTTATCTTTAGACTATCCTTGATCAGGCCCTTCCTAACAGGAGGGCCTTTTTTTTCGTATATACCTGCATAAAATGCACCGTAATTTCTGCAATTTACAAATGTATCTTTTCACAATTCTTTTTACCCAATATATTAGTATTAAGAATATGTGAAATTTTTTAAAAAACTACCCCCCCACATATACCACCTCCCCGTATTTAATGTAAATAAGCAATCAAAATAGTGCAGAACAGGAAGGAATACTTCAAACATCTGTTGCATAATAGAAACTGGACACAGGAAGACAGAGCGTGGTTACTGCAATATTTGGATGAAAAAGATCTTACGGAATTACAGGAGTTTGCCGCGGAGGAATACAATGCGGACCTGATTACCGCCGAGCCGATACTGGCCAGGGAGGACTCTGAGAGGATATTGAGAAATATCCATCAGCGCATCACAGCAAAGCCACAAACTATAGTGAGAAGACTATGGTGGAAAGTGGCTGCAGCAGCCATGCTGGTAGTGGCGGCAGGAATAGGATACTACAGGTTAGCACATCCGCCGGTAAAAGAATTGATTGTATTATCAGGGGAGCAACGAAAGCAAGTGACGTTGCCAGATGGATCGAAGGTATTTATGGAGCCAGGGTCTTCATTAAAGTATAAAGGAGATTATGGTAAAACGGGGCGCGAAGTAGCATTGTCAGGAGAGGCGCTGTTTGATGTTCAGCACGACAATGCACACCCTTTCATCGTGGCGTCACCGTTAATAAACACACGGGTATTGGGTACTTCTTTTAATATAGAAGCCCGGGATTCCCGGGAAGCAAAAGTAGTGGTTTTGACAGGAATGGTACAGGTACAGGCTATAGATGGAAATCGTAAAGATGGTCAGGAAGTGATCCTCACCGCCAATAAAAGGGCCGTATACAACAAAACTACCGACCAACTGCAAATGTCTGATGCTTCTGATGATGCGAGATTTTATTTACAGAAGCAACAGGGCCGATTCACATATGACGGCACAGAGTTAATCAAAGTGGTAAACGACCTGCAAAGGTATTACAATATTAATGTTACAGTAGCCAAACGCTTACAGCATTGCGCCTTTTATGGTGACTTCAATACTATTGATGAACCGGAGAAAGCCCTAAACGTAATAGCTTTATCGTTGAACGCCAGGATCAATAAAGATAGCACCGGAAACGGATTCACCATCAGTGGAGGTAGCTGCCAGTAGAAAAAGAAATTGGAAAAAGAGACACAAACAGTTAACCGAGACAACCTTATGAGAGGATAGGATTAACATTTTTGTACTGTGAAGGTTTGCCTTGCCGGGTGTTGTATGTAACCCCCGCTGCAGGCAGGCATCCTGACCCTGTACTGTATGATTACAATCGGCCTATTGTGATCGCTGTGAAACCCAACCGAGGTTAGCCATTTTAATGTGAAAAAAAGCAAACATTGCAACAACCAAAATGAATCGCAAAAACATGACGAAATCTAAACGCACGCCGTCCGGATAACCATTTCGAAAATCGGTTAATCCATGTAACAATTATGTACTGCACCGCAGCAGGTGCGCTATTGCCCTGGCTTTACCAAAAGCCGGAACGGGCTTTCTATTTCCTGAAACGTACAAAACAATTTATGACCAATGCTTAAAAAGGCGACCCTATTCCTTCAACTAACCGTGTTGGCGTCACTGCTATCTATGCACGCTGCCGGTTTTGGTATACAGGATGCACTTGAAAAGAAAATATCCCTTGAGTTAAAAGACGTGTTGCTGAAAGAAGCATTGGACAAGATCGGGAATCTCGCTGACGTATCATTTATATACGCCGGCAACTCTGTCACTGCCATCGACAAAGTCGATGTGAATGCTCATAATGAAAAAGTAGGAACGCTTCTCAATAGATTATTAAAACCTTATTCACTGTCGTATACTGTACTGTATGATCGTATTATCATCCGGCAGGCTGAAAAGAAAATTAACTCAAGCGTGACCAGTACCGGCCATACCGTGGCCCTCCGCACACAGGACATTAAAGGCGTGGTACTCACCGCAAACAATGAACCACTGCCCGGTGTAGCAGTATTGATTAAAGGGACAACCAGGGGGACTACTACCAACGATAAAGGTGTGTTCGAGCTGAAAAATATTCCGGCTAATGCCGTTCTGGTTATCAATCTCACAGGATATGAACCTCAGGAGATTTCAATGGCCAACTTCAAAGGAGACATGCTGACCGTTCTCCTGAAAGAAAAAACAACGAAGCTGCAGGAGGTAGTGGTGACAGGATTTCAAAACATTGATAAGAATAAGTTTTCTGGTGCTGCTACCCGTATTAAAATGGAAGATGCAAAGATAGATGGTATGCCCGATGTGAGCCGTATGCTCGAAGGTCGCGTAGCCGGTGTGTCTATCCAGAACGTATCCAGCACTTTCGGCTCTGCGCCTAAGATTCGCGTACGCGGTGCTACCTCTATCAATGGTGACAACAAACCCCTTTGGGTAGTTGACGGAGTCGTGCTGGAAGATGTGGTGAACATCTCAAACGATCAGCTCTCGAGTGGTGACCCTACCACGCTGATGGGCTCTTCTGTCGCCGGTCTGAACCCCAACGATATTGAGAGCTTCGATATTCTGAAAGATGCTGCTGCAACAGCTTTGTATGGTGCCCGCGCTATGAATGGTGTCGTGGTGATCACTACCAAGAAAGGAAAGATAGGCAGACCGTCTATCGTATACAGTGGTAATTACAGCACACAGCTGAAACCCAACTACGGTAATTATAATATCATGAACTCAGCGCAGCAGATGTCTGTACTGGCAGAACTGGAACGCAAAGGTGCACTGACTTCAGATATCCTCTCCCGTGCCGATAACGGAGTCTATGGAAAGATGTATGAAAGACTGAATGCTGACGAAAACGGTGGCTTCCCATTAGAAAATACCCCGGCGGCCAAAAGGAAATTCCTGCTGAGATACGCTTCTGCCAATACTGACTGGTTCGATATCCTTTTCCGCACCAGCTTTATCCAGGAGCATTCCCTCAGTATTTCCTCGGGTACAGAAAAGTCTCAGTCCTATTTCTCCACCAGCTATTATCATGATAATGGCTGGACCGTAGCCGACAGGGTAAGCCGGTACACACTCAATTTCAGGAACAACTATAAGTTGTCCGATAAGGTCATGGCCGGCTTCTCTGTCTTAGGCTCCGTACGTCAGCAAAAAGCACCCGGTGCACTGAGCCGTACCAGCAATCCCGTAGAAGGGCAATATGACCGTGACTTTGACATCAATCCTTTCAGCTACGCCCTGAACACCAGCCGTACGCTGACAGCTTTTGATGAAAGCGGTAACAGGGAATACTTCAGAAGAAACTTTGCTCCCTTCAACATTCTTACGGAAGTTGATAACAACTTCCTCAAAATAAATATGATGGACCTGCGCCTGCAGGGCGATTTCTCCTGGAAGCTGACGAAAAATCTTCGCTATGAAGTAGTCGGTGCATTGAGATATGTAAAGTCTTCACGTGAACACATGATCACTGAAAACAGTAACATGGCCAACGCCTACCGCGCAGATGGCAACTCTACCATCGCAGAAAACAACAAGTTCCTGTATCGGGATCCGGACAATCCCGACGCATTGCCACAGGTGGTATTGCCTTACGGTGGTTTTTACAACCGTACAGAAGACCTGCTGGTAAACTACGATTTCCGCAACAGTCTGAACTATTCACTCAACGTGGCAGACAGGCATAACCTGAATGTACTGGTAGGACAGCAGGTAAAGTATGCTGACAGGCAGAACTCCTCCAACACAGGATACGGGTATCAATATGAAAATGGAGGTGTGGCATTCACGGATCCACGCATCCTGAAACAAACGATTGAAAGCAATTTCCCTTACTATGGCATGAGTCAGGACTATGATCGCTTTGCCGCATTTTATGCTACTGCAACCTATGCGTTCAAAGAAAAATATAACCTGACAGGTACTACCCGCTACGATGGATCAAATAAACTGGGACGTTCGAAAAATGCACGCTGGTTACCTACCTGGAGCGTATCTGGTAGCTGGAATATAGACAAGGAAGGGTTTATGAAACCAGCAACATGGGTAGATTACCTCGCGCTGCGCGCAAGCTATGGCCTCACCGCCAGCATGGGGCCTGCCACCAACTCTAATATTGTATACCAGACAGTCAATTCAAACCGCGGTCACCTCGATGAGGTTGAATCTGTGATTAAAATTGCGCACCTCCAGAATGATGACCTTACCTGGGAGAAGATGTATACTACCAATATCGGGCTGGATGGTACCTTCTTCGACAGGCGCCTCAACATCACTATCGATGCATACACCAAGAAAAGCTTTGACCTGATCTCTCTGATCAAGACTTCCGGTATTGGCGGTGAACTGTACAAAGCGGCTAACTACGCAGACATGAATTCAAAAGGTCTTGAAGTGATGGTAGGTGGCGACGTTGTTCGCAAGAAGGACTGGGGCTGGAAGGCGAATGTCACCTTCGGTTATAATACCAACAGGATCACCAACGCAAAAAACATTCCTTCCATCTTTGACCTGGTAGTACCAGAGGGTGGTAATAAAGAAGGCTATCCCGTAAGAGGACTGTTCTCTATCAAATACGAAGGCCTGGATCCAAAGAATGGTTATCCTCGCTTCCTGAATCAGAATGGAGATGTAAGTGCCGATGTATACCTGCAGGACCTGAACACCTCTCACCTTGTATACCAGGGACCGGTAGATCCTCCGGCAAACGGTGGTCTGTCCAATACTTTCCATTATAAGAATTTATCCCTGAATGTGTTTGTGACTTATCAGTGGGGCAATAAGATCAGGTTGTACCCTGCCTTTAAAACCGCTTACTCTGACCTGGATGCAATGCCTAAGGAATTCTATGACCGTTGGGTAATGCCAGGTGATGAAAAAGTGACAAAAACACCTTCTATTCTCGATGCATTGGAGCAGACGGTGATCTACGGCACTTATCCTTATAACAATTATAACTATTCGACTGATAGAGTGGCCAAAGGCGATATGATCCGATTGAAGACAGTTTCCCTGACTTATCAGCTGCCACAGCACTTAATAAGGAGAACCGGGTTTACAAATCTGGCGGTAACCGGTGCTGCGATCAATCCATGGCTGATTTATTCCGACAGCAAACTGAGAGGACAGGATCCTGAATTCTTCAATACAGGAGGTGTAGCACAACCTATCCAAAAGCAATTCACACTTTCATTAAAAGTAGGACTCTAAAAAAAGAAGAAGACTAACATGAAAAATTTTACACGGGTATCATTGATCAGTCTGGGCCTGCTTGCTATGAGTAGCTGCAGTAAATATCTGGACCAGTCTCCGGATAGTACCTGGACAGAGTTAAATACACCGCAAAAGGTATCACAGCTATTAGGCACTGCCTATCCGCAGGCCAACTACATCGTGTTTAGTGAAGCTATGTCTGACAACGTAACAGACAAAGGAGCCGGGGTGATTGAAAGGACAAATGAAGATCCATATTTTTTCAATGATGTAAACGACATCAAAGAAGATTCGCCTGAGTGGTACTGGACAGCATGCTACAAAGCGATCGCTGCCTGTAACAATGCACTCAAGGCATGTGAAAATGCGAAAGACACTACCCAATATCAGGCGCAGAAAGGAGAGGCGCTGGTAGCCCGGGCATATGCACATTTTATGCTCGTGACCTTCTTTTCTAAATTCTACAACGCAGCTACAGCAGCTACTGATCCGGGTATCCCCTATGTAACGGAACCAGAGACGGTGGTATTCAAACAATACAACCGCGGCACCGTGGCCAGTGTGTACGATAACATTGAGAGAGATCTGCTGGCCGGTATTCCGTTAATCAACGACGAAAAATACAACGTACCTCATTACCACTTCAATAAATCGGCGGCTTATGCCTTTGCTACCAGGTTTTACCTGTTTAAAAAAGATTATGCAAAGGTGGTGGAGTTTGCTAACAAAACTTTTCCAAATAATGACCTGGCCAGTTACATGCGCCCCTGGAATACCACCTACAGAACATTGACGCCTTCCATGCTGTGGGAAACGTATGCAAGAGCTACTGAAAAATGTAACCTGCTGCTCGTGGAAACACAATCAGTATATGGCCGGTATGTAGCACAGTACCGTTTCGGTATGGACTATAATATTGAACAGGTTGTACTTGGTGATAACGTAACCGGTGGCGCTTTTTCTTATCCACTGTACTACTATGGTACCCGCGACTACTTTGTACCCAAGCTGACAGAGTACTTCGTAAAAGCATCCGTGAACGCGACCATTGGCGACCCTTATGTGATGGTGCCGCTGTTCACTACAGAAGAGGTACTGTTCAACAGGGCAGAAGCGAATCTTTATTTAGGTAATACAAATGATGTGTTGGCTGACCTGAACCTGTTTGCCAGCAAACGTATCGTTAACTACGATGCTACCCGTCATGCCGTGACAATTGCCAAGGCACAGACTTACTATAGCACTTCAAACAGTAAGAACGCTTTGCTGAATACCATCCTCGGCTTTAAGAGAGCTGAGTTTATACAGGAAGGCCATCGCTGGTTCGATCTGCAACGATATGGTATCACAGTGACTCACTACGATGTTTCCGGCAATAAGACAACCGTCGCTGCCGACGACAACCGGCGTGTATTGCAATTGCCATTGTCTGCCCAGACATCAGGACTCGCCTTAAATCCCAGATAACAACCAAAAATATTTCGCATATATATGAAACCGTTAAACGCATTCTTTTTCTTCCTGCTGGTGATCACACTGGCAGCCTGCTCGAAAGAAAACGATGATCTAAGTGGTGTGCAAGACATCCCCGGCCTGGGTGGCGACACCTGGGTCGAGGATTCTCTGGACAAATGGCTGCATGACAGCCTCACCGTTCCCTACAACATAGAAGTGAAATACAAATGGGACCAGTTTGAATTTGATGTGACCAAAACACTGGTACCTCCTAAAGAGGAGGTGGTGATCCCTGCCATGCAGGCAATTATGAAGGTTTGGATAGATAATTATATCAGATATGCCGGAGAACTTTTCTTCAAAAAGTATTCTCCCAAATTTTTTATTCTCTCCGGTAGCGCCAGCTGGAATGACAACGGTACCATCACCCTGGGTACTGCCGAAGGTGGCCGTAAAGTAGTGATGTACCTGCTGAATGAATTCCGTACCAAGGGAATGGATGGCTATCAGAAAAGTGATACTGCCAATGTGAAGCAGATCTTTCATGTAATAGAGCATGAATTCGGGCATATCCTGCACCAGAATATTATGTATCCAACGGAATTCAAAAAGATCAGTGTCGGGCTTTATACGGCTAACTGGAACAATATCTATGATGCCGACGCGCATCAGGATGGTTTCGTTACAGCATATGCCATGAGCAGCGAGAATGAAGACTTTGTTGAGATGATCGCGACCATGCTGATAGAAGGAAAAGAAGGATTCGACAGGATCGTAAACAGTGTGAAGAACAAGACCAGCGACAATGGCACTACACAGGCACAGGCTGTTGCCGCCCTCCGAATGAAGGAAGCGATGGTAGTGAACTACTACAAGTCCGCTTACGATGTAGACTTCTATGCCCTGCAGAAAGCAACCAGAGACAGTATAAACGCCCTTTTTTATTGATGCGTACCAAAATCTAAATGCATTATGAGAACAAATTTAAGGCTCTATATTTTCCTTACTGCATTATTATTCGCCGCCTGTAAAAAGGAGGATGATAATGTATTTAAACAATCACCTGATGAAAGGATCAACCAGGTGCTCAATACTTACAGTACTGCGCTTACAGGCGCTGAATATGGCTGGAAAGCACTGGTATACCCCTCGGCATTTTCTACCGTACCTTTTAGCTTCTATTTTAAATTTGATACGGCAAACCGTGTGAAAATGTATTCAGATTGGGACTCCTCCACGCTCATCAATGCACGGGAAAGTAGTTACCGGTTGAAAGCCCTGCAACAACCCTGTTTATTATTTGATACTTACAGTTATATCCATATACTCTGCGATCCCGATGCCAGCATTAACAATGGTTATTATGGCGGAGGATTGTTGTCCGACTTCGAGTTCATACTGGATGGTATGAGCAGTGACGGAGATACAATTAAACTTACAGGACGTCAGCATGCCACAAGGGCCGTGCTCGTCAAAGCTACCTCCAAAGAGGCACAGGATTATTACGATAGAAAACGGAACTGGGATTTTCTCTATTCTTCCCGGTTTCTTACTTATTTCAAAAAGCTCCACACCGGTAAAGGTGATTATGACATCTACATCAACGAGAGCTTTAAAAGCGTTAAGATCGTAAATGCCAATGTAAAGTTCAGTGCCGGTTATTACCTCACCCCCAATGGGGTTGCCTTTGACAAAGCGTTTACAGACGCAGGGGAATCTATTTACGGATTTGACAACGTCGTATGGTCCGAAGATAGCCAGCTCATGACCCTGCAGGTCAATGGACGGGCTGCTACCATCACCAGCGATAAAAAGCCTTACATCGTAGACAGCACTGCAGGCACCCGCTGGTACAATACCGCTGTGAACGCCGCTAATTACTACATCGCGCCCAATGGAATTCATGTAGACGGACAGGATGACTACTATAATTTTTCTTCCGTCCCCGGATTTTCCTACCTGTTTTTCTTCCCTAATTACGGAAAGAGTGGATATGAATTTACGGGGATCATGGAAAACAGCTACTACGGACCTGCCTTAAAGAGGAAAATGAGCGCAGGTGGGATCACAACATTCACCTACGGAGGTACATTCGGTAATATCCCTGATTACGCCACCACACCCATCACGGACATCGTCACCAAATTCACGGAAAGCACCGGTTTCTACATTGTACAAACCAGTGACTACAATACCTATGATATGGTGAATGTAAAGGATGCCCGTAGCTGGATCAGCTGGCAATTGTACTAATGCATTAACCCTAAATAATAGAAAAAGAGAACCCATATGAGAACCAAGCCTGTTTCTGTACGCCTCGGGGCTGTCTTATACCTGTTATTGCTGCTGCTGCCGGCCATTGGTCTGCATGCACAGACTGATATCACCATCGGTCTGGGCAATGGTAGCAACTCTACGACAACTTATCCTTGTCCTATACAAGACTGGTATCAAGCTTCGCGTGCCCAATATCTTTATCGAGCCTCAGAATTGATAGCGAAGGGCATGGGCCCCGGTATGATCAATGCTGTAAAATTCAATGCCATATCCGTAGGCAGTGATGTGGACGGAGCAGAACAATATGCAGTCAAGATTGCAGGTACCACCGTTGCCTCCCTGTCCGATGCATATTATGAACCCGTAGGCAATAACTTCTTCGGACCGGTGAATTATATGCCGGTTGTCGGATTGAATACTTTTCCCATTCCTTCAGGTTTCTTCTGGAATGGTACCGACAATATCCTGATTGAAGTGTGTGGAGGCGCATCCTCTTATACACATAATCCCGAGTTTCCTTACACCACAGGCCTTGCGTTCAATGGGTCTCATACATATTACCAGGATGCCGGTACCAGTCTCTGTGGCACCAACCAGGTGAATTCCGCATCGACTACCCGTCCTGACATCATTTTCAACTGGACTCCTGCAGCTGCATGTACCGGCACACCTACCGCCGGTACTGCAGTCAGCAGTGCTTCAACCGTTTGCCTGAATGAAAGTTTTACCCTTTCTCTCAGTGGTACCACAGTTGCCTCTGGTCTGAAATACCAGTGGCAATCGTCTACCAACAATACCACCTGGACAAATATTCCAAATGATACATTATCATCACTTACTACCACACAGACTGTGTCCACATATTACCGTTGCGTGGTCACCTGTGCTGCCAGCAATAGTGCGGCAAACTCTAATAGTGTACAGGTGGCAAGTCCATCGTTAGTACATGGTACGTTCACGATCAATAAAGCATTACCTACGGGTGCCGGTAACTTTGCCTCCTTCAATGATGCCTACAACTACATCAAGTGCGGTATCGATGGAGCAGTTATATTTAATGTTGCGGCAAATGCAGCTTCCGCTTATAATGAACAGCTGATCATGACACCGGTACCAGGTGCATCAGCTACCAATACCATTACGTTCAACGGTAACAATGATACCATCGCTTACCTGAGCACAACCAGTGCAGAAAGGGCAGTGATCAAACTAAATGGCGCTGATTATATCACCTTCAATAACCTGGTGATCCAGGCAAAAGGCAGTACCTCCAGCCAGTATGGCTTTGGTGTGCAATTGCTGAACGATGCTGACTACAATACGATCAATAATTGTAAGATCCTCATCAACACTACTTCTTCCTCATCTGATTATGCAGGTATCGTAATCAGTGCTTCAGCGACATCAGCTACCGGCAGTGGCGCCACCAACTCCGATAATAATACCATCAGCAATAATACAATCATAGGCGGTTATTACAGTATTACACTGGTGGCCAGCTCTACGAACTCAAATGGCAGTAACAAGATTATCAATAACAAACTACAGGACTTCTACTACTATGGTATCTACATCCTGGGTGCTTATAACCTGACTTTTGAGAAGAATACCATCAGTCGTCCTACCCGTACTTCCGTTGATAATTTCTATGGTGTGTATGTGACAGGTCTGAGTACAAAACTGAACATTAACGCCAACAGAATCACCAATCCTTTCGGTGGTAATCCAGCCAGCACCAGTACTTTCTATGGTGTTTACTTTACCAGTGTAGACGCATTGAATACGCTGGAAAACGTAGTGAGCAATAACCTCATCTGCAACCTCACAGGCAGCGGGTCTGTTTATGGCTTCTACAACAGTTCTTCCGATAATGTCTTCTATTATCATAATACCCTTTCTCTCGACGGATCTGCCACACCAGGTTCTTCCTACGTGACCAGGGGTTTCTACCAAACCTCACAGGCTGCAGGTATTTATCTGAGAGACAATATGATCACCATTAACCGTGGTGGACAGAATGTGAAGCACGGCCTCTACTTTAATTCAACATCCAGCGATATCGTATCGAATTACAACAATATCTTCCTGGCACCAACAGTTGCCAATGCTTATACAGGATACTATTCGGCTAACAGGGCAACACTCACCGACTGGCAGACCGCTGTCTCACAGGATGCCAACTCACTGGCTGCCAACCCTATTTATAAGGATAGCACCAATGGCAATTATGCGCCCAGCAGCCAGACTGTGAACGACAGAGGTACACCTGTTGGCATTACTGCTGATATCAATAGTAATACCCGTAGCACGTCTACCCCTGATATGGGCGCCTATGAGTTCACCCCCGATCCATGTACTGCACCACCTGTACCAGGAACATCTACTGTGAATAGAAACCCTGTATGTGTGGGCACGAATGTAGGTTTAGGACTTACCGGCAATAGTAATGGTCTTACACAAACCTATCAATGGCAATACGCTGCCACTGCTTCAGGACCATGGACCAATCTCGGGAATGCCCTTAATTATCCTGATACCATCATTGTATCTACAGCCACTTTGTACTATCGTACTGCAGTGACCTGTAGTGGTAACACCGCCTACTCCACACCTGTGTTGCTGACGGTGAATCCCGCACTGCCGCCAAATACTTACACGATAGATAAGAATGCACCATCCAGTGCTACCAACTATACCAGCTTCGCAGCGGTGAAAGCTGCCCTGGAGTGCGGTATCACCGGCCCGGTTGTATTCAATGTTGTGGCAGGCCGTACTCCTTATGAAGAACAATTCTCGCTGGACTCTGTAAGAGGTACTTCTGCGATTAATACGATCACCTTCAGGGGGAATGGTAACACCATCCATTACAGTTCCAATACCACCGATGAGCGCGCAGTTATTAAACTGAAACATACAGACCATATCATTTTCGATAGTCTGAATATCGATGCAACCGGTACCGGTACCTACGGTTTCGGCGTACAATTCATCGACCATGCTGACAGTAACGTGGTGAGACATTGTAATATCATTTCAAATACAACCGAAGGTTATAATACAAATTTCGCAGGTATTGTTATCAGTGCATCTGATTCAGATCCGTCTGGCTCTGGAGCTACCCGTTGTACAGGCAACGTGATCGACAGTAATAAGGTAACAGGTGGTTTCTACAGCGTGACCGTAGTCGGTGACGACGGTGACCCGGTGTATAGAAATACCATCACGAACAATATTCTGCAGGACTTCTACTACTATGGTATCTACCTGGAATCTACTTTCGGTACCACGGTGAAAGGAAATACCATACAACGTCCTACCCGTACTAACGTAAGTTACTACTATGGCTTGTATGCATATGGAGAAAATACCAACCTGAATGTCCTGGAAAACAGGTTCACCAATCCTTTCGGTGGTGTACCTACCTCTACCGATTACTTCTATGGTCTGTACTTCAGCAGTGTGTCTTCCAATAACAGCACACCTATCCTGGTTGCTAACAACATTATGTACAAGACCACAGGTGCAGGATACCAGTATGGTATTTATAACTATAACTCACCTGATATTAATTACTACCACAATACTATTTCGCTGGATAATACAGGTGGTGGCTCTTCTTACTATTCAAGAGGCTACTATCAGTCCAGCACAACGACTGGTATTAATTTCAAGAATAACATTATTACAATCAATAATACCGGTGCCAACTATAAATACGCAGTCTACCTGTCATCAACCGGAACTGAGTTCTTTGCTGATCACAACGATTACTACGTAGCAGGTGGTGGTACCAATAAATTTATCGGCTATAGCAATGGTGATCAGGCTACACTCGCTGCCTGGAAAGCAGCAACCAATCAGGATAGTGCCACCATCAGTATAGATCCGGTGTATGCCGATGCGCCAAATGGGAACCTCACCCCGGTGATCTATCCACTGGATAATACAGGTTTGTCGTTAGGTGTCACAAACGATATCGTGCACAAAACGAGAAGCACGACTACCCCGGATATTGGTGCATACGAAATAGATATTGTGCCATGTGTATCTCCGCTGAACCCTGGTACTGCGGTCGTAACACCTAACAGCAATATCTGTATGGGTACCCAGATTACCCTCAATCTTACCAACAATACACCGGGTGGCCGCATGACCTACCAGTGGCAGGCTTCTTATACAAACAATGGTCCATGGATCAATGTATCTGATACCCTGTATGTGTCTCAGTACAGGATGGAGCTGGGCATGCTGAACTACTTCCGTTGTAAGATCGTGTGTAGCGGTACAGACAGTGCCTTCTCTACTGTGGCTGTAGTCAACATGAATGCACCACTCGTTAAAGGATTGTACACAATCGATCCTGCAGGTTCAGGTCCCCGTAATTTCACTTCATTCCAGCAGGCTGTAACAGCGTTGGAATGTGGTATCGCAGGATGGGTCATCTTCGATGTAGTGCCTGGCACTTACACAGAAAGGATCCGCATGCGCAAAATACCCGGTGCTGCAGATACCAGCCGCGTTACTTTCCGCAGCCAGAATGGCGATCCGGCATCTGTTACGCTCACAACAGCGCCAACAGCCGCCAATAACTATGTGCTGAAACTGGATAGCGCCAGCTTTGTAACCTATAAGAATATCACCATTAAAGCAACCGGATCCACCTATGCAAGAGTCGTAGAACTGGCTGGTACTACCGCGTACGATAGCTTACTTACCAATAACCTGGTAATGCCGGCTACAACCAGCAACAGTACCAATATGACAGGTGTGTATGCCACTAACTTTAAAGGAAACAATAATGCAATTGTCGGGAATACCATCACAAATGGCGCCAGTGGTATCTATTTCTCAGGTACCGGTTCAAGCGAACAGGCTGCGTCCATCGTGATTGACAGCAACACGGTGACTGGTGCCTATGTGAATGGTATCTACACCTCTTACGTAGACCATGTAGTGATTACCCGCAATAACGTGAACATGGCTGCACCACTGGCCAGCACTGCTTACGGTATCTATAACTACTACGATGATGGCGCGTTCAGAACAAACCACAACGTTGTAAAGATCAGCAATGCTACAACCACTACTTACGGTATCTATACCAACAGTTGTGATGCATCGCAGGCAGATACCTCTCAGATGGACGGTAACAGGGTGATTGCCACCACCGGAAATACAGGTAGCATGTACGGGCTGTACAACCAGTATTCAACCTATGTGAATAACGTGAACAACGTGATCAACATCAAGACATCCGGTAGCAGCTCCTATGGCCTGTACAGTGGAAGCGATGCGAACAGTGTATACTACAACAACACGGTGCAGAGTGCTGCTACTTCAGCCAGCAACAATGTTGCCGCATACCTGGGGCATGCTTCTGCCGGATACAGCAATGTCTTCTTCAGAAATAATATCTTCTCTCATACCGGTGGCGGTTATGCGATGTATGTAACCAGCGTGGGATATCACAATAGTGACTACAATACGCTGTATACATCCGGCACAAACCTGATCAGGAATTCCGGCCTCGGTACGAACTATACTTCCCTGAATGCCTTCGTCACAGCTGCCGACCAGGATATTCATTCCATTGTATACAAACCAGCCTTCGATGCCAATAATGCAAATCTGCAACCCGATCTGAATAACCCTGAAGTATGGGCGATCCATGGCCGTGGTGTACAGGTAAGAGGTAATGCGCATGACTTCAATGGTGCATACCGCCCGCAGACACTGGCTGAAGGTGTACCGGATATGGGTGCATACGAATTCCTGCCAGCTGTAGACCCGGTGTTGTTAACACCAGTACCGGCAGCACCATCTCCGGGTATTACCCAGACATTTATGTTCGGTACAGATACCGTAGCGAAAATTACATGGGCTGCCTCCGGTGCCGTTCCTGCTTCCCTGACGCTGAAACGTTACTCCGGTATTAAGCCGCCAAACCTGGCGCCAACACAGGAATTCATGTACTTCTATACAGACGTGGATGCCAGCGGTCAGTACAGCAACTTCGATTACAAACAATATTATGTGCCTTCATGGCAGGGTACTTTCGACGATGAACAATCTATTCACCTGGGTAGAACAAACGTTGACTCTGCATGGGTGGTGAATGACAGCAGTAAGATCGATACTGACTTCAAGATCATTTCTGAAAATCAGTTATCCTATCTCGACAGGTATACCGGTCTCAAAGGCAGCGAGCCTGAGGTACCACACTTCCCGGCACTGCCCGATAGTTCGAACAGGGGTACCCGCTTCTGGGTGGGCTATGGTCACCAATACTACATGAACCAGGATAACTCACAGAACATGGTGCTGTACCTGAGTGCACAACAACCCGCACATGTAGTTGTGAAGATCCATGGTACCAGCTACAGAAAAGAGTATACTGTAGCAGCCAACTCCGTACTGGCCACTGACATCATTCCTAAATCAGGTCTGAGCGATGCCCGCCTCCTGGGCGAAGGTCTGTACGAACAAGGTATCAGTATTGAAAGTGACGTACCTATCGTAGCCTATGCACACATTTATAGCTCGGCTTCTTCCGGTGCAACGATGCTGTTGCCCGTGGGTACTTACGGCTATGAATACTATGCGCTGACCTCCCGTCAGAACTATAGTTCCACTTCTTATTCATGGTTCTATGTCATCGCAGACAATGATAATACAGTCGTAGAGATCACACCATCTGTGCCTACACTGGCAGGTAAACCAGCCAATGTACCATTCACCGTAACGTTGAATAAAGGGCAGGTGTACCAGGTACTTGGTGCTATTATGAGCGGATCTGAAGGATATGACCTGTCTGGAAGTAAGGTAAGGTCTGTGACCAATGGAGCAGGTAAATGTTACCCGGTAGCTGTATTCTCCGGCAATAGCCGTACTTCCCTGGGTTGTGATGGTTCTGTTGGTAGCTCCGGCGACAATGCCATCCAGCAGAACTTCCCGTCACAGGCATGGGGTATGCACTATCTCACATCACCTACTTCCAGCTCTGACGATGCTGCTACACTTTCTACAAATATCTTCCGTGTAATGGTGAAAGACACCAATACAGTCGTGAAACTGAATAACGTGCAGCTGACAGGGCTGATTAATGGCCGCTACTACCAGTACCAGAGTAATACTGCCGATTATCTTGAATCAAATCAACCGATCATGGTAGCGCAGTATATGTCTTCTGAAGGCGCGTGTCCAAATACCGGTTCTATGGGTGATCCTGAAATGTTCTATATCAGTCCGCTCGAACAGGGTATCAATGCCGTAGGCCTGTACCGCAATACAGTAGATGATATCGAGGTGAACTACCTTACACTGATCATCCCTACAGGTGGGTTATCATCACTCCTGATTGATAATAGTAACCTCTTTGACTACACCTATGCACATCCTAACAAACCGGGATATACAGTAGTCGTAAAGAGATGGCCTGCTGCCTCTGCACAATGTATTGTAACCAGCGACTCCGCGTTTACCGCAGTCACCTACGGTATGGGTAGTGTAGAAAGCTATGGTTTCAATGCCGGTACCCTGGTCAGAAATCTGAATGCGACCACTTCGTTTAATAACAACTATGGTACTGGTACCAGCTCCAATTATACCTGTGCGGGAACACCGTTCCACTTCACAGCCATGCTGCCGGTCAAGCCAGTCTCCATCACATGGGAACTGAGCCAGGTAAGCAACCTGTTGCCTGCAGGTGATGTTACCCAGACAAATCCTGTTGCGCTCGACAGTATCGTCGCTAATGGTAAAACATACTATAAATACAGCCTGACAGGCGATTACATGTTCACAGCTCCAGGTACCTATTACATTCCAATGAAGATGCGTCATCCTGAAATCGAAAGCTGTGACAACAGTTCCGAAGTGATGCTGACCATCAAAGTGATCAGGAAACCAGTAGTGGACTACAGCATCGATTACTCCGGTTGTGTGGCTGACATTGCTGAACTGACAGGTAGTGTCACTACAGAGAACAATGCCGCCATCAATACCTGGAAATGGAATTTTGCAGATGGTACTACTGCGGCTACGCAAAAGGTAACCAGACAATATCCGGTAGCTGGTACATATGTAGAAGAGCTGCACATCATCACTTCTGAAGGGTGTATCGGCGATACTACAAAAGAAGTAACAGCCAATGAACCAACAGCTGCGATACTTGTGACCGATAGCTTTACCGTGTGCTACAATACATCTGTCACCTTCACTGTGAAAGATCCTGAAACCGGTGTGACTTATAGATGGTACAACGCGAAGAATGGCGGTGCACTGCTGGATACCGGCAATACCTTCACCATCAACCCGGTCACTACACCAGGTATCTACTATGTAGAGGCGATGAAAAATGGTTGTGTAAGCACTTCCCGCACATCCGCGAAAGTGATGGTGCTGCCACAGCTCACCGTACCAGTGGTAGAGGTAGACAGCATCGGAGTGAACACGATCCGCTTCAAATGGAATGCAATTCCTGGCGCTACCGGTTATGAAGTAAGTACTGACAATGGTACTACCTGGTCTGCTCCTTCATCAGGTTCGCTCGGTACTGAACATGTAGTGAATGGCCTGAGACCGGTGCAGGAAGTGACCCTCATCGTGAAAGTGAAAGGTTGTGAAGACAAGCTCTCCGATCCGGTATCAGCGATCACCCTCACAGATGGTATCTACATACCAAATGCATTCTCTCCAAATGGCGACGGTCTGAACGATGTGCTGAAAGTATATGGTGCGGTGATCCGTGAAGTTCACTTTATGGTCTTCAACCAGTGGGGTGAGAAAGTATTCGAATCGAATGACCAGTCAGTAGGCTGGGATGGTTTCTACAAGAATAAGGCGCAGCCTTCAGGTGTATACATCTATGTGGTAAAACTGAAACTGATAGATGGTAGTGCAGTAGATCGCAAAGGTTCAGTGAACCTGATCAGGTAAGCCTAAAAAAATAGTTATCCCATGAAGTATCCTGTTTTATTTTATACTGCTTGCTATTGCTCTCCACCTTCGGGTGGGGGCAATAGCCGCAGGTTACAGCGCCCCGCGTGGCTCACCCTGCTCTTGCTGTTCATGATTGTACTTTCCGGCCATGCACAGAATCTTTCCAACAGGGGAACGGAGTTCTGGACAGCCTATGGACACCATCAGTTCATGGAACCAGGTCAGCCCAACTCACAGGAGATGGTATTGTACCTGAGTGCAGAGCAACCGGCAGTCGTAACAGTATCTGTAGACAGCCTTGGCTGGAGCCGCACTTATTCCATTCCTGCCAATACGGTAATTGCCACCGATTATATTCCTAAAGGAGGTACTTATGATGCACGTTTGTATTCTGTACCGCCCATGTTTGGTGGTACAGGTGGTGAAGGTGTGTTCAGATACAAAGGTATTCATATCGTCAGCGATATACCGATCGTAGCCTATGCCCACATATTTGGTTCTGCCTCTTCGGGTGCCACCACATTATTGCCTGTCAATACATGGGGATATTACTATGTATCGCTGAACAGTGAGCAGAATTATGGCTCTGATTGTTTTTCCTGGATGTATGTAATAGCGAGTCACGATAGCACGGTTGTTGAAATTACACCTTCTGCACTGACCCGCAACGGACGTCCTGCAAACGTGCCTTTCACTGTAACCCTGAATAAAGGACAGATCTATCAGGTGGTGGGTACTACGAACGGTAGCTCCGGTCCGGAACTAACGGGCACCAAAGTTCGCTCAATTGCAAATCCGGGCGATACATGCTATCCGATTGCTGTGTATTCTGGTAGTAGTCGTACGGCTATTACCTGTGTACCAGGTGGTAGTGGCAGTGGAGATAACAATATGCAACAGGTATTCCCGTCACAGGCATGGGGTAAGCGTTACCTGCTGGCGCCTACCAGTACTGACAACAGTCCTTCTACTTTCATGACTAATATCTATAAGGTAGTAGTAAAGGACCCAACTACAGTGGTGAAAAGAAATGGTGTTGTATTGACGGGATTGATTGGCAATAGTTACTACCGCTTTACCAGTGGTACGGCAGATTATATAGAAGCAGACAAGCCGGTATTGGTTGCACAGTTTATGTCGTCTTCAGGTTCATGCCCCAATACCGGGGGACTGGGAGATCCTGAAATGGTCTACCTCAGTCCAATAGAACAAGCGATCAAAAATATCGGTTTCTATCGCAATAACAGGGAGTCTATTAACGTGAATTACCTGACCCTGATCATTCCGACTTTAGGATTGCAATCTTTAAAAATAGACGGGCAGAATAATGCGTGGAATTATACATATGCTCATCCCACCCTGGCTGGTTATTCTGTGGTTATTAAACGTTGGTCGGCGGCCCAGGCACAATGCCTCGTATCCAGTGACTCGGCTTTCACTGCCGTGACCTATGGTTTAGGGTCTGTAGAAAGCTATGGCTACAATGCCGGTACCCTGATCAATAACCTGAATGCAGTAGGTACTATTCACAACCAGTACGATACAGCCAAAACAAAGAATGATTTTACCTGTACCAATACGCCTGTAGAACTCTCCGTTTTGCTGGCTTACCATCCCACAAGAATGGTGTGGCAGATCAGTCAGCTGGGTAATGTGATCACACCAAATAATGATGTGGTAGTAACGAGCCCGGTCAGCACAGGACAGGAACTGGTGAATGGGGTACCTTATTACAAATACACCCTGCCCGGCACTTACCAGTTTAGTAATACCGGCACATACAATATTACGATCACTAATACCAATCCTGAGATTGAAAAATGCGATCATACTGAGCAGGTGAAAATATCGGTAACCGTTAACAAAAAGCCTTCCGCGAAATTCAGCTATACGCATACCGGTTGTACAAAAGACTCAGTTTACTTTACGGGCGATACCGCTGCAGGCGCTTACGACGTCAATCGCTGGAAGTGGACATTTGCAGGACCTGTGTCAGATAGTGGTCAGCATGTTACGCATGCATTTGCACCCGGCCCGCAAAATGTTCAACTGAGGGTGATCACAGAAGAAGGTTGCGTAGCAGATACAACAGCATCTATTACGATCTATCCCCGACCTACTGCCAATTTTAATTCCAATGTGCAAAGCGTATGTGAAGGCGGTGATGTAACGCTCACCGATCAGTCTACCTTTGGTGGTAGTGCGCCGATCGCAGGCTGGTACTGGGATGGAGGCAATGGGACTACCAGCAACAATACAACGGCTGCTGCCCAGAATGAGCATTATAACACATACGGCACTTACAATATCAGGCATGTTGTAAAAGTAAGTGATCTCTGTGTGAGCGATACAATAACGAAAGCTGTAACGGTTTATGCAAAGCCGGTACCAACCTTTACTTATCCTGACAACTGTCTGGCTGTAGACGGCATTGTACAGTTCACCAGTACTGCAACAGTACCGGATGGGCAGACACTGAGCACCTACACATGGGACTTCGGAGATGCTGCTGCGACGCCTTCTAATCCTAATACAAGCACAGACGCCAATCCACAGCATACCTATACTTCATTTGGTACCTATACGATCAGGTATAGTGCAACCACTGCCAATGGCTGTACCAAAGACACAACGGTAACTGCTACGTTTAAGCTGAAACCGAAACTCACTTTTACCCGGCTGGACTCTGTCTGCGTAAACCAGAAAGGTACAGTTGATATAGCAAAAGCTGCGGTAACCAATGGCGTGACAGGTGCAGGTGTATACAGGGGACCAGGTACAAGTGCTGCGGGTATCTTCACCCCGGCCACTGCTGGTGCAGGTACACACACGATCTGGTACGTATTTACAACCAACAGCGGGTGTATAGATTCTATCTCTGCAACTATCAAAGTGAATCCCAAACCTACTGCCGCTTTTACAGCCGGGAATGTGTGTATGGGTACACCGGTTGCGATCAGTGACCAGTCAGCTATCACCACCGGTAATATCGTGTCCTGGAACTGGAACTTTGGCGATGGTAATAGTGAAACGCATACTGATAATACAACCTTCAACAAAACATACACTGTCTGGAAATCCTACGCTGTGAAACTGGTAGCGGTGAGCGATAAAGGTTGCACGAGTGACACTGCTACCAACACAGTGATTGTACATCCCAACCCAATTGCCGACTATACATTGCCAGCGCATATCTGTATGCCGGGAGGGGTAGCTGAGTTTACAAACAACTCATCTACTGCTGACAAATCACAGATGACCTACGAGTGGAACTTCGGTGATAACACAGCCAATGGTACGACCACTTCGCCTACACATATTTATCAGCAGGCAGGCAACTATACAGTAGTACTGACTACCACAACTAAATATGGTTGCAGCAGCAGTAAAGAAAAAGTGCTGAATACATTCTTCACTCAGCCGGTAGCCAAATTTGCGGTATCGCCTGATACACTCTGTCAGGGTACTGAAAGCGTATTCACCGATCAAAGCACAGATGCCAGCAATAACATCACGACCTGGAACTGGACCTTTGGTGACGGTAGCAGTGCTACCAGCCGTAATCCCATCAAGGAGTACACTACACCGGGATCTTACACCGTACAACTCACGGTAACGAATGGTGCGGGCTGTGTATCGACACCAGTGAGCAGCCAGGTAGTGGTATACCTCCAACCTGTGATCGATGCCGGAGATGACTTTGTAGTGCCGCAGGGTACGCCTGTCACCTTCAATGCTACTGCCAACGATAGTACACAGCTGGTGTTCCGCTGGTCACCGGGCGAAGGGCTGTCGTCTCCAAATGAACTGAACCCATCGCTGATAGCCATGGCCGACCAGGTATATACCCTCACTGCGATTGGTAAAGGAAGTTGTGGCGCGCAGGACCAGATACAGGTAAAAGTGCTGAAGCCGGTGAAAATACCAAATGCATTCTCACCGAATGGAGATGCGATCAATGATCGCTGGGTAATCACCAACCTCGCAGATTACCCCGGTGCTACCATCGAAGTATTCAACAGGTATGGACAGCGGGTATTCTATTCTGTAGGTTATGAAACGCCGTGGGATGGTATGTGGAATGGCAGGCTGCTGCCGCTGGCGACTTACTATTACATCATCAAACTGAAAAACGGGTTCCCACCGCTCACCGGGTACGTTACGATACTTCAATAAGCAAATATTAACTCGCAATGAAAAAGATCATCACCTTCATCCTGCTTTGCCCGCTGTTGTTTGGAATGGCTGATAAGGCAAATGCGCAATCTGATCCGCATTTCTCCCAGTACTATGTGTACCCCTCCTGGCTGAACCCCGCATTGACCGGTGCTTTTGACGGAGACTACAGGGTATCAGCTATCTACCGTACCCAATGGGGTAATATCAGTAGTCCATTTTCAACCTATGGCGTAGCGGGTGATATTACTACCAATAAACAATTCAATGTCGGTGCCAGTGTATTGAATCAATCAGCTGGCGATGGTGGATATAATTATACAACCGGGTATGCCAGCGCTTCCTATACAGGTGTGAAACTGGGTGCTAATCAGACACACAGACTGGTATTCGGGTTACAGGTTGGATTGATCCAGCGTCGTTTCGATGCATCCAAACTCACCTTCGGTGATCAGTGGAATCCGGTAACTGGTTATAATCCGGGTACTCCCAGTGCAGAGGTATTAGGCAGAACATCGGCTACCTCGTTTGATGCGGGTGCCGGCGTGCTGTATTACGATGCTGAGCCAGGCAAAAAGTATAACATCTTCGGCGGTTTCAGTGTAAGTCACCTGACCCGTCCTACCGATCAGTTTAGTGCTACAGGTGATGCACGTTTCCCTATGCGCTTTACAGGCCATGCAGGGGTGAAGATTGCGGTCAACGAGACCTTCAGTATCACCCCCAATTTATTGTACCTGCACCAGGGGAATGCCGAAGAAAAGATGATCGGAGCATATGGACAGATGTATGTAACACCCACCTGTGATTTCCTGCTCGGCGTGAACTATCGTTTCAAAGATGCGATTGCGCCACATGCAGGTTTTACATATGGCAGCTTTACCCTTGGCGCCAGCTATGATATCAACACGTCTGACCTGGGCAAAATAGCAAGAGGTTCAAACAGCTTCGAGATCTCGCTGACCTGGATAGGTAGAAAACTCTTTAAAACACCTGAAGTAGAATTTGTGTGCCCACGTCTCTAAAATCTAATAAAGAACTATGAAAAAGATCTTCTTCACAGCAGCATTGTTAGGTGCAGTAATGGCAGGCAAAGCGCAATTTGCTTACAATTACCTCAAGGCGGCTGACTATTATTTCAGGAACGCGGACTATAATTCTGCTGCACAGTATTATGAAAAATACCTGGCGGGCAACCGTTCCATTGTTAGCAATGCAGTGTACAAACCCTACAATACACAACAGGTAGCCAGCAAGAAACAGTTACCCGTAAGTTCCGAACACCAGGCAATATATAAACTGGCGGAGAGCTACCGCTTATTACACGACTATAGCAAGGCAGTGCCCTGGTATGCAGAGGCGATGGAGTTTGACAAATCTGAATATCCATTAGCCCCCTATTATTATGCAGTATCACTCCGTGCGTTAAGTCGCTATGACCTGGCGGAGAAAGCATTTGGATATTTCCTCGATACTTATCAGCCGGAAGATAAATACCGCGATGATGCAAAGCGGGAACAACAAAACCTGCATTTTATCCTCGTACAACTCGCGCGCCCGGATCTCTCCCTTTATACCATAGAAAAAGGAAACGCTACCCTGAATCCGGAAGGTGCGAACTATGCACCCGTATGGCTGGGTGATACCCTGTTGTTATTCACTTCTACCAGACCAGATAACAGTGCGGCAAAGAACCATGTCTTTACCAACAGGGTATATGGTGCAAAGTTCAGTGGTACGGTACCGGATAGTATTTCTAAGCTGTCATTGCCCCAGCCGAAAAATGAAGAACAGGGTGTGATCAGTATTGCGCCTGATGGAAATACACTTTTCCTGACACGCTGGGTGAAAAATAAGAAGGCGGCGATCTACAGCAGTCATAAGAACGGTGATAACTGGAGCGACCCGGTATTACTGGATACTATTGTAAATGTAGCCGGTTTTAGCGCACAGCAGCCCTTTGTAACGGCTGATGGTAAGCGCTTGTTGTACGCCAGTGACAGACCGGGAGGTGAAGGTGGACTGGACATCTGGGAAGCACAACTGAATGGCGATGGCACACCTTTCTTTACCAGGAATTTAGGACCGGTAGTGAATACGGCGTCCAACGAGCAGGCGCCTTATTATCATGCTCCATCCGGCCTGCTGGTCTTTTCTACAGACGGCCGGGTAGGCATGGGCGGCTATGATTTCTTTTATACCAAAGACAGTGCAGGCGGATATACCACACCAGTTAATTTTGGTTATCCTGTAAACTCGGTAAAGGATGATATCTATTTTACCAGCAAAGGGAGTAAAGACAATATCCTTGAGTCAGTCTGGTTGTCATCAGATCGTGCGGCCAGCTGTTGTTTAGAGTTGTTTACCCTGAACAAACGGGTACCACCGCCGCCCCCACCAACGCCACCGGTACCTGAAACCCCTGTGGCTGTAGCTCCACCGCCAGCAGAGATACCTGTTGTACTGGACAATGTATACTACGATTTCAATCAATCATACCTGCAACCGGCTTCTTATCCTGCATTGGATAAACTGGTAGCTATGCTGCAGGCACATCCTGAAGTGAAGATAGAACTGAGTGCACATACAGATAGCAAAGGTGCAGATGAGCTGAACCGGAAATTGTCTGAAGCCCGTGCAAAGAGTTGCGTTGATTACCTCGTGAGCAAAGGTGTGGCAGCAGAACGTCTTACCTGGAAGGGATATGCGGCTACCATGCCGATAGCGCCGAATACCAATGCTGATGGATCAGATAATCCGGAAGGAAGGGCCAGGAACAGAAGGACGGAATTCAAAGTGATTAAATAGTAAACTATGAAAAGATTATCACTGCTGTTGTTGCTGCTGGCCTGGCTGGCCAGTAGCAACGCACAGCAACAACCGCACTACACCCAATATATCCTCAATACATTCATCATTAACCCTGCTGTAGCAGGAATTGAGAACTATTGGGATGTAAAGGCGAGCCATCGCCACCAGTGGGCAGGATTGAATGGTGCCCCGGTTACTTCTTACCTCACCGTGCATGGACCGTTGCGCAAGAGTGATTATCCTGAAGCGAGCATTACAGGATTGACCCCTCAGGGCGAGAATCCAAGAGGTAGGGCTTACTGGCAGCAGTATACAACACCGCCGGCGCATGCAGGTGTGGGGCTGACAATCCTGAATGATAAGACAGGACCGCTGAACAGGTTTTCTGTAACAGGCACCTATGCGCATCATATTCCTATATCCGCGCGTACCAGTGTAAGTGCCGGTATTTCCGTGGGTGCACAACAGGTGTCGCTGGATGCCTCTAAGCTGGATTTTGAGCAGGCGGGCGACCCGGTCATAGCAGCCAGTACCGTGCTGAATAAATGGAGGCCGGAAGTGAATGCGGGATTGATGTTGTACAGCAGTAACTATTATATCAGTGCGGCGGTACAGAATATTATCCCGCAGGGTATTGCATATGATAATGGAAAAGTGGTAGGTGACTCATTGTATAGAGGTAAACTGGTGCCGCATTTATTCCTTTCAGGCGGATACCGTGCATTTGTCACTGAAGATATCAGTGTATTGCCTTCAGTGATGGTGAGGATGATTACAGCAGCACCGGTGAGTTTTGATGTGAATACAAAATTTCAGTATAGAGACAGGATGTGGGTAGGGGCCTCTTATCGCATAAAGGATGGGTTTGCGGCGATGTTAGGTGTGAATGTTAACTCGACAATCAATATCGGTTATTCATATGATTATACCACATCGTCATTGAATACGGTGAGTAAAGGAACCCATGAAATTTTAATTGGTTTCCTGATAGGGAACAGATATGGTGATCTGTGTCCACGCAATTTTTAAAGTGTTTTTCCGGCAGCCGGCAGGCATATGCCATTAACCCATGTCCGCAAAGCGGGCGATGATAAAAGATGGAGATAAAAATTATTTAAAAGACTTAAACATTCTATCAATAACAAACAATCAAAATTTAAATTATGAAAAAGGTTTTCGGTTATTTATTCGTTGCATGTATGTTCTCCCTTGCTCTTGGAATGACTTCTTGTAAAAAAGGTGATGCAGGTCCTGTGGGTCCGAAGGGTGAGAAAGGCGACACAGGTGTTGCGGGTAATGCAGGTATTATTTATTCTGCATGGGCAGATGCTACTTTCAGCCTGGCATCTGACAATGTGACTTACTTTGTAGATATAGACGCGCCAAAGATCACATCAGCTATCCTGAACAGCGGCGATGTAAAAGTATACACTCAGTATTATACAAGCAGCGGTGAGCTGATCGTAATGCCGTTACCATATTTCGATGGCAGCTACATTCTCAACGTATCTATTTTTGCTGGTGGCTTTGAAATCTACAGCAATTCAGATTTTAGCTCTCATACAGATGATAGTGGAAAGAAGTCTTTCCAATACAGATATGTAATTATTCCGGGTGGCCAGGCTGCGGCACGCAAGGCGGGTATCGACTGGAACAATTACGAACAGGTAAAAGCTTACCTGCATCTTAAGAACTAGTTTACTAATGACCATCTCCATCAAAACCACAAGTAACAGGGCTGCTTTATCGAGAGCGGCCAGTTTCTTCAACATCTAATAATCATACCATGAAAAGATATAGTGAATTGACAGATGAAGAATTAATAAAACTCTACAGATCGGGAGACGACAGTGCTTTCTCGGTGCTGGTATACAGGCACAAGAACAGGATCTTTACCACCATTATGCTGTTGGTAAAGGACCGTCACCTGGCAGAAGATATCTTCCAGGATGTGTTTATCAAGATCATTAATGCGCTGAACGAAGGCCATTACCTGGACAACAGCCGTTTTATTGCATGGGCTGTAAGAATCGCCCACAACTGCTGTATCAGCCATTTTCGTAAGAAGAATGCCCGTCCTGCTTTTGCTCTCATCTATAACGATGACATCACCAGTGGCGACAGTCGTATGGACCTGAGCCAGGAGCAGCGGATTATTATCCAGGAAACCAATACCGCTGTACAGGCATTGCTGGATCGCCTGCCTGAAACACAGCGGGAAGCCCTGATCCTGCGTTACTATGCGGATCTGAGCTTTAAAGAGATTGCGCAAACCGTTAATGTAGGTATCAATACTGCATTGGGCAGGGTACGGTATGCCATTATTAACATGCGGAAGCTGATGGAGCGGGAGACAGTGGAGGCTGTATTATAACCAACATTATACGTTCAGACGCGCACCTTTAACAGCAGGTTGCTTACTAGGCTCACATGGGAGCGCTACATAAAACGTTGTTTCCTTACCAGGTATACTTTCAAACCATAGTTGACCATTGTGCATTTCTGCAATTTTTCTGGAGATGGATAACCCTAGTCCGAAGGACTGTTCACCGGCTGTACCCGGCCTTCCCGCAGAAGTGTGCATCTCAAAGATCTTTTCCTTTAATTCCGGCGGAATACCAATGCCTTTATCCTTGATCATAATGGTAAAGGTATTGTCTGTCCGGGTAGCACTGATACTGATCACTGATTTTTCACCACTGAACTTGATTGCATTGTCAATCAGGTTGGTGAAAAGCTGCCAGATCTTATCCCTGTCAAGATAGGCCAGACCTGCGGGTATACGGCCCACTTTGATGCGTTGCCGCTTTTGCTGTGCTTTGAACTGCAACAGATCAATACATTCCATCAGTAGGAGGGGAAGGTCGGTCAGTTCTGATTTTAAACCGGCCAGTTGTCCTTTGTTTTTATTCTCCAGTAATTGGTTGATGATTTCAAACGCCTGATTACCTGCGTTGGCAATCATCTGGTACATGGCTTTGCGCTGCACCGGGTCAAATTGTTCTCCATCCAGTAGTAGACCAGCTATGGCCCCGATATTGCCCACAGGGTTTTTCAGGTCATGAATGATGACTTTGAGCAGGGCTGCATTTTCCTGATCGCGGCTTTCCAGGTTGCGGAGGGCATTGGTAAGCCTGTCATTCTGGATACCTACAAGTTGCAGGTTTTGTTTGGAGCGCAACCATGTTCTCCAGATCAGGAAAGCGATTGTGATCACCGATGCTAAAAAGAGCGATGCGATCACCAGCAGGATTGTCTTGAGCCTATCGTCGTTTTTGAGTGAAATGATCTCCTGCTGACGGGCTACGTTGTCAAATTCCCTGCTGATATCTGCTTCGTGCATAGTCCGGTTACGATTGTCGAGCGAATCTTTGATGTAAGTATATTCTTTCAGAAAAGCATAGGCTTTATCAGGCTGATGGGTCTTCTCAAACCAGGTTTGTTCAGCTTTCAGCCATCTGAGCCGCAGTTCCCTGTCTGGCAGGGCAATAGTATCCAGTGCCGACTTTATAGAAGTCAGTATCCGGAATGCCTCGGACATCCGGTTGGTATTAATGTACAGGTTGGCCAGCCGCAACTGTGTATAATAGGCATCGTCGTTGGCAAAACCCGGTTGATTATTAATGCGGATACTTTCCAGGAGCAGTGGTTCTACACTGGCGGTATCTCCTTTTTTCAGGTACATGAACGACTGGTTGCCGTAGATGATACCTTTTGCGGCAATGATATAGCGCTTGTAATTGGCAGCATCCTGAAAGCGGGCTTCATTTGCTTTGATGTAATTGAGTGCTTTCCGGAAATATACATCAGCGCTGTCATAGTTGCCGGCACGGTCGTAGCTGAGGGCAGTATTGTCCAGGTTTTCCTGTATAAAAGAAAAGGCGCCGAAATCCTGCAATCCGCAAACCAGGCGAAGTTGCGTAGCCGACTTAAAATACCTGGCTGCTTCTGCGTATTTCTCCTGCCTGTAACAGATCATGCCCAGCTGGTTATAATAGTCAGCCAGGAAGGCGGTGTCATGGGTGGTTTCACCTATTTGCTTCGCCTTGTAATAATATTCAAAAGCTTCCGTCAGTCGTTTTTGCGCGACCAGTACATCTCCTTTATTCAACAATGCATTGACATAAGACTTTGTATACTTTTTATTGTCCGCCAGATCTTTCATCACATACAACATGCTATCGCAATAAATCAGGCTTTTTGAATAGTCTTTATCATAGTAGTATCCTCTTTTCCAAAGATATTTACGGTATAAATCGCCGGGGCCCGCATGTTGAAAATGGGAATAAACTGAATCAAGATAGCGCATACTTTTTTCTCTGTCCGGATCAGCACCCAGGCTATCAGTATGGCGAATGACGGTATCGAAAAATTTGGGGTGATCAACCTCGCCCTGTTGACCGGGGTTACAGGCAATGAATGCTGAGAGCATGTACACAAATAACACATACCAGAACATTCGCAAGCGGGATAATTCTTTTATACTACAAATAAACATTACATCTTATAACGTTAATAATCGCTAAACTATTTTTTTAGCAAAACATATTGTAACAGGTATCGGTTATTGTCCACCGTAGTGTAAGTTAAAGTGTTTTTTGCACTAGTGCTAACGGGGGGGTAAAAATTACATGTAAGTGGTATTTTGGTATAAGGATACTTTTTCAAGTAAAAGAGATTTTTAATGCGATCAGCTATCGGTTGATATTTTCTATAGGGGTAGAAAAACTGAGGACCACTTTCGTGATCCTCAGCCATCAATTTATTGTTTCTTTTCCAACAGCTTGAAGAACTGATCCAATTGTGGCAGGATCACAATCCTTGTTCTACGGTTGGCTGCGCGTCCTTCCGGTGTATCGTTGGATGCTACAGGCACATATTCGCTACGACCGGCAGCAGTGATACGTGCAGGGTTGATACCATAATCATTCTGTAAAATACGGGTTACTGCGGTTGCTCTCTTCACACTCAGATCCCAGTTGTCCAGCAGTACACCTTTTTTATATGGATTAGTATCAGTATGACCTTCTACCAGGAATTCAATATTAGGCTGGTTATTCAGCACTTTGGCCACCTTACCCAATACTTCCTTCGCGCGTGCAGTGATATCATAGCTGCCACTCTCAAACAGTAATTTGTCGGAGATATCGATGTATACCACACCTTTATCTACTTTGATGTTGATATCCTGGTCATTCAGATCACCAATAGCTCCTTTCAGGTTCATGACCAACGCCATGTTGAGGGAGTCTTTCTTAGCAATTGCTGATTGCAGATCCTGGATATATGCATCTTTTGCACCAATATTGTCCAGTGATTTCTTGATGCTTTCAGCCTGTGAATTACTGATTACCGACAGATTTTTCAGCTGATCCAGCAATTCGTTATTGTTCTTTTTCAGACCTTCTGTACGTTCGTCTGCGACAGTTCTGCGATGTTCAAAAGCAGCAGTGGAATCACGAAGGCTACGCTGGCAATCCTGTAATTGTCCCTGCAGTGCAGCATATTTCTCACTCAGAGAAACATAGCGGGCTTCCGAAGCTTTATACTTCTTTGTACCTACGCAGGAAAACAATAAAACAGGCAACGATACTGCCAAAGTTATGATCCTTAGTTTCATATGAATTTTATTTTAATTAATTGACTCTCTAGTTTGGTACCTGCACAGGGGTGATATTCCAAAACCTTGCCATAATCTGTTTTGGCGGGGTGAACCATACCTGTAAATTTGTTAAAATAGGGGAGCCAGTGATTTTCACTGCGAAAGCCGGGCACAGGGCATCCATCCACCATTAAATAGATGATAAAAAAGCCTTCCGGAGAGGATTGGTTGCACATGAACTTACCATAACATAAGTAGATTGGTGTGAATTTCACCAATCATGATAGTAGTTTATCTGAGAGATTGCAGCACGCAATGCTTATATTATATTGGGTTTTCTAAACCACGTATAGGTCTCATATGAAGAAAGAATTCTTTTCCAGCTTATTGGCAGGCTTACTGTGCTTGTCGCCAGCCATTTTAAGTGCACAATCAAAATCGCTATCCACACTGCAGCAACAATTTGTTGACCTGAGGTTTGGTATGTTCATTCATTTCAACATTCCCACATTCATGGACCAGGACTGGCCTGACCCGGAAACACCTGCCAGTGCTTTTAATCCTACCAGATTGGATTGCAACCAGTGGGCCACTACTGCCAAAGCAGCGAATATGTCCTACGGGTGCCTGACAACCAAACATCATAGTGGCTTTTGTATCTGGGATACAAAGACAACAGACTACAATGTGATGAATAGTCCCCTGAAACGTGACGTTGTAAAAGAATATGTAAATGCATTCAGAGCAAAGGGATTAAAAGTAATGTTGTACTATTCCATCCTGGATACACACCATAAGATCCGTCCGCATGGCATCACCCGCCAGGATATTGAAATGATCAAGGCACAGTTGACAGAACTGCTGACCAATTACGGGGAAATTACGGCATTGATCATTGACGGGTGGGATGCCCCATGGTCCCGTATCTCTTATGAGGATGTGCCTTTTGATGATATCTATCATCTTGTGAAGACACTGCAGCCTAACTGCCTGCTTATGGATCTGAATGCAGCCAAGTACCCGACCGATGCCCTCTTCTATACGGATATTAAATCTTATGAGCAGGGTGCGGGACAGCACATTTCAAAGGAAAGTAATCAGTTGCCGGCATTGTCCTGTTTACCAATCAACCAGAACTGGTTCTGGAAAACCAGCTTCCCGACTACTCCCGTGAAGGATCCTGTAAAGCTGGTGAATGATAACCTGGTACAATTGAATAAGGCATGGTGTAATTTCATACTGAATGTAGCACCTAACCGTGAGGGGCTGATCGATGATAATGCTGTTGCCGCATTGACACAGATGGGTAAGATGTGGAAACCTGCGGGACCATTACCTGCCTTGCCTAAAGGAGAGGCGCCTATTACTGCACAGAACTTTGCGAAATATCAGTATAGTAATTCCAGCTGGAGTGATGATATGAACATTATGGATTTTGCAAATGATGATAACTTCCGTACCAGCTGGCAGTCGAATGCAGTAGTAAAACAACCATGGTATGAAGTGGACTTTGATCGTGAGAAGGATTTTAATATGATTACGATTGTAGAAGATGGGGATCATATCAGGAAGTACAAACTTGAGTATAACGATGGTGGTGTGTGGAAGTCATTGCCGGCTGGTGTACAGCAGGGGCGCGTGAGAATACATCGCTTTAATACAGTTAGAGGTGGAAAAGTGAGAATCAGTATTGAGGAAAGTAGTGCGCCGCCGGCCATCGCGGAATTCGGTGTGTACGACGAAAGAAAGTAAATAGCTGATGTCTTAAATTCCTTCCTTAAAAGAATAATGCTACCAGGCCCCTATGTTTTTGCCAAAGGCAAAAACATAGGGGCCTGGTTATTTTATATGATGCATAAAAGCGGGATAACAGCAGCTACAAAATGGCCGCTTCCAATAGTGAAACAATAGCGCCAACCTATCACCAATTGAGTACTGGTACATCACCAAAAGGGCACCTCAATATCGTTTGGATATTGAGGTGCCCTTTTGGTATACTTATGGTGCCCTTATGATGTACTGTTAGATGTATCGTCAGCATATAGCCTGGCTATTGTGCAGGAGGGAGGAAAATTCTCAGGAATTTAAATGAGTAGGTTTTACTTTTATAGCATGCTAACTGAACAAGCTGCTATTGAACTACAGGAAAATCTTAGACAACAACTGATTCTAAAAGATGAGTTACCCGCAGATCTGCAATTGATAGCAGGTGTAGATGTGGAATATGATAAAGATACCGACCTTATTGCGGGTGCTATAGCTGTACTTGACTTTCATACGCTGGAAGTGAAGGCAGTGGCTACACATGTTATGCATGTGACCTTCCCTTATATCCCCGGGCTGTTTTCATTCAGGGAAATGCCGGTCTTACTGGAAGCCTGGAAAAAACTCTCACTTCATCCCGGATTGATTTTCTGTGACGGGCATGGATTGGCTCATCCGCGGCGATTCGGATTGGCCTGCCACCTGGGCGTTGTACTGGACCTGCCAACGTTGGGATGTGGGAAAACCCGCCTGTATGGTAATTTTGGCCCATTGGCGGAAGCACGTGGCAGTATCTCTCCTTTACTGGCAGAAGATAATAATGAGCATGTCGGGAATGTATTGAGAACACAACCAGGTATTAACCCTGTGTTTGTATCGCCGGGGCATAAGATCAGTATCGGTACTGCTACTGACATCGTACTGAAAATGGCGGCTGAATATCGCTTGCCGGAAACAACCCGAAAAGCAGATCATTTTGGAAGAGAGGCAATGCTGGCATATAAAGGAAGCTGATGGCAGCCCTTTATGAGGCCTCAATCAATATTTCATCTGCATGGATATAAGAATATTGTAAGTTGAGCGTAGAGGTGATCACCTCCAGCATGTAATCCAGCGTTTTACCTTCAAATACACTGGATATCCTTAATGCTGCCAGAGCAGGATCTTTCAGTATGATCTTTTTATGGTAGGCAATGGACAGTCTTTCAATAATGCTGCCCAGTGTATTGTTCTCAAAAGTAAAGTGATAGTTTTCCAGAACCAGGGCACCAGTTTTATAGTAGCCTAGTTGCCCTGCGGTAACGATGATCTCTTTACTATCTTTATTCATTTTTACCTTACCGCTGCTGACCTGCACAGTGATGAGTGAATCACTTTCTTCTACATGAAAGGCAGTGCCAAGCACGCTGATCTTCACTGGTCCTGCTACTACCACAAATGGTTTATCCGGGTTATATGTAACATCGAAGTCCCCATTCCCCTTCAGTTGAATGGTACGGTCAGTATAGCTGATGCTTCCACCGGTGGTGACTTTGGCGGTAGAGCCATCGGGGAGTGTTTGTGTAATGGTCTGTTGGATAGCCGCAATCGTGATGGTGGCCGGCTTTCTGAATTGCAGCCATAAGAGTGCAACGGCGGTAAGCAGTGTAGCCGCTGCCGCCATCCATGGTAATAGCCGTATTTTACGTGCCGGTTTTATTTTCTGCCACGTTGCATGGAGGTCTGGCGGCGTATAAGTATGCTCACTGGTCATGTGCCAGGCTTCCCAGCTGGCATTGAAAAGGTGCGCATTGTCTGCATGGCTTTTTTTCCACTCATCAATTGCCATAGCTTCCTCAGGGAGTGCTTCCCCTGCGAAATATTTTGACAGCAGTTCGTCGGTGATTTGAATATTAGCCATATCAGTGAAAGAATTTTTGAATTTCAGTCAATAAACGTAACGAGATCAATAGCCAGAAATAGGTCCTGTCTGATAATTTTGTTCGTAGTGTACGGAGTGCTTTCCCCATTTGTGCCTCAACTGTTTTGACCGAGATCTCCAGCTCTTTTGCTATTTCCGGGTAGGTTTTCTCCTCAAATCTGCTCTTGTAAAAGATTTCCCTGCATTTGTCCGGTAGCGATTCCATTGCCGATAAAACCTCCTGTTTCAGTGCCCGCATGGAGAGTTGTTGTTCATTGTCCGAGGTAGCATGCTCCTGTCCGCTTGCAAACCTGTTATAATGCTGTTGCCGTGTTTGCAGGCTCTTGATCCTGTTCAGACAGTGATTATGTGTAGCGGTATAGAGATAAGCCTTTACTGATTGCTGGATAGAGAGGGTGTCTTTCTTTTCCCAGAGGAGCATGAAGATATGTTGTACCACATCTCGTGCTTCTTCACTGTCTTTCAGTATTGTAAAAGCATAACGATGCAATCCTTCGAAATATTCGAAGAAATATCGCTCTATTGCATGGTTATCTGTTAATTTTTCTTTCACGGATTCCCAAAGGTAGACAACGGGGAATTACAAATACCCCTAGCGCTGCAATTATTTTTCATAAATTCTTACTTCCGGCTGTATGGCTATGGTGGGAGCAAAAAAATGCCCTTCCTGCAGCTGTATGAGCGAGGTCTCGCGGTATAGACCCGGCTGCAGGACTCCTTCATTTTATAAGGTTAATTTGGTAAATTAGGGAGAGCAAATGCTAGGATAAATTTAAACCTGTTGGAGCAAGGGCCGTCTAATCCGGAGCGTCGTAATCAAATTCAACCACCATTTATTCCCCTTCGTATGCAAAACAACTATCTCCTTTCTTTGGTGTTATGCCTGCTGGCATTACAACCTGCTTTTGCCCAGTCTATCGGAAATGTAGATCAGCGGGAGGTCGCTATCAGCTTTATGGAGTATGTACAGGATGGCAAGCCCGATAAGGCAGCTACCTTACTGGATCAAAGTAAGGTGAAGTATGATGATCATTTAAAGTGGAGTATGAAAGGAGCTGCGGAGAGCATCCGGGATGTGGCAGAAATGACGATTCCTGCTGTGACGGCTATGAAGACGGATAGCACCGTGTTTTTCAGGTGCCGGTATTACGCCCCCAAAGATAAGTTCCCGGATTACTACCAGGTGGATATACAGTTTGCAGATGAAAAGTCATTGAAAATAAACAAGCTGGTGTTCTATGACCGGGCTACACTGGTAAAAATGCAAACAGCAAAACAAGAATAAAAGAAGCACTTAAAAGTAATCGTAAAGTTTCCTCAGTTAGCTGCCGGCACGGCGTTCCGGCCTTACCTCCGTTTGCCCGGTCAACTGAAACGGTCAGTATCTCATTCAACGTTCATGCCGGTACCTGAATAAGTTTGGGTAAAAATTACTTTTGATACCCGATCTTTTTTTATATTTTTCATTCAATGAAACAGCGCTTACTTTCCTTAGATTTTTTTCGCGGCCTTACCGTAGCTGCCATGATCCTCGTTAATAATCCCGGGGATTGGGGACATATTTATGCGCCCCTGGAGCACTCCAAATGGAATGGATGTACGCCAACTGACCTGGTATTCCCGTTCTTCCTGTTTATGGTAGGCGTGGCCGTATCATTTGCATTAAGTAGCCGGCGGGAAGATCCTGCCTTACATAAATCCCTCATCCTCCACATATTTCGCCGGGCGGCCATTATTTTTGGTATCGGACTGGCTTTTGGCCTCATTCCTAAGTTCGACTTCGCGCACGTTCGCATTCCCGGTGTATTGGCCAGGATTGCCGTCGTTTATCTCATCATATCATTATTGTATCTCAAGACCAGCAGCAAGACCCGCATCTGGATCTGCGGGGGCCTGTTAATCGGATATTACCTCCTCATGACCCTGGTACCGGTGCCGGGTGTAGGATATCCTAACCTTGAGCCGGAAACCAACTTAGGCGCATGGCTGGACAGAACCATTCTCACACCCGATCACCTCTGGAAGGCATCCCGTACCTGGGATCCGGAAGGCATCTTAAGTACATTACCGGCTATCGGTACCGGGTTGCTGGGTATTATGGTGGGCGACTGGGTAAGAAGAAAAGATAAACCGGAAGCAGAGAAAGTAGCCTGGCTATTTGCAGCAGGTTTTCTTGCTGTGATCGCAGGATTAATATGGGACGAATTCTTCCCTATCAATAAACAATTGTGGACCAGTTCTTTTGTACTGTTTACCGGCGGGTTAGCCAGTATGGGCCTGGCCTTGTGTTACTGGCTGATAGATGTGCAGGGATATAAAAGGGTCACACCCCCGTTCGTGGCTTTTGGCCGGAACGCGATCACAGCCTACGTACTGTCTGGCCTGGTACCACGTATACACAGTATTCCCTCTTCTTTGTTTATGCCGTTTTTATCGCCGCTGAATGCATCACTGGCGGCTGCCATCACATTGGTACTACTCATGCTTATACCGGTATGGATCATGTATAAGCGAAATATTATCGTGAAGATTTGACCAGTTTTTCGTATTATTAAGCGTCTTCCAAAACTAACTGCCCATGCAATCGGAGAGTCACGTGTTATGGTGGAATGCGTTTAAACAGGGGGACTGGGATGCCTTCACCGCTCTATATGGAGAGTTTTACGAACTATTGAACAATTATGGCCGGAAGTTCACGCGCGATGAAGACCTTGTTCACGATGTAGTCCATGACCTTTTTGTGAGAATATGGACTACCCGTCAGCGACTGGGTCAACCTGTATCTGTAAAGAATTATTTGTACAAAGCATTCCGTTCTACCTTATTCCGTAAGATCCAGTCCCTTTCCAAATTTGTTGAACTGGATGGGGAAGGGGGAAGTTTTAGTGTCAACTTTATTCCGGATGCCTCTTTCCGCCAGGAAGAGCAGGAGCTGCGGAAGCAGGTGATCGACATGGTCAATACACTCCCCGCCCGGCAGCAGGAAATTATTTTCCTGCGATTTTATGAAGGGATGTCCTATGAAGAGATCTCTGGGATCATGGACATCAATATGAGTTCCACATACAAGTTATTATATAAAGCCCTGGATAATCTCCAAAAGGCCTCCAACAAACGAACCTGGCTACTGATAAGCTGTCTTTTTTTCCTCCTGAAAAATTTCTCAAAAAAAATTCCGATTCCGGAGGGATAATTTTTACTATGTCATGTATAATACCAATAAACAGGGGATAGCGTGATGAACAATGATAAATATTTAGATTATTCACTACAGGATTTTTTGGACGATGATGCTTTTATAAAATGGGTGTCCGGCAAAGAACAAGATGCTGTAGCAGCACAATTCTGGAGCGAGTTCCCTGTACTATACCCTGCAGCAGCTGCCAACTTTGAGTTTGCTGCAAGTGTGATCCGTTCCTACCGGTCACAGGAGTTCTGGGATAATAAGGATAACAAAGCCCGTGTACTCGAAAGGATCACGGCCACTATAGAAAACCACGGCGCAAGACCTGCGCGCATGCGTTGGTTAAACAACTGGGTGCGTGCTGCAGCTATAGCCCTTGTCGTTACAGCCGGAGGTTATATGATAGTGAACCATTATTTCCGGTCGCATATGGAGCAGATAGCAACAGGTTATGGAGAAATGAGAACAGTGACATTGCCAGACCACAGCACCGTAACACTCAACGCATCTTCTGCTATTTCATTTAATGAAGAGTGGAGTGATAAAAAGCCCAGGGAAGTATGGGTAGAAGGTGAAGCCTATTTCGATGTAAAACATATCAGCCGAACAGGCCCCGGGCAGCAGTTTATAGTACATAGCAATGGAATTAGTATCGAAGTGCTGGGAACATCCTTCAACGTAAGAAGCCGCCATGGCAGAACCAAAGTTGGATTGATCACCGGCAAGATCAAAGTAGATTATAATAAGAATCGCTCGCTCGTCATGTTGCCCGGTGATTATGTGGAATACGCAGATAATAAATTGTCAGTTACAAGAAAATTAGATCAACCAGAGAAGATTAAGCGCTGGACCGAGATACAGCTTACGTTTACAGATGCCACTTTGGGTGAGATCATAGAAACACTGCAGGATAACTATGGCTATACCGTAAAAGTAACAGACGCATCACTCAGGAAATTGAAAATTGAAGGAGATATTAACGTAACGAATGTAGAAGAACTCTTAACCGTAATTACCACTACGCTAAACGTAACAATCGATCACCCTTACAAAAAGGAACTGGTCATCACATCAGGAAAGTAAAGGGAGTACGCGGAGGAAGCGCGTATAAACAGTACACGTAAAAAAAAACTAATGAACATCGTAAACCAGAATCTACTTTTGGGGCTGCTTTCCTGTGCCCTGCTACCAGGTATTGCTGCACCTGTCAGCGCACAGACGCCCGCAATGTATGCTTCCATGAGGCAGACAGATAATATCCCATACCACAAGGCAGGAACAATTTCACTGAAAGATGCATTGGTAAGGCTGAAAAAGCTGCAAAATATCCGTTTCGCATACAGAGAAGGACTGCTGGATGGCAAAATGGTCTCCGCTGACCTCGTAGACAGAGCAGAAACAATGGAGGCAGAAGCTGCCTTAAAATTATTATTATCTGATTTTGCGCTGCGGTACATGCGTGTCAATAAGACACAGTATTCTATTTATACCAGTGACGCAACTGCAACTATTCTCAATTACAATTCCCTCTTTGCTGATAAACTGAAAGGTAAAGTTACCGGTCCTGATGGTGCGCCTGTGCCAGGTGCTACCATCTCTGTAAAGGGTAATTCATCTATCGCGACTGTCGCCAATGAAAAAGGAGAATTTGAACTGAACCTGAAGGATGCTACACTACCGGTAGTTTTGGTGGTTTCATCCATCGGCTTTGATAAACAGGAGATCACTGTAAACAGTGCCGCGGATGTTGTGGGTATTTCTCTTGCTGAATCCAATAAAGCACTTTCCGAAGTTGTAGTGACGGCATTGGGTATCAAGAAAGATAAAAAAGCACTGGCATATGCTGTAACCGAAGTAAAGGGAAGTGATTTTACACAAGCCCGTGAGGTGAACGTAGCCAATGCACTGACTGGTAAAATCGCAGGGGTGAATGCCACCAGCTTAGCTAGCGGCCCTGGTGGTTCCAGCCGTGTGATCATCCGTGGTAACACCTCCCTCAATGGCGATAACCAACCCCTCTATGTGGTAAACGGTATGCCTATCGATAATACTACTCCCGGTGGTAGCCCGACTACCGGTGGCGGTGGTCAGAACGTAGACCGCGGCGATGGTATCGGTGGTATCAACCCTGATGATATCGAAACCATCAGCGTACTGAAAGGTGGTACTGCAGCGGCACTCTATGGCTCCCGCGCAGCAAATGGCGTCATCCTCATCACCACCAAAAAAGGTCGTGCCCGCAAAGGTGTAGGTGTAGATTACAACAGCACTTTCACCATGGAAACACCTTCTGTTTATCCTGACTGGCAATATGAATACGGCCAGGGTGATGGCGGTGTAAAACCTACCTCACAGTCACAGGCAGTAACCTGGGGCCGTCGTAGCTGGGGGGCAAAAATGGATGGACAGAACTACATCGCATTTGATGGTAAAGAACATCCTTACTCTCCGCAAAAGAATAATATCCAGAACTTCTACCGTACCGGTTCTACCTATACCAACACCGTAGCTTTTAACGGTGGTAATGAAGCACTGAATTTCCGCTTCTCGCTCTCTAATACCAACAGCAAAAGCATCGTTCCCAATTCCAAGTTCGACAAGAAAATTGCCAACCTGAATCTGAACGCTGCACTGGGTAAAAGGATCAGCATCGAAGCAATAGCGCAATACAATGTAGAGAATGCCACAAATCGTTCCAGTTCCGGGGATGCTACCGGCAACCCCAACTGGGGCGTGTATATGATCGCAAACACTGTGGACATTCGCTCGCTGGACCCCGGTTATGATGCCGATGGCCGTGAAATTCAATGGAACGAAACTGCTTACGCGTCTAACCCTTATTTTGTTGTAAACCGCTTCAAAAACAACGATACTAAAAACCGTTTCATTGGTCAGGCCAGTGTGAAGTACGATCTCCTGAAAAACCTGTATGTCAAAGCAAATATCAGCCGCGACTTCTTCAACTATGACTATGTAGGTATTATTCCTACCGGTACAGTGTATACTACAGGGGCGGCAGGTGAATACAGTGGTTTGAGAAATGCCGTATCAGAAACCAACTCTATGCTGACGGCTAACTACAATACCAAACTCGCCGGAACGATCGGCCTGAATGTACTGGCAGGTACCAATGCCCGTCGTTACAAGTCAAACCAGACAGCGATCACCGGTACACAATTCATCATTCCATTCTTCTACAGCTACACCAACCTGAGTACCACGACTACTACGCCAACAAGAAATAACGTAGCCACCAACTCTGTATTCGGCGCTATCGATCTGGATTACAAATCTGTGCTGTTCCTGAACTTCAGCAGCCGCCAGGATTGGTTCTCTACCCTGAGCCCGCAGAACAATCACATATTCTATCCTGCTGTTGGAACCAGCTTTATCATCTCTGATGCGGTACAGTTACCTAAAGCTATCAGCTATGCCAAAGCACGTGCTTCATGGGCACAAGTGGGGGGCGCTACACCTGATCCGTACATCCTGAACCAGAGTTATACGATGGTACAGGGTGGACATGCCGGCCAGCCAGTACAGACGGTTACTCAGTCCGGTGGGGTAAACCTGGTGACTAACTCCAGCCTGAAACCGCTTACTTCTACTACATACGAGGCCGGCCTGGAAGCACAATTCCTGAACAACAGGATCGGTTTTGATATCACTTACTATAGCAAGCAAACGACCAACGATATCGTTAGCACCGCTATCTCTACTGCTTCCGGTTATAACAATGCCCTGCTGAACGTAGGTAAGTTGTCAAACAAAGGGATTGAAGTCCTCTTAACCGGTACTCCTGTAAAATCCAAAGACTTTACCTGGAACGTGAGCTATAATATGGCTTACAACAAGAGTGAAGTGGTACAACTGGCAGCAGGTCTTACCACCTTACAGATGGCTACCAGTGTTGGTAGCTGGGCATTCGTACACAATGCGGTTGGTCGCCCTTATGGTGTGATCATGGGGTACAGCGCAGCGAAGAATGACAAGGGTGAAACCATCTTCAACAGTGCTACCGGTTATCAGCAAAAGAGCGCATTGAAATACCTGGGTAATGGTGTACCACCACTGACCATGGGTTTCAGCAATACTTTCAGGTATAAGAGCCTGACACTGGATGTACTGGTAGACGGCAAATTCGGTAACAAAGTATTCTCTGTAATGGATGTATATGCTACCCGTTTCGGTCTGCACAAGAAGACCCTGGCTGGTCGCGAAAACGGACTTACACTGAGTGGCGTAGATCAGAATGGCAATGCTTACACCAACACCATTCCGGTATCTAACCTGCGTCTTTACTATGACAATACCAAGAACTATACAGATCAGTTTATGTACGATGGCAGTTTCGTAAAACTGCGCCAGGTTGTACTGAGCTACCAGATCCCTGTACAAAGCCTGAAGGTCGTACAGAGCGCTTCTATTTCTTTCGTAGCGCGTAACCTGCTCACCCTGTACAAGAAAACGGACAACTTTGATCCGGAATCAAGCTACACTAACAGTAATGCCCAGGGCTTTGAAGCGTTCGGTATTCCACGCACCAGGAGCTTTGGTCTGAACCTGATGGCTAAATTCTAATTGTTCATGTTACACACTCGAATTATGAAAATGCGTTTTAACTTTCTGATATATACAGCCATCGCAGCTACCTTACTGGTACAGTCCTGTGATAAAGGCTTTGAAGAAATGAATGTGAATCCGGATGCCTCTACCACTGTCGTGCCGGAATATATGTTCAGCAAGTCCCTGCTGGATGCACTGAACAACAGCTGGTTTGCGACCGACGCACTGGCTTGTGGCGGCTCTATGCAACAGTTTGCTACTTACAAAGATGTACCTGGTATTGGCGACAAATATTATTTCCAACAGGGTACTTATCCATATGATTATTTTACTACCGGGTATCCCGGGGCTGTGAATGAAATAAACACAGTCATCAATGCACTCGATTCATCACAAACCAACAAACGTGCTATCGCCCGTATCTGGCGTGTATATATCATGCATCGTCTCACAGATATCTATGGCGATATTCCTTACAGTGAAGCGGCACACGGTTACACAAACAACAACTTCACACCTAAGTACGATGCACAGCAGGCGATTTATGCTGACATGCTGAAAGAACTGGACGAATCTGCCAATGCTTTCGATGCATCTAAAGCAACATTTGGCGCAGGCGACTATATCTACGCCGGCAATGTAACCAGGTGGAAAAAGTTTGCCTACTCGCTCATGCTGCGCCTGGGTATGCGCCTGTCAAAAGTAGATGCTGCTACGGCACAGACCTGGGTGACGAAAGCAATCGCGGGTGGTGTGATCACCGACGATGCTGATATCGCTACCATGAAGTACACAGATGGTACTGCACTGAACAGGAATCCGAAAGCAGCTGCATTACTCTCCAACGACTACGCTGTAGCAGATGGTAAGAGCAATACAGAAGGCGGTAAACTGGCGCAGACTTTCATCAACATGATGAAGAGCAACAACGATCCCCGTCTGAATGTAATCGCGATCGTGTGGAATAATGGCAAGGCTGATACCACTACTGCTTTACAGGCAGGTATGCCAAACGGGCTGCTGCTGAAACCGGACAATTTTGCCACTTATTCAGAACCTAACCCGGCTACTATCTTACAATACACTGCTCCGATCATTGTAATGAGTGCCGCGGAAGTAAATCTGTACCTGGCTGAAGCTGCTGTAAGAGGCTGGTACACGGGTGTAGCAGCAACAGCATTCTCCAATGCAATTGGTGCTTCTATGCGTAACTGGGCAAAGTTTGGTGCTGCTGGTGTGATTGCAGACAGCAGGATTGCTGCTTATCAGGCTACACATGTACTGGCGGGTACTACTGCACAGCAGCTGGAGATGATCGGCAATGAATACTATGTATCTATGTTCCTTGATGAGCAGGAGATCCATGCTAACTGGCGTCGCCTGGGGTATCCTACACTGACACCTGTAAATATTTCCGGCAATATTACCGGTGGTACTATTCCCCGCCGTCTGCTGTATCCCCCTTCAGAAGAAAGCGTGAATGCTGCAAGTCTGCAGGAAGCTGTGAACAGACAAGGGGCTAACCTGATGACAACCCGCGTATGGTGGGATAAAGAATAATCCGCTCAAATTTTCTATCATGCAAAACCAAAGAAGATCAGTATTAAAGAAGATGTTGGCTGCTGCAGCTGGTTTCACAGGAATCAGTGCTGTTGCCAAAGCTGCCGGTGCTACTCTACCTGCTACCGCTGAAAACGGGCAGGTGGTGTATGACCAGGAAGTACCGTTGTTCTCCAGCTTCAAAGTACATGGTAATACGGTATACATTGCCGGCATCGGCGCTCACTTTGAAGGAGACATCAAAGCACATACAGATCATGTGCTGAAAGAAATGGAGACACAGCTGAAAAAGGCAGGTTCTTCGATGGACAAAGTACTGAAGGTAAGCGTATTCCTGCATGACCTGAACGATTATAAGGCCATGAACGAAGTGTATAGAGGGCGCTTTGGCGCTAACCCTCCGGTACGCACTACCGTGGCTGTATATGGAGGAGTGCCGGGAGACTCTCTTGTAGAGATGGACTGCATTGCATCTCTATAACAATAGTTCCCCCTTCTCTATGGGATCGCTTATTAAAGCGATCCCCCTTTTCTTCCTCACGTTTTTATTTTACTACTCATGAACCGCAGAGACTTATTGAAAAATATGTCTGTGATCCCCGTATTCGGGGCTTTCGCAGGCAGCGCTAAAATATTGCCATTAACGGACGACACCTCCACTGCTGTCGCAAAAGATTATTTCAGGGAACTGGGTATCCGTACATTTATCAATGCGGCCGGTACCTACACGGCTATGACAGGATCGCTTATGCGGCCTGAAGTGATGAATGCCATCAACTACGCCTCTAAAGACTTTGTATTGCTTGACGAGTTGCAGGACAAAGTGGGAGAGCGCATCGCAAAACTGCTGAAATGTGAATATGCCACTGTTACTTCGGGTTGTGCATCGGCCATGACCCTGGGAGCTGCCGGCGTATTGACCGGCATGGATGAAAAGAAAGTGGCACAGCTGCCTCACCTGGAAGGTACGGGTATGAAGACAGAAGTGATCATTCAGCGCAAGCATGATATTGCATATGCACATGCGCTGAAGAACACGGGGTTAAAAATTGTTTATACAGATACAAAAGAAGATCTCATTAATGCTATCTCTGACAAGACAGCACTGATGTACTTTCTGAATGCCAACAATTTTGATGGACCGGTACAGGTGGAAGAGTTCCTGAAAATTGCACAGGCGCACAACATCCCTACAATGATCGATTGTGCTGCCGACGTACCCCCGGTTGAAAACCTGTGGAAGTATACGAATATGGGATATGACCTTGTCTGCTTCTCTGGTGGCAAGGGCATTCGTGGTCCGCAGAGTGCCGGTTTGCTGCTTGGCAGAAAGAAATATATCCAGGCGGCACGCCTCAGTGCACCGCCAAGAGGAAATACCATTGGCCGAGGTCTGAAAGTAAATAAAGAGGAAATACTCGGGATGCTCATCGCCCTGGAAACTTACCTGGCTACCGATCATGATAAGGAATGGAAAATGTGGGAGGCACAGATCAAACTGATCGGAGATGCGGCTACTTCCGTTGGGGGGGTCACTACTACCGTAAAAGTACCGGCTATTGCCAACCACGTACCTACATTGCATGTATCGTGGGATGCAAAAAAGATCCCTGCCACAGCAGCAGATGTCAAGGAGAAACTGAGAAGCGGTAATCCATCGATAGAGGTCGCAGATGGGGAAAACCAGCATGCCATCGCTATTACAACCTGGATGCTGGTACCCGGACAGGAAAAAATAGTAGCTACCGCATTGAAAAAAGTGCTGACAGAAAAAGCGCTTTCAGAAACACATGGTTGATAAATTGGAGTGTGTTTAGTCACCCCACAGGGAGCCTTTGGGGCTCCCTGTTAATTTTTATTACAGGTCTTAACACTAAAGTAACAGCGTATGAGGTTCTTATTATTACTCATGCTGGCTGGGAGTGCAGTGCATGCACAACAATACAGCCTCCTCATCAGGAACGGGCACGTCATCGACCCGAGAAATCACATTGATGCAGTCATGGACATTGCGCTCAGAGAGGATACTATTGCCCGGGTAGCGCCACACATTGACGCTGCAAAAGCAGTGACCGTCATCGATGCGAAAGGATTGTATGTAACGCCGGGGCTCATCGATATTCATACACATAACTTTATCGGCACTACTCCCAACAGGTATTTAAATAACAGTTACAGTGCTGTTGCACCAGATGGTTTTACATTCCGTTGTGGTGTTACAACAGTAGTAGATGCCGGTAGTTCCGGATGGCGCAGCTTTGAAACATTTCTTGATCAGACCATTCGTCATTCACAGACGCGGGTACTGGCCTTCCTGAATATAGTCGGCGGTGGTATGCGTGGTGGTCCTTATGAACAGGACACCAATGATATGGATGCAAAGATGACGGCGCTGACCATCCGCCAGTATAAAAAGTACCTGGTCGGGATCAAGGTAGCTCATTTTGAAGGTGCAGAATGGACCCCGGTAGACAGGGCTGTGCAGGCAGGGGAGATGACGGGAACACCCGTGATGATTGACTTTGGAGGGAGTATTCCTCCTTTGCCACTGAATGAACTGTTTGAAAAGCACCTGCGTCCCGGAGATATCTTTACCCATGTATATGCGAATGTAAAAGGTCGCATGCCGGTAGTAAATGAAAACGGGAAAGTGCCCGGTTATATCTGGGCAGCACGTAAAAAAGGGATCCTTTTTGATGTAGGGCATGGCGGCACCAGCTTTTCCTACAAGATTGCCATGCCGGCTATGAAAGCTGGTTTCCTGCCTAACACGATCAGTACTGACATTCATACGGGGAGTATGAATGCGGCGATGAAAGACCTGCTGAATGTGATGTCGAAAATGATGGCAATGGGAATGGATTTCCCGGCACTGATCAAAGCGACAACGGACGATGCTGCAAAAGCAATTCGTCATGATGAACTGGGGTCGTTGTCTGAAAACACAGTGGCAGATATTGCGATCCTGCGGCTGGAAAAAGGACAGTTTGGGTTTGCTGATCCGATGGGTGTAAAACTGGAAGGAAAAGATAGAATCGCCTGTGAAGTCACGATCCGTGCAGGTAAGGTGGTCTATGACCTGAATGGGCTGGCAGATAATATCACCGTACAAACCGAAAATTAACATATGAAACTGTTTTTTTTGATTCCACTTTGCCTGCTGGGGTATATGAACTTAGCAGCACAGACCATATCCAAAGACGAACTGATATTTTTAACGGCCGACTGGAAAGGAGAACGCTTTCCGGACGGCCGGCCCCGTATTCCGGATGCCGTAATCACGCAGGCAAAGGAGGTGGGACTGGATGATGTATGGACGATTTTGGAAGGAGAGGGGTACCATTGCCAGTTTGAAGGAGGTTTTAAAATGATCCATCCCGATAGTGTGATAGCGGGAAGGGCCGTTACAGCAATGTTCATTCCCTCAAGACCTGATGTGGAGCAACATATGAAGGAACGCGGGCAGCAGCAGGGCTGGAAAGGCAATAGTAACTCCTGGCCGATCCAGCAACTGACGAAAGGAGATGTGTATGTGGCAGATGGATTTGGTAAAATTGCAGATGGCACCCTGATTGGTTCTACATTGGGTAATGCTATCTTTGCCCGCACAGGTAATGGTGTCGTTTTCAATGCTTCGGCGCGTGACCTGGAGGGGTTGGAAGAGATTCCGGGATTCAATGCACTGGTGAGAGACTGGGATCCGTCTTTCCTGAAAAATGTGATGCTGTCAGGTATGAATGTACCGATTCGTATAGGGAAGGCTGTAGTACTGCCGGGAGACCTCGTATTGACGAGTAAGGAAGGTGTCATCTTTGTACCGGCACACCTCGCAGAAAAAGTGATTGGTATTGCTGCTTTTATACAAGTTAAGGATGCATTTAGTTTTGAGATGCTGAAAGCGGGTAAGTATACGCCCGGTGAACTGGACAACAACTGGACCGACGCTATCCGTCAGGCTTTCCTGGATTGGCAGCACAAGCAGGTGGGCAGGCAGCCCATGACCAGACAAGCGCTGGACAAAATGTTAGAAAAACGCACATGGTAAAAATAAATTTCCACTTATGAATCAGCTGGGCCCTTACATTATTGGTTTTTGGATACTGTTAGCAATATTGTTTTCCAGAAAACCACAGACGCGCGGTTATGTTTATACATTAATGATCTTCGCCGCTGTGACAACCTCGTTATATTATCCGCAATATTTTACCCACATTGGGGAGTATGATCTGTCCATGCTGATCACACCATTACTCCAGATCATCATGTTTGGTATGGGAACGGCAATGAGTCTTCAAGACTTTTATGGTGTGATAAAGATGCCGATGGGCGTATTAACGGGCGTACTCTGTCATTTTACCATCATGCCATTTATAGGCTGGGCACTGGCCCACCTGTTTGGATTTCCGCCTGAGATAGCCGCAGGAGTAGTATTGGTAGGTACCGTGCCTTGCGGGATGGCTTCGAATGTAATTTCTTACCTGGCAAAAGCGAACATTGCCCTGTCCGTCACGCTGACGGCTATTTCTACCATGATGGCGCCTTTTGTGACACCATTGCTGATGCGCTGGCTGGCAGGAAGTTATATAGACATCAGTGTAACACACATGATGTGGGATATTTGCAAACTGGTGATCATACCGGTAGCAGCGGGTTTGATCTTCAATCATTTTTTGAGTGGAAAGGCAAAATGGCTGGATGATATTATGCCGAAGATTTCGATGACAGCTATTGGACTGATCATCGTGATCATTACAGCACATGGTCGCGACAGCCTGCTGGATGTAGGATTGTTTTTGATACTCAGTTCCCTGATCCATAATTTATCAGGTTACGGCCTGGGCTACTGGTTATGTAAACTGATCAGGATGAGGGAGCAGGATTGCCGTACAATTGCGATAGAAGTAGGCATGCAGAACAGCGGGCTGGCATCTGCGATAGCGAAGAGTATGGGTAAGATCGCAACGGTAGGACTGGCGCCGGCAGTGTTCGGCCCGTTGATGAACGTGACGGGGTCCCTGCTGGCAAGCTGGTGGCACAGGCATCCGCCAAAGGAATAGTTTGAGGATCGTTTATAAACGCCTGTAATAACAATCTGAAAAGAAATTGATTGACAGTTTCCGGAGAGAGAAAGCGCTGTTATTCAGCAAAGGATAAATGAAAAATAAGGAAGAGATAACGTGGAGGAGCCGTACTACCGTAAGCAGTACGGCTCAAGTTTTATCATACAAGACGCCTTTCGGCATCACGTGGTGGAATCTATAATAAAGACAAACGGGAATGAGAGGCAAAAGATAATAACTAAAAGCGAAAAAAGTATGCCTTTCGGCTAAATTTTTATAAATAATCTGTAGTCATCTTTCATTTGTCCTGTTAATTTGATAAATTGTTAGGGAATAAGCAGGTCTCAAAAACGGGGCCGGAATCCACTTTCATCAATCAAAACCACGTATATGAATGCTCCTTCTCATCGTCGGGATTTCCTTCGTCAACTGGCATTGTACACAATGGGCGCCGGCATGGTTCCTACAATTCTGGCAGCATGTAATAATGGTCAGTCAACAAAAGAATCAGGTACAAGCGACTCCACTGCCGCCACTAAAGCGGAAGCGCTGGGTACAGCCAAGTCCCTCTTTTTCAAAATATCCCTGGCAGAATGGTCCTTCCACCGTGCATTGTTTGCAAAACAAATGACTCACCTTGACTTCCCTGTGAAAGCCAAAAAAGATTTCGGCATTGAGGCGGTAGAGTATGTTAACCAGTTTTTCATGGATAAAGCGCAGGACAAAGGTTACCTGGCTGATCTGAAAAAACGCTGTAGTGATAATGGTGTAAGAAGTGTACTCATCATGTGTGACGGAGAAGGTGAAATGGGTGATCAGGATGCAAAGAAACGGCACCAGGCTGTAGAAAACCATTACAAATGGGTAGAAGCGGCAGAATACCTGGGCTGTCACGCCATCCGCGTAAATGCCGCCGGACAAGGTAAGCCGGACGAGGTAGCCAAAGCAGTGGTGGAATCACTCTCTAAATTATCAGAATTCGCAAGTACCCACAATATCAATGTGATCGTGGAAAACCATGGTGGCATTTCCTCTAACGGTAAATGGCTGTCTGGTGTCATGAAAACAATCAACCGTCCTAATTGCGGTACCCTCCCTGACTTTGGTAATTTCTGTCTGAACAGGACCAAGCCTGAAGCCAATACACCGGAAGCCTGGGCAAAAACAAAATGCCTGGAGGAATATGATCGCTATGAGGGCGTAACTGAGTTAATGCCTTTCGCGAAAGGGGTAAGTGCTAAAACCTATGATTTCGATGCAAATGGTAAGTGTATAGAAACCGATTATCACAAAATGTTGAAGATCGTGAAGGAGGCTGGTTATACAGGTCATATCGGAATAGAATTCGAGGGTAACCAATTGTCTGAAGATGAAGGCATAAGGAAAACTCTTGCATTATTGAAAAAAGTAGGAGAGGAACTTAGCTAAGTTCCTCTCTTTAAATTTTTATGATTTTAGCTTTTTCTTACCATTTATCAATTATATTTGGAGCTGACGATATAGTAATATCTTAGTAGTCAATTTTACTTCTCACTTTCGTCCACCGTTTAGTAGATTATCCCTAAAAACCTTTGTCAGCAACTGTAAGTTTGTAGCATAACCTCCCTCAATGGATAAGTTAATATTATTCGGAGTTATGGCAAATGTGGTATTCATCTTTGCCTTTTATATGGATAAACTGATGTCTTTCTTAGAGGAAACAGAAGAAAAGGAAGTATTGAGTGTAAGTTATGGAACCTGTACCAGAGAAGGATTCCCAGCCGCATCACAGGGTCCGGAAGCGCCGGAATTGTTTACGGGTATTCACAGGAATGTGGATAACCAGTACGTGTACATTTATCCCAATCCAAAGGATCGCTTTCTGGCTGGGTATTTTGTACAGGTAGTGGGTACCCGGGTGCTGTATAAAATAGGGAATTATGGGGATGAGGCCATTGTGATCGGCATACCGGAAAGATTGCAGGGTAAGCAGTTTACCTTGCAATATGCGGCGTATGACACGATGAATCTTGTGAGTAATAAGATTATCGTGGTGGTAGATCCGGTGGAAGTGTTGGCAGATGATCTCTCGGACGCCCGGGAACTGGACTGGATGCCGGAGAATGGATTATAATTTTAAGAGCATTTCTGAGAGCTGGAAGATCCTATCCAGTATCACTAATCCGATCCCTACACCAATTACCACCATTAACTCAATTGTCAGTCTTTTCACAACACCTTTATCCTGAATATTCTTCCATACGATAGGCAGGTTAACGACTGCACTTGCCAGCGAAGATAAAATCGCTACGTTCCCTGCCAGTGCCGGGCTGATTCTGTTGTGCATGGCCATGGTAGCGGCAGCTGCTGTAGTGCTGGCACTACTTACCAATCCACCAAATACCCCGGTAGCCAGTAAGCCATAACTGCCAAATACCCTTGTCAGTAAGGTACCACCTACCTGGATCATGATAAACAACACACCAAACCATAATACCTTGGGCAGGGAAATAGGAGATGCAAGTTTCAACGTTCCGGCATCATCTGAAATGCTGCTTTCATGAATTTTATCCCGCCATATAAAGAGGCCGGCAACAATGGACATAGCCAGTAAAGGAACAAGGGTAGAAGATAATGAGGCTGGCGAAAATAAGGTAGCAATGACAAGATTGCGTGCAAACATGGCAATGGTAGTCAGCATACAAAGGGTTGTCATTTTGGAAGTAAGCCCCGATGTCTGCACCCTGGAACTCACCTCTGCTACTGTAGCACTACTGTTTACCAGTCCCCCGAATATAGCGCCCAGGTATAACCCGCTTGTACTGAATACCCTTAAGCATACATAGTTTACAAAACCGATACCGGCTATGGCAATGACACTGAGCCAGGCATCACTGGGGTTAAATAACTCCCAGCGGTCAATATATCTGTCCGGAAGAATAGGATAGATCACGAAGCCGATCAGTCCCAGTAAGATAGCACTTCTGATTTCGGAAGGCAGCAGACCACCGGCAAACTTATTCAGTTCTGACTTCCATGCCAGCAGCATGGTCATCACAATGGCGCCGGCCACAGGTGTGAAAATATGCCCCAGACCTACCAGCACTCCTAGTACGCAATTGACAATGAGTGCAGCAGATGTGGTGATTTCAACCTGTCTTTCCGCCAGCAGGCTACGCGCATTGATGGCAATGACCAGCAGGAACACGCCCAACATGGCAATAACGATGAACTGCTCACTGATGACGGCACTTAGCATACCCAGTAAGGCGACAATTGAGAATGTACGAATACCAGCCTCTTTTTGAGACCATTTTCTTTCCATACCTACCAGCATTCCGATGCCAATAGCTACTGCCATTTTTAAGGCAATTGGCGTAGCCTCTAAGTGCGCGAGTTCATCCATGGGTTAATACGTATTCTTAATAAAGTTATCAGGCACCTTTATACTTTTATTTTTACCTTATCACCTTTCAGGCTATATGTAAAAGGCATTTTTTGCTGCATCACTTTCAACACCTGTTCCAGTGATTGATTTGTATACGCGCCCTTTACATTTTGTAATCCGGACACATCGCCATCTACATAGATCTCTGCACCATACCATTCTTCCAGTACCTGCATAGCCTTCATAAAAGGGACATCTGAAAAGATCAGCTCACCCCTGAGCCATTGATCCAGTTCTGCCGGCTGGTAAGTCTCCTTTTCCATGAGGTCTATCTCTTTGTTGGCGAGCACCATATTGCCAATACCCAGCGTTTCTGCCTGGTTATCAGTAGTGGAATGGTAAGATTTAGCTGCCAATACCGTTCCACTTCCCAGATAGGCCGTGGCGCCCTGCTGTTTCTCAAAACAACGAATTCTGAAAGCTGCCGGTGCAGTATTGCTGATCGTGAGAATATTCGTTACCACTTTCAGGGCGTTCCGGGTATTGATCCAGGCTTCCCCATCCAACAATAACGTATGTGTCTGTGCATAATTATCAGGCACCAGTACGGTCGATTTTCCATTCAGCAGTATCTCTGTACCATCAGGTAATGTAAACCGGGTACGGTTACCCAGGGTACCCTCATGCGGGGTATAATTCACCTGTGCTTCTCTGAATGATGCCAGGGCTGGCTTTCCCTGCCTGAAATACCACATGCCGATGGTGGTGCCACTTAAGATAAGAACGATAATGATATACAGCCACTTGCTGGACTTTGAGTTTGAAGGCACTGGGAATTTTGATTTTGTTGAAGCTATAAAAATAAAGAAAAAATTATAGGCCGTATACCCGACGGGATCAAATAAAAAAAGAACCTTTATTATCAATTTATTTAATTAAGACTTCACTTGATTTGATATTATCTAAACCTGACGACAAGCAGGCGGGCCTCACTGTTGGTGATGTTGGGAGGCACCTTAACTTTGCGCCCCATGGAAAAGCAGCAACCTTTGTCATTCGAGAATACCGCTATCGCCTTTGAATCCAGAACGGATAAAGCATTGAAAAAAGCTGACTTCCTGTTTAGCAACATCGGTAAGCCCTGGCTGGTAAAGCTGGGAGCGGCCCTTACGCCCTTAGCCTTTAAGATGCACCTGCCTGTAAAGGGGATCATTAAATCTACCATCTTTGACCAGTTCTGCGGAGGCGAAAACCTGGAAGAAGCAGCCCGTACAGCTGAGACCCTCAGCAAGTATCATGTAGGGGTGGCCCTGGATTACGGGGTAGAAGCGATGGAAGGAGAGGAAAATTACGACCAGGCGGTACCGGAATTCATCCGGGCGATCGAGTATGCCGGCAATAAAGCCAGCATTCCGTTTATCGCCATCAAGGTGACCGGATTTGCCCGTATTTCCCTGCTGGAAAAAATGCATGCCGGCGAAACGCTCTCTGCTGAAGAGACTGCGGAGTTTGAAAGAGTGACAAAGCGTATACAGACGATTGCTGCGACTGCTGCTAAGTATAACAAAGGCCTGCTCATAGATGCCGAAGAAAGCTGGATTCAGCAGCCGGTAGACGACATGGCTGACAGGTTGATGGCACAGTTCAACAAAGAAAACGTAATCATTTTCAATACTTTCCAGTTGTATCGTCACGATCGCCTGGAGTTTTTAAAAGCTTCTTTCCAAAAAGCACAGCAGGAAGGTTACCTGCTGGGTGCAAAACTGGTAAGAGGCGCTTATATGGAAAAGGAGCGTAAACGCGCCGAAGAAATGGGATATCCATCCCCCATCCAACCAAACAAAGCAGCTACCGATGCTGATTACAACGCTGCGGTAGCATTCTGCATGCAACACCTCGATAAACTGGCCGTTTTCATTGGTACACACAATGAAGACAGCAGTATGCTGGGGGCCCGGCTGCTGGAACAACAAAATCTACCTCACCAACACCCACATGTCAGCTTTTCCCAGTTATATGGCATGAGCGACAACATCACCTTCAACCTGGCGCATGCAGGTTACAGGGTGTCAAAGTACCTGCCTTATGGTCCTGTAAAGGATGTAATGCCTTACCTGATCCGTCGTGCACAGGAGAATACTTCTATCTCCGGGCAAATGGGACGTGAACTGGGCCTGCTGCGAAAAGAGATGAAACGAAGAGGGTTGTAACCACCTGGCAAAGGTGGAAGCGATCCTTTTTTCCTTACTTTTGCCAAATGGAACAATACCTCAACTTACTCCAACATATCCTGGACCACGGCTCCGTAAAAACCGACCGTACTGGTACAGGCACTGTCAGCTGCTTTGGAGCTCAGTTACGTTTTAATCTACAGGAAGGCTTTCCGCTGGTAACGACCAAGAAGCTGCACCTGAAATCCATTATCTACGAACTGCTCTGGTTCCTGAAGGGCGATACCAATATCAAATACCTGAAAGACAATGGCGTAAGGATCTGGGATGAATGGGCTAACGAAAACGGCGATCTCGGTCCTGTATATGGTAAACAATGGCGTAGCTGGGAAACAAAAGATGGCAAAGTCATCGACCAGATCAGTGATGCGATCAACACCATCAAAAAGAATCCTGACTCCCGCCGTATTATCGTTACAGCATGGAACCCGGCTGACCTGCCGGAAATGGCGCTGAGTCCATGTCATTGCCTGTTCCAGTTCTATGTGGCAGATGGTCGTCTCAGTTGTCAGCTCTACCAGCGTAGTGCCGACGTTTTCCTGGGTGTACCTTTCAACATTGCCTCCTATGCGCTGCTGACAATGATGATCGCGCAGGTATGCGAGTTGGAACCAGGCGATTTTGTACACACTTTTGGCGACGTACATTTATACAGCAATCATATAGAACAGGCAAAGCTGCAGTTGACCCGCACTCCTTATGCATTGCCGCAAATGAAAATCAATCCTGCGAAGAAGGATATTTTCGCCTTTGAATATGAGGACTTTGAACTGGAAAATTACCAGTTCCATCCACATATCAAAGCACCGGTAGCCGTTTAAGTTTTTCTTCTTTTTCTAAAATCAATACATGGTTTCTATAATCGTTGCTGCATCAGAAAATAATGTGATCGGTATTCATAATCATCTGCCATGGCACCTGCCGGTAGATATGAAATATTTCAAAGACACAACAATGGGGAAACCAATTGTGATGGGTCGTAAATCATTTGAAGAGTTAGGAAAAGTGCTGCCGGGCCGGCCTAATATCATGATCACCCGTCAGGAAGGCTATACCAGGCCGGGATTGATTGTGGTACCTTCACTGGAGGCGGGTATTGAAAAGGCAAAGACCTTTGGCACAGATGAACTATTTGTGACAGGGGGAGGAGAGATTTTTAAGATGGCGATTGAAAAGGAAATCATAGATAGGATCTACCTGACAAGAGTACATGCAGAAGTGGAAGGGGATACATATTTCCCTGACTTTGACCAGTCAAAATGGGTGAAAGTGAAGGACGAACTGTATGAGAAGGACGAGCGGCATCAATATTCCATGAGCTTCCAGGTATGGGAGTTTAAAAAATAATCACAAAAAAGGAGCCTGTATCAAAAGAAAAGATACAGGCTCCTTTTTTATGTAGCATGCAGTCATGCTTAAATTATCTGAATATCACCGTCCCCAATCCATTCGTCAGCTCATTCTCCAGTTGCTTCAGGTGCTTATGCATTTTAATACAGTTGATCTGTACTTCAAAATCCGTCGATTTCTCCATCTCCTGCTGGTTTTCAATGATCATTTTCCGGATCTTCCGTAGCATGAGATAGTTGGTAGTAGAGATCGTATCTTTCAGGTAAGCATTATCCCCGTACACTGTATCAATTTCAAATTCCTCTTTCCATTTAGGACTCAATTCGGCTTCTTTATCTTCCATGATCTGTACCACCAGTGCGGTTACATCATGATCACTGTGATAGAGGAACCATTTCTTATCAGGCAGGTTATCTTCATCATACATCTGCTTATATTCTCTGAGAATGCGTTTTACAATCTCGTTGTCTGCCAGCGATTCAAAATCATAAGGCAGGTGGAAAATATAATCAGCCACGGTATTCTGATCTTCTTCACTAAATGGTTTATCGCCAAAGCGGAGCAATATTTTCACCAGTTCTCTCTCCTGTCTTTCATCAGGATTAAAGAAGTTGTCCGATACGACACCTCCATTCTCCATGGCTTCCATCGCGGCGATGGCTTCGGGAGACAGATCATCGTCCGACGGGGGAGGGGTATTTTTCTCCTGGTCGCGGGTGAACTGTTGTTCTTTCTTCTGTAATTTCTCCCTGATGAATTTGTTCACCAGGTTGATCAGGCCCTGTTCATCGATCTTCAGTACCTGGCTACACTGGCGGATGTAGTCCTGTTGCCGGGTAAAGTCTTCCGTCTTATCGATTTTGGCGATGGTCTCCGCAATTTCATTAACCAGCTGTGATTTTTTTGTGGTATCATTGCCGGCGTCCTGCATGGATATTTGCAGTTTAAACAGGATGAAGTCCTGTTTATTGTCTGCAATGAATTGGCGGAAAGCTTCTGCACCTATTTTTTGTACATAACTATCCGGGTCTTCCTTGTCAGGTATCAATACCAGCTTCACATTTAACCCTTCTTCAATCGCCATATCCAACCCGCGCAATGCAGCTTTTACACCGGCATTGTCACCATCGAAGAGGATGGTCAGGTTATTTGTATATTTCTTGATAAGGCGCAGCTGGTGCTGTGTGAGGGAAGTACCACTGGAGGCCACTACGTTTTCAATACCGGCCTGGTGGAGGGAAATGACATCGGTATAACCTTCTACGAGCAAACATTCATTCAGTTTGTCGATAGCATGGCGGGCAAAGTAAGTACCATACAACACCCGGTTTTTGACATAGATTTCATTTTCCGGGGAGTTGACGTATTTAGGCGCACGATCGTTTTTGACAAGGATACGGGCACCAAACCCCAGCACTTTACCACTCTGGTTGTGAATAGGGAAGACAACCCTGCCCCTGTAGTTATCGCCGGGTTGTTCATTCCTGATGGTGACCAGACCTGTTTTTTGCAGGTATTCCAGGTTATACCCTTTGGCGAGGGCTGTTTTGGTAAAGGCATCCCATACATTGAGGCTATAGCCCAACTGGAACTTACGGATAGTTTCCTGTGTGAAGCCTCTTTCTTCAAAGTAACTGAGCCCTACATTCTGGCCTTCTTCTGTATTAAAGAGCGTATTGGAAAAGTATTCTCTTGCAAAGTTGTTGATAATGTAAAGGCTGTCAGCCAGTTGCTGTTGTTGCTTTACTTCTGCGCTGACTTCTGTCTCTTCTACGGTGACATCGTAGCGCTGGGCAAGCCATCGGAGGGCTTCCACATAGGAGTATTTTTCATGCTCCATGAGGAATTTGATGGCATTTCCGCTGACTCCGCAGCCAAAGCATTTGTAGATCTCTTTGCTTGGCGTGACAGTAAATGACGGGCTCTTCTCGTTGTGAAAAGGGCAGAGTCCAAGGTAATTGGCGCCTCTCTTTTTCAGTTTTACGAAATTGCCGACAATCTCCACGATATCAATGCGGGCAAGAATCTGTTGTATGGTTTGTTGCGAAATCACCGGGCAAAGTTAGGGGTTTTTAACGGAAGGGTAGGTAGGGCAGATTACCAGCTGATAAATTATAACAATAATATTTATGAGTATTTTATAATAGGATGCATATCTTTATCTTTTAGTTGATTATCAATCCCTATACATAAATGAGAAGAATTTTACTATTGTTTGTACTGCTCTGCATTGGTACGTATTCATCAGCACAATTATTAAAAGCCCGCTATACTGTAGATTCCGCTGTGATGTGTGCTGCCCGGCAGAACTTACATTTTACAGATCAGAGTACAGGAGATATTGTTTCCTGGCAATGGAATTTCGGTGACGGCAATACGGCTACTTCACAATCACCGACGCATGTGTATGCGCAGCCTGGGCGGTATGTGGTGAAATTGGTAGTGAGGGATGCAAAGGGAAATGTGGATTCCACGCAGGTGTCAGATAAGCAGGATGCTGTGTATTTGTTGCCCGTATTAAAAGTACCGTCTTACTATCTGATGTGTGGTAATGAAACAACTGCCACTTTGAAAGATAGTGGGTATGCATCAAAGTTTCCTCAATTTCCATACAGCTATCAATGGTCGACTGGTGAAACCTCTTCTTCCATCCAGGTGAGTAAAGATGGTTTGTACAAGGTAAACCTGCAGCAATGCGGGCAGACGGTGACGGATTCGGTGTATGTACAGAAGCTGCAGACCGCTTTATCTGTGACGCCTGCTGACAGTGGTGATTATTATGATATTGACAAGGATACAATAACGATAAGATGGAACGTTAATTTCCCTTTTCCCGAGGGTAGTTATAATTCATTTATGTTTAAGTCCGGCAGCGATTATGACCGGGGATTAAATACGCTTCCTTATGCTGTTGGTTACTATTATAATGCGAAATCAAACTTTTATCCGGGTATAAGTGTAAATCTTAAGAGTGATGTAGTATACCATTGTGATACAGTAGCAAGCTATCATTTCATTCCCCGTGCGCCTTATATACATCATAACTTTTTTAATAACATTGACACCACAATTATAACAGGAGACACATTATTCCTGAAGGATTCAAATAGCAACGCTACCTGGCTATGGGCGAACTCCAGAACAGGAGAGCTCATATCAACGGATTCTACTTTTTATACAAGGAATGCCGGGTCATATTTTTTAAAAGTGCAAAAGCAAAATGATTATGCCTATGAGTACTTTAGAGTCAACCTGGTCGATAAGTTAACACCAGCCATTCAGACAATGATCAATTGTGATGACGCAGTGGTAACTTGTAAATTTGGAGGTGGTTATAAACGTACAGATACCATCCAGGTATATAAATGGACGCTCAACGGAGAGCCTTTGTCTTCAGAAAGAAATCCTCCTGTACTTCATTTGAATAAAGGAAATTATGTGTTGAAATTATGGGTGCAGACAGCTTCGGGCGATACCGCATCTACGGCTAAGACGCTGACGGTAACTGCGCCGTGGACAATGAGTACAGCTATTGTTCACAACTATAATTGTGGGGAATCATTTGAAATAGGCACTAACATAAATGCGACGGTAAATCAATATCAACCCTATTCCATAACATGGAGTAATTTTCCTTTTCAGGGAGGAAGTATTTACGTGAATACTTCAGGCACTTATATTGCAACACTGAAAGACTACTGTGGGAATATCCGTGCCGTAGATTCAATCAGCGTGCAGGTAAATAGATTACCTGCTGCGATTGTGAACGATGCAGATACATTGAAAGCGAAGGATTACAATGCTGCCTATACATACAACTGGTATAGGAATGATTCGCTGGTCGCTACTGGTGGAAAAGCACCTTTCCCGACTCTTAGTGGTGTTTACAAACTGGTGTTAAAACTTGATAGCTGTTCACGTGAATCAGCACCGCTTACATACGTGGCCAGGACTGCGTCAGCAATACTGACCTTTACAGCTGCACCGTGCGATTCTGCAAGCTGGCTTATGCATGCCAGTATTGAAAACCTGCCTGCGAATGATGTGATCGTTTCCCGATCTGTTGACTATGGGGATGGAGCAACTGCAACAGTAGAAGAATGGCATCGTTTCGCTCATCCTGGTACCTACAATATTTCCTTTACGGCAGTAACAGCGGCTGGCTGGACGATCAGCCAAACAGCTGCACTGATTGTTCCTGTTTACCTGTCAAATGCGATAAACCTCTCCATACACCGTGGTGTACAGGATACTATTTTTGCTATACCCGCATACAGAGACCATTCTTCCTTTACTTATAAATGGAGCAAGGATGGTAAAGGCCTGCAGGATACCAATTGGTTCATCTACCCGTCCGGATCCGGCAACTACGAGGTAGTAGCAACTTCTCAATATGGATGTGATGATACCGAAACAATAGTATACACCGCACCGGCAGTAACTGAAGTCACTCCACCTGCTGCTAACAGCGACAGGCTGCAGCTCTCTGCTGATTTCGGTAATGTCGCCTTTAATACTGACAACGAATTTACCATCGAACTCACCGTCAAAAATCCCGGTGCCCGTACGCTGACTGACACAGAAGTAATCAATCTCGGCACTATAAAAAGTACCGATCCAACCAACCTGTCCGTAGCTATACCCGACTCTCTGGCATGTGCTTCCAACTATATAGTAAGAGTGATCTCCAGCTCCCCTGCTGATACGACTAACTGGTCGGGGACATTTGCCATTACCAATCAGCCACCACCACCTGTCATTAAGCAAGTCGGCGATAGCCTTTTCACCAGCAGTATATATGACCTGCAGTGGTACAAAGATAATGTGGCTATATCCGGGGCTACAAGCGCTGCTATCCGTGCAAGGGCGAATGGCTCTTATACGGTAGCTGCCATGAACGGTACCGGTTGTAGCAGCCAGTCAGACGCCCGTGCTGTGATTATTACTGCTATTACCAACGTCTCACTGGGAAGCAACACAGTCAGTGCGTTCCCTAATCCTTCCGAAGGACAGGTATACCTGAAATTCGGTTACCCGCTTACACAACAGGTAGCCGTGAAAGTGTATAACTTACAGGGTGTGGTTGTATATGCCATCAACACCACTCAACAACAGCAATTACTTGAACTGTCGGCACTGCCAAAAGGGTTCTACATTGTAGAAGTATCTGGCTATGGTGCTAAGAAAATGCTGACAATCATCCTTCAATAATTAATTATCACCGGCCATCGGCCATACTGTTCCGTCCCCAATTGCTGAAGCTGCGGCTTCAGCAATTGGGGACGGTTATATTCAGTACATAAAAGCAAAAGGGTGGCACTCACCATCAATTGATTAATTCCTTTATAATCAACCCTAAATTTCCTCCACTGGTAAAAAAGTACCTGTAATGGGTAATTTTACATTTAATAAAGTTCCATAACCGGCCTAATTTTATCTATCACGGAATGGAATCAATACGCAACAACGATCAAATTCTGGCCACGCGTCTGAAGAACGGCGATCACTCTGCATTTGAGGAATTGTATGCTACCTATCACCAACTATTATATGGTGTAGCATGCAGGTACCTGAAAAGTGCGGCTGCCGCTGAAGATGCTGTGCACGAAACCTTCGTGAGACTGTGGACGCACAGGGAGGCGCTTGATCCGTTGCAGGGGGTACGCAATTACCTGTTTAAAACGCTGAAGTTCCATATACTGAACCTCATCAGGAACAACAAACGTATGCTTGTCAAGAACTATGAGATCTCTTACAATGCAGGCGACATTCACCAGGAAACTGAATCCATTATTATATTCAATGATTATAAAAAGGCAGTTGACACTGCTATCGACAGCTTGTCTGCACAGAAGAAACATATCTTTAAAATGAAATCTGAGCAGGGGCTCTCCAACGAGGAAGTTGCCCAGCGTTTAGGACTGAGTATCAATACAGTTAAGTTCCAGTATTCACAAGCCAGCAAAACCCTGAAATCTGTGCTGAAATTGCTTTTTACCTTCACCACCATCGTTTGCAAACTTTTTTTTCATCAGGCATAATACTTTTTAAAACTTCAGGTGTAGTACTAATATGAAGCCGCTTATCGACCAGCATCTTTTACAGAAGTTCAGACAGGACCAATGTACGCCCGGAGAATACCGGATTGTACTGGAATGGTTCTCAACTGATGAGGGTAAAAGGTATCTGGAGGAATCGATTATGCTGGACCTGGAAGAAGGAAATGGAAGTGATGTTACGGCACCACCGGCACTGTACGAAAACGTTATGCATACGCTCTTTTACAAGCCACGTCGCCGCATCCGCACCTTGCTGAAAGTAGCCGCCGTCACCGCAGGGTTGATCGTGATGACCTATGCAGGTGTATCCTTTTATCATTATCAACAACTGAAAGTAATTCATACAGCTTATGGAGAACTGCGTACCGTCGTACTACCTGATCAATCGGTGATTACCCTGAATGCCAACAGTACCTTACGCTATTATGATAATTGGAAACATGTGAAAAACAGGGAAGTGTGGATAGAAGGAGAAGCCTGGTTCTCCGTTCACCCTACGCCCGTTCCACGTCCTTTTCTGGTCAATACTGCCAGCCGGATGCAGGTAGAAGTACTGGGTACTACCTTCAATCTCATCGACAGACATGGTCGCATGCAGGTAGTGCTTAATTCTGGTAAAGTACGCCTGCATAGCAGTAAAGAACCTGAAAAGTCAATCGTTATGCAGCCAGGGGACCTGGTTGAATTCAAACAGCAGGAGCAGACGATGCAAAGGAAGCATGCAGATACACTCACCTATACTTCCTGGACTAAGCGCAACCTCCATTTTGAAAATGCTACGTTCGCCCAGCTGGCCCAGCAACTGGAAGATACTTATGGGGTATCAGTAGAGATTAGGGACTCCTCGCTGTTACGCCAGCAGTTCACGGGCACAGTACCCGGTCAGCAAATGAATATGTTGCTGGATGGTTTATCTGAATTATTTCATGTGAAGATTACAAAGGAAAACAACAAAGTAATAATAGAGAAAAAGTAGTTAAAACAACCGATGCCGCAAAAGATGTATGTTGGTGTACAACAACATACAACGCAACAGCGCTTTTATTTTCAATTTTTGCTTAAAGGCCGTAGCACTTTCGCTCAATAGCGGAACAGAACTTCCTATGACTTTTAGGTAACGAAACACAAACCACACTCACATGAACAAGTTCGTTAGTGCCTTTATGGCGGCTATGGGCGTGGCATGTTTACACAACATGCCTGCCAGTGCCCAGGACCTGGCTATGCTGGGGAAATCCGGCACTGTACCGTTCGAAAGAACACAGACAAAATCGCTGAAGACAGTTCTGGACAAACTGGAGCTCAAGTACAATGTACACTTCATGTACAAAAGTAAGCTGGCCAGATTGCAGTTGTCGAACGTAGACGAAAGCGCCAATTCCATTGATGAGGAGCTGAGAGCTATCACCGTTCCCAATAAACTGCGTTATAAAAAACTTGGAGAAGGTTTCTATATCATCTTTGCACAGGATGATGAACCTGCTACACCTGCTACTTCCAATGGCACTATAAATGCCATCGCTTCATCCATCTCCCCCGAGACTATCACCAGTAGCGCCCTTAGGTCCATTCCCGTTACAGGTGTGGTAACCGACGACAAAGGACAACCTATTCCGGGTGTGACCGTATTAATAAAAGGTACTACTATCGGTACTACTACCGATGTAAATGGTACATGGAAACTGAATGTGCCGGATGCAAACGCCATACTTGAATTCTCCTTTATCGGATATGTAAAACAGGAAGTACCTGTAAACGGTACTACTAACTTCTCTGTGAAACTTGCTGCTGATGTAACAAGTATGTCAGAAGTCGTGGTAGTAGGTTATGGTACACAGAAGAAGGTAAACCTTACAGGTGCAGTCACTGCCATCGATGGTAAGGAGATCAGTGCAAAGCCCGTAGGCCAGGTATCTGCTGCGTTGCAGGGGGTTGCTCCGGGAGTAACTGTTACGACAGCTTCCGGTCAGCCGGGTGTAGACCAGGGAACTATCAGGATTCGTGGTGTCGGAACACTGAATAATACGGACCCATTGGTATTGGTAGATGGTGTGCAGATGAGCATGAACGATGTAGATGCAAATGATATTGCTACCTATTCAGTACTGAAAGATGCCGCTGCCGCTGCTATTTATGGGGTAAGAGCAGCCAATGGGGTGATCCTCATTACAACGAAAAGAGGTGCTACCGGCAAGGCAAAGGTGACCTATTCCAACTATTTCGGCTGGCAGAATCCTGCACGCCTTGCAAAATATGTAGGTGCGCAGGACTTCATGAAACTTGTGAATCAGACAGCTATCAACAGTGGAGGTGCTGCCGTTTATTCCGATGCACAGATCTCTGCCTATAATGATCCTAACCGTGATACCGATCTTTACCCTGATAACTACTGGCTGAAAAAGATCCTGACGGGTAGCGGGTTTCAACAGGAACATAGCCTGGGTGTAGCAGGTGGTTCCGAGAATGTGAAATACCACTTTTCCGCTAACTATTTCGACCAGAAAGGGCTGATCCAAAACATGGATTTCAACAGGATTACGGTTAGGCTGAACACAGATATTAATGTGACCAAAAGACTGACTTTCAGTGCAGACATCTCTGCGCGTCTGAATGACAGGAATGAGCCACAGGGTGTATCTGGTTCCGCATGGTACCAGTTTGGTCAGGGTGCAGTGATCAATCCGCTCACCGTGAACAAATATAAAGATGGGACCTGGGGAATTGTAAGAGGAGGGCAAAATCCGATCCGTTTACAGGAAGAAGGTGGCATTTACAACTATAAGAGCAATTTGTTCTCCGGCAACTTCAAAGGCGTTTACGACCTGGCAAAAGGTTTGAAACTCACAGGTACCGCGGCTGTGAACTATCAATCTGATTACAATTCACTCCGTGATAAAACGCTGAATTATTATACTGATTATCCTACTAACTCCAACATCCTGCAGCTAGGTCAGAATAACCTGACCAAGGCCGCACAGGGTTACTGGTTCAGGAACTTCCAGGCTTTAGCAGAATACACCAAACAAATAGGTAAGCATTATTTTAAACTGTTAGGCGGGGCCTCTCAGCTGAATGAAACGACCGATTACCTGAGCGGTTTCAGAAAGAACCTGGCTACCGGTACCACCCAGCTGAATGGTGGTGAGCAATCCGGCCAGAGCACTGCAGGCTATGCAATGGAGTATAACCTGGTATCCTTCTTTGGCAGGTTGAACTATAGCTATGATGAGAAATACCTGTTCGAAGCGAACCTTCGTCGCGATGGATCTTCCCGTTTCCCGAATGGCCAGAAGTGGGGTACATTCCCTTCATTCTCACTGGGCTGGAGAGTATCACAGGAATCATTTATGCAGGATGTAAACTGGTTGAATGACCTGAAACTGCGTGCTTCATGGGGTAAGTTGGGAAATGACAGGGTGATTGTTAATGCAAGCGATCCTACTTCATTCAACTATCCATATCAGACGACTTACAGCTATGGCAGCTATCCTTTTGGAGGGGTGCTGTATCCGGCTGCAGGTATCTCTATCTATCCAAACAGTGGCCTGACCTGGGAAACTTCTACCATGACAGATATCGGTCTGGATGCGACGATCCTGAAAAAACTGGATGTTACCTTCGATTGGTATAACAGAACGACCAGCGACATCCTGATGACGTTGCCTATTCCATCTTCTGTAGGGTTGAGTGCTTCTGCCATGAACGCTGCCAAGGTACAGAACCTGGGTTGGGAATTGGGGCTGAATTACCGTAATTCCATCGGTGACAAAGGATTTAAATACAATGTTGGTTTCAATATTTCAGATGTACACAACAAAATCCTGGATGTGAAAGGTACCGACCAGATAGCTGCAAACACCAATTATATCTACACGGGTTATGTAACCGGTCAGCCGATCAATGCACTGTATGGTTACAAATCAGAAGGTATCTTCCAGACAGCAGAACAGGTAGCTGGTCATGCGAAGCAAACAGTAGGTACTACCGGACCTGGTGACCTGATCTACAAAGACATCAATGGGGATGGTACCATCACACAGGCATTGGATAGTAAAGGTGGTGATATGGTTTACCTGGGCAATACCATGCCGCGCTTTACATATGGCTTTAACCTGGGCGCATCCTATAAGCACTTTGATTTCTCTGCATTCTTCCAGGGAGTAGGTAAAGTAGATATCATGACCATGCCAATAGAAAGAGCGCCTATCAGCAATGATGGTAACTTCAGGGAAGAACATCTGAACAGCTGGACAACGACGAATACAGGTGCTGCTTTCCCCCGACTGCTGACAACTACACAAAACTACCAGGCTTCTTCCTACTGGGTAAGAAGCGGTGCATATCTGCGACTGAAGAATGTGCAGCTGGGTTATTCCCTGCCGGCAAACGTCCTGGGTAAATCAGGATTTGACAGATGCCGTGTGTATGTAAGTGGTTCCAACCTGCTTACTTTCTCTTCACTGCCTAATGATATAGATCCGGAATCACCCAACGACAGCAGGTATTACCCACAGGTAAAGACCTTTACTTTCGGATTAAATGTGTCATTCTAAACTTAGACAACCATGAAGAAATTATCGATCTTAATAATGCTGGGTGGAATCGCGTTTGCCGGTTGTAATAAGCAACTGGACGACCAGCCACAATCCAGCACCAGCCAGGCAACTTATTGGGCCACCGCCACAGATGCCACCAATGCTGTGAACAATTGTTACACCCGGTTGGGTGATGTGGATAACCGTATCTTCATATCCTGTGCGACAGATGATAGCTACAGCTGGAGCGACTGGCCAAGTGATGTAAGGCTGGTGGGAAACGGAAGTGGTTCTATCAGCACAGGTACCTTTTCGAATTTCTGGAGCAATTTATATCGCATGATTGCCAGCTGCAATGATGTACTGGATAATATAGACAGGGTGAAGATGGATGCTGATCTGAAAGCACGTCTGAAAGGTGAAACCCGTTTTATCCGTGCATATGCTTATCAGCAGCTGATAGGTTTGTACGGTGATGTGGTGTTCAGGGATCATACACCTGCTGCCGCTGAATTCTCTGTACCCCGTACGCCCCGTGCTACTGTTGCTAAATGGATTGTAGATGAACTGGATGCTATTGCACCTGCGTTGCCGCTTTCTTATGGTTCTTCTGACCAGGGTAGAATTACCCGGGGGGCTGCGCTGGCACTGAAAGCACGTACACTGCTATATGAGGGTGATTATGCAAATGCGGCCGCTGCTGCAAAGGCAGTAATAGACCTGGGATATTACCAGGTTGATGCAAATTACAACAGCCTGTTCAACGGTACCAATAAGAACAGCTTGGAACTGATTCTGACAGCAGGATATGTGAAGACAACCAAACCCAATGCCATGGCTACCTGGGTAGGGGGTCCTTCCATGGGTGGCTGGTCACAGGTAGTGCCTTTACAATCACTGGTAGATGCGTTTGAATGTACAGACGGTAAAACTATTGATCAGTCACCACTGTATGATGCAGCACATCCTTTTGCCAATCGTGATCCACGTTTGAAAATGGTGGTTATTACACCGGGAGATGTGCTGAATGGAGTAACGATCGATGTAACAAATAAGAATGGCCTGGATGCACTGGGGAAAAACAATGCTTCATTCACCGGTTACTATTACAGGAAATATGTACCGGCTGATATTGATGGTAACTGGGATAGTAACTCTTACAATGACATGGTGCTGATGCGCTACCCGGAGGTATTGCTGACTTATGCAGAATCAAAGATTGAACTGAACCAGATCGATCAGTCTGTATATGATGCCATCAACCTGGTACGACAACGCCCGGGAGTAGGGATGCCTGCTGTTACAGCTGCAACGGCAGCCACACAGGAAGCACTGAGACAGGTAGTCCGCCGGGAGAGACATGTGGAGTTTCCCATGGAAGATAATCGCATTTTTGACATACGCCGCTGGAAAATTGCGGAGACGGTAATGCCAGGTGTTGCACACGGCATACTGAATAACTATGATGCCAGCCGTTCTGATTATGGTAAAAACGTGGTGATTGAGACAAGGAATTTTTCAAATCCACGCGATTACCTCTGGCCTATTCCGCAGTCTGAAATAGCTGTGAACGCAGCAGCACTGCCTAATAACACAGGATGGTGATTTAATTAGAACCTCCCGCCAGACAAAAGAGGTTGTCTCCTGAAGTAGCCTGGAAGTTTCGGAAATCGTTTATACGAAATTCCGTACTGCCAGGTACCCGGATAAGATCGGGTAACATTACTACAGGAGGCAACCTCTTTTTTATTGTTATTGCACACGTTAAAACCATGTTAATTCCCCGCTTAAAAGTAACTTTCGGCCCCGGTATTTCGCTTTAATAAAAAATCTTTATGCCTACCCGACTGTTATTCTGTACGTTGCTCGGGGGACTGCTATTCTTAAATGCGTGTAGAACGGACAATGAGTGGGATACCAGTTCGCCCCCCTACGAACCTGTTTACAATGCAGACCCTACTACAAAGCTTATTCGTTTTCAACCTCCCCGCACGACCGTTAATGGAGGAAACCTTTACACGGCAGGGAATTATGTACTGGAAGAAGAAAAAGATTCCGGCTTACATGTAATCTCTTACCAGGACGCCGCCAATCCAAAAAAAGTGGCATTCATCAGCATTCCCGGCTTTCGCGCAGCCGCTATCAAAGGAGATTACTTATATGTGAGTAACTACGATGACCTGGTTACGATTCACCTGGATAGCTTCAATAATTTACAGGAGGCTAGCCGGCTTTCCAAAGCCTGGCACCTGAAAGATTATCCCCCGTTTGTAGGTGTATTGTTTGTATGTGCCGACACCACCAAAGGGACGATCATGTCCTGGAGACTGAATGAAAATATTCCCGGAACCTCTGCAAAATGCCGTAGACAATGAAGAAAATTTACATCATCTACTTATTCTTACTGTCAGCCCCCTTGTTAATGTCTACTTCTACTCCTGTACACTATCGTTATGTAGCACCCTATAAAACTGTGGCACAGGCAGGCATCGTCATCGATGGCAATAATATGTACATCGCCGATAATGATGATTTAGTCAGCTACGATATATCCCAACCGGCCAGTCCTGTCGAAACCGGGCGTGAGCATTTGCGTGAAGGGATCGATACCCTGTACATGTACCGGCAATACCTGGTAGTGTGCCAGGACAATTATTTTGGTACAGTTGTATTCGATGTGACAGGAGGTACCTTCAACCGGTCTGGTATTAACTGGATGTGGGGAAGCTGTAATAAAGTCGCTTTAAATGAGAACAAAGCTTTCGTGGCCGACAAGCCAGGTTATTCGTGTACCGGAGAACAGGTTGACCACATCGTAGGTATCTATAATTTGAACGGTACCGTCACGGATGATTATGTGACTTCCTTTGCTGTCCGGAATGTAAAAGCTATGGTCGCAAATGGGCAAGCCCTGTACGTTTCCGACGAGAGCAAGGGCCTCAAAGTAGTGGATCTGGCTACCAATGATGTAAAGACGGCCGGTGCCAATATGAACTATTATCAGCTAAAGATAGCCGGTAATAAACTGTATGCCCGGACTGCCAGTTCCCTGGATTGTTATGACATCAGCAATGCGCTGCATCCTACCCTGATATCACAGCTTTCAAACTGATACCGGACATGAAAAAAATCTACTTAATTATATGGCTGACCGGCTGTATGGTAGCTGTAAAGGCACAATCGTCACTAACGGGTATGCGGGTATTTGTCAATGTACCCTCCTTCACAGAAATGGACGGTGGGCCTGCTGCGGGTGTGGAATATCGCATCAAAAATAATATCAGTATTGCACTGGAAGGACAGTGGATCTTATACAGCATGCTGGACTATGAGAGACAGAACCACGGGTTCCGTTTTACCCCGGATGTGAAATTTTTCATTCCCGGCAGTAAGCAGCGTTATAAATGGTTCTTCGCCGTACAGGCTTTGTATAAGCAGGTGAATTCGTACGAAGACTACATCATACCGCACTATGAGGATAATACGGAGGTATACCAGGAATTGAGGTCCGTCGGGAAACAAAAGCAGGTGTTTGCAATGGGTGGACGTTTTGGCGTACAATCTACTTTTGGGGGAAAGAACGAGCGATTTTACATGGAGATCTCTACTGGTTTTGGTTTTAGATGGAAAGAAACGCACTTTGTGCAGCAGCCACCTGCAGGCAGTGTAAAAAGAGGGCGTGAACCGATATTGGAGACAGATGGTTTTCTGCCGGATATACCCTATAAAATAAGATTTGGATATCGTTTTTAACTATGAAGAGACTATTACTTATTTGTATCACTCTCCTGCCTGCAATCTATGGAATAGCACAGGAAAGGCCGACTACCGGCACAGGGGCAGCACTGATCCGCAATGCGAAACTGAAAAGGAACTATAAAAAAAATATAATGCCAGATTCCAGGCCGCCGGCACCCAGTGAACCGGGGTTGACAATAGGTACGAACCTGCTCTCACTGCTGGAGGAAGATGCCGGCCCGTCTTTATGGGCGGAATATAGGTTCACCCGGCACCTGGAAGTGGGTTTGCAGGGGACATGGGTGGCCTACAATTTCCTGGTGGGTGATAACTTTAACCATTATGGATTTCGTTTTCAGCCGGATCTTAAATATTACATCATTCCCAGGCATCATAAGATCATGCCTTTTGTAGGGATAGGCGGAGTGTTTACAAGGGTGCATTACAAGGCATACACGGCTGATTGGGATAATGGATTAGGCGGTGGTCCTGATCTGTCAGCAGGTAAAACAACAGTGGAAAAAAAGCTGTTGCTGGGGTATGCCTTTTTATTTGGGTTTAAGAAATATTTAGATGGAGACAAACATCGGTTAGCATTGGAGGTGTATATGGGATTGGGTACCAAGTGGAAGACTTTTCCCGGGCGGTCGGCGGAGAGAAAAAGGTATGTCGAGTATAAAGCCAATGATATGAATGGTGGGAGAACCGTTGGTTTCGTTAATAAATTCGATTATCTGAAACCGGATCAGTATGGATATTTACCGGTTTGTGTGAAGTTTGGCTATCGTTTTTAATCCTGTGATGATAAGATGGGTGAGGTCCGGTTCGTTGCGAAGTTTCGATACCGTTTCCGAAATTCCATTATATTTGGTTATCGCCAAAACAAAAAAAACATTCACGGAATGAAAGACGTATTTATTGTCGCCGCTGTGCGCACCCCCATAGGCTCGTTCAATGGCGCCTTGTCGACCCTGCCAGCTACCCGGATGGGAGCACTTGTCATCAAAGCCGCTTTGGAAAAAGCCGGTGTGGCAGCCGGTGCAGTCAACGAAGTATTTATGGGCAATGTATTGAGTGCTAACCTGGGACAGGCCCCTGCCAACCAGGCAAGTATCTATGCCGGGTTGCCAGATACGGTGCCTTGTACCACTGTCAACAAGGTTTGCGCGTCGGGTATGAAATCTATCATGCTGGGTGCGCAGAGTATTATGCTGGGAGACAATGATGTGGTGGTAGCGGGTGGTATGGAGAATATGAGTGCAGTACCCTATTACCTCGATAAAGCGAGAAATGGGTATAAACTGGGGCATGGCACTTTGTCGGATGGCATTATCCGCGATGGTCTCTGGGATCCTTACAAGGATTTTCATATGGGCAATGCTGCAGAGATCTGCGCTACAGAATATAAAATATCGCGCGAGGAGCAGGATGAATATGCCTCGCGGAGTTACAAACTGGCAGCAGAGGCATTTGAAAAAGGATATTTTAAGAATGAAATCGTTCCTGTAGAAATCCCCGGAAAAACAGTCGTTACAGTCGCCGAAGATGAAGATTATAAAAAGGTTAACTTCGAAAAGATCCCTACCTTAAAACCCACATTCCAGAAAGACGGTACTATCACAGCTGCCAATGCTTCCAATATCAACGACGGGGCTGCCGCAGTGGTATTGGTAAGTGGTGAGAAACTGAAAGAGCTGGGGCTCCGGCCGCTGGCAAAGATTATCAGTTTTGCAGATGCTTCGCAGGCGCCGGAATGGTTTACTACCACACCGGTAAAAGCCGTCAATAATGCACTGAAGAAGGCAGGTATGACCATTGATCAGATGGACTTTGCGGAGATCAATGAGGCATTTTCCTGTGTGCCGATCGCAAATCAGCGTGATCTGGGACTGGATATGAAGAAGGTGAATGTATGGGGTGGCGCGGTGGCGTTAGGGCATCCGATTGGTTGTAGCGGGGCGAGGATCGTAGTCACATTGAATTCAATATTGCATCAGCATCATGCTAAGTATGGTGTGGCCGGAATATGTAATGGGGGAGGAGGGGCAAGTGCCATCATTATAGAAAGAGTCTAATGAGGAAGAGCGGCCTTGAGGCCGCTCTTCTTATCTGTATAAACTTAATGTAGTATCCAGTTTAGCTACCTGCCCGGCATCTTCCAGCATATTCAGGTGCAACATGACGCTATCGGTTCCTCTCTTTTCCATTTTCACGCCCAGCACCCGCCGTTCCGGCATCACCACATCACTGCTGATCTTCTCAAATAAATAGTATTTATCCTGTACCAGGCTAATGCTGGGATGTCTGTCGATAATATCGATGCTCCTGGTTTGCAAGGCAAAATCGTCATCTATCCGGTACCTTTCCATTCGGGCGTCTGACAGCAATCCTAAACCCATAATAACGGCCAGTGTACGCAGGGGAGGTAGCAACAACCCCGCTGCGAGTACAAACGGGAACCCGTAAAATGCGGCCAGGTATACCCGTTTCCCAGATACCTCTGGTTGGGTGAGACCATATAATATGATAGCGGAGCCGGCATACAGGGTAAAAAATACCCGCTCAGTGTAGGTGCCTTTAAAACCGTAGCCACAGATCAGCAGGATCACAGAGAGAATAGAAAAGAATAACATAGAAAGATGGAAGTACCACATGAGCTGTGTGATCACGGGTGCTTTCACTTTTTTGATCTTGCAGGAGATGGCTGCCAGGAAGCAGCCGAACAGGACTGTTAAGGTAAACATAGGTAAGGATATTCGCAGCTAATATATATAATATATATCTATTATTTAAATAGACGTCCTGCAAATCACGATAAACACTTCCTGCCGCCGGAGTATGAACCCATATCCTGGCGATAATTCCCCCGGTTGTTAAATAAATAGAAATTCTTCCCTGCTGCCGCAGGCCAATTCCATTCTTTCAACACGCAATTAATCTTTGCTTTTTTCACCATTAAACAATAATTTTGCCCCTGCCTTTGGGAAAAGCAAAGGCAATTATCTTTCAAACTTTAAGAGTAACAGCATGCGTCAGATAGCTTTCAGACAAGCCTTACGAGAAGCCTTACAGGAAGAAATGCGCCGTGACGAGCGGGTTTTCCTGATGGGAGAGGAAGTAGCCGAATATAACGGAGCCTATAAAGTTAGCCAGGGAATGCTGGATGAATTTGGGGCAAAAAGAGTGATAGATACCCCTATTGCCGAGCTGGGTTTCACAGCAATCGGTGTTGGTGCTGCTCAGAACGGACTGCGTCCGGTTCTGGAATTCATGACCTGGAACTTCGCCGTACTGGCACTGGACCAGATCCTGAATACTGCTTCTAAAATGCTCGCTATGAGTGGTGGACAGGTAGGTTGCCCGATCGTATTCCGTGGCCCTAACGGTTCTGCTGGTCAGCTGGGTGCTCAGCACTCCACTGCTTTTGAAAGCTATTATGCAAATATTCCTGGTTTAAAAGTTATCTCTGTTTCCAACCCATACGATGCTAAAGGTCTGCTGAAAGCGGCTATCCGCGACAATGACCCGGTTGTATTCATGGAAAGTGAGCAGATGTACGGTGATATGGGTGAAGTACCAGAAGAAGAGTACATCATTCCTATCGGTAAAGCTGATATCAAACGCGCTGGTAAAGATGTTACCATCGTATCTTTCAATAAAATGATGAAGGTTGCACTAGGTGCAGCAGAAGAACTGGCTAAGGAAGGTATCGAGGCGGAAGTAATTGACCTCCGCACCATCCGTCCGCTGGATTGGTTCACTATCCTGGAGTCTGTTAAGAAAACTAACCGCCTGGTGATCGTGGAAGAACAATGGCCATTCTCCAGCATTTCTTCTGAGATCTCTTACAGAATTCAGAAAGAAGGTTTCGACTACCTGGATGCTCCAATTCGTCGTATCACAGCTGCTGATGCTCCAATGCACTACGCACCGAACCTCGTGAAACTGTACCTGCCGGATATCGAAAGAACAGTGAAACTGGTGAAGGAAGTAATGTACATGAAAAAGTAATTTATTTCAGGGAAATAGAAAAAGCCGTCTCAATTGAGGCGGCTTTTTTATTTACATCTTTAGATGGTGAATGCCCAATAAGGTACTAACGATTATATTGGACCACTCTTGTTTACAACCAGGGTTTGCAGGTCATCAACCGAATAAGTCAGAAGACAAATACCGGTCTCCTCTGTCACAAATAATACAAACAATCACCCCTTTATCCAGCTCTTCCGATAGCCGTTGCGCAGCAGACACCGCACCACCACTACTCATCCCGCAAAACACCCCTTCTTCTTTTGCAAGTCTCCTCGTCATCATCCGCGCTTCCTCTTCCGCAATATCCATGATCCTATCTACCCGCTGCCGGTCAAAGATCCTGGGCAAATAGGCCTCCGGCCACTTACGAATACCTGGAATCTTAGAGCCATCTGTCGGCTGACAACCTACTATCTGCACCGCCTCATTCACCTCTTTCAGGTACCTGGATACGCCCATGATGGTGCCTGTGGTGCCCATGGCGCTTACAAAGTGTGTCACCGTTCCCTGTGTATCTCTCCAGATCTCCGGACCTGTAGTTTTATAGTGCATGCCGTAGTTGTCCGGGTTGCCAAACTGGTTGAGCATATGATACCCACCTTTTGCTACCTGTGCATTGGCATAATCAATAGATCCTTCCATTGACTGCTCTTTGGGCGTAAGAATGACCCGGGCGCCGAAGGCCTCCATGGTGAGTACCCTCTCGCGGGTGGCATCTTCTGGCATTACCAGCTCAATCTCTACGCCAAACAGGCTGGCGATCATAGCCAGTGCAATACCTGTATTACCGCTGGTAGCTTCTATCAGTTTAATCCCCGGTTTCAGTTCGCCCCTGTCCAGCGCGCCTTTGATCATGCCATAAGCCGCTCTGTCCTTCACACTGCCTCCCGGGTTGTTACCTTCCAGCTTTGCCAGAATGGTCACATTGGGATTGGCGCTGATATTTTTCAGCGTAACCATAGGTGTGTTGCCTACCAGGTCCAAAATTCCTTTTCCTTGCATCAGTTTTATAGTTTATATCACACGTTCACTGTGTTCATGCTCCCATCTGCCTTGTAATAGATCCGGCTGAAAGGTTCAGTGCTCTTGATCAGCCACACGTTCCCTCCGATAATGCTGTGATGGCCTACTACCGTATCTCCACCCAGAATAGTCGCTCCTGCATAGATCACTACATGATCTTCAATAGTCGGATGTCTTTTGCTCCGGGCCATATCCTTATCCACGCTCAAAGCCCCCAGGGTAACGCCCTGGTAGAGTTTTACGTGCGCACCGATTTCAGTGGTTTCACCGATCACGATACCGGTGCCATGGTCCATGCAGAAGTAAGGAGCGATCACCGCAGAAGGGTGAATATCAATACCGGTACGGCTATGCGCCTGCTCAGTGATCATACGGGGCAGGAGAGGGATGTTTAATTTATGTAAAGCATGGGCAATACGATAAAAAGCAATGGCATAAAAACCGGGATATGCCCTGATCACTTCATACAGGCAGGTTGCTGCCGGGTCTCCCTGCAACAAGGCTTCTGCGTCCTTATTGAGTGCATCATATATATCTGGCGCCTGTGCCATAAACTGCTGGCTTAGCTTTGCAGCCTCTGCCGGCAATTGTGGTTGCATAGGTTGTAAAAGATGTTGCAATTCATTTTGCAACATGTGCGCGTATTCTTCTAACAGGACGAGGTCCGGCATCACTTTTCCCTGATATTCGGGAAAGAGCCAGTTAATAAAATTATTCGCAAAGTCGTTTACCGAGCTTGTCGAGGGATAAGCTATCGCAGCAGCCTGCTGATGTCTTCTCCTTAATTCTTCCAAAAGTTGTTGCATATGCAAGTGAATTACAGGCCTATAGTGAATCTTCCTATTCCCTGAAATTACGTAAAAGTCCATAAAAGTAGTAGATAATTATCAAATAAACATGCGATCTCCTATGGCCGGCAAAGGGGATTTGTTACCCAATACATTTTTATATTATTTTTGCCTGTTGTTCACTAAAACCAACATATGGCCAACATTCTGATAATCGATGACGAAAAAAGTATCCGCAAAACGCTGTCGGAGATCTTAAGTTATGAGGGGTACAAGGTAGATGAAGCTGCGGACGGCGCCGAAGGCTTTAAAATGTTCAAAGACAAGCAATATGATGCAGTGCTTTGCGATATTAAAATGCCTAAAATGGATGGGCTGGAATTTCTGGAGAAAGCAAAAGAAACTAATCCGGATGTTCCCATTGTGATGGTGTCAGGCCATGGCAATATCGATACAGCGGTAGATGCCGTAAAAAAAGGAGCTTATGATTACATCTCCAAGCCACCCGATCTGAACAGGTTGTTAGTCACCCTGCGCAACGCGATGGACAAAAGTACCCTTGTTGCAGAAACCAAGGTACTTCGCCGCAAAGTGAACAGAACCCAGGAGATGATTGGCCAGTCAGCTCCCATCCTCAAGATCAAAGAAACTATCGAAAAGGTGGCGCCTACCGATGCCCGTGTGCTGGTTACCGGCGAAAACGGGGTAGGTAAGGAACTGGTAGCCCGCTGGCTCCACGAGCGCAGCAACCGTGCTGCCGGTCCTATTGTAGAAGTAAACTGTGCTGCTATTCCCAGCGAACTGATAGAAAGTGAGCTCTTTGGTCATGAAAAAGGCTCGTTCACTTCTGCCGTGAAGCAACGTATCGGTAAATTCGAACAGGCGAACGGTGGTACGCTCTTCCTCGATGAAATTGGCGATATGAGCCTCAGTGCACAAGCCAAGGTGCTCCGTGCCCTGCAGGAAGGTAAGATCACCCGCGTAGGTGGCGATAAGGAGATCAGCGTAGACGTACGCGTGGTAGCGGCTACCAACAAAGACCTGCTGAAAGAAGTGGAAGACAAGAACTTCCGTCTCGATCTGTATCACCGTCTCAGCGTCATCCTGATCCATGTCCCTTCCCTGAACGATCGTCGTGACGATATCCCGGCACTGGTGGAACACTTCCTGGAAAGTGCCTGCCAGGAGTATGGTATGGCGAAAAAAGGTATCGAAAAGGACGCCATGAAAGCCCTCCAGAACCACAACTGGTCCGGTAATATCCGTGAACTGGGCAACGTGGTTGCACGTCTGGTCATCCTTTCCGGCAAAACTATCACCACAGAAGACGTGGTAGATTATGTAGTACCGGCAAGAGATAAGAAGAAAGTGAATGCATAAGATATTTTTAAAGAGGCTGCCATAGCGAAATGAGCAGCCTCTTATACAACTCTCTTTCCAATTGTTATTCCCATGTCAAAACACCTGTACTTGTTGAGTGGTATGGGCTCCGATGAACGGGTGTTTCAGCACATTACCTTCCCGGATAAATACACCCTTCATTTCATTCCATGGCTTACTCCATTGCCGGATGAAACGCTTGCCGGCTATGCTTCCCGTATGACCGCCCATATTCCTGCTGATGAAGATATCACCCTGGTGGGTGTATCTATGGGTGGCATCTTATCACTTGAGATAGCCCGTCAGCGCCCTGTGAGCAAGGTTGTCCTGATCAGTAGTATCAAGACCACCGCCGAGCGCCCCCTATATTTTAACCTCGTGCGTCGTACCCGCCTGCTGGCATTACTGGCCTTGCCGGATGCCATCCTTTTCGGGAAACACCGGAACCTCATTATCCCCTTCTTCCTGAAGGCAGAATCGCCGGAAGAAAAGGCGTTGCTCCTGGATTATGTGAAGCATACAGATTTTACATACCTCCGCTGGGCCATAAAGATCCTGATCGGCTGGGAAAACGAAGACGTGCCTTCTCCGCTGGTCCACATCCATGGCGGCAAAGACCTGACCCTGCCCATTGCCACTGTCAAGGCGGATTACGTAATTCCCGACGGTGGACATTTCATGGTATATAACCGGGCAAAAGAGATCAGCGCCATACTAAAAAACGAGCTGAACTAACGCCGGTTAAAATATTTTAAGAAAACTTTTATCTGTTATTCAGTAGCTTGCAAACAACAGAATATTATATTTGTAAAATTAACTATCTTAAACACCATCTGAATGAACCTGGCTTTTTGGAAAAAGAATAACGAGGGTCAGCCAAAGAAGAAAAAATCTGCCGTAAGAGAGTGGTTTGATGCAGCCATATTCGCTATCATCGCTGCTACTTTGATCCGCACTTTTATTTTTGAGGCATATACCATTCCTACCCCGTCTATGGAAAAAACCTTGCTTGTGAACGACTTCCTGTTTGTAAGCAAGATCAGTTACGGCCCCCGTATCCCCATGACGCCACTGGCAGTACCTTTCACACATCACACCCTGCCTTTTACAAAATATTCCAAAGCCTATTCTGAAGCAGTACATTGGAAATACAGACGTTTACCAGGTTTCTCTGATGTGAAACGCTATGATGTAGTGGTATTTAACTTCCCTGAAGGTGATACCGTAGCCCTAGAAAACCAGGACCAGAGTTACTACCAGATGGTGCGCGCCTATGGCCGCGAAACAGTATGGGAGCAGAATCATGTGATTTCCCGCCCTGTAGATAAAAGAGAAAACTATATTAAGAGATGTATGGGTGTTGCAGGCGATACCCTCTCTATAAAAGATGGTGTTGTATTTATAAATGGACAACAGGCACCTATTCCACCAGAAAGCGAGCGTCGCTACTGGGTGACTACCACGGGAGATCCCCTGAACCCATCCCGTCTGGATGAAATGGATATCGATCCGGGTACTGATGGTCCTTATGACTCTGCTAAGTACAGGTACAACCTGACACCAGGCGCCGCGGCCACCCTGAAGTCCTGGCCGGTAGTAACAAACCTTACACCATTCGTCAATCCAAGCGCTGAAGAAGTGGCAGTGTTCCCACACGATACTGCACACTACCACTGGACCGAACACAATTTCGGCCCAATGTACATTCCTAAGAAAGGGGTGACAGTGAAGATCGATGCGACGAATATTGCTTTTTACGATCGTATTATCAGCGTGTATGAGGGGAATAAGTTGGAAGTGAACAACGGACAGATCTTCATCAATGGCAAACCTGCTGACTCTTACACATTCAAAATGAATTATTACTGGATGATGGGGGATAATCGCGATAACTCCCTGGACTCCCGCTATTGGGGTTTTGTTCCGGAAGATCATATCGTAGGTAAGGCCTGGTTGATCTGGATGAGTTATGGTAAAGGCAGTATTCGCTGGAGCCGTTTGTTCCGCACGATTAAGTAAACCAGTCCAACTTTTTAATACTACAGGGAAGCTATTGTCTCAGGACAATAGCTTTTTTGTTTTAAATAAGATGTGAAGCAGTTTTTGTCAGTGATTTCCGCTGGTTCATCAGTTCTTTTTCCTGATTCCTGCCGGCTCCCCGTTCTTTGTGTTATAAAATCAGTGACACATGAGAGTCTTCTTTCTTTTTTGTTTTTGCGTCATCAGTGGTCGGTTATTCGCACAGGTTGCCGATACCAGTAAGCTTTATAAAGATATTAAAGCCGGCGACAGCCTCATTTTTGATATAGGTTTCAATACCTGTAACCTGGCGCCGTATGAGGATATCTTCGCTGATGACTTCCGGTTTTACCATGATAAAGGTGGTATTACATCCGGCAAAGCCGCTTTTATTCAGGACATGCAAAACGGCATCTGCAAGCAGGAGAATAAGTTAGATCGTCAACTTGTACCTCATACACTCAAGGTTTTCCCTTTATACAATAATGGGGTGCTGTACGGAGCTATCGAAAATGGAGAACATGCGTTTTTTAGCACAGAAAAGGGGAAAGCCCGTTACCAGACAGGAGTGGCCCGGTTTACCATTGTCTGGCTGTTAGTCGATGGAAAGTGGAAAGCCACCGAAGCATTGAGTTATGATCACCACGGTGTTTAGCCTGCTACGGGTCTTTCATCCTATCCTCCAAAAATGCTGATGCAGAAGGCAGAAGCATTTTTTTCGTAATTTCAACCATGACTACCCAACAATTCACATTCGAATTCACTTCCTACCCGGACATCAGCGAGCTCACACCCGCAGATCAACAACTGTTAAGTGCTGCCCGCAAAGTCACTGAAAACGCCTATGCACCTTATTCTAATTTTTATGTAGGTGCGATCATTCAATTGGAAAACGGTCAGACAGTACCTGGTACCAACCAGGAAAATGCGAGTTTCCCGGTGGGTATCTGTGCTGAAAGAACCGCATTGTCTACTGCCAGTTCCCTCTACCCGGGCGTAGCCATCGATACAATCGCTGTGAGCTATAACAATCATAATGGTGGTAAAAACGATGCCCCCATTTCTCCTTGTGGCATCTGTCGCCAGACCATCACGGAATATGAAAACAGGCAGAAGAAGCCTATCCGTATCATTATGAGCGGACAGAGCGGGAAAGTTTACATCCTGCAGACAGCTAAACACCTGCTGCCATTCGGATTCACGGCAGAAGATATGGAGTAGAGAGATTTTAATTATCTTTACGGCCTACTCGAACCTATGTTGTATATCCGTATCCTATGTATGCTACTTTTTGCAGTGCTCACTGTACATACTGCTTTCAGTCGCACGCGTTATAGAATGATTCCATGCAAAACAGCACTACCTGCGTCATTACGTCCTGCTATCATGCATTATCAAAGTGAAACTCCCGGAGGAGACAGCTCCTACCTGCATGTTATTAAAGCAGCTATAGAAAAGGAGCCGAAGGAGCCACTCTTTTATTATGCGTTAGGGGTGATTTACTTTAACAAGCGCCAATATACCGAAGCAGTAGCAGCGTTTGAAGCAGCAGCAGCGAAAGGGTATAAACGTGATGCAGACTTTTACCTTCACATCGGTACGGCCTGTCTGCAATCAAAACAATTTAGCAAGGGATTCCATCACCTGTATCACTGTCTGAACCAGCGCCCCAACGATACTACAGCGATGCAAGCCCTTGCACAGGGGCTGTATCAGCACGGAGATTACAAGCAGTCCGTAGCTTATTGGGAACAGTTATTACGCTTGCAGCCAGAGAATGCTTTTGTAATGTTTATGCTGGGTAAAGCATATATAGCACATGGAGACACAAAGAAGGGACAACAATGGTGTGACAAGGCCACTGCGGGACTATAAAATAAAAAACGGCATCCACTCAAAGCGAATGCCGTTTGTAAAACAGGTATCGTCAACGACTACATCTTTTCAGGAACATTTATACCCAACAATTTCATCGCTGCCGTAATAGTATTAGCTGTCAGCATAATGATCTGCGTACGTAGCTTCTGCTTTTCAGGTGTTTCTGCATTCTTTACAGAATAAACCGGCACTCCCTCTTCCTTTGCAGCATAGAAGCTGTTGAAAGTCTGTGTCAGGTTATATACATAATTCGCGATCACAGCAGGACTCATTTCCTTTGCGGCTTCTTCCAGTATGGTTTCATATTGCTCATTCAGCAGGATCAGTTCCTTCTCCAGCGGCAATAAGCTGCCCTTATGACAGTAGCCTTCCAGTTTTGTGACATCAGGAGCTACGTCACGGAGAATTGATTTGATACGTGCATGACCATATTGAACATAAGTGGCAGTAAAGCCATGGAGATCTATGGATTCTTTCGGATCGAACACCATTTTTTTCTTAGGATCTACACGCAGCAGGAAGAATTTAAGACCACCTAAACCGATCATTTCATACAGTCCATCCAGCTGGTCATCACTCAGATCCTGTAACTTTTCGACACTGGTTTTTTCCCTGGCAGTATCAATCATTTCATCTATCAGGTCATCTGCATCCACAACGGTACCTTCGCGGCTCTTCATACGTCCATGTGGCAGTTCAACCATGCCATAAGAGAGGTGGTAGATACCATCTGCACCGGGTTCCTGCATTTTCTGCAGGATCAGTTGCAGTACTTTGAAGTGATAGTTCTGTTCATCGGCCACCACATATACGCTACGATCCATGTGGAAGTCTTCGTATTTCAGGCGGGCAGTGCCCAGGTCCTGCGTGATATATACAGAGGTTCCATCACCACGCAGCAGGAGCTTTTCGTCCAGGCCATCAGCAGTGAGGTCGATCCATACAGAGTTATCTTCTTTCTTAAATAATACTCCCTTGCGAAGGCCATCTTCTACGAGGTCTTTTCCTAACAGGTAGGTATTACTCTCATAGTACATCTTATCAAAGTTGATACCCAGGCGCTTGTAAGTCTGGTCAAAGCCTTCATATACCCAGCTGTTCATGGTACTCCACAGGGCGCGTACTTCAGGGTTACCGGCTTCCCACTGTTGCAGCATGATCTTAGCCTGCTGCATGATCTCCGTTTGTTTTCTTGCCAGTTCTTTGATATCGTCGTTGATCTTTGCTGTCTTGTCCTTATCAGCCTTTACTTCGGGTTTTTGGGAAGCGGTAACGAGCTTCTGTACTTTGTCCAGGTCTTCGCCGGAGAAATCTCTGAAATCATTTTCCAGTGCCCTTGCGATGATGGGGGCTGTCTGTTCTTTCAGGATGGTTTCGAACTTTACGTAGTAGTCGCCTACCAGGTGATCGCCTTTGATACCAGTACTTTTCGGGGTATCGCCATGGGCAAAGATCTGCCAGGCGAGCATCGATTTACAGATATGAATGCCCCTGTCGTTAACAAGGTTTGCCTTGATCACTTCATAGCCATTGGCTTTCAGTATTTCTGCTACAGAATAGCCGAGGAAGTTATTACGGAGGTGGCCCAGGTGCAGTGGTTTGTTGGTGTTAGGGGAGGAGTATTCCACCATTACCTTCTTACCATTGGCTGGTTTTCTGCCAATATTTCTGTTATTAAAGCGTTGTTGCAGGTCCTGTACCCAGTACTTTTCAGCGATGGAAAGGTTCAGGAACCCTTTGATGACATTGTAGCCAGCAAGGAGGTCCGGGAAATTTGCTACCAGGTAAGTACCCAGTTTGTCGGCGGTATCTTCCGGTTTCAGTCGGCTGAATTTGGTGAATGGGAACACAAGAATGGTATATTCTCCCTCAAATTCAGGTTTGGTAGAATTGATGGCGATATCCTGGGCAGGAATATCCTGGTCAAACAAGGCCTTGATGGCCGCGGCCGCAGCCGTTTTTATATTAAATACTACACTCATGCTGAAACATTGTTGCGAACGGCAAAGGTAAAATAAAAAACGCTCCCACCTCAGGCAGGAGCGTTTTCTATCAAAATAGATCTTTTTATAACTTGAATTTCTTATTGAAGGTATACGTCAGGCCGACACTGGCTACACTGTTCTTGTGAGATTCGGTGGCATTCTTATATACGTCGGTAAGACCAAACATATATCTTGCAGAAATACCCACGCCAATCGGGAACTGGTAGCCCAGGCCAAAGCCAAGTCCGAAATCAGCAGTAGTCATCTGGTCTTTTATATCTACTGTTACCTTTCCTGCTTTTGCTTTTGCCGATGCCAGGAAACCTACCTGCGGGCCTGCTTCCAGGAAAAACTCGTCCACCAGGTGTACCTGGAACATCACAGGGATGTTGATATAGCCGAGTTTAGTAGTGTATTTATTATTTACTGCATCTCTATAAAAATATCCCTGGCCGGAATAAAGCAACTCTGGCTGGATGGCAAACATGTCACTGAGCGCAAAATTGGCAAAACCACCTGCATAAATGGAAGCCCTGTTGTGGGAATTTTCAATGTTTGTCAGTTTGGCAACATTTAAACCGCCTTTCACGCCAAAAGTGAGGGTTTGTGCTTTCGCTCCCAGGGCAGCGCAAGCTACAAACAATGCAGCAAGGATAGATTTTTTCATAATATAAGGTCAAATTTCCCCTGTAGGACCAAATATTATGCCGAACCTGCATGTGTAGGCCACTCCACGATACTGACAACCTCGACTGACATAATTGCATGTTATATCCCGTTGGCATAAAGATTGACTTATAGCGGTAAGAAGACAAATCTATCTACAACTACAATCGAGAATTATATAAACTATGGGAAAGATAATAGGTATCGACTTAGGAACTACCAACTCTTGCGTTGCCGTAATGGAAGGTAACGAGCCGGTAGTAATTGCAAATGATGAAGGACGTAGAACGACCCCTTCCGTTGTGGCGTTTTTGAAGAACGGGGAAAGAAAAGTAGGTGACCCAGCAAAACGTCAGGCTATCACAAACCCAGTTAACACCATTATGTCGGTGAAGCGTTTCATGGGACGTCACTTCGACGAGGTGTCTAACGAAATTCCTCACTGGAGCTATAAAGTAGCCAGAGGTGAAAACAATACTACCCGTATTGACATCGACGGCAGATTATATACACCACAGGAAATCTCTGCAATGATCCTTCAGAAAATGAAGAAAACTGCTGAAGATTATCTGGGTCAGGAAGTAAACGAGGCAGTTATCACTGTTCCTGCTTATTTCAACGACGCTCAGCGTCAGGCTACAAAAGAGGCTGGTGAAATCGCTGGTCTGAATGTACGCCGTATTATCAACGAGCCTACTGCAGCAGCACTGGCTTATGGTCTGGATAAGAAACACCAGGATAGCAAAATCGCTGTATTCGACTTAGGTGGTGGTACCTTCGACGTATCCGTACTGGAGTTGGGTGATGGTGTGTTCGAAGTAAAATCTACCAATGGTGATACACACTTAGGTGGTGATGACTTCGATAAAGTGATCATGGACTGGCTGGCTGAAGAGTTCAAGAAGGACGAAGCTGTTGACCTGCACAAAGATCCAATGGCATGGCAGCGCCTGAAAGAAGCGGCAGAGAAAGCAAAGATCGAACTCTCTTCTTCTCAGGAAACTGAAATCAACCTGCCTTATATCACCGCTGTTGACGGGGTGCCTAAACACATGGTGAAGAAACTGACCCGCGCTAAATTCGAACAGCTGAGCGACAACCTGGTGGAAAGAACACTGGAACCTTGCCGTAAAGCACTGAAAGATGCAGGCCTGGGTGCTTCCGAAATCGATGAGGTAATCCTGGTAGGTGGTTCTACCCGTATTCCTAAGATCCAGGAAGTAGTAGAGAAATTCTTTGGTAAAAAACCAAACAGAGGTGTAAACCCTGATGAGGTAGTAGCGATCGGTGCTGCCATCCAGGGTGGTGTACTGACCGGTGAAGTAAAAGATGTACTCCTGCTGGACGTAACACCATTGTCTCTGGGTATCGAAACAATGGGTGGTGTAATGACCAAACTGATTGAGTCTAACACAACCATCCCTAGCAAGAAATCTGAAACTTTCTCTACCGCAGCTGATAACCAGCCTAGCGTTGAGATCCATGTACTGCAGGGTGAGCGTCCAATGGCTAACCAGAACCGTACACTGGGCCGTTTCATCCTGAATGATATTCCTCCTGCACCACGTGGCGTTCCTCAGATCGAAGTAACTTTCGATATCGATGCGAACGGTATCCTGCACGTGACTGCAAAAGATAAAGGAACCGGCAAGAGCCAGAACATCCGTATCGAAGCAGGTAGCGGCTTGAGCAAGGAAGAAATCGAAAAGATGAAGGCTGAAGCGAAAGCAAACGAGTCTACAGATAAAGAAGCACGCGAAAAGATCGAGAAACTGAACCAGGCAGATAGCCTGATATTCCAGACAGAAAAACAACTGAAGGAATATGGTGACAAGATCTCCGCTGATAAAAAAGCACCTATCGAAGGCGCGCTGGCTAAGCTGAAAGAAGCACATAAAACACAGGAAGTAGCAGCAGTAGATGCAGCAGTTGCAGAACTGAACAATGCATGGACCGCAGCTTCCGAAGAAATGTACAAAGCAACACAGGATGCTCAGGGCGGCGCACAAGGCGGTCAGGAAGCTCCTCAGGGTAGCACAGCCGGCAACGATGGTGTAACCGATGCAGAATTCGAAGAAGTGAAATAACGTTCACTTTAGGAATAAATAGTTGAAGAGGGCAGTATCTGATGATACTGCCCTTTTTTATGTGATGACGTGCCGGAAATGACTGGCATGAAACCTGATTTCATTGTGCGATACCAGCATAAAAGCGATCTCCTGATCATACTTTTGTTAAAGGTAGACTCGTTATCATCACTGTTTGTGAAGTAAGTTCATGAATGTTTTTATTATATTTATATCCTATGCAATTGACACTACATCCTTTTGAGTTAAAGTTCAGATATACATTCACTATTTCGCGTAAGTCCAAAGATGTACAGCCCCTGCTGGTCGTAGCGCTTGAACAGGATGGATACACTGGTTTGGGGGAAACTGCTGATAATTCCTATTATCACATTACCGTACCCAAACTGATGGATGATATCAATGCCCATCGTGCGCTGATAGAAAACTATCGTCTCAATACCCCGGAAGCATTCTGGGAAACGATGTACCCACTGTTGAAAGATAATCTCTTTGCGCTCTGTGCATTGGATCTTGCCGCCCATGATCTGTACGCTAAAATGCAGGGAAAGAAACTATATGAAGTATGGGGACTGGATATCTCCCATAACCCAATGACAGATTATACCATTGGGATTGACAGCGTGGAGAACATGGTAAAGAAACTCGAAGAATTCCCATGGCCCATTTACAAAATTAAACTGGGCACAAAGGATGACATAGCAATCATAAAAGAGTTACGGAAACATACAAAGGCTACCTTCCGGGTAGATGCGAACTGTGCCTGGGGCGTAGAAGAGACCTTGCGAAATGCGACAGCCTTTGCACAGCTGGGCGTAGAGTTCATAGAGCAACCCATGCCTGCCGATAACCGGGAGGGGATGAAGGAAGTATTTGCCCAATCCGCGTTACCACTGATTGCTGATGAAAGTTGTATAACCGAATCAGATGTAGCTGCCTGCAAAGGCCTGTTCCATGGTATCAATATCAAGCTGACCAAATGTGGGGGTATTACACCTGCCCGTAGAATGATCGCAGAAGCGAGGGAGCTGGGTCTGAAAGTAATGACCGGGAGTATGAACGAAAGTACGGTTGGTACATCGGCAGTTGCTCACCTGCTGCCTTACCTGGACTACGTAGATATGGACGGCCCGTTGTTGCTGGCAGAGGATGTAGCAGATGGCGTGAAGATCCTGGATGGAAAGATCTACTACGCTGACAGGCCCGGTACAGGTGCCATCCTGAAATAGAAAATAACCCGTTATGAAAGATATAATAACCCTACTATTGTGGCTGTGCTGCCCGATCTGTTTGCAGGCACAGCAGGTAGCCCGTTTTACAGTCAAAGCAGGGAACTATCCCTGTAAGAATTTACCCGTTAGTTGTGCCTTCGACACGCTGGTAAATAGTGATCAGGTGGAGATGTTCGAGATCAAAGGGAAAGAACGCATAACTACCCCGTTCCAGATCGAACCCGGGAAGATCTGGTTTACAATGACAGGTAATACCCAACCCCGACAAACCCGTGTATTTGAATTGAGGGAGCGGCAATATCCGGTCAGGGTACTTGTTGACCTGGTCCGGGCCTTCGATACTACCGGTGTACTGACCATCTCAGAAAAGGGCAAGGCCCGGCTACAATATCATACCATTGGGGTGGATAGCATTTATCATCGAAGTGGGTTTATTCACCCTTTATGGGCACCTAACGGGCAAGTGCTCACTAATATCCAGCCGAAAGATCATCTGCATCACTACGGGATATGGAACCCGTTCACGCATACATCCTTTAAAGGAAAAGAAATTGACTTCTGGAATATGCGGAAAAAGGAAGGTCGTGTGGATTTCGTAAGTTTTGTAAGCAGGAATACAGGACAGGTATTTGGCGGATTCAAAGCGTTACAGCAACATATGGCAGGGCAGGTGAAGGCAATGGATGAATTACTGGATGTAAAAGTGTATTACAGCGGCTCAGATACGTCCCGCTATACCTGGGATTATACTTCTACCCTGAACTGTGCCACCGTAGATGGTATTATGCTACTGCAGCACAGATATGGTGGTGGATTCGGCTTAAGGGCTACGGCAGACTGGAAAGCTGGCAATACTACCCTGCTTACAGATGCTGGTACCACCCGTAATAATACCGACAGTACCCGTGCCCGCTGGGTAAAAGTAACCGGCAATACCGGCACGGGACGTTCCGGCATGTTAATCCTCTGTGCTCCTGACAATTTCGACGCACCGCAACCTTTGCGGGTATGGGATGAGAAGGCGGAGCATGGAGAGTTGATGTTGAATTATAGTCCGACGAAAATGAAGGAATGGGATTTACATTACGGCAGGCAATACCGGCAACGTTACCGGGTAGTAGTATTTAACAATGACTTATCAGTAGCTGAATCAGAAGCTGCATGGCAGGCATTTGCGCATCCACCGAAGGTTACCTGCGTCTTACTTCACGGAAAGCAATAATAGCGTTGAAAAGGCCCACAAAACCCATTAACAGCAGGATTGCGATAAGGCCCCACTGACCGGCAGCCCGGAAAATAAATCGTTCTATTCTGGAAAGCTGGTTGAAGCTGCCTGCATCGAAATTGTGATAGAACTGCATATAACGCAGCAGGGCAAAGCCAAAACCGGTCAGGGTGAGAAGAGTCGTCCAGACGACAGTGGTCCAGGTGGATACATCTTCATCATGACGTTTTGTAGACATGATAGTAATATACATAAAAAAAGAGGTTGCCTCAAAAGTAAATTTTACCTGATTTTGTTCAGGTACCTGAATGAACGGAATTTCGTAAAACGATTTCCGAAGCTTTCAGTTTACTTTTGAGGCAATCCTCGATTATTTATGCGTTAATGTATATATAATATTAAATAGCGATCGCATGTTCCTGCTCCTGGCTGGCAGCTTCCAGCGCTTCCAGTAAGGCTTCTTTTGCAAAGGGTTGGTCGAACCATTTATCCACACTTGCATACACGATCTTCAGAGAAGGCGTCAATACATAAATACCCGGAACCGGTACATCTGCCTCGATACCTGCTACCCTGTCCCAGATAGGATCGGTGGTAGCGTACAGGCCTGCTTTCTTTGCAATACCATTAAATTGGTCAAAGATGGTAGCAAATGGCAGTTGGTACTGGGCCGTCGCGTTTTCGAAAGCCTGTTTATCATCAGTAGTAGCTACCAGCAACTGACCACCCAGTACACGGATATCAGCGTATACTTCCTGCAGTTTTTCCAGCAGTGTATTACCATAGTTATTCCAGTGAATTGAGTGGAACGCCAGTACAAGAGGACCGTCTATTACCTGTGTTACAGGGAGAGAGCCGTTCAGTGTTTTGAGCGTATCAGAAGTAGCAATGATGTTCTTCTTATGTATATGGAAGGTCGGTAAATGCTCACCTGCCTGCAATGGATTGATCGGTGTTCTGTCCTGACTTCTTTTAGGAAAAAATTCAACTTCAAATTCAGGAGCGATATCAGCGTATCTGTATAAGTTATTATTGTTAGTGGCCATGTTCGTAAGGTTGGTTTGATTTGTTAATGGTAGTTCGATTTCTAAGAAACGGTGTATAAAAGGCTGGTGTCACATGCACATACAACAGCAGGCATTTGGGATTGTCGAACAAAATTGGCCATTAAATTTTTCCGATGTTGTCTTGTTAGGCATGTGATTAAATTTTAGATGATTGCCTGTTATTAACAACACAAAGATAAGGGAATTTCTATTACTCCACCAACTTTGTAGGGTAATATTTTTTATCGTTGGTTATCAGTTGTTTAGGTTTGTTATTTCTAATGGCAGGGGCATGGGGGCTCTATTCTTACGTATATTATCTACGTCTGTTTTCCATTCAGCGCCAAATATGCGGCTCATTTTTGCATCTATCTCGTTAAGGATATCTGTTTGCTTATTTGAAAATGCATATTCATAATAGTCGCGCAGCATGTAAATGTATACAGAAGCGCTGATTTCATCGTCTGACAGCAGCATACCTGCCTGGTATCCTTTTTCAAGTACATCGTGGTAGCGACTGGTGTCTTTGCGTCGGCACAATTCTGCTGCCTGGTACCAAGCATTTAATGCAGCAGTCTGTAATTGGTGCTGCTCCGCAAATTCAGCTTGTTGTATATATAAAGGGATGGCTTCGGAGAAGCGTCGTCTGATCTGTGCATAAGCTGCCTGGTAACCGTAAAACTGTACCACCAGCGGTAAACAGGCAGGATCTTTTTGGAGCATACCTTGTTTGGCTACCCGTAAGCCTCTTTCCAGCAGTTGCGAAATCTGCGGTTCACGTTTGAAATTAAAAAGCAGGCCTGCATACATAATATGTGCGGTTGCAAACAAGCCTTTATTTCCGCTTCGCTGTGTACAATCTAAAGCCTGCTGCCCCCATTTATGTAATCGTTTCACGTCTTTATCTTTGAGCGCATTCCCCATTTCAAATGCGCATTTGCGTAACATGATCTCCGGGTTGTTTGGATCGCCCTGTCCTGCCAGTTTTCGGATAGCATCGGATAGGTCCATGGGTACATGCAGGTTGCAGATCATACCAGGAAATTGTTTCTCAGCAATGGTAAATTGTTCATTACCTACATGGTCAATGAGCATGATCTTTATGCCTGTTGGAATACCTTTTTTTAGAAGCTGGGTGATCCAGTTTTTTAGATGGAGGGTATTGCTGACCTGTCTTGGAATCAATGCTAAAACAAGATCCCTGGATGTTGCCTTATGAAATGAGTCCAGCATGGCGATGAGTAATTCATCCTGCTTAAACAATTCACCGGATCTATATGGTTGGGAATTCCATTCAAAGTTAGCTTTCTGAATTATTTCACTACTCTTGTCATATTCTGTGAGCCAGTCTCTGACCAGGGCACCGCTGAATGTATCAGTATCATCGAAATCGGTGAGTTGTGTTACAAATACTTCCGGCAGCCGTCCATGCGGAGTGGATTCCAGTTTACAAAACCCTTCATATACCCGTGATTCCTCGGGTTTGATCAGCACACGTACAAAGTGTAGGTTTGGATTGCCGGCGACCTTTTCCATCCAGGCCTGCTGGATTTTCAGCACCAGTTGGGCAATCGGATTATGTTCATTCATGCTATTTTATTGTTTCTCCTGTAGCAGTAATGGCTGATGTAAAGTACCTGTGGCCTGTACAGGTGTCAGTACCACATTTTACCTGCGAAAGAAATGGTATAACTGGCAGTATATGGGCTGTAAATGCAGGTCGCCCGGTGAATGTCGGAAGGCCGGTCATTTTAACATCTTTGAAGTCTGAATGTTACTATACAGTAGGTGAAATGACTGATCGTATCTATCGAATTGTTTTCCTTTGAAAAGAGAAGAGCGGTGATTGCCTGGCATCTCAGGATATGGTTTTGTCTTCCTGTCGGCAGGAGGATCGTTTACCTGGGATGGAACGTGAGTAGTTATACATGATAACAGTGCTGAGCGTATCAATAATGTTTTCATACAATACGATGGTACCATTATTGGGCCAAAATCTACCTGGGAAAAACAGGGTTGTCTCAAAAGGTATTAATTTGAAATTTCTTTTCATCAGTTGGCCGGATAAGATCCGGGAGATTCACTTTTGAGACAACCATATGATCCACTTTAGGCTTGTGGCCATGGATTCTGGAAGGTGGAGCTGCCGAGCTGGAGTTCTCTTGCAGAAAGCACGAGCTTAATCTGCATAGGAATTTCGCCACTGGCATTGAAGTGCTCAAAATATTCAACACAGTAGGCATCGGTAAATTTGAGCTCTTTCATTTTGGACATGGCATCGCGGCGATAGAAGATAATACTGCCACTCTTGGTTTGCGTATTAGAGATCATCCAATCAAAAAGATTGGTGTCGCCGTCTGATTCAAGTAAAACTGTTACAGCGCCTCCTATAGGGCGGGCAGCGGGTTTACCATTATGATCTGTGTGTTGGGAAAAAGCATACTGACATTCCAGTACATTGATTTCTTCACCGTCTAATCGCATTACTGCTTTGAATGACATACCTTGAAGGTTTTGTTTTAACAATAAATTTATGGTACAGCAGATGAATTGGGGTTATATCAATTGCAAATGCCGGATTAACATGTTAATTAAGATATATGGTCCATGCGAAAATAATTATTCTGGGAGATAATGGAAATTTTTTTTGTTCGGGTGTTGTTCGACTGTTCTTCGACTGTTCTTCGACTGTTGTTCGACTGTTCTTCGACGCTAGTTCGATGCTAGTTCGATGCCAGTTCGACTAAAATACATCCGGGAGGGCAGTTTGTAAAATAAAAAATCAGTCATTATCGCTTAATGATTAATTGTTATTTTAGAAATAAATAGAATTTGTATTTCGATTGCATGGTGATTAAATCTTATTGAATAGTAGTCGTTTAACTGTTACCGTAATTTGAACAACTATCGTAGAGTAACATTTATCGTTCCAACAGCTAAGAGGAAAACCTTTATGATTAACCGCTTATTAAATAATTTATATACATTTTCGCGTATCTTTACTGCGAGATCATGACCCAAAACAGTATTAACCCTTGATCGGAAAATATTTTTAAGAAAAACCTTAGATCATCCAAATGACCCTGGCAACTTATACAATTCAAGCTCCGGAGGTGCAGGCAGCCATACGCATTGCCCAGGCCCTCGCAAAAGAACATCAGCATGTGCAATATACGCCTGCACACCTTTTACTGGCATGTTTACACAAAGAATTGAATCTGACAGCTCCTTTGCAGGCAATGGGTATCGACGTCTATTACCTGGAAGAATGGGCGGAAGTAAGGTTGGATGGGTTACCCAAAGCATCCCGTATACCGGATGAACCCGAGGCAGATGAGAATGCAGCCAATGTATTGCAGGAAGCCGATGCGATCAGGCTTGAATACGATATGGATATGGCAGATGCCTGGTGCCTGCTGGTAGCGATCAGTACACCCGGGGTAGGTTTTACTTTTGAACAATTGAAATCATTTCCGGTACAGCGTACACAGCTGCTTACCCATTTCATTAAGGATGTACCGCAGCCTAACCTGAATGGTGCAGCCAAACCACCTGCTGCCGGGAAATTGAAATATATCTATCGCCTCACCGATCCGCAATACCTGCAAATGAAGCATGCACTGGCCGGCAGAGATGCAGAAGTGCGTACGATGCTGGAGATCCTTTCCCGCAAAGGTCGTTCAAGTGTGCTGCTGATAGGGGAAGGAGGGGTAGGTAAGACTTCCATGGCCGAAGCACTGGCCAGGGCTATCGTACAAAAACAAGCGCCTGCCCACTTGCAGCAGACTGACATTTATGCCCTCGACTATGGTGCATTCATAGCAGGTGCTGCTTATAAGAACGAGCTGGAAGACAGGCTGCAGCAAATTATCTCCCATTTACAGGAAAGAGGCCGGCATGTGTTGTTTATCGACAACCTGCACACTTTGCTGGATAAGCAACCCGGCTCTGCCGGAGGCATGGGCAATGTGCTCAAAGCTGCAATCGGCAAAGGAGAGCTGATCGTGATAGGGGCCTGCACCCCCGAAGGCTTCCGGAAAATGATAGAACCAGATAGCCTGCTGCGCCATTGTTTTGAAACGATGAACCTGCCGGAACCAGATGAAACACTGGCGGCGAGAATGATCAAGGCAGTGATGCCGGATTATGAGAGTTACTACAACCTGACGGTGGATAACGAGGTCATTAAGGAGGCCATTCGCCTGTCACGCCGTTACCTCAAGGAGCGTAGCCTGCCGGATAGTGCGATTAATTTACTGGATCGTACCCTGGCTGCTATCAGAACTACCGCAGATACAGGTAAGCAGGTGGTGGACGATCTGAGAAAGCAATTCGAAGAGATCGAAGACGACCGTACAGAATTACTTTGGTGGTATCAGCAATGTATGCAGCGCCTGAGCGCCTTACTTACGACAAGGCTGCATATAGAGGAAGAGGTAACGAAGATAGAGGATATTGCAACTTTAAAGGCTGTTTTAAGCGATATACTGACCCAATTGGACCAACAGGTCATCGAAGTCCACAATGCGGTTAAAACCGTGGATTTGGCTACCATGATCGCCGAAAGTACCGGCATCCCCCTGGGAAAGATCCAAAGCAGTGAGCGTGAACGTCTTGTGAACATGGATATGGAACTCAGAAAGCGGGTAGTAGGGCAGGACCATGCCCTGAAAACCGTATCTGAGGCGATTCTGGAGTCCCGCTCTGGTTTGAGCCGGCCAGGACAGCCTATTGGTTCCTTCTTCTTCCTGGGGCCTACAGGCACCGGGAAGACCGAACTTGCCAAATCTTTGGCAAACTTCTTGTTCCAGGATGAAAGAAGCATGATCCGGTTTGATATGTCTGAGTTTAAGGAAGAACATTCAGCCGCATTGTTGTATGGAGCCCCTCCGGGTTATGTTGGTTACGAAGAAGGTGGTCTGCTGGTGAATAAGATCCGTCAGCAACCCTATGCTGTAGTATTGTTTGATGAAATAGAAAAAGCCCATCCTTCCGTATTCGATATTTTCTTACAGATCATGGATGAAGGTAAATTGCATGACCGCCTCGGTAAAACAGGCGATTTCTCCAATGCCCTCGTCCTGTTCACTTCCAATATAGGCAGCGAAGTAATTGCCCATTCTTTTCGTCAGGGAGTTATCCCGCCATCACAACAACTGATGGAGATTATGGCTAAAAATTTCCGCCCTGAATTCCTGGGCCGACTGACGGAAATAGTGCCGTTCGGACCTATACAGGCAGAAAATGTAGTGAAGATATTTGACATCCATTTGCAACACCTGCTGCAGTTACTAAAGCAACAGCAAATAGAGCTGGAAGTATCGGCTGCAGCAAAGGAACAGCTGGCTGGAGAAGGTTACTCGCCACAGTACGGCGCAAGACCGCTGAAAGAAGTGATTCGCGCCAAACTGCGGAAACCGCTTTCCAGAATGATCATCGAAGGGAGTTTACAACCCCACCACAAAGTAGCATTGGACGTGGATGGAAATGGCGGATTAGTCTGGGATATTCGTTAACTTAGAATGTAGAACCATAGCGCATTTATTGTAGTAAAAACCATTTATTATGAATGATAATTACGGAATTGGCGGCACCGAGGTGAAGCTCGACGCTAATGAAGCCATTGTTGAAATCTCCCATAACCGGACCTTGTTTGCTGAAAAGTTGACCCAGCAAACCCCTGTTAAACCGGAGATTGTACAGGGATTAACTTCAGTTGAAGATGTGTTTGAGCATTTCAAACCCACTGTTAACATGCTCTACCGTGATGCCGAAGGCCGTACCATACCCGAAAACCTGGAATTTCATAACCTGGGTGATTTTGGCGTGAAAGGTATTACTGCCCAGAGCAAATTCCTGAACGATCTCTCTACCGAGAAAGAACAGTATCTCAGGATCATGAAACACCTTAAAACAAACAAGATCCTGAAAGCCGCACTGGCAGATCCTTCCGCCAGAGAAGCTTTACTGGGTTCTATCAGACAGCTGCTGGCTGATCTGAACAAGTAGTTCGTACCATTTAATTCTTACCCATGACAGAATTACAAAAACAACAGGGGGGACAGCAGGAAGAACAACTGCAAACCGCACCCGGACAAAAACAATCCGCATCCTTACAGGAAAATCTCGATATACTTGCCAAATACGGCGGATTTGATCTGCTGGAAGGCACCATTGAAGGTGTACAAAACCTGAACCCCGATCGTAAAGCGCGCCGTAATATCTTCCTGACCGAAAGCTCCAAAAAAGGAGAAAGAGAATACCTGAAAAAAACACTGGAACTCTGGGAAAAAGTGCTCACCGAAGCACAGGATCTTCCAGACATGGTCACCTACTGTACTGAACATTCTGAACAGGCGGGCAATGTACTGACCCACAACCTGGCCGAAGCCGTAGAAGCTACCCGGGAACTGGAACAGTCTTATCGCAACGTCGCCCTGTTCTTTAAAAATACTGAGTCTGACAAGGTAAAGAATATCTCCTTCATCAACGTGGAGTCGGAACAACTCAAAGACCTCGACAACACCCGCTTCATTGACGCCATTCACCAGGAACTGGTACAGAACTACGATCGTCTCGACCTGCGTGATAACTATAGTTTACTGGTCCTGCCAGGTTACCTGGGCTCCAACAAAGTACTGGAGAAATGGGCGAAGATCGCTTACGAAAACAAAGCGATGCTGGTGACTGACTTCTCTCACCTGGATGCGCCGGACGACGTAATGGAAATGTTTGAACTGGCTAACCTGACCGGTGGCGAAATTCATCGTTCCAATGTGATCATGACTGCCAACTGGCTCGTGGGCCGTGGTAAGTTCGACGAGATCAATGAGCAGGATAACTTATACGTTCCACCTTCCGGCGCACTGGCAGGTAAGATCTACAAAACCCTCATGTCGCAGGTAACCGCTGGTAAAAAATTCGGCGGTATCAACGAAGTCGATGGCGTGAAGTTCGAACTGAAGAAAAGTGAAATTGCCAGCCTTGAAAAAATGGGCCTCATTCCAATGGTAAAGGAATACGGCAAGGTAATGGCCTTTAGTGCAAAGACGTTGTTCAATGGCGATAATATTGGCCTGCAGACTTACTCTGTCGTTCGTGTATTTGACTACGTGACCAAAGTACTGATGGACTTCCTGAACCGTCGCGCATTTGAAAACTTCAATGCCAATACCCGCAAAGACCTGATGAAACAGATCATCCGATTCCTGGATAGTATCACAGGTCCCGATAAATTGATTGAAGATTTCAACGTCCGCCGTTTCGAGCAGGATCCTTTACAGAAAGATCGTATTCACCTCGATATACACCTGAAACCATACTTCCCTGCCAAAAACTTCCTGATCAAAATGGATGGTCATAAAGGGGAAGATGCTAACGAATGGAATACTGAATATGAGCAGGATAAAGCATAAAATGGTCCCCGGCCACTCAACTTATTGATGATAAACAAACTGTAGTTCCCCCTCCTGGAGGGGGAGCCTGTTTTTTAAGCCGGGAGCATTTTTTGTAAACATAAAAACAAAAGCAAGGAAAAAAGTCAGATGAAGCAATTGCTATTAGGCGTTTTCTGTGTTTGTTTCTTGTCATGGAGCCAGGCTTCAGGACAAGCGCAACCAGACAGTATTATCACGACGAAAGGCGCCGTTACCCTTATTACCTGTGGATCTTCCATCAGTACCTTTCAAATCGGAGATGGAAAAAATTCAGATTACGACTATCGCATCGTGGATGGAAATGTCGTATTTATCCGGCCGGTAGTGGCAAATCCAAAACCGACCAATCTGGTAATCAGGGAGGGAGACAATATTTTTTACATGATCCTGGCCTACAGAGACAAGGTTGAACTGTCAAAACTGAAATACAACCTGTCTGGCGGCACCGCTGCAAACAGGACCCCTACCGGCGGCACAACGTCAACCGGTGGGTCGTCAACAGGTGGTAACACTGCTGCAACTGCTGAACCGGCAGCTGATGATAATACCCCACTGCCGGATATTGATACCGTGACAGTGAGCAATATCGCAGCCGATTTTATGAAACAACGCAAATTGCAGCGACAGTATGAAACTACCTCGGAAGGTGTCACAGTGACGTTTTCCCAGGCGATGAGTCTGAATAACCTGATGTATTTGTCTTTCAGGATCAGGAACCAAAGTGGTACACCTTATCAGGTAGGGAAAATAACGATCATGCATAAGTTACATACCGATACCACTACACTACACCATCTGCCTGTTGCATACAAAAAAGGCCCCTCCTTTTTTGGTGGAAGAGATGAGGAGAACGTAGTGTTCGTAACACCTGCACCGGTGCTGAAGAAGTCAGATGAACTCATCTTCATCATGTACAATGCAGCCACTAAAAACCAGATCGTTCTCTATATACCGACGACGGCAGTGCCGAAATATATGCTCACTAAATGATCCGACGTTATCTCCATATTATCCTGGTCTGTGCCTGTTGCATAATAACGGGAGGCCTCTCTGCACAGCAGGTAGCCTTTTGCGGCGAATCTGTGCCGATGGAGCGTGACTTTGTTCACTATAAACTGATGGATGTAATTAAGGGACATCTTAGTCACCGGAATTTTCTGCCTGCTTTAAAAGCCCGGTCAGAACAATATTTCCCCCTTATCGTACCTATCTTACAACAATACCATATACCGGAAGATTTTAAATATTTACCTATCGTAGAAAGTGGCTTTACCAACGCCACTTCTGTGGTAGGTGCACAGGGCGTCTGGCAACTGATGCCGGCTACTGCTACTACTTTGGGACTGGATGTAAGTGAATCAAATGATGAGCGGAATGAGCTGCTGAAATCTACACACGCCGCCTGTAAATACCTGGTTCAGTTATACAACCAGTTACATTCATGGACACTGGCCGCTGCAGCATACAATTGTGGCGCGGGCAACATCTCACGCAATATTCGCAGGCAGGGTAGCAACGATTACTATCAGTTACAGCTGAACAGCGAAACCGCACAGTACATTTACAAGATCATTGCCATCAAGCAACTGTTCGAGTATCCTGAAGTATATATTCCTGAATTTGGATATAATGTATTCAACAAGACAACCGTCAATGCGTCTGTATTCAATTCAGGCCCTGCCATCGCTGCTGATAAGCAATTCCGAAGTATAAAGATCAATATCGGAGGAAAATCGGAGCAGGCTACCGTAACTACACTGTCTGCCAAAATGCAGAGTAGCAAAAGTTTTGAAGATGGTCAACTGGTCAGCATCATGTTGCTGGATGACTTACAGGCAAATGGTGTCTTTATCAGAAAACAAACAAAACTGTCGGGGAGGGGATGGCTGGTAAGTAACCGTATTTATGTAGATCTTGGTTTTGGTAATAAGGTCGTTCTGTGTGATGCAGGTGGGAAGAAAGGGGTGCCACCCGATATTCTGAAGAATGGTGGAGAAGTTCGCTTACAAAAAATTTAACACTATAATTGATTTAGAATAAAAACGCTTTTGCCTTTGGCAAAAGCGTTTTTATATTTTATTACATCAGTACATCATTCATAAAGATCCGATAAGGATAATTATTCGTTCCATTCTCCTTCAGTTGCTGCAACATCTCGTCTTTCATGTACAATAAACTTCCTTCCGCATACAGATTTGCCGGTTTCGAAAGCGTGATCTTAATATCCAGCGTTCTGCTATAACCCTCTGATGCACCTGGTTTCACAGATACCCCTTTTACGATGCTTACTTCTCTCAGTTCTTTTCCCATCACGTATCGCACCATCGCTTTGATGTCTTCCGGTGTTACGATCCGGTTCCGTGTCAGCAGGTGATATCTGTACAGGTTGATCTTCTCATCGATACTCAGGCGGTCTTTACCTCCCTGTGTGTTCGACAGCATGGTGATGGAGTTGGGTTGTAACTGTACACTACCATATTCCTGTAGCTTGCTTCCCATGCGGATGTTATTGGCAGTGCTGCCGTTAGTGGTATAAAACTCCAGGAATAAATAATCTGCATTTTCTTTTGGCTTGATCATGAGGTAAGGAATATTACCCCTGTTGCTCGTAGGCTGTAACTGTTCTTCCAGAGAGGCGATCAACTGGTGAAGTTCCCGCATTCTGCTGGCTACATAGTCGTTACGCACTTCTTCGAAGAGAGAGCTTTCGTCCCTGATCACTTCAATCAGGTAGGCAATGATCTCTTTTGCCTCGCGGGAGTCGAAACGACCAATACCACTGCTTCTGATCACAAGTTCACCTTCCTGCATTTCACCACTTGTCGTGAAGTTACGCACATGGTAATCAGTACCCGCTACATCATACACACGTTTTACATCAAAATAGATATCATTGGTATGCAACGGCATTATGTTCAGGTACTTGTTCAGTCGTTGCGATTGTTCATTGAGTTTTTTATTGATCACCGGGAAGCAGTTAATGCTGCAAAACAGGTCTTCCAGCAAGGAGTGACGGATTGTCTCTGGAAATTCAATCCTGATCCACACAATCTCCTGTTGCAATCTGCTGCTGCCCTGCCCGAATACGTGATGTAAACCGGGAGGGAAGGGCATGGCTGCCGGTAAGGGGTCCGTGCTGGTGATGGTCAGGAAGTGCTGTTTGAACCGTTGCAGGATCTGCTGACTATACCGGGTATTGGTATCGAAGGCCGGTTCCATGATGGCGTCCAGGTCTTCTTCAGCAGAACTTTTGCTATGGGTATAACCACTTTTTACCTGTAAAGGTGTTTCTCCTACATAAAATTTAGCCAGTGGCAGGTAATGATAAAACATTTCCTGCAGGTGTACGTTCCTCAGGTCAAAGAAGAAAGAGAGCCCCTCTGCGGAGGTATGGGCGCCTTCCATACTCAATCCTAACCAAAGGTGATTAGGCGGCGTATCGGCCTGTAAATTGCCCTGCAGCACCTGTTCTTTGAACCAATGGTCCCGGTTCTCAAACAGTTTACCACCGATCACGCTATATTTTACCTGCCCGCGGAACAGGCGGTGATGGGTAAGGGGCATGAAAAATAGGTCCTGGCTGTTAAAGCCGTTTCTCAGGGAATAGAAAAACTGATGATCGGGTGTAAGTGCAGCAGTACGCTCATTGCAGCTGGCATGCAATATACCATAAGCCGGCTGGCTGCTGGTAATCGGCTCCGGCATCATGATCTGTGCGAGTCGTTCTACAAGTCTTGCATGGGATACTTCAGCTTCGCCGGAGATTTTTTCAAGTTCGCTGGCACATGCTTCCAGTAGTAACTGTACAATGGGATCAAAGGAGGTTTCTACCTCTGCATCAGGGTATCCCCAAAGCCTGGCGGCTGTTTTAAGCATCCGGTCTTTGATTCGTTCTTTTTGCTCTTTAGCCAAGGGTGAAGGGTTTAAGTTGAGTGAATTCCGGACGGTTTAGAACTTGCCGGAGCCTGAAGAAAATTCAATGGTTTCGTATAAATGATTAAAATTACTTTTAATCGTATGACAGTGGACTCACATAGAAGAAACTACTATAGAGGAAATCGGTTTTATTTCTTGCCAGTACCCCCGTCACAGTCACCTTTATCTTCTTCTTCACTTTCTTTGCACTGACCCCCATTAGTTCTTCCTGACTGATCTGTGCCACAACTCTTGTCTGTGTCAGTCGTTTCTCATACCTGTTGATGGAAGCCCTGATGGACAATTCCACCTGTTCCTTTACTTCATTGTTCGAAGCCCTGATATCGAAATCGTTGTCCCACAACTGGCAACCATACTGGGGATCATCTTTGTTTTCCCCCAGTACGGTTGTGATTAACAACTGGATATGTTGCGCCACAGACTCTTCCAGGTTTACATCCGGCAAATCCTGCTTTTGCAGAATTTTAGAAAAGTCCATGGGCAATTTATAATACTGCTGTTTCATTTTTTAATCATTAAAAAATGCCTAAGAATTTCTTGTCATACCGCACACGTATTTCCTTCACACAACCGTTTTGATCTTTGATCAGGTTCACAACTTCGATCTTGAATCTTCTCTTACCACGAATGCGGGAGCAGAAGTGACTGAAGGTATCAGTATCCTTATCATTCAGCAGCACCCTTGCATTGATATTCTCACAAAGGTATGCGGAGAAGTCCGTTGCATTCTTTTGTTTATCTACAACCTGGCTCAGCATGAATTTAAATTCATCGTCAGACACAGAAGGTACCTTCGGCTTTTCAGGAGCAGCTGGTGTTGGCGTAGGCTCTGGTGTCTTATTCTCTTCGGGGAACGGCATGGGAGTGAAGTCAGGCACCTTGTGGTTGCTTTGAGCAGGGAACACCATGATATGCTTGGTCACCATCTTGCTGCTATCACCATTGATAATGAGTGATAGAATACGTTCACCGGGAGATGAAAAAGTATAGGTGACTGTACGGCCACTATGTACTTCAGCCCCTCTTTGCAGCAGTTGCCATTGCCATGTACGGGCATTGCTGGTACTATTGGTAAATGTAACAGCACGACCGGCCAGCACCTCTTCAGGGCCATCGATAGTGGGGTAGAGGTCGGCTGCCGGAGCAGGTGTGTTATCTGCTAAAGCATTGATAATAATCACCTCCTGGTGCCAGGTGCACTTACCGTGCGATAAGGTGACCATATAAGTGCCTGCCTTGGTAAAAGCATGGTAAACCTGCAGCCCCGAAGTGGCGGCTGTAGAATCACCAAAATCCCAGGTGAGCCCGCTGTTATCTGCTGCTTTGGTCGCAGCTTTAAAGGTGATCACTTCTCCTGTACTGAAAGAAGTGTGTTTCCCTGCATTGTTCCGGCTTGCCAGCTCGATGCTTATCTGGCTGCAATCTTCACGGCCGTTCACCTGGAAAGCCAGTATAATAATACTGATACCAAGTAATGCAAGGAATGTGTACAGTACCATTGGGTCGATATGGTTTGTTATCTTGCTGAATGGTCTATACGTAGTAACTTTTCGCTCATTTGCGGACTTTCTTGGGGTCATAGGTTTCTCGTATTTCTGCAATTTTAAATATTTTTTTAGAGAAATTAATAAACTACCTACATTCGTAGTTGAAATTTTAACATTTGAATCCGTGAAATCTGGTGATATTTGTTAGTATGTAACCCTGAATAATTAGAGATAAAGAAAAACCTAAATTAACCCGTATGGTAAATAATGCCCAAAAAGCCGCGGTACTGGAAGAGGTGATAGACCATATCAGCAAATTGCATTATGATGTACGTGCCGAAGTAGTAGTGGGGGAGTTACTGGATAATCATGTGCGTGCCGAAGAAATTGCTGTACAGAATCAGAACGTTTTTGTACGGTCTTTCAATAAGGATATTTTAGATGCTCAACTGGATGATTCGCAGCCTTATCATCCCTTCATTTCGCTTACCCTCTCCCGTGATGGACTGTACGATCGCCTGCCGGAAGGCATTTTCCACCAGTTCACACCACAGCAGCAACAACGTTCTGTGAGGGAAATGGTATTAAATTACAAGCGACAGCAAAAGGAACAACAGGAAGCCAGAAAGTTTTTTCGTCCCCTTGAAAATGAATTCTTTCTGCAGAGAGTTTTCCTTGAGCAAAAGGAAAAACATCTACTCTTTGATGCGTTTGGAAAAGATGCTGATGAATTGTTCCTGTCCTTCTGGGGGATCAGGTCCGACCTTCCTAAACCTGCACTGAAAAAATTGGTCAAATTGTTGCCATACATTTATCGCATAGCGGGTAATCTGCCCCTGGTACAGTTATATCTGAAAGCCATCCTGGATGAGCCGGTACGGATTGTACAGGAAGATACCCCTACCGCCGTGGAAACAGGGAGTGCGGTGCCGCTGGGCGATTCCCGGCTAGGGCTGGATTCCATGACAGGAGATCTCTTTTATACAGATATGCCTGTATGGAAAATAACTATCGGTCCCCTGCAACAGCACAGGGTACACGACTTCCTTCCCTGGCAGCCCTATGGTAAGTTGTTAGAGACCTGTATAGGTTTCCTGGTGCCGGCAGATGTAGAGGTAGAAACCATATTGGAACCCCACCCAGATGAACGCCGGGTCTTTATGGCTGATTCTCAGGAAAAAGAAGGATTGGGAGGCTATAATTTTTACCTGTAAGCATTAAATGGAACTATTTTTGCATGTTATATACCCTTATGGTTTGATTCCGGGCACAGCGGAGTATGCCAACCCCAGATCATCCAACAGGTTTAACCCTTTCCGAGGAAATAAACTATGATACTAAAAGCTAAAATCTACATTGTACTGGCGGCATTCATGGCTATCGGTTCCCTGATAGTAGGATTGCTGAGCCGTTATATTAAAAACTTTACCCTATATAAGAAAAAGGCACTCTGGTACCTCGCTTTAATGGTACTGGTATTTGCTGTTATCAGCTCAATTCCTTTCCTCTTTACCCATCAGAATTCCATGAGTCAGTATATCTTTTACGAAGTATGGTTCCTGGGGCTGGGCGTAGTACATTGTAACCTCATGTATACCCGCTTCTGGGGAAGTGAAGATTCTTTGGGATCAGAGCTGGCATTCATCGTCGCGATCTGGCTGTTTGGTGGTATCGGCTTCCTGCTTATACAACATCTTTTTGTGAAAGGTGAATTGGTATTCTATCCCCTGCTTACCTGTATGTTCGCATTCGCATTGCCTACATTTGTGTATAAAACATTTGAAAAAATGATGGCCATTCCTGCCAAGATTTTCAAATGGTGGCAATATCCTGCTTACCAGGAATTGCCCGAAGTGAACGAAGATGATATGCGTGACCTCATCGTAATAGGATTTGAACTGGAGAAGAAAGTAACAGACCATGACCGCACTTATTTCCGTGCACGTACACCTATCAAAATGGACCTCGGCGACCTCTTCTATCATTTCATCAACGACTACAACGACCGTTACCCCAATACGCCAATTGACGTAGTGGATGCAAACGGACAACCATACGGCTGGGTATTTCACCTGAAATCAAAATGGTCATTTACCGCCAAAACCCTCGATCCTGATAAAGCCGTTTTTATGAATGGTATGCAGGAGAACAGCGTTATTATTTGTAACAGAATTATTATCAATTAATCCCTACATTATTAAATTATTCATCCATGGCAGAACCGCTCAAATATTTTCCCGTCAACTGGGTTGATGGTATGAAGATAAAGAAGCAGCATTTCGTTGAAACTGAAAACGCGATGCTGGATCAGATAAGGGATGCTATTTCCAGCGGCTTGCATGCGCAGAATTACGGATTGCTGCCTGCAAAAGCAGAAAGTAAAGAATCGTTACGTTGCTGGTTTGTAACCGACAATCAGCAACAATGGCGGATCAAGCTCACCGAATGCCGCGCTGTAACCCCGGGCGGTGCAAGAATTGAAATCCCTGAACATACCGTACACTCGCTGAAATACGCTACTACTTTTCCGGAGGCTACTTTTAACTGGGATCCTCAGCATTCAGAAAGTGCCTATTATATTCTCATACAGGTAAATCCTTTCGATCGGCAGCCAAGCGGAGAACCTTTGCTGCATGAAGATCCGCCACGTTTACCATATGCTACGCCTGAATATCAGTTGTACGTAACTCCTGCCTCACAATTACCGCAGGGACAACTGGGTAGCTACCAGATGATCCTGGGGCGTATCAATATTGTAGACGGCCGCCCGCAGATGGATGATGATTACATACCACCCTGTACAATGGTATATGCACATCCTGCACTGGCAGACCTGCACCAGGAGCTGGATCAGTTCCTCGGGCAGCTGGAATTATATGGTGTGCACATTGTGCAGAAAGTATATTCACGCAATCAGAATAATGACCTGGCCCAGGTAGTGTTGTACATCACAGAAAGATTAGTACAATACCTTGGAACACGTATATCCCAGTTCCGCTGGTTAGGTATTTATCAGACACCTGCTGCGATGCTGGAAGTGATCGCTGGCCTGGCACGCACTATGAAAAATGCCATCGATCAGCGGGCAAGTGCAGGTAAAGAAGAACTACTGAATTATTTTTCGGAATGGTGTGAACTGAAACAGGGCGAGTTGGAAACGCTGATGGTCAATTGTGCAAACATCCGTTACAGGCATATCGATGTAAGAGAATGCCTGCAACCAATGATCCCATTCGTACGCGCGATTAACAAGCTGTTCGAAAGCCTGAGCAGACTGGATTACATCGGCCGTAAGATGGACAGTGGCATCTTCGTAAAAGAAGAATCAGCAGAAGATACAGAATACATCCGTAAACATAAAACCAAGAAATGGTTTTTCACAGATTGATCATAATTACCAACTCAATTTAATATCACATGCGTGTACTGAACAAACAGGAAAGAACCTCCGCTTTTTTATGGTTCCTGTTATTTTTTATCGTTACAGTAGGTCTGTTTGTCCTGGCTATATTTTTCAACTTCCAGGTGCCAAGCCGCGAGAATGCAGAGCTGCGTAAGGAGCTGGCTACATTCCGCCAGGAACAGGCATTCCAGGGAGAATTCCTGGCAAAGCTGGAAAGAGTTAGAAACAATCTTGACTCCATCAATCTGCCTAACCAGAATGCAAATTATATGGACCAGGTAATCGCTCAGGATCTGGTGAGTATGCGTAACTCTATACCTAAAGATGCAGTGACACATTATGGACTGTATGCAAACATCATTCAGAATTGTCTTTTATTGCAACAAAGTAAGCAGCAATTACGTGGATTATCCAACGCACAACAGAGCATCGCGGAGCTGAAAGAAAAGATCAATGATCTCAATAAAGAACTCGAAAATGCCAGAAGTGAGCTGGACTACAACAGGCAGTTAATGAGAAGCAGGTAATAGTTTTATACATATCATTAATGATAAATGATTAAAAATATAATTTGTTAAAGTGGGGTTTTATGGCTGTTCAGGCTTGGCTATCCGAAGAATTATTTTTAGTTTTGGGCATCATAAATACATACATAAATAAATAGCCCTTAGTTAGTAATTCTTTATTGTAAACCTTAAACATTTAACCCATGTCATTCAAATCCGTGTTTGAAGTAGCAGGAAAACAGATGGTTGTAAAACACTGTAGCTACGACCTCACCCAAGAAGTAGATGCAACTGGTCGCCCTTCAGCAATTACCCGCGGTGGCCGCATCCGTTTAGTAGTAGAATCTAATGGTGATACCGATTTGTTTGAATGGATGGTCAACAACTTCGAAAGGAAGGATGGTACTATCACATTCTACAAAAGAGATTCTGATGCTAAACTGAAATCACTCAACTTCAAGGAAGGTTACCTGGTAAAGTTCGAAGAAACTTTCGATGCTGACAACCAGAACCCGATGATGGTTTCATTCACTATCTCTGCCCGTGAAATTGCCATGGGTAATGCTTCCCATATTAATGAATGGGTAAAGTAGTGGTATGATTTGCTAAAGAAAATTATGCCTTTTTAAAAGCCCTTCTGCTGGCGCGGAAGGGCTTTATATATTTTACTTTATTCTCTCCAGCTTTCTGCTTTTATTTTATTCCCTCCTGCTTTCTACCGTGTAGATAAAGCTATCCGCTTTGTAATAACCTAAATTATATTCCACCGGCCAGTCATTCTTATCATACACAAATCGCCTTCTGAACAACACCGGACTCCCCGCATCAATTTCTAATTTTCCTGCAAGGAATTTATCTGCTGTTCTCGCACTGATCTCCTCCTTTGATAATACCGCTACTACACCGTAATCTTTATCCAGGATGTCGTACAACTGCCGCTTAAAATCCTCTTCACCTGTCAACCCGATCCGGGGATGAAACCAGGAAATGAAATACACAAACGGCCCCTCAGGTGTTCCCCTCAATCGTTCCAGCTTCAGGATCTTCTGCGTCGCCGGAATTTTAAAAAACGCTGCCGTGTCACTATCCGGCAACACCCATGTCACATGTAACTCAAAATTTCGCACTTTTAAGCCCCTTGCCTGCATTTCCTGCGTAAAACTGATCCAGTTCTTCGCCTTCGAACTGATCCGCTCTAATTCAGCCACTTTAGTGCCTACCCCTTTCTTTCTCACCAGCAGTCCCTCATATACCAGTTTATTCAGCGCCTGCCGCAAAGTAGACCTGGATATCGCCAGTTGCTTTGCCAACTCTACCTCGTTCGGCAAAAACTGCCCTCCCGCATACTTCGGATCCCGGATCATATTCCGCAAAAGCTGCTCCGCCTGAATGTGTAAAGGAACCGGATTCTGATGATCAATACTTATTTCCATCTGCTAAAATTAATCATTATGTTTGTATGTATATACATACTATGAGAAAAAAGGTCTTCTTCGCTATCATCATGCTTACCGCCCTCCATGCAGGCGCGCAAAACAAAAAACTCGCTGATAAAATTTTAGCCGATCACCGGCTGGATACCATTCAGAACATGGCGTTACAACTGCTCACCGGTTTTACTGCCGGCACCAGCTACGGGGAGGTCTGGATCAGGGACTTCAACACCTTTATCAACGGATCTTTAGCCGTCCATGACAAAGACAAAGTAAAAGACATGCTCCTGCTCTTCTTCAAAATGCAGGGCAAAGATGGTAATATCGTGGATGGTATGATACCCCGGCAAAAGGCCCAGGCAGGATATGAGTACATCTATTCCGACCTGGCACCTGAATGGGCTGCCCACAAGAACACTGTCGAAACAGACCAGGAGTCTTCTTTGGTGCAGGCTGTATACAAATACATCAAACATACCGGCGATACCAGTATCCTTCACATCGTGATCGATCATCAAACCGTGCTCCGGCGCCTCGCTGCTGCCCTGCAATATGTTCACACAAACCGCTGGTCACCGGAATATAACCTTGTAACCGGTGCCACCACGATTGACTGGGGAGATGTGCAGCCGGAAAAGGGTTGGGGTGTTGTGATCAATGATCATACAAAGTGGTCCATTGATATTTATGATAATGCCATGTACGCCATCGCGCTCAAAGAATATGCTGCACTGTCCCATGACAAGAACTATCTCACCCAATACACACAGCTCAAAAAGAACGTTCGCAAATATCTCTGGCAAGCCACTGCCGGGAAGTATCTGCCACATCTCTATTTGAACGGCAGCCCTTTCAGTCCTGATTTTAAAGAGGCAGATATCCTCTACACCGGGGGCACTGCGACTGCTATTCTCGCCGGCTTTCATTCTGCAGGAGAGATCAAAGACATCAATCAGCAAATGCTGGCTGCCGCCGCCAAAGAGAAATACGCCACCATCGGCATCACCGTATACCCACCCTATCCTGAAAAGGAATTCCCCAATATGAAACCCTATGTCTACCAGAATGCAGGTGACTGGACATGGTTTGGCGGCAGGATGATACAGGCACTTACCGAACACGGTTTGGTAAAAGAAGCGTATACGGAACTAAGTCCCATGCTGGATCGTGCGCTCAGCCACCATGGCTTTTATGAGTGGTATGATGTGCAAACCGGGGAGCCGAAAGGATCAGGGGATTTTAGAGGAGAGGCAGGTGTGTTGTACGATGCTATCGTAACGTTGAAGAATTGGGCCGCTCACCAGCAATAACGGGGCTGTTTGTTTATATGTTTGTACATATTTGGTAATTCCCCTAAAAGATAACCGCCAATGATTATCGATGCCTGTAGCATCCACAATCATTGGCGGAACTTATTGCACTGCTTTAACTTAAAAATGTTCTATTGCAGGCGTTAATTTTTCAACCAGCTGTATAATAACAAATTAGTTTACCGGAACATTCACTTCCAGCTTAATGATATCATCCACTTTTCCTCCGGGTGTACCTACACCAAAATCACTTCTGTTCACATCAAACTTTCCTGTAAACGTACCCCCGTTACCAGCTTTTGCAAATGTAAAAGGGATGGAAAGTGGCTTCTTTACACCATGCATCGTCAACTCTCCTTTAGCAACATAACCGCTGCCTGATTTCGTAATCTCTGTAGATGTAAATGTAATCGTCGGATACTTCTTTGCATCGAACCATTTTTCACCTTTGGCATGTGTATTCTTCAATCCATTGCCGGTATTAATACTGGCTACATCAATCGTTACATCAAATTTGGAAGTATTCAGATGTTGTTCATCAAAGACAATCTTACCTTTTAAATCCTTGAAAATACCATTGGCGCCTGAAGCCGAAAATTTAACCGCATAGCCAGCAGCAATTTTATAATCCGGTCCGGAGAGGACGGTAAATGCTGACGCAACCAAAATAATAAAGGCAGTTACAGGGAGGAGGAGTTTTTTCATTGTGCTCGAAAATTTTGCTAAATGTATGCAAAAAAAGCTCCAACAAAAACGGCTTTGCCATCAGGCAAAACCGTTCAAAATATCTTGCTGTTAAGCAATCCCGGTTCAGTGGCCAAAGCGACTAAAGTAAGCCGCACTTTTTCCTGTCGCCGGGCACTCAAATTTTAAGTCTTTCTTAACTTCAACGACTGTACAAAATGATGGTTCCCTTTTTCCAGGATCAAACTTGCCCTGAATCTCGTAGGCAGTATATTCTGTACTAAATTCGGTTTGTTAATCTCATTCCAGATCTTCCTCGCTATCTCTTCCGATTCCTGGTCAGTCAAATGTGCATATCTGTGAAAATAAGATTCCGGGTTAGAAAATGCCGTCGTCCGCAATGACTTAAACCGCTCTATATACCACTTTTCCAGGTCCTTGTCTTCCGCATCCACAAAAATTGAAAAATCAAAGAAATCCGATACGAAAATACTTGGCTCCGGTGACCCCTGTGGCCTCGGTCTCACCTGCAATACATTCACCCCTTCCACGATCACGATATCCGGCGATTCTACCCACTGCATTTCGTTCGCCAGCACATCATATTCCAGGTGACTATACAGCGGTGCAGCCACCTTCTCTTTCCCTGATTTCAGGTTGGCCAGAAACTGCACCAGTCGCCTGATATCATAACTCTCCGGAAAACCTTTCCTATTCATGATACCCCGCTGTTCCAATACCCTGTTGGGATAAAGGAATCCATCAGTCGTTACCAATGCTACCCGCGGATGATTGGGCCAGGCGGCCAGCAACCTTTGCAATACACGCGCTGTAGTACTTTTCCCCACTGCTACACTACCTGCAATACCAATGATATACGGCACCTTTGTTACCCGGCTTCCCAGAAAAGTATTGGTGGTTGCATGCAGCTCCTGTGCTGCCGTTACGTACAGATTTAGCAAGCGTGACAGCGGCACGTAGATTTGTGTAACTTCTTCCTTTGTTAGCGGCTCATTTAACCCATGCAACTTGTCCAGATCTTTGATCAGGTGTTCCATCGGTTCATCACTTTTATTTGCCCATTCTTCACGGGAAATAGTGATATAGGGAGCGTAGTTGTTCCGTGTCATTTAGTTTAGATGCTGTTGACCTGTTGATTCGATTCCGTTGTTTCAGGGTGCTAAGCTATGTAAACCGTTTTAACATTCAAAAATTCATGTGTGCCTTCCAGCGAAAGTTCCCGGCCGTACCCGGATTGTTTTACGCCACCAAAAGGCAGGCGGGCATCCGAACGCACCATGGCATTGATAAATACGTTGCCGCTATCAATCTGTGTAGCCAGTTTTTTTGCTTTATCCAGGTCACTGGTCCACAAAGAAGCGCCAAGCCCGTAAGGCGTCTGGTTTGCCAGTGCGATGGCATGTTGTTCATTATCAGCGGTGATGATGACTGCCAGTGGGCCGAAAGTTTCTTCGTCAAAAGCTGTCATACCAGGTTTTACATTGCTGAGCAGGGTAGGGGCAAAGTTCGCCCCGGATCGCTGCCCGCCGGTGATCAGTTGCGCCCCCTGTTCTATGGATTGATGTAACTGATGGCCCAATTCCGTTGCCAGATCCGGACGTGCCATCGGTCCCATGTCAATTTCCTGTAAGGTAGGGTCACCCTGGCTCATTTGCTGTATGAGTGTGGTCACCTGTTCAGTAAATGCAGCTACGATGGCCTGGTCTACAATCCAACGCTTTGCAGCGATGCAGGACTGACCTGCGTTCTGAAAACGTGCCTTTACAGCAATACGTGCGGCCTCTTCCAGGTTGGCATCTTTCAGTACAATGAACGGATCGCTGCCTCCCAGCTCCAACACCGTCTTTTTAATATACTTCCCCGCTAATCCTGCTACACTCATACCGGCAGCAGTACTACCTGTCAGGGTCACCCCCTGTATACGTTCGTCAGCGATCAGTGGCTCTATATGTTTTGAATTTACCAGCACACTCTGAAATACGCCTTCCGGAAAACCTGCATCCAGAAATACCTGCTCAATCGCTAACGCGCAACCGCTCACATTGCTGGCATGTTTCAGTATCCCGGCATTGCCCGCAAGGATATTAGGAATTGCAAAGCGGAATACCTGCCAGTAAGGAAAATTCCATGGCATTATAGCAAGAATGATTCCCTTCGGCTCATAGGCTACATAACTCTGCTGACCATCAGATTGGATGATCTTCGCATCCAGCATGCTACCGATATTTTGTACATAATATTCTGCAGATGTAGCACATTTTAATACCTCCGCTTTTGCTTCTTTGAGTGTCTTCCCCATTTCGCGGGTGATGATGGCGGCGTGTTCATCTGCATGCTCTTTTAGCAGCGCTGCCAATCGTTGCATCCAGCTGCAACGCTGCTCCAGCGAAGCCTGCTTTAAGGCCCGGTGCGCCTGGTGCCCTTTCGATAGTCTTTCTTCCAGTTCTGATGGTGTGTGCGCTGTATATTCAGCAATGGTTGCCTGTGTGTACGGGTTAATACTCTTGAAGGTACTCATGTGAATAAAGTTTTGATTCCGTAAGGTGTAAAAGTAACGATTATAATTTCCTGAACTGGTCAGGAGTACAATTATAATACCGCGTAAAACTATTCACAAAAGTATCCACATGAGCATAGCCTGTTTCGGTTGCTATGGCTGCCAGGTCAGCCTCCTTACCGGTTAAAAGCATAGCTGCTTTTTCCAGTCGCCATAAGATCACGAAGGTTTCCACATTTGTACCATATAAGTACCTGAATCCATTCTGTAATTTATCCGGAGTAATATCAAACTGCCGGCACAGTTCCGCAATTGAAATACCGGTAGTATGGGCTTTGATATGTGCCTTTACATTATCTATACTATCCAGATCTTTATCAGTCAGCGGTTGATATTCCATTGGTGTTTGTTGCAACTGTGCAAAGAAATGTACCAGCAGCAATTCACATTGCTTGCTCACATACCTGCTGCGCGCAAATGCATTACCACCGATCGGATGCCTGATCTGATCAAGCAGCAGTGAACCATAGGCATCCAGTTGTACAGGTGTGTGATTGATTATTCCGCCATCCTCCAGGCGATCTGCAAGAGCAGGTAAAATCGTATCGTTTATAAACCGGCTATCGGCTAGTGAATGAAGCTGGGCTTCACTAAACTCAATATGTAAAAAACAATGTGTACCCGGATGTATCGATACCGCTTTTTCTTCACGGCTGGCATAGAACAAATTCAGATCCCCCTGTTGTATATCTTCTATCATTCCTCCCCGCATCGCGGAAGATACCTGTAGTGAACTAAGCGTTACTCCCAGATGTAACCCCGGTGATTCCACACTGGGATGAATTTCTGTAACCCGCGAAGTAATAACGTGGTGTTGCCACACACGAAAGGGGGCTGCTTCCAGCATTTGCTTAAATACAAATACACGGGCATTGCCGTATACTGTTCTTCTCGCATGGGGAATAATATAAGAATGCATAATTGTGGGGACATTCTCTACCTCTATAAAGTCGGCGAAAATTTGTTGTTCTGCCTGTCTGATTAAATTCATATCAGATAATAGTCGGTTGACCTTGGCTGTTGGTACTCAAAATACTTATAAATAAGCCGCCGGGAATCATTTCAGCATGAGCATCATGTAGGTACAGTAATGGCTGGCTGCAACAAAGTTCCCGGGCAGGCTGTTAACATCAAAGAAGGGAGGATTACAATTAAGTGAGTAATAGTATTCTCCCCCAAATTGGTTATATTTAATCCAACCCAAACTTGTAATTATGTCAACCAAAATCGTGTACTGTCTGGCAATGTTATGCCTTTGCCTGACTGTAGCCACCGCACAACAAAAAGTAACCGGAAAAGTCACCGATGCCGCCACCGGCACAGCATTAGAAGGAATCACTGTAAGGGTCAAACTCAGTAGCTCCGGCACTTTAACCAACAAGTCCGGTGAATATACGATCGAGGCCAAAGGAAGCGATATCCTGGAGGTCAGTGCTATCGGGTTCACGCCCCAGGCCATTGCGGTCAATGGGAGGTCCGTCGTCGATGTAAAACTCGTTTCCGCCGTCTCGGAACTGAACCAGATCGTGTTGGTAGGAAGTCGTGGTACCGGTAGGGCCAGGACTGAAACCGCTGTTCCTGTCGATGTAATACCCATTGCGCAGGCAGCCCTGCCCACCGCCAAGACGGACCTCACAGCTGTCTTAAACATGGCCGCCCCCTCCCTCAATTATAACAAACAGAGTGGGAGCGATGGTGCAGACATGATTGACCTGGCTACCCTCAGGGGCCTTGGGCCTGACCAGACCCTGGTGCTGGTGAATGGAAAAAGACGTCATCAAACCGCCTTCGTTGCCGTTTATGGCACCCGTGGCCGTGGTAATTCAGGCACAGACCTCAACGCCATCCCAGAAGCCGCTATCGACAGGGTCGAAATCCTGCGCGATGGCGCCTCCGCACAATATGGATCCGATGCCATTGCAGGCGTGATCAACATTATCCTCAAAAAAGATGTGAATCACCTCAATGTTACCGCAGGTTATGCCGGCTATTATGACCATAAATACAATACCTGGTTTGGCCGTAAACAATCCGAATATCAATACGGTGTGCCGATTGATGGGAATACAGGTACCCTGGGCCTTAGTTATGGCCTTCCTTTGGGTAAAAACGGCGGTTTCCTGAACTTTTCGGGCAACTTCCTCATGCAGGGTAAAACCTACCGGCAAAACCTCAATACAGACCTGAATTCCAAAGATGGTCTGCCTGTGAACAGTGTAAGAAGAGGTGCCGGCGATGGCTCCCGGGTAAATGGAGGAGGAATGATCAACCTGGAAGTTCCGTTGGGCACAGGTAGAACATCACTTTACGCATTCGGCGGTTATAACTATAAAAGCTCCGATGCCTTTGCCTATTCCCGCTCTTTTGCAGGACATCCTGACCGTTTCCCCACCGATGCTGACGGGAAACTGATCTTCTTTAAAGATATCATGTATGCTGTACCAGGCGACACCATTTTCGATCCTCATATTCAAACCCATGTCAGCGATGTTTCAGCCGCCGTTGGGGTAAAAGGTGAATTTGGTGAAGGCTGGACCTGGGATGTGAGTAATACCCTCGGCAGAAACAATTTTCACTTCTTTGGTGATAAGACCTTCAATGCCTCTCTGGGTGCAAAAACACCCACTCATTTCGATGATGGTGGATTCTCTTTCCTGCAGAACACCACGAATGTGACCTTTACCAAAGCGATCAATACATTGAACCTTGCCTTCGGTGCAGAATACCGCTATGAAAGATATAGCATCTATGCCGGCGAAGAGGCCTCATACACCAACTACGATCCAAGTTTCAATAAAGCCACCGGTTCTCAGGGATTCCCCGGCTATCGCCCCAGTGATGAAGTGGCGGCCAATCGCGGCAACATAGCGGGCTATGTGGATGCTGAATGGGATGTGACAAAGAAATGGCTGATTGGTGCTGCTGTAAGGGCAGAAAACTACAGCGACTTCGGTTTCACTACCAACTATAAACTCGCTACCCGCTACAAGATCACGAATGACTTCAATATCCGTGCATCTGTCAGCACCGGCTTCAGGGCACCGTCGCTCCAGCAGATCAACTACAGTTCTCAGTATACCAACGTACAGGGCGGTACAATCTCTGAAGTCAAGATCGCGCCTAACTATAATGCTATCACCAGGGCCGCCGGGATCCCTGATCTGAAACAGGAAAAATCCATCAATGCAAGTCTCGGTTTCACCTGGAAGCCTTCACCTGTACTGACGTTGACCATAGATGGTTACTATGTGAAAGTAAAAGATCGTATCGTGCTTTCCGGTCAGTTCAGCGCCAGCGATACCACCCTGGATGCGGAAGTATACAATACCTTAAACAGTCTGCACATCGACAATGCTCAGTTCTTTGCCAATGCAGTAAACACCACCAACTATGGGGTAGATCTCGTGGTGGATTATAACAAACGCTGGGGTAATCAGCATTTCCGTGGATTATTCACCGGCAATATCCAGCACATGAACATCGACCAGATCAATGTGCCTGCCAAATTGAACGATAGCTACGTGCATCGTCAATCATTCTTCAGTGACCGTGAGCAGCGCTTTGTGAAGGCTTCTGCACCGCCGGTGAAGATGGGCCTGAACCTGGAATATGGGATCAATAAAATTAGCTTTGGTTCCCATCTTACTTACTTCGGACAGATCTCCCTGTTTGGTTACGGTTATTCCGGCGATCTTGCAGGTACCGGTATCAACCCGATCGTAGAGCTGGATGAAGGAGGAAAGACAGTACCAGAGTTATTTGTATACAAAGGTAAAGTCGTGACAGATGTATATGCGAGTTATAAATTCAACAGGCATATCAATTGGTTTATAGGCGTGGATAACCTGTTTAATGTTCATCCTGATTTAGGTTATGTGAAAGGAGCCAAGCTGTCAGCATTTGACGGCGAAGCGGGTGGTGCCTGGGATCCGGTGCAGATGGGCGTGAATGGCATGCGGTTGTTTACAAGGGTCGTATTAGATTTCTAAATCAATAGAATTCGTATAAAACAGGAAGGGCTCCCCTAAAGGGAGCCCTTCCTGTTTTATATTTTGCTAAAGTGCTTACAGAACTTTAGAAACCTTGATAGTATTCGTTGGCAGATGCTCTGCTACCGGAGTAGAACCAGTATTGACAACTACATCATCCGTTTTCAGGAATCCCTTATCTTTCAGGATGCTGATCTGATCGTTGATGATATTGTCCAGACCGATTTCTTCATTGTAGTAGAATGCACGTACACCCCAGCTCAGGCTCAGCTGATTCACCAGCGACTTTTCTTTGGTAAATACGAACAGCGGAGAGCGTGGACGGTAGCTGCTCAGCATAAAGCCGGTGTAACCACTCTGGGTCATACCAACCAGTGCATTGGCTTCCAGGTCTTCAGCCATCTTACAGGCGTTGTAGCAAAGTGCATCGCTCAGGAAGGTGGGAGAATGACGGTGAGGGATCAGGTTACGGTTGTAGATGATTTCTTCTTTCTCTACTTCACCGATGATCTTACGCATAGTCTGGATAACCAGTTCAGGGAACTGACCTGTAGCAGTTTCACCGCTCAGCATCACGGCATCAGCACCTTCCAGCACCGCATTCGCTACGTCAGTGATTTCGCTACGGTTAGGGCGGGTACGGTCGATCATGGATTCCATCATCTGGGTAGCCACGATTACCGGCTTAGCACGGTGAATACATTTACGGATAATATCTTTCTGGATCATTGGGATCTGCTCAACTGGCAGTTCCACACCGAGGTCACCACGGGCGATCATTACGCCGTCGCTTTCCCAGATGATCTCTTTCAGGTTTACGATAGCCTCAGGCTTTTCGATCTTGGAGATTACCTTGATCTTGGAGTTACGCTCTTTCAGGCGTTTGCGGATCAGTTGCAGGTCAGCAGCATCTCTTACAAATGACAGGGCAACCCAGTCACAGTTATGGTCGATGATGAATTCCAGATCTTCCACATCTTTTGGTGTCAGTGCAGGCAGGGATACTTTAGTATCTGGCAGGTTGAAGCCTTTTTTAGAAGACAATACGCCTGGCAGGGTTACTTCAGCTTTGATTTCACCTGCAGCAGTGATTTCTTTTACGACAGTTTCAATCTTACCGTCATCCAGCAGGATTTTCTGGCCTGGTTTTACATCTTTATGCAGGTCAGCATAAGATACGTATATTCTTTCTGCAGTACCAACTACCTTCTCATTTACGAAGGTAAGGATCATACCCGGAGTCAGCGGCAGTGCATTGTTAGCGATTTCACCTACGCGTAGTTTAGGACCTTGCAAGTCAGCCAGGATGGCAACGTTGAAAGATTCAGTCTCATTGATGCGACGAATGTGCTCAATAATGCGCAGCTTGTCTTCGTGAGAGCCATGTGAAAAGTTCAGGCGGAACACATTTACGCCGGCTTTTACCAAGGCCAGTAATTTTTCGTAAGTGTCGCATGCCGGTCCTACTGTGGCAACTATCTTCGTTTTGTGTTTAGATATATCTTGTGTACTCATAGCTCTTATTTTAACTCGCAAGTATTTTTACAATTTTAAACCATTCTGGATCGATATGTTCTTTGGCTTTGATGGCCTGTTCCAGAGGTGTATAATGGATTTTGTTGTTTACAATTCCTACCATAACATTGGAAGTGCCAGTCAACAGCGCATCTACAGCTGCGTAACCCATACGGCTGGCCAGGATACGGTCCTGACAGCTAGGGGTACCACCACGCTGGATGTGTCCGAGAATGGTTACGCGGGTATCCAGTTGAGGGCATTGTTCCTTAATCTGGCGTGCCACGGCTTCTGCACCACCTGCAGCAGATCCTTCTGCTACTACGATGATATTAACTAATTTCTTGCGGCGTTCATTTGCCTGCAGATCCAAGATAATGTCCTGCACATCAATAGTGTGCTCAGGAGTCATAATGTGCTCAGCACCAGTAGCAATACCACTGTGAAGGGCTATATAACCAGCATCACGGCCCATTACTTCTATAATAAATAAACGGTCATGCGCATCAGCTGTATCACGGATCTTGTCAATCGCGTCTACTGCAGTGTTCACAGCCGTATCAAATCCAATAGTAAAGTCAGATCCAGCAATGTCTTTATCAATTGTACCAGGTAAACCAATACAAGGGATATCAAACTCCTGGCTCAATTTGCAGGCTCCATTGAAAGAACCGTCGCCTCCGATCACCACTATACCGTCAATGTTGTGCTTCTTTAAATTCTCGTAAGCTTTTTTGCGGCCTTCGGCTTCGTAAAACTCTTTACAACGGGCTGTCTTTAAGATAGTTCCACCCCGCTGTATGATGTTGGCAACAGATTTAGACTCCAAAGGAAAGATTTCGTTCTTCAACATTCCCCTGTAACCATACATGACGCCAAAAACATTCAGCTGATTGTAAATTCCCGCTCTTACAACCGCACGAACGGCAGCATTCATGCCCGGCGCGTCTCCGCCTGATGTAAGGACCGCAATGTTGTTAACTTTTTTCATAGTTATGTTATATTTCCCTCTCTACGTTGTTTTATGTGGGAATTTCCCGACGTTGAATCTGTGATGCCCGGTTTATACCCCAAATGTGTCATAGTGGTATACCCCGAAATTCTAACAATCTCTTTCCGCATGTCCGCTTCTTTTCCTGATTATCACATTCCTTATGCATAAATTGCCGGAAAAATATTTAATTGGCGCACAAAAATAACATTTTGGATATTCTTTCTAATAGTATTCTGATGAATTAAAGAAAATTTTCAATTTCAGTTAACCAATACAGTATTTTTTTAAAAAAATATACATATGTATAATTTAAATGCAATAATGCGACGTCTACCTGCTTTAATCTTTACTTTTATTAATTCCTCATTGCTTCTTACCACTATGTCTACAGCGCAAGCGCAATCCAAACAGCCCGGCATTACTTATCCGCAAACACGGAAGACCGAAATCACTGATAATTACCATGGCACCACCATTGCCGACCCATACCGCTGGCTGGAGGACGATAATAGTCCCGAAACCAAAGCATGGGTAAAGGAGCAAAATGCAGTTACCCAGAATTATCTTGCAAAGATACCTTTCCGCGACTCCATAAAAAATCGTCTGGAAGTGTTATGGAATTATCCAAAAACCAGTGCACCGGATCGTAGAGGTAACTATTTATACTTCTATAAAAACGATGGCTTACAGAACCAGGCTGTACTGTACAGGCAGTCCACCTCCCCCGGTGCCACCCCCGAAGTATTCATCGACCCGAACAAATTGTCCGCCGATGGTACTACCGCTTTAGGCTCCGTGCAGTTCTCAAAAGACGGGAAATATGCTGCTTATCTGATTGCTAAGGCTGGTTCTGACTGGCAGCAGGCCTTCGTGATGGACGTTGCTACCAAAACTTTGCTCCCCGACAGCCTGAACTGGCTCAAATTCACAGGTCTTTCCTGGAGAGGCGACGGATTTTACTATAGCCGCTATGATGCACCTACCGAAGCCACCAAACTCTCCAAAAAGAACGAATTCCATAAAGTTTACTACCACAAGGTAGGCACTTCTCAGGATAAGGATGTACTGATTCACGCTGATTCAGATCACCCACTTCGCAATTTTTCAGCAAGTGTGACCGAGGATGAACGTTTCGTGCTCCTGGACGCATCAGAAGGGACTTCCGGCAATGAGATCTGGTTCTGGGACATGAAAAATCCTGACCAAAAGGAGTTTAAATTACTGATCAAAGGGTTCGATTATGAGCCAAACGTAATAGACAATGACGGCGATAAGCTGCTCGTGATCACCAACGAAGGCGCTCCGAACTATAAGGTTGAACTGATCGATACCAAAAATCCACAGGGACCCCGCACACTCATCATTCCTGAACGCAAGGAGACCCTCGTTCATGTGAATAATGGTGGCGGCAAACTGTTTGCCGTTTACCTGCAGGATGCCGCTAACCGCGTTTACCAGCTGGACTACACCGGTCACCTGGAAAGGGAGATCAAACTGCCAGGTATCGGCACCGCAGCAGGATTTGGGGGTAAAAAAGAAGACAAGGAATTCTATTACACCTTTAATTCCTACGTGACGCCGGCAATGGTATATAAATATGACATCAACTCCGGTAAGTCCTCCCTCTACTTTAAACCCGAACTGAAATTCGATCCTACCCAGTACGAAACCAAACAGGTCTTCTTTAATAGTAAAGATGGTACCCGCATCCCCATGTTCCTTTCATATAAGAAAGGTATCAAACTGAATGGCAACAACCCGGTATTCCTGTATGGATATGGTGGATTCAATATTCCGCTCACCCCTTCATTCAGCGTATCTAACCTGTTCTTCATGGAGCAGGGCGGCATCTTTGCCCAGGTAACCCTGCGTGGCGGTGCGGAGTATGGCGAAGAATGGCACAAAGCCGGTATGTTTGAAAAGAAACAGAATGTATTCGATGACTTTATCGGCGCCGCAGAATACCTCATTAAGGAGAAATATACCAATACTTCCAAATTGGCAATACACGGCCGTTCCAATGGTGGCCTGCTCATAGGCGCCGTAATGACCCAGCGCCCGGACCTGTTCAAGGTAGCAATACCTACCGTTGGCGTATTGGATATGCTACGCTACCAGCACTTTACCATCGGGTGGGCATGGGGCGTGGAATATGGCACCAGCGACAAGGAAGACCAGTTCAGATACCTGATCAAATACTCACCATTGCATAATCTGAAGCCAGGTACCTCTTATCCTGCAACCATGGTTACTACAGGTGATCATGATGACAGGGTTGTACCCGCACACTCATTCAAATTTGCCGCTACATTGCAGGCAGATAATGCCGGGCCTAACCCAACGCTTATACGTATCGACACCCAGGCCGGCCACGGAGCCGGTAAGCCAACAGGCAAGCTGATAGAAGAATCAGCAGACATCTGGGCCTTCGTAATGTATAACCTGGGCATGCATTTTAAAAACTAAAAACCCATAAAAAAACGCTGATGCCACAGGCGTCAGCGTTTTTTTTAAACCAAACTCTTTTCTTCGTAATTTTAGCAAAAGGCATAATTATGAAGGTATTAATCACAGGCAGTAACGGATTATTGGGCCAGCACCTCATCCCCATCTTCTTACAGGATTCCCGCTACGAAGTCATCGCTACCGGCAGAGGAGCCAATCGCCTCCCCAACCAGGATGGCTACCTCTACGAGGCGGCAAACCTGAGAGACTCCTCCAGCGTAAATCAGTTACTACAGAAGCATCAGCCAGATATCGTTATCCACGCGGCCGCCATGACCCAGGTAGACGACTGCGAAAGAAACAAAGATGCCTGTTGGGACTGTAATGTCAATGCGACCCGTTACCTCCTTCAGGCCGCAGAAAAAAGCAAGAGCTTTTTCATCTTCCTCTCTACAGACTTCGTATTCGATGGCTTACAGGGCCCTTATGCCGAAGAAGATGCTGTCAACCCACTTAGCTACTATGGTGCTACCAAAGTAGCGGCAGAAAGGCTTGTCCAGAATAGCCATTTATCCTGGTCTATTGTACGTACTGTATTGGTATACGGCATAGCCGCAGATCCCAAACGCAGCAATATCATTACCTGGGTAAAAACCAACCTGGAACAGGGTAAGAAATTAAAAGTCGTAGATGATCAATGGCGTACTCCCACACTGGTGCAGGACCTCGCCGCAGGTTGTAAACTGGTAGCCGATAAAAAGGCAACAGGTATTTTCCACATCTCAGGTAGTGAAACATTAACCCCTTATCAGATGGCCGTTCAGACAGCCGGCTACTTCCAGTTAAACCCTCAGTTATTAGAGAAAGTAGATGCGAAAACTTTTACTCAGCCGGCAAAACGCCCTGCCAGAACAGGTTTCGTTATCAGCAAAGCAGTACAGGAACTGGGCTATCAACCGCACAGTTTTGCAGAAGGATTACAGATAGTGGCAAAAGAAATATAGGCCCTTAGAATACAATGTGACGTTTGGGCACTCCAAAGAACTTTTGAATCGAATCGTTTGCCTTAGTCGTATCAGCCAATGGGGCCGTGACAGGAACTAACAATCGATAAAAGCTGGTATCAGTCGCATCTGCTCGCAGCGTTACGTACTCCCGCCCGTTTTTATGATGAAAGTTTAGCTTTTTAGTCGCATCCTTGCGGTTGTGATATTCACCAACCACTACATAATAGGTTTTATCGCCAGGTACAGTGGCAGATGCCGCTGCCTGTTGCAGGCTGGTGTCTGAACGGGTAGTGGAATCCTGCACTTTCATGGTATCAGCTACGGCAGGTGCACTTCTGTCCGCACTGATCACAGGCTCCTGATTATTACGCTGCTGGTTGGAGATCAGCCACCATACCAACCCGGCTGCCATTACAGCGGCTACAGGTACTGCTACCCACCACCAGCGGAAGGAAGATCCCTGCTCCTCCGGATAAGGAGGATAGTCTGTAGTGGTTGTATATTCTGCATTGGGCTTCGCATTTTCTGAAGAAGCAGACAGATGGTTGACTACCTGGTTATTCACAAACTCTTTATCACCAATGGTCACCCGGTGACTGACGTCTGTCCTGATCACAGGCTGTACCATCAAGGTTTCCAGCTCAATTGGCAGGTATTCTGCAATAAACGTGACCTGCCCGGCAATATCGGCTTTCAGTTGCCCTACACCGGGAATGCTAAAGGTCTGACCCGACTTAAGCAGTGTATGTACTTCTTCCACATATTTCTCCATCTTCATCCGGGCAATGTTATCGACCAGATGCTCCCGCTGGGAAATCCATTTCACCAGTTGCTCCTCATCCCCCCACGTATCCTCAAACCGGATCACCTCCTGCGGAGGCTCCAGTGTTTTGGTAGTCACATTATAACGCGCTGGAATATGTTGCACCGTAAAGATGCCAATTTTGGGGAGAATACAAGGTTCCTTCCGGAACAAAGTGTCCTGTATGTATTGCTGTAGTACCAATGTTTATATAAAATATACCTTAGTAAAATGACTCTCTATCAATAAATATGCCTGTGTTTGCTATCCTTCCCATGTGAGAAGGATAGCCTCACAGAATGCAATGGTACGATTTTAAAATTTAACCATTACGCCACCTACTACATTGAAACCGTACGTGTTGTAACCATACCAGCGCTGATAGCGGGTATTGAAGATATTATTCGCGTTCACCCACAGGTTGAAGTTCTTGCCGATATCATAGCTGGCGCCCGCATTCAGGTCCCAGCCACTCTTCGTCTTCCGGAAATCGCCGTTTGCCAGGTAATAACTGCTGCCCAGGAAGAATGCGTTCGCATTCAGGTGCAGTTTTTTAGCCAGTGTGTAAGTGGCAAAGGCTTCGGTTTGGAATGGCACCAGTCCCCATGGTTTCACTTCTGTTTTCTGTTTGGTATAATTGAACCAGTCTACCGTAAAGCGCAACTGGAACTTTTCTTCCTGTATGTAACCTACTTCCCCATGCAGGTTGAAAGCACGCAGCTCCGCTTCATTCCGGGTGTAGAAGGTCTTACCATCCAGGCTATCATTTACGAACAGTGGCATGTTGTACCAGGTCACTGCTGCAAACTTGGTGTTGTAGTTGAAATGGCTACCCAGGGTACCTTTGATACCAGTGTACTTCTCTTCTACACGGGTATTCAGTATACCACTGCCATAGCTGGTGAAGAACGGATTCGTGTTGGTCATGGCGCGGAAGCTGTTCTTATTGATATAAGAGATCCAGCCACTGCTCAGGATGACTTTCTTGTAAATAATGTGTGATTCGTTCACGATGTCTGGCAACAGGTAGAACTTACTGTTGGTCCAGGTGGGGTTCACGCCGGCATGCAATACAAACCTTGGTTTGATGATCTCCAGTGCCGGGTGGATCGCTACTACATTGTTATTAAACTGTGCGCTATCTTTTGCTTTGAAAGAAGAGAGGTCGAAGTTACCTTCCACACGGAGGAAGATGTCTTCAAACAACTGCTTGCTCACAGGTGCTTTCAGGATCACGGTCGGCTCCTTCCGGTTGTAAGCATCGCTATAGTAAATAAACTTCGCAGAAGGCTGGAACATAAAGGCCCAGTCATTCTGAGGCCTGTTCTTTACACCCACCTGTGCGGTGAACTGGTTGAAAGCCTGCTTTACATCTCCTTTGCTATAGTCATACAGATTATGGTCGTAACCGTAATAGTGCAGCTGGTTACGGTCATATCCTACACTACCATTGATCTCCAGGATCGGGGAGAGGTAAGTACCGGATGCCAGTACATTGAGTGTACTATAATCCTGGTTCTTGATGTTCCCTTTGGAAGACGTGTAGTTACCATAGATCCCGAAGTTGTACTTATCCTGCCTGCCACTACCAAACCCTGCCTGGATGAGCGGTGTGCTCAGGTTACCATAACCGGCTTTGATAAAGTTGTTCTGCAGGGTTTGCAAGGTATCCTTACCCAGGGCCAGTGGTTTCAGGGGCACTGGTTGATAGAGGAATGAAAGGTTCAGCGCAGGTACCTGGTACTGGTATTTAGGACGGGTGGTATCAGAAGCCGGCAGCGAAGCTGTCAGGTTCAGTTTGGCCGCATCCCGCAGTTTCGGGCGGTAATTTGAGATGATATCAATCGTTTCCTGTTTCAGGTTTTTGTCCTGGGCAATACCCTGCTGTGCCAGCATTACTGCTCCTGTAACTGTTAAAACCCGTTGAATATGTTTGATATATGCGTTCATGCTATGGTCGTAGTTCGTAATTATTTATTGGATTTGATCTTTGATGCAGCTTTCTCTTCCGCCTCCGTCTTTGCCAGCTTATCTTTTGCTTCTGCTTTCAGCTCAGCGATAGAGCTGTTTTCAGCAATACTCTGGTAGGTCGCCTTGGCATTGAAATAGTCTTTCTGACGGGCATAGATATCACCCAGCAGAATGTAGGATTTAGCTACCCACATCTCGTAACCCGGTGTATTTTTAATTACATCAAAACCTGCTTTTTCAGCAGCCGCCAGGTCGTTCCTTGCAAACAGGCAAACCGCAATATTATACCTCGCTTCCGCACCGGTTTCTGATTTGGTCAGACCAGCAGCGATTTTCAGTTCTTTTATAGCTTCGTCGTACTGCCCCTGTTCCTGCTGAGATCTACCCAGGTAAAAGTGACCGATGATCTGGTCATCAGTACTGATATTGGAGCTGGACAATAATACTTCGGAATAGTTACCAACTTCATCCCAGTGTTTTAGCTGGTAGTTGGTGCGAATCAACCCTCTTGTAGCAGTAAAGGTATTTTCCTTGGTAGTAGAGAGGTCCTGGAGCTGCAGGTAGTAAGTACGTGCCTTCTCATAGTTTTTTGACTGGTAGTAGTTGATGTTGGCAGCCTGCAGTGCAGCACGTTCTGCATAAAGGCTCGCATTTTTAGACAATACAAACTCATAACCAGGCAGTGCACCGGCGTAGTCCTTATTGTTATAAGCACATTCTGATTTGAAGAACTGAGCAGGCAGAATGAACTGACCGTCAGGATAACGCTGAATGTAGCTGTTGAAAGCAGCAGTGGCACCGGTGCAATCGCCGGTGCTGAACTTAGCTTCGGCAGCGGCATATGCCAGGGAGTCTTCTGCATTGGTAGAAATGGTACGACCGGTTGATTTCAGTAAGGCAATGTATGCATCGGTTTTACCCTGACCTACATAGATGTCTTTGATAGCAGCCAGTGCGTCACCCGCTTCAGGCGCATTCGGATACTTCTCTACCACCTGGCGGTAATAGGAGAGGGCCTTGTTCTCATCATCCCGGTTAAAGTAGCAGAGACCCAGTTTCAACATCGCTCTGGGGGCATTCGGGCCATTCGGTTGTTTGTTCAGCACATTCTCCAGGTAAGGAATGGCTTCATTATATTTTTCATCCGCCAGGTAAGTATTGGCGATTTCAAGATCAGCATCGTTACCAAAACCAGAAGAAGGGAATTTATCACCCAGTTGTTTCAGCAGGGCCACTTTCTCATTGGCTTTACCCTGGATACCAAGGATGATACTCTTCTGGTAAGTAGCATAGTCAGAACCTGGCTGGTTGCCCGAAATGATGCGGTCATACAATGCCAGTGCTCTTGTATAATCTTTCAGCATGTAGTAACAGTCAGCTGCACGGAGGGCTGCATCGTTGGTGATACGGGCAGCGTTCGGACCACTGGTGCGTTGTGCCGCTTCAAAGTGCTTGAGGGCATTGGTATAATCTTCTCTTTTGAGGAGGGCATAACCCATGTTGTAGCTCGCAGTCTGAGGATTGGCTTCACCGGAAGAAGGAGCACTGCTGGTCAGGTAAGTGTTCAGGTGATTAATAGCGCCATCGATATTGCTTTGACGCATGGCTATTTCTGCTTTCCAGAAGTGCGCCAGTTGAACGGTGTTATTATCGTAAGGATTCTTGATGGCAATGTCCAGCAGTTTGTCTGCATCCTGCAGTTGCTGGTCATTGATCAGTTCTACAGCGCGGCCGTAAGCGATCTTCTGGTACGCTTTCAGCACGGTAGGGTTCTTATCAGGGATCTGATCTACTACCGCCATCGCATCCTTGTAGTTGTTTGTGTTGAGGAAGGCGCTTACCAGTACTTCTCTTGCTTCGTTCCTGTAAGCAGAATTAGGGTAAGTGCTCAGGAAGCTGGTGAGCTCAGAGATCGCTACGTCACCATAACCGAGTTCATAGGAGAGCTTACCATAGTTGAAGCGGGAGATCTCCTGCTGACCAGGGTTGGCACTGTTGCGTGCGCAGAAGGCAAAGGCATTACGTGCATTGGCTTTCTGACCGGTTTTCAGGTAGCAATCACCCAGCAGGTACATAGAGTTCTGTCCCAGGGAGTCTTTCTCGCTGCTCAGTTGTTTGAAACCATTGATCGCTTTTGCATAGTTACCAGTTTGGTAGTAACTGTAAGAAAGCTGATAAATATCTTCTTTGCGTACTTCTTCGGCGTTGTCCTGGTATTCCTGCAGGTAAGGCAGTGCCTTTGCATAGTTACCCTTTTCGAAGTAGGTCTGACCCAGTAATTGTTTCAGTTCTGCTTCGTAGTATTGGCCGCCCTGCTGAATGAGTGGTTCAACATAGGCGATCACCTGGTCAGGTTTACGCTGGAAGTAATATATTTCGGCAATATAATAAGGTACGACAGTACTGTATTTAGGTTCTTTTACTACACGCTGGAAGCTGGTGAGCGCTTCAGCGTACTGGTGGTTGTAATAAGCAATGAATCCGTAGTAGTAATTGGCGGGAATGTAGTATTTGCCAGGCAGTTCCTTGATCGATTGAAACAGGGGTTGTGCCTTTTTGAAATCTTTTACGTTGAAGTAGCAATAGGCCAGTTCAAACTTCGCTTCAGCAATTTCGTTGTTGGACAGGTTCTCGATGCTTGCTTTTTCGTACAGGGGAATGGCTTCCTTCAGTTTGTTCTGGTGAAAGTAGTATTTAGCCAGCTGATAGCTCACCAGTTCTTCCCTGGCGTTGTTATTGTAGGTAGCGAGGTATTCCAGCGCTACTTTTTCTGCGTTGGCGTTGCCCAGTTTAAGGGCGCAAACGGTATAATAGTATTGAGCGTCTGTTTTTACCAGGCTACGGTTGGTCTCCTGGAAATAATTGATGTTATCAAGTGTTTGCTTGAACAATTGCATAGACACCGCGTATTTTTCCTGTTGGAAAAGTTGCTGGGCGTCTTTGAAGACTTTATCCGGCTCTGTGTAGATGCGGGTTTGCTGGGCATTGGCAACCGAAGTAGCCAGGATACAGCAAGTGGCCAGATAGAGAAACAAATGTCCGGGAACAAGAAACTTTTTTATGAATTGCATGCTTTTAACCTGTTATAAACTTTAATATGCGTTTTAAACGAATCCTTTACAGTTATTATTTTCTGTTCAGGATCAATAAATAATGCTTTCAGGGAAACTAAAACAGGGACAAATATAGTTATTGCTTTTAATTAATAAACTGCGCAATCCTCGCAGATTACAACATGGATCGGGTGCTCTCGGATTCTCCTCCCCGCCAAAATCATACACTATCAAAAAATCAAAGATTTATATTTGTGCAAAGATCAAACCATTTTTGACATATGAGCAAACTGTTTTCTTCTAAAGCATCCAATGGTGCAATCAATTTCTCGCTTTTACTACTGCGTATCACCTTTGGCGGCCTGTTATTAATGAACCATGGTCTGGGAAAATTAAAAGGTTTTTCATCCATGAAAGACTCATTTCCTGATCCATTGCACATAGGTCATCCTATCTCCCTGGGCCTGGCAGTATTTGCTGAGGTGTTTTGTGCAGGGTTGATCATACTGGGCCTGGTAACCCGCTTAGCCACTGTACCTGTGATAGTTATGATGGGGGTGGCACTGTTTATGATTCATGGTCATCAGTCATTGAAGGAGCAGGAACCGGCTATATTGTATATGATTCCTTTCCTGGTGATCCTGCTTGCCGGACCGGGAAAAGTGAGTCTGGACAATGCCATTGGGAAATAATAAAAGTTGTTCATTTTCAGCCATTTAAATAGCTGTCAGCCATCGTTAAATAGGAGGTTTACTGCCTGCAAAAAAGGCTTACCTTGCAGCCGGGCATTGTAAATGAGAAAGTTAAAGCAAAGATATGTTCATAGAAACAACACAGATCAGGGTACGATATGGAGAGACAGACCAGATGGGGTACCTTTATTACGGGAATTATGCTTTATATTATGAAGTAGGTCGTGCGGAAGCCATCCGGAAACTGGGTTTTACCTACGCACAACTGGAAAAAGAGGGTGTGATCATGCCGGTGGCAGAACTGAATGTAAAGTACATCCGCCCAGCCTACTATGATGACCTGATAACCGTAAAGACTATACTGAAAGAGATGCCGGTTGATCATAAGATCCGCTTCCACTCAGAATTGTACAATGAAAAAGGGGAGTTACTGAACGTAGGTGTAACGACCCTCGTATTTTTACATGCAGATACCAAACTGAAATATGGCCTGCCTCCGGTAATGCGGGAGGCCTTAGCGCCTTTTTTTGAATAGCCTGAAATAACAATAAATATCATGGAAGGGCAAAAGGTAGTAGCCAGTATCATCACCATTGGCGATGAATTACTGATTGGGCAGACGATAGATACGAATTCTGCATGGATGGCACAGCAACTCAATGCAATGGGTATATGGGTGCACCGCCGCGTGGCGATAGGCGATGTAAAGGAAGCCATCGTTAAGGCATTGGACGATGAAAGTGCCGTGTCGCCCATTATATTGATCACAGGAGGCCTGGGTCCTACAGCAGACGATATTACCAAACCCACGCTGGCGCAATATTTTGGAGGCACGCTGGTAAGGGATGAAGCCACCTTTAAGCAGGTGATGGAGTTTTTTGAAAGCCGTGGCCTGCCGCCATTGCAGCGTAATATGGATCAGGCACTGGTGCCCGATGTTTGTAAAGTGCTGCACAATAAGAGAGGAACCGCACCTGGAATGTGGTTTGAAAAGGACGGAAAAGTGTTTGTGTCCATGCCGGGGGTTCCTTATGAGATGAAAGGGTTGATGGAAGATCATGTGTTGCCACGTTTGAAGGAGTATTTCCAGACGCCGGTGGTCGTACATCAGACACTGATCATAGCAGGTATGGGTGAATCCTTTGTAGCAGAGCGTTTAATTGATTTCGAGGCACAGTTGCCGGCAAATATCAAACTGGCATACCTGCCTTCATTAGGTACCATCAAATTACGACTGACTGCACACGGAAAAGATAAGTTATCAACAGCTGCTTCACTGTCCATGCAGTTCCACCAGCTGAAGGAGATCCTGGCAGACATTGTGGTGGCGGAACACGACCTGCCAATGGCGGAGGTGATTGGTCAGTTGCTGGCAGCAAAAGGCAAAACGGTCGGTACCGCTGAAAGTTGTACCGGTGGGTTCATTGCCCATAGTATCACATTGGTACCGGGTAGTTCGGCATGGTATAGAGGTAGTGTGATCAGCTATGCGAATGAGATCAAGACCCGTATACTGGGTGTGCAACCAGCTACACTGGCGGCACATGGCGCAGTAAGTGAAGCGGTAGTAAAGGAAATGGTCCGTGGTGCGCTGGCTCATCTACAGACGGATTATGTGATAGCGGTATCCGGGATAATGGGACCGGATGGTGGCACACCGGAGAAGCCTGTAGGAACAGTGTGGGTAGGTGTAGGGAGTGCTACGGAGACGGTAGCCGCAAAATTCCAGTTAAGATATGACAGGTATCTGAATATACAGATGACAGCGGCATATGCGATGAATGAGTTACGGAAGATCATCCGGTAACTGCATATGGCGGTTTAGATGTAAAAAACACGATCCTGCAAAATGAATGACCTGCGGAAGATCATTTCAAAAAATGATGTTCATCAGAATGAGTGTAAGCAGCTTCCCTGTTCCTGATTATTAGTATTTAATTCATACTTTTGTTTTCTATCAAATAGTTAAACGCAATCTTATGGCCATTGTAGAACTGGTAATGCCCAAGATGGGAGAAAGTATTATGGAAGCCACCATATTACGCTGGCATAAAAAACCAGGAGATCAGGTGAAATCTGATGAAACTATCCTGGAAATTGCCACAGATAAGGTGGATAGCGAAGTACCTTCTATCGCCGATGGCGAAATTACCGAGATACTCTACGCAGAAAATGATGTAGTTCCGGTAGGTGCAGTAATAGCACGTATCAATACGAATGTGGAAGCAGCAGCAGCTGCCCCTGTGACCGCTCCTGAAGCACCTGTACAGCAACAGCAATCACAGGCAGAAGTGGAGGTGGTAAAGCCACAGGAGGAAGTACATGAGCCGCAGTTTACAACAGCTGCCGGGCCTCGTTTTTATTCTCCGCTGGTGCTGACCATCGCACAACAGGAGGGTATTGGTTTTGCCGAACTGGAGAAAATTCCGGGTACGGGCAACGAGGGGCGTGTGACTAAGAAAGATATACTCAACTACGTTGAATCCAAGGCGAAGGGTTTTGTACATACCGCTACACCAATGCCGGCAAAAGCAGCAGAAGTACCTGTAGCTGCAGAGCAACCAAAGCCACAACCACAGGTACAACCACAACCACAGCCACAGGTGCAGGTAACGGTACAGCCACAAACACAGACCAGTTCGAATGGTCACAGTGTATCCTACACAGGTGCTGCTGAGATTATTGAAATGGATCGGATGCGTAAGCTGATCGCTGACCACATGGTGAGAAGCGTGCAAACCAGCCCGCACGTGACCAGCTTTGCAGAGGCAGATGTAACGAATATAGTAAGATGGAGAGACCAGGAGAAGAAAGTGTTTGAGAAGAGAGAAGGAGAGAAGATCACTTTCACCCCGCTTTTCATTGAAGCATTGGTAAAATGTATCAAGAAGTATCCATTATTGAATAGCTCTCTGGAAGGTGATAAGATCATCATGAAGAAAGATATCAATGTGGGTATGGCGACCGCGCTGCCTACCGGCAACCTGATCGTACCGGTGATCCGCAATGCGGACATGCTGAATCTGGTGGGTTTAACCAAGCAGGTCAACCAGCTGGCGACCGCTGCACGTAACAATAAACTGAAGCCGGATGATACCCAGAATGGAACCATTACACTCACGAACGTGGGCACTTTTGGTAGCCTGGCGGGTACACCTATTATCAACCAGCCGCAGGTAGCCATCCTGGCGGTAGGTACTATAAAGAAGCGTCCGGTAGTGATCGAGACAGAGCATGGAGATACTATTGCGATCAGGCATATGATGTACCTGTCTATGTCTTACGACCACAGGATTATTGATGGCGCATTGGGATCAACTTTCCTGAGTGCCGTGGTACATGAGTTGGAGAACTTTGATATTCACAGAGAGTATTAGCAGATAATCAGATCGCTGTAATACAGCCGATATTAATTGGTTGGCCACGGCTTCAATTGCCCGTCGTTGGCGAACCTTGTTAACAAATAGCGCTTTCACCTGGTGTGGAAGCGCTTTTTTTGTATCATGGTCACTTCCATTGGTAAATACCCGCTTCCCGAATATTCCCGGGGAGAATCAGGGGGCAGTTAGGAGGTCTAATTAATAATAGTTTTGATGCCTAACTAATTTATAATTACCAGGAATAAAGGGCTGGAAGCAGGAAGAACTTTTGTGGCGATCACCTGGTCTGATGGCCAGTACTTTTTGCCGGAAGGAAGGTCAGCTTTTACACAGCAGGGCATAAAAAAAGCCCCCAATTGGAATTGGGAGCCTTTAATTTCTTGACCGAAATAAGCTTTGGGCCAACAGAATAATTAGTAACGGCCACGGCCACCGCCGCCACCATATCCGCCACCACCGCGGTTTCCACCAAATCCACCACCTCTTGAATTATTATTCGGTTGTTTAGGTCTTGCTTCGTTTACCATCAGTTGTTTGCCTTCGATTTCAGTACCGTTCAAACTATCCATAGCCTTGCTACCTTCTTCCTGGTTTGGCATTTCCACAAAACCGAAACCGCGTGAACGGCCAGTCTCATGGTCCTTGATAATTTTTGCAGAAGTTACCTCGCCAAATTCGCTGAATATCTGGTGAAGGTCCGCATCGTTCAACCTGTAGTGCAGGTTGGCTACGTAAATGTTCATGACTAAAAAATTAAAAAAATGAAAAATAATACTGAAGTTAAAGAAATAAGTTCAATAAATACATCCAGCTCAAAAATTATTTCCTGACCGGCTTTTTTGGACCATTATTTAACCCTCAAATCCCCTCGGATAGCACCAAAGTGGAGTATGGAATATGCATTTTTTTTTGTAAATTAAGACTGATAGTCCATTAAATTTTGTTTAATATGAAGAGCCTGAGCGAAACCTGGTTTGCAGACGGTTATATAGATTTTGAGTCGAAAAAGTACTCTTTACTGGCTTATCTGCAACAAATCAACGGTTATTTTAATGAAAACAAGCTGTATCCGCAGCTGGGAGACCTGATCTTTCACTACAACAATCTGGTGTCTTTCCGGGACAACAAGCAGTACCTGCAACAGCAATTCCCGAAAAGACTGACAGCTGTGAATCTGGAGCGTCTCCAATTACTGTACGAGCAGATCATCGCAGACGATGAGCTGATGAAGGAACTGGAAAGTATTATTCAGTTCGCCCTGTTTAAGATGAATACCGCTATCAAAGACGGGACAGAAATTTATGAGTTCGTGGAAGACAGCCTCACAATTTCTCCGGTTGGCCTGATTCCACTGGATTCCCAGGAAGGGTATTTTTTTCTTTGTGACGGAAGGCAAAAAGAAACACTGGTGTATGAGTACCGCTTAAGCATCTTTGAACGGCATGACGAGCGATATAGGGGGATTCATACCGAATACCTGGAGTCTTTCACGAAGGACCTGGTTCATTCCTGTGAGCATATTAAAACGACGTTGATCAGGAAACGGAAGAAACTACCGAACCCCGCCGTGTATCGGGTGGAAACGAAGCTGGCTTTTCCTGTCAATGAAACGTTATTACCGATTGCTAAAAGATCATTGGTAAAATACATAGCTAATCACGCTGCCTAAAACCATTACTATCAAACTACTGTAAAGTACGTAATGTATACCAGGGAGCTTGTTTTGCATGTTGTAAAGCACAAAACCTCTCTCCCACAAAAAAGCCGCGTTTGCCTCAGGCAAACGCGGCTTTTTCACTTTCCCATTTCTTACTTTCGGGCTTTTCGCCAGTTAGTTAGTTAAGCGCCGGTGTTTTCGTACCACCAAACTCCACTACCAATTCATGGTCCTTCAGCCACGGTTTATAATATTCTCTTAAAATCTTCTCTATCTTCTGCCTGCTCTGATTCCTGTACAATACATTTCCTTCCAATTGTCCCCTTGACTCTTTATACAACTTCTTCTGCACATCTGTATAGGTCTCATCATCTGCCGCCAGGAACATACCTTTTTTATTCGCTGTCTCCATCTTATCCACCCTCAATTCATAACTTAATAACTTGGGCTCAGGCAAGCTCACCACTATCTTTTTATCACTGACGGTTAACTTAAAATTCTGACTATCTACATCAATTCCATACTTCGCTACATAAGGGATCGTCACCCAAATAGTATTCTCTATAAATACCTTCTTCATATTGCTCATCCAGGTCCCGTCATTCTCTACATTACTCCTCTTGATTGTCGCATTTCCCTGCACTTCCAAACTTGCCAGCTCCGCAATATCCTTCACGATCAGACTATTCGACAGAATCTCCTGATTCACATTCTTACTTCCGTACTGCTTCCCCAGCCAGAAAAGTAGCAAGGCAAAACCTATTAATATCAAAAACAGTAAAAAATTTTTCATATTGGCAATCATAAATTATTTATTGACAGTCACAATTGCTGGTTAATTCAGTAACATGTCTACCTCTGTTATCTGCTAATTTAGCAATCATCTTTCTCCTGTTATTTGCTCAATCACTTATTCATCATCACGTCAGCAGTTATCCACTCCCTCACTGCTCATCTTCTCACTTATTCATCATCACGTCAGCAGTTATCCACTCCCTCACTGCTCATCTTCTCACTCACCAATCATCACGTCAGTAATTACCCACTCCCTCACTGCTCATCTTCTCACTCACCAATCATCACGTCAGTAATTACCCACTCCCTCACTGCTCATCTGCTCACTCACCAATCATCGCGTCAGCAGTTATCCGCTCCTTCATTAACAATCTCTTCACCTGTTATTTTCTCCCTCCCTCATCATCACATCACCAGTTATCCACTCCCTCACTAACAATCTCTTCCCCTGTTATTGACTCACACACTATCATCCTTTCACCTGTTATCCACTCATTTTAACCACATTACCAATACCAGCTTTCGCCCAATTATCGCCCATTCCTGCAACTATCTCGTCAATTCCGCAATAATCCCACTATGTGCCGGATATTCCTTCTGCAACACACCTCTGTCCCCCAACTCAAAATCCGCAAAATCAAATCCCGGTGCCACCGTACATCCCACCAATGTATACCCATCCTCCACCTCAACCCTCGATGCAAACCAACTCCCCGCCGTAATCACCAGCTGCGGCCTTTCCCCCAGATGCACATGCTTCCCCAACTGATGCACTACCAGCGCTCCTTCCGGCTTAATCTCATAGATCGTCAATGTATACCCATCATAAAAATGCCACATCTCATCCGCGGCAATCCTGTGAAAAGCAGAAAAATCTCCATACTCCAGCAAAAAATAAATCCCGGTAGCCACATTGCGCTCCCCTTTAAAAGCCGAAGGCAATACAGACGTAGGTACTTTCAGTGCCGCCCGGTAGGTTTCCCTGAAAGATCCGCCTTCTACATGTGATGCCAGTTGCAAATGTTCCCGCCAATATTCGGCATTATGGTTCTGCTGGTTGAGTATCATAGAGATCAATATAACTAAGAATGAAACACAAAGATTGCACTACAAAGAAAGCAAAAAAGGTGCCTTGATGAAGACACCTTTTTCATTCTATAGTAAAAATTATCTGCCATGCATATTCCCCCATCACCTCTTCGTCGCTTCCGGCGTAGAGCACCCACTACTTCTCCACACCTTCGTCCTCCGCAAAAGAGCACCCAGTAGCCCTTTTCTCCATTACCCCCTAAAAGCACATGCCACCACTACGCCACCGCCATTGTCTGTGACACCGGCATCCGTGCAATCGTCGACTCCGATCCCTTAAAAAACTGAAAATCCTGGTTAAACAAATCCTGGTTATAACGCTCACTCTTCGTAATAAACGACTGCCACTGCTCCACGTTCATCTGCTGCATATGCCGCATCGCATCTCTGAATCGCAGCATCCTCGCATATAACTGCGGCGTTATGCCCACCACTTCCATAAACTTCCGCTCCAGCGTAGGACGTGAAATCTTAAACTTACGCACCAACCTGTCAATATTCACATGTCCCTGATGACGCAACATATAATCCGCTACCTCATCCATCTGCTTCAATGAATGATCCTGTGTCGACATCATATCCATAAAAGCCTTATCCAGAATTGTATCCAGCTGCATATAATCAGTCGTACCATGAATCGCCTCTACCAAATGCTGCCACTGCCCATTATCCTGCTTCAGCAAATCACGATAATAATTGTTGAACGAAGACATATTCAGCCCGGCCAGTTTATAACAACCATACGCATTCAATTGCACCACTGTCATCTTTACAGGGCCCTGTACCTTAATCGTATGATGGCAGGTAAAATGACCTACAACAGCAGCTTTCGGCAATGTAAATGCAGCATGTTGCTCCGGCTGAAACGTTACCTCACCTTCCTGCAGGAAAACCATATACAGGTCTCCTAAAGAAAATAAATTCTGAGGAAGATGGAGCAAACCATCATTGGCATTCTGTAAATGATAATAATGCTTAACATAAGGGGCAAGCGATGCTGCCGGAGAATAGATACGGAAGTTCATAGGATCAGCATTAGGTGGTTAGTTCGGTTCTTTCACACTCCAATCAGGGTCTCATTCTGATACAAACATAGAGATTAGTAAGTATATAAAAAAAATTAATTTGAGTAGGTTGAGACCCAATACTTTATACACGCAAAATCTGTTCAAATGCAATAAGGGCCGCTATTTGCGACCCTTATTTATGTATGAATCATATCCCTGAATTCAGCCAGTTGCTGTCAAATTCAATAGCTTATCACAAGTAAATATCAGTTCGTCTGCTCCTGATCCCACCCCCAGTTTCTTCCTTTATCTACCGCCGGTACTCCCCTGGATAGCCACTCCGGAGCTGGTGCTCCCTTCAGAAAATGATCAAAGAACTGCTGCTCTCTGCGTGATATATCCTTCCTGTTCTGGCGCTGTATCAGGTTATGCGCTTCATTGTTATAATTCAACATCCACACTCGTTTCCCCAGCCTGCGCATCGCTGTAAACAATTCAATCCCCTGGTACCAGGGCACAGCACCGTCTGCATCATTCGCCATGATCGCCAGTGGTGTCGTCACATTCGGTAAATGGAACAAGGGTGAGTTCTCTATATACAACGCCGGTTGTTCCCACAACGTAGCACCAATACGACTTTGACTTCGCTCATACTGGAACTGCCTGTTCATACCACTTTCCCATCTTATACCCCCATACGCACTCGTCATATTCGCTACCGGTGCTCCTGCCCAGGCTGCACTAAACAATTGAGTAGCAGTGATCAGGTAAGATACCTGGTAACCGCCCCAGCTCTGTCCCTGGATACCCATCTTCGTACTATCTGCCCACGGATGCGCTGCCAATGCCCGCGCACCACTCACCACATAATCATACGCACTCTTGCCCGGATGCCCCCGCTCATAATGAATGTCAGGTACCAATACAAGGTAACCCCTGCTTACAAAATAAGAAATGTTCAACCTGGAAGGCGTCGGCGCAGGTGGAATATACCAGTATAATTGCTCTGACAATTTCTCGTAGAAGTACATCAGCACAGGGTAAGACTTCGTACTATCAAAATCTTCCGGCTTATACAAAATACCTTCAGCAGGCTGACCATTGTAGGCCGTCCATTTGAAGAGTGTAGCCGTACCCCAGTTGTACTGCGCCTGTTGCGGATTGAGATGCGTCAGTTGCACAGCACGCGGAATATCACTACCTCCATATATATCAGGAGATTGCTGATAATTTTCTTTCGAATATAAATAGTAATTCGCAGCAGCTGCCTTTACCAGTTTGGTATAATTGAAACCACCCATCACCACCAATTTCAGCTTGCTCTTTGTACTCTCAGTTGTATAATAACCATTCTCTTTTGTACTATCATTGTATGCCTGCAATACCAGCTCCTGGCCTGCCTTCAGGAAGCGTTCGTCTTTTGCCAGTTTGATATAGCGGAATACCACGTGCTGCTGTCTGCCCATACCACCAGTGATCATAACCGGTGCCTGCTTTCCGGATGGATCTACTTTCCATATATCATAACGATCATAGATATACACTGCTGCGTCATGCTCCAGCCATGCTGCAATACCATAACTACCCGGTAGTTCCGGTTGATCATCCTCCTCATCATACATAGGTACAGCAATGCCGGACGTGATATTGCGGGTAATACCGGTAGCCGTTTCGTAAGTAAAATAATGCTTTTGATGCAGGTCATACCAGATCACATATTTTCCATCAGGAGATATGTAAGAAGTACTATCCAGGTCCTTCATGATTAGCTTACGCGATGCATCTGTTACCCGCAACAAATACGAAGTCTTCAACGTACCGCCTGTCCATTGTACAGCTACTCTCTGGTCTTTATCTGTATAAGCGATGGCGTAGTCACTATTCCCTTCATCTGCTACGCTTACATTATCCACATCCTTATCGGCCAGCTGCAAGACTTTTTTATTACCAGGAAAATAGACTGCAAGAAAATTCTTCTGTAAGTCTTTGTCCAGATTTTTCAACTGCATCGGCTGCAGGTAATCATCAAGGTAATTCCACACATCTACTTTCGCTACTTCGAAATCTACAATATTAGTATCCTTTGCAGGTGGAATAGGTGCTGTACCAAAAAATAACCTTTCACCATTCCGGCTAAACCATACTTTTCCATGCTGGCTCACAGACCAGCCGGCGGGGAAGGCTTTGCTCATTTTGTCTGCCACAATGCTGCCTGTATCCTGGCCCGCTGTATAATAATATAATTCATAAAATTGCTGTAACGCTTTTGCACTGTCCCTGGTATTGACCCAGGCTGCCTGTTTGCCTGATTCATCAAAGGCCAGTTGTGTTCTGTTACCTGCACCTCTGCTCAGCGTGTCTGCTTTTCTGGCCGCAACATCCCAGCGCAGTAAAGCATCGTGCGTAGTTGAATCTTTTTTGTCAGCGACCAGTTCTATCAGTAAATAGTTCCCCGTTTTGCTGATTATATAATCCTGCACATTTTTGACGGTGTCCTGCTGTTGCTTGTTGAGAGACACAATGACAAGGTTGCCACTGGTGGTATCCACCTGTTTTTTCTCCAGCAGATAAGCGAGTACACCACTGCCTTTCTCAGGCGTTTTGAAGCTGCGGATTAACCCGGTTTTGTACACGGTATCTGCACCGGGATATAAAATACCCAGTGAGTCTTTGGGCATTTCCGCAGGCTTTTTCTTTTTGATTTTTGCCTGCCTTACGCTGGCAAAAGGGGGTTTGATCGCGAAGACGACAAATTTATTGTCTTCCGTGATCACGGGCGCATTACCGCGCGGTACCGATAACTGTTTCTTTGATTTTGTGTCATAGATCACCAGCGTAGCATCACCTTCCTGTGGTGTAATAGTGTACGCAACTAATTGCCCATTGTTGCTGATGACTTTGGTGCCAATGCTTTGCCAACCATCGTACACACTTTGATCGAGTGGCTTTTTAGCGGGTTGTTGCGCAAAGGAGAGGAGAGAAAAGCCGCAAAGAACGGCGGTAACCATCATTTTTTTCATAAGAACAGCAAAATACTATTTATCGGTGTGCTGAGTCAGGGGAATTTGATGAAAGGCGTGCTTCTGTGTGCAGTTGGCCTAATATTATTTTCTCATTATTGCTGCTTTATGCATGTATACGCAAACATATTTGCATAAATCATCCAAAAAAATGCGGGAATGTGCGGTTTTTTTAGTTGTTTTATGCTGAAGGGAAAAGAACCCATTTATAAGATTTTTTATCAACCAGCTTTAACTATTGAACTTAATTTTTGCATCTGAGCCGTAGTACAGTTGATCGTAAGCTTTAGCACTATGTAGCTACAGGGTATTCATTTACTGAGGTAACCATTTACCATTCAGTTTATTCTGGTTTGTTAAAACTGCGCGATCCCGCGCAGCAGGGAACCTTTTGCCTATTTATTTCTAAAATCATTGCTATGCGAAAATTTGCCGGAATGATGATAGTCCTGCTCCTATCTTCATTATTACAGTCATTTGGCCAGACAGCACCGGTAACAGGTACCGTATTGGCTGAAGACGGAAAAAGCCCGTTAATCGGGGTGACCGTAGTCAACGCAACGACAAAAAAAGGTACACAGACTGATGCCAGCGGTCACTTTTCCATCGCTGCCGAAAAAGGACAGCAACTCGTTTTCTCTTACATCGGCTATGGCATCGTCAGGGTCAATGCCGGTGACGCATCGAGAGTCGTGATGAAACCCAGCAATGGTGAACTCGGCGAAGTCGTTGTCACCGCTATGGACATCAAGCGCAATGCCCGTGAACTTGGTTACTCCGTTCAGCGTGTGAGTGGTGATGAAATTGCAGCTACCCAACGTGAGAATTTCGTGAACGCCCTGCAGGGCAGGGTAGCAGGTGTTACCATCACACCCACCACTGGTCAGGCAGGCTCCGGTTCCTCTATCGTACTCAGAGGCTTCAATTCCCTCTCATTGAGCAACCAGCCACTGTTCGTCGTAGATGGTATCATCGTAGACAACCAGACACTAAATCAAAGCTCCAATGGCGGTGCCGGTATCGGTCTCGTATCCGACATGGCGAACAAAAACAGTGACTATACCAATCGCGCAGCAGATATTAATCCTGCAGATATCGCAAGCATCACTGTACTCAAAGGCCCTGAAGCCACTGCATTGTATGGTAGCCAGGCCAGCTCCGGTGCTATCGTGATCACCACCAAAAGAAGCAAAGGTAAAGGCATACATGTAAGCTATGACAACAGTTTCCGCACACAGAAAATTACCCGTTTTAATAAAGTGACCAATGCCTACAATACCGGTACCGATGGTGTGTATACTTCCATCTTCCAGTCTGGCAGCGGTACTTTCTTTGGGCCTAAATACAGCGATACCACCAAACTGTATGATAACGTACACAACTTTTTCAGAAACGGTTTCACCCAAAGTCACAACCTTGGTGTAGACTTCGGTTTGAAGAATTCCGGCTTCCGTTTCTCTGCATCCTATATCAACCAGGATGGTGTAATCCCTAACAATAATTATAAAAAGCTCAACCTGCGTTTATCTAATACCACCAAAATCGGGAAGTATGTAGAAATCACGCCCAGCTTTTCTGTGATCAATAGTGTGAATAACAAACCGCTCAGAGGTGCCGGCGGTTACCTGCTGGACTTATACCTCTGGCCTACCGATCATGACATTCATGACTGGCAGGATTCCGTAGGTCGCAAAGCTACACTCGTTGCGGGCAACTCTCCGAATGCTGAAGTAGACAACCCGGTATTCAGTGTACAGCGCAACCTGAGCCAGGATAAAAACAACCGCTATATTGCTACCCTCGGTGTTAATATCAATCCTTTTCCATGGTTGTCAGTGGCAGGCCGGTTTGGTTACGATGCCTATCGCACAGATGGCTACATGTTGTATAACCGCGACTCGTACAATGTAACTGCTGCACAGAATGGCGCACTGGAAAACTACTACCTGAAATACTGGAGCTATAACCACACCATCACTGCTACTGCCACCAAAACCTATAAAAAGTTCAACGGCAGAATTATGATCGGTACCATGTGGCAGGACAATGAAACAGGTATGTATGCTGTAAGAGGAACCAACCTCACCGACCCTATGGGCACTGATAGCAGCAATACGGACCCTGCTACCCGTACCCGTTTGCTCAGGAATGCGAAAGGTGCGTACAACATGAGTATCAACAGGAATATCGCCTACTTTGGCGAAGCAGCCATTGGCTACAGCGATCTCGCATTTGTAAGTTTCACACAACGTTTCGAAACCACAAGCATTATGCCTGCTGCCTCCCGTAACTATAATTACCCCGGCATCAGCGCCAGCTTCATTCCAAGTGAAGTAATTCCGGGTATGAAAACCAGTAAAGTGCTGAGCTATTGGAAGATCCGTGCTTCTATGGCAGCTACCGCACGCCTCTCCGATCCATACGCCAACCAGTCCGTTTTTGTAAATAACCTGGCCAGTGGCGGGGGATATGCATATGGTTATACAAATGCTAATCCGAACCTGAAACCTGAAAGACAAAAGACCTATGAAATAGGTACTGAACTGAGAATGTTTGACGGTAGAATCAATGCGGAAGTATCTTACTACAATACATTGGTGAAGGATCAGATTGCACAGGCCTTCCGCGCCAGTTACGCGACCGGGTTTATCCTCAATACCATGAATGCAGCATCTACCCGCAACAAAGGTATCGAGGCCATGATTACCGCTTCGCCCATTCGCAAAACGGACTTTGGATGGGATCTGTCCCTGAATTTTAATAAGATGTACAATAAGGTACTGGCAATTCCACAGGCCCTTACCGAATACTACATCGGCGATACCTGGATCTATGGCAATGCCAGGGGAGGCCTGCTGCGCGGAGGCTCTACTACAACCATCACAGGCTATCACTATTCACGTAACAACAAGGGAAATATCCTCATTAATCCGCTGACAGGTTTGCCTGTAATTGATGCCACCTTCGGAGTGATCGGAGATCGTAACCCGGATTTTACACTAGGTATTAACAATACCCTGCGCTATAAAAAATGGACATTGAGTTTCCTCTGGGACCTGAAAGTAGGCGGCGATGTGTTTGATGCAACAGATATGTACCTGACCGTACAGGGGAAAGGTATCAGGACTGCTGACAGAGAAACACCCCGTGTAATCAAAGGTGTATTGAATGATGGTTTACAGAATACAGAAAAGCCAACTGAAAATAACATCATCGTGACACCTTATCGCCAGCAGGCATATTATACCAATATGCCGGAAGAAGAATTCATTCAGAAAGATGTAAACTGGTTCCGCCTCAGAGACCTCACCATCGGTTATAACTTCGGCAAGTGGAAAGGCATCAGCAACATCGGTGCATTTGCCACCTTCAATGACCTGGTCCTGATCACCAATTACAGAGGGGCAGACCCGGTGAGCAATGGTAACACTTCGGCCAACAAAGGCGTAGGTGGTTTTGGATTTGACTATGGCAACCTGCCTGCTCCGGTGAGTGCCAACTTTGGTTTAAGGGTTTCATTTTAATTAAAAAACTACAGGTATGATTAAGTATAAATTATTGAAATATGCCTGCTTCGGCGCTATCATCTGTGTGCTGGGAACGGGGTGTAAAAAACTGATTGATGATGCCTACACCAATCCGAATGCGGATGTGGAACAACCTATTGAAACACTGTTGCCAAACCTTATTTCTAATATGGTAAACAGCTATACAGCCAATGGTACGAACTATGGTACCGTGGTAGATAACTATTACATAGGACGTTACATACAATACTGGTGCGCAAATGCCAATGGCAATCAATACGATAAAATGGGAGGTGCTACCGGTTCCAGTGATATCATGGGCAACATGTGGGCTGCTCACTATTATGGTATGGGGCAGAACCTGAACAAGGTCGTACAGTGGGGAATTGAACAGAAGAAATGGGATTACGTTGGTGTTGCCTGGGCACTCCGTGCCTGGGGCTGGCTGAGCCTCACAGATCAATATGGAGAAGTTGTATTGAAAGAAGCTTTCAATACAAGCCGTGATCAGTTTGATTACGATTCACAGGCAGAAGTGTATGATACCGTACGTGCCGTTGCTTTTCGTGCACTGACCTATCTGAATATGACGGGTGATAATGTAAGTGCCACCAATCTCGCCAAAGGAGATGCATACCTGTACAACGGAGATGTGAATAAGTGGAAGAAATTTGTATATGGTGTGCTTGCACGTTCTTATAATCATTTGTCTAACAAAGCTGCATACCAGCCGGATTCTGTGATTAAGTATGCGGACCTGGCCATGAGCAGCAATGAGGATAACGCAGTATACAAGGTGCAAAATGCATCTACCAGTGCCACCAAAAACTACTTTGGTCCATTCCGTGCAAACATCGGTTCATTGGTACAGGGCGAATTTATCGCCAATCTCGAAAGTGGCAACAACACTGTATTCCCGGTTGCTGATCCACGTGCTTACTACCTCATTCGCGAAAACTTCAATGGTACGTTCAAAGGTATCAGGCCTAACTACGGAGCTACCGGCAGCACCGGCCTGGATACTGCTGATCTGCCCCGCAACTACTGGGGTGGTCAGTATAGTTCTTCCAAATCACTAAACCCCCGTTACCTCTATGCGGATGATTCTCCATGGCCGGTGATGACTGCTACTGAAATGCAATTCATGAAAGCAGAAGCAGCTTATCGTAAAGGGGATAAAGCCACTGCTTTACTTGCATATACCAATGCTATTTCTCTCAGTATGGATATGATGTACGATTATCCTAACAATATTCCTGCAGGCAAAGCCATGACTGCTACAGCCAAAGCCACGTATATGTCCAATACAAGCGTAGTGCCTGCCAGCGCGGCCAACCTGACCCTTACACAGATCATGCTGCAGAAGTACATTGCGCTCTATTGCTTTGGGGTGAGTGAAACCTGGGTAGACATGCGCCGTTTCCACTACACCGATCAGGATCCTGCTACGGGTGCACAGGTATACGCAGGATGGACACCACTGAGTGCCGCTGATCTGTACCTCAATAACAACCAGAAGCTGGTGTACCGCTGCCGGCCAAGGTATAATTCAGAGTACCTGTACAACATCCCTGCACTGACTGCACTGGGCGCACTGGAGCTGGATTATCACACGAAGGAATGCTGGTTTTCACAACAATAAAAATATTCGATATGCGTCAATTCATAATAGCAGGAATGGCCCTGATGATGGGGATAACAGCCTGTAAAAAAGAATTCACAATACACTCTACCGAGGAAAGTACTACCGGCAAAGCCTATTTGAAAATAGTACATGCGTCTACTAACCTGGATACGTTCAACTTATATGTAGGAGGTACGAAAGTGAATGGTGCAGCCATCACCTACAACGGGATCTATCCTGTATCGGGTGTTAATTCTTATCTCACTATCGATCCGGGTACACAAACCGTCGAACTGTTTAAGCCAGGTACTTTGGTGGGAGACAGCATTAGTTTACGCAGCTTTAGCGACAACTTCGAAGCCGGTAAATACTATACTTTTATTTTGACCAGTGCAGGACAGATCTTTACCGCAGATGCATTTCCTGTACCTGATACCGGTTCGATCGATATCCGCTTTATCCACACGGTATTGAACGATACCACCGGCAAAACAGTAGATCTCATTTCAGCAAAACATGGTGTCATCGCAGCTGGTTTAAACCCAGGTGAATTGAGTGAATTTACCCGGGTGCCATACAGCGTCAATGTAAAGGATACGCTCTATGTGACCCGTTCGGCAGCTGCTGCCACACCGCTGTCGGGGAGAGTCGTATTTGCGACGATGGCACTGACCACGGGCAATATTGCGAACCTTACTGTTCAGCGCAGTTATACCGTTATTTTTAAAGGTAGTATAACTGTGACCTCAGGCACAAAGGCCCGCGGTATGATCGGGTATGTGCATTATTAACAGAAAGCCGCAGCCGGGATCCAGGTGCATTCCGGCTGCGGTTCCCAATAAAAAAGCCTGTATCTCAATGCAGATACAGGCTTCTCTTATTCTCTTTTTTTCTTTATACTGTCCGCGCCACTCTTCGCATCTGCAAAAACACCGAAAGAATAATACACCCCAATCCTGCATAAAACGCCCAACTCAATTGCTTATTCTCGTGAAACAAAATAAAGGCGATGATAATACTATACACCGGCTCCAGGTTAAAAGTCAGGTTTGTCGTAAATGAACTCACCCTCTTCAACGCCGCCATCAGCAACATATACATACACACCGTACATGCCCAGCTCAGCACCAGTAAGTAAATCAGGTCTGTAGCAGAAGGTAAAAGGAAATGCTGGTTCAGCACACCCAGGTACATGGGCATAAACATCGACAACACCAGGAACCCTACCAGCAACTCATAGAACGTAATCGAAGGAGAATCATACTGCGTTAGCAATTGCTTATTGACAATGGTGAACAACGCGGCAAAAATGGAAGAAATAATGCCCATTACAATGCCAGTGTGATATTGTGAATCGAAATGGAAAATCAAGACAATACCTAATAATGTGATCCCGCTCAAAAACAGCTCTCTCACATCAAACCGCCGCCTGCTGATGATCGGGTCCAATACAGCTGTAAACAAACTCGTCAATGAAAAGCAAACGACCCCAATACTCACATTCGAGTACTTGATGCTCCCATAGAAGAACAGCCAGTGCATGGCAATAGCGACACCATTCAGGCCAATAGGAACCAGTTGTCTAAACGACAGTTTCGACAACATACCCTTCCAGCGAAATAAAATAAAAAGAGAAATAACGGTAAATAATAATCGGTACCAGACAAGCAATCCTTCGTTGAGGGAAATCAGTTTTCCCAGGATGCCCGTAAAACCTGCCAGGAAGACTGACAGGTGTAATTGCAGCAAAGGTTTTTTCATTTTATATCAGTCCGCTGCCAAAAAGGCTGTGACAGCGATAATCAGCATGCTCTCTATTGTTCCTGTTCCTGTAACTGTTCTTTCCGCACTCTTCGCTCATACTTCTTAAACAGGCTCTCCCATTGTATCTTAAGTACTCCTAAAACCCCTTCTTTCACAATACCCTTACTCATCTTGGAGTATCCTTCTTTACGATCTATAAAAGTGATCGGCACTTCTTTTACCTTAAAACCCAGTTTCCAGGCAGTGAACTTCATTTCGATCTGGAATGCATATCCAACAAAGCGGATAGCATCCAGGTTGATGGCTTCCAGTACCTCTCTCTTGTAACATACGAACCCTGCTGTAGCGTCTTTTACACGCATCCAGGTCACGAAACGTACGTATACAGAGGCGCCGTAGGAGAGAACAGCCCTATCCCATGGCCAGTTTTCTGTTCTGCCACCTTTTACATAGCGGGAGCCTACGGCTACATCCCCACCTTCTCTTGCACAGGCATTATAAAGCCTTGGCAGGTCCTTTGGATTATGGGAAAAGTCCGCATCCATCTCGAAAATGTAGCGATATCCTCTTTCCAAAGCCCACTTGAACCCATGAATATAGGCAGTACCCAAGCCTTGTTTGCCGCTTCGCTCCGACAGGAAAAGTTCTCCCGGATGTTGCTGCTGCAAGGACTTTACTATATTCCCGGTTCCATCCGGCGACCCGTCGTCAACGATCAGAACGTGAAAGCCTTCCTGCAGTGAGAATACTGCGTCAATGATCTTTCTTATATTATCCTTCTCGTTGTAGGTCGGAATGATGACAAGCTTTTCCAATCAGCTAAGTGTTGTTTTAGGACTGCGAAATTATAATAATCGGGAAATAACTTCCCTATTTTATAAACATTAAATCTTTTTTAACATCATACTGTGGTAGATGTCTGTGAGTTTCTGCTTGGTATTCAATGGAAAATCAGCTTTCATCATCCAGTCATAATATTGAGGCTCAATCTTCAGCACTTCTCTTACAGCCCTGCCTTTGTATTTACCGAAGTTGAAAGTTTCTACGCCGTTCTGCATGATCATGCGGCGGGCAAAGTCCACATATTCTTCTTCTTTGGTAAATTCTGCCAGGTGTTCTACCTCAGCCTGCAATTGTTCGTAACGACCCAGCTGGGCTTCCAGAATTTCGTAAGTAGCGAGCGCATCGGCTTCTGCGCTGTGTGCATTCTCCAGGTTCTTATCGCAGTAGAATTTGTATGCCGCGCTGAGTGTACGCTTTTCCATCAGGTGGAAGATCTTCTGCACGTCGATGAATTTGCGTCCTTTGACGTCGAATTCCAGCCCGGTACGGAGAAATTCTTCTACCAGCAGCGGTATGTCAAAACGGTTCGAGTTATATCCGGCTATATCGCAATTGTCCATGAACTGTCTCAGTTCATTTGCAGCTTGTTTAAAAGTAGGGCAATCCTTCACATCTTCGTCACTGATGCCATGAATGGCTGTGGTAGCTGGAGGGATCGGCATGCCTGGGTTGATGCGTTTGGTTTTGTGCTGAATGCTCTTGTCGGGCATTACTTTAACAATCGCAATCTCGATAATACGGTCTGTGGCCACGTTGGTACCGGTTGTCTCAAGGTCAATAACGGCCAGGGGCCTTTTAAGTTGCAATGATGGCATGACTTATTTTTATAAATACTTTGTGAGCGAAGGTACGTTCATTCCTTCATAATCTCCTGAACTCATCAGGAGGAGGTTGGCATTCTGGTAGTTTTGTGCATCCAGGAACGCCTGCAGGTGCTCTCTGTTATTAAATACCTGGAGATCATTTCTGCCAAATCCCTGGGCAATGCCTTCCGGCAGCAGGTCAGGCATACGTTTGATTTCCAGTGCGTGACGGCTGTAGAATACAGCAGGAATATCTGCCTTGTCCATAGCACCCTGGTACTGCACCATAAAGGCGGCATTCAGGCTGCTGTAAGTATGTAATTCCAGTACAGCAATGAGTGTACGGTCAGGATATTGCTCCTTCAGGGCTTCGATTGTGGCCTTTACCTTGGAAGGTGCATGGGCAAAATCACGGTAAATGGCACAATGATCATTCTTACCTACCAGTTCCAGGCGTTTCGCTGCGCCCTTAAAGGTAGCGATGGCTGATAGAAACGTGGTGTCATCCACTCCTAATTCATTGCAAACCAGCCGGGCAGCGTGCATGTTCAGCAGGTTGTGGTCGCCAAATACTTCCATGGCCTTCGTTTCGCCGCCAAAAGTGACGCTGGTGATACCATTGCTGATCGTATGTGCAGGTACGCCATAAGGCACCAGTTTCAGGTGACCGCCTTCAGCATTCACCAGTTTTACCAGCTCAGGATCCGTATCGTTATAGATCAGGGTGGCACCCTTCTCCATGGTTTTAATGAAGATGACAAACTGCTCCAGGTAAATCTCGTAGGTAGGGAACACATTAATGTGATCCCAGGCAATACCGGTTAAAACGGCAATTTGCGGATGGAGAAAATGGAACTTGGGCCGTTTTTCAATCACAGAGGCTGGATATTCATCCGCTTCCATGACAATAGTAGGCGCATTGGTGATGTTTACTGACTGTGCAAAACCAGCCAGCCGCGCACCTACCAGGTAGTCAAAATCCTTTCCAGCCTGTTGTAACACATGCATAATCATAGCAGTTGTGGTCGTTTTACCATGACTGCCACCTACTGCAACACGTTTTTTCTGCAGACTTTCCTGGTATATATATTCCGGGAACGAGTAGATCTTAAGGTGCAGGTCCCTGGCTTTCAGGAGCTCAGGATTGTCAGCACGGGCGTGCATACCAAGAATAACAGCGTCCAGATCGGGGGTAATGCGGGAATCATCCCACCCCATAGTAGCAGGTAGTATCCCTGCCTGACGAAGGTTGCTGAGAGCTGGCTCGAAAATCTCGTCGTCGCTCCCGGTCACCTGGTAACCTTTCAACTTCAGCGCAATTGCCAGCTGGTGCATCACGCTACCACCTACAGCAATAAAATGTACTTTTGTCATATGCAATAAAACAGTTGCCGGTATTTTTGCGTTATATTTATGTGAAACGGGAAAAAGGACTGATATTATAGATAAAATTTTTAATATAAATTTTATATTTGCAAAGTAACGTCAAAAAATGGCGATTAAAAAAGTGATATCACCTTTCCCTATGAAATTTCATTTACCACTTAAAAATCCCTTTATGCAAGTATCATTCAAAGTTTTGGGCGGCGCAGCGCTTATTTGTATCTTTGCTACTTTATTTACTTCGTGTGCGTCTCAAAACAAATTAGGCTGTCCGATGAAGATAGGCAAGGTGAGCCATGCGACAAACAGCAAGGATTGTTAATGAACTGGATACCTTTAACTACCGAAGATCAGTTACAAACTATCAAGGAAGCATCTGAAACGAAAACCGTCGTTATTTTTAAGCACAGCACCCGCTGTTCCATCAGTGCGGTAGCCAAGTCAAGGCTCGACAGAGCTGAAGCGCCTGAGAATATGACCTTCTATTATCTGGATCTTATCAAGTATCGGAAAATATCAGATGAAATTGCAGCAACTTATGGTGTAGAACATGAATCTCCCCAGGTGTTGCTGATTAAAAATGGAAAGTGTGTGTATGATGAAAGCCATGGAGGCATATTCATGGATGAGCTGGTATCACATGCAAATTAAAGAAATTAGCTTACAGCTATTTATCCAAAGAAATTAGTACCGGCCTGGTGGCCGGTATTTTTTTTATACAGAAGTGCCAGCGAGCCGGGGGGATACTCTCCTGTGTGACACACTTTTTTACCTAGATTTGCAAACATGAAACACCGTATAGTTGTAGCAGTTACCGGGGCCAGTGGGTCCATTTATGCACGTCAGTTGCTGCAGAAGCTCGAAAAAGCGGCTGCACAGACAGAGCAGGTTGCCATAGTAATGACGGAAAATGCCAGAACGGTGTGGGAAACGGAACTGGGTACGGATGATTACAAGGCCCTGCCATTCAAAACCTATACGCAGCAGGATTTTATGGCACCTTTTGCCAGCGGATCCGGCCGATACGACACCATGGTGATCTGCCCCTGCTCTATGGGCACCCTGGGCCGTATAGCTGGTGGTATCAGCAATGACCTCATTACCCGGGCGGCCGATGTGGTGCTGAAAGAACGCCGCAAACTGATCTGTGTAGTGAGAGAGACACCTTATAATCTCGTCCATATCAGGAATATGCTCACCGTGACAGAGGCCGGTGGAATTATCTGCCCGGCCACGCCCTCTTTTTACAGTGTGCCTAAGAATATGGAGGAAGTGGCAGCGACTGTGGTAGACCGTGTTGTGGACCTGATTGGCATACAGCAGGATACTTATAGATGGGGACAAGAATAAATTAGTAATTTGTGCCAATGAAAATAGCAATCATTAATGGCCCTAACCTGAATTTATTAGGGAAAAGAGAGCCGGGTATCTACGGAAGTGAATCTTTTGAAGATTATTTCTTAAAATTGAAGCAGTTATTTGCGGACGTAGAGCTAGAGTATTTTCAGAATAATTCCGAAGGGAATATCATCGATATTTTACATGAGATAGGATTTACCTACGACGGGATCCTGTTGAATGCAGGTGCATATACACATTATTCAATAGCGATCAGGGATGCCATTGCGGCAATTAAGACACCTGTGCTGGAGATCCATATCAGTAATGTACATGCCCGGGAAGAATTCAGGCATAAGTCAGTTATAGCACCTGTGTGCAAAGGAGTGATTGCCGGCCTGGGAATGAAAGGGTACGCGCTCGGTATTAATTATTTCTTATAAGCCTGCCACAGGCCAAAGCGTGCAAAAAGAATCGCCTCAACCGAAGGTTGAGGCGATTCTTTTTTACTAAAATATTGCTTCCTGAATTTCCTGATTCTTGAATGCCTCTCTTGGCTTCAATCCCAGTAATTCAAACATCATATGATCCTCTTCAAATGACGGATTAGCAGTTGTGAGCAACTTCTCTCCCGTAAAGATAGAATTCGCACCCGCCATAAAACACAGCGCCTGCTCAGACATACTCATCTCCGCACGACCCGCACTCAAACGTACCATTGCCTTCGGCATCAAAATACGTGTAGTTGCAATCATGCGAACCATATCCCAGAACTCCACCTTTGGCATATTCTCCAGCGGCGTTCCTTTCACCCTTGTCAAGGCATTGATAGGCACTGAATCCGGATGCACAGGCAAATTGCTCAGCGTATGTACCATTGCAATACGATCTTCATGACTCTCACCAAGACCGATAATACCTCCACAGCATACACTCACACCCGCCTTACGTACATTATCCAACGTCTTCAGACGATCATCATAAGTTCTGGTCGTAATGATCTGCTCATAATACTCACCAGAAGTATCCAGGTTGTGGTTGTAAGCATACAAGCCTGCATCCGCCAGCTTCTGCGCCTGTTCTTCTGTCAGCATACCGAGCGTACAGCATACTTCCATTCCCATTTCATTTACACCTTTCACCATATCAAGTACGCGATCGAAGTCGCGGTTATCACGTACCTCTCTCCATGCAGCTCCCATACAGAAACGGGTAGAACCAGCTTCACGCGCCTTCTGCGCATAAGCCAGTACCGCATCTTTCTGCATCAGGCCATGTACTTTAATATCGGTATTATAGCGCGCTGCCTGAGGGCAGTAAGCACAGTCTTCGGTACAACCACCGGTTTTGATGGAGAGCAAAGTACATACCTGTACTTCTGCCGTATCCTGCGTCTGCCTGTGAACAGATGCCGCACGGAAAACCAGCTCCAGTAAGGGCGTATTGTAGATCTCTTTTATTTCTTCAATAGACCAGTCGTGACGGATCTGCACATCTTGCATAATAATGTAATTTGAGAAGCAAATCTATACATTTAATCTAAACTGCCAAACTAACGGAGTATGAACAGATTAGGTGTCTAAACACTTAAATTAAAGGTATAGGAAGTTTGTTTTTGGTGTGATATTTAATAATGTGTTGTAAATCAACAGGATAGTATTCTCAATATCGTCTTTCTTCACCATTTCTACGGTCGTGTGCATATAGCGCAGCGGTAAGCTGATCAATGCAGATGGTGTACCATCGTTCGCATACGCAAATGCATCGGTATCAGTACCGGTACTACGGCTTACAGCATGCAGCTGATGCGGGATATCATTCTTCTTCGCCGTCTTGATGATCAGGTCACGCAGAATGTTGTGTACCGCAGGACCATAAGTGATGCTTGGACCCGCCCCACACCTGATCTCTCCTTCTATGTTCTTGTTGATCATAGGAGTGGTGGTATCGTGTGTAACGTCTGTAATGATGGCAACATTCGGCTTGATGCGCTTTGCAATCATCTCAGCACCTCTCAGCCCTACTTCTTCCTGTACTGCATTCACGATATACAATCCGAAAGGCAGCTCCTGCTTCTTTTCTTTCAGCATACGTGCTACTTCTGCGATCATAAATCCACCAATACGATTGTCGATCGCACGACATACATAGTAATCATGTGACAGCTCTTCGAAACCGTCTTCGAAAGTGACTACACAACCTACGTGAATACCCAGTTCTTCCACTTCTTTACGGCTACGCGCACCGCAATCCAGGAAGATGTTGTCTACCTTTGGTTGTGGCTCTTTCCCTTCCGTACTACGCATGCGGGTATGAATAGCCGGCCATCCGAACACGGCCTTTACCGGGCCATTTTCTGTATGAATATTTACCCGCTTGGAAGGAGCGATCTGCTGATCGGAACCCCCATTACGGATCACATAGATCAATCCTTCAGGAGAAATGTAATTTACAAACCAGGAAATTTCGTCGGCATGTGCTTCAATCACCACTTTGAACGGTGCTTTGGGATTGATCACTCCCACCGCAGAACCATATGCATCTACAAAGTGTTCATCAATGTAAGGCTTCAGATATTCCAGCCACAGTTTCTGTCCTTCCTTCTCAAAACCAGTAGGGGAGGGATTATTCAGGTAATTCCGCAGGAACGTAAGCGCGTCCTTGCTCAATACGGACTTTTGCTTTTTTGACATGCTGTTAAGGTAATTTATGGGACAAAAGTAATGAAAAGCTATTAGGTGTAAAGACCATAATTACCAGGCAACCACGGCTATATGTAATGCTCAGTTTGTATTTTATGTAGGATGGCTGGGGGCCGGCTTCAAAAATTAAATCTGCGCTACATAATGTAAGAAAGCCGACAACATCACCAGCCCATCCAGTACAAAATAATAATAATAGTCTGACCTGGTGTGAAGGGTATATTTAGTAAGTATGCCTGTAATTGCAATAGGAATGATCAGGTAAAAGGTAACCAGGTCCCTGCTTACCAGGCATGCAAACACAGTTGACAATATCAAAGAACAGAAGTATAACCGCATGAGCGCTGGCTTACTCAGCCAGGTGATCAGCGAACGGATACCTTCCTTCTTATCTGACTCCAGATCCCGGTGATCAAAAAGTATACATAATGCATAAATGATAAAGAACCTGTGCAGGATGTAAAATATAGCCTGTGACGTAAACGGTGTGCCACTCAGAAAGATGGGCAGTACATTCGTGACGTATACCCACACCGCGGTCAGGAAAATAGTTTTACCAATCGCGATTTTGCGTAGCCAGGTGAAAGGTGCAACAGGGATCTTGGGTGCTGAATACAGGAAGGTCAGAAAGGCGGCGCCACTGAGTTCCAGCCAGTAGGCTTTCAGGTCCAGGAAGTAAATCATCGCGCCCAGGGCACCGGCGATTGTGAAGACAAGTTGCAGGTTTTTATGTCTTACTCCCCATTGCAACCGGGGTGAACCAGCATATGCGGCAGGTGTAAGGTACCAGTGAAAATTATAACTGCAGATGGTCGAGAAGAATGCAAACTTATAATAGTCGAAATTGACCGGATGTATATTCAATAAAGTGTTTGTTTGCCATATGAGTAATATGGCACAGAGCGAGACGTATATCGACGAGAATAATAAGAAATTTGTAAATGCCCTGAACATAGTGAGGTGCAATTTACAGGAATAGTTTGCTTTTGCCTACGCGGAAGCAAACTATTCCTGAGCCTGGCCTGCGGTCCGCCTGCATACCCTTTTATATTTACAGTGGGATGTTGCCATGTTTTTTGCGGGGTAGTGTCACTACTTTATTTTCCAGCATCGCATATCCTTTGATCAGCTTGATCCTGGTCTGGTCAGGTTCTATCACTTCGTCTATATATCCTTTTTCCGCGGCCAGGTACGGGTTGGCATAGCGTTCTGTATATTCCGCTACCAGTTCATTCATTCTTGCTTCAGGATCTGGCGCGGTATCAATCTCTTTCTTGTAAATAATTTCAACTGCACCCTTAGGCCCCATTACTGCAATCTCCGCCTGTGGAAATGCAAAGTTGAGATCAGCGCCGATATGCTTGGAATTCATGACACAATAGGCGCCACCGTAAGCTTTACGGGTAGTGACCGTGATCTTTGGCACAGTTGCCTCGCTCAGTGCAAAGAGCAGTTTGGCGCCATTGGTAATGATCCCGTTCCATTCCTGGTCCGTTCCCGGCAGGAACCCGGGCACATCTACCAGTACCAGCAGTGGTATATTAAATGCATCGCAAAAGCGGGTAAAACGGGCCCCCTTTACAGAGGCCTTAATGTCTAACACCCCTGCCAGGTGAGCCGGCTGATTAGCCACAATACCAATACTTCTGCCTGCAATCCGGGCAAAGCCTACAATAATATTTTCTGCATAGTTGGCATGTACTTCAAAGAAACTTTCCGGGTCTGTCAACTCGGCAATCACTTCCTTCATGTCATAAGGTTGGTTGCTGTTCGCCGGAATAATGGTATTCAGCGTTTTCCTTTGTTCATCCGCAGGTGTATAGGGGTACCTGGGCGCATCTTCTTCACAGTTCTGAGGTACATACGTGAGCAACTGCCGGATGTTTTGAATGCATTCCACCTCATTGGCGCAGCTAAAGTGCGTAACCCCGCTTTTGGAGGCATGTGTATGTGCACCACCCAGTTCCTCAGACGTCACTTCTTCATGCGTGACTGTTTTTACCACATTCGGTCCTGTTACAAACATGTAGGAGGTTTGTTCCACCATCAGGATAAAATCAGTAATAGCAGGGGAGTAGACTGCACCACCTGCGCAGGGGCCCATAATAGCAGAGATCTGTGGTATCACGCCGGAGGCCCGGGTATTGCGGTAAAAGATATCAGCATACCCGCCCAGGCTGACCACCCCTTCCTGTATACGTGCTCCTCCGCTATCATTCAAACCGATGACGGGTGCACCGTTCTGCATAGCCAGGTCCATGATCTTGCAGATCTTGCGGGCATGGGGCTCAGAAAGACTTCCGCCGTAGACGGTAAAGTCCTGCGAAAAAACATAGACAAGACGGTCATTGATAGTGCCAAAACCGGTGACTACGCCATCCCCCGGATATTGTTCCTGGTCGGCCGTCATTCCACGGTTACGGTTATGTACAAACATATCCAGTTCCTCAAAAGAACCTTCATCCATGAGTAATTGTAATCTTTCACGAGCAGTCAGTTTTCCTTTCTTGTGCTGCGAGGCGATGCGGGCTTCGCCGCCGCCGAGCATAGCTTCGGCTATTCTGTTTTGGAGTTCCGTGGTCTTATCCATTGTATCAAGGTGTTAAATAACGCGCGAACATTAAATATCGGGGAAAAAAACATAAAAAAACGCTTTTGCCATCGGCAAAAGCGTTTTTTTAAAAAGGTATATAACAATAATTAAATTAATTGTAGCGCACCTGCAGTTTAGGTGTCACGATGGTATCACTTCTATTGCCCGCATCATCCACAATAAATACCAGGTAGTGTACACTATCTTTGTCAACCGGGTTGGTACCAATCTGGGGGAAGTCCGTATCGATCAGGTGAAGGACTACTTCGGCTGTTACTTTTGAACCTTTGTGGGCATCGAGACCGGGCATCGGGCGGGATTCAAAAGCAGTATCTGTAGGCGCAACATCGTAAATAGCTGCGAAATTGAACGTGTTTTCAATGTCCCCATCTCCGTCAGATACGTCAAATGTCACGTCCATTCCGGTATTGGCAAAGACAGGGGAAGAAGAATAAGATTTAAAAGCGATCACCGGTTTTGTACCCAATGAATCCTTCTTACAGGCGCCAACCGCCAGTAAGGAGAAAAGGGATAAAAAAGCTATTTTCTTCATATAACAAACCTACATTATTTTTTTAACTCTATCTATTTTAACTCTTTCTGATAAACGAATTACCCATGCTGACATTCAGCCCTTTTGTGGCCCCCCGGGCAAAACGTCTGCTCATCCAACTGTCTTCCGGACAGGTCGCCAGCGCGCCTGCATCCTAATAACGTTGAATTCGTATTTTTTGTTACGTCTTTACCCCTAACTTTGTACGGTTTTACTAATCAGTGTTTATGAGCGGCATTTCTACAGCAGCAATATTTTCTTCAGACGGGTCGGACCTGGAAGCATTGTCCCTTGAGACCTTTCGTTTTCAGTATCGTGAAAATGTATTATATCGTGCTTATACAGATGCCCTGCGCATTCAGCCGGACAAAGTCCGTTCCCTGGCGCAGATTCCTTTTCTACCTATTCAGTTCTTCAAAACTCACCAGGTTACCTGTGGCAATTTTACGCCTCAGCTGGTCTTTGAAAGCAGTGGTACCACCCAGACGATCAATAGCCGTCACCTGGTAAAAGAAGCTGCTGTCTATGAAGAAAGTTTCCTGACTGCTTTTGAACGTTTTTATGGTCCTGTGACGGACTTTGTAATAGTGGGGTTATTGCCTTCCTACCTGGAAAGACAACATTCTTCCCTCGTTTATATGGTGCAGGACATGGTACAGCGGAGTGGTCATCCGGCCAGTGGCTTTTACCTGTACGAGCACGACAAACTTTATCACCAGCTGCTGGAACTGGAAGCACGTGGCCAGAAAACACTGCTGATCGGGGTGACTTTCGGCCTGCTGGATTTCGCAGAGCAATATGCCCTGGAGCTCAGGCATACCATTGTGATGGAAACCGGTGGCATGAAGGGCAGGAGAGAAGAATGGACACGCAACCAGGTACATGACTTCCTGAAGGAAAGACTGGGTTGCGCCCAGATCCATGCAGAGTACGGTATGACCGAGTTGCTCTCCCAGGCATACAGTTACGGACAGGGCTTATTTAACACCCCACCCTGGATGAAGGTACTGGTCAGGGACGAAAACGACCCATTCCAGCTTTACATGGAAAAAGCTGCCGGTGTAATCAACGTAGTTGACCTCGCTAATGTATATTCCTGTTCCTTCATTGCCACTGAGGACATAGGTCGGTTACATGAGCACGGTACTTTCGAAGTATTAGGCAGACTTGATAATTCAGCGTTAAGAGGATGTAGTCTGATGGTAAGTTAAGTCGTGATTAACTGCGCTTTTTTCAATATCGTTATTATTCCTTGTGTGGTGAGTTCCTGCATGTATGGGAAACTCTCATGGTCCATTCCAAATTTTTTCATCAGGTACCGGTCTATTTGATTGATTGAGGGATGTTGTGATGCTGATTGTACGAGAAACTCCTTAAAATCCTGCAATTCATGGTCTGGTAGTAAGGTTAAGGCAACTTTCTGCTGTGTAGGCGATGAGCCGGTATACTCCAGAATTTCCAATACCTGCTTGCACATGTAAGGCGAGAAAATATCTTCATTGGCTGGCAGAAAGTCCAGGCAAAAATACTCTACAATAAAGTCTTCAAAAATACCCGCACTCAGTTGGTCGTCGTCGAGGCTGTACCAGAGCGCCCATTCCTTAAATTCTTCCAGTGTAATTCTTTCTGCCAGTAAGGCGTTGAGATGGTGGATCAGGCCTTTGCGCGTAGGAGTAGTGTCCGCATCATAATTGATGTGAGTAACAATTTCTGTGTAAAAATCTTCATTCATTTCCCTGGCAATGGTTGTTAGCAGACACGTAACATCAGTATTCTCGATCCTGGATAACTGCAAAACATCTGCAGTCGATAAGATGATTTCAGTTCGTGTCCTTGTACCCTGTAACCATGATTTGATCAGGGAGATAAAGTATGTACTTGTTATGAAATGCGTACGTCTTTTCATACTCACTTTTAGGGCTGATTTTACAGACCCGGCATAGGTTAAACTGCTGTAAGGTATTTAAAATAAAGTGAAGCAAAAAGTTAAAGAATTGATATAACATCAACTTCATATTCACCGGTCAATATTACCGGTAAACCCACATGGCGACCTCACCCGGTTTTGTAAATTTCAAACAGGATTAATTGAACAAAGTGTAAACCTATTCCAGGATCAGACCAGCCCGACGCTTCTTTGGAGATATTCCGCCTATAACCCGCAGATAACCCGCCTATAACCCGCAGATATTCCGCATCTATAAAGAGGCGGGTTATCTGCGGGTTATTAGCCTATTATATACCGGTTATTTACAGGACAGCTGCATCTTTAAAATATTTACAATAGTTTTTATCACAGTGAAATCTGCGCTGTTATTGTAGGATTACTAGAATGAGGGAAGCTGCTACAACCTCGTCAATACAAGAAAATCATTCATTAACATATATTGTATTTAATTATATTGTATCTTCGTCTTACCTGAGAATGCAATAAGCCAATAAACCTTATCGGGGTGCAGCAATTGGAAGTACGACCATTTGCCTGCGTTCCAGCCTATGAAAATGAATCATTCCATGCTCCAGTACTTCGGGCATAGTATGTTGTTGGCTTTATATCATTTTATTTAAAAAATATCCTATGTTAAAGCCTGTATTTGCAAGAATACGGGTGATGCACCGCTATATCTATATGGCGCGTGTGTTGATCCGTATTTTGTGTATGCTGACAGTGAACGTTTTTCTATTCCAGGTTGCCGGTGCGCAAGTAATTGCACTGACTAATCCTTCGATGGAAGGGAATATTGGAAGGGACAGTGTACCCACTGGCTGGGTAGCGGCCTCTAATACGCCTGATGTGTTGCCTGGACCACTCAACATTTTTAAGCGACCCTCAGATGGTAAAGCTTATGCCGGCCTGCATAGCGGTCCTGGTTATCGGGAGGGACTGGCCCAGAAGCTGGTATCTCCGCTGGAGAAGGGGTTGGCATATGCTATTTCGGTGGACCTTGCGTATTCGCCAAAATACCTGCAGGCGGCCTGTTATGGTCATCTTACCATTTATGGAGGAAATAGTCCCAAAGATACAGCACAGCGGCTGTGGTCTTCCGGGCCCTTTACTGATACAACCTGGAAGCGTTATTATGCCATACTTGAGCCTGCTGTAGATTATAAATACATTTCAATCTGGGCAGATCCATCGCTACCCTGCAGTTTAAGTAATTACGGCGCAGCTGTCCTGATTGATAATTTTTCCAATATACGTCAGGTGATTAAAATGAGTTTATCGGCTATACCAAGTTGTAATAATGCCAGCACGGGAACGGTACAGGTCACCCCCGTTGATTATCACACTAGTTATACTTACCGCTGGACACCAGGTAATTATACCACATCTCGCGTAGATCACCTGCCACCTGGTGAATACACAGTAGAAGTCACTGCCGCTAATGGTGCAACAGGCAGTGGTACGATTACTGTGGGTGTATCCAGTCTCGCCAGTACACTCTCTACGATTCCGAATATATGTGCAGGAAAAAGCAATGCTGAAATTCATATAGACGTTACAGGTGGTATACCTCCCTATTCATTTGTACTGGACGACAGTATACAGGTGAACGAACCTGTATTTTACGGATTAAGAGAAGGCAGGCACCGGGTGTATGTAAGGGATGCACAGGTTTGTACTGATACGTTGACCGCATTGTTGTACGATCCGGCACCGCTTGCGCTGGAACAGGCAATAATAAAACCCTGCAGTTGTAGTGAAATGCAGGATGGGAAAGTAGATTTACAAATTACCGGGGGAACACCTCCATATAAATATCGGATTGAAAGCGGGCCGTGGCAAACAGATAGTACATTTCAACCATTAAAATCAGGCCACTATATTTATGAAGTAGCAGATATGAACGGTTGTAATATAGCCGGTAACGTTAGTATGACTTCTCCATTTCAGAATTGTACGGTTGTACTACCTACGGCATTCAGTCCGAACGGAGATGGAAACAATGATGTATTCAGGCCGAAGCTTTTTGCTCCGGTCACCAACTATGATATGAGTGTATATAACAGGTGGGGTGGATTAGTATTTCATTCCCGCGATCCACAGGCAGGTTGGGATGGCACTGTGAAGGGAGTGTTACTTGATCCGCAGGTTTTTGTCTACATCTGTACATTCTACGACAGCAATAATGATCACAAAGCACTTAATGGTTCAGTGTTGCTGTTCCGCTAGTATGTAGCAGTTCGCGGATATTAGCATTCAGATTTGCAAAGAGGAAAGGCTTGTTTATATATGCTGCTGCACCTTTCTCCAGGGCAAGGGTGATCTCTTCCCTGGCAGATCTGGCGCTCAGGATAATAACGGGTATATTCCGGAGTTTTTCATGTGCCTGAAATGCTTCCAGCAGCTGATACCCGTTTAATACAGGCATATAAATATCACTGATCACCAGGTTGGGTAAATGTGCTGTGGCAAGTTGGATACCTTCCTGGCCGTTAGCGGCAGTGATCACCTGGTAATGATGTAATTCCAACAGGCTTTGTAACGTGTCTCTTAAGCCTGTTTTATCTTCAATTAATAAGATAGTATATTGCATAGTTCTTCTTTATCGGGAATCGGCATGATATGGAAAGGATAGTGTAAAGATACTGCCTTCACCAACTATACTATCCACAGTGATGGTACCATTATGTTCGGTTACAAAGGTTTTAACAATTGATAACCCCAGTCCGGTACCTGCTATCTCATCTACATTACTTGCCCGGAAAAATGGTTGAAACAGGTATTGCAGATCTTCAGCCGGTATACCTATACCATCATCAATAATCCGGATGATTACTTTCTCCGTTTCAAAATTCAATTCAACTAACGGGAGCTTTTCTCTTGAAAATTTAAAGGCATTGCCTACAAGGTTCATGAATATTCTGGTCAACTGATTCTGGTCAGCATATATATCACGTGGAGTACCTGTTATACTGAGTTCAAAGGTGCGTGTATCTTCCGGATCTGCAAAATAATTAGCACGTAGTGTACTGAGTAGCTGAACGACATCTGTCAATTGTTTGTTCAGAGACATTCGTCCGGACATAATGCTATTAATTGTAAGCATTTCATCCAGCATACTATTGAGCCGGAAAATTTCAGTAGTGATGCGGGAAAGGTTTTTCTCATAAAAAGCGTCCATCTGCTGGTTATTAGACAACCTTGCCGCTAGTAATTCTACCGCCGCTGATATGGCAGTCAGCGGTGTTTTAAATTCATGCGATGTAATAGCAATGATATTGCTGGCGTTATTTAATAAGTTCACAGCGTCCTGTGATAATACGGTAGTATGCTCTTCTTGTTTCATTTGTCAGCTATTAAAAAGCGCGCATGTGGCAAAATGGGTATGCACGACTTGTAGAGAATATTTCACATAAAAAATAATGTTATATTAATTACAGTTTTGCGAGTGTAAGAAATAAAAACTACAAAAACAAGGTAGGTAATTACCCCCTAATTTTAAGATGAAATTGTGTTATAAGCGGGAATAATTTTAATTTGCTCAGAAATAAGAATGAACATTTTTTTAATCGAGATGTTATTAAAATAGACACATAGAATTTTTTATAATAGCCATTTTAAGATAGGAGTTAATTTAAGGTAATGTGTAACCTATTGCGGATTTGTTAATTATAAATTCATACTGGAAAGAGGGTTTCTGGAATCATTTTTGTTCCTTCAAAAAATATTGAAGCCATATCATATTGAAAAAAATAACCAAGTCAATTATTCACCTATGATCAACATTGGAATAATAGAGGATAACTATTTTCAATTAAATAATTACCGGGAATTTCTCGAAGATTTTCAGGAGTGTAAAGTTGTCTTTGCCTGCAAATCAATGGAGGAATTCAGAGAGCTTTCTTTGAAAGATGTAGATGTCAATGTCATTCTTTTAGATATCTCTTTGCCAGGTGAATCTGGTATACAAGGTATGCATGAATTGCGGAATGTATATCCCTCAGCTAAAATCATTGTTTTATCCGGGCACGATGGTAAGCATTACGTGATTGAATCAATACGTAACGGTGCAAATGGATATATTATTAAGACAAGCAGGCTAATGGAAATCTATCATTCCATATTAGATGCTATCAGTGAGGGTGGAACACTATCCCCTAAGGCAGCGCATCTGCTCATTAATCATATTAATAAGGACCCGCTGGAAAATGTAAAACATAAGCTGACTAAGAGAGAATATGAGCTGCTTGGGCTGCTCAAAGAAGGCTACTCATATAAGGAGATGGCAGATAAGTTATATGTTACAGTATTTACAGTCAACCAACATCTGAAAAAAGTATACCAGAAATTAAATGTTGCTTCAAAATCAGAATTGATATCAAAAATCTGGTCCAATAGTTTGTGCGCAGCCTTATTATTTGCGGGTTTTGCAGGACTTTATTCAGTTCATTATTTTATTGCATAATGTGAGTTGTCCAAACCGGCTTACTATATTAAGTATGCACGTTTATGCTATAACGCTGATTTATACTCTTGTGAGTAATAGTGTTTGAGTAAATGATCAACTAATATTGTATACGGAAAGCACGGAAGAAAAAACCTTCAAATAATAAATAGGAACAATGTTTTTAAGTAAGGATTATTTACCCCGGTTTGTTTTTCCGGTCCTTCTCTGCTGTTTCTTTATGTCTTGTGTTAGTACGAAGCAGTCGGTGTATTTTCATGACTTGCCGGATACTGTATTGGCACCCATACAAGGAAATTTTGAGCCGGTTATACAGAAAAATGACGTTCTTCAGATTACAGTCAGTTCGATGAATGTGGAAGATGTGGTTATTTACAACACACCAAGCATGGCGACTGTAGGCGGCGTTGCAAGTGCCGGACCCCAGGCAACAGGATTTTTAGTAGACGATTCAGGGTATATACAATATCCTGTTTTAGGTCAGGTGAAAGTAACGGGACTTACCAAGTCACAACTTTCCAAATCGATACGGGAACAGCTTACAGCGCGCAAATTACTTATAGATCCCGTGGTAAGTGTAAGGTTCCTCAACTATCGTGTTACTGTTATTGGTGAAGTCACCAGGCCACAGGTTGTAAACATCGGTAGTGACAGGGTTACAATTCTCGAAGCACTGGGTTTAGCCGGCGATATCACTGCATTCGGTAAGAAAGATAACGTCATGCTGATACGTGAGAGTGAAGATGGAACCAGAACAGTGAAAAGGCTTAACCTGAATGACAGATCACTGTTATCATCGCCTTATTATTACCTGCGCTCTAATGATGTTGTTTATGTTGAACCAAATAAGGCAAAGGTGGCAAGCACCAATACGACCCGACAGGTATTACCACTTATTCTGAGTGGTCTCTCAATACTGGTAATTGTTATAGATAGGTTAGTGGTTCATTAGCATATATAGATTTTAAACTTACGAAGAAACCATGTGGCAAGATTGTATCGGTCTTGTGGAGTGCTATGCTTGTTATTGATTTATTTTACCCCATTCTTTATTAAATCGTTGGCTGAATTACATGCAAAAAAGTAAAACAGATATTCGTAAACAACAGGACGATCAGACGGATGTGTTAGATCTGCTCAGGAGCCGTTACCAGCCTTATTGGCCATTATTTGTGCTCGCAGGCCTGATTGCTTTTGCTGCTGCTTTTGTATATCTGAGATATGCAACGCCGGTGTACAGGATCACAGCAGAATTGCTCATCAAAGATGATGCAAAAGGTATGGATGGTTCAATCCTTTCTTCTCTGGACCTTTTCGGATCAGGTAAGCAAATAGATAACGAAATTGAAATATTGAAGTCCAAAACACTTGCCAGGCAGGTTATCAGGGATCTGAACCTGTATGGTGAAGTAGTGGAAGACGGAAAAATAAGAGATGTTGTAGTCTACCAGCAGACACCGTTAAAAATGTTGTTCCTGGAGCCCGATCATATACTGCCACTTGAAAATAAAGAGTTACCAATTCGCATAAACGAATCGGGTCAGCAAGTGTCTATAGGTAGTACTACCTATCATATGGGTGATACCGTTCAAACTCAATGGGGGCGCATGGTTTTCCTACCTGGTAATGTGAAAGTGGATAGCAGGCACAACTATTTTTTGCACATCTCCGGAGAGAAAATACTTACTTTGCAGATGACAGCAAATCTCAAGGTAGGACAAGCTAACAAACAGGCAAATGTAATCAGCCTTGAGTATAACGATGTCGTTCCTGCAAGAGGTGAAGCAGTGCTCAATGAACTCATGAAAGTATACGACGCCGCTGCTATCGAAGACAAAAACAAAATGAGTGCAAAGACAATGGCATTCGTAGAGGAACGCCTCAGGATTGTCACCAATGAACTGGGTCAGGTAGAAGGTGAGATCGAAAAGTTCAAAACGAATGAAGGTGTTGTGGATATCGGTGAACAAAGTAAAATGTTTCTGGAAAGCGTAAAGGACAATGATACAAAGTTGACAGAAACGAATATGCAGCTTTCGGTATTAAATTCAATTGAAGACTATGTCAAGGGCAGGAAAGAAGATGAAAATATGGTACCAGCTACTTTGGGATTAACAGATCCTGTATTGCTGGAACTGGTGAACCGGCTTTCCGAAACTGAAATGCAGCTCATCCGCCTGAAAAAAACGACAGGTGAAAATAGTCCTTTGCTGTCCAGCCTGCAGGAACAGAAAAAGAAACTCACTCCCGCCATCCTGGAAAATGTGCGCAGTTTGCGTGCTAACCTGGAAGCCGGTAAGCAAAAGCTGATGATGGATAATGCAAAATATAGCAGCATCCTCAGATCTGTGCCAAGTAAAGAAAGAGCACTCTTGTCCATCAGCCGTCAACAGGCGATTAAAAACAACATTTATACCTTCCTGCTGGAAAAGAGAGAAGAGACAGCCCTGCAATATGCAGCAGCTATTTCCGATAGCCGTATAGTAGATGCGGCAGAAGCAGATACGGCTCCTTTCAGTCCAAGAAGGTCCATGATATTAGGTCTTTCAGTATTAGGCGGCCTGGCATTGGTAGCCGGGTTTATAGCCCTGAAAGATATGTTGAACCGGGAAGTAATGTTCCGTGCGGATATTGAAAGGGCTACCAGTGCCCCTATTGTGGCCGAGGTCATCGAGGGAGACCCTACTCATCCGATTGCTATCACAGACGGTCGTCGTACAGCAGTAGCGGAACAATTCCGGGCTATGCGTACCTCTCTTAGCTATATTGGCATTAATGGGTCAAATAAGACCGTTATGGTCACTTCTTCGATATCTGGTGAAGGGAAGAGCTATATTTCCATTAACCTGGCTATAAGCCTCTCTTTGATGAAAAAGAAGGTGGTGCTGCTGGAATTTGACCTGCGCAAGCCGAGAGTAAGTAAAATGCTGGGGGTAGCTCATACACCTGGTATCAGCAACTACCTGATTGGGCAGGCGGTATTAGGCGAGATCCTGAAGAAACCCATCGAGGGGAATGATCATTTTTACCTGCTGCCATCAGGTGTGATCCCTCCAAACCCGACAGAACTGATTTCAAATGGCCGGCTTGAACATTTATTAGCATCATTGTCCGCCACTTTTGATTATATCATCATAGATACCGCTCCGGTAGGCCCGGTAACAGATGCCCGCCTGCTGGCGCCATTTACAGATGCCACTCTTTTCGTGGTACGACATCAGCATACACCTAAGTTCCATCTTCGTATGATCGACCAACTATATCATTCACAGGAACTCGGAAAAATAAATATCGTATTCAATGGTATCAAAATGCGTGGTATACCGGGATATTCTTACGGTTATGCCAACGGTTATGGTTACGGCAATGGATATGGATATGGCTATACCGATGAACATCAGAACGGCACTGTTAAAAAGAAAGGATTAAACCGCCTTTTTAAGTAAGCCAGATTGCAGCACACCGCAAAAAAGTTTTGATTTTACATTTCAGCATTTAAAGAATCATTAAGACACTCATGGGACTGAGGAGGCGAAGCTATGCCTTCTGGTCACCAACCTTGCCCGCCTGTCTTTGTAAATTCCACTACATCGCATTCCGATTGATTAATTAACCGTTAAAACCATTCCCATGGAAAAGAATCAGAATTTCTGGTATGCAGTGTATACCAAACCAAGGTGGGAAAAGAAAGTCGCAGAGTCATTAATTCGTAAACAGGTCGAAACCTATTGTCCCATCAACAGAGTCACCCATCAGTGGAGCGATCGTAAAAAAGTAGTGGAAGAGCCGCTATTTAAATCTTATGTATTTGTTCGCATCCCGGAAGGTATGAAAACAGTCGTACGTGAAACAAACGGTATCGTCAACTTCGTATACTGGCTGGGGAAACCCGCTCGTATTCCTGAACATGAAATTGACCTGATCAAACGTTTCCTTCATGAGTACGATAATGTTGAAGTGGAAAGTTTTCCTATTCAGCAGAATGACCTTATCCAGATCACTGCCGGTCCGCTCATGCACCATCGCGGAAAGGTACTGGAAACAGGGAAAAATACCGTCAGAGCTGTATTATACAGCATGGGATTCGCGCTGACTGCTACCGTGAAGAGAAGCGAACTGGTTCTCCTGAACAGCTCTCAGTTCAGTCAACAACGTTCAAACGTTTCGCTCTAACCCCCCGCTTTACATGCAACATATACTCCTTTGTGGCGGGTCAGGAACCCGCCTCTGGCCGCTGTCTAATAAACAGACGCCTAAACAGCTATTGCCTTTATTTGACGGTCAGAGCTTACTGCAGCTTACCTGGCAGCGAAATGCCTTTGCATGCGACAGCCTGCTGGCTATTGTAAATGAACAGCAATTGACTACCGTCGCCGCGCAACTCCGGGAGTGCGGTGCTGAACATGCCCGCTGGATTGCTGAACCTGTTGGCCGGAATACGGCCGCTGCTATTGCGCTGGCCGCATTCATCGCTGATCCTGAAACGATCCTCCTCATTACCCCGGCAGATCATCTCATTGGCACGCCAGATATCTACGCGCAAACAATTTTTACAGCAGAGAAACTCGCCGCAAATAATCAGCTTGTCACCATCGGACTGCAACCAACCTATCCTGAAACAGGTTACGGATACATTCAGCATGATGGCTATGATGTCGTACGCTTTACCGAAAAGCCGGATATCATTACTGCAGAAGCTATGCTCAACAGTGGTGATTACCTCTGGAACAGTGGCATCTTCTGTGGCAAAGCAAAGGTATTGCTCCAGCAGCTGCAACAGTATGCACCTGCTATTTATACTGCTGCGGCCGTTGCTGCACAGGAGTACCTGACAACAGGTGCAATCCGGCTGCCTACCATGGAGGCTATTCCCGCTGATAGTATCGACTACGCAGTATTAGAGAAGAGCCACATTGTGAAAGTCGTACCCAGCAAAATGGAATGGAGTGATGTGGGAGGGTATGAGGCACTGGCCGATGCACTCGCTAAGCATTATCAGTATAGCAATAACCAGGCTGTCTTTATTCAAAGTGACCCTGTCAACAGCATGGTGCTGGGCAAAGATAAACTGGTTGCATTGGTAGGGGTGGAGAATGTGGTAGTGGTCAATACACCCGATGCCTTACTCATTTTACAAAAAGGAAAAGGACAGGAAGTGAAACACCTGCATCAATGGGTAAAAGAAAACAGACCTGAATTACTTTAAAATGTCACTATGCAAGTAAATGATAAAATTTATATAGCAGGTCACCGCGGTATGGTAGGCGGTGCCATCGGAAAGAGATTACAAACGTTAGGGTATAACAATCTGCTGGTGCGTAGTTCTGCTGATTTAGATCTGCGTAACCAGGCTGCCGTTGATGAATTTTTTGCCAGTGAACAACCCGATTACGTATTTCTCGCAGCCGCCAAAGTAGGTGGCATTCATGCTAATAATACCTACCGTGCAGAGTTCCTGTATGATAATCTCATGATAGAGAGCAACATCATTCATGCTGCTTACAAACACGGTGTTAAAAAACTCATGTTCCTGGGAAGCTCCTGCATTTATCCCAAAATGGCTCCACAGCCACTTACCGAAGATAGTCTGCTGACAGGACCATTGGAAATGACCAATGAACCTTATGCGATCGCAAAAATCGCCGGCATCAAACTCTGCGAAGCTTACCGGGATCAATACGGTTGCAATTTTATCAGTGTTATGCCAACGAACCTTTATGGTATCGGTGATAATTATCATCCTGAAAATTCACATGTATTACCTGCACTGATCCGCCGTTTCCATGAAGCAAAGGAGGCAGGTAAACCCAGCGTAACGGTATGGGGTAGTGGTACACCACGCCGTGAATTTTTGTTTGCCGGCGACCTTGCAGCTGCCTGTGTTTACCTCATGCTCCACTACGACGGCAAAGAACTCGTAAATATTGGCACCGGCGAGGACCTGAGCATCAGAGAACTGGCCGAGACAGTGAAAGACGTGGTATGTTATGACGGCAAAATTGTATTTGACCCGTCAAAGCCAGATGGAACGCCGCGTAAACTGATGGATGTTTCCAAACTGCATAGCCTCGGATGGAAACACACTACCGGCTTGAAAGAAGGATTAGTACAGGCGTATGCGGATTTTCTGAAGAAACGTCATATGGCCGTTAGCTGAGTTTTTTCTATTGCTCATATTGTTAATTAAATAAACTGATGAAAGTAATTGTAATAGGTACCGGATATGTCGGCCTGGTTACCGGTGCATGTCTTGCTGAAGTGGGAACTGAAGTTGTTTGTGTAGATGTAAATGAAACCAAGATCAGGAACCTTGAGCAGGGCATTCTTCCCATTTATGAACCCGGGCTGGAAGAAATCGTGACCCGCAATACTTCCAATGGCAGACTCTCTTTCAGCACAAACCTGGGAGCTGTTATTCCTGGTGCAGCGATCGCTTTCATTGCTGTAGGAACGCCTCCGGGCGAAGACGGTAGTGCGGATTTACAATACGTATTGCAGGTAGCCAGAGAGATTGGTCAAACCATGACCGACTATCTGGTGGTGGTAACTAAATCTACTGTACCCGTAGGTACGGCTGTGAAGGTAAACAGGGAGATTAAACAGGCTGTTATGCAGCGCGATGAATTGCTTGATTACGACGTGGCTTCCAATCCTGAATTCCTGAAAGAAGGTGCTGCCGTGCATGACTTTCTAAAACCTGACAGGATCGTAGTAGGTGTAAACAGCGGCAAGAGTAAAGAAGTGCTCGAACAGCTGTACAGGCCTTTTGTGCTCAACGGGCGTCCTATTATTTTTATGGATATCGCATCTGCAGAAATGACTAAGTATGCAGCCAATGCCATGCTGGCAACAAAGATCTCTTTTATCAATGATATCGCTAACCTCTGTGACCTGGTGGGGGCTGATGTGAATATGGTAAGAAAAGGGATTGGCTCTGATGCACGCATTGGTACCAGCTTTATCTATCCGGGTATTGGTTATGGTGGCAGCTGCTTCCCTAAAGATGTAAAGGCCCTGGTAAAAACCGGTAAGGAATACGGACATACCCTGCGCATACTCGAAGCTGTGGAAGCAGTGAATAATGATCAGAAATTAGTCATGTTTGATAAGATCAATAGTCATTACGATGGCGAGTTGTCCGGAATCACTTTTGGGATCTGGGGCTTATCATTTAAACCAGGTACGGATGATATGAGGGAGGCTGCAAGCCTGGTGCTGATCAATGCACTGCTCACTGCGGGTGCTTCGGTGAGGGTGTTTGATCCGGTAGCGATGGAAGAAGCGAAGAAGACACTGGGAGATACGGTGGTATGGTGTGAGGATATGTATCATGCGGTAGAAGGGGCAGATGCGGTCGTATTGGTAACGGAATGGAACGATTTCAGGTTGCCTGACTGGAACAGGATGAAAGGAATTGTGGTGTTTGACGGAAGGAATATCTACGACCTGCCTTATCTGAAAAGAAAAGGTATCGTGGCTTATGGTATAGGTACAACACAGCCAACAGAGATCGACGTATTAACTAAATAATAAGAAGGGCCTCCGGTGGGAGGTAAAATCAATTGTTAATTTTTAAAAACGATATAATATGAAAGTGGCCTTAATAACCGGTGTTAACGGACAGGACGGCGCCTACCTGTCAGAACTTTTATTGGAAAAGGGATACATGGTTCATGGTGTAAAACGCCGTGCTTCCCTCATTAATACCGATAGGATTGACCACCTCTATCAGGATCCTCATGATCCGAATGTGCGTTTCAAGCTGCACTACGGCGATATGACGGACAGCACGAACCTGATCCGCATCATCCAGGAAACACAGCCTGATGAAATATATAACCTGGCAGCGATGAGCCATGTAAAAGTAAGTTTTGATACCCCTGAATATACTGCCAACGCGGATGGTATCGGTACGCTTCGCATCCTTGAAGCGCTCCGCATCCTGAAGCTGGAAAAAAAGACCCGCGTGTACCAGGCCAGCACCTCAGAATTGTATGGTTTGGTGCAGGAAGTGCCGCAGCGTGAAACCACTCCTTTCTACCCACGTAGTCCATATGCTGTTGCAAAACTGTATGCTTACTGGATTACGGTTAACTATCGTGAGGCATACGGCATGTTTGCCTGCAATGGTATTCTTTTTAACCATGAAAGCCCGCTCCGTGGTGAAACATTTGTGACACGCAAGATCACCCGTGGTGTAGCAGCGATTGCACTGGGCCTGCAGGACAAGCTGTTCCTCGGTAACCTGGATGCACGTCGTGACTGGGGACATGCCAAAGATTATGTAGAAGCCATGTGGAAAATTCTGCAACAGGATACTGCAGAAGATTATGTGATCGCAACCGGTATCACTACACCTGTTCGCGACTTCGTAAGAATGGCATTTAACGAACTCGGAATTGAACTGGCCTTTACCGGCAAGGGTGAAAAAGAAGTAGCAATCGTTACCGCCTGCCGTAATAAAGAGTTTGTGTTGCCAATTGGTAAAGAAGTGGTAGCAGTGGATCCTGCTTATTTCCGTCCTACAGAAGTTGAACTGCTGATTGGTGATCCGACCAAATCAAAAACTAAACTTGACTGGCAGCCTAAATATGACCTGCCTGAACTGGTGAAAGAAATGGTGGCAGCTGATGTGGAACTATTCCGTAAAGAATCAGTAGCACAATTTGAACATCTCATTGGATAAAGTAAAAATACGGCAAAGCTATTGCCGGTTAAAGCCACTCTTTTATCTCTCAACAGCCTTTGCGGACTGGCAGCCCTGTAATATATACAGGGCATGCCCGCCGGCTGCCTTCTATCTCATCCATATCCCCATACTGGTTGTAGCGAACGGCCTGCTCCTTCGCGTCATCAACCATGAACTTTCCTCAATAGTTCTGTTTGTTTCCCGGCAGTTTTTTTTGTTTCGCTGCTGGCATTTGCTATACACTACGTCCTTGAAAAACCTTTTACATCAACCTGGAATTGCGTTCTAACCATTCCGCCGGAAGTCATGCCAGCGATGGGAAAAATAATATCTATCTGTATGAAGATTTTAGTGGAAAATTCGACCTGGAATAATATTGGAGACGGGTTTTATCAAAGTGCACTTTTTGTATTAATTAAAAAATTGTATCCGGAAGCTAATGTATTAATGGAAGAGGGGCCTATCCTCAGGGCATTTCGGCCCAGACGTGAATGGCAGAAGAAAAACGTTCTTCATATGATGAATTATCAATTTGCAGATCTGCATATTTTTTCCGGACCTGTCATTCGCCAGATACTGACGAATTACAAAGAAAAAATTCAACAGATCAGGGAAAGAGGAGAGCAATATGCACTGATCAGTGTATCAAGTGCAGGCATCTCCGATTCTTTGCGCATTGAAACAGGCGAATTTTTTCAGAAATATCCTCCGTTGTTATTTTCATCACGTGACCAGGACACATACCTGAAGTTCAAAGATTACGTGAAGAACTCCTATAATGGTATCTGTACGGCTTTTCTTGTAGATAAGATGTTGCCTGTTGATACACTTGATAAAGATTTTAAGTTTTTTATAAGCAGCTTTTACAAGGAACTGGAACCTTTTTACCGGGTAAATGGAGAAGTGGAAATAAGTCATGTAGAGCTGGAGCGTAAAAGGACATTCTTTGGACTGAGCCACCGTTTCAGTCGTCATCTCAACTGGTTAAGACCTGTGCAGGAAGCTGTGAACGGCCATAAAATTGTGAGGGTTAATCAGGAGCTGTCCACGCGGTTTAATCATATCAATTTTGCATTACCTAATTCGTTTTTAAGTTATAACCTGCTTTCTTACCTGGCCTTATATAAATCAGCAGATTTTACTGTGTCAGACAGGGTTCATTCCTGTGCAGTGAGTCTTGCTTTTGGTAAGCCTGCCCGTCTGCTGACAAATAGTCCAAGGGCTGGTATTTTCAGCCGGCTTGGACATGATTATAAGAAGGATCGTGGTATCATGTATCCTAATCTTGACATCATTGAATCAGAAGCGGAGAAACTATCTTCTTTCATAAAGTCATCTATTTAGTTTTGAGCAAAAAGAATCTTTCCGGAACACATGTGTTTAACAGTATCACCTGGATGTTGATGCAAACAGGTGCCACGAAGTTAACCTCTATCCTAGGCCAGATTGTACTGGCATGGTTGCTGGAGCCTGCGCAGTTTGGTCTTATCAGCCTGGTGTATACTGTGACCAGCATTGGTCTGATTATTCAGCAATTTGGATTGAACGATGTATTGATACGGCGGCAGAAAGCTTTCAACAACTGGCTTCCTTTATCATTCGGCATCTCCTGGGTATTTGGATTTGTGTCCTGTATTTTCCTGTTGATATTGGGTTATACAGGTAGCATATTGTATAAGGATCATAATATTTTCATCCTGGTTTCTTTCTATGCACTGACTACACCGCTGGATGCACTGAGTGTGATTCCGTTGACCAAGCTTCGGATCGAGTTGGATTTTAAAACGCTTTCTGTGATCCGGATCATGGAGACCGTGTTGACGATGGTGATGACGGTGGTGCTGGCTTACATGGGTTTTGGAGTATATAGTTTTGTTATACCCCCACTCATTGTTTCAGTTGTATCACTGATTGTAAAATACCGGGTGACCCATCTGAAAATTCATTTCAATATACACCTGCGCCGGTGGAAATACCTGACTGTCAGCAGTTCCTGGTCACTGGTCAATTCTATTGTGCAGCGTGTGATGGACCAGGCGGACTACATTACGCTGGGACTGTTGGTCAGTAAGACCATTGTGGGTATTTATTATATGGCCTTCAGCTTGTCGATACAGGTAATCGGCTTCGTGGCCAATAACCTGCCCAGTGTGTTATTCCCAAGCCTTGCATCTATTAAAGATGGCCAGCGGGCCAAGGATATGTTCAAGAAGAGTGTCACTTACCTGTCTGTATTTGGTGCAGCATTCGCCATCTGGCAGGGTGCAACGGCTTACTGGATCGTTCGGGTGTTCCTGTCTGCTAAATGGGTAGAGACCATCGTACTGGTGGAGATACTGTCTGTCGGCATGGCTTTTCGTGCAGTGGCATGGCTCTGGTCCACCCCCTACCGGTTAAAAGGCAGATTTGCCGGTATGGCTAAACAATCATTTTATGGATTGATCATGATGGTGATCCTGATCCTGCCGGGCACAATGCTCTGGGGAGTGTATGGCACAGCTGCAGGTGTTTCACTTTTTTATGTATTGATCAGTCCTTTCTGGTTATATAACGGATTTAAGCTCCTGGGAGGCACCTGGAAAGAAACGATACAGGTATTTGTTATACCCATTCCTTTAGCCTTGCTTTGTTACGGCAGTTGCTGGTACTTCTTCCGCTTTCTTTACCTGGGAGCTAATCCAATCACGGCTATGGTCCTGATCTCAGTAATTGGTTCGTGCCTCTATGTGGGTTGTATATACATCGCTATGCCAGATACATTCGCAGATATCAAGAGATTACTATTAGACAAATTTCCCGTCGCCAACGGAGTTAAACGTATGCTCACAAGGAACTAAACCAACTATGAAGAGTATTATTTCAACAGGACAAGGCAGGTTACACCTGATACAGTCCGCTATCGCCATCAAAGAGCAGGGAGTAGACGTGGAAGTGATTACGGGCTGGGTACCCGGTAAGCACTTTCCTGACAAATTTATTAATGCTATGGGAAAGCTGGTCGGCCGGAGCAACCTGGCGTACGGCTTGCGCAAACGCTCTCCTAAAGGATTCCCGAGAGAGCAGATCCGTACCTGTAGCTTCTCTGAATTTTATATACAGTTCCTTTTTATCCTTACCGGAAAGAAATTCCTTACCAGAGACAAAGCGGCAAGAATGGGATGGAAAGCTTTTGGTACCGAATCCAGGAAGTACATCCGCAACAGCCAGATCTTTCATGTACGCAGCGGTGCAGGCCGCGCAGGTGCAATAAAAAAAGCCCGCGCACAAGGCATGAAAGTAATCGTGGATCACAGCATTGCACACCCCAGTGAAATCAAGCGGCAACTTGATAAACTGCTGAGTGAGAGCAAAGAATCAAAATATATCAATATCTCGGATGGCTTTTGGAACGATGTATTGAAAGATTGTGAAGAGGCAGATATGGTGCTGGTAAATTCAGACTATGTGAAAGATACTTTCGTGGCCCAGGGATTTCCCGCAGAAAAGATCAAAGTGATACACCTGGGTATAGATGAGAGCTTTCATTCACTGAAGAAATCTTACGAGTCAGATACCATCCGCCTTGTCTTCACCGGCAACTTCGGCGTTCGGAAAGGTGCTCACCTGATTGTAGCAGCTATCGAACAGTTACAGGAGAAAGATTTCCCTTTTACCCTCGATGTGATCGGCAATGTGTCGAATGAATTTGAAATTCCTGACTGGTTTAGAAATCATCCGCGCATCACGCTGCATGGTTCTATGCCACAGGATCAGCTGAAAAAGTTCCTTGCCGAAAGTGACCTCTATATTTTCCCAACTTATGTAGAGGGTGCTGCACAGTCTGTGAAAGAAGCGATGGCCGCAGGATTGCCGGTGATCACGACAGTGAATAGCGGGGCACCTGTTAAGCACCTGGAAAATGGATTTCTGATTCCGGATGATAATGCAGCAGCGCTGGCCGACGCTATTCAGCAACTGACTGCCGACCTGGCACTAAGAAAGGAAATGGGACTTAAAGCAGCAGAAACAATTCGTACAGGTCATACATGGCAGCGATATGCACAGGAAGTAACTGAATTGTATAAAAACATGATCAACGCATGAATTTATTCAGAAACAAGTCGAATATAAGGATCGTATTGTACTCTCTGCTCAGCTCTGTGCAGATGTCATTTGTGGGTACGCTTATATTAAGTGAAGTGTATGCAGGTCTCTTCTCACTTAATTTCCGTCGTATCAAACAACTTCAGTTGAATAATCCTGATGTGAAGCGGATACAAAAGGCGTTGTTTATATTCCTGTTAATCCAGATGCTCAGTGATGTGCTAAATCATAACAGCATGAACAATATGCTGAGAGGTTGGGCGGCCATTGCAGTATCGCTGGTAGTGTTCACATTCATGTTCAGGATGTTCGACGATACTCCCAGGATCATCCTTGCATTTATGTGTGCGGAAATAGTGAGGTTGATCCTCTTTGGCGATTCGAATTTTGAGCAGGATACTTCTTCCGTAATGGAAGACTATTCGCTTTTTAAGTTCAAGATTGCACCGATTACAAACTATATTACTTACCTCATTACCTTTTATACTTATAATAAACGAAAGGATAAACTCACGGTGGCCATCCTCATTTTGTATGGTCTTATCAGTGTGGGACTGGATTACCGTTCCAATGGACTGTTCTTTATATTTGGCGGATTGATCATTCACTTCCGCAAGGTACTGATGAACATGACCCTTGCCAGGAAGATTGGGATAACCATTTTTGTGGCCATCCTTTTTCAGATCCTGTACATGTTTTATGTGAACGCAGTATTGTCTGGTGAGTTTGGTGGCAAGCATGCCGGTGATCAGCTATCAGAGACGGGCAATCCTTATAATCCTTTCTCATTGATAGGACAGGGACGCGGAGAATTCTTTGTCGCGATAGAGGCAATAAAAGATGCACCCTGGCTGGGACATGGCTCGTGGGCAGTAGATGAAGGCAACCATTACCGCAGCCTGATGTTCAAAGACCTTGATAAAGACAGGAGTCGCATGCTGGCAATGAGTAGCAGTGGTGTAATACCAAGTCATTCTGTGTTGCTGGGCGCCTGGTTATATGGAGGTGTCATTGCGTTTCTCTGTATTTTCTACATCTTCTGGCTGACAATGAAGCGGGCCTTTTCACTTATCGTGAATGAGCGGGCTATGGAGACACCGTACTATCCGATTATCGTATTGTTTACCATTCAGCTGCTCTGGATATTCCCATTTTCCCCTTTGCCACATATCAGGAGTTTGCTGCCACTCATGATCGGTTTTATACTAACCATTTACCATTCAATACAAAACGAAGAAGATGATGAAGAAGAAGATCTGCTTCCTGACAACGGGTGATATCACTACCATAGCTACGATGAAGCGAGCCCTGGGTATGGCCAATCCGCTGGCTGATCTGGGATGGGATGTATCTATTATTGCGATGGACTGTGCTGAGAATAGGGAAAGGGCTGGCATAGAATGTGGTCCTGATGTGGCTGTACATTATTACAAGCCAGCGGGTATGAATGCTGAGGTACAACAAAAGATCGCATTACTGAAAGAGATCCGTCCCGATTTTATTTATTTCTGCTCTTTTGGATTCCGTAACTGGATACGGAAGAGTGCCCTGGGTTTCAGCCCGCAAATGGTGATTGAACATTCCGAACTGCAATCAGGTATTCCGGATAATAAAGGATTGAAGAAGATCATGGCACACTTTATTGAATCATTATCTGTGGTCTATGCAGATAAACTGATCTGTGCCAGCCGCTATCTCGAGACTTTCTATCGTAAGAAATCAAAGCAGTTCATGCGTCGCAATATGTCTGTACTGTATTCTCCCTATGCCTATAGCACAGAGGTGATCGATGCACCGAAGCTACACCTCGATGAGTTGCAGGCAAAGTATGCAGGAAAAACGGTGCTCATCTACATGGGTACAATGACCCGGAACTATGGGTTGTTCACCATGATCGATGCTGTCAAAGCAGCCGTGAAAGAGACACCGGATATCAAGCTGTTGCTGCTGGGGAGAGGCCGGCACCTGGATGAAGCGAAAGCCTATGTAGCTGCGAATAAACTGGAAGCATACATAGAGTTCCTGGGCTATGTACCGGAGACGATGCTGAGTTCATATTTCGAACTTGCAGATGCCTTCATTTCCCCATTAAATAATACGGTACAGGATTGGGCGCGTTGTCCCAGCAAAATCTACATGTACATTCCTTTTCATAAACCAGTGTTCACCTGCAATATTGGTGAGCCGAAAGAGATCTTTGGTGAAGAAGGATATTATTTCGACAACGACCAGCCGGGTTCCCTGGCTGAGTTGATTACGGGCCTTGTCCGGCAGCAGCTGGAACGCGTGCCATTGGACGTTGCAGCGCATAGCTGGACAACCCGTTCCCTTGAATTTTCCAACTGGATACTACAAAAAGAACCGATGTATGCATAAAGCGATTTTACTTTCCAAAGGAGAAGGGAATTTTTATTTCGGTTTCCATGACCTGGTGGCATGGAATAAAGCAGGCGATAAACTACTGGCATTAAGAATCGATGACATGCTCACGCCACCCAACCCTGATGTACCATGTGACATCGGGTACCTCGATAAGGACGGGCGATTTCACAAAATGGGAGAGACGTATGCGTACAATTATCCGCAGGGAGCCCGGCAGCAATGGATTGGTCAATCAGACCTGTTCATTGTCAATGACAAGATCAATCATGCATGGCGTTCCAGGATCTATGATACCAGGACCGGAGAATGTACCGCACTGGAATTTCCTACCCATGTAATTACTGATGATGGCTGGGCGTTTGGGTTGGACTATGCACGTTTGTTCAGAGTAGGTGGTTATGGGTATACAGGTTTGCCGGATGCATATGCTGCTGAAGATGCACCTGCCAGTTCGGGTATCGTTAAGCACAATGTATATACCGGCGAACATGAGCTCATCATTTCTGTCGCGGAAGTGGCTAACTACCAGATGAATGCCAACCTGGGTAATAATCATTATTTCACGCATTTATTGCTGAATCCTTCACAGAAGAGAGTCGCCTTTTTACATCGTTATAAACTGAAAGATGGTGGTGAAACGACCCGGCTGATGACGATCAATACTGACGGTTCTGAGTTACATTGCCTGGCTACCGGTTTCCTCAGCCACTTTGACTGGCAGGATGATCAACACATTGCGATCTGGGGTCGTACGGGTAGTAGTGTAGAGAAGCTGCGTGGTTCATTGTTGTATCGTATGCTACCATCTGGCCTGGTAGGAAAGGCAAAGAAGATTATCAAAAAGATCTTATATAAACCTAAACCAGGTGTGAACAGTAATCCGGGTTTCAACTGGTTGTTATTTACAGATGCAGAAGGCGCACCGCATTCCCTGCTGGCGAAAGATGTCATCACAGAAGACGGACACCCGATGTTCTGCCCTGCGAACAGGGACTGGATGATCTGCGATACTTATCCTAACAGCGAAGGTATCCGCACCTTGTTCTTATTCCAATACAGTACACAGCGTCGTGTAGACCTCGGCACTTATAAAATGCTGGATCAGCAGCCTGACCTCAATAAATCTATGCCATTCCTGCAGGGTGTGGATAAGACAGTGTTAAAAGCATTCTCGCCTCAGCAAATGGCCTTTACCCGTAGTGGTTTGCACTGTGATCTGCACCCACGATGGAAAGGAGATGGTACGATGGTGGCGTTTGATTCTATTCATGAGGGCAGCAGGCAGATTTATGGATTCGATGTAAGTGATATTATTAAATCAAAAGACACAACTCCTGCCCATGAACGACAGGCAGCACATTCCGGGGTTTGATGTCTATCGGACCTGTTACCGCCTTTAATGCTATATGCATACAAACTAATATTATGATCGCCATCTTGCAACCTTATATACCTCACTACAGGGAGGAGTTTTTCAACATGCTCAGGGAGCAGTTGCCAATGGACCTGTATTGTTATGAGAAGCAGGCTGATATTGGCAAGCATCATTTCAAGGAAGGAAATACAGGCATCATTCCATTGCGTGCTATTGTGAAAGGTCCATTCGTGTTCTATAATCCATTTACACTGCTGAACCGGAAATATAATGTACTGGTGTTGATGTTGCATTTCGGCCACCTGAGCACCTGGCTGATCCTGTTAATGAAACCTTTCATCAAACAGAAGATCGTGCTGTGGGGACATGGCATTTCTGTAAAGCGGTATGTGAAGGAAGAAAAGAAGCCACACTTATTGCTGCGCTGGATGATCGCCTTGTCTGACGGGGTATGGTTCTATACCAGGAAAGAACTGGAAGTATGGAAAGCATTTATGCCAAAATTGAACGGGCATGCATTGAATAATACTATTTCCGGTGTAGATGCAATCCTTGCACTGGATATACCGGATAAGCAGGCACTGAGGGCCAGTTATGGTATAACACAACAACGGGTGCTCATCTATTGTGCAAGATTTAATGAGCCGGGCAGAAGAGTGGACCTGTTAGTGGAATTGATCGAGACTTTATCTCCTGAAGCATTTGCCTTCGTGATCATTGGTGATGGAAGACTAAAGCCAGATTTCTCTGGTTATCCTCATGTGCACGACTTCGGCGCACTTTACGACCGGAAGGTGAAAGATGAGCTCTTTAGCATGGCGGATATTTATTTTCAGCCGGGATGGGTCGGCTTGTCAATCGTGGAAGCGATGTCGTACGGTAAGCCGGTGTTCACATTCAGACGTTCCGAATCTATCCTGCAATGTGTAGAATATAGCTATATCAGGCATGGTCACAACGGAATGATCTTCGATAACATGAAAGATTGTGTAGATGCACTGGCGTTGACTACAGAACAGGAAATAAACAGTATGGGCGAGAATGCCCGTGCTTATGTAAAGCAGGAATTAACGATGGATACTATGGCGGATAACGCCCTGACTGCCATTCGGCATATTTCTTTACCCAAGCCACAACTACATGAAGACGCAAAATAAATTATGGCCACTGGAGGTCTGCCGGGGACTGGCAGCCTTGTACGTGGTCATGCACCACTCAAGAGAATTGCTACCGGCGCCGATAAGGCCTTTGTTATTGTTTGGCCAGGAAGCGGTGATCCTTTTTTTCCTGCTCAGTGGTTTTGTCATTCATTACAACTACAGCACGAAGTCAACATTTGACAGGAAGGATTTCCTGTGGAAACGCTTCGTACGCATCTATCCCATTTTCATCGTAGTGATGTTACTGACTGTGGGCATTGATCTTGTGATCGGTAGCGGGGATGCTCATACAGACCTGCGCAGCTTTGGGTATAACCTGCTGGGGTTACAGGATTCACAGTTACAGAAACCGGGCATCGGGTATCCGACCTTTGGCGATAATGATCCGCTGTGGAGCCTGGGATATGAAGTGTGGTTTTACCTGTTCTATGCGATTACAGGTGCTGCAATGTTTAACAGGAATTTACTGGCAGTCACCATACTCTCTGTGATAGCTGCGGTGGTGTTTTCTTTCTTTCCCAACAAGGCTTGTCTTACATTATTATATCTCCCTATCTGGTGGCTGGGGGCTGCACTGGCAGAGGCATCACTTTCCAACAGCCAGCTACCTTTCTGGAAAGGTATGGGGAGTTTACTGGTCACACTGGCTGCTTATGTGGCTGCCAGTTACCCGGCGATCAGAACGAGTCATGGTACTATCGGGTTACATCCTTTTATTGAAATCAGGCATTTTATAGCAGCGATTGGTTTTGCTGTGGTGTGGATGGGCGCGGCACGGTTTGTACCAGCGGAGAAATTCCGGTGGATGGAACCGCTGGCGTTTTTAGCACCTATTTCTTATGGCATCTATATCGTACATGTACCGTTGCTGCGGCTGGTAAAGCATTATATGGGCCCTGGTGCACTGACCTGGATCTGTTTTACAGGACTGACTTTAGTGATGGCTTACCTGTTAGAAATACATTTTCAGAAAAGGGTGGCCATACCCTTGTTGATTAAAAAACGTAAGAAAGCAGCTGTTGCCATGCCGGTGATCAGCGCAAAAGCATCATAATGAAAATCTTATTTATTGTTCCTTCTTACAAGCCGGCTTATATATACGGCGGCCCGATTGTAGTGATAGCCAGGCTGGCTGAGAGACTGGTAAGCCTTGGGCATGAGGTGACTGTATACAGTACAACTGCCAATGGTCAACAGGAACTCGACGTACCTGTGAAGACACCTGTACAGGTGGATGGTGTAACGGTATACTACTTCCCGAGAATTACAGGCGATCATACGCATGTATCTCCTTCATTGTGGAAGCATACCTGGAAAACGGCCAGATCATTTGATGTTGTGCATATTCATTCATGGTGGAGTTTCCTGGTATTGGGTGCTTCGCTGATGTGCCGACTGAGAGGCATCAAGCCTGTACTTTCTCCCCATGGCATGTTCTGCGACTATGTGTTGACGGCAAAGAACCAGGCAAAGAAAAAAGTGCTTCACAACGTAATCGGCAAGAGTTTGCTGAAGCATACTTACCTGCATACCTCTTCTCCCATGGAATGGAATGAATGTCTGCGCATCAATAATGGCTGGCAGGGCGCAAAGATCTTTAACCTGGTAGACTTGCCTGTAGTAGAGTTTCCCCGCCGGGAAAACGAGGTGTTTACCATTAGTTTTCTTTCCCGCGTGGATCCCAAGAAGGGATTGGATATTCTGCTCCTGGCCTTATCAAAAGTGACTTTCAGGTACAAACTGCAAATCGCAGGATCTGGTGAAGAAGCTTATGTGGCTACGTTGAAGTCGATGGTAACGACCTTGAATATGGAAGATCATGTAGAGTGGGTAGGATGGAAGAATTCAGAAACAAAGTTTCCTTTCCTGGCAAATACAGATCTGTTTGCACTCACCTCTCATAATGAAAACTTTGCTATCGTGGTGATTGAATCATTGTATGTAGGTACGCCGGTGTTGATCAGTAACAATGTAGGATTGGCCGGTTATGTGGAGCAAAACAGGCTGGGATGGATTACAGGTATCGAGGATATTGAGGAAGTGAGAGCGAAGCTGACAATGGCTTATAATGATAAGCTGGAACGAAACCGCATCACCGCTACTGCGAAGGATATTATCAACAGGGATTTCAACGAGAACAAGCTGGCAGGTGATTATGTCACATTGTATCAAAGTTCAGGAACAGCGAAAAAGGTTATATAATATGGGTCTGGCAGTCATTATTCTTACTTACAATGAAGAGAAACATATCGGCCGCTGCCTGGAGAGTATGCGGCAGGTATCGGATGAGATTTATATCGTAGACGCATTTTCTACCGACAATACGGTAGCAATTGCAGCGCGCTATGGGGCTACAGTGTTCCAGCGAAAATGGGTGAATTATGCACAGCAATTTCAGTGGGGATTGGATAACTGTGGAATCAAAGCCCCCTGGGTGATGCGTATGGATGCCGATGAATACCTGGAACCGGCACTGATCAACGAGATCAATGAAAAAGTGAAGGGACTGCCTGCAGCAGTGAGCGGGGTGTATATCCGCAGAAAGGTGTTATTCAAAGGGAAGTGGATCAGGCATGGCGGGTTCTATCCACACAATTTATTGCGCATCTGGAGAAATGGTATAGGGAGTATAGAGCAGCGCTGGATGGATGAGCATATTGTATTGTCGGAGGGAAAGACAGTACAGTTCAAAGAAAATATCGTGGATTATAACCTGAATGAGATACACTGGTGGGTGAACAAGCATAATAACTATGCCATCCGGGAGATGGTAGACCTGCTGAATATTAAATACCGCCTGCTGGAAGCGGATAAGCGTTTGCTGGAAATGGAGAGCACGCAGGCAAAGAGAAAGCGATTCCTTAAAGAGCGGGTATATTCTTCTTTATCGCCTGGTATGCGGGCCTCTTTCTACTTCCTGTACAGGTATGTGTTGCGGTTGGGTTTTATGGATGGGTACCACGGGTTTGTATTTCACTTTATGCAGGGGTATTGGTACAGGTTGCTGGTCGATGTGAATTTGAAAGAGTTTGAACAGAAGTTGAATGGAGATACAGGTAAGGAAAAGATGCTGGCATTGCTGAAGGAGGATTACAATATTGTGCTTAACTGATGTGGATGAGGAAGAAGATCTTTTTTAGTGCAGGTTATTTCCTGCTTTTGATTTACATCGTGTTCTGGGCACCGTGGAGAACAGGGGTAAAGTTAACGGCAGCAGAACGGTTAAGATTACATCCTATTGTAGATAGTGTGAAGGATTTGGTCAATAATCACGGCGGAACATGGTGGAAACATGCCTTTTATTTCTCCTTAAACTTTTTTGGTAATGTCTTCCTGTTTATTCCATTTTCGTTTGTGATGATGTGGGTATTCGGGATGAAAAGTATGATAAAGATTGCCTTATTAGGTTGTTTGTTAAGCCTGGCCATTGAAATAACACAGTATTATACGGAAACAGGTGTAGCTGATGTAGACGATATATTACTGAATACCATAGGCGCCATAGCCGGGGTTTATTTATGCCGCTTTTTTCAAAACCAAACTAAATATTTCATACGCCGATGAACACCGATCTATCCAGGTTTAACACAGGTAACTATGCAGCCGGACCCAAGTGGAAAATCGGATTATGGTACCTGGTTAACTATTACGTTTTTAACAGTGCTTTGCCATGGCCCTATGGCATGAAAGTAAGGCTATTGCGCTCATTTGGCGCGAAGGTGGGTAAAGGTCTTGTGATCAAGACCAAAGTAAGGATCAAATATCCCTGGAAGTTATCCATAGGCGATCATTGCTGGATTGGGGAGAGTGTGTGGATTGATAATCTTGACGAGGTATACATCGGTAATCACGTGTGTATATCGCAGGGTGCGATGTTGCTGACGGGTAATCATGATTACAAGCGTAGTGATTTCCCTTACAGGCTGGGGGGCATCCGCATAGAAGATGGAGTGTGGATAGGAGCACAGTCGGTAGTTTGTCCAGGTATAGTATGTGGCTCCCATGCGGTGCTGACTGTGAAGTCAGTCGCAGCGAAAGATATGGAAGCCTGGAGTATATATGCAGGGAATCCTGCTATTTCAGTACGTAAAAGAGAGATTCTAGCATAGTTATGTCCAAGCGAATATTACTCATAGGCGGAAATTTTTCACCGGAACCTACCGGCATAGGGAAGTACAATGGTGAGATGATGAAATGGCTGGTCGAAAACGGATATGATTGTACAGTAATGACCAGTTATCCCTATTATCCGGAGTGGAAGGTGCAGCCGCCTTACGACAGGAGAAAAAACTGGTATACCAAAGAAAAAAAGGGCAACCTCACGGTGTACCGGTGCCCACAGTATGTGCCGGCAAAGCCCACGGGCAAGACACGTATCATGCTTGACTTTTCCTTTGCGGTGTCTGCATTTTTTAAGTTGCTGACATTATTGCCGGGAAAGAAGTTTGATGTGGTGATCACGGTAGTGCCACCTTTTCATCTCGGGCTGCTGGCGGTGATTTACAAAAAACTGAGAGGTGCGAAAGTGTTCTATCATATCCAGGATATGCAGATCGAGGCAGCGAGAGATCTGAAGATGATTTCCTCACCAAAGCTGATCAATATTCTCTTCAGAATGGAGCGGTATATTTTCAGACAGGCAGATATGGTGGGCAGTATTTCTGATGGTATGATTAAGAAGATCCAGGAGAAGGCGAAGAAGGAGATTTTCTTTTTCCCGAACTGGGTGGATGTTGACAAGTTTCATCCTATCGAAGAACGGTTGCTGTTGAAAACAGAATATGGATTTTCTGCGACCGACAAGATCGTCCTGTATTCAGGCGCGATAGGAGAGAAGCAGGGGTTGGAATCCATTCTGCATGCAGCCCGGGCATTGCGGGAAGACAAGCATCTGAAGTTTTTGATCTGTGGATCCGGACCCTATAAGGAACGGTTAGTGGCACAGGCAGCGGAGATGAACCTGGAGAATGTGATCTTTTTCCCGTTGCAGCCATTTGAACGGTTTAATCACTTTTTGAACATGGCTGATGTGCACCTGGTGATACAGAAAGCGAATGCCAGTGACCTGGTGATGCCGAGCAAGCTCACTACGATTTTAGCGGTCGGCGGATTAGCCGTCATCACCGCGAATAGTGGTACAAGCCTGCACGACCTGGTCAGTACGCATAACATGGGTATACTGGTAGATGCAGAAGACCAGCAGGCGCTCAATGAAGGCATATTGCGGTCCGTTAATGGAGATGTAAGGGTGATCGCGGGGAACGGAAGGGCGTATGCAGAAAATTACCTGTCAGTCAGTAGGATCATGGGTCGATTCGAAGAACATGTTGTAGTAGGATAAAACTTATTTTTATGTTGAACCGTTATTTAAAAATCTGCAGCATTCAGATCCTGATTATGGATTTCTTTTGCCTGAATGCCTTATTCTTTTTTGTTTCTTACTGGTTACAGCAAAAAGAAGTGCCGGTACGCCTGGATAGAGATACTTTTTTACTCGCTTCAAATATTGCGTGGGTTATTGCGTTGTATACTACAGGTATTTATTTCATGAGTCAGCAGATGAGTTATGAGCGGATAGCCAGGAAAACTGTACAGGGCATATTGCTATACCTTCTTTTGATATTGTTATTTGTATTTTTAAACAAAGAAGCCTTCAACCGTACCTTCATCATTTCGTACTGTATGCTCTTCATCATCATGGTGCTGGCAGACAGGCTGTTCTTTTACATGCTGACACATTACCTGCTGCAGCGAAAGGAGATTGAGCGGAAAGTGGTAATCGTGGGCTATAATGACCTTTCGAAACAGCTGGTGGATAACCTGCTGGGCAGAAAGAGTAACCTCCGTTTTGAGGGGTATTTTGAAGAATACAGCAATGTGCATGAGCTGTCATATTATCCCGTGATCGGCAATCTGCAGGAATGTATCAATTATGCACAGTCAAATAACATCAGGGAGATCTATTCGACGTTGTCGCCGGAACAGTTTCCCTACCTGTATACGCTGGCGCATGAAGCCGAGAAACATTTTATTCGCTTTCGCTTTGTACCTGACTTCAGGATGTTTGTTAACAGGCAGATCTATGTTGATTACCTGGATGATATTCCAATTATTTCTTTAAGATCAGAGCCGCTGGATGACATCGCGAACAGGATCAGGAAGCGTTTCTTCGACATTGTTTTCAGCATGGGAGTAACGATCTTTTTACTGAGCTGGCTTATCCCGTTGCTGGCGCTGCTGGTGAAGCTGGAAAGCAAGGGACCGGTATTCTTTATTCAGCATAGAACGGGGCGCAACAACAAGACGTTCCGCTGTCTGAAGTTCAGGAGCATGTATGTGAACAACGATGCGAACAGTAAGCAGGCAACAAGAAACGACAGGCGGTTTACCAGGTTAGGTAGGTTTATGAGAAAGACGAACCTTGATGAGATGCCACAGTTCCTGAATGTGTTGTGGGGCGATATGTCGATCGTAGGGCCGAGGCCGCACATGCTGAAGCATACGGAAGAATTTTCTGCGATCATCCAGAAGTACATGATCAGGCATTTCTTAAAACCGGGTATTACAGGTTGGGCGCAGGTAAATGGATACAGAGGGGAGATTACAGATGATCTGCACCTGGCAAAGCGTATAGAGCACGATATCTGGTATATGGAAAACTGGTCGGTATACCTGGACCTGAAAATTATATTCCTGACGGTGTTTAATACGATCAGGGGAGATAAAAATGCATTTTAACGTTTCCTTGCCTATGGTAGGCAATTGTTTAATTGTATAATTAATATATTGGGCATGCTAAAATCTTGAGAAAAATCAGCAGATTGGCCATGTTAAACTGGTATAGATAATAATGTTAACAGAAATAACAGGCATTAAGTGTTAGTTTTACACTACATCATTGTTAAACCGACGACCAACTTTAGAGCGCCTGTAAACAGCATAGTAAATGAAAACTTCCGTGTCAGTACAAAATTTCCTTGAGGACAACCGGCTTATCGAAGATATCTTTCATGAGCTGAAATCCATAGTAGCGAGCATACTTTCCAGCGTAGAGCTGATAGCGCTGTACGATGGAAAGATGGTAGAAGGAAGGATAACCCGTCAGACGGAAGCCATTAAATCGCAGGTGATCGAGCTGGACTTCCAACTGCAGAATGTACGTATCGTACAGTTTATGCTAAATAAGCGTTTTGCTTTTAACAGGAAGCATACGAGTCTGCATTTGTTTTTAAATCAGCTGATCCGGGACGAACCGTATGATAAAATATTGCAGCCTGTTACAGAATTACCTGCTGTAAAGAAAGTAATAGATGCATATATCGATGAGTTTGTGGTGCGGCAGCTGATATTGAATTTATATTTCTGGATGAACCGGCATGCTACCAGTCATCAGTTGCCTAAGCTTATATTTAGTTTTGAGGAAAGCTATTTTGAGATAAAAGGCCAGTTTTATGCAAATTATTTCAGGGATACTGATCATGAATTGCTCAACCAGCCGGTGTGCTATTTAATGTCTTATATGGCGGCGTTGCATGAGGGAAGTTTTGATCTGGTGATGGAGCCGGGGAAGAATGTGAGTGTGGTTGTGAGGATACCTTATAAGGCAGGCGGGCTGGCATAAAAAAAGTCTCTTAGAAACAATAAGATAAGGTTAAAACAAAGGGGATATGTCCATATCCCCTATTTTTTTGTGTTTCACATTCATAATTATAATCTGCTCCAATGAAAGTTGAAAAAGTCCAGCGTGACTCTAATATTGAACTATTGCGTATTGTGCTTATGTTTATGATCATCATGCATCATTTGGTGACAAGGGGATTAAGATTGAGAGAGCTGGGTACGGGAGGGTATATACCTACTTCTTCTACCGGGTTCCAGTTATTACTGAATAGTTTTCTGATTGTGGCTGTGAACACTTATGTTTTTATCTCCGGCTATTTTCAGATCAGGTTCAAAGTAAAATCATTCTTCACAGTATTCTTCCAGGCACTGGTATATTCTGTTGTATTGTACCTGTTGTTCGTCGTTACAGGGCTGGCACATTTTGATAAGGTCACTTTTATTACCACCTTCTTTTTTATTTATAAGGGATGGTGGTTTGTTCCGGTGTTCTTAGTATTGTATGCTATATCGCCGATATTGAACAAAGGGTTGAATGCGATGAATAAAGGGCAGCTGATATGGATACTGCTCATCCTGCTGGTTTTCTGTAATATTAAATACATTCCGGGAAACTTCGTTTCCGAGCGGGGATATGGGATCTGTAATTTCATCTTTATTTATATACTGGCTTATTTTTGTCGTTATTATGTACCGGTAATCAGGCTGCCCTGGTTGTGGTATGTTCTGTGCTGCCTTATTACTTTTGCACTGGCTTATGCCGCATTCAGAATGGGAAAATACAGTACGGCATGGAATGTATATAACTACAATAGTCCGTTCATTATCCTGGCGTCGGTATTCCTGTTTTATACATTCAGGGATATATCTATCAGGAGTGGATTTATTAATTCAATCGCGACGCTGGTGTTTGGAACATATCTGATACATGAGCAGAGCAATGTCAGTTTTGTACTAAGGGACTTTGTGGTGATGCTGAACGGTGTTATACATAATGATGTGGAATTGTTCAGCGTTTTGCTGGGCGTAGGGATCGTTGTGTTTGTGGTGGGTATCAGTATAGAGAAGTTGCGGCAATTGTTATGTGATCCGATAGTAGATGCGATATTCAGGATACCTGTTGTGCAGAAGATATCAGCAGTATGGTAGGGATTTTTTGACTGAATGCATAAAAGGAGGCATCTCCCCTGCGATAAAAAAATCAGGGAATTCGACAACTTCGGACATGGTAGTTACGATTTATCGTTTTCGTCCTCGTTGCTGAATTCCCTGTTTAGTATGATAGTTTTATTTCAATTCTAACACATTGTTTGCCCAGGATCTTACCTGTTCCAGCATTTCAGGTTCATCCGCCAGTTTCTTACCATAAGACGGAATCATCTGCAATAACTTATTTCTCCATGCCTCAGTGGCTAACTCCTTCCTGAAGCATTTGTTCAGCAATTCCAACATAATGGACACTGCTGTACTTGCACCGGGGGAAGCACCCAACAATGCAGCGATACTTCCATCTGCTGCACTTACCACTTCAGTACCAAATTCGAGTATACCGCCATGCTCGGGATCTTTCTTAATCACCTGCACACGTTGTCCTGCTATTTCCAGTTCCCAATCTTCCATCCTGGCACCTGGCAGGAAATCGCGCAATGCTTCCAGTCTTTCTTCGGGAGACTGACGTACCTGGTCAATCAGGTATTTCGTGAGCGGCAGGTTATCAAGACCAGCCGCCAGCATAGGACGGATATTATTAAACTTGATAGAGCGGGGGAGATCCAGCCATGAGCCTTTTTTGAGGAACTTGGTGGAGAAGCCGGCATAAGGTCCGAACAACAACGCTTTCTTACCATCGATCATACGTGTATCGAGGTGAGGTACAGACATTGGCGGAGCACCTACAGAAGCTTTACCATATACCTTGGCGGCGTGTCTTTCAACGATCTCCTGGTTTTTACAGATCAGCCACTGACCACTTACCGGGAAACCACCGAAGCCTTTACCTTCAGAGATACCGGATTTTTCCAGTAGTGGTAAGGAACCACCACCTGCACCGATGAATACAAATTTCGCCTGTAATGTTCTTTTTTTACCATTTTTCAGGTCCTTCACTTTCAGTCTCCACCTGCCATCTTCGCTCTGGTCCAGGTCTCTTACTTCGTGTTCGAGGTGAAGATGTACACCAGGTTGTTGTTGCAGGTAGGCAATGAGAGAACGGGTGAGGGCGCCGAAGTTGATGTCGGTACCGGCATCCATACGGGTAGCTGCTACTTTCTCGTTCGGGTCACGGCCTTCCATCACCAGCGGGATCCATTTTTTGATCACCTCCGGGTCGTCGGAATATTCCATGCCTTTGAAGAGATTATTTGCAGAAAGCGCCTGTTGACGTTTCCTGAGATATTCTACGTTATTCTCTCCCCATACAAAGCTCATGTGAGGAACGCTCTGTATAAAGTTGCCCGGCGAGTTTACGCAACCTGCCTGTACGAGGAATGACCAGAACTCTTTTGAGATTTCAAAAGATTCCGCAATTTTAATCGCTTTTCCGATGTCGATAGATCCATCCTTCTTTTCCGGCGTGTAGTTCAGCTCACAGAAAGCAGAGTGGCCTGTACCAGCATTGTTCCAGGCATCCGAGCTCTCTCCGGCGATCACGTCGAGTCGTTCGAAGATTTCTATTGTCAGCTCCGGTTGTAATTCTTTCAGCAATACGCCTAGCGTTGCACTCATTATGCCCGCACCGATCAATACGATGTCAGGCGCCGATTTAGGAGACATATTATTTTTTTTACGCGATTTGCAGCGCAAAAATAATACTTAATGATCGGATTTTGTAGTGAAATCACCGTTTTTTGACTGTTTTTATAAGGCAAAAAGGATGAGAATGGTGTAGAAAGTAGTGGTGTACACGGTATTGCAAAAATGCAAATGTATTGTTAAAGCCAATAGCAGGGAGAGGAAGCCGCTGTTTTTATACAATAAGTGTGGAATATACGACCCGGTTAAAAGTACCTGCAGGCGCTTCACAAAGCGGGCAATGATAGTGGTCAGTTATTTGCTCAAATGGTGTATTTGGTGTGATAGACTGATCAGGATCCCCTACCTGTTCATCGTAAATACTCAGGCATGCGGGACACTGATACACCTGTTTTTCCACTGCCGGTACGGGTGATGTATGCGCTGCAACATAACCCTGTAGCGGATCGTCCGTACTGTGTCTTTCGTAGAAAGATTTGCAGAGTGATGTGATGTATGGCCCGAGGTGTTCTTTTGCTACACCAGACCGGTAGTTGATCAGGGTACCTGAATTGGGGTTGAAGTCCGGTGTGTAGCTGATATCATAGCGAAGCTGGCCTTTAAGTGCGGTCTTATATTTCGACTCCTGTTGTGTGATCACGATCCCGCCAAAACAATGATGTCCCACACTGAAACAAAGTCCATAGGTGCGTACATCTGCATTATCGAAGTACCGGATGATATGGCGTTTTAGCACCAGTGCATCTTCGTTGTTATCAGGGATCTGCCAGTTCAGTTCATTGGCGGCATGCCTGACATTGATACCATACTTGCCTAAAAGATAGTCCCACAGCGGGCGGTGCTCCTGTTCAATGTTCCTGATGATCAATGATTTCCAGGGTGTGGCATAGAGTTGTCCGGTCTTTGTTTCAAGACAGATATGGCAAAGCCCTTTTAGAAATGAGACAGGAAAGTATTCATTGCGCCTGTAAATACCTAACCAGTAATACTGATCATATTTATTGAAACCTTCGTAGTAGGGTAGGTGAAAGTCAGGCAGTTTCAGCTCTTTTTCTACTGGTACGCCAGTGACGGGTTCATTGTTGAGCAACTGTGTTTCCAGTTGCCTGCTCAGTTCTCCTATATGGTTGGTATACAACAGTTCCGGCCATGCAAAGAGGTGGTTACTCTTTGGATATCGGATCACCAGGTGCCAGTAATTGGGCTGTGCGCCGGCAATCCAGTTCAGGTGGCCGGTAAAGAAGGGCGTAAAGGTATTCCGGCTATCACACACATTGATCTTCAGTTTCGGCTCCCAGTTCAGCATTTCGAATACATCTTTATAGATCCCTTCAGAAAGCCAGCTGTTTGAAATGAAAATGCCATTAGCCGGATAGGAGCTTATTATATTAGGTGTCGTACTGACATGATCCGCAAATAACGGGACTGTTCCGGCAGATACTTCTATGAGCAATTGTTGCCGCTGTCCGAACCGGACTTCCGAAACTTTTGCAGCTTCTGCGATCTCCAGTATAGACAGCAGGTAACCGGGAGAGATGATGCCCCCCGGGAAATTGATCTGTATAGTTTGTGTTTTCTTCAGCATGGTTGTAACATGTTTTCAAGGATCGCCTTTACCTCCGGTCTGCAGCTACCACAGCCCGACCCCGCACCTGTGGCCTGGCATATGCCTTCCAGTGTATGCACACCTTCTTTGATCTTCTCTTTTATATTGCCGTCTCCTACACTCCCACAACTGCAGATCAATTTGCCAACGACAGGTGTTGCCTTCCTGTTGGATCGCAACAGCGCGAGGCGTTTCTCTGACAATTCAATTTTGTTCGCTATCAGGTCTCTGAACTCCAGGAACTCTGACTTATCACCGATTAATATGGCACCAATAAGGCGGTCATTGTGAATGACACACTTTTTATAATAACGTTTTGACTTATCAATGAACACCACTTCCTCAAAGGCAGGATCATTCGGTGTCTCTACAGTACCCATGGCGCAGAGGTCTGTACCATGCATCTTCAGGATGTTCATGAAGAGTGACCCCTGGTAATAAGTACTGATATCCCCGTTCAGGAACTTTGCAACAACGGCGGCCTGTTGCTCTGCCGCGGCCGTGATTCCATAGAGTGTGCCTTTGAATTCTGCGATTTCGCCAATGGCAAATATGTCGGGATCACTGGTTTGCAGGTAATCATTTACGACTACGCCCCTGTTGCAGGTAAGCTGCGAAGCCTGTGCCAGCTCTATATTTGGAGTGGTACCTATGGACAGCACGACTGCCTGGCAGGGTACATGGCGACCACTCTTTAAGCGGATCCCGTCTAGTTGTTTTATCCCGGTAAAGCGTTCTATCTCATCATTGTATAATATTTCAATACCTCTGTCAGTCAGTTCTTCGTAAAGCAACTGGCTACCTAATTTGTCTAGTTGTGCAGACATGAGGCGGGAGGTACGTTGTAATACGCCGACTTCTATACCAATTTCTCTCAGCGATGCAGCGAGTTCTATGCCTAACAGGCCACCGCCTGCGATCATCACTTTCCCCTTTGCAGGATCAATATGTTTGATAAATGCATCTGCATCTAAGCGGTTACGCATGGTGAACACCCCTGGTAATGGGGGAACACCTTTGAGCATGGCAGCTCTTGAGCCCATGGCGAGTATGAGAATATCATATTGATGTTCATTGCCTTTACTATCAGTGACCGTCTTATTCCGGCGGTCAATATCTACGATGCTGATACCTCTTAGCAGGTTGATATTCAGTGCTGCTTCTTCTTCGTCAGACATCTTTATGAGTTGCTGCCATTGCTGGGTACCGCTGATATAGTCAGGAAGCATGACCCGGTTGTAGAAAGGAAAGTTCTCTTTGCTGAATACGGTTATTTCATCCGTTGTATTCATTGCGCGATAGGACTTTACAAATCCACAGGCACCTGCACCTGCGCCGATAATAATAATACGCTGTGCAGGTTTTTGAAAGCGACGTACCTGCACAGCACTATATTTAAGGTCAGGTTGTTTTGAGATGGGATCTACCAGTGCATGGGTCAGGTTATTGGCCCTGTTCAGGTCACTGTTCAGGGTTTTGCCCCAGTGCATCGGGAGGAACACAACGCCTTTTTTGATGTTGGCACTCAACAGCGCTTTCACACGCACGTTGCCGTTATTGTTGTAAATCTCAACAATATCATCTGCATTGATGTTCCTTGCTGCTGCATCGTCCGGATGAATTTCCAGCAGTGGTGCGGGTATGTGTTGTTTTAGTTTGCTTACTTTACCTGTCTTACTCATGGTATGCCACTGGTCGCGGATGCGGCCTGTAGTGAGAATGAGCGGCAGCTCAGGATCGGGAGGTGTGGAATGATTACCATCCGGGAAGGAATGGATAACAGCCCTGCCGGTTTTAGTGTAGAAATGATGATCAGTGAACAGGCGTGGTGTACCCTCGCCGCTGGCTCCCTGGGGATAAGGCCATTGTACGGTACGTTTTTCCTGTAAGGTAGTATAGTTCAGGCCACTTATATCGATGTTGGTACCGGCGGTCAGGCGGCAGTGTTCAGCATAGATAGCGGCTGCATTTTCGTAGTCAAAGCCATGGAAGCCCATTTTGCGTGCAAAGCGACAGATGATCTCTGCATCAGGCAGTGCTTCGCCGGGGGGCGTGGTCAATTTTTGCAGATAACTGATACGGCGTTCTGCATTCGTCATGGTACCTTCCTTTTCCGTCCAGGCTGCGGCAGGAAGAATGACGTCTGCATATTGCAGGGTTTCAGGGCGATTGGATATTTCCTGTACCACTACAAATTTCGCTTTTTTTAACGCAGCTTCTGCCAGTCGCGCATCAGGTAAGCTCACGAGTGGATTGGTGCACATGATCCAGATAGCTTTAAGTTTCCCGTCATTCAGTGCTGTGAACATCTCGGTGGCGGTGAGGCCTGGTTTCTCAGAGAGCGGTACGCCGCCCCAGAACGCCTGTACTTCTTTACGATGTGCAGGATTGTCTAATACGCGGTGAGCGGGCAGCAGATTGGAGAGGCCACCTACTTCACGGCCGCCCATCGCATTCGGTTGGCCTGTGAGTGAAAAGGGGCCAGCCCCGGGTTTGCCGATTTGCCCGGTGATGAGGTGCAGGTTGATCAGACTAAGATTTTTACGTACACCTACCACGCTTTGGTTGAGGCCCATCGTCCAGAGGGTCATGAAGCCTGTGGCATGGCCGATAAGGGCAGCCGCCTCATAGATAGCTGCTTCGGGTATATCACAGATGGCAGCAGCACTGGCAATGCTGCGTTCCATTACGATGTTCCTGTATTGCTGAAAACCTTCGGTATGATCGCGGATGAATAACGGATCGACATGACCCTGTTCTATTAATATGCGGCCAATGGCGTGATGTAATACGATATCGGTACCGGGATGGATCTGTAAGTGCAGGTCTGCGATAGCGCAACTCTGCGTTACACGGGGGTCGCTGACAATGATCTTCAGATCCGGGTTGGCGGCTTTTGCAGCTTCCACGCGTCGCCAGAGGATCGGATGACACCATGCAGGATTTGCACCGGCTACAAAGATACAGTCAGCCTGCTCAAGATCATCATAAGCACCAGGTACACTATCTTCCCCCAATGCCATTTTGTAGGCAGCCACAGCACTGCTCATACAGAGACGTGAGTTGGTGTCTATGTTGTTACTCCCAATAAAGCCTTTGATGAGTTTATTGACAACGTAGTACTCTTCGGTAAGGCATTGCCCGGATGCGTAGAAAGCTACAGCATCCGGGCCATATTGTTGAATAAGTTGCGTAAACACGGCAGCGGTGCGGTCCAGGGCCTGATTCCATGAGACACGTTGTCTGGGTGAATGACGATTATAGCGCATTTCAGGATAGTGTAAACGATCGCTGGTGTCCATCACGGTATAGTGCAGGTTCATGCCTTTGGAGCAGAGCATGCCCCTGTTTACAGGATGATCTTTATCACCTTCTACCTGGATTTTTCCCTGCCGGTCCTGGTGTACGACGATGCCACAGCCTACTCCGCAATAGCAACAGGTTGTTTTATATGAAGCCATGATTTCGCTGGTTTACTGATAAATCTTGTGAGCATCACGATGAGCGACACACCGATTACGATATAGCCGATGTAGGTGAATGCCTGTACATAGGTGATAGATTCAGATTTAAACAGGAAGCCGAAGAGCATACCGCCCAGGTTACCACCTGCACCTACAATACCGCTTACCAGTCCGATGTTTTTATCATTGATAAAGGGTACGATACCATAGGTAGCACCATTTGCCATCTTTAGGAAGAGCGCGAAAGAGAGCATGGATATGATGGCGAGTGTAAGATTGCCCGCCTGTGCGAAGAACAGCAGGCCGATACCTTCGAGTAATAATACGATGGCGAGCAGGCGTCCTTTTCCTTTCAGTCCGAAGCGGGCACCTACCTTATCCGAGATGATGCCACCCATGGCACGGGCAAAGAGGTTCATAAAACCAAACACACCTGCCCAGAAGCCGGCGCTGCTCTGTGATAAGTGAAAGGTATCTACAAAGTGCAGGCTGGCGACGTTGTCAAAGGTGATCTCCATACCAAAGCACATGGCATAGGCGAGTGTTAACGCCCAGATGCGCCAGTCAGCAAGGATGGTATAATCAGTTTTGGTTTTGCTGGCATGATGACCGATCTCATCGAAGTTACCATTCGGTGTATCTTTTGTAAAGCGGGCGTACAGAAAGGCGACAATGAGCATCAGGATACCCGGGATGATCATAGCGTACCGCCATGCTTCAGACTTTGTAAACCCAAAGCCTACAATTGTTGCAAAAATGACAGGCATCACCATGTTGGTCACGCCACCACCTAAATTACCCCAGCCACCGGTTACAGCATTGGCAGTGCCTTTGATATTGGCTGCAAACATCATGGAAGTATGATATTGCGTTACTACAAAGGAGGCGCCTATTACACTGATGGCTAAGCGAAAGATCAGGAAGGAGGTGTAATCCCTGCTCAGGCCCACCAGGAATACAGGGAGTGAACCTGCAATCAGTAAGCGGGTCGCTGTTTTACGGGGGCCCCAGGTGTCACATAGTTTCCCGATAATGAGACGGGCAAGTATGGTACCGGATACAGAGGCAATGATAATATTGCCTACCTGTGCTTTTGAGAGGCCGAGGTCTTCGCGGATGGTGGGCATGAGCGGTGCAAGGCCGAACCAGCCGAAGAAACAAACAAAGAACATGAGCCACGTAATGTGAAAAGTGCGCATGTTAATGCTATTCAGTGAGAATAGCGGAAGTGTCGTGAGCTGGTTGTTTTGCGACATAGTGTAATGAGTTTTTTTGGTTGAGTAATGGCATGGCGGTACCGTTTAGCTGAAGGGTGATTTCAGCTATGGCTGGCGAACGGTTATCTTAATTCTTTACTTGAAAATAAAATCCGGTTTGATGATGATCATTAAGTACGCCCAGTTACTATTGCTTTTAGCGTTTGCAACATTTTTAACGCCTGCGGATGTTAATGCATTGGTGCTCCAGAAGTGGCTGTAACCACCTTCAAAGCTGACTACTTTGGTCAGGGCCAGGGTGCCTACGATATCGAGTTCTTCTCCAAAGCGACGGGTGTCGTATCCGGGAATTTCACTGCTGGCGAGGAATTCATGGATATCGCCGGTGAGTGTCCATTTTGTATTTGGTTTGAACTTTGTTTTGATATAGTAGTCCTGCAAGCCCCTGTTGCCAAATGGGCTGCCTACATAGAAGTAGTCCATATAGCCCCAGTATTTATGTGGGGTGCCATACAGGAAGTCAAAAGCATTGCTGGTTTTGCCATCTCTGGATGTACCGCCTGTGGCGAAGTCAAGACCTGCACCAGCACTGAATGGTTTGGATACCTGGTACATGAAGTTTGCATTCAGGGTAGCGGCATTCAGTTTCAGGCCGGTAGCACCTTTACCAAACTGGTAATAACCGGATCCTGTTACTGTCCACCTGTCGAATGTGTTGGTATAAAACAGTCCGGTGGTCATACGGGTGTATGTAGCCTGTTCATACACTTTGGTTGCTACACCAGCTACAGTATCGATGTGATATTTGGAAAACTGGTCAGCAAAGAAGAGGAATGACATATTGCCCTTCCTGAATTTTTTGCCGGCATAAAGGAATTCCATGCCTTTGTACATGGTACCTGCGTTGGTAGTAGCGGTATAGTTGCCCGGAGGCGTTTCGTTATAGATGGTACCAGTGGCGTTTTCCTTGTTCTGGTTAAAGCCGCCTCCCAGGTGTAACTGGAAAGGGCCTGTCTCATACTTGAGGATGGCAGCATCGTGGCGACGACCTTGTTGCAGCCAATCCAGGTTACCCAGTAACCGCATGTCGTCGTAGGCAATTTCCTGTCGGCCGACTTTGAGGTTCAGGGTTTTGTTTTTGTACACTGTATCCAGCAACATGACTTCTGCCCAGGCTTCGTGCACCATGAGGCCGTTAAGGTCCTGGGTGGTGGTTCTGTTAATGAGGGATACATCTTGTCCCCATACTCTTACATCCTGAATAGTGGCGCCCAGTTTGAAGCGGTAACCGGTGAACCCGGCCATGAGACGGGTGCGCTGGGATGTAAAGACAGCAGGATTCGCCCCGTGTGGAAGTGGTGCACCTTGTCCATCCCGGTACTCGGTACGCGTTCTTAATTGTGCCCCGATAGAAAATTGCGCATCTGCATGGAGATAGGAGATAGCGCTAAGTAAGATGGAGAATGCTCCGGCGCGGAACAGTAGCTTCATAAATCTTGGTTGAGTGGTGTTAGTTACGATTATTGTTACACTGTTGTCATTCAGTACATGACAGATCTAATCGTAAATTACATGATCGTCGCCGGATTATACACGCCTATATATACATTATTTTCCACCACTTTCACGGGATAGGTCGTGATGTTACATTCATGCTCATCAGTAAGGCAGCGGCCATCTTTCAGCGAGAAGGTCTTTTTGTGGAAAGGGCAGGCAACCTTAGGTTCTCCTTCCTGGGTGCCGGTCATGCCCCGGCTCAGTGCCATCTGCTGGCGGTGGGGGCAAAGGTTTTGCGTGGCATACCATTCGTTCCTGCGGGCAAAGCGGAATAGTGCGATCTGTTCATCGCCCAGTTTTACACATACGCCACCGTTAGCAGGGACGTCGGAGGTATGGCAGGCCAGTACCCATGCAGTCTGTGTGTCTGTTGTTATTTCCATTCGGCAGCTTTTTTTTGTTCTCTGAGATGATCAAATTTTATGGTAGGATCTTTTTCGCCGGGGGCGTTTACGAAGTGATTGAAGCGTTTGCGCAATTCAGGATTGTCAACCACCTCTTTCCATTCGCATTTGTACCTGTCTACGAGTGATTGCATGTCTGCTTCCAGTTGGCTGGCGATCCCCAGACTATCGTTCACGACAACATTGCGGAGGTAGGTGATGCCACCATCCAGTTTGTTGAGCCATGTGGCGGTACGGGTAAGGGGGTCGGCGGTTTTGATATAAAACATAAGGAAGCGGTCGATATAGCGGATGCAGGTGTCGCTATCGAGGTCAGCTGCCAGCAGGATGGCGTGTTGTGGTTTGGAGCCACCGTTTCCGCCTACATAGAGGTTCCAGCCTTTTTCGGTAGCGATGATGCCGAAGTCTTTGCTCTGGGCTTCTGCGCATTCGCGGATACAACCTGAAACGGCAGACTTAATCTTGTGAGGAGCGCGTAAGCCACGGTAGCGTTCTTCGATCTGAATCGCGAAGCTCACACTGTCGTGCAGGCCAAAGCGGCACCAGGTAGACCCCACACAGCTTTTGACAGTGCGGAGTGCTTTGCCGTAAGCATGGCCGCTCTCGAAGCCCGCAGCGATCAGTTCTTCCCAGATGGAAGGCAGATCGCTGAGGTGAGCTCCGAAGAGGTCTATACGCTGACCACCGGTGATTTTGGTGTAGAGATTGTATTTGAGCGCCACTTCTGCGATGACCAATAATTTGGCAGGTGTGATTTCGCCACCGGGAATGCGGGGTACTACGGAATAGGTACCACCTTTTTGTATATTGGCGAGGAAGCGGTCGTTTGAATCCTGAACGGTATCATTGCCTTTGTCGAGAATGAGTTCATTCCAGAGGCTGGCGAGGATAGAGGCGACTACAGGTTTGCAGGTTTCGCAGCCGTCACCATGACCGTAGGTATCCAACACTTCGTCGAAAGTATATAAGTTCTTTACTTTGATCAGGTCGTATAGTTCCTGGCGGGAATAGCTGAAGTGTTCGCAGAGTACGTTACGGATGTATTTGCCCTGTGCCTTCATGGTAGAGGTGATCAGGTCTTTGACCATCGGAACACAGCCACCACAGCAGGTACCGGCTTTGGTACATTTCTTTACATCATTAAGTGATTCATGACCAGCTTCTACAGCCTGGCAGATGGCGGCTTTGGAGACACTTTCACAGCTACAGATGATTGCATCGTCGGGTAGGCCTAATACACCCGGACCTGCTTCAGTAGCACCTCCGCGGGCACCGAGCAGTACGTCTTCCGGATTGGGAGGCAGCACTACTTTATTTTTGGCGGTTTGCAGGAGCATGTTGTAGGCTTCAGCTTCTCCTACGAGGATTCCGCCCAGGAGTTGTTTGCCATCGTCAGAAACATTGATACGTTTGTAGATACCTTTCATGGTGTCTTCGTAAACGATAGGGCGGCCGGTAAAGGGATCCCCGAAGCTGGCCACATCTACGCCAATGAGCTTGAGTTTGGTACTCATGTCGTAGCTGGTAAAGGTTTTATTGCCTCCGGTCAGGTTGGTGGCAACAACTTCTGCCATTTCGTACCCGGGAGCTACGAGGCCATAGACCATACCGTTATGCAGGGCACATTCACCGATGGCAAAAATCGCAGGGTCAGTGGTTTGCAGGTGGTCGTTTACAACAATGCCGCCTCTGTGGCCGGTATCCAGTCCGCAAAGTTTTGCGAGTTCATCTCTGGGTTTAATACCGGCAGAGATGACGAGCATATCTGCATCGAGCTGGGTGTCGTCGGCAAATTGTAATCCGGTGATGGCATCGTCACCTAATATAATAGAGGTGTTCTTATTGGTATGGATTTCCAGGCCCAGCTGGTTAAGTTTGGATTGCAGGATGCGGGAGCCGGCATCATCGATCTGGCGGGGCATGAGCCGGGGTGCAAATTCGATGACATGGGTATCGGGAATACCCAGATCCAGGAGGGCTTTAGCCGCTTCCAGGCCCAGGAGACCGCCACCGATCACAACGCCACGCTTCGCTTTCGGGGCATAATCCCGCATAAGCTCCAGGTCTTCAATGGTGCGGTAGATAAAAACGCCTTTTTTATCTACACCGGGGATGGGAGGAACAAAAGCAGCTGAACCTGTGGCGAATATGAGATATTCATAAGATTCGTTGATACCTTTGTAGGAGTGGACGGTCTTATTTTCGCGGTCAATATGTTGAACAGGGTCTCCGAGGTGTAGTTGTATATTATGATCGCTGTACCAGGAGGAAGGAGCGAGGAGGAGATCATCGGCGGTTTTGCCTGCGAAGAACCCGCTCAGGTGCACCCGGTCGTATGCCGGGCGTGGCTCTTCACCAAATATTGTGATCTGAGGTGGTGTAGTGTGTGTCTTTGAGAGAATCTTCTCACAAAACTTATAACTCACCATTCCATTGCCAATGATTACTATTTTCATGGTTGATAAGAAGCAGAAGGTTATTTATTATGAAATAGTTAATATGATAACTTTTTCCTTTCTGGATGTCTTTTTTATTCCTTTTTCTATGACTTGCATCATGAAATTAAGAATAACTAATGTATTTTTATAGTGATTAGTATGATTTATATCACATAAAATTATTTATAATATATTTAAGTATGGCAAAATTATCCCTGGTAGGTGCTGGTCCGGGTGATCCGGAACTAATTACGCTGAAGGCAATAAATGTTTTGAAACAGGCAGATGTGATTCTGTATGATGCTTTGGTGAATGAAGTCTTGCTGAAATATGCGAAGCCGGGGGCGGTCGTGCAGTTTGTAGGAAAAAGATATGGATGTCATTCATTGTCCCAGCAGGAGATCAACCACCTGATTGTGGAGTATGCATATAGTCATGGGCATGTGGTAAGACTGAAAGGGGGGGATCCATTTGTATTTGGCCGTGCAGGAGAAGAAATAGCAGCAGCTAATGCTGCCGGTATGGAAGTAGAGGTTATTCCGGGTATTTCCAGTGCCCTGGCAGCGGCGGAGTCACAGATGATACCATTGACCAGCAGGGGAGTTACGGAGAGCTTTTGGGTAACGACGGGTACTACGCTGACTGGTGATATTTCAGGTGATATAGCGCTGGCAGCGCGTTCTACAGCTACTGTTATTATATTAATGGCAATGAGCAAGCTGGAGGAGATCATGGAGATTTTTGCCCAACATGGAAAGAGGGATCTGCCGGTGGCCATCATCCAGGAGGCGACCACGGGCCGGGACAAAATGGTCATCGGGACAGTAAAGGACATCTATTATAAAGCGCAACATGAAGGATTGGCAAATCCTGCTGTGATAGTAGTAGGAGAAGTAGTACGTTTGCGTAATATAGCTGCCGAAGTGCAGGCATTGATCAAAAAAAAGAACAATGAAGAAAGATAAGCCAGGTTGCGATAATGCCACCTGTATGTTCTGCCGGCTTTGTGTACCCGAATGGAAACCCGCTATACAGGCACACAAGCAAACCTATGCTGTCAAAAAAGGCGGGCTGTTATTTAAGGAGGGAGATCCTGTACAGGGTATCTTTTTTTTATATAGTGGTTCTGTGAAAGTACATAAGCACTGGGGGGAAGAGAAGGAACTGATTGTCCGTTTTGCAAGGAAAGGAGACATTGTGGGCCACAGGGGTGTAGGTAACACCCAGTTTTATCCCGTATCGGCCACGGCTTTAGAGCCGGTAGAAGTTTGTTTTATTCCGCTCGGTTTTTTCCAGGCGACGCTGAAAGTGAATCATGACTTTCTCTATGCGATGATGCTTTTTTATGCCACTGAATTGCAGGAGTCAGAGCAGAAGATGCGGAACCTGGTGAATATGCCGGTAAAGGGAAGAATTGCGTATGCGTTATTGTTGTTGTCAGAGAAGTTTGGGCAGGACGAAGAGGGGAATATCGACCTGATACTGAGCAGGCAGGATTTGGCTTCCTATACAGGTACCACGTATGAAACTGCTTTCAGAACGATGAGTGACCTGATCCAGGAGCAGGCGATCGCTGTATCCGGCAAGAGCATAGCCGTGACAGATACAGCGAAGCTGCAGGCATATTCGCAGTTACAATAGTTTGTATTCAGCGGCGAGTTTTACAACCGAAGTCGTATTGTTCACACCGAATTTTTCCATCAGATTTTTACGATGGCTTTCTACTGTATGGGTACTGATAAATAATTGTTCCGCTATTTGAATAGTGGTGAGGCCTTTGCCGATGAGCTGGAGAATTTCCTTTTCGCGGCGTGTGATGCGAGGGATGGCCTTGAGCAGGTCCTGGTCAGCGCTTTTCAGTGCTTCGCGGGTACTGGTACACAGGTATTCTTCCCCGTCCATCACAGTATTGATGGCTTTAATGATTTCATTGCCCAATGCATTTTTCAACACATATCCACTGGCTCCATTCTGGAGCATACTGTGAATAACAGGTTGTTCATCGTGTACGCTGAGGGCGATGATCCTGATATCTTCATATTTCTTTTTGATTTCAGTGGTCAGGTTGATGCCACTTACATCCGGAAGATTAACATCCATAAGGATGACATCCGGGTGCTCTTTTTCTTCTAATGCCTGTAGTACGCTTTTTCCATTGCCATAATCCCCGATCACATCAATGGTCAGATCAGTACGCAGTATGTTCTTCAGTCCTTCCACCATAATGGGGTGGTCTTCTACAACTATAACCTTTATCATGCATCATTTTTTTCGCTTGTTGCACATTCGATTGTGATGGTGGTTCCTGTTCCAATTTCTGATTGAATTTCCATTTTCCCACCAAGGAAGTCTACACGGGCCTGTATATTGGCGAGGCCGGCGCCTTTCAGTTTATTACCCTGTGTGGTGTCGAAACCAGCACCATCATCTTCAATAGTGAGGAAGATAGTGTCGCCGGTTTGCTGCAGGAGTACCAGGATCTGGGAGGCGGCGGCATGCTTGATAGCATTATTGACCAGCTCCTGCATAATTCTATACAGTACTACCTGACGGGTATGTTTCATACTATCAGTATGGAAGTTGTATACCTGGCAGACGATATTATTTACCCCGGTCTTTTTGAGGCCACGGCAGTATTCTACGGTTGCTTCGCCCAGTCCATATTTGATCAGTATTTCAGGCATCATGCTGCGGGCTATGCGGCGTAGCTCATCCATGGCGCCATCCAGCCGCTGAAGTGTGTTATTTACTTTGTCATGCTTAATGGCTATATCGTCTATAGTAGGAATTGTAGATAGCTCAAGTTTGATACCAGATAATAATCCGCCTAATCCATCATGGAGGTCCCTGGCCAGCCGGGTACGCTCCTGCTCCTGTCCTTCCAGCATAGCGCTCAGGAGAGAGATGTGGTGTTCCTGGCGGATACGGTCTACTTCGAACTGGTGCAGTTGTTCCTGTTGTGTGAGCAACTTGCGGCCATTTCGATAGAATAAATAACTTAAACCTGCTACGACGAGCAATGAGATCATGATAACGATCATCAGTGAAATCAACAACCTGTTTTTCTGCAGGGCAAATTCCTGTCTTTCGTTTTCATGTTGCAGCTGGAGGATCCGTCTTTCCTTTTCGGACGTCTGGAACTGGGTTTCCAGTTCATGCAGTTTGGCGGTCACTTCCTGTTCCTGCATACTATCGGAGAGGGTGATATATTCCCGCAGGAACCGGTAACCCTGGTCTGAATTACTTTGTTTGTAAGCGATATCCGCCATGAGGTCCAGCGCCGGCATGTGCAGGGGATAATCCCTGAGTGAGGAAGCCAGTGCTTTATATTCATTCATGAAAGACATGGCGATATCGTACTGACCCAGGCGGTTATGCAGTTTGGCCAGGGAGTACAGATTCTGACAAATGGCGGTATTGTCCTGGTAGCGACGGGCGATAGACAGTCCACTGTTGAACATGGTCGTAGCATGTACATACATCTGGTGCTTCTGATCCAGCTGTCCCTGGTAGTCGAACCAGGAAGCCCATAGGATGGAAGAGTCGCCAGGCATGGAGTCCAACTTCTTTTTTGCATCTGCAAGGTGTTGCTGCATCTGTTGCAGGCTATCCAGGAAAAACATACAGCTGGACAGGTTCAGGTGGCGGCTGATGATGTCGGAGGTGAATTCTGCCGAGTCTGCATAGGTATCCAGGCTCTTATTATAATATGTAGTGGCAGTTTTGTATTGTGCCTTATTAAAGAAGATGTCTCCCAGGCTTTGATAGGTAGCCCCCAGTATTTTGGGTTCATTGAGTTGTTCAAGTATGGGGATAGCCTTCAGGTATTCTTCTACCTGTAGCTGGGCGTAGCCTTTATCGCCCATGACCATGGCGAGATTAATTCTTGTCATGGCCATGAGCTTGCGGCTTTCCCTGGCGGTGTCCTTTTTGAGGGCCTCTTTGGCCAGGATCAGGAACTTCTCTGCTTCCTGTGGATCATGGTACGTGCGGTACCATTCACCCAGCGCAAGGTGAGCACTGGCGATTCCGAGCTTGTTGCCCCGTTTTTCTTCCAGTTTAAGTGCCTGTTGTATATAAGAGAAGGCTAAAGCACTGTCGGTAGTCTGCAATTTTTTCGCGAGCCGGAGAAATAATTCCACCCTGGCAGCTTCGTCGGGGACCCTGCGGATAGCGTTCTGGAGGCTATCGAGGTAGGTCGGTTTGGACCTGGAGCAGCTGGTGATAAAGACGCTGTTAGCAATTAACAGCATGATAATGAGTATGCTTAATACCCGTCTGTAAGTAAATGTTGTTCCCATCCGGATGGAAATATATAAAATATTTTATAAATATAGCTAATTGGTTGAGATTATTGGATTTAGATTGTTTTTAATATGATCAGGTAAGAAAACCCCTGTTTTCCGGGATTTTTTTCAGGGAGAACAGGCTGTACTTTTGTGATGTCGAAAGGGAAATGTGAAAGCGAAATATGCCGAAAGGCCACAAACATGACGATAACCTTATCAAAAATATTCACGAGGCCATAGATTTTATTGAACAAACCCCAGAGATGACAAGGCAGCGGGATTCGTACACCCGCTGCCTGTATTTAAAAAACGATTTTCTCTTTATCTTATTGTTCCCGCAACCGTTTTATATTTCATATTCTGAGCTGACCAAGGGACCTGTCGCACATTAGTGTTGATAGTGTCCTGTTTTTATTTCAGGATTATACCCGACAAAGAAGGCCAGCCAGATGGTTCTGGATATGCGCATAATAGGTGGCTGGAGCAGGATCAGTAATACTGCATTCACGCCAATCCACCAGAAAATTCTGTTATCATAGAGGGAGAAACCCAGCAGCACCCACCAGGCCACAAAGGTGGCCACACTGATAGCTACGGTAAGTGCATAGCTTACATAGCCGGTGCCGAAGTAAAATCCGATTTCCCGTTGCAGGTCCTCTCCACATACAGGACATTTATCGTTCATTTCTGTGAAGTGCTTCAGGTCATAGGCATTGTCCGTTTTAAAAAGTTTTCCTTTCCGGCAGGCGGGGCATCTGTTTTTCCAGATACTAAGGAACAGGTTAGGCCGTTTTTCGATTTTTTCTGCACACATATTATTGAGTAATGAATTTCTTCCTGAATTCTTCGGGAGTGATCCCTTCATAATTTCTGAAGAAACGGGTGAAGTAAGAGTTGTCTTTAAAATTGAGATCGTAGGCGATTTCGAGAATACTCATATCCGCATTGGTTAGCAATCGCTTAGCTTCAAGCAGTATTCTGTCACGGATTACATCGCCGGCTGTTTTGCCCAGCAATTCCCTGCACAATGCATTGAGGTGGTTGGGCGTTATGTACAGCATAGCGGCATAATCTTTCGGCAGTCTTTTAGTACGGAAGTACTGATTAATCAGCTGTTGGAAGTTGCGAAGCTGCATAGAAGTATGTCCTGTCAAAGCAGCGGTTCCCGGTCTGGTGGTATGGCGCTCTACAGTGATGAAGAGTTCCAGCAGTCGCAGGCAGATCATGTCCATGTTGAGCAGGGGATGCTGATTCGCTTCCCGCAGCAGTCTTTCAAACAGTTCGGTTACTTCAGGTTGAATATAGGCCGGTAGCTGGCAAACGGATTGCTGGCTATTGCCGCTGAAGAAACTAAACTGGTCCAGGTAATTTGGATTGAGCAGGAAGGAACGGAAGAAGTCGGTGGCGAAATGAATGATATATCCGTCGGTACGGCTTTTAAAGTCCCAGCTGTGCACCTGGCCAGGTGCCATAAAGTAGATCTGGAAGGGTTGGACTTCGAACTTAACGAAGTCGATAGTGTGGGATCCGCTACCTTTTGTGAACATCACCAGGTGATAGAAGGCATGCCTGTGGGGGTGATGCCTTGCCTGGTAGTGTTTGTCGAGGTAACCGGCGAAGTCCTCGACCATGAGGTGTAACGGTTGCCCGTTTTTGTCGATGGTACAGACGTCGTATACCGGTATTGTAGCGCGAGCCATTGTGCTGTTGTTATTGATTGTACAAAATTACCGGATTTTATGGGTATCTGATGGTAGAATAAGGGGGTGTTGTGGTACTTTTTACTGATTCGGTAAATAGTTAGGGGTAAGATACCCTGGGAAGCGTCTTATATACATATAAAATATTTTTATTTTATAGGGTTCTGGTTAATTTTGCGATAATTACCAGATAAACAAGTCTCAACTACATCATTAAAGAAAGCATGAAGACACGGAAACGTATTTTTCGTATCCTGTATATCGTATTGGGTGCTATGCTGACGCTATTAGGGATTGCCTCTCTCATTCTGTATACTCAGCAGGAACGATTGACACAGATGGCACTAAGGGAGCTGAATAAACAATTGCCCGGTGACCTGGTCGTGGGTGGTAGTGATATCGCACCCTTTGAAAATTTCCCTTACGTATCTATCGGGCTCAAAAATGTGACATTTTATGCTGACAAACAGCATACAGGTAAACCTTTATACCAGGTAGAGCGGTTGTTTATCGGATTCAGTTTACCCGACATCATTCGCCAGAAATATAATGTCAAGGTCCTGGTTGTGAAAAAGGGTTACCTGCATCTGGTAAAATCACAGAACGGAAAAATTGATATTGTGGAAGCGAACCGCATCCAATCGGATTCTGTCGTTACCCCGACTGGGGCCTCTTCGCCCATGAACCTGGATATCAAGAAGATTATTCTGAGAGATCTGGATATTTCATATACAGATAAGGTAATGGGATCACATATTGCTACGCATATCGATAAGATCAAGACGTCTTTCAAAATGGAAGGGGATCTGATCAATGCCACCATGGAGGGTAAGCAACTGATAGACTATACCACGCCTGGGGATACTGTATTGTTCAGGCGGAAACATATTGAGACAGATCTGAAACTGAGTTACGATAGCCGGAAACAGTTACTGAACCTGCCTGTGGGCAAACTAAAACTGGAACAGGCCAGCTTTAATGTAACCGGGTACCTTGATATGTCGAATGGCAACCTGGTAGACGTAAAACTGGAGGGGGATAAGCCAGATATCAACCTGTTGTTATCTTTTGCGCCTGCAAGTGTAACTGAACAGCTGAATCATTTTAAATATGATGGCCGCATTTCTTTTAAAGGTATGATGAAGGGAAAACTGGGGGATGGCAAGATGCCATATATCTCTGTGAACTTCGGTTGTGAGAATGCGTACTTCCTGAACCCCGATGCAAATAAGAAAGTAGACAGTCTGAGTTTCAAAGGGTATTACACCAATGGTGCGGAGCATTCACTGAAAACCTCTGAGCTGCATATTCTGAATATGAGTGCGCTACCTGAAAAGGGTTTGTTCAAAGGCAATTTTGTGATGCGGGACTTCACGGATCCTAAGATTGTGATGCAGGTAAATTCCGAACTGGAGCTGGAATTTATTGGTGCATTCTTAGGTATCAAAGACCTGCAGAAAGTGACAGGGCATATCAGTCTGAATATGAACTTTAATGAACTGGTAGATATGCAACTGCCGGAAGCATCGCTGGGTAAGCTGAAAGAAGGCATTCAGAGTGAGCTGACGGTAAGTAATCTGACCTTCCGGATTCCGGGGTACCCGAGTATGGTCCGCAATATGAACCTGCATGCCAACATGAAGAATGGACAGGTAACATTGGATAGTCTCGCATTGCGCGTAGGGCATTCAGATATTGTGCTGGGTGGTTCACTGAGCGACCTGCCTGCAGTGTTCCATAAACACCAGCAGCCTGTGAAAGTGACCCTGCATGCACATAGTAACAAGGTATTGATGAGTGATGTACTGGCTTTTGATACAGCAAAAGCAAAATTAGCGAAAGAGGAGATCAATGGTTTTAACATCGCATTGTCTTTTGAAACTTCCGTTCATCAGTTGCTGCATGCTGCACCATTACCAAAAGGGACGTTCAGGATGGAGAAACTGAATGCTTCATTTAAATACTATCCACATGCCTTTCATGATTTCGCGGCCGAAGTGGCTATTAATGATACGGCATTGCTGATGCGTAACTTTGGTGGACTGATTGATAGTACGGATCTGAAACTGAGTGCCAGGGTGATCAATTACCAGTTGTGGTTTGACAATGTGAAAAGGGGAAAAACCCAGATTGCATTTGACCTGAAATCACAACACCTGGCCATGAATGATCTGTTGGGAAAGATCAGCAGGAACTATGTGCCGAAAGATTATCAGCATGAGGTAGCAAGCAATCTCTGGTTGCGTGCGAAGTGTGATATGAAGTACGATTCTATATTCAAATTTGCGAAACTGCATATTGCGAATGTATCCGGATCATTGAAAGTACATCCGATCAGCCTGGAGAAGATCAATGGTACGATTATGTATGGGAACAACCGTTTTATCCGCATTGATACACTGACGGGTAAGATTGGGAACAGTGACTTTGATATCAGTGGCCGGCTGTTCTATGGAAAGGATACGACGCTAAAGAAGAAGCCCAATTTCCTGACCTTTAAGTCTGAAAAACTGGATGTGGATCAGTTGACGAATTATAAGTTCTCCGGTGTGGAAGAGGAAGATGACAAACCTTTGGTAGCACCCACGATGGTGAGAAATACGGTCACTGATTCTATTCATAAGAGTGCGTTCAATATCTTTAATGTTCCATTTACAGATATCACGGTAGATGCGGTAGTTGGCAAGGTGAAATATCATCATCTGTGGATAAAGGACTTTACAACAAAGATGCGTATGCAGGCGAATCATCACTTATATGTCGATACGCTGGGAATGCATATTGCAGAAGGCACCATTGGACTGAGGGGGCATTTTGACGGATCAGATCCGGCGAAGATTATGTTCAGAAGCAGAACCCGTTTCAATGATGTGAATATTGAAAAGATGATGTTAAAGCTGGATTACTTTGGACAGGATTATGTGATCAATAAAAATGTGAAAGGAAGATTGTTTGGGCAGGTAAGATGCCGGGTATTGATGCATCCGGATCTGACACCCAGGCTGGAAGATTCAGAAGCTGTACTGGATGTGGATATCAGGAATGGTAGTCTGGTGAACTTCACGCCTATGCAGGCAATGGCTAGTTATTTTAAAGATAAGAATCTAAACAAGATCAACTTTGATACGTTGAGGAATAAGCTGACCTTAAAGAACGGGGTATTGGAGATCCCGAATATGAACATTAATTCGTCGCTTGGGTTTATAGAAATATCAGGTAAGCAGGGATTGGATTTTAGTATGGAATATTACCTGAGGGTGCCGATGAAAGTGGTAACAAGTGCGGGATGGCAGGGATTATTTGGCAGAAAGAAGGAAGAAGTGGATCCGGATCAGGAAGATGCGATTGAATACAGAGACAGGAACAAGACGATCCGGTTTATGAATATTAAAGTAACTGGTACGCCGGATAAGTTCAAAGTCGGACTTGGGAAGGCGAAAAAAGCTTAGCTATGACGAAAGCGATCATGATACTATTATTTTTTTGCAGTACTGTGCAGGCGCAGCGATTTCGCGTGCTTGCGCTGGCAGAGAACGGAGGGCATCATATTGCTTACAGTACAAGGGCAAAAGTGTGGCTGGATCAGCTGGCCAGGGACAGCAATTTTGTGATCGATTATATAGAGAATACCGATAAAATTGATGTGGACTTTTTAGCGAAGTATCGGCTGTTTATACAGCTGGATTATGCGCCTTACGCCTGGAAGCCGGCAGCGGCCAGTGCATTTGAAGCATATATCACAAAAGGGAAGGGGGGCTGGATTGGATTTCATCATGCCACGCTGCTCGGTGAGTTCGACGGGTACCCGATGTGGGATTGGTTCCATCGATTTATGGGTAACATCAGGTGGAAGGATTACATCCCGGATTTTGCGGATGGAGAGGTGGTGGTAGAGGACAATAAACATCCGGTAATGCAGGGTATACCTGATTCATTTTTAGTGAGGAAGGAGGAGTGGTATTCTTATGATAGGAGTCCGAGGCCGGATGTACATGTATTGGCACATGTGAATACGATCCTGCAGGGTGATCATCCGGTGATATGGACCAATCCCAGGGTAAAAGCCCGGAATGTCTACATATTCATGGGGCATTCGCCTGCATTGTTCGATAACCCTACCTATGTTTTATTATTCAGGAATGCTATCAGCTGGGCAGCGGGTGTTGGAAAATAAATTCCATTTTTGAGCAGCCGGTAATGTTGAATTGTTATAGCTTGCTATTTTTAACCCATTCTACTATGACGCAACAATTACCTGCTTTTTTAAGTGCAGATAGCAGCACCTCTTTTTCTTCCGGAGCGTTTTATTTACGGCCATTGGTATTAGATACAGATATTCCGTTGATTCATGATTGGGTGAACAGGGAGTATGCTGTATACTGGCAATTACAGAATAGTACGATAGAGCAGGTGAGGAAGATGTATGCGGATCTGATTGCTTTGCCGCATGTACAGCCATTTCTGGGATTTTATAATGACAGACCTTCTTTTCTGGTGGAGTTTTACAAAGCCCGGGAGGACAGGATAGGAGCTTACTATGATGCGCAACCGGGTGATTACGGATTTCATATCCTGATGGCACCGGTGGAGAAGCGGATCCCTGATTTTACATTTCAGGTATTTCAGGTGATTATGTCATTTTTATTTAGTGATGCAAGGGTAGAAAGGCTGATCGTAGAACCGGATGCGAGGAATGAGAAGATCCATGTGTTGAATAAGAGAGCGGGGTTTGAGTACCAGGGATTGGTAGAGTTGCCGGAAAAGACGGCGTACCTGGCGTTTTGTAAGAGAAAAGAACAGGCAGTTTCCTGAGAGAAACTGCCTGTGAGATAATATGTTATTAACCTGAAGTATTAATTTCTTGCAGCGCGACCTCCGCGGCCGCCACCATTGTTATAGGTTCTGCCACCGCCATATCCGCCACCGGATTGTCTGGAACCACCATTGTTATTGCCAACAGCAGTTCTGTTTCCGCCGCCGTTGTAAGTACGGCCAGGCTGGTAGTTATTGTTTCCACCGCCATAGTTGCCGGTTCTGCCACCTGAGTTATAAGTGCGGCTGGGTTGATAGTTCCCGTTGTTATATCTTCCGCCGTCATTATAAGTTCTGTTAGGTGCATAGCCACCACCTCTGTTACCGCCGTAGTTACTTTGACGGTCGTCCATGCGGTAACCACCGCGGTTATCGAGGCGGCCGTTGCGATAGTTATTTACCACTATTCTGTTACGCTGGATCACGGTGACAGACGTTACGCGTGTAGGTCTGTACATGAAGCGTGCGGGTGGGATTCTGCGGGTGGGCACTACTACATAACGCGTGTTGTAATGAACGCAGTATGGGCGGTACTCATAATAAGGCATTGGACGCCATGGACGCCACCATACAGGGTGAGCAACCCATGTAAACGGAGAAACCCATACGGTATAAGCAGGTGCGTATACAAAGCGAACACATGGCCAGAACCATACATTTACGATGATCCCATCAGGGCTTGAAACGGAAGGACCGTGAGAAGCGGGGCTGTCATTAAATGCATTTTCTGCTTCAGGTAATGGCTCGGCGATGGTAGATTCTCCATAGATGTCAGCATCACCTTCAATCTGGATCACGGCATTATTTTCGGCAGTTTTTTCGAGGGAGATGACAGCAACGTCCTGGCTTTCATTGGCAGAAACGAGGGCCTGCAATACAAAGATCTGTACATTGTCCTGTTTTTTACCTGTAACGCGCACATAATCAATCTGTCCGTCGCCATTAAGGTCCAGATTATTCACTTTATTATCCTGTGAGTTTAATAATTTTTCGAATTCTTCGGGTGAGCCTGCTTTTTTAAACAAATCCAAAGCTCCCTGTAAACTGAAATTGTCCCCGGGCAAACCGGTAGAATCCGCCTGTTGTTCCTGTGCGCTTGCGCTGACTGCCATAGTAATAGACAGCAGGAGGGCAGAGATGGTTTTTGAAAGGTGCATACGACGTTGTTTAGATCGTTAGGGATGTGAATTTACAAATAGTTTAATTGTATTATATAAAAACTGTGCCAATCGGACGGGGTTGATTTTTTCGGGGTGTAACTAGTTGATAATTAGTATTAAAAAACTTGAACGTATGAGTGTTTTTTCTTTGTCTATCTGATTGTAATGCTGGATGATTTAGATTTTTTTTGATTTTAATTCAATTTTTATTCCTAATTTTGATCCCGTCAATCATAGCGTCCGGGCTTCCGGGTAGACTACTTAAACCGCAACTTGCATACTGTTTTGGGCCACCAAACTAGGACATTGTTTGATGATAATAAGTCACCGTTTTGTTTTCAAACATCGTTAATATTAACTGTTTACGATTTTTCGTGAACTGTGCTTAAACCGCAACTCGCATACTGCTTTTGGACCTTTTTTTTAACGCTGCATTCAGTGGTGTGATACCGACATCGGGTCTGTATTCACAATAATTAGTACTGTCAATTATGACCTGAAAAAGGTGCAGGTCATAAAACACGGTATCTGAAATTGCACAGGTATGGTGTTATAACAACCGATTTAGAGCAAAAAGATGAGTAAAATGTTACGTGCGAAGATGGCGGGCAATCCCCGGGTAGAAACTGCAAAAGAAAGAGGGATCTGGCCGTATTTCCGGCCCATCTCTTCCGGTCAGGACACTGAGGTAGAAATTGAGGGCAGGAAAGTATTGATGTTTGGATCGAACTCCTATTTAGGGTTGACAAACCATCCTCAGGTAATAGCAGCCGCTGTCAGGGCAACAGAAAAATACGGTACCGGATGTGCGGGGTCCCGTTTCCTGAATGGAACGCTGGATTTGCATCTGGAATTAGAAGCGAGGCTGGCAAAATTTGTAGGCAAGGAGAATGCAATCGTATTCAGCACTGGTTTTCAAGCCAATCTGGGTGCTTTATCAAGTCTGACAGGCCGTAATGACTATATCCTGCTCGATGAACTGGATCATGCTTCCATTATTGATGGTAGCCGTTTGTCTTTTTCAAAAGTGGTCAAGTACAAGCACAATGATATGGACAGCCTGGAAGCTAAATTGCAGGCGTTGCCTTCAACAGCGGTACGCCTGATTGCAGTGGATGGGGTATTCAGTATGGAAGGAGATCTTGCTAAACTACCTGATATTGTATCACTGGCTGATACTTATGGTGCAAACATCATGGTGGATGATGCACATGGTCTGGGTATCTTAGGTATGAATGGTACCGGTACAGCAGCTCACTTTGGATTGACTGACAAGGTAGACGTGATCATGGGTACTTTCAGCAAGTCATTTGCATCGCTGGGTGGATTCATTGCTGCTGACAATACCATTATTGAGTACCTGAAACATACAGCCCGCGCGCTGATCTTCAGCGCCAGCATGACTCCTGCTGCCGTGGCAAGTGTGCTGGCTACCCTGGATATTATAGAATCAGAACCAGAACATATCAAGCGACTGTGGGATAATACAGAGTATGCCCGGAAGTTGCTGGACGAAGCAGGTTTTGATACCGGTGAAGTATCTGAGACGCCAATTATTCCAATTTACATCCGCAATGAGGAAGGGGTATTTACCATTACCAGGCGATTACAGGAACTGGGGGTCTTCGTGAACCCTGTAGTACCCCCTGCTGTACCTCCTGATGCAACATTGATCCGTTTTTCATTGATGGCGACACATACTTTCGCACAGATTGAACATGCGGTAGAAATGTTGATCAAAGCATTCAAAGAAGAGGGCATTCCTTTAAAGGAAAAACAGAAGGGAAACATAGTGCTGCAATAAGCCTGTAACAATTAAAGCAAATAATAATGGACACAATACAGATACCTTCCGTTTCCGCCACAACCACCCTGGTCAGGGGGAGCGCTCCTGTTATTGAACAGGTGAGCACTAAGCAGCAAATGAAGTCATTCATAGACTTTCCGCATGACCTATACAGCAATGATCCGTTTTATGTGCCCGAGTTGTTTATTGCACAACGTGACCTTTTAACGCCGGGCAAACATCCTTTCCACGAACATTCACAAATACAACTGTTTCTCGCTTTACGTGACAAGAAAGTAGTAGGCCGTATCGCGGCTATCAATAATCGCAATCACAATGCTTTCAATGGCACCAACGATGGTTTCTTTGGCTTTTTTGAATGTATCCCTGATATAACCGTGAGCAACGCCTTGTTCAATGAGGCTGCAGAATGGTTGAAAAAGCAGGGCTTATCTACCATCATTGGGCCGGTGAACTTCTCTACCAATGAAACCTGTGGTTTACTGATCGAAGGATTTGACAGTGCGCCCGTCGTGATGATGCCTTACAACCGCCCATATTATATAGACCTGATCAGGGCGGCTGAGATGAAGGAGAACGTGACACTGATTGCATGGCAGGTAACCGCCGATGCAGTAGAAGACAAACCACTGCGTATGATGCAGCTGCTGGAGAACAGGCTTGCCCAACGCAATATTGTTGTACGCAAGATCAACCTGAAGAGGTTTGACGAAGAGGTAGTGAAGATCCGTGAGATATATAATAAAGCCTGGGACAAGAATCTTGGATTCGTTCCCATGACAGACAATGAATTCGCGTATCTGGCAAAGGACCTGAAAATGATACTGGATCCTGATTTTTGTATCGTCGCAGAAAAGGATGGACAGGCAATTGGCTTTGCCCTGGCTGTACCTGATCTGAACCAGGTACTGATTAAGATTCGCAAAGGACGATTATTACCTACCGGTATTTTTAAACTGCTGCTTGGTAAGAGTAAGATCAAAGGGGTACGTGTATTGGCCCTGGGTGTACTTGAGCCATTCCGCAAGCTGGGAGTAGAGGCAGTATTTTATGGCCAGATCATCAGAGACTGCCGTAAGAAGGGTATTAACGTAGCCGAAGCCTCCTGGATACTGGAACACAATGACCTGATGAACAGTGCTATCCAGGCTGTAAATGGGCAACCATACAAGCGATATAGGATTTACGAGAAAGCGATATGAGGAAAGTATTGATAACAGGTGCAAGCGGATTTCTAGGCTTTCATTTAATAGAAGCCGCGCTGGCAGAAGGAATGGAAGTGCACGCAGGGATAAGGCCCTCCAGTGATGTAGCACATTTACAGCATCTGGAGATCTCTTTCGTGCACCTTGATTTCCGCGATGTACCTGGAATGGCAGCCTTGCTACAGGAGCAGCAATACAGTGATATCATTCATGCAGCTGGTGCTACCCGTGCAAAAAATGAAGCGGCTTTCAACGCCGTGAATGCAGGTTATACTGAGAACCTGCTAAAGGCGGTCATCCAGTCAGGCATTAAGCTGAACAGGTTTGTGTATATCAGCAGCCTGGCAGCCGTAGGGCCAAAGGCTTATGAAGATACATGGCCTGAACAGGATGAGGTCTCACCTTCACCGGTAACGTTGTATGGAAAAAGTAAGCTGCTGGCAGAACGAATCCTGAAACAATACGCACAGATTCCCTGGGTAGTATTGCGTCCGACAGCCATTTATGGTCCGAGGGATAAGGATCTGTTCGTGTTATTCAAAACGTACGGTTGGCGACTGGAACCATATATGGGAAGAGGCCCCCAGCAATTGAGTTTTGTCTATGTAAAAGATGTGGCACAGGCTGCCATTCGCGCATTGAACGGACAGATTATACATACCTGTTATGATGTTTCAGATGGGAATAGTTATGACCGGTATGCTTTGGCGAAAGTGACAAAAGGTTTGTTAGGCATCAGGACGTTACGTATTCACATGCCATTAACAGTGATCCGCTGGATTGCCAGAATAGCTGAGGCAACAAGTTCGGGCATGCCGTTGTTAAATAGGGACCGGTTAAACGAGCTGACTGCCCAAAACTGGAACTGTAGCATAATACGTATACAAAAAGAACTTGGATACCAACCAGACTTCAACCTTGAAAAAGGGATGAGGGAAACCCTGGATTGGTATACCGGGAACCACTGGTTATAACAAATGTTCACTAATTGAAAAACAAAGAGGCAAAAGTTATTATGAAACATCAAATTAAAGACGCAAATGGAAAGTTAGGCGTACTGATGCCAGGCCTTGGCGCGGTAGCGACTACTTTCATCGCAGGAGTGTTAGCTGTTACCAAGGGCTTTTCCAAGCCTATCGGATCTGTAACACAGATGGGACATATTCGTCTGGGTAAGAGAACAGACAATCGGAATCCACTGATCAAAGATTTTGTTCCCCTGGCTAAGCTGGAAGACATCGTATTCGGCGGCTGGGATGTTTATGAAGATAATGTGTATACAGCAGCAGTAAAAGCTGAAGTACTGGATAGGTTTCAGATCGAAGCAATAAAACCTGAGCTGGAAGCCATCGTGCCGATGAAGGCAGCATTTGATAAAAACTTTGTTAAAAATCTGGATGGCACACATGTGAAGGATTTTAAGACGCGTTATGATCTGGCACAAATGGTGATGGAAGATATCAGGACCTTTCAGGAGAAAAATAAAGTAGAGCGGGTGGTAATGGTTTGGTGTGGTTCCACAGAAATTTATCATGAAGCGGCAGAGATACACAACTCACTGGCAGCATTTGAGCAGGCATTGAAAGACAATGATGCGAGAATTGCCCCGAGTATGATCTATGCTTACGCGGCGCTGAAGCTGGGCGTACCTTTTGCAAACGGTGCACCTAACCTGACCTGTGATATCCCGGCATTGGTTGAGCTGGCTCACCAGACCAGGACCCCGATTGCAGGTAAGGATTTTAAAACCGGTCAGACCCTGATGAAGACAATTCTGGCACCGGGACTGCAGGCAAGAGCACTGGGTATGGACGGCTGGTTTAGTACAAATATCCTCGGAAACCGCGATGGATGGGTGTTAGACGATCCTGACAACTTCAAAACCAAGGAAGTTTCCAAACTTGGCGTTTTGGAAGATATTTTAAGTCCGGAAGAATATCCTGATCTTTACGGTGACCTTTACCACAAAATTCGTATTAACTATTATCCGCCGCGCAAGGATAATAAGGAAAGCTGGGATAATATTGACATCTTCGGCTGGTTAGGTTATAAAATGCAGATTAAAGTAAACTTCCTGTGCCGTGATTCAATTCTGGCCGCACCGATTGTACTGGACCTCGCATTATTTATTGACTTTGCAAAGCGTGCAGGCATGAGTGGCGTACAGGAATGGCTTTCATTCTATCTGAAATCTCCTCAAACTGCTCCTGGCTTACGTCCTGAACATGATATTTTCAAGCAATTGATCAAGTTGCAGAATACCCTGCGCTACCTGATGGGGGAGGATCTGATCACACATCTGGGACTGGACTATTACGAAGGAATTTTTGATACTGAATGATAAGAATACACAAATTAATCGCTACCAGCCTGGGCATAGGCTACATAGGCAAGGGAGGAGGAACGGTTGCAGCAGCAGTCGCCGCACTGGTTTGGTACCTTGTTCTGGCTGGTAGCAATCCTGCCCACTTTGGGCCATTACTGATAACAGTGGCCATTACATTACTGGGGATCTGGTCAGGTACGAAAGTAGAGCCCTATTGGGGCAAAGACGACAAGAAGGTCGTAATAGATGAAGTAGCCGGGATGATGGTAAGCGTACTCTTTGTACCTGTCACTCCGGCATATATATTGGCTGGATTGGTTTTATTTCGTTTTTTTGATATAGTAAAACCTTTATATGTCAGGCGCACAGAGGCTCTTCCGGGGGGGATAGGCGTGATGATGGACGATATTGTAGCCGGAATCTATTCCAATTTATTGTTGCAACTGGTGATTCATTTGATTTAGCGTTATTGGGTACGCGTTTTGCACAATTGTAGACCATATGCGTTTTATTAAAGCACAAGCTTCGGCACTGGTAGCGACCGGAGTTCAATTTTCAGTATCCTTTTTACTATTACACATGTGGGAAGGATATGGTGTAGCTGCCAATGTGACAGGAGTAGCCTGTGGTGGTATTACCAACTTCATGATTAATAGGAAATGGGTATACCAGAAGGGAGACGACACATGGAACTGGCAAGCCATTAAATATATTATTGTCTGGTTCGGAAACCTGATAGTCAATACCGTCTGCTTTTGGGTATTGACCAATTATACCGCTATCGATCAGCGTGTGGCTGTGGTTATGGCATCGGTAATCACCGCTGTTGGGTATAACTATGGAATGCAAAAGCGGTTTGTTTTTAAATGATTTTGGTTAATGAATGGATTTAGAAATATAGTATCCGGAATTCTTTTATTGCTCGTCTCAGGCTTTAGCTCGGTAATCGCACAAACGACCACCACCGTTAAAGGGCTTATTACAGATAGCCGCACCGGGGCCCCCTTACCTTTTGTCAACGTCTTTATTCCAGGCACTAGTATAGGTACTGGAACGGATGCAGATGGTAAATACCAGCTGGATGTTTCTATCACCAGGGATAGCATTCGTTTTGCTTATATGGGATATAAGAGTGTCACCAGGAAGATCAATCCTGGTGTAGTTCAAACCATTAATATTCAACTGGAAAGTACTGCAAAAACACTCAACGAGTTCGTTGTTAAAAAGAAAAAAGAGCGTTATCGTAACAAGGATAACCCAGCTGTGGAGCTGATCCGCCTCGTGATTGAGAACAGGGATAAAAACCGGATGACGCACTACGACTATGCGCAATACAACCAGTACGAAAAACTGGAATTCGCACTGAGTAACCTCTCTGAAAAGATTAGCAGCGGGCGACTGACCCGCAAGTATAAATTCATTTTTGAGAACCAGGATACCACCAAGTTCGCCGGCAAATCTATTCTGCCGATCTACCTGGAGGAAAAACTGGCCGATGTATACTATCGCCGCGATCCGGAGAAGAAGAAGACAATCGTGACAGGCGAGAAGAAAGTAAGCTTCGAGAACTTCATTGATAACAGGGGCCTTAGCCAATACCTGAACCACATCTATCAGGACGTGGATATCTATGATAATCAGATGATGCTGTTCACCAACCAGTTCCTGAGCCCGATAGCTAACTCTGCGCCTACTTTTTATAAGTTCTATATCGCTGATACCATCGTAGCACCAGATAGCACCAAGCTGATTAAACTGGAATTCTATCCACGTAACAAGAGCGACCTGTTGCTGGAAGGGGAGCTGTTTATCACCCTGGATGGCAACTATGCTGTTCAGAAAGCAGATATGACGGCAAACAAGGATATCAACCTGAACTGGGTAAGAGATTTCCACCTGTACTTTGACTTTGAAAAAACTGCAGACGGCCGCTACTATACCAACAAGCAAACGTTGATGGCCGATTTCGGGATCTTTAAAGGAAGTAGCGGGATCTATGGTGAACGTACTGTATCCATCAAGGATATGACCATCAATCAACCCAAACCGGCAGAGTTTTACAACGGTGCCTCCGTGGTGGAAAATGAGAAAACAGTGCAGCATGGAGACGACTTCTGGGTGCAGAACAGACACGATTCCCTGTCAGCAGCAGAATCAAAAGTATATTCCAATATTGATAGCCTGCAACATATGAAATCCTTCAAGCGTACAGCTGACATCCTCACGCTGGTGCTGGCTGGTTACAAGCAGGCAGGTCCTTATTTTGAAATAGGCCCCGTTAATACATTCTATAGCTTCAACCCGGTTGAAGGTTTCCGCCCCCGTCTTGGTGGCAGGACCACGCCCAGACTGAGTAATAGCCTGTATTTTGAAGGTTATGGTGCCTACGGTTTAAAGGATGAGAAGTGGAAGTATTACTTCGGTGGTGCTTACGCCTTTAACCATAAGTCTATTTACGACTGGCCGGTAGTAGCCCTGAAGGCCAACTATCAGCACGAAACCAAGATTCCTGGTCAGGAATTGCAGTTCGTACAGGAAGATAACTTCCTGCTGTCATTCAAGCGTGGTAACAACGATAAGTGGCTGTATAATAAGATCTTTAACCTGACCTTCATTCAGGAGTTCACCAACCACTTCAGTTATCAGGTAGGATTCAAACATTGGATCCAGACACCTGCAGGTAGTCTGGCATATTATAAAGGATCAGAACCGAATACACCTGTTACTGACCTGACTACGGCCGAATTTAGTACTGAACTTCGCTGGGCACCCAACGAAAAGTTCTACCAGGGTAAGAGCTTCCGTATTCCGCTGCCGAACAGGTATCCGATCTTTACCCTGAGGGGTATTGCAGGTGTAAAAGGTATTGCCAACAGCCAGTACAACTATCAGAACCTCAGCCTGAACATTTACAAGATGTGTTACCTGGGAGTACTGGGATATAGCGAGGTAGTACTGGAAGGCAGCAACATTTTCGGTAGTCACCTGCCTTATCCGTTGTTGTCAATCCACAGAGCGAACCAGACATATGCTTATCAGCTGGAGAGTTACAACCTCATGAACTTCCTGGAGTTTGTGAGTGATCACTATATAGGATTAAACATTGACCATAACTTTAATGGGTTTATCTTTAACAAAATTCCGCTCTTTAAGAAATTGAAATGGCGTGAAGTGCTTGCTGGAAAAATCTTATATGGGGGCTTACGTTCGGAAAATAATCCTGCGAACAATCCTGATCTGATTCAGTTTTCAAAATATACTGACGGTTCATCATTTACATACACACTGGGCAGAGAGCCTTATATAGAGGGTAGTGTGGGCATTTCTAACATTTTTAAACTGGTGCGTGTTGACCTCGTAAGAAGGTTTACTTACCTGAATAATCCTGGAGTTGCCAACTGGGGTATCAGAACACGTGTACGGTTCGATTTTTAACAGCGAGGTTAAAAAGTCTGAGTATGAAAAAGTCATTGAGAGACAAGTTACAACAACTGATCTATCTGATTATCAATCCAATAGTGAAAGGGTTGATCAAGATAGGCTTTACACCGAATATAGTGACCCTGGTAGGGTTTCTGCTGAACATTGGGGTAGTGATTATCTTTGTGACCGGTGTGCAGAAAGGTAACAGGGGAGACCTGTCGTATGTGGGATGGGCGGGTGCATTGACCCTCTTTGCAGGTCTGTTTGACATGCTCGACGGGCAGGTGGCCAGACTGGGTAACATGGGTTCCAGGTTTGGTGCGTTCTTCGATTCCGTACTGGACAGGTATAGCGAGATGGTGTTATTCCTGGGGATCTGTTATTACCTGGTAGGGCATCATTACTTCCTGAGTTCAATGGCAGCATTTGTTGCCATGATCGGTTCTATGATGGTGAGTTATACCCGTGCAAGAGCTGAAGGGCTGGGCATTGAGTGTAAAGGCGGATTAATGCAGCGGCCGGAGCGTATTGTTGTAATCTCAGTATCTGCGATCGCCTGTGGCGTAACGGCTCACTTTATCGGGGGTGATTACAAACTGTTTGTACCCGGTATTCCTTTTCATATTTTTGAAACCATTTCTATCTTTACATTCCCGCTGTTTATCATGGCTGTGATGACAAACATTACTGCGATCGGAAGAATGCGCGATGCGAAGATAGCGTTGGATAAGCAGGACCAGGTGACGAGAGTGATCAGAGGTGCGGCTACCACCGTAAAAGCTTTACTGGTAGCAGCAGTGGTTATCCTGCCTACCATGGCTTTCACTTCAGGTGAGCCTAACTTCCCGGTTCCCAATGTACCACGGCAGTTATTCTATATTCAGCGTACGCCAAACAGCAATACGATTGTATACGACCTGAATATAAAAGATGGTCAACTGGATACTGAAGAGCCGGTGAATGTTTACTGGATCCGTTATGCAGATGGTGGAGAAAAGAAGCCGCTGAACTTTATACAACGTAAATTTGCCTACGGAATTAAGGTAAAGGACCTGGGACAGGGAAAATATGAATTACATTCCGTAGCTTATGCGAAAAAAGACCTGTACCTGATGAAGCCTACCGGACAATCCGATTACCATGTATATGCTAAGATCGGAAATGCTATGGCTGTGCTGGACCGTATTTACATAGAGATCGATGGAGGTACATTCTGGCATCCAAACGTACTGTACATCGAGCTGAAAGGTAAGGATATGGCTACCGGCAAAGAGGTAAGGGAACAAATCAAACCTTAACGCAATAGAAACCACCACACATAATAGAATAGAGTGATGAAAAAGCAATATGTTTCCAATTCAACAGAGTCGGTACCCATGTTTAAGAATGGGCTTATGGAGGCATTATCCAAGGTACATTTTAGTGTGCCCCTGATCCTGTATATTCCCGTGATCAGTTATGTATGTTATTATGGACTGACCCATACCGACGCAAGCGTACCAGTGTTGCTGTTGTCAGCATTGGCTGGTCTGTTCTTCTGGACACTGACCGAGTATGTGTTACACAGATTTGTATTTCACTTTGTGCCTAAATCCAAATGGGGACTGAGGCTGCATTTTATATTTCACGGTGTACATCACGATTATCCAAATGATGCGCTGAGACTGGTGTTGCCACCTTCAGTAAGCATTCCGCTGGCAATCGGCTTTTTCTTCCTGTTTAAAGCGATCATACCTGTGACTTACCTCTATGGTTTCTTTGCCGGCTTCATGGCGGGATATCTGTTTTATGATATTTCCCATTATGCATTACATCATCTGAATTTTAAAAATGCCTTCTGGAAGAAACTGAAGAAACACCATATGAAACACCACTATCAGAATGCCGACAAAGGTTATGGTGTAAGTTCTGCTATCTGGGATAAGGTGTTCGGATCAGATTTTCCTCATAAAGAAGAACATCAATAAGGGAAGTGGAAGCGAATAGTAAGACACGATTTGGACGAAAAGATATCATATTTACTACACTTGCAAGTATAGCCTACCTGTTACTTTCTGCCCTCCTGGTTGGCTTCAAAACCGACCAGGTGTGGCTGATTGCCATTTTTAACGGTTGTTATTATGGTTCCTGGATCAGTCGTAGGTTCATTATAGCCTTTTCCATTTTTTTAGTTTACTGGATCTTATTCGACTATATGAAAGCCTTTCCGAACTTCATGTTCTTCAAGGTGCATATAGCCGATATTTATGAGTTCGAGAAACACCTGTTTGGCATTCATGAAGGAAGTAAAATACTTACTCCCAATGAATATTGGTTGACGCATTCTCAGTCATGGATCGATGTAATCACAGGGATCTTTTACCTGTGCTGGGTACCGGTACCACTCATGTTTGCCGTGTACCTGTTTTTCACAGACAGGTTAGCATTACTACATTTTGCTGCTACGTTCTTTTTTGTCAACCTGCTGGGATTTGTGATTTACTATACATTTCCTGCTGCGCCACCCTGGTATGTGCAATTACATGGATTTGAGTTTATTCCAGGCACACCGGGCAACACAGCAGGATTGGCCCGCTTTGACGCTTTCTTTCACGCGGATATTTTCCACTCTATTTATAGCAAAGGCTCAAACGTTTTTGCAGCAATGCCTTCCCTGCATTCTGCTTATCCACTGATTGTGCTGTACTATTCCAGGCACCATGTAAACCGGTTTTTCCAGGTTGTATTTGCAACCGTAACACTAGGGATCTGGTTTGCTGCGGTATACCTGAGTCACCATTATGTAGTTGATGTACTGGCGGGTATTACTACAGCTGTCGTTGGCATTTTCATTTACAGGAAATACCTGATGAAAGCACGCTTCTATGACAGGGGGATACAGTGGTTATACAGTTTCGTACGCGGGTAATTTGCGCAGCAACTCATCTACTTCATTACCATATTTACGGTTAAAATAGTAGCGCTTGGCGGTAAGGAGCATGTCTCTCGCCGCCGCGATATTCTTTTGTTTGGTATACAGGATGCCCAGATTTCTGTAGGCGTAAGCATTGCCTTTGTTATATTGTAGTGATCTGTACATCAGTTCTTCTGCCTGTACAGGATGCCCGAGACGCATAAGCACATAGCCTTTATTGTTATACGCAAATGCGCATGCTTCGTCGTAAGCAATGGCCTGATCAAAATACGAAATAGCTTCTACATACAATTGCATATGAATGCAGGTGAACCCAAGACTATTCAGTAACTCAGACGATCCCGGGTTGAGTGAAAGTGCATAATCATAGAGTTGCAGCGCACGATGATGATTGCCCATTTCGCTATAGCAATGTGCGACCTCGGCAATCACGCCTGTATGTGCACTATGCTTCTCCAATACTTTCTCATAGTAGGGAAGTGCCTGTACAAAATTTCGCTCAGCTCTGAAAGATACGCCCATCAGCCAGATGGTATTTACATGCGCCGGATCAATGTGCAGGATGTGCTGGCACAGTATACGGCACTTTTTCCCTTCATTGTATTGCAGACAGGATTGTGCTTCCCGAAAGTATTTTTCAACGATTTGTTTCTTCTTTTTAGCACTGTACAGCCAGTGGAGAACAGGATAATACCGGGCTGATAATGGGAGCCTGATGCTGGGGCTGTGCAGGGGAATATCTTCCTGTATATTTCTTTCCGCTTTCAGGATGTCTATATACGAGGCATAAACAATTCCTAAAGATTGCAATTTATACTGACAGCGGTTTTCTATCGTTAAAATTGAAAGAATGATGTGGTGTGGACCTAAGTGCTTGTCTGCTAGTCGTTTCTGATAGAAGACGGCATTTTCCAGCATCCGTTCTGCTTCCGCAGTGAGGGGGAGTGTCTCCTTGTTAGGTTTTTCCTCGCCTTTTTCCCAGGAAAGGGTTTTGAGCCAGAAGATCATTTTTTCGCGGTCGGAGGTATCGATCGCAATATCGCTGGTGCAGGTTTCAAGGATACCTAGAAGGAGCAATTGACTATCAATGTAATAGAGATTCCGTTCCAGAGAAAACTTTCTGGCATAGGCAAACACGGCTGATAATTCATAGGACGGCGCAAGCATTCATTCAACTTTGAGTACATATCAAATTTAAAATAAATGAGCCATATTACGAACCGCTTTATAATTGCAGCAAACCGTACTTATATAAGGTATTAATTGGCTTATTGTCCCAGAACAATTCAAAGTCTTCCAGCCCGGCAGCAGTATAGTTGTCCATCACTTCCTTCAGCGTATACGTCCTGTTATTGCGTACAGATAACTGTTCCAGCATACCTGCCAGCCACTGGCCTTTGTCCGGCTCTATGCTGATCGTATGTTTTTCCTTCCTGCTCTGGAAAGTCAGGAGCGCAACTTCCCAGGTAGCCCCTTTTTTTGATTTGGTAATCGTTTCTACAGCTGGTGTTCTGCCCAGCCATACTATTTTGGCGGTTGGTTTAGCGGCAGACATTTCACCTTCTTCCAGCGACTTTACAATGTAATCGGGTGCAACTCTTGTCTTGGGTACTTTGAACTCAAACCATTTCTGCAACGGATCATTCAGGCAAATGCCATGCATGTAGTTCAGCAGGGATTTTTTCAAACCATAACTAAAGGCCTCGTGTTCTGCACCCGATTCGTCGATATGTACAATATCGTTATTGGCAAAAGAGCCGATTATATCGCTTTCTTTTTTTACACTGAATTTCTCTGGCTCCAGGCCTACAGGACTATGGGCTGTCATCGTAAACTGGTGCCAGAAAGCTGACTGTAAGATGCCCGCCTGGAACATCTGCCGCACCATTTCCAGTGAGTCGATGGTTTCCTGTGCAGTTTGCGTAGGAAAGCCGTACATGAGATAAGCATGGACCATCACGCCTGCTTCAGTAAAATGTTTATTTACCTGTGCTACCTGCGCAACGGTGATACCCTTCTGAATAAGTGCCAGCAATCTGTCAGAAGCGACCTCTAATCCCCCTGAAACGGCGATTAAACCACTTTCTTTGAGTAGTTGACATAGATCCCGGGTAAAGCTTTTCTCAAAGCGGATATTTGTCCACCAGCTTACATTCATTTTCCTTTTGATGATCTCCAGTGCCAGTGCACGCATCAGTGCGGGCGGTGCCGCTTCATCTACAAAGTGAAAACCGTTTTGCCCCGTCTGTGCTATGATCTCTTCCATACGGTCACACAGCAGTGAGGCTGCAATAGGTTCATACACACGAATATAATCAAGCGAAATATCGCAGAAGGTACATTTACCCCAATAGCAGCCATGTGCCATGGTGAGCTTGTTCCAGCGGCCATCGCTCCACATGCGGTGCATGGGATTGACGACTTCAATTGCCGAAATGTATTGGTCTAACAGGAAGTCGCTGTAATCCGGCGTACCTACCTGAGATTGTTTGTAGTCCTTACAGCTGGCGTTGTTAATATACGTGACCTTGTCATCAACCAGCGTGAAAGTGCGTTTCAGCTCACTACCCGGTGTACCATTGATATGTGCAATGAGTTGCTCGATAGGCGCCTCGCCATCATCGAGTGAGACGAAGTCGTAAAATTCAAATACCCTTGGATCGGAGAGAGAACGAAGTTCTGTATTGGCAAAGCCACCACCCATTGCCACCTTTACCTGCGGGTAGTGCTGTTTAACCCATTGTCCACAACGAAGACTGGTATAAAGGTTGCCGGGGAACGGAACCGAAATGGCTACCAGTTGTGGTTGTTCCCTTTCCATATGTTTGCTGAGCAGATCGATCAGGATGTGATCGATATAGGTATATTCCTGTTGGAGGGTGGTGTAGAGCTCGTCGAAACTGTTAGCCGATCGGCCCAGTTTTTCAGCATAGCGGCTAAAGCCAAAGTGTTCATCCACGCACTCCATGATAATATCGGAAAGGTCTTCAAGGTAAAGGGTTGCCAGGTGTTTGGCTTTATCCTGATTCCCCATAGAGCCAAATGCCCAGTCGAGATCTTCGAGTTGTGAGAAACGGCCGGCTTCCGGAAGGAAATCCCTTTTGCAGATCCGATGGGCGAGTGTAGGATTTTTACCTTGCAGAAAGGCGATCACTTCATCAATCGTCGTGATGTAGTCGTCCTGCAGGGCAATGATGCGGCTGATATTTTCTGCATGCGCCACTTCCAGCTGGTTGATATGCGCAAAGAGCTTCTCCAGACCTTGTTTGGAAAATAAGGCAAGGGTAACTTCTATGCCAAGGTCAGCCTGAAAGGAGGAGATCCCCTTTGTGTTTAGGAAGCCTTTCAGATAAGCTGTGGCCGGATAGGGCGTGTTCAGCTGTGTGAAAGGAGGTGTAATCAGAAAAACAGCACTCATTTGAGTGCGAAATTAGGGAAACCCTGGGAAAAAACGCTGCTACCAGCAGATAGCAGCGTTTGAATGGCTTATTGCAATGCCCTGAAAACCGTATTTGTATAGGAAGAATCTACATTTCCTGCGAACACCATAATACCAGCTTTCACCCCGGAAGAAGGTAACCATTGCGCAGCTGCCACCGCATTGCTCAGTGAATTGTAAGATTTTGCCACGCCGATCATCGTCCTGGAACCTCCAATTACATTGGCCCAACGGTTAAACCTGGTGGTGTTATTCTGGAAGTAACCCATGTCTTCTACAAAATTCATGTACCTGGCCACCGAAGTATCCTGACCAATGGCATAGCCGGCAGCAGGCGTACTATAAATAGCGGCGGTATACACCGTTGTAGCAGGACTGGAAGATAGCGGACCAAAGTATTTACCAAATTCCTTTACCAGGTTTTTGAAATTGGCGTTGGCTGGCGTACTTCCCATATGTTCTACGTCAAGCGCAATACCGTCTAGGTGGAGGGAATCAACTACCATTCTTTTTACAAAGGCGGCAAACTGTGTATAACTCAATCCTGTACCATTGTAAGTGGTAAACGGCGTCGTTGTATTCCATGAATTCGCGTCGTCAATATTGTACAATACTTTCACGCCCCTGGCCTGTAAAATATGAACATGATCCATGATAGACTTGTAGGAATGATAGTTAGGGTTCACCGTTAGAATGTAACTACTGCTGCTGCCATAATGTGTTGAGTCGGCAATTTCGTACGGTGTTCCTTCAAAGAGTACAACTACGTTCGCTTCGTTGGCAAAATTTGTAAGTGGAAGCAGGTTAGGAGTAGCATCGTACGCGTAGTAGGCTACTTTAAAGTGAGTGGGTAGTGAAGATGTTACGACAGCTTCGGTGTCCGGCTTTTTTACGGGTTCTGCGTCTTTCTTACAGGCAACAACGGCTACCGACAGTGCTACTGCATAGAATAATTGTTTCATAAAAGAAGTGATTTGGGTTTTTAACGTGGTGTGCGGTGCGATAGCAAGGTAGGGGATTCTGCGAAGAAAAATTTCACAGAACTAGATAGGACAAAAAATAAAGCCCGCCCTTATACATGAACGGGCTTTAATAAAATATCAGCAATAAATCATCTTTCTCTAAAGAGCTTACTGGTTATCTACCTGCGCTTCAATACTAGCCTGTATGGTGGTAGATACTGCAGAAAGCAGGTCATACCCCGTAGCCGCTTCGATCGCATCTACACTGGTGCGGTAGCTTTTCCAGTCACTGCCAATGGAGTTATTATTCGGCGTATTAATGGCAATTACTCTGGTAGATGTGGTGATACGACTTAAGTCACTGTTACCATTTGAAAGCACAACCACTACTTTCCACACATTGCTTGGCACAGTTACATTCCCGCCGTCGATGGTAGATGCCGCGCCATTACTACCGGTACCGCCCGTACCATAGCTACCCATGATGATGTAGCACTCGTTACCGGCGCTTACAAGCGATCTGACATAAGACTCAAAACCTTCCCACGTCACCTGGTTATTATTCGGTGCCTGCGGAATCATGTTTGTCATCAGGAAAGTGGAGGAGTTAGCCGAAACAGAAGCTGTTCTGTCGCCGGAAGGGCAGTTATGCCCGCGGTCAAAACCACTGCCTGAATAGCTTGTACCACCTACCTCGTACCAACCGGAAGGCAGGTCGGTATTATTCCGGAAATCATTCTGACGGGAAGCACTGCCGATGTCAGCACTGTTCAGGTGCCAGCTTACCCAGTTAGGTGTACCTCTTACACTGTTGTAAGATTCGATGTAATAAGTAGCATCGTACAGGTAGTTAGTCGTGAACACTGAGCTGGCTACAGCACCACTCGGATTACCCAACAGCAGGTGGCTGTTATCGCCGGTAGTACCACCAGTACCACCACCACCGGTAGAAGTGCCAGTTGTAACAACGATATCATCGATGTTGATGCGGTTGCTACCTCCGGATATTTTACGGATGGAGAGACGGTAACTTCCCGTAACGGCCACTGTAAAAGTAGCAGTAGACAGGGTGGAGGAAGAACTGGTAACGGTACTGCCTACCTGTGAATACGAGCTACCATTGTCGGTAGAGATCCAGAGTTGCCATGTACTGCTGCCATCAGTGCCAAATGCAGCGTGTGCAATGGTAATAGTGGTAGCGCCGCCGGTAGCATCAAAGTTCATATTGAGGGTACCGGTGTTGCGGATGCGAACGGACTTAGAACCGTTCTTAGCATCAGTGGAGAGATCGCCAAGAAGTGCATCCGTCAGGCTCCAGCTACCGCTGCTAAGCGTAACGTTGCCTGCTGCATAGGAGGTTTTAGTACCTGACTCGAAAGATTCGCTTAACGTAGTGGTCGTAGCTGCGGTCGTAGCAGCCACCGTTTTTTCCTTGTTAGCGATAGGTGCAGGAGCTTGGTCTTTCTGACAGGATGCGACAATAAGTGCTGCTGCTATAATGTATAGCAGCCTGGACGACAGATGGGCTTTCATGCGTTGGGTTTTTATAAGGGTTTTTCTAAAGTGGAAATTTACGTTATTTAACGGGCAGGCGGTGTTGAGCAGCAGGTTATTATTTTGTTACTAAAAAAGCCGGTTTATTTAAAAACCGGCGCATAATCTCTTGCAAAGGAGGCAAAATCTCCCGGAGGACGTCCGGTTACATCTTCAATCACTGTGCTCACCAGCGCGGCTTCTCCTCTGGCATAATGTGCATAATCTTCCAGCAACCCATCTGCCTGCCACTCCGGAAAGCCAGCCTGTATCAATCCAGGTCGCATCGCCTGTGCGGGTACATCTACAAAGGAAATAGATTGCCCGGTAGCTGCAGATAAATATTGTGCCATCTGCGCATGTGTAATGGCAGCAGGACCGGTCAGATCATAGATCTTATTTTCATGCCCGGGTTGGGACAGTGCAATCGTTGCTACAGCTGCAATATCCCTGACGTCCACTGCACTGATAGCAGCATCGCCGATCGCAGCATAAAACTGCCGGGTATGTTTGATAAGGTCGGCAAAGCCCAATAATCCCTGCATAAATAAGTTAGGCCTTAAGAATGTGTAGGCTATTCCGGATTGTATTATCTTTTCTTCGATCGCTGCATGGTATCTCATAAAGCGTAAAGGTGAGTTTTTCGCTGCTGCAAATTGAGATAGTTTTACAATGTGCTTTACACCGGCTGCTACAGCTGCATCTACAAAGTTACTTTGTAATTGTTCTGCTTCTTCACTTGAATGGGTCAATAGAAATGCCTTTTCTACACCCTCTAATGCTTTTATAAGACTCTTTTTATCCCCCAGATCTCCGATAACGGTTGTTGCACCCTCGATATGTTTGGGTGTTCTTACCAATGCACGAAATGGAATGCCCTGTGCCGCCAGTTGCTTTGTGAGTTCAGTACCGAAATTGCCGGTTGCGCCTGTAATTAAGATCATAATGTTTGTATTTTTATAACTCAAAATTCGACCTTTGGCCGGAGACGGTATTGTAAGAAAACGAAATTTCAGGGTGGAATTTAACAGCTTCACGGAGAAAGGGGAAAGAGGAATTTTCAACATCATGTACCTTCAATACTATGAGTAAGATCCTAATCACACTATTATGCTTTTACAGCACTATTGTATATGGGCAACGGTACGATTTCTCCGCTGTCGATAAATTCATCGAGGACCATGCCTCCGCATACGACGATGGTGTTGCTGTATTGGTGACCCAGCACGGAAAGGTAATCTATAAGAAGGAACTGGACTTACGTGTAGATGATAAAAGACTGGTCGCCTCCTGTTCCAAATGGTTATCTGGTGCAGTGATCATGTCATTGGTTGATGAAGGGAAATTGTCACTGACAGATACGATTGGTAAATTTCTCCCCATCTTTACACAATACCATAAAGGGAATATTACCATTCGCCAGCTCTTTTCGCATACAAGTGGTTTTCCCGGTAACAGTCCGAACCACTATGAATCCAGTGCATTCATGACACTTGCATCAGCGGTAGATTCTATTGCTGTCAATACAGCACTCATTCACGCCCCCGGTGAAAAATTCAACTATGGTGGAGTAAGCATGCAGATTGCAGGTAGAATTGCTGAAATAGTATCCGGTAAATCCTGGCAGGAATTGTTCAACGAAAAAATAGGAAAACCCTGTGATATGAAAGCGAATTATATTATCATGAGTTTTCGCAATCCTATGATCGCGGGTGGTGTGAGAACCTCTGCTACCGATTACATGCATTTCCTGGAAATGATTGTGAACAAAGGTGTATATAATAATAAAAGAGTCCTAAGCGAAGGTGCCGTCAACACTATGCTGCAGGACCAGACCAACGGCGCTGAAATAGAAAATACTCCCTATCCCCGAAATCCGTTTTCACCTCAACCAGATAAACCCGTTCGGTATGGTATCGGTAACTGGATTGATGTAGTTACTCCTGATGGAAAAGTGCTGGAAACAAGCAGCCCAGGTGCTTTTGGTACCCATCCCTGGCAGGATGAAGTACATCACGTAGCCGGTATTATCTTTACCAGAACAGAATTAAAAAAGAGTTCACTCGTAAGTTTACAGATCCGCCAGATGATCAGAGACATCCTGAACAGCAAGCCTTAACAATTTCTTAATATTAAAGCTGTTTCTTTGCCATCAGTATGCGTATCATCTTATTGTGCTTATTATTGGCAGTGAACAGTGCTTTTGCACAGGAGGTAGATCAATCGGAACAGACTACGCTCGAATTTCCCGACTCCGCCTTTTCGAAATTAAAGGAAGTATACAGTAAATCTATTGAAGAAAAAGATCATGTCACTACCGGCGTGTCACTTCAAAAGATGGGTAATATCTGTTATTACCTGGGCAATTATCCACAGGCACTGGAGTATCATCTCAAAGCTGACAGAATATTCCGTGAACAAAACCGGAAAGACCTGCTTGCTGCCAATCTGAATGATATGGGGATCTTATATTATTATAACAGGCAGATCCCGCTTGCCCGTAAACAATATGATGAGGCCTTATCAATATATAAGCAAAGCGGAAACAGGGAAGGGCTTGCGGTAACTTACGGCAAGATTGGACACTTATATGAAAAAAGCGCTAAATACGACAGCGCTTTTGCTTACCAGCGTAAGGCTTTATCGCAATACAGCAGTCTTGCGATAAAACAGGGGATGGCTAAGATCTACGAGAACATAGGCAGTATCTACGAAGACCTCTCAAGTTTTGACTCTGCATATTATTACTATAGTCATGCATACGATCTCTATGAACAGGAGCACCAAAGTGTAGCCAGCATAGAAGTGTTAAATAACCTGGGAGACATTTTCCGTAAAACCGGCCGATACAATGAAGCCCTCTCCCGTACCCGGCAGGCACTCATACTGGCAGAAAAGACAAATGACCTCTACGAAAAAGGCGCCGCTTACAGGGACTTAGGCAAGACCTATGCGCTGATGCAGCAAAAAGACAGTGCTTACCTGTATGCAGAACTCTCCCGCAAAGCCACTATCGATATTTACTCCCTGGAAAATAACCGGCAAACCGCCTTTCTCAGTGTATTGTTTGATATTAATAAAAAAGATGCTGAGATCATCGGACTGGAACATACCAGAGACATACATATTATAGTGACCATCGCCACCGTTGTAGTCATTATCTTATTATTGGTATTAGGAAGGGTGGTCCTCAGCCGCCAGCGGTTAATGCATGCTACACAGCAGAAACTGATGCAGACTGCACTGGAAAATAAAGAACTACAGGAGGATAAACTGAGACAGGAACTGGAGATAAAAGGAAAAGAACTGGCATCCAATACCCTTCATATGATCCAGAAAAACCAGTTACTGGAAGAGCTGAAAGGGAAACTGGAAGTAATGGCCCGGGATGATAAAAGGGACCAGAAAAAACAGATCCAGCAGGTACTCCAACAGATCAATGTAAGCTTTAATCACGACGAGTATTGGAATGAGTTCAGAGATGTTTTTGAACAGATCCACCAGGATTTCTTTGCAAACCTCCGGAAGAAAAAAGAAGACCTCAGTTATAATGATGTGCGCTTAGCTGCCCTGATCAAGTTAAATATGAACTCAAAAGATATGGCCACCTTGCTGGCAATATCCCAGGATAGTTTGCGGGTATCGCGCTATAGGTTGCGTAAAAAATTGGGTTTGGATGAGGGAGAAAGTCTCTCTGCTTTTATTCACTCGTTGTAACAAAACAGGTGCTGTGGAAGGCAAATACAATCGCACAATACCACCGCCTTGTTACGGTAACAATTTGTTAATGTACAATGTGGTGATTGGTTTTCAATGACTTAAAGTGTGTTGTTGCTGTCTTGTATACGCTCCTGTTCACGCTGTTACATTTTGTTTACGCCTGTTTTTGGGTTTCGAAACGCACATTTTTCAACTTGCAGCAGCTTTTTAAAACTGCTACAATGAAGCGACAATTCTTTCTTTTTATCATGCTGATTGTTGGGACACTTTCAGCCTTTTCTCAAAAGATCAACATGACCGGTCTGGTCGTTGATCAACTTTCCGGCGACCCTTTATCAGGTGCCAGCATCACCATCGAAGCCGGAGGAAAACAACAATCTGTAGTTTCTGGCCTGAATGGCGCTTTCATTTTTAGAAACCTCCCTGAAGGTTCTTACCCCGTACATGTAAAATATGTAGGATATAAACATTTCTCCGGTACTATTTCAGCCGGTGCACCGCTCCGGATATCCCTGGAAAGAGAAGAACGCGCCCTTCATGCTGTAGACGTATCCGGTAAACATGATAAAACAACTGCCGCCTCCGCTATGCAGGCCGACAGAAGAGCCAACGTAGTGATGAACTCCATTGCTGCCAGAACAATTGAAATCTCTCCTGACCTCTCCGTTGCAAACGTTTCTCAGCGTATTTCCGGCGTTTCCCTTGAAAGAAGTACAAATGGTGAAGGACAGTATCCGATCATCAGAGGGATGGACAAACGTTACATTTACACCCTTGTAAATGGTATCAAGATCCCCAGCCCGGACAATAAGAACCGTTATGTACCACTGGATATCTTCCCTGCTGACCTCCTGGACAGACTGGAAGTGATCAAGTCGCTCACACCTGACAGGGAAGGTGATGCCATCGGTGGTGCGATTAATATGGTGATGAAAGATGCGCCTGATCAACTGACCATCCGTGCTAATGCTGCTGTAGGCTATGCCGATAAATTTGCCCATCAGGACTTTACCACCTTCGATCACAGCGCAAGCCTCGATCGCTCGCCAAGAGCTACCAATGGTGCCGGTTATCAGGCTACTATGAAGGACTTCCCTAACAGTGCCTTCACTTACAATACGAAACAAAATCCGATCAATACCCTTTTCAACCTGTCTGCAGGTGGTCGTGTGTGGAAAGATAAACTGGGTATCATCGTAGCCGGGAGCTACCTGAATAACTACAGGAATGTAAATTCTGTATTCTTCGATACTGAAACAGATATGAACAATGGCGACGCGAAAGTAACCAGCATCGAAGCCAGGAATTATTCTATTCAACAGCAACGTAGCGGCCTGCATACCAAATTTGACCTCAAACTGAACGATAAGAACCAGGTCAAATTGTATGTAGCTTATATGAACCTGGCTAAGAACGAATTCAGAAGTAAATCTGACACCAACCTGATCCTGGGTCGTACCGGCGAAGGTACAGGTCGTATCAGTAACAGTTACAGAACTTACCACGATGTACAGCAGATCTTTAATACTACCCTGAGTGGTAACCACGAGATCGCCCCTCATTTGCACATGGACTGGTCTGCCGTGTATAGCAAAGCATCTGACAACAGACCTGACGAAGCTACCCTGAGCCTCACTACCGGCGTAAGCAAAGATGCAACCACCGGTGCACTGGTACAGGCTCCGCTCTACCTGGATGGTACTTCTACCCGCGAGTTCACCCGTAACTCAGATCAGGATAAAGCAGGTTACCTGAACTTCACATATAAAACAGCGATCGCAGAGGCCAAAGTTGACTGGTCTGTAGGTGGTATGTACCGCAACAAAACCAGAACCAGTACGTATGATGCATACACCCTGCGTCCTACCGATCCAAGCACGCAGACTTACAACGGTAATATCAATAATAACAACTTCACCGTATTCAATGGTGAAGGTACTTCTACCAACGCACTCAACTACGACGCTACTGAGAACGTAGGTGCCGGTTATGCCATGGCAAAGATCAGCTGGCGCAAGCTGGAACTGACTGGTGGTGCCCGTTATGAGCACACTGACCTGAGCTGGAACAGTGCAGTACCTAAAACCGTTTCCGGTAAAACCGGTTCTATTAATTATTACGATGTGTTACCCAGCGGTTTGTTGAAATACACCATCGATAAGCACCAGGCACTTCGCTTATCTTATTATTCTGCTATCAGCCGTCCAAACTTCTACGAAGTGATCCCACATACCGGCGGCGATCCGGATGCTGACTACCAGGAAAGAGGGAACTCTAACCTGAAGAGAACGACTGCTGACAACTTTGACCTCCGCTATGAATATTATCCTCATGGACTGGACCAGTTACTGGCAGGTGTATTCTACAAAAGGTTGAACAATCCGATTGAATATGCCCTGGAAAACGTGGGTACCAACGTATACTATATGCCTGACAACTTCGGTAAGGCCAGCAACTACGGTTTTGAACTGGATGTTACTAAATACCTCCGCAAGTTTGGTGTAAGAGCAAACTACACATATACACATTCTGCAATCACGACTGCAAAGACTTTATACTATAGCACCGGTACAGGTACATCGCAGAAACAGGTAGATCAGACAAGACCATTACAGGGCCAGTCAGCACACGTCGCAAACGTTTCCCTGTTATTCAAGGATGACAACAAACTCGGTCTGAATGCGCAGCTGGCAATGGGATACACCAGCAGAAGGATCAATACTGTATCTCAGTTCCTGGACAATGATATCTGGCAGAAAGGTTTCACACAGATGGACTTCTCAATCGAAAAGAGGTTCTGCAGGCGTTTCGCGGTATATGCAAAGGTGAACAACATCCTGAACACACCTTACGAACTGGAGATCAGGCAGCCTTATACTGCAAGCGGTGTGACCGGTAGTGTACCTCACCAGACACTGGGCAGGAACACATTTGTTCGTAAAGATACCTATGGTGCAAACTACCTGCTGGGAGTAAAATTCAAATTATAAGACCAACAAAATCAGACTACAATGCAAACGAAGAATATACTGCTGTTAGGCTTACTGGGAGTTGCTTTCAGTGCCTGTCATAAAGAAGAATCTGTAAAGGTATCTACAGCCGCTGTCACTGTAGGTCAGACCATTACTTCAGATACTTTGTCCGGCTCTGTAAAAGGAACCCTGGTATCTGGTCACACTTATTATTTCAGCTCTGATATCACGATCAATGCAGGTGATACGCTGTTGATGCAGGAAGGTACTAAACTGATTGCACTGGGTGACGGTAAAACGACCGCAACAAGCCCTCAGATCACGAATAACGGTACCTTCATTAGCCTCGGTACACAAGACAAAAACAACTTCATTACAGTACTGGACAGCCTCCGTACTACCTCACATATCGGTGCCGGTTTCTGGGGAGGCATTCAGTGCGGAGCAAGCAGTGGAGATGTGATCATCAAATGGACACACCTGGAATTTGCCGGTGGTCCTGCTGGCGATGGCGCCGATCCGGCTGTATTTGCTTCCGGTGATCCACGTAACTTTTTGAGCTATACGAATATCAACGGTCATGTGATCGTAGAAGATTCCTGGTTCTATGGTAGCACCGATGATGGGATCCGTATCCTCCACGGCAACATCAGCTTCATGCGTAATACATTTGAAGCATGTGGAAAAGCTGGCGGCGAGTCATTGAACATGAAAGCAGGCACAGTGGGCGATGTAGCGTACAATGTGTCCATCGGTGCTGCAACCAATTCATTCAAGGCTTCTAATAGTGGAGGTGCCACTATTCAGACAAATGTGTATGTATATAACAATACTATCCTGAATGGAGGGATGCGTCAGGTAAAATCTGGCCGTGGCGGTTCTATCAACTTCGAAAAAGGTGCACAGGGTAAGATTTACAATAATATTATCATAAATTGCCGGTTTGGATTGAGAATTACATCAGATGCAGATACAACCGACATTGCGCATAACAACCAGTATTATTATGCGAATGCAAGTTACATGATCAAGCAGTTCAATGCCACTGATGGTGTAGCAAAAGCAGGCAGTGCAGACATTAGCAGTGCAGCAGTAAAAGATAAGAACCCGCTCTTTGGTTCATATGATGTGGATCAGTTTGATTTCTCTACAGTGACGCCTCCACTGGATATCTCAAAAATGCCGTTGACAATCATCACTGCCAACGCTTACAACTGGACACTGCTGCCAGGTTCTCCGGGCCTGAGAAAAGGAGACGCAGATAGCTTCAAAGCGCAGGCGAAAGTAACAACAGGCGGTATCTATGGCGCTACCATTCTTCAACCAGGTGTCGATATGGGTGCTTATCAGTCCGATGGAACAGGCAACCAGCACTATACTACCAGTTTAGCTTCTAAATAATGAGCATGTATAAGATCGTATTCTTTTTATTTTTGAGTGTGACTGCTGCAGGGCAGAATTATACAGGAACAAAAACGCCATATCCATTTAAACAGGCTGATTATACACCGGTGCCCAAAGGATACAGTGCTGTATATGTGAACTATACAGGCCGGCATGGTGCACGGTTTATGACGAAAGCTGGTAGTGATGTAAAACTCCTGGCATTGCTGAATAAATCATCACTAACACCGCTGGGTGATAGTATAAAGGTGATGACGGCACAGTTCCTGGAGATTGAAAAAGATAACTACGAAAATATCAGTTTGCTGGGCGATGCAGAACAGCATGACATAGGAGCACGCTTGCGTAACAGAGAAGCCACCGCTTTCATTGGCCGTGGTGTAACAATTGAAGTAACGCATAAAAAGAGAACCCGGCAGAGTGCAGACGGCTTCCTGAAAGCATTTGCTGATTACAAAGGAAAGAAGGAATTTAAATTAGTACAGGACACAAATGAAAATGTGCTTCGGTTTTATGACCTTTCACCTGCATATAATGCATATAAAGATGGGAAGGTGATCACCATAAGAATAGATTCATTGCTGCAGGATCCTCGTACTAAAGAAATCGCATCGCATGTAAGTAAAAGGATCTTTACCGGGCCGTTAGCTGAAAAGGAACAAGCTGCAGTAACTGAATGGTTATATGACCTCTACAGTATCCAGTTCTCTCTGGTAATGGAAATGCAGAAAGCGAATGTGCAGTTTGATTTCGGAAAGGCTTTTACAAAACCAGAGCTGCAATGGCTGGATAAGGTAAATAGCGCGGCTGATTTCCTGGAGAAGGGTCCAGGCATTGATACGTTGGGGATACAAGCAAGAATAGCGGCTCCTTTATTGCTGGACCTGGTGACTTCAACTGACAACCTGGTAAAAGGAAAGGTAAAGAAAGATGCTTTATTAAGGTTCTCCCATGCAGAAGCAATATCCCCGTTGGCTACACTAATGGGAATCCCCGGGGCCAGTGTACCCGCTGCCAGTATTTTTGATTTTGATAAACACTGGCATGCTGAGGATATCATTCCTTTGAGCGCGAATATCCAGTGGATTATTTATAGTAATGGGAAACAATTTCTTATCAAAGTTCTTTTGAATGAACGGGAAGTAGCCCTGCCGGTAAAAACCAATACTTATCCATATTATAAATGGGAAGATGTGAAAAACTACTACCTGTCCAGGTTGAAAAAGATAGGAGTGAAGCCGGGAGATGATATGCATAAATACTTATTGAACGTACAATAAACATATTCAATTGAATTGCCGGGGCCAGGCCCTCCCAAAAATGCTTCTGCCGAAAGGCAGAAGCATTTTTTTTGTTATTTAAAACCAATCCCTATATTTGTGTAATAATTACATTATTGTGCACCTATGGCCTAGTCATGTGATAACCCATTAATAACAATTTAGAGGACAATATAATATATGAATCGACATCTATTTGCCACTGTATCAGTATTGTTATGGACTTTGTTTGTCAATGCCCAGGATAAGGATACAATCACCCGGAAGAAACTAGACGAAGTAGTTATCTACAAAGCCAACACCATCACACCGGTCACCTACCAAAACCTGAACATGAAAGTCATTGACCAGAAAAACACCGGTCAGGAACCTCCATTCCTCCTTTCTGAAACGCCCTCTGTTACCGTGTATTCAGATGCCGGCTCCTACCAGGGCTACTCCTATTACCGGATGCGCGGCATGGACCAGACCCGCATCAATACCACCCTCGACGGTATGCCGCTCAACGAACCGGAAGACCAGGGGGCTTACTTCTCCAATTACCCTGATATACTCAACTCAATCAGCAATATCCAGATCCAGCGAGGCGTCGGTACCTCTAAAAACGGTGCTGCCAGCTATGCCGGTAGCGTGCAACTCTTTTCACCCGACCTGCATGACACTGCAAAAGTGACCATCGGTGGTGGCTATGGCTCGTACAACAGCTATCGCGTTTTTGGTGAATACCAGACAGGGGTTAAAAATCACAAAGCCCTCTATGTACGTGCCTCACAGGTGGCTACAGATGGCTATAAGTATCATGCTGCCAACAACTCACAATCCATCTTCGTAAGCGGTGGATTATTCTATGATAAAAGCACCTGGAAACTCAACGTGATGGCTGGTCATCAAAAGAATGACATGGCATGGCTGGGTGTTGCCGATACACTTATCGCAAAAGACAGGAGAACCAATGCGAACCTGCCCGATGAAAAAGATCACTTCTTCCAGGGCCTGGTGCAATTACAAAATACCTGGCAGCCGACTGCTCACACTACGATCAGCTCCAGCGTGTATTATACTTACCTGAAAGGCGGTTACGGATTTGATGTAAACAATTACATGGGCCTTCCATCAGAAGGCTACCTCTTTGATTACAATTTCCAATCCCACTTTGTAGGTTTATTCAGCAACTATACGCTGTCAAAAGAACACTTCAAATGGACGACCGGCATTCACGGTAACCTATACAACCGTCGTCACCTGGGTACCGACAATGTAGATGGTGAACTGTATCGAAACAAAGGATATAAAAATGAATTAAGCGCGTTCAGTAAAATTGAATATTACCTGAATCGCTTCACGCTGTACGCAGACCTCCAGTATAGGGTCACTACCTTTGATTATAAAGGCAGCGTACCATTTAATGAAATGCACTGGCAGTTCTTTAATCCCAAAGCAGGGATGAACTACGCTGTTAATAATTACACCAGCATCTACTACAGTATTGGCCGCACAGGCCGTGAACCCACCAGGAATGACCTGTTCGCAGGCAACGACGATCTGCCTGCAAACAGTACCTTCCAGCAGCAAGCTGAGTCTGTCGTGGATCAGGAACTGGGTGTCCGGATCAATCGGCAACATTTCAATGTCCAGTTGAACGGTTATTATATGAACTTCAATAATGAAATCGTATTGAACGGAAAGATAGGTCCAAATGGCCTGTTGCTCACAGACAATGTAAAGCGTAGTTACAGAACAGGCATTGAACTAAATGCATCCTACCAGTGCCACGCATTCCTTTTCAGCAACAACAGTGCTTTCAATCACAGCCGTATTGAAGAAGAGAAAACAACTTTCAGCCCTATTCTCACTCCCCGGTTTATCATCAACCAGGAAGTTGCCTATCAGTATAAAAAACTGGATCTGGCAGTCTCCGGCAGATACCAGGACCATTCTTACCTGGATTTCGCAAATACCAACACCATCAAAGGATACGTTTTAGTGAATGCCAGGGCTGCATATACCATCGGTGGCTGTACACTCAGTTTGTTCGTGAACAACATTACCGGTGCTAAATATTACAACAACGGTTATGTAGAAGCAGATGGTACCCGCAAATTATTTGTACAGGCACCCACCAATGTGTATGCTGCTTTTAAATACAGCTTCTGATGAATTATCTGGATATACACAATATTGCCTGCACCATCATGGGATATCCACTCAGTTATATCGAACTGCTGGCTACCCTGTTCGGCCTGATCTCTGTCTACTATGCATCCCGGGGTAATGTACTTACCTGGCCCACAGGTATCATCAACGAAGTCGCACTGGCCGTTTTATTTTACCAGGTGCAGTTGTATGCCGATATGTTCTTACAGGTGTACTTCTTTATTGTAACGATCTTTGGATGGTATCACTGGAAAAGTAATACCGCCGATGTACCTATTACAAGACTTAATTCCAAAGGGGTACAGCTATACATTACCTGTCTCGTTATTGGTACGATTATTTTAGGTACGGTGATCAGGCAATTACATGTGTGGCTCCCTGCATATTTTACTATGCCTGCAGCTTATCCATATGCTGATTCTTTTGTGACCGTAGCCAGTATTCTGGCAACCATGCTGCTCGCAAAGAAGCAACTGGAAAACTGGATGTTCTGGATTGTCGTAGATGTAATTAGTGTAGTACTATACCTTATCAAGGGAATTAATTTTTTATCATTAGAGTACCTACTTTTCCTGGGACTCGCATCCTGGGGATTGTGGCAGTGGCGTAAAAAAGTGCGTTATGCGTAAGGCGTTTGTATTCGGAAAATTTATGCCTTTTCACAAAGGTCATGAGGCAATGATCCGTTTTGCCCTCACCAAATGCGATTTCCTGACAGTATTGATCTGTGTCAGCGACCAGGAGGCAATGCCGGACGTTTTAAGAAAATCCTGGATGGATGAGACATTCAGAGAGGAGCAGCGTGTTGAAATCCTGACGTATCATTATAATGAGAACAAGCTGCCCAGTACTTCTGTCACCTCCGAAAGTGTATCCCGGGTATGGGCAGCGGCATTCAGGGAATTATTGCCTGGTTATTCTCTCTTAGTCACTTCGGAACCCTACGGCGAACTGGTAGCGGGCTTTATGGGTATCACACATATCCCTTTTGATCCGGAGAGAAAACTATTTCCTGTATCTGCTACTATGGTGAGGAATCACCTATGGGAAGCATGGCCTTACCTGCCTGACAGTGTAAAAAATACGCTGGTAAAAAAAGTCGTGATCCTGGGGACAGAATCTACCGGGAAGACAACACTCACCGGCCGGCTCGCTGCACACTTCAATGCAGCAGCCGTGAGCGAGGCAGGGCGTGATATCGTAGCAGACTCCAACGATTTCAGTATGGATGATCTGTATGCCATCGCTACCTCACATGCTAATAACATCCGGGCAGCCGACGCTCCTTTACTCATCATTGATACAGATATTCACATCACCATTTCCTATGGTGAATATACCTTCGGGCAAACAATGCAGGTGGATAAAGACATCTTCGCTATCAACAAAGCAGACCTGTATCTCTATCTGGCGAATGATGTTCCGTTTGTACAGGATGGTACACGTATGGATGAAGCTGCAAGAAATGAATTGGATAGCTCACATAGGCTGGTACTTGCAAAGTATGGGATTACATACGAAGTGGTCAGTGGAGATTGGGGAGAACGATTTGAGCAGGCTGTAAGTTTAATAAATCGCCTTGTAAACTTTCGTTCACAAGGCGTAAACTTTTCAAGTGTCACACACAGTTAAGAGAACAAATTGTGGGACAGATGTGACCGCAACTGGAATTACTGGCAGCGTCTTTCACGTTGTTGTTTCCTTTAGCTTGATTGTCAGTGGCTAAGCTGGAGATTTTAAGCTTGCCCAATTGGAGTTTTTTTGAATGGTTCTTTTTCATAAAATAATGGATATTTTGATCTACAGAAGATAATATATTTTCTTCTCAATAGCAAAAACGGCCGGCTTACCAAAGCCGGCCGTTGCTGTTTAACAGGTTACATCCCGAAACAGGTAAAAAGCATCAATCAAAAAAACTATTACGCGTTAGGACACTTATTAGAAACCGAGAAGCCTACCGCTTTCACGCCATACCACGGGAATTGTGTATTACTGTTCAGGATTACCCTGGTCTGTGCAGAGATGCTCAAAGCATATCCACAGGTATCCATTTGCTGCACATCCAGTTGCCAGGGCAGGCTCACATCACCCGTATCACCTATTGCATTATAATGGTGATGCAGTGGTACCGGCGCTGCGCCATTGATATGTGCTGCCGGCTGCAGATCGAAATCCCAGGCGGCAAAGTAAGGATGCGTAGCCCGCAGCTCACCATTGATGAGGTGATTCGTATTTGTTTTATCATAGCAGTGGCAATCACCACCAGTAATGATCAGGTCAATAGATTTAGTGAGGTCCAACGATGTATTCGCTGTGGGACTGATCGTCATTGGTTCATTGCAGATCACGACAGAAAAGGTGTCTGGATATACCACTGTTCCGGTTGCATCATAATGTGAGAAACGAATGGTATAATTACCATCAGCCAATCCGCCAGTGCTCCAGCCAGCGAGGTAATTGTTTTCATTGTAAATGCCCAGTGCCGGATTGGCTTTGTAAATAAACCAGCCATCCGCAGGACTTTGTGAATCTACATATTCCAGGTTCGGATCCGGATTGAAATCGATCATCGAAAAGTTTTCCGCCGTAGATACAGGTGCATACGTATTGTCTGCTGCACCATATTTCTTGTACTCAATCCGGTATTTGAGTTCACCGTTGAAACCATTCCGGTTGATGATGCCATGGAAGCTGACCCATCCGCCATAAGGACGGTTGTTGTCTTTGGTCGGGGTAGAAGAGGCATTCACCAGGAAGCTCACAGGATCAATAGTATCCCGGTCTACACCACCTACCAGCGTGATTTCACCTTCTACATGTGCAGCCTGACCTGTGCGGATCTGTACCACCGCGTCTACCCGGTTTCCCCAGGTGTTCAGTGCATTCGGATCTGTAGTAGAAGGGAGAGCAGACCAGGATAAGACTGCGCGTACCCTGATAATATTAGGAGTAATGCAGCTTTTGATATGCTTGCTCAGGTTAACGGGCAGCTCTACATGGTAACAGATACCCTCCGCGGGAATGTTACTGATATCGTGCACCGTTACACTGGCGGTACCTAAATACTCTGTAAATGTGCCGTTGTTATCCCAGTCGGCCCAGAAGGCAACATGCTCCTGTGAACCCGCATGACACATATCGCCGCTAAAGCCGCTGTTCTTTTTAACCCTGATCACTGCGCCCAGCGTGTCCTGTGCAGTATTTAAACCCACACAGGTCAGTTCTTCGAAGGTCACATCCGCCTGGCCTGCAGGTTGCAGTATAAGCTTGGAGATTGCGCTGATATCTACCTTCAGTTTTGAAACGTCTGCCAGGTTGTAGGCGGCAGCTGCTTTGTAAAATTTTGTCCCATTACTGATCTTCGATGCAACAGTAGCATAGAATGTGCGATGGTCCGGTACAGCTGCCCGTTGATAGGTTGCATACAGTTGTTCCAAAGGTGGCACAGGCCCTACAGGAGGTAAATCAACTTTTGCCTGTAAGTCTATATTTGCCAGAAAGTCTGGCTTTTCTTTCACATTCAGGGCTGTGAAGATGTCTTTCCAGATGATGAATTTTTTGCGGGGAAGTTGAATATTGACGTCTTTCACATTGCCATAATATGGTGTAGCAGTTGGATCGGCAGCGGGAATGCTGTTCCATGATAACACCGCTCTTACTGTAGGTATTACAGCCTGGTTACAGGAAAGGAAACGACGATATTTCTCATCATTGATGTACAGGGAGGTCATATACTTCAACGGATGTTGCGGTCCGGCAGGTACTTCCGAAATATCAGCAACCTTGAAGCTGGTATATCCCATGTCCTGAAAACCGCTGCCATCTTTGAAATCAACAAAGAAGCGAACATACTCTTTAGAGCCATTGCTGCAGAGGCCTCCGCTGTAACCGGTGGCTTGCTTAATACTTACAATCGCATTTAGTTTTCCTTTAGAAGGATTATAACCTACACAGGACAATTCTTCCCAGGTAGTATTGCTGTTAGTAAGAGCAGACTTCGAAATAAACGACTGCAATAGAAAGGTCTGACGGGTAAATAGTTGCTCCGCTGACAGACCGGGGATCTTCAGATTTTCCATGACGTTTTTTTTGGGGTGACGAAACTTAACTTCGTTGTGGTGAAACAAAGTTAGACTCCCCCCAAAAAATCGCCTAGCGTATTAATACGTAATTTGAACAGGTAATACTTCCTAAATACGATATAAGCAGTTTTGCTCCCTGGGATATCCTGGTAAAACTAGCCGCTGCAGCCTGCATCAATCAGCTGTCCATAAATTCCCAGGCACTTTTATAAGCATCTCTGCCTTCCGCATATGCTATGAAGTCTGCATAGAAAGGCAGCTGAGACAGCGTAGCACTATCTCCGATCACTACCAGTTTCTTCCTGGCCCGGGTCATAGCTACATTCATACGACGGATGTCAGACAGGAAGCCGATTTTACTATCGCTATTGCTTCTCGTCATACTGATATAGACGATATCTCTTTCCTGCCCCTGGAAGCTATCGATTGTATTGACCGTGATCCTGTCTCCGAAAGGCTGTAATTCCGGAGAATGTGCCAGTTGCTCTTTCAGGAGCTGGATCTGCTGTTTATAAGGAGAGATAATTGCAATACTGGGGAAATCTGCCGGCTTGTAATGGGTGTTCAATGTAGCTGCAAACTGTGAGAGGTGTTTGAAGAGGAACGCCGCTTCTTCCGGATTCGTGGTACTGGTTCCTTCGGTCTGTTCATCGAAACCGCAACCAGCAGTATCCACGAAAGACAACGGACTATCCCCGGAGAAGAGCAGGTGTGCTGCTACAGAGGCATGTGCCTTCAGTTTATCTTTGTAAAAGATGGAAGAAGAATACCCCATGATAGTGGCATGCATCCGATACTGTTCTTCCAGCAATACGACTGCTGCAGGATGCAATTCAGTACACTTCTCTAATAATGTATAAGCAAGACCGTTACGTGCTGCTTCCTCCGATTTGATGGTTGGGGAGAGCTGGCAATGGTCTCCTGCCAGTACTACTTTCTCTGCTTTCAGGATCGGGATCCAGCAGGCCGGCTCCAGTGCCTGTCCTGCTTCGTCTATTACGACAGTATGATATTTCAGCTGCTTCACAGTGTAATGATTAGCCCCCACCAGCGTGGCAGTGATCACCTGTGCTTTATTGATCAGGTCTTCGGCGATGTAGGACTCTGTGTTTTCCACCGCCTTCATTATATTACGGGCTTCGTCAAAAAGCGCTTTGCGCTGTTCACGCTCTGCCTTGCCAAAATTTCGCTTGTACTTATGCGCCATATCCCTGAACTCACTCGCCTGTTTACGCAGCCGCTTTACCTCTTTCATGCTGTTATGTTCAGCCATTTTACTGTCGAGCGTGAGCGACATCAGTTTTTCAGACACCCTTGCCGGGTTACCCACACGTAATACATTCATGCCTTCGTCACTGAGTTTTTCACTTAGCAGGTCTACCGCGGTATTACTGGGAGCAACTACGAGGATCTGTTTACGGTCCTGTGCATACAGGGCTTTAATTGCCTGTACAAGGGTAGTGGTTTTGCCGGTGCCCGGAGGGCCATGCACAATAGCCAGTTCGTTGGCCGCCAGGATCCTGTTTACAGCATCCTGCTGAGAGGCATTGAGCCGGGGATGCGTAAACCGGGGCAGTTCATTATTAAAGGTCGGTGCTTTGGCACCTGTGAGGATTTGTACCAGCTGGTTTTTTTCAGCGCCTGATGCCTGTTTTAAGGCATTTGTCATCTCTTCGTAGCTGTTGTCGTCAAATGACAGGTCAATGCCTAATTTGCCGTCATTTGCCCATTCAGGGAGCTCATCGGTGCGCAGGGTGATTTTCAGGCGATTACCGCTTTGGTAAGAGACAGTACCTTCTATATTATCTTTCTTCGGGTCATGGTTCGAGAACAGCACCGCAGATACCCCAAAGCGCAGTTGATGGGAAATATCCTGATGGGTAGTGCGTTCTACTTCGACGGTCAGATAGTCGCCACGGCTCATTTCTGTTCCCCTGATGGCAATAGGATACCAGGTAAGGCCATTGGCGCGGCGTTCTGCTACAGATGTCTTTTCTGTTAATGATATGTAGGACTGGCGATCTTCTTCTCTTTCAATCTTCAGCAGATCCAGCAACTTTTTGAAATAATCCATGGGCGCAAAGGTACGCCTTTCAGCAATTACATGGCCTTCTCAGGCGATTCGATCACTGACAGGATATTGCCCGCAGGATCCTCAAACCAGGCGATCAATGGACCCCCTCCTCTGAAAATGCCTTTTTCGTCGGTTTTGATTTCCCCGCCGTATTGAATGAACCGGATACCTCTGCTACTTAGTTCATCTACCGCCTGTTCAATGTTGTCTACCGGGAAATTCAATACCGTATAAGATGCAGGAGAGTGGGTGGGCTTTGGATAGATCAATACCTTCGAATCATTATTGATGTGCAGCTCCATCACGCCCATCGGCCCGTCAGTCACTTCCATACCCAGTTTATCCTGGTAAAAGGATTTCGCTTTCTTGATATCGTTTACTGAGAATCCACTGAAAGCTTTGTTAGTTAGTATCATAACGAGGGTTTTGTTGAACTAACAATTTAAGCATATTCTGCCACCGGACCATGCACCAACCGCTACTATAGCCAGATAAAATCCGGGATGATGTGATGACCACATCTCTACCATTTAAAAAAGTTGTATCAGCAGCCCCGCAGGATCGAAAATCAAACAGCGCCACTACAAAAAATTTAATAAGTTTGCCGGAAACTAACCTACAAACCCGCATGGAAACGAATGTACTTGTACCTACACTGGCCTCCCACCTCGCGACCGCTGTTCAATCGTTTGATTTTGAAGTCCCCGTTACCCTCACCATCGAAGCAGTAAAGGAGACCGTTTATTTACGGGAACTCGAGCTGGAAATTGTTTGTGACGTACTTGGCGAACAGGATCATGGCAATGACGTGAAAGTATATCACCTGGCCTTTTTGATCCGCCTGAAGGGAGATAATATCATGTACGAAGAAATGGCGGCCATAGGTACTAACCCTGAGGAGGCTATGAGCCAGGGAGCTTATACGTTTTTCAGGGGTTTTCTCACTGGTTTCTTCCAATGCCTGCTGGGTTACTATGAACCGGTCTATGAACTGAAAAGTCCTGCCGGCGACAAGTTCCATCTCAACTACAGTCACCTCCAGGTGCAGGGGGCTTTTATGGACGATATGGAAGAGCACCACGACAATACGTTCCCTGACATTCTTTATCCGGCTATCAAAGAGGTTTTTGAAAGAGAGATCACAGAACCTGGTCATGACTACAAAGATTTCTACTGGATCAAAATTTATCTGAGCAGACAACCGGGCGGTAAGTTTATCGGTGAATGTCGCTTCGATAATAATATATGGGATTATGCGCTCAATGAACTCATTGAGTATGATTATAAACTATGGAAAGAAACAGATCGTTTCCTGGGTAAAAAGCAATTCATTTTTATCCGCAGATGCCCTGAATGATAGAATGGAGTTCACTTTAGCAAACATGTATGGGCATTTGAAAACAACACATATCCCTGGTCGGTCAGGCATGCGCATTGTAAAACTGGTGTGGTTTGTGTGGTGATCCATCAAAATTTAAGCATATGTGGTTGCGACCCAAACCTGCATTAACCCAGACAGATGTAGACAATGGACTCCGTATGGTTATCGCGGATGGTTTGGCAGCAGAGGCGATGACAACATTGACGGGTGGCGCTTTTCTTACAGCAATGGCCTTACTGATGGGTGCTTCCAATTTATTAATTGGTATTATCAGTGCACTGCCGGCCTTTACAAATATCTTTCAGTTGTTATCCATCTGGCTGGTACGCCGGTTCAATAATCGCAGGCTCATCTGCGTGGCTTGTTCCTTATTTGCCCGTGTTAGTTTGTTGGTGATCGGTGCAAGTATTCTCCTGGCAGAAAAGTCGCTGACCACCATGATCATCTTTCTTTTTTTCTACTATTTCTTCGGCTCTATTGCGGGGCCCAGTTGGAATGCGTGGATGAAAGACCTCGTTCCGGAAGAAACACTGGGTACCTATTTCGCAAAAAGGACCAGTTACCTGCAAATGCTGAATGTGGTACTGAGCCTGTTTTGTGCGGGGTTAATTGATGTGATCCGCAACAGGTATATATCATTTGAACTGGATGCTTATGCCATCATGTTTGTATCAGCGGGTATATTGGGTATTATAGGTGCTGTTTTTCTCGCCAGAACGCCCGAACAGCAATCTTATTTGAGCAGGGAAAATATGTTCAGGCTCTTCAGTCGTCCGCTGAAAGATAGCAACTTCGTCCATATGCTGATCTTTCATTCTTTCTGGGTATTTGCATTAAATATAGCCACACCATTTTTTACGGTTTATATGATGAAGGGATTGGGCTTGTCTATCTCGTATGTGATCGGATTGAGTGTGATAAGTCTGCTGTGTAATGTCTTTTCTGTAAGGGTATGGGGGTTCTTTTCTGACAGGTATAGCAATAAGACAATACTCGCTCTTGCCACGCCTTTGTATGTAGCCTGCGTGATAGGATGGTGTTTTGTGGGGATCTGGTCAGCATTATGGCCTAACCTCATACTGTTGCTCGTTATTCACATTTTTACAGGCTTGTCATTATCAGGAGTCAACCTGGCACTGGTGAATATTGGTCTCAAGCTGGCGCCGAAAGAATACGCTATCGTTTACCTGTCTACACAAAATATGGTCACAGCTGTGTTCTCTTCGGTTTCACCACTGATAGGGGGCCTGCTGGCAGATTATTTTACCAGTCGTACGCTGAAGATCGATGCCCTGTGGACAGGACCGCATACACATAAACTGTTTCACATAGTGAACCTGAATGAATGGACCTTTTTATTTCTGATCAGCGCGGTATTATTGTTCATAGCAGTAGAGTTACTGGTACAGGTGAATGAGACGGGAGAAGTTGACAAGGAAATGGCTAAAAGAGTGATGAAAAGTAGTATCAAGAACAGCTTAAAGGATTATTTCCTGATCGGGAATATGATAACATTACATGAGCAGTTGTGGGGGATCCTGAGAAGAATACAGCAAAAGAGGAGCGCAAAAAAAACAGGCAGTGTCGTATGATACTGCCTGCTTGCTTTTTGTTTAATCACCACTATTATTTAAGTGGTTTGTGCTGCGGTTGCATTGTATTGTCTCTTTCGTTTCTATGCGTATCCGCAGTTTTTCTCTCATTTTTATCACCTTCCTGCATTCTGTTTCGTCGCTGATCATCAAAGGCCTTTTGCCTGTTTTGCTGATCCTGGGAAGGATGTTGATCATTTGACTTTTTCATAAAATGAAGTTTTAGTGAATAATAAAAATACCGCAAATACAAGGCCAGAAAGAGCGCCAGCATGTTCAGCCACGACTATTTAATGGGTGGCTCATCTGTCCGCATAGTATTGGATCCTGTACGGTTGTCATCGTCGGTCCCCTTATTATTAGAGCCGGTATCAGCCGCATTGGTGATATTTTGCTTACCACCTTTTTTACCTTCAGGTCCCCATTCTATACTTTCGGCGTCATCTTCAGAAATATCATTTTCTTCCAGATCTGCTTCATCCAGAATCGGTGAACCATCCTCTTCTTCGTCGTCATTTACATCCGCATCATTTTCTTCATTCTCATTTGCCTGATCACCTTCATACGAAGCCTTGTTCCTTTGATCATCAAATGCCTGTTCTTTCTGATCTCCTACCGGATTTTCCAGTTGTTCGTTTGTCTTTTTCATAACTACACTTTTTTAGGGTAAAGAATTAATTCCAGCAGAACATAGTGCAAACTTAACGCCATGCCATACGTAGTCTTTTTTCGCAGGTATTTACGTGAGTTATTTCCCCGCATCCCGAAGTGAAAACTACTTCCTGCTGTGTACATGGCATGGCCTCATTATTGTTGATTTAAAAGAAAACGAATTTTATGGCAAACAAGACAAAAAGCACAGCAGATATACAGGATTCCAGGCGCGATCAGGAACGCATGAAACCAGCAACTACCATTATAGACATGCCGGAAGTAAGTGATATACCTGGCCAGGAAGACGTGGAACCGTTGCCTCCCGGAACAGGTCGTGTTGCGACACCTGCATCTGACGATGAAGAAGGTTATGGCGTGCTCGACGACCTGAATGGCAGTCCTGAAGATGCAATAGAAACAGACGATGAACAACTGATTACAGACGAGGGTAGCAATGTAACGCGCCAGGAAAGAAAAGACTTATACGACAGTGCAAACGTAACACCTGGCGATGAAGGTGCCCGTGACCTGAAGCGTGCTCAGTTGACGAATGTCGATGATGAAGGTGAATTGCTGGAAGAAAGGACCAGTCAGTTATCTGGTGAGGACCTGGACATACCAGGTAGCGAACTCGATGATGATAATGAAGAACGGGGTGCAGAAGACGAAGAAAATAATCCTTACAGTGTAGGCGGTGACAGAAATGAATTATAATATGAAACATACATCTCTTGATAAACAAAAGGTACAGGTAGATTTCACATCGATGAATCTACCTGCACCTGTTGCTAATTTCCGGCCTGAAGTATATACAGACGGTGAATTATATTATTGCGTATTAGGGGCCGGAACAGAGCAGGCAATCTTTGGTGAAGGCAATACCCTGGAAGCGGCTTTATTAGACTGGGAAAAGGCATTTCATGAGCGTTCAGGTAAATAATTCCTGCTCGTCTGTATAGTATGTTTTCCTTGAACCTACCTTGTGCGATTGAATAGGAGATCCTCCAGGGCTCTTTTCTTTCCGCGCATGATGTACTTTCATAAAGTCCCGGTATTCTCCACTGATCAGCTGCTTGTCATGTTTGAGGATCTGTTTGATACCGTCTTTCAGTACTTTCTTAATACTGGCAGCCAGTATCTTTATCTTCGAAGCCGGGATTTTATCAGCAATGGAATAAGGAGAAATACGCGCTTCATACAGGATCTCATCTGTATAGGCATTACCCAGACCACGGATCAGGTCCTGATCCATCAATACGTCTTTAATCTTTTTTTTAGAAGATGCCAGGGTTGCAGTAAGAAACTTTGTATTCACCTGTTTGGACATGGCATCCGGTACTTCACTCTCTTCAGGGTTGAGGGTGACCATTGCCTGCCCCTGAAAATCGGTCATGGCCAACCCGCTGCCATCGGCGAATTGCAAAGCGATGATCGTCCATTTAGGGTAATCTTTTCCTTCAAAAAGTGCAGGTTCTCCATGCAACATCAGGTGCCATCCCAGGCGGGCTTTATTATCAAATGCAAGCCGTAGCTGTTTCCCCTCACGATAGATTTCGGTGAGTGTTTGCTTTTCAATCTGCTTTTTGAGCGCAGCTACGGTCGTCTTTAATTTTTTGGGGTACGGTACTTCCAGCTTTTTTACCACTTTCCCCTTCAGCATTTTCGTGAGGTTCATACTGAACACTTCAAGGTCTGGTATCTCAGGCATAACAACAAAGATTTATTCACGCTTAAAATTAACATATCATGAGCAGCTTATCAAATACAACTACTGATCATGAAACGATCAGGAAATGGGTAGAAGAACGAAAAGGAAAGCCGGCACAGGTCGAAGGTACCGGCAATAAGAAAGAACCCGGTGTGCTGCGGATAGACTTTCCCGGCAACGATTCCGGGCGACTACAGGAAATATCCTGGGATGAATTCTTTAAAAAGTTTGATGACGAAAGCCTCGCTTTTCTCTACCAGGAAAAGACTGCAGACGGTGAAGTCAGTTATTTCAACAAGTTAATCAGCAGGGAAAACGAAAGTAAATGAGACAAAAGGGAGGCAATAGTCTCCCTTTTTAATGCAGCCTCGGCTACGGGTTTCAGGCGATCTGATCCTTTACTTCACCTTGTTCCCATGGTTCCTAGAAGTGGGGAACAACTTGCTCAGTTCCTTGCAAACCCCCGCCCACTGCGAAACACTTTCATCCAAACAAACGCCTGTTCACAGTACGTTTCTAAATCATTGAGTACTGTTGGTTTGCTTCTTGTTAATATATAGTAAAGGCACTAAACACTATCCGACGAACATTCCACTTGGTACTTGGCTGAGATCTATCAACGATGCGAAATATATTCACTCACTATAAAATCAAATATCTCTTTGTATGATGACCCGGGTTGGTTCTGAAAATAGATTGAAAATCTTTACATGGCATATTCACGGTAGCTATTTGTATTATTTGTCACAGGGGAATTATGATATATATATCCCGGTAAATGATGAGCGTACACCCGGTTATTATGGTCGTGGGAGGACATTTCCTTTTGGAAGTAATGTAATTGAGATACCTGCTGATATGGTGAAAAGTTACGACTTTGACGTTATCATGTATCAGTCAGTGAAAAATTATCTCGTGGATCAGTACGAGATCCTGACACCTACGCAGCGCAGGCTGCCCAGAGTATATCTGGAACATAATACCCCGCTCAAGAGCCCTTTTGGCACCCGCCATACGGTAAATGACCGTCGTATCTGCCTTGTGCATGTAACACATTATAATAAGCTGATGTGGGATAATAACCGTACGCCGGTTACCGTGATTGAACATGGTGTAACAGATTCAGATATTCCTTACACAGGAGAACTGGATAAAGGTGTAACCATCATTAATCACCTGCCGCAAAGAGGGCGTGCGCTGGGCTGGGATGTGTTCCAGCATGTGGCCAGACAGGTGCCCGTAGACCTGGCAGGTATGGGTAATGAGGCTGTAGGAGGAGGAGAGGTGTTACACCCGCAACTACCTGCTTTCAGAGGCAGGTATCGCTACTTCTTCCATCCGGTACGCCATACCAGTTTAGGGCTGGCTGTATGCGAAGCGATGATGCAGGGATTGCCTGTTATCGGACTCGCCACTACTGAACTCGTTACCGTGATCGAAAATGGAGTGAACGGTTTTGTGCACACGGATCTTGATTTCCTGATCGATAAAATGAAACTACTGATGAATGATCCTGAGCTGGCTGCTCAAATGGGCAAAGCAGCAAGGGAAACCGCTCTCAGACGCTTTAATATAGACCGCTTCACGGCGGATTGGGAAAACCTGTTCAATGCTGTTTGCGCCAATGTACCCGGACAGCCATTCAATATAGACACCTGCAATGCGAATGTAAGCGGAAAAGAAAAAATCATGTAGGATATGAAAAAGAGGATTGCATTTATCAGCGAGCACGCTTCCCCTTTAGTTACCCCGGGAAGTGTAGATGCCGGCGGACAGAATGTTTATGTAGCAGAACTGGCAAAGCAGATGTCCCGCATGGGATATTTGGTAGATGTGTTCACTCGCCGTGAAAGCCCGGAGATGCCATCTGTTACTCCATGGATGGAAGATGTCAGAGTGATCCAGATAGATGCAGGCCCGGCAAAAGTAATGGCGAAGGAAGAACTGTTGCCATATATGGCAGCTTTCAGGGAGGAGATGATCAGCTTTATGGAAGAAGCGCAGGTAACTTATCATCTCGTACATGCCAACTTCTTTATGTCCGCACTCGTAGCGATGGAACTGAAACAACTGCTGGGTATTCCCTTCGTAGTTACATTTCATGCACTGGGACACGTGCGTAAAATGTACCAGGGTGATCAGGACCGCTTCCCGCCCGAGCGCATAGATATAGAATCAGAAGTGATCCTGCAGGCCAGCCAGGTGATAGCAGAATGCCCGCAGGATAAAGAAGACCTGGTTAATTTTTATAAAGCACCGCTCAATAAGATCACTATCATTCCATGTGGAGTGAACCTTGAGGAAGTATATGCCGTGGACAAGGCCAAGGCAAGGGAAGTATTACACCTGCCAGCTCATGATAAGATTATCTTACAATTGGGAAGAATGGTGCCCCGCAAGGGAGTGGACAATGTGATCAGGGCGTTGGGCCACCTGCAAATGGAAGATGTAAAATTGGTCATTGTGGGAAGTAACGTACCTGCATCATCTGCAAAAGCGGATCATGAACTGGAACGGTTACGTACACTGGCAGGTGAACTGAACGTGAGTGACCAGGTAATATTTGCCGGTCAACGGGACAGGCATGAATTAAAACATTATTACTCTGCGGCAGACCTTTTCATTACGACTCCCTGGTATGAGCCATTTGGTATCACACCACTGGAGGCGATGGCATGTGGCACGCCCGTGATAGGGAGTGAGGTGGGTGGTATTAAATACAGTGTGGCAGATGGCAGAACAGGATTGCTGGTACCTCCCAGGGATCCGGTATCATTAGCAGCTGCTATCTTTAAATTACTGCAGGATGATCACTTGCGTCAGGAGATGAGCAGCAATGCCATTAAGCGTATTCATGCCCTGTTTACCTGGGAATGTGTAGCGCGCAAAATGAAGTACCTGTACCAGCAGGTGATCAACGAGACTTATTATGAGAAAAGCCATATTTATTGATAAAGACGGTACGCTGATTCAGGATGTACCTTACAATGTAGATCCTGAGAAAATGGTACTGGAACAATATGCAGGCATGGCTATGCAGCTTTTTCATAAGCAGGGATACATGCTGGTGGTCATCACGAATCAGTCGGGTATTGCAAGAGGATACTTTAAAGAAGAACAATTAGCAGGCGTACAACAAAAAATCAATGAATTGTTACTTGAGTATAATGTACTACTCGACGGGTTCTTTTATTGTCCGCACCATCCAGAGGGAACCATATCTCCATATGCAATCAACTGTAACTGTCGCAAGCCAGGTCCTGGTATGCTACAGGCTGCAGCTGAACAATTAGGTGTTGATTTAAAACAATCGTGGATGATTGGCGACATCCTCCACGATGTAGAAGCCGGTAATCAGGCTGGATGTCGCTCGCTGCTGATTAATAACGGGCACGAAACGGAGTGGATGATCAACCCTCGGCGAACGCCAACATACATTGCCAGCGATCTGCTCGATGCCGCACAATTTATCACTAAAGTAAATGGACATGACACAACAATTTCATTCACTGGTTAATGGTTTGCATCAACCTTCGGTTTTGGTATTGGGCGATCTCATACTTGACACCTATCTCAGGGGTGCCAGCACAAGATTAACACCTGAAGCACCTGTGCCGGTTGTCAATATCACCTCTCACACCTGTGTGCCCGGTGGTGCCGCCAATACGGCTATCAATCTCCGGTACCTGGGGGCAGATGTGACCTTTGCAGCTATAGTAGGAGAGGATACTGCGGGAAAAGATGCACAGGCCTTGCTTTCAAAAGAAGGTATTCATACTTACCTGATCAATTGCAACAGCCGGCATACAATCGTGAAGACACGTGTGATAGCTGGCAGCCAGCTGCTGACGAGATATGATGAAGGCACGGAAATAGCAGTGCCTGATGGTTGTGAAGAAAAACTCATCTCCTTCCTTGAATCCAGTTTTGATAATTATGACGCGATCGTGATCGCTGACTATAATAAAGGTGTAATTACACCAGGTATCATCGCTGCATTGGAAAGATTGAATGCTGATAAAAGCAAGTTCATCGCGGTAGATGCAAAGCGCCTTGATCTTTATCGGCACTTACGCCCATCATTGGTGAAACCTAACTATCATGAGATGATGGAACTCCTGCAATTGCCGGAAACATCCGCTGATCGTGCAGCACAGCTGCGTGATATGGGAAGTACTATAGCCCGCATAACAGGTGCCGGCATTGTAGCACTAACGCTGGACGCAGAAGGCGCATTGATCTTTGATAACGGAGAAGTCGTTTGTCATACACCGGCCTACCCGGTTTCACAGCTAAATGTATCTGGCGCCGGCGATACATATATCAGTGCATTTACGATGGCGTGTTTATCGGGGATGGAGCTCTGCGATGCCGCAGAGATGGCTGCAGCTGCTGCTGCCATTGTGATCGATAAAGATGATACCGCTTATTGTGCCAAAGGCGAGCTGATGGCATTCTACTCTATGCATAATAAGTACCTGGATAGTGTAGACCAGCTGAAAGAAGTATGTGCGGTATACAAAGCCCAGGGAAAACGCATCGTATTCACAAACGGTTGTTTTGATATCCTGCATAGTGGACATGTAAGCTACCTGACCCGTGCACGGGAGTTAGGAGACATTCTCATCGTAGGCATCAACAATGACGAAAGTATTAAACGGCTAAAAGGCAGTACCCGGCCTATTAATCAGCTACAGGACAGAATGGAAGTGCTGGGTGGTTTGGGGGCTGTTAACCATATTATACCCTTTGGTAACCCCGGCGACGATACCCCGATAGAACTGATCAGAACAATCGCTCCCGATGTGTTTACCAAGGGAGGCGATTACACCCGTGAAGGACTACCGGAGGCCGAAGTAGTGGAAGAACTGGGTGGCGTAGTAACGATACTGCCGGTTGTACCGGATAGATCTACGACCTCACTGATCCGCAGGATCCACACATCTCCCGTTTTAAAAGTAGCACAAGCATGAGAGAAACAACTGTTGCTCACCGGCAATGGGCTGGTTGCAAACGAATATTGGTAGTACGGCCCGATAACATGGGCGATCTGCTCATGAGCGTACCTGCTATCAGGGCATTGAAACGAACATTTGAATGTGAGGTTACCGTGTTGACATCCTCCCGGGGTGCAGTGATTACCGATAGCATCCCTGAAATAGATGATACGATTGTTTTTGATGCTCCCTGGGTAAAGACAGCATCTACTGACGACTATAACGAAATCATCGCGTCATTAAGAGCGGAGCAATTTGATGGTGCAGTTATTTTCACGGTTTACAGTCAGAATCCATTACCTGCTGCCATGCTGGTATACCAGGCCGGCATTCCTTTACGCCTGGCTTATTGCAGGGAAAACCCTTACGGATTACTCACCCATTGGGAACCTGAAAAGGAACCTTATGAATATATCCGCCACCAGGTACGGCGTGACCTTGACCTGGTGAGCAGCATCGGGGCTTTTACGGCAGATGAGCAATTACGGGTGGAAGTAGATGAATCTTTATGGGCGGGCATCCGGAATAAGATAGCCGCTACAGGTATGGATATTGAAAAGCCATGGATCATCCTGCATCCGGATGTGTCTGAAGAAAAACGGTTATATCCCGTAGCAGAATGGGCTGCAGCTGTAGAGAAATTATCTGCTAACATAGATTGTCAGTTTTTGTTGACAGGATTACAACCTAATGAAGAACTGATCCAGGCTTTGGAAAACTTTCCTGTGTATTCGCTCACAGGACAACTAAATATTCAGGAATTAATTACATTGGTCAGTCATGCAAGACTGGTCATTGCTGTAAATACAGGTATTATCCACATTGCAGCCGCTACCAATACATCTGTACTGGTGATCTATGCGCTGACCAATCCTCAGCATACACCATGGAATGTGCACAGCAAAGTATTGTATTTCGATGTGCCTGAAAAGCTGCGGAGCAGGAACGAAGTGGTACGATATGCGTACCATATTTCAGCACAAAAGATGCTGCCTCCGGCTACGCCCGAATCTATTGCAATATCGGCCGCTGCGTTGTTTGAGCAAGCAGGTGCTCACTCCAGTTCAGCACGCGATCATAACGCTGCTCTTTTGTCCAATCAATAGTGTAATGCAATTGCTTGTTCAACGGCCCCCAGCGTTCAGGTTCGCCATCCATACTGATCACTATACTCGGCGTTTGCAACGCCGCCGCAATATGCGAAATGCCGGTGCAGTTAGAGAACAATGCCCGTGCATGTTTCACCATCACAGCCAGACTCCCCAGCGTAGTAATGCCTGCTGCATTGATAGCAGTATATTGCATGTGTGATGCAACTTCCAGGGTCAGGGGAATTTCTTCCTTCGTACCTGTAATAACTATCTGCCAGCCTAACGACGCAAAGTGATCTGCCAGCGAAGCGAAAAGCACCGGCGGCCACTGGCGCCAGCTACCTCTTGAACCGGGATGAATACAAATGTATTCCCCCGGGATCAACGGCAACTGCAATTGCTCAAATTCATCTTTATCCTGCGCTGTAATGGGAAATTCCAGTTCCTTTCCCTGTGATGGAATTCCCAGGTGATGCATCAATGCCAGGTGTCTTTCAATTTCATTGATATGTTCCGGGTACTCCAGGAACAATGCCGGATCCGGACAATAATCCTCTTTACGCCAGTACCCCGCGGTATATCGTGCGTTCAACAAAGCCAGCATCGGGTTGACAACGGACCCATTTCCCTGCAGTTGTAATACAAGGTCAAACTGCGCTGCCTGCATAGCCTGTAGAAAAGCGGGGAACCCCGCTATATCGGGTGCCTGTTCTGGTAAGCCCGGATACCCCGGAAATTGTACAAAGGCGTCAAAATAGCCCGGGAACCGTGCTAATAACGATTGCTCCCATGGCAATCCCAGGAGGGTAATATGTGCATCAGGGAATACCGTACGCAAGGCACGGATGGCCGGTATTGCACATAACATATCACCCAGTTGTAAGGCCCTGAAAATGGCAATTTTCTGAAGGTCACCAACAAAGTTCATAAAACATATATGTATTAAAGGAAAAATACCCTGTACCGCCATGCGCCGTACAGACTCCAATAGATGGCTACAAACGGAATAGCCATAGATGTGATGATCATCTCTACCACATGTGCCCTCCGCCGCGTGGTATCTGAAAGTCGCTTTGTGATAAACAACCCCAGCATGATCAGCCAGGTTAACAAACAGAGACTTACCAGTACCATCAATCCTTCGGCAAGACAGATAGCTGCCAGCAGTATCATCGCGATCATAGCATAGTAATTCCATGCAGGTCTGCGCTGAATTTTGCGGCGGTACATGCCGGGAAATTTTTTGTACAACAGTGCATTGTACATGTTCTTCTTCTGTTCCCGGATGCTTACCCCCCATTCTGCTTTGCGCACAGGATGTACGACTACTGCTTCCAGTAGTTTTACTACCGGTACTTTCAACGCCAGTAACCGGAATTCCAGGTCACTGTCTTCTCTCCATGCAATTGTGAATCTTTCATCAAATCCGTGTAAGGCATTCAATACTTCCTTTGTAACAGCACAGTTGGCCGTTACAAAATCAGCGGTCGCTAACTGTGCCGTATTACGCTCATAGTCCGTTGGTTCCCTGGGAATAGGTACAACCACTTTCCCGGAGAATGCAATGGCCTGTCTGCCATCCCAGGCTTTTAAAAAACTGCTGAGCCAGCGACTGTCAGGGAGTGTATCATCATCTGTAAATGCGATGAGTGGTGCAACGGCAGCTTTCCAGCCTTTGTTACGCGCAGCTGCCGGACCTTTTTTCCTGTTCAGTGGAATATATCGCAGGTCCAGCAACCGTTTTTGATGCCAGTCATCTATAACAGTCCGGGTACTTACATCAGGACCGTCGCTTACTACGATGACTTCGAATTCATCTTTGTCAAGGTCTTGCCGTGACAGTGCTTCCAGGCAGGCAGTTAATAAATGCGGACGCCTGTATGTCGGGATAACAACTGATATCTTCATGCCAGGTTTATTTTTCAACTAAAAATGATCCGATGACCAACGCATCGAAAGGTGAAGACCAGAAGCATTCAATAGCATCGCGTGGTGTGCATACAATGGGCTTTCCTAAAGTATTGAATGATGTATTGATGAGCACAGGCACGCCTGTCTTATTGTAAAATGCTTCCAGCAGGTTGTAGTACTGCTCGTGCTGTTGTCTGTTGACGGTCTGAATCCTCGCTGTTCCATCCACATGAGTCACCGCAGGAATCATACCTCTTTTTTCTTCCTTCACGTCATAGACGAACAACATGAAAGGAGAATAGGATGCGCCTTCGAACCATTCACCTGCCTTGTCTTCCATGACCACAGGGGCTACGGGGCGGAAATCCTCCCTGTCTTTCACTTCGTTGAGCCTGGCCTGCATTTCTGCATGAAGGGGAGATGCCAGTATAGATCGGCTCCCCAATGCCCGTGGACCAAATTCCATCCTGCCCTGGAACCAACCGATGATTTTATCCGCAATCAACAATTCAGCCGTTTCTTCTGCAATGTTCGTCATCTTGCGGTAAGGCGTCTTGGTCCATTTCAGGAAAGATTCAATTTCATCATCACCATATTCAGGCCCCCAATATGCATGGTCCATTTTAAAATCCTTCCGGGTACTCCTGCGTTCAGTAGCATCTACCCACATCGCAGCACCCAGGGCTGTACCCGCATCTCCCGCAGCAGGTTGTACCCATATATTTTTGAACAGCCCTGCATCGCGCAGTTTTGCATTTAATACACAGTTGAGCGCAACACCACCGGCAAAGCACAGGTTGTCTGCTCCTGTTTCATTTTTTAGCCAGCTGGCCAGTTCCAGTACGGACTCCTGCAACACCAGCTGTAACGAGTGCGCAATGTTAAAATGATGATCCGTAAAAGGATCGCCTTTTTTACGTGCAGGCCCCAGCAGTTCAACCATTTCATCATCATTGATCGTATAGATCCCGTTATTACGCATGTTGATCATCGATCGGAAGGCATTCGTAAATACAGGCTTGCCATAAGAAGCCAGCGCCATTACTTTGTATTCGTCAGAGGAATGGAGGAAGCCGAGATGAGAAGTGACTTTTTCATACAGCAGGCCTAATGAATGCGGCATATCTACCTGGCTGATTCTACGGAGATCATTGCCACTGCCCATACTAAAAGTCGTCGTTGCCTTTTCTCCACGTCCATCTACTGTAAGTACCGCTGCCTCCATGTAAGGAGAGGGCAGGAAGGCACTGCTCGCATGGCTGAGGTGATGTTCAATAAAGTGCCAGCGATCTTTTGTTACCCCGGCATCTCTGAATCTTTCCTGCAGGTGATGTGGATACCCGTCTATCAGTTGGCCGGGCGCGTTGATAATAGAAGAGAGAAATAAAGGATCCCATGGTGATAGCCACTTCTCAGGCATCAGTCTTTTAGCAGGGTCCAGCGGTAATTCAACTTTCTGTTGGACGACATCATTAGGATCCATCAGCAGATAAGGATCAAAGGAGTAAGCAATATGATCTACATCACTCAAATGGATGTTGGCTGTTTTCAGACAATAATCGATCGCATGGAAAGGTAATTCATATGCAGAAAAAGGGATGGGCCGTTTCCCGTGTTTCACATGTGTAAAACGTTCGTCTTCTGCGGCTGCCAGTAATTGTCCGTTTTTAAGGATGCAGGCAGCGGAATCATGAAAAGCTGCATTGATGCCCAGCGTGTACATAAGCAAAGTTTTTTGTGTCCGGGGTTGCAGCACAAATACCTTGCAGAATGCAAAAAGCACAGCCATGCTGTGCTTTAACTGTTCAGTGTTATAAAATCATGAGAGTTAATTACCCATAGGCAGCATGCTTGCCTACATACCCGGCAGTTTAATGCCATTTTCACGCAAACTATGGATCACCCTGGCGTTGAGATCAAATTTTGTTTCGTCAAATTCCTGCTGAGTCGTCCATGCATAGATCATGATGTGCCATCCATCAGGTTCCAGGTTAGATACGATTGCTTCCGGTTTTGGATCATTATGTACATTGGGAGTTGCTACTGCTTCTTTGAGCACAATAGGTTTCACCTGTTCCGGTGGATAGGCATAACTCAATTTGAGATCTATTTCAATCCGTCTTGTTGCCGTACTGCTGTGATTAATGATCACTTCATTCGAAAGTTTGGAATTGGGAATGATGACAGCCCTGTTATCTGTTGTAATGATGATGGTATTGAATAACTGTATAGAGCTCACAATACCTGTCTGCCCCTGTGCCATAATGGTATCGCCCGCCTTGTAAGGTTTAAGTAGTAATATAATGATGCCACTGGTGAAGTTCTGTAGTGTGCCGGAGAGCGCCAGGCCCGCGGCCACACCGATAGATCCTACTAAAGCGGCGAAGATAGTCATACGGATATCTAACATCTGCATCACGCCCAGTAGCAGGAATATCTGTAAGGTAGTTGTGATAAGGCCGGTCAGAAAAGGGCGTAAGGTAGTGTCTTCACGATGTTTCATCAGGGTTTTTAACAACCATTTCTTTAAAACATGAATCGCCCATTGTCCTGCTAACAAAACAAACAATGCTAGTGCTATCCTGGGTCCGTAGAGAACAAGCCAATGGTAAGCGTTCTCAAGCATTTTATCCATCATAAGTAAGCCATTTTTTATTAACCTTATATGAAATATCATACCAGTCTTAGCAATCGCGTGGCCTCATCTTTGTACCTCCCTTTGTATAAAAAACTAAATTATGGAACCCGTTAATGTAGAGAACAGAAATAAGTATGCGCTGATAACAGGCGCCACCAGTGGAATTGGCTTTGAATTGGCGAAATGCTTTGCACAGGATAGTTACAACCTGATCCTGGTTGCACGTAATGAAGAACGGCTGAATGAAGTGACGAACGAGTTGAAAAAAAATTACTCCATTGAGGTGACTCCCATAGCAAAGAATTTATTTGCACCTGAATCTGCGGAAGAAATCTACGAACAGACAAGAAAAATGGGAATTACTGTGGATGTATTGGTCAATGATGCGGGGCAGGGAGAATGGGGCCCGTTTGTGGATACCAGCCTGGAGCGTGACCTGGATATCATACACCTGAATATAATCGGCCTGCTGTCACTCACGAAATTATTTCTGCGTGACATGGTACGCCGCAATGAAGGTAAGATCCTGCAGGTAGGTTCCGAAGCAGGGACCACACCGATGCCCTTATTGTCGGTGTATGCTGCTACCAAGGCATTTGTCCTGTCATTTAGTGCTGCATTGGCCGAAGAGTTGCGCGACACGAATATTACGATCACTGCACTGCTGCCCGGCGCGACAGATACAGACTTTTTCCACAAAGCAGGGCAGGAGGATACGGTTACTTACAGGGAGTCTGAGTTAGCCGCTCCTGAAGTAGTGGCGAAAGATGGATACGAGGCATTGATGAAAGGCGAAAGAAAGATTATCTCCGGTAATAAGACTAAATTACATGTGTGGATGAATGACCTGTTAGGATCCAGAATATCTGCATCCAACGCACGTAAGCTGAATGAACCGAGTCATAATACGGCAGGGGAAAAGCTGCCGCAGCACGAAGCCTCGCTGAATGAGCGGGAGTATATTTCACAGCAGAGTGGTGAACGGGATGGTGATCTGATCGTGGGAAGGAAGTATAAGGATCGTGGAGCATCAGATGACCCGGTACTCACAAAAGAAAACTTACCTGACGCGACAAATGAGTCTACTGGCAAAGTAGGTTCAGGTCAGCGACAAGACTCAAATTGATATGAAAAAGAAAGATTTCCCGGTAGAAGACGTCAGACGATTTTTAGAACCAACACCAACAGTACTTGTTACATCTGCCTATCAGGGCAAACAGAATATTATGTCGATGGGATGGTACACAGTCATGGAGTTTGTACCATCCCTTATTGGCTGTATGATCACTGGTAGCAATTACAGTTTTGACCTGATCCGTAAAAGCGGGGAATGCGTGATTAACATCCCTGACGCAGGTCTCGCTAAAAAAGTGGTCGCTGTGGGGAACTGTACCGGGGCAGACACGGATAAATTTGCCGCGATCGGCTTCACGGCGGAACCTGCCAGTTTGGTCAAGGCCCCGTTAATTAAAGAATGTTTTGCCAGCTTTGAATGTAAGATCTATGACCGTAAGCTTGTCAATGACTACAACTTCTTCATCTTCGAAGTGGTCAAAGCCCATGTGGCTTCCCGGCCTAAATATCCTGAAACGATCGCTTACCGGGGCAATAGTCAGTTTGTGCGCTCCGGGAAGAATATCCGTATTCATTCAGATAAGTAGCATGTTCATTACCAGCCAGAGATGATGACCCTGGGCCATGTCTTTTACAGGAGAAAAGGAGCAGGATTGCCTGGCGGATATAATTGACCGTATTTATATCCGGAAGGGAGATGTCGGGATGACACACCATACAGGCGATGGCAGTGTTCAGAATAGGCGCTTTCACCCGTATGCTTTCCCGGGAATACCACTTCTTCACATCGCCGTAAGGAGGGTATTCTTGTTTAAGGAAATTGTATCTTCATCCTATGAAAAAGTTATTAACATTTCTCCTGTTGCCCTTTGCCTTGCATGCGCAGACCACTATCCCGCAAAAAATGGAAGCGTACATGCGTGCACAGTCTACTATTGCACATTTCAGTGGTACGGTATTAGTCGCCCAGAAAGGAAAAGTCATTTATAGCAGTGCTTTTGGCGAAGCAGACAGGGAGTGGCATGTGAAAAATACGCTGGCCGGTAAATTCCGTATTGGCTCAATTACGAAGCAATTTACAGCCGCATGTATCCTTGATCTGGAGGAGCAGGGTAAACTTAGCCTGGATGATAAGCTGAATAAATATATTCCTGATTATCCAAAGGGTGACCAGGTCACCATTCATATGTTGCTGAACCAGACTACGGGAATTAAAGATTACACCTCCCTGCCTGAAAGCGATCTGCATGCAGATGTGCTGGATGTAGCCCCGGCTGATTTTATCCGCACTTTTCAGAACGAACCTTACCTGTTTACACCGGGGTCCCAGTGGGCGTATAGCAATTCCAATTACTTCCTGTTAGGGTATATTGTAGAAAAAGTAACGGGGCATCCCTTTACAGATTATCTGAAAATAATTACAGATAAAGCGGGATTGAAGAACACGGGTATGGATCGCCCGGATACTGTTCTGCCTTATCGCACACATGGATATTGGGAGGATTACAATATTCCTTTTTATACCATGTCCGGTCCTTATGCTGCCGGTGGCATGTATTCTACAGCCGGTGATCTGCTGGCATGGGATCGGGCGTTATTAAGCAATAAAGTGCTGTCTGAAGCCACCACAAAGAAGATGACCACTGCCTATATGGGTAATTATGGTTATGCTGTATTTGTGGACAGCCTGGATACCCATCCAAGGATCTGGCACAGTGGTGGCATTCCTGGTTATCGTAGCATGATTAGCTGGTTTAAGGATGGAGATTTCAATGTGATCGTATTATCCAACAATGAGTCTAACGCGCCGTATATCGCTGGTGCACTCGCAGGTATCATGCTGAACATGCCGGTAGTAAATCCTTATGTTCATAAAGAGGTAGCTATTAACAATGCGGTGATTGATAATTATGTAGGGACTTATTTTTCGAAGACGTTCATAGAATTGCTCAGGAAAGGAGGGAAGTTATACCGTAAGGTGGATGGTGTGAATGATATCGAGTTGATCCCGGAATCAGAGAAGAAATTTTATTACGGAGATGGAACAGACAGGCAGATAGAGTTCGTGACAGATGCAGGGGGGAAGGTGGTGAAGGCCTACCTGATGACGGGAGGTCTGAAATTGCCATTGGAGAGAATAGCAGATTAGTATATATACTTTTAAGATAAAAGGGGACGTCTCAAGGCATTGGGACGTCCCCTTTTATTGTTTGCCCCCTGATGGAGAGAAATATCGTGGGCGCAATTACCACGGTGGCCGTTATTTAAGCGTCGCGGTTTATTTTTTTAATAAAGTCGGTTCAATCAACTTCTTCCAGATCTTATAACCATCTTTATTCAGGTGCAGCATATCGCTCTGAAAAATTTCGGGTCTTGAATTCCCATCCCTGGTCAGCATAGGCGTAAAAACATCCACCCATGTAATCTTGTGCTGCGTATTCAGGTATTCCTTTATCAGGCTATTGGCTGCTTGAACAGTTTGCCGGTATTGATCCCGGGAAGGACTGGGTTTGATAGAAATATACGTAACAGGTATTTCAGGCAGTTGGGCCCTGATGGCCGTGATCAGACGTTTTGTCCGCTCCAGCACGGTATCGGGTGTGGCACCAGCCGGAATATCATTTTCACCAACGTACAATACAATTTCCCTTGGATGATAAGGGAATACGATATCATTCAGGTAGAAGATAATATCATTCACCACCGCACCGCCGATACCCCTGTTCAGTACATCGTAGGCTGCAAAGGTTCTTTCAGCATCTTCCCATTTACGGATAGATGAGCTCCCGACAAAGAGGATAGGATTTGCGGGCGGGGCGTACATCTGATCGTAGTGTTTAATGGTTTGTACATCATCCCAGAAACGTGGCTTATCCTGCGCATGGCTGACCTGTATAACGGTCAGGGCTAACAGCAGCAGGAGTATGGATTTCTTCATAAACTTCGCTTTTAAAACGTCAAAATAAACAATTCTATACAGATAGCAACACGGCAACATAATGGCAGATGGCGGCGGCGAGCACGAAGGAATGCCATACGGCGTGTGTATAGGCTCCTTTTTCTTTCATATAGAAATATACACCAATGGAATATAGTACACCACCGATGGCGATCATGGTGATCACGGGCACAGGCAGGGCGGTAAAGAATGTCTTACCACCTACGACCATGATCCAGCCCATAATGAGGTAAATAATAGTACTCAATACGTTGAACCGCCCGGTAAAGAAAGATTTAAAGACCACGCCTATGGCGGTCAGGCCCCAGAGAATGCAGAGCAGGGTGATACCGAAGGCATTGTTCATAAACACGAGCAGAAATGGCGTATAGGTACCTGCAATGAGGAAGTAGATGCTGATATGATCCAGCACTACGAAGAGCTTTTTGACTTGTTGGTCCTGGGCGAGGTGGTATACGGTCGAGCAGGTGAATAAGAGAATAAAGCAAAAGCTGTAGATACCGGCGCCTACGATACCAGGGGTATTGCCGTGGGTGGCGGCGATGCCGGTGAGCACAGGGAGGGCGCTCAGGCCAAAGAGGATGCCTACGGCGTGAATGATGCCGTGCATGATCTCTTGTTTGCGGTTGTAAAATGAGTCTAAAACAATCATTGGTTAATCTTTTCGTCAGGTGCAAAATTAAAGAGAATAGGGGGTGCGAAGTGTTAAACAACAGTCAAATAATGTTGGTGACCCGCATATTTCCCGTAGATATTCCGCAGATATCCCGCCTCTTATTAGATGCGGGTTATAGGCGGCTTATAGGCGGGTTATCTGCGGGTTATCTGCGGAATATCTCCCTGATCGTGCTATAGACGGGAGCTTATCGCATGGTATGCGATTTATAGCAATGCTGATGGCAATAAAAGGAGATTTACTCTTTTAAGAGGTTCAAATCTGGCTGAGCGTATTTATAGACCTTGAAGTAGATGGTGGTATTTGTCTGGTAGACGCCTTCGATTTCAGACAATTGATTTACGAACTGTACCAGGTGGTCATTATCTCTGCACATGACATTGACCTCGAGGTCGTAGGCGCCTGAGGTCATGGCAAGAAAACTTACTTCAGGGAGTTGGGCGATTTGCTTGGACACCAGTTCTTTGAACGTGGCGGGCCGGATGTAGACAGCGATATGTGCATAAGACCTGAATCCTACCTTATCAGGATCTACTCTGCCGATAATGCTGATGGTACCTTCTTCAATGAGGCGGTTAAACCGGGTTCTGATGGTACCAATGGACACGTTCAGCTTTTCTGCAATGACGGTGAATGATACCCTGCCATCTTGTTGTAAATAGGATAAGATGGAGAAATCGAGATCATCGAGTTGGGCAGGTAAGTGCTCGGGTAGTTTGTGCTTCGCCATAACCAGGGTTGTAGTACAAAAAATGCAGAAATTTCAGAAAGTATGTGCTAAATGTACATTTTTTTCAGTAAATTGATGGTATCGTATTAAAAATGTCAGTGGCTAACCATCCACTTACAGCTTTTCACTCCAAATACCCCAGGCATATGAAATACGACCAATTGCAGAATTTTGTGAACGGGAGTTTTACCAGAATCGCTTCCGAACGTACTATTCCCGTCATCTCTCCAATTGACGGCACCTTATTAACAGCATTGCCCTGTTCTACAGCGGCGGATCTTGATCTGGCCGTACAGGCAGCAAAAAAGGCATTTCCTGGCTGGAGCCGGACGCCCATTAAGGAAAGGGTGCAGGTATTCTTCAGGTATAAATTCCTGTTAGAAAAAAACATGGATGCCCTGGCGGGTCTGATCAGTGCAGAAAACGGGAAGACGTATGGAGAAGCGGTGCAGGAGGTAGAGAAGTGTATAGAGCTGACTGAGTTTGCGACATCGTTGCCACAGTTGGTAACGGGAGAAGTACTGGAAGTGTCTAGTGGCGTTGAATGCCGTACTACGCATGTACCTGTTGGAGTGGTGGCTTCGATCGTACCGTTCAATTTTCCTGCGATGGTGCCTAACTGGACCATTCCGAATGCGCTTGCGCTGGGCAATTGTATGGTGATAAAGCCATCGGAGAAGGTGCCATTAAGTGTAGGGCTGCTGGCTACCTTATTGAAAGAGGCAGGATTGCCGGACGGTGTGTTTAACATCGTGAATGGCGATAGTGAAATTGTGAATGCTATATGTGATCATCCTGACATTGCGGCGGTTTCATTTGTAGGATCGACGAAAGTGGCGAAGTTAGTATACCAGCGGGCGACACAAAGTTTAAAACGTTGCCTGGCATTAGGTGGTGCAAAGAACCATCTGTTGGTATTACCGGATGCGAAACCGGATATGACGGCACAGAATATAGCTGCTTCAATGAGCGGTTGTGCGGGACAGCGATGTATGGCGGCATCGGCGATGGTAGGAGTAGGGGATGTAGAGCATATCATAGCGCGTTTATGTGAAGAAGCGAAGAAGATCATTCCTGGAAAAAATTTGGGAGCGGTGATCAATAAAGATGCAAAAACGAGAATAGAACAGTATATTACAGAAGCAGCGGAAAATGGCGCCCGTATATTGGTAGATGGCAGAGGCGCAGCGGTACCAGGAAAAGAAAATGGTACTTACGTAGGACCCACAATAATTGATTATGTTACCCCGGATATGTCTGTTGCGAAGGAGGAAATTTTTGGACCTGTGATTAGTATTCTTCGCACTTCCACTATAGATGAAGCACTTGATATAGAAAATGCGAGCCCTTATGGGAATGCTGCGTCTGTGTTTACACAGAATGGTAGTATGGCGCGTTATGTGGCGGAGCGGGCAAGTGCCGGGATGATTGGGGTGAATGTGGGAGTGCCTGTGCCGAGGGAGCCGTTTTCGTTCGGAGGGTGGAATGAGAGTAAGTTTGGGGTGGGCGATATAACGGGGAAGAGTTCGATTGAGTTTTGGACGAAGCTGAAGAAGAGTACGACGAAGTGGAATCCGGAGGAAGGGGTGAATTGGATGAGTTAGTCTAAGGGCAGGTGGTAGTGAGGAAGCGTGGGTTGGATGGATTGGGAGAGATAAGAGTATAACGAGGATAGCCCGTAGGAAGGGGGAATTGGATGAATGAGGGAAGATGGGATATACGCAAAGACATCCCGGAAAGGAATGAATTATCCGTAAGAAGAAATAAGAATACAAACAGGATAGCCCGGAGGAAGAGGTGAATTGGATGAATGAGGGAAGATGGGATATACGCAAAGACATCCCGGAAAGGAATGAATTATCCGTAAGAAGAAATAAGAATACAAACAGGATAGCCCGTAGGAAGGGGTGAATTGGATGAATGAGGGAAGATGGGATATACGCAAAGACATCCCGGTGAAAGGAATGATTTATATCTGTAAGAAGAAATAAGAATACAACCAGGATAGCCCGGAGAAACGGGTGATCAGACGAATCAGGAAAAATTAAAGTACGACCAAAATTTGACCCGTAGGAAGGGGTGAATTGGATGAATGAGGGAAGATGGAATATAATATACCCAAAGACATCCCGGTAAAAGGAATGATTTATATCTGTAAGAATAAATAAGAGTACAACCAGGATAGCCCGGAGAAACGGGTGATCAGACGAATCAGGAAAAATTAAAGTACGACCAAAATTTGACCCGGAGAAAGGGATGAACTGGATGAGCCAGGAGTATTTCAAGTCTGCTAAAAAATAATTGTATGTCAGCTATTGTTGACCTGTCAACCACACAGGAGATTATCCAGGATAATCTTGACTACACCCTGTTTTCATGGAGCCAGCAGAAAGGCTTGCACCCCATTGCTGTCAGGCATGCGGAGGGCGTGTACCTGTATGATTATGATGATAAACGATACCTGGATTTCTCATCCGGATTAATCAATGTGAATATCGGGCATGGCAACCAACGGGTCACAGCGGCGGTGGTCAGGCAAATGCAGGCAGTGAGCTATGTTACACCCAGTTGCGTAACGGAAGCACGAGGGGCATTAGGTAAGAAACTGGCAGAGATCTCTCCGGGAAATCTTACAAAAACACTTTTTACAGTATGTGGTGCAAGTGCAATAGAAAATGCTGTAAAACTTGCCAGGCTTTATACCGGAAGACATAAAATAATAACACGCTACCGGGCATTTCACGGTGCTTCTTACGTAGCCATGAGTGCGGGTGGAGATCCCCGCAAGTTAGCCGCCGATGCACAACAGGCACCAAATTTTGTACACGTGGAAGATCCATATTGTTATCGGTGTCCGTGGGGAAGGGAAATGAATTCCTGTTCCCGTGAGTGTGTAAGCCATGTAGAAAGGGTCATTGAGTTCGAAGGCCCTCAGCATATTGCGGCAATCCTGATGGAGGGAGAAAGTGGAAGTTCCGGCTGCATCAAATATCCACCTGATTACCTGCAGAAGATCCGGGCACTTTGCGATAAACATGGAATCCTGCTGATAGCGGATGAAGTGATGAGTGGGTTTGGCAGAACAGGGAAATGGTTTGCCTGTGACGTGCATGGTGTAGTGCCGGATATGATAGCGACCGCTAAGGGAATAACCGCGGGCTACCTGCCATTGGGTGCACTGATCGTAAGTGATCAGATTGCGGCACATTTTGATGAGAAGACTTTGTGGCTGGGGCTCACCTATTCAGCACATCCGGTGTGCTGTGCAGCAGGAGTAGAGGTACTGAAGATTTATGAAGATGAACATTTACTGGAGAACGCTGCCCTGATGGGAGAATATGTGACAAGGAGAATGGAGGAGATGAAAGCACATCATCCTTGTATTGGTGATTTTAGAACAACGGGGCTGCTGGGCTGCATAGAGTTGGTAAAAAACAGGGGCACCAAAGAGCCGATGGCACCATTTAATGCAAAGCCTGATGAGATGGTGGTGATGAATAAGGTGGCAGCAAGGATCAAGCAATTAGGGATGTATGCGTTTGTAAGGTGGAATTACGTGTTTATAGCCCCACCGTTGAGTATAACGAAGGAGCAGATGGATGAGGGATTGGGAATTATTGACGATGCATTGGGTATAGCTGATGCTTATGTGAACTGAGGTATTGGATATATTAACGTAATACGGTGAATAGGTCAACCGGATGACGGCAATTTTTTGAACGATAAATAGGTCAACCGGATGACGGCAATTTGTTGAACAATAAATAGGTCAACCGGATGACGGCAATTTGTTGAACAATAAATAGATCAACCGTAGGATCGCAATTTTTTGATCCGCATTTGTAACTGATTATGAATCGGTAAAATGAGCGGGTAGCGCTTACGAAAAACAGGTTTGTACATGCCTGCAGCAACAATCATCTGAGAACTAACTATTAATATATGCCTACCAATTTGTACAGTGACGACCTGGCCCCCGTACCTGCTGGCAGCAGGACCTGGAACACCTGGAACTATGCAGCGCTCTGGATTAGCATGAGCCTGTGCATTCCAACGTACATGCTCGCCAGCTCACTGATAGAAGGAGGCATGAACTGGTGGCAGGCTATCCTGACTATTTTCGCAGGCAATACTGTAGTGTTGATACCCATGATCCTGAACGGCCATGCAGGTACAAAATACGGTATTCCTTTCCCTGTATTCGCCCGTGCCAGCTTTGGTACTAAAGGAGCAAACGTACCTGCGCTGCTGAGAGCCATCGTCGCCTGTGGATGGTTTGGCATCCAGACATGGATAGGAGGTTTTGCCGTCTACCAGCTGTTACGACTATGGATCCCGTCTCTAGAAGGATTGCCTGTTATCTTCCCTGCTTCCTGGGGATTGGCAACAGGCCCCGCTATCTGTTTTATTCTTTTCTGGATACTGAATATGTACGTGGTATACCTGGGTATAGACAGTATCAAAAAACTCCTGGTGTTCAAAGCCATCTTCCTGCCTGTTGCGGCACTGGCCCTGTTGTATTGGGCTATACATGCAGTGAGTGGAGGATTGGGACCTATATTGACACAACCTTCAAAATTTACCAGTTCAGGTGCATTCTGGGCGTTCTTTATTCCAGGGTTGACAGGGATGGTGGGTTTCTGGGCCACACTTTCATTAAATATACCAGACTTTACACGTTATGCACGGAGTCAGCAGGCACAGGTGAAAGGGCAGGCGCTGGGCTTACCAACATCTATGACGTTATTTTCGTTCATTGGCGTAGTTGTCACCTCCGCGACTACAATTGTATACGGCACTACCATCTGGGATCCGGTCGTCCTGGCCGGAAAGTTTGATAATAAGATCCTGGTAAGTATTGCGATGATAGCAGTAGCGATTTCAACACTCGCCACGAATATAGCAGCGAATATTGTAAGTCCCGCCAACGACTTTGCCCACCTGAATCCTGCAAAGATCAGTTTTCGTACAGGTGGTTTTATCACGGGCATTATTGGTATCCTGATATTTCCCTGGAAGCTGGTGGCGGATCCAGGCGGGTATATATTTACCTGGCTGGTAGGGTATTCAAGTTTGTTAGGCCCCGTAGGTGGGATTATGATTGCTGATTATTATATCCTGCGGAAACAGCAACTGGAACTGGATGAATTGTACCAGCACGATGGGCGGTATAGCTACACCAATGGCTACAACAGGTATGCGCTATTAGCACTGTTGCTGGGAATCGTGCCGAATATACCCGGTTTTCTGGCGACTATACATGTAATAGCGGCGGACACCCTGCCGGCATGGCTGACGGGAATGTATAGTTATGCGTGGTTCGTAGGGTTCTTTGTTTCAGGGATTGGATATACACTGATGATGCGTTCAATAAAATCTATCGAATATGTCACTGCTGATTAAAAACGGAAGAATCATAACTGCTGCTGAAGACTATGTGGCTGATATCTTTATAGAAGACGAAGTCATTACCGCCATAGGAAAAAACCTGCCAGTCTCCGCTACCAGGGAAATAGATGCCAGCGGTCATCTCATCTTCCCCGGTGGTATAGATCCACATGTCCATTTGGCCATGCCTTTCATGGGCACTTTCTCCAGCGATACCCATGAAACAGGCACCCGTGCCGCTCTCTTTGGAGGTACCACCACCGTCATCGATTTTGTTTTACAAACCCAGGGCCACTCCCTCAAAGAAGCCCTTGATGACTGGAATAGCCGTGCCCGCGGCACCGCCGTAGGGGATTACAGCTTCCACATGGCAGTGACCGATTTTAATGAAAACACAAAAGCTGAAATTAAAACCATGATAGTCGAAGAAGGCATTACCTCTTTCAAAACATTCATGGCCTACAAAGGTGCATTGATGATTGACGACAGGCAGATGGTCGCACTCATGCAGGAAGTAAAGAAACAGGGTGGTATGGTAACCGTGCATGCCACGAATGGAGACATGATTGACTACCTCGTTGCCCAGAACAGGGCTAATGGCAATCTTTCTCCCCGCTACCATTACCTCTCACAACCAGAAGTGACCGAAGCTGAGGCCTCCGGCCGCTTTGCAGATATTTCTGATTATACGGGTTGCCCCGGATATATTGTTCACCTTACCTGTGAGGGCGCTTTGAATGCGGTTCGCAATGCCACCCGGCGCAATCAGCATGTATTTGTAGAAACCTGTATTCAATATTTATTATTGGATAGATCTTATTACGATAGGGGATTCGAAAGTGCGAAGTGGGTTATGAGCCCACCATTGAGAGAGCCAAAGGATCAGGCCACCTTATGGGCCGGGATCAACCAGGGATTGGTCAACGTGGTGGCGACAGATCATTGCCCATTTATGTGGGAGCAGAAGCTTTTAGGGAAAGACGATTTTTCAAAGATTCCCAATGGACACCCGGCCATAGAAAACAGGATGGAGTTATTGTATAGTGAAGGCGTACATGGAAAGCGGATTACGCTGAACAAATTTGTGGAAGTCGCCTGTACCAACCCGGCAAAGATCTTTGGCATGTTTCCCCGCAAAGGGACGATTGGAATAGGCAGTGATGCAGATATCGTCATCTTTGATCCGAATGAAGAACATGTATTATCGGCTAGTACCCACCATATGAATGTGGATTACTCGGGTTATGAAGGCTGGGCTGTAACAGGCAAAGTAAAGACGGTGTTGCTGCGCGGCCAGGTCGCTATAGAAAAAGGCGAGTGTTTGTTACAGAAAGGTGCCGGGCAGTTTATTAAGAGGAATAAGGTGAATGGGATGATTTAAAGAGAAGTATATGCCAGTGCAGATAGCAGCTACTTAATAATACTCACTTCTTCAGGGCGGTTTTTCTCCCAGGCCGCACAACATGTCGTAAATCTTCAGTGTTCGCATTGACAGAATTATTTAACCAAAATCATAGAACCGCATGTCACGCATTATCAAATCCGGCTTAATTCAGATGAGCTTACCAAAAACAGAAGGCGAAGGCACCATTGAAGAAATAAAGGAAGCCATGTTTCAAAAGCATGTACCGCTCATAGAAGCAGCTGGTGAGCAGGGGGTACAGATCCTTTGTTTACAGGAAATCTTCAACACACCTTATTTCTGCCCGGGACAGAACAGCGATTGGTATCAATCAGCCGAGCCGGTACCTGGTCCGACGACTGATCGTATGGCAGCCTATGCGGCAAAATATAACATGGTAATTATTGTGCCGGTGTATGAAAAAGAGCAGGCCGGCGTATTGTACAATACAGCAGCTATCATTGATGCAGATGGTAAATACTTGGGCAAATACAGGAAGAATCATATCCCACATACCTCCGGCTTTTGGGAGAAATTCTTCTTCAAACCCGGCAATCTGGGGTATCCGGTATTTCAGACACGATATGCTAAAGTCGGGATTTATATATGTTATGATCGTCACTTCCCGGATGGCGCAAGGGTATTAGGGTTGAATGGAGCAGAGATCGTATACAATCCATCTGCTACAGTGGCGGGACTTTCGCAATATCTATGGAAACTGGAACAGCCTGCCCATGCAGCAGCCAATGGATACTTTATGGGGTGTATCAATAGGGTAGGAGAAGAAAAACCATGGAATCTGGGTAAGTTTTACGGCTCTTCTTATTTCGTAGACCCGCGTGGGCAGATCTTTGCGCAGGCTTCTGAAGATAAAGATGAACTGCTGGTGGCAGAGTTTGATCTGGGCATGATCGATGAGGTGAGAAGTGTATGGCAGTTTTTTAGGGATAGAAGACCGGAGACGTATGGGAAGCTGACGGAACTATAGCCCGCTTGTGGAGCATGAGCTAATGCGTTCTTGCTGAGTAAAGAAAAAGTTGTATCCGGCTTTACAGTCCCCACACATCGCCATTCTCAGAACTATAAATTATTGTTATGGCCCTTCTCAATCACAGGTTAACTAATGAGGAATATGACAAGCATTTCAGCGATATACATCCTCCATTCGAAACCCGCAATGCAGCACTGGTCGAAGCAAATCGTTGCCTGTTCTGCTATGATGCACCGTGTACAAAAAGTTGTCCAACCAGTATTGATGTCCCCAAATTCATTAAACAGATTACAACCGGGAATCTGAAAGGAGCGGCCTATACTATTTTCTCTGCCAATATCATGGGAGGCGGTTGTTCAAAAGTATGCCCGGTTGAAAAATTATGTGAGGGTGCATGTGTATATAATCTCATGGAAGAGGCACCTATTCCTATTGCAAAATTACAGCGCTATGCCACAGAACCCGCCATCCATGAGCAATGGCCGTTATTTACCAGGCAACCTTCAAACGGTAAGAAGGTGGCCGTCGTTGGTGCAGGGCCGGCAGGACTGAGTTGTGCTCATGCGTTGTCAAGGGCGGGGGTGGACGTGACGATTTATGAAAAAGAGAGCAAAGGTGGAGGACTGATGACCTATGGTATTGCAGCTTATAAAGTGACACCGCAGTTCTGCCAGGAAGAAGTGGATTATATTACTTCGATAGGTGGAATAGATATATTGTACAATATGCAGCTGGGTAAGGATGTATCATTGGCAACACTGCAGCAACAGTATGATGCAGTATACCTGGCATATGGTGTGGGGCTGGCAAGACAATTATCTATCGATGGCGAGCAATTAGAAGGCGTGGTAGACGCCATTCGTTTCATATACGAGATCCGGACAAAAGGCTATCCGGAGGTGCCGGTAGGAGAATCAGTGGCTGTTATCGGAATGGGCATGACAGCCATAGATGCGGCCACCCAGGCGAAGCGTTTGGGTGCAAAAGAGGTAACACTTGTTTATAGAAGGACAGCGGCAGAAATGCCCTGTACACAAGCAGAATTGGATATTGCGAAACTGGATGGATGTGATATTATCTGGCTCGCCGCACCGAAAGAGATAACAGGAGAGAACGGGCAGGTAAAGACATTGGTATGTGAAGTGATGAAGTTGGACGAAAAGAAATCGCCTGTGGGCACAGGAGAGCTGATCACCCTGAATGTGGATATGGTGATCAAGGCGACGGGGCAGCTACCTTACATGGTGGCGTCTCCGGATATCGACAATGATCAGGGGAGGGTATTGATCAATGAGCAGGGGGCGACCAGCTTACCAGGGGTCTTTGCAGGGGGAGATTGTGTGAATGGTGGGAAGGAGGTGGTCGATGCGGTGCAGGCAGGCAAAGAGGGGGCAAAAGCGATCATGGAATATTTGTTTGAAAAGTGATAGGTATTTTTTTACACCTGTATGAAACATAATTTATGGCAGACCTTTCAACCGATTTTTTAGGCATTAAATCTCCCAACCCGTTCTGGTTAGCCAGTGCCCCGCCAACCGATAAACAAGTAAATGTGCTCCGCGCCTTCGAAGCCGGCTGGGGCGGGGTTGTCTGGAAAACACTGGGTAGCCAGGTGAAAAACGTATCGTCCAGGTATTCTTCAATAGATTATAACGGCTATCGTGTCATGGGCCTGAACAATATAGAACTCATCAGCGACCGGCCATTAGACATCAACCTGAAGGAAATAAAAGAATGTATCCGCTTGTTTCCCGACAGGGCAATGATTGTATCCCTCATGGCAGATAATAACAGGGAAAGCTGGCATGAATTGATAAAAAAGGTAGAAGACACAGGAGCTCATGGACTAGAATTGAATTTCGGCTGTCCGCATGGCATGACAGAACGGGGGATGGGCGCAGCAGTAGGGCAGGATCCTGAAATAGCAAAGATGGTAGTTGAATGGGTGATGGAAGCCGCACACATTCCTGTCATCACAAAACTAACACCCAATGTACATTCCGTCGTTCCCACCGGCAGAGCCGCGGTAGCAGGTGGCACCAATGCCCTGTCACTCATCAACACCATTCAGTCAGTAACAGGGGTAGACTTAGACACCTTTATACCCAACCCGAATGTAGGTGGCAAATCGACTTTTGGCGGCTATTGCGGCCCCGCGGTAAAACCAATTGCCCTCAAGTTTTTAACGACCATCAGTCAGGATCCGATCACTTCCGTTGTACCGGTATCAGGAATTGGTGGTATCAGTACATGGCGTGATGCAGTCGAGTTTATGCTGCTGGGAGCAACCAGTCTGCAGGTATGTACAGCCGCTATGCGATATGGATTCAGGATCATTGAGGATTTCTGCGAAGGATTGAATAACTGGATGGATGAAAAAGGGTTCGCTACTATTTATGATTTTATTGGTAAATCAGTGCCTGCACTGACGCAATGGGAAGAGCTGGATATTAATTATCATATTGTGGCGAATATCAATCAGGATAAATGTATCCATTGTGGATTGTGTTATATCAGTTGCGAAGATGGTTCTCATCAGGCAATCAGTTTGTCTTATGGTAAGCCATATAATACGTATGCTATTAAGGAGGATGAATGTGTAGGGTGTAACCTGTGTAAGTTGGTGTGCCCGGTGGATAATTGTATTACGATGAAAGAGCAGCGTCGTGGAGATGAATATCTTAACTGGAAGGAGTTTCAGCGACGGGGATTGCCGTTAAATGATCATTGACCGGGGAAATGATTTTCTTGATTCAAGGCAGTTCAATGACTATTCTGATAAATTATTTTTTATGTTTTGGAAAAGGTGGATCTGTTTAGGTTTGCCTTTTTATTTTTTAAATTGTTTGATCAGGATTACCTCCTGATTTCTATTTTCTACAACAACAAGAACGCTATCAACGCTCCCGCCGCCGTATTGGAAAAATTCACAACATTATTCCCAATAACTCCTTTCCTCTCCAGCGTCGCCCCCAGTACTGAATCAATCACATTCCCACCTACACCCGCTACCGTTATAATCCATAAACTGCTGTCCCACATATAGATCCCCGCAATAATGAACGCTCCTGCCGCCCCTATTAAGGTTCCTTCGATACTAATCACCCCATCCAATCCCTTTGCCTCTCTCCTGAACGTTAGTATATTGAATGTTCGCTTCCCGTACACCATTCCTAACTCAGACGACAACGTATCCGCAATTGCTGCTGCCAGCGATCCCGCGATCATGAGTGTATATACTGCTGTATGATCGTAGTCGATCATCGCACACACTGCCAATATCGCAGCTACGCCACCATTTGCAAACACCTGGAATGCATCCCGCATTTCACCATGTGCCTTTCCTTTTATTGCCCGTCCATGTCGCGTAGCCAATACTGACAATACAAAGAATGTAAACAACTGCAACTCCCCCACATACCCGGCTCCTGCGAATATCAGCCATCCTACTACAATTGCAGCTACTCCTGCCGCAGGTGTTAACTTTTTGGCAAGGACACATAGCACTGCTACAACGAGCAGCGCGGTCAGAATGAACACGTTATTAAAAAATGTAGGCAATAACATAGCCCACAAAGGTAGCCATTCCTTGTTTGGATCAGCGGCATGGAATAATAATAATGAAAACGCATACATCCTCCCACCTGTCCAGGTGTATGAAGGATATATGAATTATGGCATAGTATTTACGGTTGGTGTATTATGACAATTTTAGATAACCCGGTATGGCATGCATTACAGACAGTACACCGCACATTGGCACAGGGAACACCCATTGTACAACGATATAGACGAGGGGTATTGCAGGTGATGGGGGCTGCACACCCGGAAACGGCACCGTACAATGAATTGAGCGACTGGCTGGCAGTTGGTGAGAAGATGTTTACCGTAGGGGATGTGCCTGTGATGCCGAAGAATTGGAAATATTTAAGACAGGTGGATTGTTTGCAGATGTTATGCGAGGTGAAGCCTGCCGTGTCATCGGCGGAAGTAGTTAAATTGGAGGATAAAGACCTGCCTGGCATGTTGACGTTGATCAATATTGCTTTGCCTGGTTTTTTTCATGAGGAGACGCCGTTGCTGGGTGATTATTTCGGGATCTTCCAGGCGGGACGTTTGGTATCGATGGCTGGAGAAAGGATGAAGTTAGAAGGATACACAGAGGTGAGCGCAGTGGCAACACATCCGGATTTTACCGGTAGGGGTTATGCACAGCAATTGGTGGGGCATGTGGTAGCAAGGAACCTTGACGCGGGGATCGTTCCGTTTTTGCATGTGACAGCAACTAATGAGCGGGCGGTGAAGGTATATGAGAAGTTAGGGTTTAAGTCGCGAAGGAGGATCGCGTTTACACAGTTTGAGCTGCTGGGATGGGAAAGATAACCAGGATCGTTCCGTTTTTCATGTGACAGCAACTAATGAGCGGGCGGTGAAGGTATATGAGAAGTTAGGGCTTAGGTCGCAAAGGAGGATCGCGTTTACACAGTTTGAACTGCCGGGATGGGAGAATAGATAGATTCGGTTAGCATTCTTTCAACGGGAGGGCGTATTGTGTATTTTCCTTTGAAAAGTGTAATTTTGAACATGGCACATCCAGATTACGAGTTACTGAAATTTGAGCAGATCGGGGGAACATTCCGCATCGCCGCTACAGGAGAGAATCAATGTACCCTTTCGTCCTATACCCGGCGGGATTTCTATAAGATTTCCCTGATCCTGTCAGGTGGCGGGGAGCTATTCTATGCCAATAAGAACATCAAATTTGATCAGCCTGCCCTGATCTTTACCAATCCGATGATTCCCTATAGCTGGGCAGATAACGCGGACGTGGAAGTGAGTGGCTATTTCTGTGTGTTTACTGAAGCCTTCCTGTTTGAGGGCGGGCGTATGGAAAGTCTGAAAGACTCCAGTTTGTTTAAACCTGGCGGGGATCCCGTGTATTTATTGAGCCCGGAGCAGACAGACTACCTGAAAAGTATTTTCATGCGTATGAGAGATGAAGCTGCCAGTGAATACCTCTATAAGTATGAACTGATGCGGAGCCAGGTGCAGCTGATCATCCATGAAGCCATTAAAATGGAACCGGCAGTTGCCTACGCACCGCCAAAGAATGCTGCCGGCAGAATTACCCAGTTATTCCTGACCTTACTGGAACGACAGTTTCCGGTAGACCCGCCCCGGTTTACCCTGCAATTCAGGAAAGCGGGCGATTATGCTGACCAGCTGGCTGTGCATGTAAACCACCTGAATGCCGCCGTGCAGGAAGTGACAGGAAAGTCGACCACAGCACATATCAATGATCGTATAATGGCGGAGGCAAAGTCGTTGCTGAAGCATACAGATATGAGTGTAGCCGACATTGCCTATGGCCTGGGCTTTGAATACGCCTCTTACTTCAATAACTTTTTCAGGAAGCATGCAGGCGTCACCCCGTTAAAAGCCCGGAACGAGGTGAAACTTTAAATTAATCCTTTGAAAAGTATAATTTCTCCGGATCCGCTTAGCCTAATTTTGATGTCATAAAACAAATATCGTTATGGCAATCAAAAGAGTAAAATTAGGCAACCAGGGACTGGAAGTGCCTATAGAGGGCTTAGGCTGTATGGGGATGACTCCTACCGGAGGTAACGACATCTATGGCAAGGCAGATGAATCAGCCGTTATTGCGACTATACACCGCGCACTGGAACTCGGTATTAACTGGCTGGATACAGCAGATGCTTATGGTCCTCTTCTGAATGAAAGGTTAGTAGCAAAAGCGATCAAAGGAAACCGGGAGAAATTTATCCTCGCTACGAAATTCGGTTTTTACATCGATGACAATGACAACCTGGATTGGAGCGTGATCAACGGCCGTCCTGAATATGTACGCAAAGCAATTGAGCGTTCCCTGAAGAACCTGGGCACCGATTATATAGACCTGTATTACCTGCATCGTGCAGATCCTGCCGTGCCTATTGAAGAAACAGTGGGCGCGATGGGTGAGCTGGTGAAAGAAGGGAAGGTAAAATACCTGGGCCTTTCTGAAGTATCGCCTGACACACTCCGTAAAGCACATGCGGTACATCCTGTTTCTGCATTACAGACTGAATATTCCCTTTTTGAAAGGGAAGTGGAGACGAACGGAGTATTAGATACAGTTCGTGAACTAGGGGTAGGTTTTGTAGCTTATTCGCCCCTGGGCAGAGGTTTTATTACAGGGGAACTGAAAAGCCCTGACGATTTTCCGGCAGATGATTTCAGGAGATATATTCCACGGTTTCAGGGAGAGAATTTTTACACGAACCTGGAGTTGGTAAAGGGTATCCAGGCTCTTGCAGCCGCAAAGGGGCTGACGCCTTCACAGCTGGCAATGGCGTGGGTGTTTTCGAAAGGCGTAACGGCCATTCCGGGTACAAAACGTGTTAAATACATTGAAGAAAATGCTGCTGCAGCCGAAGTGGTCTTGTCACAGGCAGAAGTTGCACAGCTGGAATCATTTGGGACTGCCGTTGGAGACAGGTATGATTCATACAGTATGAATCACCTGAATGTTTAAGGTGTCGGGTATAGATCACTTGAATACCTAAGGCGTCAGGTATGATTCATACAGTATGAATCACCTGAATGTTTAAGGTGTCGGGTATAAATCACTTGAATACCCAAGGCGTCAGGTATGATTCATACAGTATGAATCACCTGAATATTTAAGGTGTCGGGTATAAATCACTTGAATACCCAAGGCGTCAGGTATGACACACAAGTATAAATTCATTGAATGCTCAGGTATAGATATGATTCGCACAGTACAATGCCGATGGGTGCTTAATACGACAGCTCCATCAATTTGAACTGTTGAATACCCACAGGGCGCATTACCATGCTCCGTATATAATTTACCAGCACCTGAATCAATCAAATAACAACTACCGGATAACTAAAAAGTGGCATGCGTCGCCTTCAGGTACAGGCGCATGCTCTTTGCTTCCTCCCGTGCCCATACCCCATATTCTTCAATAGCCTGCAGCCTGGCAGCTTCTGTAATATACCCATCTGCTACCAGCTGGTTCCCCCTCGTCTCTGCTACTTTTTTCCAAAGCGAAATATGTGTATCAAACCCTTCCATCCCACGCTCCATATACTCATCCTGCTGAGACACATTGATCTTTAACGCCTGCACATGCACCAGGTCAATCACATGGTCTGCAATAGCATTATCCATACCAGCATCGGCCCGCCATTTCAGGAAGGCAGCATAGAAATCCAGCATAGATTGCGGCGGTGCCGGATCCCACCTGATGGCTTCATGGTTATAATCAAGTACACAAAGTACCCCTCCTGGGTTCAACAAGGTCACCATTTTTTTGATTACAGCCTCCGGGGCAGCGATCCATTGCAGTGTACGGGCGGTGGTGATGATATCAAATTTTTCTTCCGGCGAATAATCCATAATATCCCCCACCAGGAAGTTAACATTGCCTGCATTCGTTTTTGCCAGTGAGATGAGCTCTTCACTTCTATCTATCCCGGTCACTTTCCCTGCATATTTTGCTATGCCTTTTGTAATTGTACCACTGCCGCAACCTACATCGAGTACAGATAACCCGGGTTGTAAAACGGATAATAGATTAGCGTTGGCATTTTCTACGGTACGGGTGTCAAGTACTGCGGCAGTACCCTGGGGCATGGCGGCACGTTCATAAGAGGTGGAAGTTTTCATATTTTAAATATAAAACAATTCCCCGTCATCAGGTACCCGGACATTTTGATCCGGGAAGGCTGCTTTTATCTGCTGGCGCCCCTCCCTGGAATGGTTCACGGCTTCAAGATGTACGATGATCAACTGTGCGTCCGGTGCATAGTCGCGGACCTTTTTGATATCAGCAATACTCATTACAATCGGGTCACCTTTTACAAATTGTGCGGCGCCACCATTGAGCACTATATGTTTGGGCTGGTAACTATCAATAGCGGTTTTTACTTCTTCGCACCAGATGGTATCTCCTGCAAGATACAGGTCATTGATCACGTAACCGGATACTTTGCCCATCAGGGTACCTATTTCACCGGTACCATGCTGACCACTGGTTCTGTATATGGTCAGGCCCTGCCATGTTGCAGACTGACGAATGGGGGTAACGTTGGTAAACCCTGCTTCCCGAACCTTGTCTTCGTCTCCTGTCTGGCAGAAGAGCGGGATGTGCTTAGGAAGTAGTTCTCTTGCTACAGGATCCCAGTGGTCATTATGCAGGTGTGTTAACAGCACCGCATCGATCTGTCTGATCATGTCCTGCGGGTCTACGGGCAGGTCCACCAGTGGATTTCGGAGGCCATTATCTGTCATAATGATGGTATCATAAGCGCCTTTGGGTCCCAGCATCGGGTCAATAAGGATATTTTTGTCATTGACGGTCAGTATCTGTGTCGCATTTCGCAGCAATTGTAACTTCATGGTAATTCCTTTAATTTTGACAGGACGAAGGTCAGCTGATTTTGTAGAAAACGGATGAAGTTGACAGAAAGGTAACCAGTATACTTTTTTGTAACCATGAATTATACGGAGTTTAAACATTGCGGGTTGAATGTGGCATTGGAGGTATTGTCGGGGAAATGGAAGCCGATTATCCTGTTTCATTTGTTTCACCAGGAAGAGATCCGGTTTACAGATCTGTGGCGCAATATTCCCAGGGTGGCGAAGAAAGTGTTATTGGATCACCTGAAGCAGCTGGAGGCAGATGGTCTGATCGTCCGGGAGGAGCGGCAGGTATTTCCGCCGGAAGTATATTACCGCATTTCGGAGAAAGGGAAAGCACTGGGTCCTGCACTGGCAGCGTTGGAGAATTGGGCCAATGTGCACGCAGCAGCGCAGGTGCAGGACCTGAAAGACAAGAAGAAGGTAGCGAATGGTCAGCGGTAACGCCACCATTTGTTGACTACGAAATGGGTAACTTCAATTGATTTTTCAGGTAGTAAATGAGGATACCTAATAAGGTAACTCCCATTCCAGCCAGCATCATGATACCACCTGTAGAACGGAAGATACCAATCCAGATGAGGATGGCCAGAATGACCGGTAAGGGGTAGAGTGGCATTTTCCACTGCATAAAGTTCCTGCCTTTACGCTTACTCAGCACCAGTAACCCAATAGCCTGCCCGATAAACTGAATTAAAATACGCATGGCCAGAATGGCACTGATCACTTCTTTCAGTTTAAAGAACATACTGAATACAAATGCAACGCCTCCCAGTACCAGGAGGGAGATATATGGGAAGTTCTTAGTAGGATGCAATTTGGCAAAGACCTTGAAGAATGCGCCATCTTTTGCTGCTGCATATGGGATACGGCTATATCCCAACGTCGCAGAAAATACAGAGGCAAACGCAATCCAGAGAATGAGTACCGTAGCTATCATTGCAGCTGTAGGACCGGCGAGTTGTTGAATGAATTCACTGATCACGAATTTGCTTTGCTCGATCTGGGCTAAAGGCAGTACGGAAGCCACGCTGATATTCATGCAGAGATATAGTACAGCAATACCTGCGATAGAGATGAACATGCTGCGGGGGATATTCTTCTGCGGGGCAATGATCTCACCGCCGAGATGACATACATTGTAATACCCCAGGTAACTGTATACGGACTTCACACTGGCAGCACCCAGCGCTGAGCCAAATACCATATTGAATTCAAGGCCATCATTGATATGTTTGACTGGCTCCAGGAAATGGCCCTGGGTCATACCGCCGCCGATGATCCAGATCATGGTGACCAGTACGCCTATCCAGAGTGTGACACTGATCTTGCCAATGGTTTCAATATTCCTGTAAAGCATGAATACGATGAGGATGATGACTGAACCGCTGACGGCCTTCGTTTCCCAGAAACCTAGCGGATGCAGGTAACTGGTATATTGTGCAAAACCAATGGCTGCAGATGCGATGACCAGCGGGGCCTGAATCATGGTTTGCCATACGAACAGAAAACTCATCAGTTTACCTGTGCGGGGACCAAAGCTCTCTTTCAGAAAATTGTAGCTGCCACCTGCTGCGGGGAAGGTGGTACCAAGTTCACTCCAGACCATAGCGTCGATGAAGGAAAGGATAGCACCAGCTATCCAGGCGTAGAGGAACCACGGACCATGCATAATTTCTGCGACTACGCTCAGGACAACGAATGGGCCGATGCCGACCATGTCGGTCATATTGATGGCAGTTGCTTGCAGTAAGGTAAGGTGACGGGAGAGTTGAGATTGACTCATATATACGTAAAAGTAAAACTTTTATCTCATTTTTTGTAGTCAGTGGGTTGGGGAGTGGATGGCATGTGTTGGGAAGCAGGTGGGGTTTCGCCGGAGGCAGCAAGGGCCTGTGATTGTCAGCAGCGTATTTATTTCCCCGTTGGTTCCATCGCGTCACAAATTTTTGCCAGATACTTTTCAGCTATCTCTATATAATACTGCTGTTTTTCCTCCGGGATCTTTAACATTGACAACCGTGCATTGTTCTTAATCAGATCGCGATGCACATACATAAACCGCCAGAAAAGGGCGTCCCAGATCTCACACCACGGGCCGCGCCTGTAGTTACTCATTTTCAGGATATAATTTGAAGATGAGATATAAGGCTTTGTACTCATCAGGCCTCCATCTGCAAACTGGCTCATGCCATATACATTGGGTACCATCACCCAATCATAGGCATCAATAAAGTACTCCATGAACCACCGGTATACATCGTCCGGATCAAACTCACATAGCAACATGAAATTGCCCAATACCATCAATCGTTCTATATGATGTACATAAGCACGCTTCTGCAAATTACGAATGGTATTGTCTATAGGTGGAATACCTGTTTCTCCTGTATAGAAGCAGTTGGGGATTTTGCGGGTAAAGCCAAAGAAGTTGGTAGTACGTTGTTTTACGCCCTCTCTTATATATACAGCACGCATAAACTCACGCCATCCAATCACCTGCCTGATAAATCCTTCCAGTGCATTGAGGGGAATACGATGCCGGCTGCCATAACTGATCGCTTTTTTAATAATCGTTTCAGGAGAGAGTAGCCCTATATTCAGGGAGGAAGATAAAATGGAATGAAAGAGGTAATGTTCTTCCCGCACAATTGCATCCTGGTAGGCCCCAAAATGTGTTAGTTTCTCTTTGAGGAAAAAGATCAGCATCCGTTCTGCCTGCCGGTGTGTAACAGGGTAATTGAATTGGGAAATATTTCCCCTGTTACTTCCAAAATGCTGCTGTACATAATGCTTTGCGGCATCAAAGTTATCATAGTGAAAGCTGGGCATAGCTGGCACTGCTATATTGGGGGGCATCTTTTTCCTGTTCTCTGTGTCAAAGCTCCATTTCCCACCCGCAGGGTGAGCGCCATTCATGAGCAGGTTCAACCGCTTCCTTTCAGATTTATAGTAGGAAGCCATGAAGTATTTATTGTCCTGGTCAAAGTACGACAAATCGCCGATGAAGTTGGGAGAGGGACAGCGGTGGAGGGTGATCTTGTATTGCCCGCTATACCGTTTTATTCTTCTTTCCAGCAGGTAATCAGTCGTGTCTATATAATGAACGGCGGAGACATGATGGGAAGAAAAGTATTCAAACAGGTGACGGGTCTGTGCCCGCTTATCATGCGCTTCAATATAATGTACTACATGCCCGCCAGCTTTCAGCCGGCTGGCGTAGTACTGCATAGATGCCCTGTGCAATAATATCTTCTGCTGGTGAAAGTTGTACTGTGAAAAGTACAGTTCATCTTCCACCACATATACATGCGGGGGCAGGTGGCAATAATGCTTATATAACTGATGCGGATATATGAGGCCAATCTCCATCTGATCAGGAAGGACGGTCTTTTGTATTTCTGATCAGGCCCATGCCGGAGAAAAAGAATACCATACCCAGCAATGTGTAAATGACGATCATCTTTACACTTCTGGTACCGCCGCCGGCATTTACAAAATTAACCGCGGCCATTACTAATCCCAGGGCGCCCAATATGGTGAATACAACGCCCAGTACGCGCTTTTCCATATAGATTGTGTTTTACTAAGGAAGATTACAAATAATATGCCGCTGCGGCTGGCACGTTTATAGTAGAATGCGCCGGATTTATTATTTTTATAAAATGAGTGATTTTAACCAGATGAAGGCCGCTGTATTCAGTTTTCAGCCACTTGGTGATGCTGAATGGACGGACTTTGCGCAGACCCTGCACCTCAAAACGTATAAAAAAGGTGAATTCCTGCTCCGGGATGGGGAAGTGGAAAATCAGCTCTATTTTTTGAATACCGGCGCCACACGTCATTACTTTATTCGTGATGGCAAGGAATTTACGGTAGACTTTCAGTTTGCCGGGGATTTTGTAACCGCCTATTATTCCCTTATCACCAGGGAACCAAGCCGGGTGTTTATAGAAGTACTGGAGGAGGCTACTGTAGTCGTGATCGACTACCAGGTGTTACAATCCTTTTATGCCCGCTCGCATCACGGAGAGCGCATAGGGCGCCTGATGGCTGAGTATCAATATGTAAAAAGGCTGAGGCGGGAAATGGACCTGTTGTCCCGCACAGCAGAAGAGCGGTATGCCGGGCTACTGCAAAGAGCGCCCCAACTGGTAAGTAATATTTCAGTGAAGCATTTATCTTCTTACCTGGGTATTCAACCCGAAAGTTTAAGCCGGATCAGGAAGCAACTGATGGGAAACTAACATACATCATTTTCGTTCAGTTGCGGATGATTCAAATTTGCAACATGAAACCTTTGATTGTATTATTAGTCACTTTCATTTTATCGCTTGTCATTGCCAGGTTCACCACCGGGGTATGGCAAATAACGTTTGCAGGAAATGTTGCCATGTGCTGTATGTTAATGTTGACAGCTGTCGGCCATTTTAAATTTACACAAGGGATGGTGATGATGTTGCCCCCTGTAATCCCGTTTAAATTAGCAGTGGTGTATTTAACCGGTATTGTGGAAGTGGCATTGGGTATCCTGTTATTATTCCCTGCCGGAAGATATATTGCCGGCAACCTGTTAATCCTGCTCTTTATTGTCATGTTGCCAGCGAATATATATGCAGCTATGATACACCTGAATATGGAAAAGGCCAATTTTGAAGGACCGGGTATTGAATATTTGTATTTCAGGTTGCCTTTGCAATTGTTATTTATTGGCTGGCTGCTTTATTTTTCGACGGGTTGGATAAGGGGATAAACAGCGTTAAGGACTATTAAGGTAGAGAAATTTTTCAACTCACCCCGGCAACTAAAGATGCACTATTACTAAAAAAATGAGGTGCCAGTAACATCGTCATAAGATTTTCATCTTAATTGAACAGTAGGTTAAGAATAAAATTAACATATGCCTTATTATTAATTATTTATATATTTACCCAATGAATTACTCCCTAACCTATTTAAAACTGACTTTTTGTGGTCTGGTTTTATGTGCTTTTGTATCAAATAGTTATGCACAACAGTATAAGTCATTGGATGGGTCTACGCTAATCAGAAAGGAGAAAGAAAGAAGTCGTGTAAAGACAATTACCGTACTCAATAAGGATAGTTCTACCCTGGGTGAAGGGTATTATGTGACTGAATGGCCAGACCAGAGCCGTTTTTATTTTTATGTGGATAACAATGGGACTTTAGACAGAACTGCCAGGAAAATATTCAGTAATGATCAGTCATTCCTGATGATTACCATGGAGTTGCGTAATAATAAGCTGAACGGTAAACGCCAGGTCTTTGATAATAAAGTCCTGATTTCTGAAGCAGAGTTCAAAGACGGGTATATTCAGCGGGAAAAAGTATTTAAGAACAAAACCCTGATCAGGGAGAATCTTTATACACAGGATGGTAGTTTGGATAGTACCAGGGAGTATGAGCAGGGTACCCTGGAATACACTTACAAGGAGTTGGGCAATGGAGCAAACCTGCGCAGGAGTTTCTTTCCTGACGGAAAGCTACAGCAATGGAAGGAGGTAAACCAGCTGCAAAAGATGATGGTGACCAGGGAGTTTGATCCGAATGGCAGATTACTGAGTGAGGAATTGGTGAAGGGAAAAGACTCTGTGATTACAAAAAAGTTTTATCCTAATGGGCTGGTAAGTACACTGCATGAAATGGGACAAAACCAGGGGTATGTAAAGGAGTATGACGAAAAAGGGAAGTTGATCAGTGAGAAATTGATAGAGCATACAGCGATGGCGGTGGCGCCGACCGAACTGAAAATGGCGTCGGATAATAAAGGAATTAGTACAGAGCAATAGATAGAATTTATGAATCGATGACAAAAGCTTTTGCCACCGGCAAAAGCTTTTGTCGTTTTAAGAGGAGTAGAAATATATTGACGGAAGGTACTGCACAGGATTTGTTTTTTATTTGGAAATTAATTGTGCACAATTTAATTTTGATAAACCAAATGAGAAGATATGAGTTTGCTGAAACTGGAAAATCAGGTTTGTTTTCCGCTGTACGCGGCCTCCCGGCAGATCACTGCCCTCTACCGGCCATTGCTGGAGGAGCTGGGGCTTACTTATCCTCAGTACCTGGTGATGATGGTGCTATGGGAGCATAGCGTTATGACGGTGAAAGAACTGGGTGAGCTGTTGTACCTGGACAGTGGTACCCTGACGCCCTTATTGAAGCGATTGGAAGAAAAAGGCCTTGTAAAGCGTACCAGAGATGAACAGGATGAGCGGGTGGTGAATATTGCCCTGACACCGGCCGGCAAAAAAATGGAGAAGAGCGCTGAGAAGATACCGGCACAGCTGGCATGTGAAATGGATATGAGTGAAAAAGAACTAAAACAGTTACGTGCTACATTGCATAAATTATTACAAAAAGTAGGACACATTTAAAATATTAAATCATGGAACAAGCTTTGTATTCAACAGAAGTAACCGCAACAGGTGGTAGAAATGGTCATGTTAAATCTACCGATGGATTGCTGGAACTGGATGTAAGGATCCCGAAAGAAATGGGTGGTGCAGGCGGAGCTACCAACCCTGAGCAATTGTTTGCAGCAGGTTATGCAGCTTGCTTTGACAGCGCGCTGAACCTCATGATCAGGAATTCAAAAGTACAAACCGGTACTACAACCGTTACTGCTAAAGTCGGATTGAAGAAAGAAGGAGTAGGCTTTGTTTTGTTTGTGGATATGCACGTGAATATTCCGGGCGTGGAAGTAGAACAGGCAAAAGAACTGGTAGAAAGGGCACATGAAGTATGTCCTTACTCCAATGCGACAAGAGGTAATATCAATGTCACATTCAATGTGACTGCTGAAGGTGAATAAGACAGCAGGAGGTTATTTCAAAAGTAAATTTACCTGGTGTAGCCGGGTACCTGATGAAGTGAAATTCGTATCAGCGAATACCTGCGCTTCCAGATTACTTTTGAGATAACCTCTTCCATTTGTTGCCCCATTGACTGCACTACATCATTTCCTGCCGCGTAGTACGCATGTTTTTACCCGTATATTTTTTCATCACTTTATTGAGGTGACTGCTATCTGTAAAACCGAGATCTGAAGCGATCTCCCGGAAGGGAGCGTCGGTATATTTTGCCCTTGATGCAGCGATCCTGATCCTGGAGCGGAGGATGTAGTCCTGAAAGTTCTCAGCAGCGTTCCTGGAAAAGTATTCACTGAAATAAGAAGCAGGGATATGGAATTGCGCTGCGAGGTGTTTGACAGTGATCTTCTCAGGGGCGAGCAAATTGTAATTAATGTATTCTATGAGTTGGGTGAAGCGCTGATCTTTGTATGACCGGGTGTTTTGTATTTTCTTTTGGATATTCCTGCTGATGAGGGCAAGAATAGACACAAGTGTATTGCGGATGATTGCCGGACCACAGCTCTCCTTTTTGTTGTGCTCGTATAGAATGATGTCGAGGAATCTTTTCAACTGGACTTTATCATCAGGATCAGTGACCAGTTCACCGGGCAAGTAGTCATGATTGGCTAGAATAAAGTTGATTCGGTTCATCCATTGGGTATAGTCGATAAGACCGGGTGAAAAGTAATGAGTAGTAAAGCGAATGAAAAGAAAGGTGGTCTTCTCTGCTACATTATAGGCATGACATCTGGCAGCGGGAAGGAGGAACACTTCTTCCGGATGGTAAGGGGTGGGGACATGATTGGCTATGTGCTGACCATGGCCTTTCAGGATGTATACCAGTTCGAAGAAATTATTCTTTCGGTTTCTCTCCTCCCAATGGGTGCATTCCAGTACCTCGATGGAGAAGTTGTCTTTAATGTGCTCCATATCGCAAAGGTAAGCATCCTGGTTGGATACTGGTTTATCCTGTTTGAGTACTGAATTTATTACTTGCATGCCAGTAGCTTTGTGGAAAAAGAAAATGGATTACAAGGAGATTGCTAAGAAAACAGTCGGGCACTTATACCAGGCGCATGGAAGTATTCGCACATCGGGGATTGATCCTTTATTGATTGCATTAGTAGAGTTGCGTGTATCTCAAATCAACGGATGCGCGTTTTGTTGTCGTTTTCATGCAGGGGAGTTGAGGGAAATGGGGATGCCGCAGGACTTAGTAGATCAGGTACCGGGTTTCAGGCACGCCGCAGACTTTACACTGCGGCAAAGGTTAGTCTTACAATATGCAGAAGAAGTAGTTGCCCTGAAAGGGGATGCTCAATTGCTGGCAGACCATTTCTCACAGCGGGAGATCGTGGAACTGACCAGCAGCATTGCCCTGATGGGGGCTTTGAACAGATTGAGAATGGTATTGACGGACATCGGTTGATGGTCTTCAATACCATGTTTATGCAGTATATATCTCAGGTAGTTGGGCCGCATCTGTTTTCCCTAACTCAGGAGAGAAGATTTCTATAAGGAAGAAGTAACTCAGTACAGTAGCCATCGATAAAGGAGTGGGAAGGTTGCCGCTGCCTGTGGCGGCGATAAACATGGTAAGCGCGGCCAGGCAACTGAGTACGACCAGCGTAATGATAACGGTTTTTCCTTTGTCCAGGAAGAAATAGGTAACCAGCTTTGCAAACAGGATGAGGAAGATAAAACCGTTCACACCTGCGTAATGATAACGGGTGTGCTGGTAGGCGTTGTATACTTCCCCGAGACTGACCAGTGCACCTAATCCGATCAGGTAATTGTAAATAGATGAGTGCTGGCGGGTGATATAGAACACTGCGTTTTCAGTTGGGGTCTTGTGTAGTGCTCGTTGATTACTGAAGATGATCCATATGATAATATTTAACAGCGGCAGGTAATGGAATAGATATAGCCAGCCATTGTTGCTGGCAATGGTCATCATTCTGCTCATGGCGATATTCCTGGTGAGGGAAGCGGTGATGTAAAAGATACTTACTTCCATGATGAAGGTGATGGCATTGGTAACGAGCGCCTGAGACAGGAAAGTACTATCGCCATCATAACCGGAAGAACCGGTGGCGTGAGATCTTAGTAACCCGGCTGACTGAAATATAATGATCCAGCAGGAAAGTGCTGACAACGGATAAAGAAGGCGGTAATCCTCCCCACTCAGTACCTGTATTTTTGAATTGAGTAGGTATTGATAACTTTTATCACTGAAAAAGTTTTCTGCCAGGTACATCCAGCCATAGACGAGGAATGGGAGAAAGAAGTCAGTGAGCAGATCAGGCAGGCTGAAGGCATACAGGTGAACAGGCCCCGGTGAGTTTGAAGTAGCTGTGGTGTAACAGATAATAAGACCTGCGGCTACGCCAATCTGCCAGAAATGCTGTTTACGTGTGATGAAGGAAACCACTGCAGCCTGTACACAGCTCCACACAACCAGGATGAAGGTTGTGTCGATGCATGAAGGAAGATGCGAATAGATGCTGTCTACAAAGTATATATAAGAAAGGTACAGGATAACAACGGTGGCTGCGATCGGGAGTGCCTTTTTATACTCCTTGTTGGCAATGGGGGCCCAGCTAAATGCCACCGCCCATTTAAAGGCTGTAAAGAGAGCGGATACGTAGACGGCTTGCTGTCCGGCACTGTTAAAGCATTCCATTTTGAAGTGAATGAAGAGGCAGGAAAGGATGCCTGCTGTGGCGATGATGATACCAGGAATCCAGCAACTTTTCAATGTCAGTCTCTGGCGGGCAGAGAAGTAAGGAGTTCGTTCCATAGGATAGGGTAGTAGTGGGTGAATACATATAAACGTTCGGGGTACTAAATCCAGTAGGTAGATTATTTTTTTAAATGAATATTAAGGTATCCGTTCCAGTGAGCCATTACATTTGTTGAAAAGCATCTTATTTACCGGAAAGTGGATCGTACAACTGGTCATTGTATCATTCTCTGTAACTGACTCTACATTTCTTACAAAAATAGGAAGGAAGCCATATTGATTGAGTTCGTAACGCATCACTGGCTGGCCGGTAAACCCCTGGTCAGCTGCATATTCCACATTGTAATTTTTAATGCGCCATGTTTTTTCTACTGTTTTTCTACCTATCAGTAAATTAACAAGCTGCATAAAACCAAGGCCTAAAAATAAAACAATTGTGAGTCCGACACTGAATGCAGTTTTTGATTTTTTACGTGATGGAGATTGCAATGTCATGGCAAATGCGGTAGAGAAAAGTATCAATAGCAAAGTGCGGTAAGCATACGGAAAAATGTAGTGCCATGGCGTAAAGATGGGTATCACTAAGATAAAGGATATGCCCATTATCCAATAGCCTGTTCTGCGTGGAAGACGGCTTTCGATAGCGAGACCAATCAATGGGAAAAGAAATAAAATAAATGCATCGCCGAAGCCCTTTATAACGTCAATTGTATCCATAGCACAAGGGAAGATAAGGAAAATTTCGTATATTGAACGCTTCATCAAAAGAACAATTGAATGGATACATTTACACTCATTGCGGCCTTGATCACTATCAGTGCGTTGATTTCATACCTTAATCTCAGATTCATCAAACTGCCTGGTGCTATTGGCGTGATGTTTGTCTCTATCCTGCTCTCTATCTTTATACTGGTGACAGGTAAGGCTTTCCCCTTTGCGTTCAATTTTATACGTGAGCTTACCCGCAGCATTGATTTTACGAAGACCTTGCTGGATATTATGTTAGCCTTTCTCTTATTTGCCAGTGCATTTCATTTTGAATACAAGAAATTGAAGGAGCAGAAGCGACCGGTATTGGTGCTGAGTACAATTGGTGTGGTCGGCTCTACCATCATTTTTGGTTTGCTGCTGGATATAACGACAACATTACTGCACATTGATTTGCCATTGGTATACTGTTTTCTTTTTGGTGCATTGATCTCACCGACCGATCCGGTAGCGGTCATGTCGGTGTTGAAGAAGTCAAGAATACCTTCTTCACTGGAGACGATCATTTCCGGCGAGTCATTGCTGAATGATGGTGTAGGATTGATCTTGTTTGTAACTATCGGAGAGGTGGCAGCACAGGAGGCGACTTTCTCTATGTCGCATGCCACGGAATTATTTGCCAAGGAAGTATTTGGAGGTCTGGCGTTGGGAGCGGGTACCGCTTTTGTGACCGGTTATCTGACCAAGAAGATCCAGGAATTCCAGACAGCGGTCCTGGTTTCTATCTCAATGGTGATGATGATTTCTGTATTGGGTAGTTTACTGCACGTATCTATACCCCTGGCGGCAGTGGCGGCTGGCTTGATCCTGGGTAGTTCTTCTATCGGAGCGAAGAGTAATAAAGAGTTGCAGGATTACCTGCACCGTTTCTGGGAACTGATAGATGAATTGCTGAATATCATCCTGTTTGTAATGATTGGTTTGCAGATAGTGGTGATGCCATTTATCGGGCATTACTGGTTTATCGGGCTGGTAGCGGTATTGTTTGTGTTGATTGCAAGAGGGGTGAGTATTGCAGTACCTTCTATGGTAATGAGAAGGTCATTGAAGACTAACTTTAACAATACAGCCATCCTGGTCTGGGCCGGCCTGAGGGGAGGTATATCTGTCGCATTGGCGCTGTCGTTGCCGGAATCGCCTTATAAACGATTAATCTTATCAGCTAGTTATATCATTGTTGTCTTCTCTGTAATAGTACAGGGATTGACGTTGAACAGGGTGGTGAACAGATTTGTGAAGTGATTTTCCCTGTCTTCGGGCCATTGAAATTGTGCTGCTGTATCAGGTACTTTTATACCAGGCATGTGGCTGATACGCGGGATAATTTCAATGGCTTTTTTATTTTGCAGGAGCGCGTTGGTGGAGAATATAGTTATGCAGTGAATAAAACAAGAATGGGTTGGTATGTGTGTGTATGTGAATACAGGCAAATAGGAGGTACAAGGTGATCAGCTTTTATCGGGCGCCTGCCATTGCAGCCGGGCCTCTTTGCTCATCAGGTATGCCTCACTGTAAAACCGTGTAATGAATTGCTTGTTAAGAAACGGCTGTTGCAGGAAATCAGCTACTATATCAGCAGTAAAAGTATTGATCTTATGTGTGATCACGTAATCAGCAATTACACTGGTATAGAACAACGTGATCGTTTCATGATACCCCGTATCTGCCGTATTTTGCCCTCCCACACTTTCGTTATATTGCCTGATACCATTACTGATCCTTTGAACAGCCTCCGGTAGGGGATATTTGATACAATACCAGAATGCCATTACAAAATGATTTTCATGTGTCCATTCTTCCTTAGGCAGGGTGCAGTTTTCAAATTGTTCAATCAGTGTCATATGCCGGTATTTATTTCCTCTTTATAACTGCTGAGAATAATGGTGGTGGTGGTACGTGTAACTCCCTTAATTGTCTTTATTTTACCCACCAGTAGCTTTTCTAATGCGGCTGTATCTGCCACCAGTACTTTTAACAGCAGATCATAATCGCCTGCTACATGGTGGCATTCCAACACTTCTTCCATGGCTATCAGCTGATCTTTTACAGGATTGTTCTTAGTGTGATCAATCCATACATTGATGTATGCCATTAACTGTAACGAGAGTTGAGCTCTGTTCACCCTGATGGTGTATTTGTCAATAATCCCGGAACGGTCGAGTTTTCGCAGTCTTTCTGTCACCGCCGGCAGCGAGAGATTAATTTTTCTGGCGATGTCCGCGCCCGTAATCCGGGAGTTTTGGATAAGTAGCTTTAGTATCTTGCTATCGTAGGCGTCCATGTTGAATGATTGTAGGACAAAGGTAGCAAAGGCTTTATTTAATTTGGTAATTAAGGTAATATCAGAGCGGATCTTAATTTATCTGTATAATATGCTTAATCTTAGCTGCGTACTCTCGCCGCAATACCTGCTGAGTAAGTAGTTGGCTTGAAATTAAACCTTTTTTCAAATTTGCTGCTGTCGAACACATAATCCCTGTCATATTGGTAAGACATCTCTTTGATCTCCCTGACGATTGGTATAAAAAGCCCCATTAATCCCATCATGAACCGGGACAGGATATAATACCTTGGCTGTACCTGCATAGCGGCTGCTACTTTTTCAATAAACTCCTTACCTGTAAGTTTTTCGGCAGACGTAGGCAAGTGCCATACCTGGCCGAAGGCATCGGGCGTATTACCTAATATGGCTGTACCTTTCGCGGCATCGGGCGTGTAGGTGAAAGTGTGTACTTTATTGACATCGATTTGCCAGTAGGCTTTCTTACCTTTTTTGTACTCGCCTTCTACAGTGATCGCCAGCATCCCGTTTTTTACCGCGGGACCGTAGAAATCTGCACTTCTTGCGATCAGCGCCTGCAGTCCCTTTTGCTGGATGGCCTGCAGGATGGTATAATGTAAGGCTGCCCTGACCTGGCCTTTTTTGCTGGGAGGTGCGATAGTGGAGTGTTCCGTCATGTGCGGGATCTCTGTATCGGCATACATGTATACATTATCCAGGAATACCAGGCGGGCATTGTGTTTCAGACAGGCGTCAATCACATGCTGCATAATCACCGGCCAGTCACGGCGCCATATTTTGATGTTGTATTCCAGGCCTACGGTGAGGTATACGACTTCCGACCCTGCTACAGCGCGGTCTACATCGGCAGATTGGGTCAGATCAGCAGTCATCAGTTCATCATCTCCATTTACCTGCACAGGTTTACGGGCTACGAGGCGGATTTTATCTGTATAGGCTTTCAGTTCTTTTGCCAGTGGGGTACCAATGGCACCACCAGATCCGAGTATTGTTTGCATATCAATTTGTTTATGCAAAGGTATCCCGCTCAGGAGGTGAAAAATAATGATCCGGGTTAAGGTTTTTTAGCCGGAATCAGCCTCTTTCGGATCCGGCTCAGGCTCTCCGGTGCAATACCCAGGTATTGCGCGATATAACGCTGCGGAACGCGCTGGATGATTTCAGGCTTTTCTTCCAGCAGGTCCAGGAACTGTTTTTCGGGGGTAGACGACAGCAGGGCCTTGGTACGGCGAATGCTGGCAGCGGCAATTCGTTCTATCAGTACATGGAAAAAGTCGCCCAGGGCACGGGATTCCCGCATTAAAGGCACCAGCTCTGCACAGGAAATAGTGAGACAGGTGGTAGGAACCAGGGTCTTAATAGTCGAAGAGGACACCGTTTTCCTGGAGAAGCTTTCCAGGTCGGTTACAAATTCATTCTCGAAGGTAAAATTACAGGTCCGTTCATTGCCGGCTTCATCTATGTAAAACTGGTGTAAGGTTCCCTGCGTAACAAAGAATACTTCATGAGACACTTCTCCGGCATGTAGTAACGTCACATTCCGCTTAAAATGTTGTTCTTTGAAATAGGAAAGAATGTAGGCGGCTTCATCATCCGGCATTACTACCTCTTTCCTCATTGTCGAAATCAATTCGTTTGACATAATTTATTGTTTCCTACTCTTTTTTGCAGTTCCCCTGAGCGAACTGCCCGTCGGAATCGTATCTGATAAGAGCAGGTACTTATTCAAGATAGCAAAAATAAAGAAGGTATTACCATGAAAAGCATCCCATAACCGGAAAGTGCTGCATAATGTAAAAGGTAAAATCAGGTTTGTGCAGGTTGCAGGGTAATAATTATTTAACACATTGGTAATGTAAAAAAGCCGGTGTACAGATGAAAAAAAATGCGCCCTGCAGATCAGGGCGCATTTTTTCTACTTTTTCTTCAGGGCTTCCTGTTGCCTGATACTTTCTTTGTGGATCGCTTCATACAGCGATCTGATAAACTCTTCTGAAAGGCCTTCTGTCTTACCGGCTTCTATTGCTTTTTGCAGTACTTCATTGAAGCGATTGGATTGCAGCACTTCCATATTGTGAGCCTGCTTGTAGATGCCGATGGCCCTGGCGGCTTCCATTCTCTGACCGAGAAGGTGAACGATTTCTTTGTCCAACTGGTTAATTTTTGCCCTGTTCACACTTAATGTGTCTTGTTGTTGTGCCTTTGCGGCTACCAGGCCCATTGCCAGGAAAACCGTAGAGAAGATCCTTTTTTTCATAATATATGTTAGTAGTTATTGAGGATCAATGTTATTTACTATGCCACTGGTGGGTAGCAGGTGGTGAATCTGCCGGTTCCGGCGGAAATTATGTCCAGTATTACTTCTTGTCTGCATACGAATAGTGATGACAGCCGTCGTTTTAGAAGGTGTACTGAATAGGAAAATGTATTTCTTTCAATGATCGTGCCGTGTGTTGTAACAGCTTTTGCTGTTGCATGCCAGTTGTTTTGTAATTAGTGGGAAAGGTGGTTTGTTGGAGCGGGTGATGGAAATGCAATTACGCTGTGTAGCGCACCTGAGGTGATGGGCTGTTTTCCGGAACGTTCGGGAATAGCAATAACGGAAGTTATGAATGTGCATGATACAATAGGTAGATAAAAGCAGGAAAGACATCCTGTGATTAAAACCTCGTATGTCTAATTAGAAATATTAGCTAAATTACCCTGTTAATGCCAGCTTATACAACGTGTAACAAGGGGACAAGAAGGTATCGCGGTCATATTAAGGTGCTGGATATGAATAAAAAGAATCAGAACTATGGAAGGTTATATTGAATCAGGGTTTCGCCGGGTGTTAGTCACATTGGCGGCTATATGTTGTCTTGTGATCGTTGGATTTAATTTAGTAGCTATGCATGTTGCTTATAATGATATACGAGGAAACATGGGCGTATCGTTAAATGCAATCACGCGAACAGAGACGGCGTTCTGGTTAGGGATCCTTGTTATCATGCCATTATGTAACTGGCTATCGTCTCAATTGGGCAGAAGGAACTTCCTGTTGTGGGCGGTTGTGTGCTTTGTGTTGTGTTCCTTCTTTTGCGGGAATGCTACGCGGCTCAATATGTTGATCATTTTGCGGTGGATGCAGGGACTGGGCATTGGGGCTATGCTGGTGATGTCGCATACGATACTTACTGAAAGCTGGCCGGTGAAAAATCGGGCTACCGTGCAGTTGTTGATGGTCGCGGCAGTTTATCCGGCCGTGTTAACGGCAGCTCCGTTAGCGGGGTATATTGTTGATAATTTTGGCTGGCCCTTTGTATTTTTTCTGAATATTCCTTTGGGTGTTATAGCTGGTATACTAGTAGGCTTATTTGTGAGAAAGGGAATTTATGAGCAGCAGGAAGACTGGCTGGCAACGGGCTTGCTGATAGCAGGTGCCGGATGTTTGTATGTGGGAGTGGAGAGAGGACAGTATGAGGGAGAACTTAGTTCGGGGCTGATGATATTGTTAATAATGTTGGGTGTAATAGGGATAGGACTTTTTATCTGGCGACAGTTCAGGTTATTGAATGTTCATTTAAGGGAGGGATTGGTTTTAATTATAATCAGTTCTTTTTTCGCGGGGGGACAAGTGGTTATTCTGCACAATTCGTTGTTTACATTCAATGAACATGTTTTCTTACCGGTGATTGTGATCGCTGTTGTGGTTGCGGTGATCACTACTGTGTTGGTAGTGCGGAAAAGTGTGGCCATTCGGTATTTGATCGCAATAGGGATATTGGTGTATATTACTACCTGGTGTTTGTCGCTGAAAGCATTATCGGGGGAAATGAATGACCTGGTGATGGAAATAAGGAGTGTAGGAGCGGGGATATTGTCGGTGTCCCTGATTACACTGGCGCTTTCGGAACTGGAAGGAAGGGAGATTGGAAGAGGGGTCGCTTATTTTCACGTAATGGGGATGATTGGCGGAATTTTGTCGATATCGGTGTTTGTGGGATTACCTTATTTGTGGGAGTTGTTTACAAGTCTCAGATAAAATTGATGTCCGGTGCCCCGGCGCAACGGATTTTCCCGGAGAAATTCATATCCGCCCCGGCCATGGTCTCTTTCCCTTTTGCCTTACCCGGAAATTGCACAACAAGCTGTGATATAATATAAGAATCTGTCTATTAGCATCATTTATATATCCTAATCAGGCTGCAGCATATCGAATATAATTTTGATCTGCTTTTTATGGTACTTTTTGCCAGCTTCTTCCAGGGGCACACCTATTTTGTCTACGTGTTGTTGTAGAAAGCTGATCAATGACCATTCAGGCCATTTTAAGATATCCGACAGCTCTTTAATACTGTAGGCTTTTACAGGTGCTGGATATTTTGGGTTGTACATAATTATAAATTTAAGACCGGCTATTCGGCTTTGTCCGTTTTTCTCTCCTGTCCGGTTTTTCGCTGAAGTTGCGCAAGTGTTTCAGGCACCTTCACGATAAAAGTCTGATACGACTATTTTTGAGTCAAAGGTAGCTATTTTGTCTCTCATTGATGCCGGAACTTTGTGCTGTAATTAAAACAACGCACGGATGAAAATAGCAATTCTCGGCGCAGGTCCCGTTGGCCTGACAATGGCAGTTTTACTTCAGCAGCAGGGTATGGACGTCATCGTTTATGAAAGGGACAAAGATCCGCAGGCCAGGATCTGGGGTGGTTTTTCAATCGTTGTAACTTTTCTGGCGGCTGTCTCGTTTAATAGGCGACAACACCCAAGATATATCCTGACTTGTAGCTGTAGTGGGACAATCATTATCTCTTAAAATTCCAATGGAATGAAGCTATCAAAATCGCTCCTTAGCGCCATCGTGATCGGTATCGCCGTTCAGACAACTGCCGTTTCATGCAAAAAAGACGAACAGGCCAAACCTAAAAAAACAGATCAGGCCAACAAGAAAAATGAATCCAAGCCAACACAGCAACTCGGCGACTGTCCTGCCTGTGGAATGGGTTGATACATGAAAACTGATATTTAACCGGTGCCAAGAATATTATCTGCTGTAGCCTGTAACCTGGACGCAAATATCCTTGCGGCATGTCTGCCCCTGATGGAAGAATCCAGGGTAGATGCCATAGAATGGTCGTTCGATGCTTTACATAAGGTAAAGGAAGTGCCTGACTGGTTCAGGGACCTGCTGACCGCTTTTAGCGATGAGAATCGCCTGATAGGTCATGGGGTTTTCTTTTCCCTGTTTTCAGGAAAGTGGTTGCCCGAGCAGGAAGCATGGCTTTCTCACTTACGGCAAACGGCCACCGAGTTCACATTCGACCATATTACGGAACACTTTGGCTTCATGACTGGCCGGGATTTTCATCATGGCGCCCCGTTAAATATCCCTTATTCTGCTTCTACACTCAACATTGGCAGAGACAGGCTCAAAAGGATTTACCATGCCTGTGGACGTCCTGTAGGTCTGGAGAACCTGGCATTCTCTTATTCACTGGATGAGGTGAAGCGGCACGGTGTATTCCTGGACCAGCTGCTGGCGCCCGTGAATGGATTTATTATTCTGGATCTGCACAATCTGTATTGCCAGCTCCGGAACTTCGACCTGGCTTTCGATGAGCTGATCGCTCTCTATCCCCTGGATAAGGTTCGTGAGATCCACATCTCCGGCGGTAGCTGGGATGATTCTGCCGCCTCTCCTGATCGCAGTATCAGAAGAGATACACATGATGAAGCGGTCCCGCCGGAGGTTTTTCAGTTACTCGAATTAACGATACCCAAATGTCCGCATCTGAAATATGTTGTGCTGGAACAACTAGGTACCGGTCTTTCATCTGATAGCAGCAGAGCAGCGTTCTACAATGACTTCCTGCATATGCAGGAGATCGTATCCCGGGCTGATGAGGATCGTGCCGACTATCTCTTCCTGCCATCGTTATCCCTTCCTACAGGACCTGTAGCAGAAGATCTCACGCTGTATGCCCAACAGCTGGAACTTTCAGCTATATTGGAAACGGCGGAATCCTATGATGCTGCCATGCTTTTACTCGCTCAATCATCGTTGGCCAGTTCTGATTGGAGAATTGAACAATGGGAACCTTATATGATCGAAACTGCGGTTAAAATTGCGCGGAAGTGGAAGAAATGAAAGTTGTTTTTGTATTCACAAGAAGGGTATTTTACCTGCGCTCAGAAACACACTCCTCCTACATCGCTGAAGCGATCACCCAGATACTTTTATTAAATTATGAAACAATGGGAGACAACTTTCGTGCAGTGAAGTCCGGCAGAATTGCTTTTGGGGCAATGTCTTTTTGGTTATATTTAGTATAACTATGAAATACATAAAATATCTGTTCCTGTTCCTGTTACCCGCCTGTAAAGGCCCTGCTGCCAGCCAGTCTGCATTTGTAGCCCCGATTAGGTCGGATAGTAATCAACTGACTATTGTCGGAAGTTATGATGATCTGGCCCGGGACGGCAAGACTTCCCTGTGGAATACATTTAGCCAGGACAAACCAGGTATGCATAATGGGAGAGGGGAGACAGTGAAGATCAGCACTGTATCAAAAAAGCAGATAACAATGGGGCTTTATGCCAGTGATACACTTATTGCCACCAAATCATTTAAATATAAGATCAAGGGCGATTTCATCGTGATCAGCCGGCGAACAAAAACGGATTGGCCGGTGGGGCCATTGATCTGGACACTGAATACCAGGAGATTGCTGTTAGCGCGGAACAAGGAGGATCAGTTGTTATTTGTTGATTATGGGAGTACAATTGCATTTTTTGTGATCATGCCCCTGACAGGAGCAGAATATAGTCCCCTGGCGACGTATGACAGGGTGAGTAAGTAGTTGCTTATTTATTCACCTTTACCTTTTGCAGCAGCTATTTTTTCCTTAATATAAGTGATCTCATCGTTGCCCAATACATTCTTTTTTACCAGGTAACCCTCACGTCTCGACGGTTTTAAGATCAGGAATCCGGCCATCTCCTTCACTTCTTTGATATGTGACCATGCGAGGTCACTGGTGAAATCTTCTCCTTTTATATGTACACCTGTTTCATCAAATTCGTATAGCATTTCCTGCTTCAGGAACGCGTTCCTGGATCGTTGTAATACAACTAATCCCGTCATTAACAGCGGATAGAACAAGAGGAATAACGCATACGGAATTGAAAAATAAAAGCCTTTATTAAAATTTCCAATCATACCATAATCTACTAAAGCTGGCATAATCAGTGAGTAAAGTCCGGCAACACCCAGGATAATCGTTATAGGTCTTCTATAAAAATAGGCAAGCAGGTATCTGGCATATTCGCGTCGGGTGATCTTAAAGCTAATGGATAGGAGGCTCTTCATGATATACTGGTGAGTGCTGATTTTCACTCAATATACTCATTTTACATAATATACTTCCAGCGGGCGCTGCTATTCCGGATGTAAAAGAAATGTCAGATATCAGGTGTTTTTATGATTTTTATCCTATATCGTTTTGTCTTTTTTAGCTTTCGTAGTAATTTCGCGGCCGAATTTTCGAATAATTATCAAAGATCCCAACAGAGAAATGAGTGACAGATTCTACTTTAGAGTCATCGGACTATTTATTTTATTGAATGCCACTTTATTAGGTTTAAAAGCATGGTTATTAGACAATGGAGTACATCACAATGTATTACTTTTTGGCAATCTTGCTTTAGCTGGCCTTTCAGCATTTACTTACAACATGAGCCGTAAAGGTGTACAAGCCGAAAGCAACAGTGTATTTATGCTTCGGGTATACGGTGCAATGATCAGCAGGATGATGCTTTGCCTGGCAGGTATCACGATTTATGCCGTTGTCAACAGAGCACATACCAGCAGAATTACAATTTTTATACTGATGGGCTTTTATGCAGTGTACGCTATTTGCGAAAACATCAGTTTACAGAAGATTACCAGACAGAGAAATCAAGGTGCTGTGAATCAAGAGGCTTTATAAACGCATTAGCACACCTGCCCGAACATTGCTTTGGGCAGGTGATAGCCTGCTTTTTGTAGCCTGTCTGAAAAATTTAGCTTTTACTTATTTGTGATATATAAAAAAGGCCGGAAGTGCATCCCGGCTTTTTTTATATTATTTAATGGATACGTATCCGATTGCTTCTACTTCTTTTTGTCCATCGGCCGAAAGCAGGTAATCTACAAAGGTTTTCACTTTTGCAGCGCTGGTATTCTGATAGATAAAGAACAACGGACGTGCGAGTGGATAGGTCTTCGATTTTACATGCTTAATGTCTGGCGCAATGTAGTTTTTGCCATCGAAACATACCGGCAGTGCTTTTACTTTATCATTGATAAAGGCCAGGCCTACGTAGCCAACTCCACCTATTGTGTTGCTTACTTTGTTGATAACAGCACCATTGGTATGCTCGAACATGGCTAATGTGGTGAATTCTTTCTTTTTCATAACAGCTTCCTTGAAGAATTCGTATGTACCGGAGCTGCTCTCTCTCGAAATGAGCATGATCTTAATGTCTTTCCCACCCAGTTGCTTCCAGTTGGTTACCTCTCCTGAGAATACTTTTTCAAGTTGTTCCCTGGTGATCTTTTCCACGCCGGCACCCGGATGTATCACTACTGCCAGGGCATCGTCAGCAATCTTTACCTCTGTGACCGGGTGATTCGTTTCTGTAAATTTTCTACGTTCAGCCTCATTCATATCGCGGGATGACATGGCAATATCTGTCGTGCCTTTTTCAAGGTCAGCGATGCCTACGCTACTGCCACCTTCAGTAACAATGATATCAAAACTATCATTCTGCATGCGGAAGTACCCGGCAACTTTCTGTGCCAGTGGGGCAATAGTTGTGCTACCAGATAGTTTCAGCACATTTACCCGGGATGTAGCAGGTTTTGCTTTCAGGCTATCAACAACTGATTGGTTTTTACTTTCATGGTTACTGTTACAGGCACTCCAAAGGGCAGCGCTCATCATAAGCAGGGTGATTCTTTTCATCTATTTTCTATGTTTCGTTTACTTTCTGTCCACTTAAGGCCCGCAAGGTAGATCTGAAACAGAGAATAGAGAAAAAATATATATGAAAATAAGGTTAAGTTTGATTTAGTAAGCCGGCATTGCCCGCTTGCTTTCGTTTACCTCAGTCTTCAGGGGCTTTACCATATGCAACACATTCTCCAGGATTTCGTGAGCTGCCATGATTTCGTCTTTCTTATTGGATACGCTTTCGATATTGAACCCGACAGGCAGGTTTTTGGTGGTTGCGTAGTTAAGAATCTCTCCTGCTATGTTGGTGGCTGTATAGATAGAGGATTGGAGGATATCTTTTGAATATTTAAGATCGTTATACACCCACTTTGGTACCTCTATGCCCAGCCATTCCATGAATTGCAGGGTTTTCAGTGATCCGCAAGGTGTAAGCGTGAAGATGACCGGTACAGGGCGTGTATTATTCGTCATGGCGTGGTAGTGGTAGTCGGACATTACATTCTTGGTCTCATTGATATTGTAGATACACTGAGATACGAAGAAATTACAGCCATGCTCCATTTTACTGAACATCCTCAGGTGTTCATCACCTTTCCTGGTGTGGCGTTCGGGGATGGTGACACCGCCCAGAAGGATATCGAGGCCCATTTCCTTTTTAACCTGGTAGGCGTCGGACAGGGAGAAGTTCGTAGCCTGTACCTGTTGCTGTGAAGAAGCACCTACAAATACAGTCGCTTCCAGATCGGTGTTTCGTGATAACCAGTCTGCAAACATTTCCCTGGTATGGTTCGCAATGCTTTTATAAATGATTTTAGGCACCGGGAGGGTAGCCAGCAGCTCCTTGCTGTATACTTCAGGTGAAATAGTGGGAATGAACGAAAAAGGGCGCTCTTTGTCGGTTCTAAGTGCTTCGTCCTGGATATCATATAATATCAGGCCGTCGATGTCGAGGTTTTTTAAACGCTCGATCTGGTTGCCGGCAATGACGGTAACTTTTTCACTTTCGGTAGTGATCTTTGGTGGCGTAAGGCTGTAGAATACAATACCTGATTTTCCCGCTGCTATTTTATGTTGTAAAGTCCCTTTCACGTTGATAGTATACTTAAGTTCTGCTATTTTTCTGGAAAAAAGTGAGATTTTATGTAAATATACTAGGAAAGTCGATTTTTTTAGAATTTTTATTTATTGAGTAGGATGGTTTATAAAGGATTGAAAACCAGCAGGCCTTTACAGTACCAATGAGGCAGGGGTGGATGACCTGTTTTTATGCTATCAGTGTAAGTCACGTAATCCGGATAAAAAAGCCGGGGCAAACGCCCCGGCCTATCAGTCAGCGCTCGTATATGAACGCCAATATCATTAATATTACCGGCAGGATCATTGCCAACCTGATCCACAATCTGGAAGGAAGTAATTTCTCTCCGACGTATGCTTTGCACCTTGCAAGGATCTCACTTTTAATCTTCTCCCTGGGTGCATGCCAGTCAATATCTTCCAGTCTTATTTTCTTCAGGAGAAAATTCAGCAACCGCTTCTGTAATCGGTTTGTATCTCCGTCTTTTTTCACTTCCAGTTTCAACTCCCGGAGGGACTGTTTTTTAAGGGTGGCATCTGAAGCACCTTCCAGAGGAGCGATACGTAATAATACTTTGTCGAGATAGCTGCTGATTTTCCCAATAAAGAAGTCGCCCAGTTTATTTTCCCACACTAAAAAGATAGTTTTTTTCAGTGTATAACCGGAAGCCATAGAGGGGAATAGCACGAATCCCGCAATTGAAAATACCAGCAATAAAGACGACCAGAATGCAACAGTAAATAGAACGAATAGTGCCAGCAAAGCCCCCATACCGCCAGCTCTTGCGCCGGCATATCCAGGATGGTTTCCCAACAGGTAAATGGCCATGATCAATCCGATGATCGAAAGAATGATACCGGGAATAACAATACTGATCCACGCTAAAAAAGAACGCGAGGCTATTTTCGCAAACAGGTTAAAATTTGTATTCATTGTAAAAAGATATAAATAATAGCATTCATCAAGCCCGGTGATTTTAAAACTTGTTTAGTTGTTCCATGGCTTATTTTTCGTTATCTGTTGTCCCCATTCCGGATAAATAACAAACGTCCTGATTAATTGCTGGCGACTGTACTACCGGCTAGTTCTCTTAATTCAGCTGTAGTAGCCGGCAATCCATAATCATGCAGTAGTCCGGTGAGATTCACATCAACAATCTCCGTATCAATCGCAGCTGCGGCAGCTAACAGTGCTTGCTGACGTAAGGGGGTGATATCATCTTTCGAAGATGGTTCCGGGAATAACACACTTAATATTGTATGTAACAGCGTTTCCTGTTTCACCTTATGTACCTGTGGCAGCATCGCTATGATCGGACCGATATTATCCTCCAGCATTAACGGATTGGCATATCTGAAAAGCATTAGTATATAATCCTGCAGGTCATAACCTCCTGTCAAGGTCTGCAATCTGCGAAATGCACTGGTAAGTTCTTCAGGTGCAGCCAGGCACCGGAGTAATTCATTATTCCAGGATGCAGCTGCTTCCTCCCTGGCAGCTGTTACTAAATGAATCAGCATCACCACCCGTATCATAGGTTCCTTGGTCGTATCCAGTGCGGGGGCCAGTTCGTCTATCAGCCTGTTCCCATCTCCATTTCGCAGGTAAAGCTGGCCAAGTAGAAATACCGCATAGCTTCTTCTGAAAGCGGAATACGCGGTATTTTCAAATACCTTTTTGAAGTAATCCACGACCTCTATATGCACTGTGCCGACATGCAAAAGCAGGTACAATGCCTGGGTAGCAATGGTATCATCTTCACTGTCGGCGTTCGTTGAAAACAGTGGTGTTAAACCTGTCAACGAAGTGGCCAGTTGTTTATAAAGATCCGGGTAGTCATGAATATTAGGCAGTGCCACAATATCAAAGAGCAACTGCACTAACCGGGATTGAATAACCGGGGACGTTGCATAATGAGGGAGACAGGTGGCAATGATGTTTCCTACGGTATAGGTAGATGAATATACACTACCCTGGTGCTCAATCTGCATCCATAAATCGCCCAGGCAACTCTCTGCAATTGAATGGTCTTCTACCAGTAATCCATTGATGTACTTTGGAAGATGTTTACTACCACCCATAGCTGCATCAATTTGCTGCCAGTCAGTTTTGTCCAGTTCAACCTGCAGGAAACCTGGTACAGCTAAATTATTCACCTGCTGTTCAATCACTTCCATAGTATACCTGCTCATGAATTTTTCTTTCATCAATTTCCATTCATGCGTAGTAGTGTTGGTATCCAGATCGAAGGTCAGGAAAATCTGCCAGCCGATGAATTCATTATAATCTTTTTCCTCTGGCACAGGCAGGGTGACTGCCAGTTTTCCATCTGGTTCATACAGGTGCCAGTTGCCTGTTCCATCTTTATTTGACTGATAGTCGATAATTACAGCGCCGTCCGGGTAATAATAATGTACACTGATGGGTGGTTGGTCATGATCGGCTGTTTGAATACTTTCGAAAATGAGGGTATCATTATAGTATCTTTTTTTATGCAATCCTGTTCCCAGGTCTTCATTACGTATGCTATATAGTAATTCACCTGTTGGCGAAAAGAAGGAATGCGTTTCATGACGATATCCATTCGTATACAGTACGTTGTTTTTAACGGCTGCCGGTTCAACATTATCATAATAAAAACTTTTCAAAGACTGGTCTCCGGGGCCTTTTTTATTTGATAACCATAGTTTCCCTTGTTTGAACTGATGTTCTTCTACCTGATCGCCGGTTTCCGGATCAAATACCAACATGGTTGTGGGCAGGCCATTTACATCCCATTCATTGTACTGGCCTACATATCTTCTTTTTTGTACATCCACTTCTCCCATGATCCAGCGAGCCTGTCTGTCTCCGAAATGAGCGCGTGCCGGTACATTTGCGGGGCGTGCGGGCAATGGATTACCTGTGGCGGTGACTGGTTGACCGGCTTTGTTGAAATAGCGCTGTTCATGGTAAATTCCTTCCCTGACGTAAACGAATTCTACGATCCATAGTTGTTCGGAGGCTCCCCCGGGAAAAGGTTCTGATGTGGGATGTTCGCTTTTCGTCCAGCGATAGGTGCCCAGCCAGTAATTACCTCCATACCAGTTGCCTTCCTGTGCAACTGTACCGTCGGGATGGAAGCGTTTAAAAGTAAAAGGCGGGGTGCCGTCTTTGTAATCAATTGTTCCGCAAAGATGTCCTTCTACATGCCAGGATTGCCAGATGCCGGTTTTAACACCTGCCTGATTGTATTGTCCGAGGTCCCATTGATTGTCTTCCGGATTCCACTGCGCATTGGCAGGGACTGTGTTGGGTTTTTCCATTTTAATGAATTAGGGTCGCGATAAAGATATGTTAAGCAATTAATATATTATAATGTTTTCGATAGAGGTGGTCTTAAAAGTGAGCTGAAAGTTTCGGACAAGGTGTATACGAAAGACCTTACAGCCAGGGACCCGGGTAAAATCGGGGAACATTTACTTTTAAGACCACCTCTTTTAATTTCAACCTCGGGAGATGGAGGTATTCGTTCCCGTGCTGTTGGTTAAATAACTGTTTCGAAATGATTATACTTCGTTCGCGACAAATGGTGCTGCGCTGTAGAAAGTATTGTCCTGCAACTGGTCTGTGATAAATGCTGCCAGACTGGTCGCGCTGATCTTATTGGATGGGCAGTCTGTCAGGCTTGCGGTCACACCCGGAGCTGCACTGGTGAGCTCAATAAGCGGCAGGCGAATCATAGTCCAATCCAGGCGGGTAGCTAGCAGCAGTTCGTATTCTGTTTGTTTATCGCGGGTAGTATCCGGGTAGTTAGCATACATCCACCTGGTGGCCTGCACAACCCAGGGGCTCTTTTGATCTGCTGGTGTATGCACGCTGAGTCCTGTAGTGACGATATAGCGGGAAATATGAGCTTCCTGCATGGCCTGGATGATATTGGCAGTGGCCGCGCTGAATACAGGCAGATCATTGCCTCTTTGTCCAATGGTGCTGATAACGGCATCTGCGCCGGTTATAAGTGTCCTGACAGTAGCCAGGTCTCTTGCATCACCTTGTATGACCTGTATGGATGGGTCATAATGTGCCTGGTGACGGACGAGTAATCTTAAAGAGAAGTTTTGTTGACGAAGTTGTTGAACGAGATATTGACCGGATTTACCAGTACCACCTATGATAGCTATTTTCATAATTTCCTGTTGATATTTGAGTAAAGAATAACGTGCCTACGGGATTTGCAGGCAAAAATGGCCGGAGTGGCCCAGAAGGAATATGATCAACAGGTGCGTTTAATGGGCTAAAGATAGGCAAATTTCTGACTTGCTATGTCATTCTCAAACTGCTCAAAGGCTTTGTCCAGTTGTTGCAGTTGCTGTTCTTTCAGATCAGGTTGTAAAAAACTGTAGATAATACTGTTTCTGACAATTCCCTTGATATCGTTGTATGTAAGGGAAGGGTACCTGGTGGCAAGTAAAATATATTGTTGTGTCAGGTCAGTTCTCAAAACGGCGGCATCATCTGTGCTGATCACAACAGGAACTTTGTGTGTATAATAAAACATTACAGGATGCTGATCATTCTTGACATGCAGAATAAATTCGTTGCTGACCAGATTGATTTCTACTGCTACTTTACGTTTGTTCATTTCTTCCAATAGCTGGATAGCCTGTGCTTCGTGTGCAATATCTACTCCGTGGCCTATGCGTTGCGCACCTGCTACCATTACCGCCTGCCTGATGTGATAACGTAATAACTCGGGACGCACCATTCCCGCTGCCAGTTCACCTGCATGCAATGAATACCTGACCTGTGGATAGTGTTTATGGAGATGAGCTACCATTAACATATGCAGGGTGTAATCCCGCATGGATACCTCTCCATCTTCCGGAGCGACTAAATTAACTCCAACGATCAGCGGGTCTATACTGGCCGCATGAAAGGCAATCAACAATTTTCTGTAGACATTCAGTGGCGATGCATTCCTGTTTGCATGCAACAGGTACCGCAACATGAAGTGACTATCATCCACGCCTGATTGCCTGTGCAACAGGTCCTGCCTGTGACAGAAATTAACGGCCGTATTTGTGATGCCTGCAGTTATAAGTGCGTTATATACTTTATCAAGGGTATCTGTTACTGCAGTACTGTCAGCCAGGGATGCCGCCATCATTGACTTTTCCCAGGTACGTCCTGCAGCCAGCTGTATAGGGGCATCCGGGGCGCCCAGCATCGTCTCAATGTAGGATACATTTTCAGCCAGTGCCCGTTGCTTAAATTCCTGCATCTCCTTGGGAATATCATAACTGGCTATTGTAGAAAACCTGGCAAAGGTGCCGAAGAAGTGCTGATCACTGGGGCCTGCTGATTCATGATAGTCTTTGATAGAAGTTCTACGCAAAAAAGCCTGTTTAAGCGAGTCAAAATCTTTCCGGGTACGGAGGGATGTAAATTTTTCCCAGGGGCTTTTGTGACGCGTTCCGGCGGTGTCTATCTCTATTGTAAGAGGGTTCATCCAGCCATTGCTCTCATTTAATATATTCCAGAACGTCTCACCATATACAGACCCGGAAAAATGATGATGAAGATCTCCTCCTTTGGGCATGGCTGTAAGAAATGCAGTTAGCATTCCCTGATCATTACGTATTTTCTCAAAATAAGCATCGACCTCGCGGGAGTGGGAGGGCGGCGTTGGACGGGGAAGATCAGTAGTCATGTAGCTGGAAACAGCAACCAAAAGGGACAATACTCCTGTAATCATTGCTCTGTGTTTTTAATATAGGGGGTAGGTCCCTATAAAGTTATTTGTGTTATCTGCAATTTCTGCGGCAATTCAATATTCAGTTGCTAAATTATAAATTTGTAATGCCAATCTAACATTATACTTTTATTATCATGGTCCCAACCCCATCATTCCCCTGGTAAATTATAGCGGTGGGCGATATGCTTTCGGATTACTGCGGCTACAACTTCTTCTTTTTAAATTCTACCAGAAAAATCCAATAACGAGCCATTCAGGAAACCATTTCCGCCAACTATTAACCCTTGCTATTTCACGTTTGCCGGAAACTCTATCTTGCGCAATTATTTACCAGACACTTAACCCTAAAAGTAAATCACTATGCTAAAATCTGCACAGCAGTTATTTCTTTGTTGTACCCTCATTGTTTTGATGGGAAGTTGCTCAAAAGATAGCAACAATAAGCCTGGAAATGGTATTGATACCTCGGGAAATAACAACGGTCCTGACACGACACACATACCAACACAAATCGATGTAGTCGCTGTAGACAGTCAGGTGAATGTATTTATGACTGCTTATAGTGTACCTGCATTATCGATTGCCATCACTAAAGGAGAAAAACTTGTGTATGTAAAAGCGTATGGCATGGCCGACAAGGAGAAAGGACAAAAGGCGGATACAGCCAACCTGTATCGCCTGGCCAGTTTGTCCAAGCAACTCACCGCTGTAGCCATTATGAAACTGCTGGAGCAGGGAAAGATCTCTCTAAGTGCGACTGTATTTGGTACAGGGGGGATATTGGGTACGAAGTATGGCACGCAGCCGTATGGACCGCATATTACGGAGATCACTGTGGATCAGTTATTACATCATACTTCCGGAGGTTGGGGCAACTCAGATAATGATCCTATGTTCACCAATGCGTCATTGTCGACAGAGGAACTGATCAACTGGACGCTGAATAACAGGCCGCTGGATCATGTACCCGGTATGTACTATGATTATTCCAATTTCGGTTACTGCATATTGGGCAGGGTGATAGAAAAAATTACAGGACAGAACTATGAAGCTGCTGTAAAGTCATTGGTATTGACCCCCATCGGAATAACAGATATGACGATCAGTGGCAATACGCTGGCTGACAGGCTGCCTAAGGAAGTGAAGTACTATGGTCAATATGGTGAAGATCCATATGCCTATAATATTCGCAGAATGGATGCTCATGGGGGATGGGTGGCGACAGCAAAGGACCTGGCGAGATTCCTGGTGTATGTTGATGGCTACCCTGTACGGCCGGATATCATCACCAAATCGACATTGACAACTATGCTAAAGACCTCTGCTGCAAATAGTGAATATGCATGTGGGTGGGCGATCTATGGAGGCAATTATTATCACACGGGTAGTTTACCAGGTACGGCCACTGAGCAGGCATGTACCAGTCAGGGGTACAATTTTGTTATCTTAACAAATACCCGTAGTTACCTGAGTAAATTTACAACAGACATGGACCAGATATTATGGCGGGCATTACAGAAAAATCCGGTATGGTCCGATTATGATCAGTTTAAATAATCCTGGTGGCAGATGTTTTTCCTGCTGAAAGACATTATTTTTCAGGTATCAGTATATGTGCGAACTATCTATCGTAAAAAAAGCTGGCCTCGTGTGGAGGCCAGCTTTTTACTTATTTTGAAGGAGGTGTCACTTTCGTACCCCATGTGGAAGCTTTATCGCTCATTTCCAGGACCAGCTCTCCTCCATTTACAATATCCTGATGTTCCAGCCAGGATGGTTCATAATCCTTTCCATTTAGTTTTACAGACCTGATGTATCTGTTTTTCCCGGAAAGGTTGTTTGCAATGATGGTAAAGTCCTTGCCGTTTTCCTGGTGAATGATAGTTTTGGTGAAATATGGTGCATTGATCAGGTAGTAGGACTGTCCTGCATTAGGGAAAAGCCCTATCATGTGGAAGTCCAGCCAGGAAGACATGGCACCGGAATCATCATTGCCCGGAAGACCAGCGGCAGATGTATTGTAGCTACTGTCGATAATATTGTGAATCCTTTCTGAGCTCAGGTCTGGTCTGCCTATCCAGTGGTACAGGTTGGGTGTCAGGAAGGATGGTTCATTGGAGACGTTATAATATTTGTTGTTAAAAAAGATGTCCAGCCTTTTTTTGAAGGCATCCCTGCCGCCACTTTTACTGATCAGCGTATTTACGTCGTGCGGCACATAGAGAGAATACTCCCAGGAACTCGCCTCATAGAAGAATGCGCACCACCAGCACACGCACATGGGGTAGTCCTGTGCAAGCGGGTTGTATTGCATCTTTTTCTGAGGTGCATTCAGCACGTTACAATCAATCGTATCTATCCATCTGCCATCTGAGTTCTTTGGAAGAATAAATCCCTTTGCGCCGTGGTCTTCATATGGTCTCCACAGGTTCTGCCAGTTATCAGACTGCTTCAGGAACCGCTGGTACAACCGATCCTGTTGCAGGCCCCTGGCGACGGTAGCGATACAATAGTCATTATAGGCATATTCTACAGTTCGTGTACCTGCCCTGGGGAACCGGGTAGACACATAGCCCAGCGTGTTATAATCCGTCAATCCACCACGTCCTTCTTTTTCTTCAATACCTCCGGGGGGTACATCAGCATTCCTGAGCATTGCCTGCAGGGCGTAATTGTAATCAATTCCCTGTAAGCCTTTCACATAAGCATCTGCAATCAATACATCGGCATTAGAACCACCCTGTGTACGACCATTATAATTACCACTACGGGCATCCGGCATGTAACCATCCCGGTGGTAGATGTTGAGCAGGGCATTTACAATACTCACTTCGCGCGAAGGCGTGATCAGGGTAAGCAGTGGATTGGAGGAACGGAAAGTATCCCAGATCGCATAGAAATCATCATAATAGGGCTCATTGGAAATCCATAATGGATTTTCACCGGTTCTGTCCACCGGCATCAGCATGGTATGATACAGGCCGGTATAAAACATGATATGCTGTTCCTTTGTAGCGGAAGGAGCTATTTCAATCCTGTTGAGTAGTTTCTCCCATTTCTGTTCAGTGGCTTTCTGCACATCAGCAAATTGCCAGCCCGGAATTTCATGATCCAGGTTATAGCGCGCTTTCTCCTCGCTGATAAATGAAATACCAATCTTAACCTGTACGGTATCTCCTTCAGCGCCGTCGAAATAAGCGATAGCACCGGTCTTTTCTCCTGAGTCAAACTGAACTTTTACACCGGGGTACAACTGTTTGCTCTTCCATGTAGAGAAACTGCTGAATGGATGATCGAACAGCATGGTGAAGTATATAGTATACGCTGCTCCATTATTCCAGCCACCTCTGATGCGGCTATAGCCCCTGATTTCGTTGTTGTTGATAACCGTGACTTCAGCACCTACAAACTGTTGTGCTTCGCGCGCATCAGGATCTTGTGTAGCAGGTTCACCAAGGAAATGTCCGGCGTCTACTTTCAGGGCTTTTTTCCCTTTCTGACCGAATACAAAGCGATAGAAGGAAGCCCTGTCAGCTGTGGTCATTTCCGCTTTGATCTTCCATTTTTCCAGCATCATGCTGTAGTAACCTGCTTTTGCTACTTCTTCCCCTCTTGTAGATTCCTGATAGATGGAATCAAAATCGCCGGAGAATGGCATAATCAATATGTTCCCATACTTAGGACCACCACCGGTACCGCTTACATGGGTCTGACTAAATCCTAGTACCGGTGCTTTTTTGTCCAGGATGTATCCGCTATTACTGTGTCCTTTACAATCTGGTCCGGGTTTAACCATACCAAACGGGGTGGAAGGACCAATGAAGATATGTCCATCGCCACCAGCGCCGATGAAAGGATCTACATAGGTATATAAGGGAGATTGTGCCACTGCATATTGAGTGAATGAACAAACAGCAGCGAACATCCAGGTGAGCATTTTCTTCATAAAGTGTTTTTTGTCTGAGCGGTGTATATGCGTTATATCATCGATACCTATCATATAACCGGGCATAAAATAAGGACTTTTCTGGTAAAACGATGATTTTATTGTTCTGGTTGCCAGCCTATTATATAGGTCTTTGTATGCATAAGATTGTTATGTAATATTTCGGTTGCCCTTTATGGCGGCTTCCCGGCCGTAAAACCCTTAATAGAATAGGATTACGTTCATTTGTAATAGTTTTATACCTTTGCATCCCAATTACAGATTATGCTCGAAAATTTAAAAGTAGGAATATTAGGAGGCGGTCAGCTGGGTGGTATGCTTATACGTCATGCCATAGATCTCGGTCTCAGCGTTTCAGTAATGGATAAGGACCCTAACGCGCCTTGTGCCCGTTATTCTTCATCTTTTACCGTTGGCGATCCCAAATCTTATGAAGCTGTATTGGCATTCGGTAAGGACCTGGATGTGATCACCATCGAAATGGAAGCAGTGAACATTGAAGCCTTAAGCGAACTCCAAAAGCAGGGTAAAAAGGTGTATCCTTCTCCTGATACTATCAAAGTGATCCAGGATAAATATACTCAAAAGCAATTTTTGCTGTCACATAATATACCTGTAGTACCGGGCGTAGCTGTTGATGGTAAAGATGATCTGTACAAAATAGAAAGCAAATTGCCGGGTTGTCTTAAAAAACGCCGTAATGGGTATGATGGTTATGGTGTGATGGTCTTGAAATCAGGCGCAGATATCGCCAATGCTTTTGATGAGCCATCCGTGCTGGAGGAGCTGGTAGATATCAAAACAGAAATTGCGGTGATCGTAGCAAGAAATGAGCATGGTGCTGTAAAGTGCTATGATCCTGTAGCCATGGTATTTTCCGATGAGAAGTTCGTACTTGAATTCCAGGTAGCTCCTGCCCAATTGGAAGAAGGGCTCACCCGGGAAGCGTATACGCTTGCAGAAAAGATTGCAAATTCGCTTGAACTGGTTGGTATCCTTGCCGTAGAGATGTTTGTGACAAAAGATAACCAGCTATTAGTGAACGAACTGGCGCCAAGACCTCACAACAGCGGTCATCACACCATTGAAGCCAGCACGACCTCACAATATGAGCAACTGCTGCGTGCAATCTTAGGTTTGCCACTGGGAAACACCGCCCTTCGTTTCCCTTCTTATATGCTCAACATACTGGACACTGCTTCATTGGCTTCGAACAGGGAAGCGAAAGTACAGGCACTGCTAGACGTACCAGGTGCGCACCTACACTGGTATGGCAAGAAAGGCAGCCGGTTAGGCAGAAAGGTGGGCCATATTACAATTACAGACAGTTCGATGGAAGGAGTGGTCGTTAAGGCTGAAACTATTCGGAAAATTTTAAATTAATCAATATGAAACAGGTAGAAGTAGGCATTATTATGGGCAGTAGTTCTGATTCGCCTATTATGCGTCAGGCGATAGAGGTGTTAAAGAAATTCGACATCGGCTACGAGTTTAATGTAGTGTCCGCACACCGCAGCCCACAGAGAATGTTTGATTACGCAGCTACTGCTGAAGAGCGTGGTCTGAAAGTGATCATTGCGGGTGCTGGTGGAGCAGCGCACCTTCCTGGTATGGTGGCAGCTATTACTACTTTGCCTGTGGTAGGTGTACCGATCAAGTCTTCTAACTCGCTGGATGGCTGGGATTCCCTGCTGTCTATCGTGCAGATGCCTGGTGATATTCCTGTGGCTACCGTAAGTGTGAATGGTGCGCGTAATGCAGGCTTGCTGGCGGTGCAGATCCTGGCGACCTGTAACCCAGCATTAAGGGAGAAACTGGCTGCTATGAAGAAGGAGAACAATGAAAAGGTGAACCAGATGAATGAAACGTTAGACCGTTCTTAATAGAAGGGACTGAATAGCAATCAAAGGGGGCTGTCTCAACACTTTGAGATAGCCCCTTTTGATTTTGGATACCTGATGGAGAATAAATTATTAGCAGCCATTCACATCGGTTTCATTTTACTCCTGGTGAGTTCTTTAATTTACTGTTTCAAAACGGGTTGTCCGTGAAGTATCAGGTGCTGTTATCAGCAAGAAGCTTTTTTTATCCCCCCCCCTCAATACTAACCATAATCCTCAGTGTGCCTGACGAAGAACATCTTTAATACAAGTATTTCCTATTAGGTTAGTGACTTATTAACATTAAAGCTCTATGAAACTATTCTATTACTTATCCCTTTCCATGTTATGTTTTACTGCCTGCAGCAGTACCCAGCCTAAAACTGTTGCCCAAAAAGAAGGGCTTATCGTCACAGACAAGCTTTTAGGCACTACCTCCTTATGTCGTTTGGGTGATGTGATTAAGACGCTTGCCCCAGCAAGAGTCGACACAACCAACACGGATTATGAGAAAGGAAAATGGTACTATGTGAAAGCGGTATTAAAAGATAGCTCCTACGTACTGATGGAAACATCTGACATTAATGCAGGTAAAATACAGCGGTTATCAACCAACTCTACGAAGGTGATTACCGCAACGGGGTATACTGTAGGAACCACTATCGGTGATTTATTTGACAAGAATGAAGATGTAGTAGTGAAGAAGGAATGGAGTAAGATTTTCTTCAACATCAGGAAGGACAATGTATCTCTTCAGGCAGATGAAAGGTTCTTCCAGGATCTGCCTGCGGAATTGACTTTTGAAGCGTTTAAGAAATACAGGGAGGTACCATTGACGCTACTGGTGGTGACACCTGTTTGCCAATAAAGTATTTGAGCAGAAGATGTCTATATATTGCTTTATAAAAAAGCTGCACCAGCCTGAGACTGGTGCAGCTTTTTATGTCATTAATTCACACCCGTCCACCACGCTTTAAAGCTTTGTTTATCATTACGTAAATCCACAAGTTCCCCGATCATGGGAGTGGCCAATGGTATGTCCGCTATAGCCGAGATCCTTTTCAACGGCTCATCCCAGGCGTGATTACCTAGTGTGAATTTAGCCGAATGTACCGGCAGCAGTCTTTTTGCTTTCAGGTCTTTTGCAGCCTGCAATACCTCTTCCGGTTGCATATGAATGTATTTCCATGCCAGGTCATACTGTCCGTTTTCCAGAATGGCAAAATCGATCGGACCGTATTGCTGTCCTATTTCTGCAAAATGAGTATCATACCCGCTATCTCCCCCGATATAGATTTTCATTTCCGGTGTTTGCAATATATAGGACTGCCATAGTGTATTGTTCCGGGAAAGACTTCTGCCTGAGAAGTGTCGGGTAGGGGCGGTATGTACAACAAACCCATCGCCAAGGTTTACATCCTGCCACCAATCTGTCTCTATGATCTGGTCAGGTGTATATCCCCATCTTTCAAAGTGTCCGCCTACACCAAGTCCGCAGATAACTTTGCCCACCCTACTTTTCAGGGCGAGAATGGTCTTATAGTCAAGATGATCGTAATGGTCGTGGGATATAAACAGATAATCTATGTGTGGAAAATCATCGGTTGTATAAATATCGGCACCTCTGAATGCTTTTGTACCACCAGGTAGAGGTGAAGCACTACCAGAAAATACCGGATCTACCAGGAAACGCTTTCCTGCTGCCTGTATAAAGTAGGAGGAATGTCCAAACCAGACTAACACGTCCTGCCCGGGAGCAAGTGCCAACAGGTTGGTTTTTACGGAGGGTAATGAATCTATAGGGCGCAGGCGCAAACGTTTTTTGAACAGGAAGTCATATAAAACTCCTCCCATACTGTATCCTTCAGAAAGCGAAGGGGTATGGTGAATGTTCTGGAACTGCCCGTCTTTAAAATTCGGTGATTGCTCGATTAATGCTAACCTTTTTCCTGAAGGCTTTTCCCCAAATAGTGGATGTCTCATGTATATTAATACTGTAATTATCAATAGTATAATTAGTGCAAGTACTATCTTCAGGCAATTGATAGCGATCTTGATTAATTTCTTCATAGAGTTAAATGACGAATCAGGAAGCTGGATATTTTAAAAAATAAAAATTTCTATGGATTGCTTATAAAAAAAGGTTGTTTGTTTACCTGGCAGTCAAAAAGAAGGGTAAGCGGCTATTATAATAAAGCCTCCGGGATGTCAAGACCTGCTTCTTCAGCCGCCGCCATATGTGCCTGGGCCAGCTTTTTATCAATAAAGCCGTCTTCCTGCAGGTATATTCGTGCCAGTTCAATATGTCCTTCATCATAGCCGCCGGCAATTGCTTTTTGAAAGTGTCCTATGGCGGCTTTTAGATCTTTTGTCGTGCCGAGACCGTTCTTGTGGAAAACGCCCAGCTTAAAAGCACCGATTTCAGTCTGATCCTGCTGGTAATACCGAAAAGCTTTTTCATAATCTCCCATCTCTTCATACAGGTATCCCAATCCTTCATAATCAGCTTCTCCAAGTGCAGCGGCCTGCAGATAATGGTATAACGCCTGCTCCCGATCAGTATCAGAAAGCAGGTATCCCAGGTTGTTATGTGCTGCTGCCATACCATCTTCAGCTGCCTGTAGTAACAAATCGATCGCTTTATCTATATCAGGTAGTGTGCCTATGCCATATTGATAACACAAACTCAGTCCATTGAGTGCATTTGTATTACGGGCAGCAGCTCCCTTTCCGTACCAGTAAAATGCTTTGTCATTGTCTACATATCCATCCACCATGTAATAAATGTGTGCCAGGTTATTCATGGCATACCCATATCCTTTTTCTGCTGCCAGTGTGTAATGATGAATAGCTGAAGGGTAATCCTGCCTGTTATAGGCATCTACGCCGATATTATACAATTCTTCAACGGGTGTGTAAGCATCTGCGGTTGTTGCTGCATCCGGCGAATTTGCGTAAGCGAGTAACCGGGCCCGTACGGCCTTGTCATAGTAAAAACTGTACCCGTCACTTTCCGCATCCTGCTGTACCAGGGCTTTATTGGCTCTTGAGATACCGTATTTATCTATAAGATACACCTCCAGCCCTTTAAAAGCCCAGGCGAAGCCCTGGGGCGGCGCTTTACGTACTATCAGGTCGAACTGGTCACCATCTTCAGTAAGGCTGTACATGCCATCTTGCTGTAGCATGAATACGTTTTCGTCCAGCAGTTCTATCTTATCATATTTAAAATCGACCCTCACTTGTGTATCTGCTGCAATTATTCCCCAGCTACCATTCTTTTGAGCAATGTACTGACCAGTATACCCGGCCTTATGCAGGTTTTCATATATTGGTTCGGCTACCACCTCTCCCGAAACATTGATAAGTCCTAAAAGACCACTGCGTTGAACAATCGCCAGATTGGAAGGATCAAAATCATAGGCTTCATCCCATTCCGGCGTAACCAGTATCTTCCCTGACCGGTGTACATAACCATATTTACCGGCTTTCATAACTACGGCAATACCTTGCTCACTGAATGCATAAAATTCATCAAATTGGGCCGGCAATAATATTTCTCCTTTGGCGCTTTTTAGTCCCCATAACCCGTTTTCCGGGTAAATTTCTTCCTGTTCCGGCGTTTCACAGATATGTCCCCATCCATATTGATAGTCCGGGTAGTTCAGCAGTTCAGGGAATGTCTGAAAAGCCATGCTTACATGTTTGAGCTGATTGTATGACAACAGGGAGATGTCATTTTGATCGATGGCTTTGGTGATCATTGCATTATTAAATGCGATATCTGCCAGCCAGGTTGCTGCTTGTTTATCATGTGGAATCGCTTCCATATCGAATACACTCCGGGCATCCATACTAAAAAATGCATGGTTCAGGCTATCCAGGTAGTTGAAGAGCTGATTTTTGCTGGTGGTAAAGCTGCTTTTATGGTTGATGAGAGCCGGTATGGTTTCCAGAAAATTGTAGAACCTTTTCAGGTTTGCAATACCCGGCCGGGCTTCGTAGTATAGGATGTCATTTTTTATAAAGCCACCATTGACTAACAAAGGTTGTAATAATAGAGGCATCTCATATCCCCATTCCATCATCAGTATATCATCCTTGTTTGTCCCTGACGAGGAGTTGGTGCTACTTAAATATACGCTGTGCGACATGCTGCAAAGGTAGTATTTCTTTAAATGGGCCTGGCTGACATTAAAAATGCAGTGCCTGACATGAAGAAGCACTGCATAATGAGTATTTTGATTTGTTCAAAACAAACGGTACCGGTCTATTAATGCCGCATGTTGATAGCAAGCGTCCTATCTGATCATAAAGATGAGGTCTTCATAATCGTGTGCACCTACGAACATAGGAATATTTGCCCAGGGAGCTTTTCCTTTATTATCATTGGTCGTTTTTATAGCCAGTTCCTGCACCCTGAGTATGACAAGGTGTTCCTGTAGTTCGCATGCCTGTCTCAATTGATCATCACGATATCCTTCAGTTTCCATGAATTTTTTATTGGCTTCCTGCAATAGTTCAAAGCCCGTAATAGTAAGGGATTTTTGAGATTCTCCACTGAAATTAGCCAGCCAGTCGGGATTGTCGCGGTCGTTAAGTGACTCATAAGCTAATACATGCAGGAACCATTGGTCGTATTGTATGGTAAAACTGTTCATTTCCAGGTACAGGGCCTTGACGTCCAGTTCCTCGTCTTCCTTCATGATGGTATAAACGTAATTGAGGTATGCTGTCAACGGCGCTTTTAGGTGCAGCAGATCTTTGCCGATGATAGCATGGAAGTCAGATGCTGGCAGTTGGCCGAGCCTGGTTTCTGTTTCCCGGATGGCAGTCTCGATTTGTCCTGCCTGGATAAGGTCCTGTATTTGTTGCATGGTACAAAGATGCGTTAAAAAGATCAGATATTTTCCTATATAGCACCTGAGGAAAGCAGCGGGTACCTGCTTTGGCAGGTGACGGTGCAATGGCGTTTAATATGAACAGCGCGTTGGGAAAGTCAGGATTTTCCTGATAAGGTTAATAAAATAAACTTTATAATGCACGAGCTGCTGCTTTCCGCTGCATGCACAAAAGCAGGAAGGCGATTATTATAATAAAAAGAGATCAGCAATCACTGCCCCACAATGAAACCCCCGATGTGCCTGCTATGTATTTGCAGGTATTAAGAAAAATTAATCCCGTCTTCATGTAGCCCTTATATCCTCAGGCCAACTTTACATTCAAAAGTAATAGTTATGCCTAAACATCATGTTGAAAAAGAATTAAAGGAATTAACTGGTAATCCAGCTCCATTTATCCAATTGCTGATCAAAAACAAAGCAGACCGGGAAGAAGCTTTACATCAACTTACAGAAGGGCCTGCCCATAAACAATTATACAGCAGTTTGCTATTGCAGCGGATGCATAGCTTAATCAGGTCTGTGGAGCACCATACAGGGGAAAAGTTTACCAGGCAAGAGGGGATTACACTGGTCTCTCATAAAGAAGAAACCGAAATTCCGATACCTCTTTTACTGGAAGAAATAGGTGAATCAAAACAGGAGGCTGTGGCAGAGGTATTGTCGCATGCGCCTGCCCACGAAATAGTAGCATTTAACAGTTTATTACAGGGTATTGAATGGTGTATCTCTTCACTTGAAGCGAATAACAGTCTGTAGATCACATCTATGTATTCACAAGAAAAATTATAGCATTATGAAAACAGGTAAAAATCTCACAAAAGTATTTATGTTGGCAGCATGCTGCCTTTGTACCGGAACGATGCTGTATGCACAAGTACCAGCAGCAAATGTACCACCACCACCAGGGCCTGGTGTGCAAGCCCCGGTACCAGGCGGTCCCGGCGTACCACCGCCACCACCTGGTGGTCCTGGCATACCTCCCCCTCCGCCGCCACCTGGAGCACCTGGTATGCTGCCTCCTCCACCTCCGGGACAACTGCAGGAGGTAAGTACATTCACAGGTACAATTGTGGGTCTTGCCAACAATGACGATTTTATATATGATGGCTACTACCTGGCAAATAATGGTGACACACTGCTGGTGAAGTTTCCACCACACCTTGGCGCAACAGTCAGGGATGGTTTAAAGCCTGGTACACAGGCCACTGTTACAGGCACCTTGAATTATGCGCCTACTGGGCAGAAAGAAGTGAGGATGTTGTCGGTACAGGCAAATGGGAAAACCATCGCAGATACCGGTGCCCCAACGACAATGCCAACGCCTGAAACATATGTGTCGGGTAATGGAAAGATCAGCGGACTGCAACTTAACAGGGAGAATGTATTGGTCGGGGTAATTATTGATGGTAATACCGTACTGCGCGTTCCACCACCATTTGCGATGCAATTGGGCAGTTCAATGCAGGTCGGCTCAGCGATCGCTTTTACCGGTATGAAAAGAGCGACAAATGAAGGAGAGGCATCTTCTGCAAATTATAAACTTGTACATTGCCAAACAATTACCTTGAATGGCCACCAGTATCTGGCACAGTAATGGTTTATTGTAAACGTGTATCCTGAAACGGGTTGTTTTTAGCAAAATTTCCCGTTTTCAGGATAGCGTTTTTTAAGAAGCGTCAGCATGAACTTTTTCCGGAAACATATTGTAATCATCATCATATCCATTTTGTTAGTGGGGATAGTAGCTGCTTTTCTTTGGTATAGCGACACGGAAAATCGTCATCAACAGGAGATGAGTACATTTCCTGCTACAGCAGTTCCCGTACCAATGGTGCAAGAGATCAAGGGGGTAGTGGTTAAGTATGGGAATAATCCGCATGGGGATATTGACAAGCTATTGATTGCGGCGGGCAGCGGAGAGATATGGGTACATTTTCCTCCGCACAAAGCCAGGTGGGTTTTACAGGCAGCACATCCACAGGCAACTGTATCTGTTGAATATACAGCGGGTATACATGGAAAAGATGGTAATAATTATGAGCTCAGAAAAATCAGGGATGCACATAACCAGGAGTTTGATCTCAGTAATATTGCTCCGCCCTTACCGAGCAGGGGGAATGATGTCTCTGTAAGCGGGAGCAAATTTTATATCAGAAAAGATGAAGGGGGGCGAACGACCGGGTTGGTAATTGGAGGAATGTTGGTCGTATTACCGCCACATGTAGCAGACAATTTGACACCGATCATCCTGACTGCCAGGAAAATTACAGTAAAAGGACAGCAGCGGAGCGATCAGGATGGTTTTGTAAATGTGGATGGACAGGTGTTAAGACCATCTTCGATTACGATAGACAGTCTTACCTATCTGATTCAATAAACTGTGAACTATGAAAATTTTGATTGTTGAAGATGAAAGGAAATTAGCCGGTTATATGGAAAACGGGTTAAAGCAGGCAGGTTACCTCACAAGTATCTGTCATGATGGAGCTGCTGCACTTGAAAAGGCTGCCAGCGAAGAATTTAACCTGATCCTGCTTGACCTGATGCTTCCTTCTGCCAATGGATTTGAGGTGTTGAAAAACCTGCGGGCTTTTAATATAAATGTACCGGTAATCATCGTGAGTGCATTAAGCGATACCCAACAGATCGTAGAAGGGTTGGACCTTGGTGCAGTTGATTATATCAGGAAACCGTTTGAATGGGAGGAGTTGTTGGCAAGAATAAGGACTGTACTGCGTATATCTTCCAACGCTGCTAAACCAACATTCATGATTGATGATCTCTTCATTGACCCGGCAGCCCGTAAGGTATTACGGGGAGATAAAGAAATTAACCTGACGTCGAAAGAGTATCTGTTGCTGGAATGCCTGGCACGAAATGCAAACAGGGTCCTGAGCAAAAATCAGTTACTTGAAAATGCATGGGAGATGAGCTTTGATCCTGAAAGTAATATTATCGAAGTGTATATGCACCAGTTGAGAAAGAAAATTGACAAGGGATTTGATAATCCACTAATCAAGACCGTTGTAGGTGCCGGCTATATGTTAAAAGGGAACAAAAAAAATACGTGAAGAAATATTCGTCATACCCGTTTTATACAAGCATCAGGTTCCGTTTTGGATTGCTGTTTAATTGTTTGTTGATCCTGTTTTTATCAGCTATTATTTTCCTTATGTACGCGAAGGTAAGGCGTGCATTTGAGAATAATTTTATCCTTCGTTTATCGACAGGAGCAACGACCTTGTTACAGAAAATAACTGTTAATCCCATTACCATTACATTACCCCAGGCCGATGAAAGGTTCCTGGTGACTTATAATAATACTGTCCGTACTGATACGCTTTTTAATAATCTGACATCCGGTAACGGTTTTACAAAAGACAGCATTCAGAAAAATACCAAAGACTGGCGTATTACAAAAAGCAGGAAGCTGGAAACAGGCGGTACCCTGTCTATTGTCTATGCATTGCCGGCAGATGATTATAATGCATCTATGCAACAGTTGCGGGTATTAGTGCTGATTTATATTCCTGCAGCGATTATTATTTCTATTATAGCGGGGTATTTTTTATCGGGTATCTTTTTACTTCCCCTGAAAGAAATTATCAAGAAAGCGAACCGGACGGATTTGACAGCAAGTATACAATTGCTGGAAGAACCTGCATTTAAGGACGAGCTGCATGAATTGACGGTGGCGTTAAACAGGATGTTGGAAAGGATAGATAGCCAGTCCAGGCTACAAAATGCTTTTTTCGCTGCGGCATCACACGAACTGCGTACACCATTAAGTAATTTGTTGACTGAGCTGCAAACAACGAAAGTAGCAGATATTCCCGGGGAAATGCAGGTGCTGATCCAAAACCAGGTAGCGGAGGTACAGCGATTGAAAAAACTGGTAGATAATTTTTTGTTGATGAGCCGGTTGAAGGCTGATAGTGTGGTTGTGAACAAGCGCAACATTCACATAGCAGAGTTGTGTATGGAAATAATGGAGCGCCTGCAGCAGCAGGCAAGTGAGAGCGGGCTTAAGTTTATGTTGAATATATCGCCGGCTGATGAAGACATTGTCGTATTGGCGGATAAGGATCATTTGACAATTATATTAGGGAATTTATTCAGCAATTGTCTTAAATATGGCGTAGCGAATTCTGTTGTACGGGTAGACATTGTACAGCGTGATTGTGTTGTTGTGACGGTACAGAATGAAACAGCGGTCATTATTGAGGATGTTAAATCATTGCAGGAGCAGTTTACACGTATAGAAAGCTATAAGGAGGGATTTGGATTAGGGTTATGGATTGCAACGCGTTTGAGTGAAATTAATCATGCACAGTTAAATCTCCACTACAAGAATAAAGTATTCAGCGCTGCTTTAAGGATATGTGCGGTGGTGAGGGAAGCAAAGTAGAATGGAATGTCTGTCCGGTTGATCATATTGTACCTTCCTGTGTGCTGTAAAGGATCCTGTATATATCCGCCGGGAGCGGTACCTGTCAAAACAGGAAGCGTCCATCCAACGGGCAGAGAAAGATTTGGTAATATAGCAGGTTGTCCCCTAATTTGCACTAAACTCAGTCTATGATAGCCACCTCAAATAGCTTCTCCTATATTCGGGCAGATAGTAAAGGGAAACCTTATATCATGCGGGTCAATTTTGCTTCGATACCACAATCCTATGAAATATCACCTGCTGAGCCGCTTGATATTATTTCCGTGAAAGTTGTTGAAGTGGATGAAGAAAGCGGATTTCAGTACTTTTATCAGTACTACACCATGGAAATAGATGGTGAGTTTTCAATTGGAATGATAAAAAACCAGCGATTTAATCCTATAAAAAGTCAATACCTTGATGAACTAAAAGAGCAGGTGTTGATCAGGTATGAAGAGATGGTGAGCAAGCTGGGCCAGCATTCATAAACACAGCATAAACTAAAAATAATCATTCATGAGAGCAATTAATCCCTGGATCAACTTCAATGGCAATGCCGAAGAAGCGTTCACTTTTTACAAATCAGTTTTTGGCGGCGAGTTTACAAAAATTACCCGTTTTAAGGATTTGTCGGGCCCTGAGTTTCAGGTAGCCGAAGAAGAGGCCGATAAGATAATGTACATCAGCTTACCGCTGGGCAAAAACAATGTGTTAGTAGCCAATGACGTTCCGGGTTTTTTGGGACGGGTGAGCGAAAATGAAAACCGGTCTAAAATATATGTGAATGCAGAAAGCCGGGAAGAGGCAGATAAGATATTTAACGGCTTATCAGCAGGTGGAGAGGTGGAAGGACCTGTTGGAGACAGCCCATGGGGTACCTATGCCGGGATGTTCCGGGATAAGTATGGAATAGAATGGATTATTGAGTATGATCCAGCTTTTGATGGTAAGTAAACACGACTGCCGGTCTCTTGCTTAATTAATTCATACCTTATTTTAAGGATAACAGGGATTTTCAATGTTACATTGGAAATCCCTTTTTCGTGCCCCCCTCATAGCGGGATTACAGCATGAGTAAGGGGGAATGCTAACAAAAGATATAGATACATTCCTTTTGAGCCTGCTGGTTAATGAGAAAATAAATAATTATATAGTGTGTATAATCAAAATAATTATTACATTTATAATAATGTATAAGGGGTTGTAAATATTGACGTAATTGTTCCGCTATCTGCTGCTTTGCATACTTTGCCAATGAATTAGTTTTTACTTACCACTGTAATGATCGGTTATTTCATTTCTTAGTTCTTTTCTTACTTAGTTTCAATTTCTTCATAATACCTACAACTGTTATCACTTTAGAATTTTTTTGAATTATGTCTTTTATCTCGAATGTATTAGCTGTTCCCAGTTACGGCTGGAAGACCAGCGATGGAGCACTGGTAAAGCCTACAACTAAACAGTTATTCAGCGAATTTTTTAGCCGGATTAATGTGTTTGCGTCCAAAAAGAACTGGTTACCTTTTTTTTCATGGTTTAGTACTTTAAGTCTTTTACCTTTCTTTTTCCTTTTTGTCTGGAAAGAAATAAATGATTTTAATGCATGGTACCTGTTAGTGGCCTTTGTATACGGGATGATTTTCATGGGAACGCATGGGACTATCTGGTATCATCGCTACGGAACGCACCAGGCCTATACTTTTAGTAATAAGTTCTGGCGTTTTTTTACTGCTAATCTTGTATTTAAACTCATACCGGAAGAGTTGTATATAGTCTCTCATCATGTACACCATGCTTTATCAGACGAGCCGGGAGATCCGTATAACGCAGAGGCAGGTTTTTTATATTGCTTTCTGGCAGATGCTAATCATCAGCCTATAGCGAAGAACCTGAGCAAAGAGGACTATGAAAAAGCAGCTGCTATGTTGAGCCATACGGGGGTAAAAGCCAATAGTTATGAGACTTATCAAAAATGGGGATCTATTGCTCATCCATTGAATGCGGTACTTGCTACTTATGGAAATCTGATTTTCTGGTTAACGACCTTTTATTGTATTGGTGGCTTTTACCTGGTGCTGGCCACGTTGGCTGGTACTTTCATATGGGGGGTAGGCGTGCGCACATTTAATTATGAGGGGCATGCAAAAGGTGAAACGAAGCATGTATCCGGGTTTGATTTCAACCATAAAGATAAATCTATTAATCAGTGGTGGCCCGGTATTGTGGCTGGTGAATGGCATAATAACCATCACCTTTATCCTGCCAGTGCAAGATCGGGATTTCTGAAAGGACAGATTGATTTTGCCTGGTACTATATCAGGACGTTGAAATTTATTGGAGGGGTTAGTGCCTGTAGAGATGCAAAAAAGCAATTTATGGAACACTATAGGAACCCTTATATGCAACAACAACAATTAAAAGAAGTGCCGGTACCTGTAGTAGTCAGATAACTTAATGGGAGCCTGTATTGAATGATACAGGCTCCCATTATCCGGATACCTGGTTGCATCAGTCAGGCTGGATAAAATTGTGCTTAAGAAAGTCATACATCGTAATAAACTCACCTTCATCTGATAGGTCTTCAATCAGGCGAATAAGACGTTCGCATAGCAATTCCCCACTCCACCTTTTGGCATAGCCAGGAATCTGATATTTGTCGATATCAGTGAACTCCCAGGGATGGAGGTACAGACACACATGACCGTCACGGACTAAGGTTTGTTTAACAAGATATTTAAAAACCCCATAGGGCATATTTTTAAAAGCCAGCCAGAATAGCGGTATGCGAAAATGAGGAGAGACGCTTGCAGGCACTCGTAGTATATCATTATCGATGTATACATTTCTGGGTAAATGCAGATTATTATACCTTCCCGGAATCCAGGTGGGATTGATGGACGAATCGTAGATATAACCGGCAGCTTTTACATCTTCCATTTTCACAGGCATCATCCTGGGCATCCGCAAACCTAACACTGGCTTGTCGATCAGTTTTTCAAGCACTAACCTACTTTCAACGAGATGTGATAATTTGAATTCACTGTGAAAATAGGTATGTGAAGCTATTTCATGATCCGCAGCAAGCGATTTGATCAGATTCGGGTAATGACAGGCAAAGTTGGCAGTTGTGAAGAAAGTGGCCCGGATACCAGTCTGACCGATCATTTGCATCACTGCCTGTAATCCTTTGAAGCCTTCCGTAAGTTGCTCTTGTAAGGATATGTGATGTCCATATTCGAGGGGCATATCAAATTCCTCCACGTCAAAAGATAGTAGAATAGAACGGGATTTTTGGATCATCTGACCGCTGTTTTTTTGATAAGATTTGATTCTTTGATGATGTATACCGGTCTGCTTTTGCTTTCACTGATCACCTTCCCTAAATATAATCCGATGATGCCTAGTAACATTAACTGAAGGCCCGAGAAAAAAGCTACAGTGACTATCAGTGATGTCCAGCCTGGTTGCGCTGTACCCGTTAAATAGCTGTATAAAGCATACGGTATATACAGCAGTGATAGTATGGAAATAAGCATCCCCGGATATATTGCTATATATAACGGTCTTACGCTAAAAGATGTGATTCCTCTTACCGCTAACTGAAACATTTTTTTTATGCTGTACTTAGAGCTCCCGGAAAAGCGTTCCTGCGCGGTATATACAACATAGGTTTGTGAGAAGCCGACCCAGTTGACCAGGCCTCTGAAGAACGGATCATTTTCATTCAGACTGCAAATAATATCTACTACTTTTCTGCTCATCAACCTGAAATCGGCACTTCCGGCTTTTATCTCAAAATCACTGATACTATTGATTACTTTGTAAAAAAGCCTGGAGCTGGTTTTTTTAAAGGAATGATTGCTGCTGTTGTCCTGGCGAATAGTATTAACAACATCATATCCATTTTCCCATTGTTCAAGGAGTGATGGCAACAGGGAGGGAGGGTGCTGCATATCTCCGTCCATAGAAATGACACAGTCGCCTGAGGCCATGTCTAATCCTGCCTTTAGCGCTGCCTGGTGGCCAAAGTTTCTAGACAGGGAGATAAACCCTACGCATTCATCTAAGCAGGAAATCGTGTACAATATATTAGACGTTCCGTCTGAACTACCATCATCAACAAATAAAATGTAATACTGGTAGTTGAGTTGTGAAAATACCTGATGGATCGCGTCTTTTAATACGATTATATTATCTCTTTCATTGTAAACCGGGATTACAACCGTAACGTATTTCGATTTCATGAAGCAGTTGTTTGAGTGGAATATTTATTAAATTGTACTTCATATAATAGCCTTAACCATACAATAAAGCAGGGTAGTGCTTTTAATGCATAGGCACGTATTACACTTTTTAATGGACGAGGACATAGGTCGGTAGGCGATATGATACTTACTATAAATACAAATATCAGGAGGATGATCATCCAGTTCTTAACCGGATCCTGAATTGTAAACCATATCAGCACACCGGATATGGCAATGATATAGGTAACTGATTCTGCCGAAGAGCTGAAAATAACAATTGAGATTAATGCCAATGCAAGGTACCTGATCTGAAATTCAGGATTTTTAAATGCTGATACTTTAAAGAGTGGTATACAATATAATATCATAGCAGGCACTAGTACCATGCCATCGGAAATATGGCTGTTCTGTGAGACGCGCCTGATTATACCAATTACAGAAATATCCTGTTGGCCAAATGTGACAGATTGTATCGCATTTTGGCTATCCTTCAGCTGAAGGCTATGTATCCAATCGATATAACTTTGCACAATAAAAGCAGGTGAAGAGAACAGCATCGGCAGGCAGAATAGTACGGCTAACCATATCGCAAACCAGCCGATAAACTTCAGCTTATGCTTGCTGAACAGGAAGAAAGTTAGCCCTGCTATTCCATACAGCTTGCATAAAAAACCTGCCGCAATAAAGAGTGTCGCCCAGATATCTTTTTCTTCCTCCACAAATATGTAGGAGAAGATTAGCCAGGATGCTACCATTGGATTAAACTGAACATGGTGAGTAGATGACATCAGTTCAATCGCTCCAACGAGCAGAATTGTCTTAAAAGCCTTTTCCGGAAGTTTTAGCCGCTCTAGTGCAAAGAATAGAAAGGCAGCATTTACCATTGACCATAATATCACACCCAGCCAGTCGGGTAGTATTGCAAATGGTGCAATGATCACACTGAATAACGGACCATAATGATTCGTGTCATTGTAAAATTCCGGATATGCGGTATACAGGTTCTTTTGTTCCCAGGTATTTACAAATACATACTTGAAGATAAGGTAGTTGTTGATTGAATGCCGCGATAATTCAAGTAGTACCGCTATAGCGGGAAGAAGAAACCAAAGGAAAATGTGTATTGGAATCTTCAGTTTAGAAGTTAAAGGAATTTTGATGCTAAGTATTGACATAATATAGGCTATTTTCTTATCGGTATGGACTTTTTTAGTCTAATTTCCGAACAATTTTTTCACATAATTTACTAATCTGAATGAAGCGTCAATTTCATTTTCTGAAACGTAGAAAAGTCTGTATGAATAATAAACGTTTAAATGATTTGATATGTTTTGCCAATGATTGAAAGCAGTAATTTTAAATTCACTGATAATAAACATCCCCTCCAACTTGCTACAGGTCAGGGAATAGCTCAGGCCCTGTCTGACACTATCTTTTTCTCCTGGCAGGTCCGGCATTGTCTTCATCGAAGGAACTTGTCCCGTTGTCATTCCGCTCTTTGAAACCACCAAATTGCCAGCTAAACGATAGCGTGACCGATCGGTTATAAAACCTGCCGGAAGTATTGCTTTCAAAAGTTGGAGAGGTTGCGGTACTTTTTTGCAGGAAATGCCTTTGAAAAGGATTGTTTGTGGCGAGGGTAAGGCTTGCTTTTTTGTCGAATAGCTCTTTTCTGACTGCCAGGCGATAGGAGTAGTTTGCGGCATTTGTACCCTGTAAAGTGATGAAGCCATTGCTATACTCGCCTGCTACCAGGATGCTGAAATTTTCTGGTAAGCCATAGGTGGTGTTCAGATGGAGATTATAGAACGTTCCTTTGCTTTGTAGCTGCATAGAGGGGGCGTCGAATTTCAGGTAGAATACCTCTCCTCCTGCATTAAGGGACCAGCCCGGTGCCGGCGTGAATGAAGCGTTCATGTTGGCCCCGAGTCGTTTGTTGGCGGCAATATTTTGGGATGTGGTGAATGAAACACCCGAAGTATCCAGTGTGGTGATTTGTTCGATCGCATTACTATTGGTATTATAATATATTGCGCTATTCAGTGAAAAGCCGTTGTTTTCATCATATGAATGTCCTAGTTCCAGCATCCTGTTCAGCTCCGGTTTAAGGCCAGGGTTTCCTGCAGTTTTGTTCATGGGATCACTGGCATCCACATAAGGATTCAGGTCCCAGATCCATGGCCGGCGAATTCGTTCTGTATAGTTTATTTTAATTTCCTGGTTATCATTCAGATACCTGCTTATCAGCAAGCTGGGAACCCAGTTGCTAAAAGAGACGCCAAACGGGGGATTTGTCGCATTATAACTGGCACCGAGCTTAGTATACTCAAAGCGAAGACCTGGGCGAATAGCCCAATTACCACTGTCTGGTCGGATATTGGTACTTATATAAAAGGCGTAGATATCCTGGAAGTAGTTCATCCCGTTCGACCTTGCCGGATCTACAGGAAGATGGCTATTGTATACGCTATAGTCGTTCTTATTGCTACTTCTGGTGTACCGTACACCTATTTCGGCAACATGCTTACCCGACTTATTGAGAGGATGTATATAATCGGCCTGAAGATTCCAGTCTTTACTCGTCCCTGAATTGGGACTTTGTTCCCTGAACACCGGTGTACCGTTCATAGTAAACTGATCGGTAATATATTCTGAAAGATCCCTTGAGCGACTCCACATGCCTGTAACTTGTAGCTCCTGGCCAGGTTTCCTGAATTTTTTCTGATAATTTAACGAGAGATCGAAAAAGTTATACTTGCCGTACTTATTACTATATTGTTTATATTCTGAGGTTTGGCTACTGGTCTGGTAACGGTTGTATAAATTGTCCTTTTCCGGCCACTTTCCCGTCCAGTAAGATATAGAAGTTCCTATCTTTTGCAGTGAATCTATTGTGTAGGTGGTGGTAAAACCAGCGTAACCGCCATTATCCCTTTGCCTGGTATCGCGTTCCTGGAGTAAAGTTCCTGTATGGGGGCCGGAAGAAAGGGAATTCCTTTCCATAGTTGATTTTTGATATTCTTTTTTATAGCTGGCATTTAACAACAGTTCATAAGTTAACTTGTTCCTTATTATGTTCAGGGCGAGGTTGCCAGTCTGTTCGAGGTTACCGGCGGAAAGATCTATACTACCATTATTCCCGCTCATTTTCTTCTTTGTGATCACGTTGATTATACCGGCAGCGCCTTCTGCTTCGTACTTTGCCGAGGGATTGGTAATGACTTCTATGGATGCTATACTACTTGCCGGGATCATCTTAAGGGCTTCCTTCAGGTTTTTAGCCATTACCGGAGAGGGTATACCATTTAATAATACTTTGAAATTGGAGTTTCCCCGCATTTTGAGTTGACCGTCTGGTTCTACGGTCAGTAGGGGGACCTTTCGCATTACATCGCTGGCTGTTCCTGCTTTGTTGCTGATATCAGCGCCCGCGTTGTAGATGATCCGATCACTTTTGCTTTGGATCAGGGGGGCTTTCTTATTGTGGGTAATGGTTACACCCTGCAGCATTTTACTATCTTTCCGGAGCAGGATTGTTCCCAGGTCAGTATGCTGGTCCGCCACCTGTATTAGCCGGGAGGTATAACCTACATAGCCAATATAGCTAATGCTGATCTTATAAGTCCCCGCAACAGGTGAGTCAAAAGAAAAGCGTCCATCAGTTCCTGTAGTGAAAGTCCGGATAATGACATTATCGGCAGTAAGGAGCATAACGGTAGCTCCGGGAAGTGGTTGAGCCTCTTCCTGATCAAGGATAATTCCGCTAATTACTCCTTTGAAACCGGTATAAATGTGGTGGCTAAATAAATTGGTCCAGCTGTTAACGCAAAAGAGTAATGAGACCAAGCGAAAAACTCCCGTTTTCCCGGACATAAGCTACAGTACTTTAAATCTGCTGCAAAGAAGCCTTTTCATATCCATTTCAGGAAAAATAAATGACAAACCTGGCTGACTGGATGACGAAAATATTTGGTCATTTATTTTTGGCTATCTAACCAAATGCCAGAACTTTGCGCTAATTACAACCAATCCATGAGGGTAAGAAAAAAATGGTTTCAATATGTATACGTCCAGGAAACTGCCGTTTTCCTGATCATGTTTATATTGACCATGCTTCATGAGTGGATAAGGATTGATACACTTAAAGATCTGTTCGAAGGGCTGGCGTTCTTCATGCTGGTCTATGGTCATGCACAGTTTCACCGTTTTTTCATTTTCCCGTTCTTTGCAAAAAACAGGTTTTTAATTTATGGCTTATTAGCCATTGTTTCCGTTGCCATCAGTACGTTCGTTTTATATCTTATAGATTACTACTGGCTTGCGCCGGACTTTTACCACGAAATAACGCTTTTCGAAGCTATTATTTATCACTTTGCAGTGGTATTGATCAGTACTATTGCCATCATGTCGCTTTTCCTGTTCCGCGAATATTTACAGGCATTACAAAAAAGAAGCCGGGACGCCCTGCTGATCAACGAAATGAATATGCTATTCCTACGCTCACAGCTGAATCCACATTTCTTTTTCAACATGCTCAATAACCTGTACGGCGTTAGTCTTACCGAACCAGAACGAACCCCGTCGATGATTGTCAAAATTTCAGGACTAATGCGTTACCAGTTAGAGAAAGGGAGCCGGGAGAGAATTGCACTTAACGAAGAACTGACTTTTATCGGGAATTATATTGATCTGGAAAGAGAGCGGATAGGGAAAAGATGCGATATCAAATTTACCTATTTAGCAGAGGAATTGTTGCCGTCGCCCCCACAAATTGCACCGTTGCTGTTAATCGTATTGATAGAGAATGCATTTAAGCATAGTACAGCTACCAGGGATCGCTGGTACGTTCATATAGATATCCTATTGAAGTCAAATATATTCAGGATCCATATCAATAATTCGAATCCTGATCAGGTAATCAGGAAGAATTCAACAGGAATAGGATTGGAGAATTTCAGGCAGCGGCTGGACCTGATGTATCCAGGCAAATATCAGTATTCTGCGAAGGAAGGGCAGGAGGGGTACCAGACAACTTTAATATTAGAATTGAACGATTAGCCATGGACAAAATGCGCTGTATTATAGTAGACGATGAAGAGGGAGCACACCTGGTGCTTGAACATTATTTTAGAGAAACCAGGCACCTGGAGCTTTGTAAAGCATTTTATAATGCGATGGATGCGATGGACTATCTTTATCAAAACAAGGTCGATCTTGTTTTTCTTGATATCAATATGCCGGGCCTGAGCGGATTGGATATGCTGGAAGCCATGTCAAACCCACCGCTGGTGGTGTTAACGACTGCATATTCAGAGTTCGCGCTGCAGGGGTATAAATATGAAGTGGTTGACTATTTGGTGAAGCCTTTTGAATTCAGCAATTTCCTGGCAGCAGTAGACAAGGTATGGAATAGGAAGAGACCTATATTACATCATGATTACACCACGGCAACGGTACCAGTTGTGAGTGATTATCTGTATCTGAAGGTAGAAAGTGATGTGATAAAAGTAAAGTTTGCAGAGATCAGCCATATCCAGAGCTGGGGTAATTATATTAGAGTATATACCGACAAAGGTATGTTCCTGAGTGCCGTTACAACAACTGAGATTGAGGGTAAGCTGGCTCCTGAACAGTTTATGCGTATTCATAAGTCTTATATTATAGCACTTAACCGTATCTATAAGGTGACGGGGAGTGCTATTATTTTGGATGATGGCACGGAGATTCCTATTGGGAATACGTTTCGGAGGAAGGTGTTGGACTATTTTAAAATGTGAGGTTGCGGGTGTACACCGTGTATCTCCAAACAGCTGTATATACATACTGCCCAACGTTACAAGCAAGGCATTGGTAATCCCGGGATCAATTGTTATTCTTCTGTATAGACCTACAGCAGTCATGTTCATCATCTAATCTCTTTCGAACATGACTGCCTGATCGCATTATGTAATCATTTTGGGTTCGAATGGTTGCCGGCGCCTACTAAAAACCGGCCCTGCAGCTCAATGTAGCTCCTTTTTTTATGCTAAACCCGGTTTTGAATCCGATACCTTTTCCCCCATGTATCACCACATTCTGGTTATCAATAATTTCCTTTCCGGCTATTTTTATAAATCCTTCTGACCTGTATAGATACTCACTGCTAAAATTACTGTCATCATTAAATGGAATAGTGATATCATCTTTGACGGTGAACCCTGTTGGCAAAAAGGAGTAAAGATGATTGTCATTACCTGCAAACAAACTACCATCAGGCGCTAAAATCAACCGGTTACCGGTGAGGTAACCACTGGCGTCACTAATCGATAATGAAGGAAAGCTGGTAGCGCCAGGTGTAATCATTGTGAGGGATTGCTTTCCCTGCTCCGTATTTAACAGGTAAATATTCTCATTACCGTCCATCACCATGGTGCAGGAGGGGTTCAGACCTGTAATACCTGGCGAAGGTTGCTGCGCCCCATCAGCCAATGCATATGCTTCCAGCCGGCCGTTATTAATAATATACACTTTGTCAGTACCTATCACCGGTTGAGAAATAAGATTATTCGGAGCTGCTGATTTTATGTTCCTGATGATATTCCCATTATCCGTATCCAGGATATAGAACGATGTTCCATTTCTAAGGTTATTGGTGACACATAGCCTTCGGTTTCTTATAGAAGGAACCGGAATGTCAGTTGTGAATTTGCTTTCCACGTTGCTGTCCCACTTTTTCATACCATCGATCGAATTCAATGCTACAATTTTACCATTGGCTCCGTCATAGGCAAAGATCGTTTGCTCGGATTCATTCAGCGCTACTGTGCCGAACTTATTATCGGACAAGGCATAGGTCCACTTTAGCCTGCATTCAGGTTGTGGAGAATAGGCATAAATTCCTTTGTCAGTTGAGACGTAGATACTTCCATCAAAACCGATCACGGGAACAGCGGTTGCCTGGGCATTATTTTCGAGTTGTTTTGTAAAAAGAGCCGGTGCCTGGTTGGGTCTTAATATCTTAAGGGTGTTACCCGTGTTGCCGGTCAGACTGTAGATAAGATTGCTTCTGTCGGTTACGGGGCCATATTTTATCAGTCCAACGGTATCGGTAGTATTATCTGATAATAAAAGGCCTCCTTGGGTGAATGTTCTGATCCTATACATAGGTGGCGCTGATGCCTGGTAAGCTATTACCAGCTTATCATCCATCAGTATCGGGTCTGATTTGATATAATTACTTCCCTGCGGACTGAAAACATCTTTTAACTTAAAACCTGTAACAGCACTGTTTGTTTGCCAGCCTAACATGGCGGTATGTTGTGCATCACATTTGTATTGCGGCCAGCTTTTCCTCCGGACCTGGCTGAAGGGCATGTGATAGGAAATCACCAATTTAGGCTGTTTAAACAGCTCATTGGAACGCTCTGTGTAGTAGGCATAGGTTTCTGCTTCTTCTGCAGCCAGCAGGCATATGTAGATACCCATCTGCTCTACCCTGACCCAGGTGCTGCCATTTTTTATATCTGGCCGCAGATGTACTGCTTTGTTGATATCTGCGGGGGAAACCTGCGTGAGCGCTACGCTGGTAGAATCCTCAATATTGATCACCTGGTTATCTAATGCTGCATGCAGTTCGTACAAATTAACACCCTGTTCGGAAATGGAGGAGGTGTTTTTAACCTTGCCAGGATAAATGATAAGGTCAACACTATCAATGATGGCTTCTGTTGGAATGCTTGCCAGGTTGAACCATAAATAGGCGGTGTAATCGTGGTTTACTCTTCTTCCGGTAACTGAAGACGAAATGTAGAAGTAACGATCGTCACTGCAAAAAGCTTTGGTATCCGCATTAACAGTGGCATCTCCCGGGCGCTGGGTAGTAGTACCACCTGGAAGAAGGACTATGTTTCTTATATCATTGTATTGGTTTTGCTGTGCTACACAGTTTAACGTAGTCCATTGCAGGAGGATGAATAAGATCAACCTGCAGCATTGTAAGATGTACCGGGACGTTGAATTTTGTATTTTCATTGAAATCAGTTTTAAATGCAGGGAATAATAGGATGTAATGTATTGCCATAGCTGTTATGGCACCGGACAGGAATAGTAAAGACTGGATATACTTATATTTCCTTTCGAGATATAAGCTAGAATAACTGTCCATATACAGCCATTAAATCCGATCGTGGTGGTGCTGAAGCTGCGCAGACTCTCAAATATTGAGGGAAACTCCGGCTTAAGGATACCTTCTATCACATTCCATTTATAATAGTTGTTGCCGGTATCAACTGGTAGTATCCACCTGCAGGTTAATTTTTTCTCTGTGCCACTGATGTCACTTGAAATAATATACCGGTAGCTAAGGGTATTGGTATCTTTTATGCTGTTTTTGTTTGTTTGTAAATAACATATGGAGACACCTGCCATCCACTCTTCACTGTAAGTCAGGTCAGCGGAGCCGTCGCTATTCCGGACTTTTATCCATCCTGGACCTTTATTTACCCAAAGGTCGTTGAGTGTGCTACCATTATATCGGGCGGCACCTCCGCCTATCCAGATACTTTTATTGCCATTGATATCGGTTTGCACAGTTGCCGCGAACCTGCAACGTTTAGGGAAACCTACATTGCCGGTAGGTACTGCTATCCAGCTATTGCCATTATATCGCCACACATCATTCAGTCCGTTACCATTTTTGTCTGCACCACCAATCACCCAGATGTTATCGTTACCCTGTACATCCGGATATACCAGACATGCGTGCATACAGCGGGATGTCATTTCCGAAGGGGCTTCGATAGTACGGATTCCTCCGTTTTTGAGATCTATGACTGTAATGGTGTTTTTGCATACATTGATGTCTACTTTACTTCCACCTATAAAGTATAGCTCATCCTGTCCGAAATGTATACAGGGACAGTGTACTAATTCGGGCGGAATAGTGAGGTCTGAACGGATTACTACATTGTTTTCATTCAGGTAAATACTGTGTGGCAACCAGCTTATGCCATCACTTGATTTCCAGATACAGGGGGGCGCATCTGGTTCGTCCGGAATTTCTTTTCTTTTTTGCATGATAGCCCACATCATGTCATCATATTCATTTAATACCAGATCGAGTATTTGAAACTGCTCGAGTACGTAAACAACATTCCCATCTACCAGTGTTTCTACTGATCTGCTGAAGTTGTCCATAACAAACCATTGCGGCGATTGCGTTACTATCACATTGGCGACTGTATTTTCTACGGCTTCATTCACTCCCTCACGGGCATGCAGGTAGAAAGGTGGGGCAGGAGATGTTCCTGCACTACCCAGGTGTTTTTTGAATGAAAATGAAAAAGGGACGTCCTTGTTGATATTTGTCTGGATGTTTATTGTTTGGCCAAGTTGGTCTTTGACCTCACATGTACTCGCATTTATAGTCTGGTAAGTAAGGGTTACATCGGTGGCCTCACGGGTGATGGAAGGATTGATCTTACAGCTTTTAATGATGGGCTTTTTTGATGCCACATATATCGTATTAAAGAGGTAATCGTCCGGATATGTACCTATTACTGAAGTAATAGTTCGCAACCTGAACCTGATTTCAGCAGATTCCGGGAAAATCAGTCCTTCTCTGGGCAGCAAATTGTTGATGCAGAACTCGATGCGGTTATTACAGTTTTTAAAGGTGATGTTCGACGAGAAAGTAAATCTTATTAATCCTGTGGCATCATCAATCTGGCTATCTAATGTCGAAAGGAGGGGGCTGGTAATAGCAGCGAGTACACCGCTCCATTGTACAACATCTTGCAGGCTTTGCAAATCAACTTCGATACGTTTTATAGGCGCGACGTTGTTGGGGTTATCGCATATGATTGCAAAACTTACATTTGCATCGGTGTCTGAAATAGTATTTTCAATTGTTATGAGACTGAATTTGTCCATCGTGTTGGAGTGTAATAGTATTATTGAATATTGTTTGTGATTGGCAATAATGTCATAAAACCTTCCTGGATTATCTGTCTGTTGATGTCGCCGGCTTGTAACTGGGATTGATTATCGATGTTTGTTCTTTGCCATAATCCACCGGCAGTTTGTTGTTTTAAAACCCATTGTCGTTCGGGTTCTGCACCGAGTGGAATAAAAGGAGTTGCAGGGTCACCCAGTAATGGAGATATGAGCATATCCAGTTCCAGATGTTTTAATCCTTCTGTGTACATCGCAGGCAGGTCAATGAACTTGGTCGGCAATATGCCGGTGCTTGCCTGTACGCCTCCCCTGGGGTCCATTAACATGGTGATCCCGGTTGGTTGATCATTGGTATTTATGGTAAGTGTAATATCGCTGCCTGTGAAATAATTACTATTGGGAATAGTGGTGCCATATGGGATATGCATTTCACCGAAACCTTTTCCACTGTCGGTAAAATAGCCGATAAGTCCATCTTTGTTATTACGGGAATCGCCTAAGGCAACTGGAAAGCTAAGATCTGTGAGGCCTGGAGGTCGTGTTTTGGATGCTGCTGTAATAATATGTTCATTGTGCTGGGGTTGTGCAGGTAACCCCATTAGTTCCAGTTTAAGGGAAGCTCTTACAAGGGCAACTGGTTGCCCCATTAATCCGGCTATGCCAGGAGATTGTTGTCCTCCGGATGTGGATAGGAACAGTGCCTTGCTATTGCAGAGTTCAAACATGTCCTGGAGGGCAGCACCTCCGGCAGGCTGACCGGCAGCATTCTGGTGGTTGAGTAGTCCGTTCACGAAGTTTAGCAGGAAGCTGTTACTGATAGCTTGTGCCGGGGCCAGGTGCTGAGGAGCCCCTGGCGGATTTTTCCATTGCAATTGTATGCCGCCGTTGATGGTCATCATTTGTAAAGCACCGCATTTCGTTCCTTCGGTTGTAAATATATCCAATGACTGGTCCAGTGAATCGGGTATGATCCAACCGCAGACCGGGTTAGTGGATGGATCATTGGTGCTTTCTTCAGGTTGACCCTGTACGGCTTTGCAATATCTGAACAACAGCCGGGCAGGTTGTATGATACGGGGCGAAAGTGTGATATGGATGCCGTTTTTTAAAAGGTCCAGGTTCCCGGCAAAGTGGAGGTTGCCCGTTTTAATAACATTTCCCTTACTATCGGTGTCGATCACTTTTTGAACTTGTCCGAAAGCATCGGTGATATACAGCCTTGTAAATTGCAGGTGTCCTGCCATGAGGGGAAAGAAGTTGGGAACTCCGCCCGATTTATCTGTTACTCCCGGAAAGAAGTAAGCATCCCTCGTGATATAATTATCCAGGCTATGATCCGGTAATAACAGCCAATCAGGATCAGTGGGTGGAGTGAGCAGGGGGATATGAATGCTATGGCGGCGCATCAGCAGCGCATCTGCAAATGCACCCAGTGCCTGTGACAGGTGAGCGCCTGCTGTTATATTTTCCGGCAGTCTTTGTTGTATGAGGTTTGTCACCATATCTGTGAGCAATACCTTTCCTGCATATTCAATGGCTTTAGTAGCATCCGGAGCAGCACCCTTGTATTGGTACTGTTTATTTTCCCACTGCCAGTCTTCCTGTCTGAACCGCCACTGGCTGTTCGCGATGGAATAGGAGGGGATGAATCTGGTATACCAGATCAGGTACAGCGGTGTCCACGGATGTTGCCAGCGCTGGATGCCTCGTTTGGCAACCAATTCGGAAATTGTATCAAGGCTCCAGCCGTCAGGTCGGATAATGGAATTGCCCGTCAGTACAACGGCCTTCAATTTATCTGCCGGTGTGCCGGCTGTAAATTGCAGTATGTTTTTAAGATAGGTAGCGAGTGCCAGGATATTGGCCGTGTTACCGGAGGTATCCTTGTAATATTGCTGGGCCCATACATTGGTCCATGCGGGATCAAAGAGGATGGCTTCGTAATATAGCTGGCAGATAAGAGTAATATTGTTTTTGAGGGAGCCAAATTCTTTTAGTGCGAGACTGATTGGTCCATGAGTAATAGTGCGCTCACCCGCACCAGCATCATTCAGTATCATACCTGCTATAATTTCGGTAACTCTGCGGCATTGCAGTTTCGCTCCTTTGCCTGGATTTTTATATTTGGAAGATGCTGTGATGCCCGGGCCGGAGAATAATAAAGAGGGATCATTCGGCTGCCAGTAGCGGGGCATTTTCTTTTGTATCAATTCGAACTGTGCAGGAGTATCAGCTGTGCTGAGGAAGGCAGGAAGCTGGTTAATAATTGATTGGAGGGCAATTACGGCCGCCTGGTGTTGTGCAATTAAGGGCGTGATAGCATCTATATCATTTTTCAGTGCACTGCGGCTGCTACTCAACGCTGCGAGAAGAGGCTGATTAGCGTCTGCTTCTGCAATGATCATTTTATCGGTGAGGGCCCTGAATTCCAACATCAGGGATTTTTTCTCCTGCAGTAGCCTGTCGCAAGCCTGTTGTTCTTTGTTGATGGCTTTATATACCTCAGAAAGACCAGGATTGGTATTGGCATCCGGAAAGATCGGGTTAGCATTTTTTTGTTGTTCATTGGTATCTTTTTCCACTTGTTTGATTTCCCAAAGGGTGCCGCCGTCATAGGCAGTGAATGTATGGCTTTCTATCTGCTCATTCATTGTTGTGGCATCTACCGTGTCCTTCAGGATATCGTAAAAGTAGCCGGTAAGCAGTTTTTCTGCAGCTCCCGTTTGCCTGGCTAACTGTGCAGATTTGCCTTCGACAGCCGTCAGTCCAACTCCTGTATTGACGGCAGTATTTCTGACAGGTAAAGTATAAGACCTCGCAGGATCCCAGCTCACACTATGTATGAATCCACGACACATAATTGAAGTGGGGAATGCTGTATCCTGGCCGGATACCTGCCATTTGCTTTTGATGTTATTGATGATGAGTGCATCACTGTTTATGAGTGGTTCTATGGCAGGATCTGAATACCACCCTGTTACATGATAGGAAAATGTGGTGGCAGTAGTGTCTATCCCTGAAAGGTCGTCCCATAGGCCAAATACATTTCTGCAATACTGATAGATAGCCGCAAAACCAGCATTCCCGGGGGCCATGGCTGTAAGGGCAGGGGTGCTGCGAGGTTGTTCTACCGTCCAGTTTTCAAGCACCGTTACCTTACCAATATTATGTGAAGTAGAAAAGCTGCCATCCGGGTTTTGTATGGCCCAGGTACTTTTATCAGATATGAAGTCGCCGATATAGTCGCTTTCTACGATCCATTTTTTGGTGACGGGGAGGTTATTTACAAGGTGTGTTCTGATTACCAGCCACCTGTTTGGAACAGTAGGGAAGAGGGTCTGACCATCTTTCCCGATACCATTTGTGAGGGCTGCGGGCAGTGCCCAATGCAGGTGAATGCCTTTTTCACAAAAACCTCCCTGGTTGAGGTTCCTGAGATCACCGGGTTCAAGGTAAGGCCCGAGCCGGGTAAATAGACCGTCATAATCAATATAGAAGTTCTTCCAGTTGTAGGCAGTATCCTTTGCAGTGACTTTATCTACAATCAGTGCTTCAATTTTTATGGGTACTAATATTTTTTCACTCATGGCAGATTGGTTTTAATCGCAGAAGATGAGGGACTCCAGTTATCAATAATGTTGAGATGATAGATGACCGGGCTATCCAGCAACTGAAAGGCGAGATCGGCAGAGGTGCGGACGGGTATACCCTTTTCGGTGATGCTGACAGCCATATTTTTCAGGTTTAACCGTCCATTGTTGGTCGGGATTTCAATGCTGGTTTGTCCTACATTGCCAGCTTCGTCGCGGAGACTTTTCTGGTAATTACCATTGTTGAGATCTATACTAAAGTGAATGCCTTCTGGTGGCTGGATGAATATGAGCTGCTGTACTTTGCCCGCGAACATACATAGTTGTATATCGTCTGAGATGCGTTCTATCTTTAGTGGATGTATCATCCAGTTGCCGGTTTCATCTTTTGAAAAAATCTTAATGCCTTTCCATCCGGATACCAGTTGGGAGCGTAGTAAAAAACCGGTAATATGACCGTTGATAGTTGCTGGTAATGGAACAGCTTCGCCTTCTGATTTTGGAATGAAGGTGGCATTGGCTTTATTGATTACAATATTTTGTGGGAGGAACCTGCCGTCCTTCAGCATATTCAGCAAAGCTGTGGAATCCTGTGAGGATACGATACTCAATGCACCTCCTATGAGCGCTTCTATCCAGTCGTAGTCTAAGTAGAATGTGCCTGCTGCTTCCCTGGTAATTGTGCCATCCTGCCGGCCGACCAGGTAATTTTCATGTGGTATGAGGTAGTTGAGGGGAACGCCTTCAAGCAGGAAGAGCTTACCCAGCCAGTCGGTGATGGTCGCAGGAATTTCGGGCATGCCGGACCCGCTAACGGCGAGGGCATTGAGTTGTTGCCGGATGGCATTGGGATCGCTGGAAAAGGGAACAGGCGTTTCATTAAACAGGTTCGCTGTGTTATACCTGGTTGCAAGAAAGTTCTTCATAGTGTCTTCCACGGAGTCTGTTAAAGGATGCTCATTGAGAAATGTGCTGGGTAGAAGATTTGTAATCTGCTGTGTCGCGGCTGTTTTGACGATCTTCCTTTTCCCCTGCAGCTTCCATTGGTAAAGCGCGGTATTAAATGTTTTGTCTTTTAGTGCGAGCAGGCGTCCAAGCTGCCATGCAGCAGCGTAAGAGATATCGGATAAACCGGTGAGGTGATCAAATCGGAGGGCTTCGTCAGCTGTTTTATAGATTTTCGTCTTAGGATCTGCGGGCAGGAAATTGGGATTGAACGGGCCGCGGTACAAAGAATAAGTACTGGTGCCATTGCGTGTAATATGCGGCAGCAGTGTATATCCGTAGTCATAGATTTTTTTTAGATCACCATCAATGGAATCAGGGTAATTCATTTTAAAGGGACTTACATGTAGACCTTCACACAATTCCAGGAAATTTTTTCCGGCGGCAACCGTAAAGCTCCAGGAGTGCAATACTACAAGACGGACTTTGGTCTTGCCTTTACTTTCGATGTAGTTGTTTACCGTGAAATAATTGTGATAGCCTTCCAGTGATACCAGAAAAACGTTGTTCCTGCCAGGGGGGGATTGGTCAACCGGTTTTACAGGAAGCCTGTTGCCGATAAGGGTGGCGAAGTACCCATTATCGTCTATGCCTGCACTTTCCTTGCTTTCATCTACGGTTACTTTCCTGACATGAGCCAGAAAGGGAAGATCTTCGCTGGTAGGAGCTATTTGTTTGAAGAGGGGTAATGGAACATCAATGGTATCATATGGCGTGTCGATGTTTTCCCATGGAGCCAGTTTAGGGTTTTGACCGTTCATGATGTCAACAGATATTTCAGGAACGAATACATCCGTTGCTTCATTTTTTAATGTTTTTTTACCAGGTATAATTGCGTTGCCGGGTATTCCCTGTCCTTTCATCTCATCTTCTCCGAAAAGCAATAATGCCATCCAGGGAGCATGCCGTACCGGGTCATTGAACTTAAAGACGGTATCAGTATGCAGTTGACCATCTATCGTGCGCTCCCAGGGTAACGTACGCCGGTTGAAGACGATTTGCGGCAGAGAGGTCTCAAAATGGCCTGTTATGTCTTTGGGAGGGTACACGGTATAAATGTTTGCCTCTTCGAGTATAAAGCGGGGAGCACTTACCCATACTTTTTTGGTAGCAGTTTCAAAATCATCGTTACCGGCATTGGCTACATTTACTGAAAGGTCAGCATTAATTGTGTATTCACCTGCCACCAGTTGTGGCAGGGATTCGTGAATAAATGCCAGTGGTTCCGGGTTTTGTAATACTTTTTGTGCAGTTGCCATTGTCCGTTATTTTCCGGTTTCAATTTTATATTGGGGCAGACCACCTGCCTGTACGATTACGGGATCAGCGGTGAAGCCGTCGATCCATTCCTGCATGTTGCCTGTGGTAGCAGCCGATGCGGGTATTTCCTGTACCAGGAGGGCCGCGGCAATGATTGTCTGTCGTTTGGCTGTAATAGCAGGATCCAGTATTTTATCAGTGATGATAGTTTTTATGGGGGAGCTATAAGCGGTATTGTCCGGGCCTGTCAGTGCAGCTACATAGGTCCACGACAATGATCTTTCCACCTTTCTGAACTTTCCATCGAGGTCAAATCCGGGTGGATCAGGTGGTTCCGGCGCTTCTTTCGGGGTAATGACCACACCTTTCAGTGCATTTTTCAGCACGATGACATCGTCTGGTATGTTGTTATTACTGCTTCCCTGGTGGTTGCTCCATAGTGAGCCGGGCACGCCTGCAGCGTAAGCGGAATAATCGGGTGCGAAGTCACCGGTGAGTGGCTTGCCATTCATCATGACTTTTACAAGCAGGGTGGCTGCGAGACTGCTTTCATGCATGGGCCGTATACCGAGTGTAAGGTTACGATCTGCATACTGAAGTACGCCGTTATCAGTCTGCATGTTGGTGGTGGCTGCTATTTCTGTGAGCGTGCCGGTGGCATCAGGCGTGTGCACAGTGGTCACCGGCAGGGGTACATCAATGTTGATGGTTAACTGATGTGGATTCACCAGCAGGTACCTGACATTCCCGACAGTATATTCATTAATGATGCCTTTATTGATAATGATTTCCGGTGTGATTTTTTTGTTGGTATTGGTAGGAATAAATTGCTGTTTAAATTCCGGCCAGCTGAGTTTTGCAGGTTCTACTTTTGTGGCGCTGCCAAAAGGAATGGTGAATGAGAAGATGCTCCAGTCCACAAACGCTTCACCGGCAAATGGTGGTCCCCATATGTGCAATTCAGCGCCCATTTCCAGTTTAAAGTGTACAGTAAACAGGCCCATGTCGATGTTGGCATCTATTTTCACCCTGATACCCATATCGAGGGCATATTGAAAGGGTGCCCAGGCGATGATCATATCAGCCCAGAGCGCGACACTGGCGGTGAGGAAACTGAGACTGAAAGTTACTTCGAGTCTGCCACCTGCCATAATAGCGCTGGGGGTCAAAGCATAATAGAGACCTCCTTTTATTTGCAGCTGAGTAGAGACTTTCCAGTTGAGCCCCAGTCTGTCCACGTCAGGGTAATGGGATGGCTTGTTAAATTTGGGATGATAACCTCCAAGGGTGATTACAAAGTCCCCGGCATGGGCTCCTTTTACCCACGCATAGAAGGCAAAGCCACCGGTAAGTTTACAGTTTTTGTCCAGTACAAAAGAATTGGACGTCAGCATAGCTTCTACGGCGATGACGTCGCTATCAGGTCCAAAACTACACCTTACGGCCAGTTCAACGTAAGCGATCGCTTTATCTTTAGATGGCCATGCGAGAATGGACAGGCCAACAATGGCAAACTCGGTTCTTGTACCGAATTGTGCGATCAGGAGTACGAAAGATTCAATTAGTTTGAACGAAGTGAATTTTATACCTACAGCCAGCCAGTAGTCGCCCGGAGATGCGGGTATCCATTGATTGCTGACCAATTCCCCCAGTATAACATTCAACGTCTTGGCAGGATTGGGATTGAGTGCCATGGCGACAAGCGGGAAGGTGTTTACCTCCTGGATGGCAGGTGTTTTTACACGTCGGTTGTAACCAAAGCCGGCCGCTATGCCTGTAACAAAGAAGAAAGCGGGTCCACCGATGGCCCCGGTGTACATGGCATAGATGAACAGTGAAACGGCGCCATTGGGTTGCGGGTGTATCAGTTTGCTATAGGCACCCACGCCGCTCACACTGAATGTTGCCAAAGAAAGTTGAGCAGCTCCATAGTAAGAATATTCTTCTTCTTCCGGAATAGGGGTAGCCCTGAGGAACATGCCGCTGATGCGTATGGGATCTTTGGTGTAGGAAATTCCTATTCCATCGATATAGAATGCAGGAAGGGCAGGAGGAAATTTCCATTCCAGTTTAAAGCTCAGTCCAAGGCCTGCCAATTGCATGCCGAAGCCCGCAGTCATGATTGAGGCGTCCAGCAGCAGCATCACTTTTCCATCAGCGTAAAGAAAGCCAAGTCTTTGGATGGTGACAGGGCCTATTTTTTTGTCAACGCTGGTCCATTTTGCTTTGGAAGTTGTTTCACCAGGAAGAGAGGTGACAACAGCAGTATTGTTGGCAGGCTCATCTCCATTAGCAGGTGGAAGATAGGTTTTATCCGGACCGTCGTTCAACACATAATAGTCTTCACGTCCGTTAATGAGCAATAGAGTAGAGATATTGAAGCCAGGAGTGACATTGATGTCAGGCAGGCCGGAATAGCGCTGGAGTTCTGATTGACTAAAAGCACCATTTGCGTATAATGCCAGTACTTCCTTAAAAGCGAAAGCCTCATCGCGGGCGAACAAATTGCCTGCAAGGGGAAGGTCATTGAGATTAAGGTGCAGACCAGCACCCAGACCTGCCAGTAGAGACGTACCACCGTTATCAGCTTGCCTGTAGAGCAGGAAGGCTTTAAAATCGCTGAGGGTAAGAGCGGCATCGGGTATAGCATCCCGGTTGCCGAACACGCTGCCGGCAATGTCTTTAAAATTTATAGTAGTGGTACCATCGTGTAAGTAGGCAGCATACATATACCATGTGGTATCTGCTTTAAGGTAGCTGAGAAGGAAGCGATGATTGCCAATGCGGAGAGTACCGCCAAAGGTGAAGTAGCTGTCTGCATTATCCGTTTTTTTATATTCAGCTTGCAGGGTCGTATCAATATCCTTACCATTAATGTTCAGCCGTGTGTCGAACGTGACAGTGAACTCACTGGAATGATTATCGGTACCATAGGTAATTGATAGTGCCTGTATGGCGGGTAATTTCGCAAGAAAAGGAGGGATCTCTGTATGATGAAGAGGGGCCAGGGCATTGAGCAGAGCAGGGAAAGCGATGCCATGCTGGTCGGTGGATTTCAGAGAAGCATATACCTTTTCTTCAGTTCCATTTAGCCGGAGTCCTAAAGAAATGTCAAACTCACCCGCATCGGAATCTCCAATGCGGGTTGAACCTGACAAATCCAGCAAAAGGTAGGGTGATGCTGCCATAATTCTTACTATAGTTATCCCGGTATTAGCTTTGGGTGGATGTTTCGAGTGAAGCGGTGCTTGTATTGGTAACCCTGAAGCCTACCTTTTTGATAGTGAAGTTGCCAAACCTGATAGTTTGTCCTTCTTTGGAAGTTACCCAGAAGTCGAATGTTTTTTGCGTGATGTTATAGTAGAAGTTTTTGAAGAGGATGATAAAATCTTCTGGATTTTTATCAGTTCCATTTTCGTCTTTGATGGCGGGTAGCTGAACGGCAGTGGTATCGCCGGTATTTCTTTTGATCCAGTCGATCAGGACTTTAAGGTTTATTTCGCTGCCGGTAGCGTCATCTGTTTTGTCACTGAAATCGATGATCCAGTCGCCTTTGGGGTTTTGTTTGCTTACAATGTTTCCCGCTCTGATATTGAGGATAGCAGCGGCAGCGTCATCACCTTCGGGTCCGATGGTGAGCTGCCCGTTAATACCTACACTATACCTGGAGGCATTAGCGAGGCCACTGATGGAAACGGAGTTGCCACTGAGGGAGAGGGTACCGCCTACAGCACGGGTAACAACGGTGGCACCCTCAGACCATGTTACCTGTATATTGTCGGTAGGGGTCGCAAAATCTTTCCATGTGTTGGGTGTGATATTTTGTGCTGTGATTTTTTCAGCGAAGGCGCTGGCGTTTTCAAATTTGGCCAGTTCTGTGGTGTCATTAAGGGGGGCGATGTTTGTAGTGAGGTTTTTAATTTCTGTAATTTTCATGTTATTATAATTAGAGGTTGAATGGAGTATTAGTATTTGATGATATAGTTAAGTGTTATCCATTTGGGCCTGTTTCTGTCGGTACTGGCATTAGAGTACGTGGAGTAGTTACTGATAAATACAGAATGGTTATGCAATCCGGATTCCTGCGTGGATTGATTCTTGACATCGTCACCATTGGTGTCGATAGAGGTATACTTACCGCTGTCCATCTTTCTATAGTACCAGGTATCGGGGAATCTATGGGAGTGGTTTCCTGCGTTGCTGGTATAAAATGTTCTGTCTGGCATGGTAACTGTGTGACTGTGTTGGTCAGGTTCTCCTCTTGTACCAAGACTTTCAGGTCCTGCACCCTGAATAAAAGTACCACTGAGATCAGGGACTTTAAATTTGTCAGCACCATCGGATCCATATCTAAATCCTATAGTGGCATAAAGATCTTTTTGGTCGCCTGAGATAGAATAGGACGATCCATTGCAGAGCAGCCAGCCGGGGGGAGGGGTAGTCCCTGCAAAAGGCAGGACGGTACCTACAGGCATCACAATGCCTGTTTTATCGAGGAGGCGGCCGTTTGTTTTAATGTTTCCCTGTACCTCCAGATTTTCAGCAGGTGTTTCAGTGCCGATGCCTACGTTACCATTGGAGAGTACTTTGATGGCGTCGTTTTGCGCGCTGAGTTTACCGATTATTGTGGTGCATAAGAATGCAGTCATGAATAGAAATTGTTTCATTGCTATTGGGGATTTAATGTTAAATAACAGGTCCACTATTTTTTTGTTGCAGTTATAGGAGAACAGCGTCTGCATAGGAGCAGGGATGCATGCCTGATCGCAACAGGATATAGAGGAGTTGATAAAAGTTGAGGTGATATGTTTTTAAGTTGTGGTATTTAAATTTTTTGAAATTTTTACGGATAGCTGCAGCACAACAGCGTCTTTCCCTCTCAATACGTGTTGCATGTTTTTCGTTGTAAGGAACTTTCCCGGCGACCTCAATGTTAGTTGCGTAATTTTCAATCTTCCAGCATATTTCTTATTCTAGCTTTGAGTGGGTGTTTCGAGTGAAGTAGTGCTTGTATTGGTAACCCTGAAGCCTACCTTTTTGATAGTGAAGTTGCCAAACCTGATAGTTTGTCCCTCTTTGGAAGTTACCCAGAAGTCGAATGTATTTTGTGTGATGTTATAGTAGAAATTTTTGAAGAGGATGATAAAATCTTCTGGATTTTTATCGGTTCCATTTTCGTCTTTGATGGCGGGTAGCTGGACGGTAGTGGTATCGCCGGTATTTCTTTTGATCCAGTCGATCAGGACTTTAAGGTTTATTTCGCTGCCGGTAGCGTCATCTGTTTTGTCACTGAAATCGATGATCCAGTCGCCTTTTGGGTTTTGTTTGCTGACGATGTTTCCCGCTCTGATATTGAGGATAGCGGCGGCAGCGTCGTCACCTGCGGGTCCGATGGTGAGCTGCCCGTTAATACCTACACTATATCTGGAAGCATTAGCGAGGCCACTGATGGAAACAGAGTTGCCACTGAGGGAGAAGGTACCGCCTACAGCACGGGTAACAACTGTGGCACCCTCAGACCATGTTACCTGTATATTGTCGGTAGGGGTCGCAAAATCTTTCCATGTGTTGGATGTAATATTTTGTGCTGTGATTTTTTCAGCGTAGGCGCTGGCGTTTTCAAATTTGGCCAGTTCTGTGGCGTCTGTGAGGGGGGCGATGTTTGTAGTGAGGTTTTTAATTTCTGTAATTTTCATGCTATTGTGATTTAAGGTTAAATGGAATTATTGGTATTACTGGCTTTTTGAAGGGGATCCACCGCTACTCGACATACACACTGACAGAAAGTATTTTAAATCGTCATTTGGGGTGCCTGTACATAACAATGCCATGATGAATATAAATCTTCATCGGGTTTGGGATTAAAATAAATTAAAAAAGTTTGGTTATGCTTTTCAAATGCATATCTGCTAATAATCCATTAGAGAAGGGAGCTACGCTGGATAAGCATTGTGATATAACATAAACTGTTGAATACTGATTGTGTTGTGGTTTTACATTGAGGGTAACCAGATTTTTATTTAACGGGATTAAAAGTTGAGTACAAAGGTAAATGAAAAGAATATTCACTACAAAATTTTATGTATGTAGTGAATGTATTTAAATGGGTATTAATACCCATGTGAGTTTTTCTAATGGGAGGACCGCGCTTTTATTCCGACTGAAGCATTGGGGGATTGAGGTTTTTAATAACAGTTGTTATTTCGGTATTTAGCTATTAATTGTGGTGATATTATATCAGACATGGTGTGTTTACTAGAAATTAAGATAAAAATTATTATGATAGAAGATCCAAATAGAATACATGGCTTCATGCGTACAAATTACACCATTATACCCCCGGTTTTAGTTGGTTTTACAAACCTTTTACGCGTCATTTACAACCTTTTACTACTAAAAAGCCTCTATATCGTTAACGCCTGATAGCTTTGCTCCATTGTTTCACCAAATCATTTCCGGTCATGAAGATCATCTATAATCTTACTTTCCTGCTCTTTTTTCAATTTCTCTTTTCCTGTAATCTGGCACCTGAAATTTCACTGGCATTCCTTATTCCGGATAATCTCAAAGATGGAACTGCAAAGCTCGTTTTTAAATCTATAGATGGCGGACAAACCTGGCAGAACATCAGTGAAGGGTTACCCGAAAAATTGCGAAAAGATAGTATTAAAGGAAATAGCTTCTTTGCAAATGATAAAGGGCTGTTTTTAAGGGTAGGAAACGGCGTCTATCACAATGTACCAAATGCCACAGCTCCTATTTGGGCCAGGGAGATTTCTCCTGACGAACATGCTAGCATTGCCCCCGGTAAGCCCGGGATATCAGCCTTCAATTACTGGGGGGTAAATTTAAAAAAAGCAAATGGAACGAGTATATGGTCGCCCATATTCGTAAATTTTCAGGAGCCACGGGTACGCAGTGCTTTTGAGACTGCCGGAGGTACAATTTTTATCGGCACCGACAGAGGCTTTTTTAAAACTGATAACAATGGAGAAACCTGGAGACATGTCCATACCGGAGAGCTGGTAGGGAATTTAGCGGAGTCGAATGGCGTACTGGTGGCGATCAGTAGGGGAGGGATAATAAGATCTACCGATAACGGCGAAAACTGGTCGGTGGTAAGCAGTGGCAGTAATGTGGCATTCGATGTAAAAAAGATCAAAGGCGGATTCGCTGCTATCACTTCCAGTTCAGCGCCTGGTACGAGGGGGCTAATTACATCCTACGACGGCGGTATCACCTGGCAGCCCATTGAGGCTGGCCCCGGGAACAAAGCTTTGATTGATTCTATAAGGCGGACCTGGAATGATCGCCATCGTGTGCAGGCTTTCATGACTTCAATTATCCAGGTGGGTGAAAACTTCTTTTGTGCTCATCGTGACGGCATATTCAGGTCATCGGACAAGGGGAAAACATGGAAATTATTGCTTCCTTCTGTAGATGATAAAGTCTTCAATTTATTTGTTTCAGGTAGCGTGATTTATGCCGTACCCAGCAAAGGTGGATGTTGAATATTCATTTCCATGGATTTCGTGTCTGAATGGGATCTTGCCATTGATATTTTCGTATAGCTAAACTCTTTGCAGGCAGCCATAACGTTCTCTTTGAAAATATCAAAATAGACTGCTCGGATTGAAACAGGCAGTACTAGCAAAAAACGCCGTAGGTATTACCTACGGCGTTTCGCCATTTTGAGCGTGTCCGGAAGAAGGGAAGTAACGGACCTTCCTGGAAAAACGAAACGCCGCGTGCACCCGACAACAGGTGTATCAATGACTTATTGAATAGGGTAGCTATCTGGAAAAAGATTTTACATGATAGTTGTGGGTTTTGCTGTGTTCAGCACCCACTTAGAGCTTGCATCATATCCCTGGGAAGTTTCCCCCTTAAATTTGGTTAAAACGAATTTCCTAAACTCTTTGCATAAGTTTTGCGTAATGTCAACTGGCGAAACTACACCCTACAAATTCCTTGAATTGTTTAAAGCTGTTCTATAGAGCCCTGTTACCATCAGTCTTATTTTTATCTACATATTCCGCATAGTATTCCAGGAAATTCCCCTTAAACTTATGTGGTAATATAGGCGGTACCTATTGACTGCTGTTCGATGATATTTTGGCTTTTCTTTACTTCCAGTAAATCTAAAGCTTGTTTATTATGGTTTTTTTCAGCCTGGGTTTTAGGTTTTGAATAAATAAAGATTCCCGTTGAAGGTGATTGGCCAGCTTTGCGACCATAGTCATAATAGAGAGTGATTTTATCCCCTTTGCTATTTGTGCGTTTTATGATATTCATATGGTTGTGGCTTTTGGGGTATAGGGAACATTGCTCAATGTATATGCCGTGCCAAAGGGATGCAGCGGTGTTCCAGTCATTAGCGAGGATGCAACAACAAAAAAGAGAATAAGAGTGAAAAAGGGGAGGAAAGAAATTTTTATGGGAATTCTTGTCAGTCCTGGCAGATTTTCCGGGATAAAACTGCCAATACAGAAATCATAATCCAGGCATTTACTATAATCATTGCAGATAGCTGTAAATCCTGAAGGTACGATGATGAGAGGATGTTCTTCAGAGAATTTCGGGTGCGGAATTGCTAGAGAAGTACCACAAATTTTGTGTGTCATTCTGTGGTCACCAACTTCGTTCCTGTGTC
>NZ_JBCNKF010000002.1:0-446232 GCF_039596155.1 Chitinophaga sp.
TATTGGAGGGAAGTTTTTGAGGTTGAGGAGATGTGTGGGGCATTAGGTGGAATTCGAGGAGTGGTAAAATGGGTGTTTATTGGATGGAAGTTTTTGAGTTTGAGGAGATGTGTGGGGCATTAGGAGGAATTCGAAGGAGTGGTAAAATGGGTGTTTATTGGAGGGAAGTTTTTAAGGTTGAGGAGATGTGTGGGGCATTAGGTGGAATTCGAAGGAAAAGAAATAGGGTGTTTATTGGATGGAAGTTTTTGAGTTTGAGGAGATGTGTGGTGAATTAGGTGGAATTCGAAGGAAAAGAAAGAGGGGGAATAAAGGGAGAAGGGTTTTGAGATGAAGGAAATACAGTGGACTTTGTGAACGGGGATCGTGTGCCACCCGGCTCTCAGCTACGGGAGTGAAGAGCGATGCGGTTACCGTCAATGTCATAAATAATGGCGAAGTACCCGGGCAGGGGTAGATCATCAATAGGGCGTTTATCCAGTTCAATCTTGCCTCCGGCAGCTTCGACGCGATCTAATATAGGGGTAAGGTCTTCACCGGCATTCAGATAAATTAATGCCCCACGCTGGCTGGGCAGGTATTCAAAACCTTGTACAAGGGCTCCGCCAGCGCCATTCGTATGGTCGAAGTGAAAGAAAGCCATTTTTTTGGTGCCTGAAATCTGTTCGGGAAGGTCATAGCCGAGAATGTGGCTATAGAATTTCTTTGCCCTGTCAAAGTCGTGTACAGGAATTTCGAACCAGTTTAATGCATTCCTTAAGGGTTCCATTGTGACTGGGTTTGACATAAATATAATAAAAAAAGGCGGCTTCCTGCAGGAAGCCGCCTCTTCAAAAACTATTTATATGGACTATACCAGCATTGTAACCGGGTTTTCCAGATAACCTTTCAGTGTTCCCAGGAACTTAGCACCTACAGAACCATCTACACTACGGTGATCGCAGCTCAGCGTCAGTTTCATGATATTAACAGCTTTAAACTGTCCTTTCTCAGATACAACTGTTTCTTTGATACCACCAACGGCCAGGATTGCTGAATCCGGAGGATTGATGATTGCTGTGAATTCATCGATACCCATCATACCCAGGTTAGAGATGGTGAAGGTATTACCGGTGAAGTCCTGTGGCTGGAGTTTCTTGTTCTTAGCCTTGTCGTACAGTCCCTTTGCATCAGCTGCGATCTGGCTCAGTGATTTCTGGTCAGCGAAGCGGATGACAGGAACGATCAGGCCATCTTCAATTGCTACTGCAGAACCGATGTGGATGTGGTGGTTCTGGCGGATGAAATCACCCATCCAGCTGCTGTTTACATCAGGATGTTGACGGAGTGCCAGGGCAGCTGCCTTGATCACCATATCATTGAAGGAGATCTTCACAGGAGAAACCTCGTTAATTGCTTTACGGGCTTCCATTGCCTTATCCATATTTACATCTACTTTCAGGTAGAAGTGAGGAGCGGAGAATTTGCTTTCGCTGAGGCGCTTAGCGATTACTTTGCGCATCTGTGTCAGCTGTACATCGGTGTAACCTTCCTGACCGGCCGGTGCAAATGCAGGTGCTGATTTTGCAGCAGCGGCAGGAGCAGCGGTAGCAGCAGGTGCAGCAGATGGAACGAAGCCGTCCACATCTTTCTTCACGATCCTGCCATTGTCGCCGGAACCGGTTACTTTATTGATGTCGATACCTTTTTCCTGTGCCAGTTTCTTAGCCAGCGGAGATGCTTTCACACGACCGTTGGTATCAGCAGCTGGTTCCGGAGTGGCGGCAGGAGCCGCATTTGCAGCAGGAGCTGCCGTTTGAGCAGCAGGAGCGGAAGTGGCAGCTGGTTTAGCACCACCCTGACCTTCTGCAGCCAGGATTGCGTCTACGTTAGTACCTTTTTTACCAACGATTGCGATGATACCATTTACTTTGGCTGCATCACCTTCTTTTACGCCTACATATAATAATTCACCGTCAGCGTAACCTATTACTTCCATGGTCGCCTTATCGGTTTCCACTTCAGCCAGTACGTCATCGCTCTTCACGGTGTCGCCTACTTTCTTATTCCAGGCTACGATCTTACCTTCTGTCATCGTATCGCTCAGGAGCGGCATACGGATCACAGTTGCATTTTTCAGAGCCTCTGCAGCAGCTGCATTATCAGCGGCTGGCGCAGGAGCAGCAGCCGGAGCTGGTGCCTCAGCTGCAGGTTGTGCAGGTGCGGCAGCCGGAGCTGGAGCAGCACCACCGAGTAAAGACTGGAAGTCTTCACCTGGTTTACCAACGATAGCTATAACTTCATTTACTTTAGCAGCCTTTCCCTTCTCTACACCTATATATAATAACGTACCCTCTACATATCCCATCACTTCCATGGTGGCCTTATCAGTTTCCACCTCAGCAATTACATCGTCTGCTTTTACGGTATCGCCTACCTTTTTATGCCATTCCGCGATCACCCCTTCTGTCATCGTGTCACTCAAAAGGGGCATTCTGATAACTTCTGCCATAGTATTTTTCCAAATTTTGCTCAAACCTACAAAAGAATTGCGAATTGTGAAAGTCGTAATCTTGATCTTTCGCTGATTCTAAACAGTATTAAAAATCGAGTTCTAAGTTTAGTTTGTCTTTCAACTCTTTCACGAGTGGATATTTTTCTACCATCTTAGCAAATTTCTCACGGCTGGATAGCGGCGCAGGGCCAATATCCGCTGTTTGTTGCGACTCGTCGAGATGTAATGTCAGCACCAACCCATTGTTCCGGAATTTGTCTTTGAAGAATTGGGAGATGGACAATTTTTCTTCTTCCATGAAGCGGAATTGCACAATATTTCTGCTGGTTATTCCGATCTCTTCCGGTCCTATCATGGAGATAACGGCCAGTTGTAAGTTACTTACGACTGTCATTTTGTTAGCCTGCCGGAAACGATCGATAAATTCATCCCAGTATACAGAAAGTGCGCCGAGGGTCATCGGGATGCTTTCCTGCTTTGTTTCAGCTGTCTGCTGTGCAGCAAAAGCCTGTTTCATCGCTGCCAGACCTGTTAGTTTGGGTACGCTGGCGGCTGGTTTGGCGGTGGTGTGTGTAGCTGACGTGTGCACGGATCCGGTTTGCACAGCTGCTGTCTGACCGGCCCCCTGGTATGTGTATGCTGGCTGGGAAGATGTATGAGCCCCCGTCTGTACTGGTTGTGTAGCTGTAGCTGTTTGTGGTACAGGCGGTTTATTTTCTATAGTAAGTTTAGGTTCATTGGCGGCGATAGAGGCACTGGTGGCTGGTTGACCTGCTTTAACCGGCGTGGCCTGCGCAATCGGTGCCCTGAGCTTTTGCGGGGCGGAACCGTCAGCTACCAGTTTTTTTTTTACTACCTCCCCGGTTTGGTCATCGCTGACTAGGTTCACCGCCTGTTGCAGGAAACAGAGTTTGATCAATGCCATTTCCACATGCAGGCGTTTGTTACGCGCCATGCGGTAGTTAATTTCCGTTTCGTTGAGGAGGTGAAGTGCGGTGATGAGGTAAGAAGGACTCAGTTTGCCAGACAGCTGGCGATATCGATCTTTCAGGTTACCACTTACTTCCACCAGGTGGAGGACTTTGTCTTCCTTGCACAACAGGAGGTTGCGGAGGAATTCTGCCCAGCCATTCAGGAAATTGTCACCTTCAAAGCCTTTTTGCAGAATTTCATCAAAGATCAGGAGTGCAGCAGCTACGTCCTGTTGCAGTACGCCATCCATGATTTTGAAGAAGTAATCGTAGTCCAGGATGTTCAGGTGCTCCAGGGTATTCTGGTAGGTAAGTTTGCCGCCGGTAAAGGAGACGATTTTATCCAGGGTACTGAGCGAGTCACGCATACAGCCATCGGTCTTTTGCGCTACGAGGTGCAGGGCATCGCTTTCGGCCTGTATGTGTTCTTTCTGACAGATCTCCTGTAAGTGATCCACGGTATCCTGGATGGTGATGCGTTTGAAATCGAAGATCTGGCATCGGCTCAGGATGGTGGGAAGGATCTTATGTTTTTCGGTGGTGGCCAGGATGAATATGGCATAGGAGGGTGGTTCTTCCAGCGTTTTCAGGAATGCGTTGAACGCGGAGGAACTGAGCATGTGTACCTCATCTATGATATAGATTTTATATTTACCTGCTTGAGGAGCAAAGCGTACCTGCTCAACGAGGGTACGGATGTCGTCTACTGAGTTGTTCGATGCAGCATCCAGTTCGTGGATGTTGAAAGAGGAACCTTCATTGAAGGAAACGCAGGAGTGACATTGATTGCAGGCCTCCCCATCGGGTTGGAGATTTTCGCAGTTGATAGTTTTTGCCAGGATACGGGCACAGGTGGTTTTACCCACACCGCGGGGGCCGCAGAACAAAAAGGCATGCGCTAACTGGTTATTGCGGATGGCATTTTTGAGTGTGATGGTAATGTGGGATTGTCCTACTACTGTAGAAAAATTCTGTGGTCTGTATTTACGGGCAGAAACGATAAAATTCTCCATATTCAAAGGCTATTCACAAAGGCCGAAAGTACAGAAAATTCAGGAGAAATCGCGACGTGGAGGAATGGAGCGGATATGAGGGCATTTTGTTGAGTGGGAAAGGGGACATTTTTGAAATGGCCATTGGCGTAAGGACGAGGTATGCTAATTTAGCCGGCGCTTCATTGGTGGGTTGGTTTTGTTATGGGGAAGTGTGCTACAACACGGCTTCCAGCCACGCCTTTTTCATCAATATGATACTATTATTATATTGTTCCATCACCGTCGTGCTAATCTCATGTAAATTCGTGATCTCTTCCATAACCGGCTCATTCCCATTTACATAACTGTAATTGTATCGTAGGAAGTGGTTTATTTTTTCCTGTAGAGCGTCTGTCCAGCCGTCTGTCGTCTCCGGCAGCTGTTTCATACGAAGTAATAACTTCCTGAGCAATGTTCCTTCATCTGCCAGGCTATCAAAATAAGGTTGTGCAGTGGCCATGGTCAAGCCCTGTTCACTGAACAGGATACTGATTGAATGAAGGATACGGGCAACTATATCGTTCAGCTGCCTGCAAATTCCCTGGTGTTCCAGCAATTTAAAATATTGTTCCAGCAGTTCCTTTGCACAGGCGGGATCTTTCTGAAAGGCAACGGTGTAGTGGTAATGAATTGCCAGCGTATCATGTGCCTGCAACCACTCGGATTCTTTCCGGATACTCGTTTGCAACTTTGCCCGCACATGACCTGCGGCGTTGGCGGGATATTGCCTGCCCTCAAATTCAAAATACCTTGTTTTAATCTGGCCTAACTGGATAGCATGCAGTGTTTCCGCATCCTGGATATCCCTGAAATACGCCCGCAACCGTTGTACATTATCTTCTGCATACAGTGTGGAAATGGAGAGTGTCGCCATCTGTTCATTTGTCAATGGGATCATGTTGCTATCGGGCAGGACGGGAAACGGACGATTATCGTAGTAATCATTGAAGACAGCCGGCATGGAGTAATCTTTGATCCGGGTGGCTGTATCTGCAATGAAGTGTTCTACGGGATAAGGCACATATTGACTTGATGGCTGTATAAAAGGTTGGCTCAGCAATGCAGACATTCGCTCCTGCAATTCTTCTGCGTGTTCAAAAAGCTGCCATGCACTTTCCGGGCGAACTGTTTTACTGATATTGGCTGCTATATATCGTTCTTCTCTTTCCTGCCTGGAAGGATGTGTGGCCCATTGATCGGGAAGTTGTACCCGGCTTGACAGGAATGAGCTGAAATAGCTGTTTGTAACCAGCGGCAACTGGTGTGCATCGAGGGCTATTTCGTGCTGAGTGGCATACAGGCGGATAAGTGACCGGTGTACTTCATAAATATTACCAAAGCGGCGTTGCTGTCGCGCCATTTCAGGGAGTTGTAGCAAACAATGCTCATAAAAGAATCCACTTATTTCCAACCTGCGCATGGCGGAGATAGCGGCATCAGTACCTGCTACTTTCAATGCTACTTCATCTGCATGAAACTCCATCTCTCGTCTGAGCGCCATATATTGCCGGTTCACCATGCTGTACATGAGCCGGAGTGCCTTTTGGATATCATTGACTATGCGAAGATTGATACGTGCCAGCAGTGCAAAAACGATCCATCTGCCAGAGATCCAGTTCATGGTTTTATGCCAGCTCTGATTTTCGTAGAGCATGTTGTAGATCATCCTGTTTACAGTATATACATAGCTGGCCAGTTTCATACTCCGCTGTGAGAAATGTCCGAATTCATGTGCAATGGCCATGGTAAATTCACTTACGTTGAGACTATTGACCAGGCCCAGACCAATCTCCAGGTTTTTGCCCACAGGCCAGAACATATTCATAAAACGAACGGGATAGATGACTGCTGCATTGACACCGGGAGCGAGGTAAACTTTTTTAGGGAACCGGGTTTTGGTAGCTCGTGCAATTTGCTGCAGGCATTCAAAAAGTATGGGTTGTTCCTTGCGTGTAATGGGAATACGCAGGGACAGATCCTGTTGCTGACGGGTGAAAAGAAACTTGATCAGGAATAATACCTGCATGATACCCATGAAAATTATTCCTAATCCTGCGATGATCAGCAAGACAGAAAAGATGGTGATGGGGTAAAGTGGTGCGAACATGATAAGGCTGACTCCCGCCCAGAGGAAGATGGCGGCGAGAATGCCTGCATATATAAGCAGTAGACCATAGGTAACAAAGAACAGCAGGATACTTCCCATCATTTTGAGGACCTGCAATCTGAATGACCCTTTTGGTTGGACGGATGTGTACTTTTCGGGACCTGCCGAAAAAAAGCTGGACATAGTTACAAGCAAGTTAGCATCGTGATCGCTGAATAAATATAAGTTATTTTGAGACGTAGCGAGTGAGGTAAGCAGGAATTTATACGGGGCCTGCGATAGTAAAGGGATATCCTGTTTTTCTTTCACCATTCGCAGATGGCCATGGAATTGGACAGAATTAAATAAATCATTAACTTAATAGTAGCAAAAGCACAACAGAAAGGATCATAATTATCGCATAGGAAGCAATTATCTTAATATTTTAAATTCTTATGATGTCGCGGATGGTCGCAGGCAGGTTGACCTCTTACATTGTGCCCCTTCTGGTGCAATTACCCGATAGCATCTTTGTCGTTAGTGCTGCACTTCTATTCATCTTACCAGCAATAGGTGCTATTGTCATGAACTATCGCCTGCGGATGCAATTAAACAAAACCAGGGCTTCCCTGGCGGAATCTATAGAAGGTAAGCTGGATATGATTATCAACTTCAACCGGGAAGTACGTACGCCACTGAATGCCCTTGTTGGCATGAGTGAGCAATTAACTCATACTTCACTGGATAGAGAACAGCAGGAACTGGTGCATGCTATAGAAAATGCCGCCAATATGTTACAGCGTATTATGACGAATGCCCAGGAAGTGTATAAGCTGGAAAAAGGGGAGGTACAGTTAGTGGCCAGTGCTTTTGAGATCTATCCCACCTTTCATGCTATCACAGAAAAGAAACGAAAAGTAGCTTTTGAAAAAGGTTTGTTCCTTGATGCCTTCTATGAAGGCGATCAACACCTGCGTGTATTGGGTGATGAACTTCGCCTGCAACAGGTGATACAGCAATTGGTTGATAATGCCATCCGATATACCCGACAAGGCGGCATTCAGGTAATACTACGTGTGTCGAAAGCGAATGAAAACAAAGCCCTGATCTACCTGGAAGTAAAGGATACCGGTATCGGTATTCCTGCAGATATGATGCCTCACTTATTCAGTTATTATGATTTTGCACGCCCTCCGCAAATGGCAGCTGTGAGTGGAGCGGGGCTGGGGTTGAACATTGTTCAAAAGATCCTGCAGCTGCATGGTACAAATTTAAAAGTAGAGAGTACGCCAGAAAAAGGAAGCAGTTTTGCTTTTGAAATAACCTATCCGCTTGCAGATCCCAATACGCTGGTCATTACGCGCAGGGAGATAGAAGATATGACGGAAAGGAGCATGGAGGGCCGGCATATACTGATAGCAGACGATCAGGAAATGAATCTCGTACTGCTTTCCCACATCCTGAGCCGGTGGAAATGTAGTTTCGATAAGGCTGCAGATGGCATTACGGCTTATGCATTATTTGCGCAGCATAGCTATGATATGGTTTTGCTTGATATACAGATGCCGGGTATGTCAGGGTTGGAAGTCGTGACAAAGATCCGGGAGGATCCTGATGAACAGAAGGCAAAGGTACCTGTGCTGGCCATTACCTCGGATATTACGATGGCGGAAAATAACAGGTACCGGGAATTAGGATTTGATGACTGTATGCTGAAGCCTTTTAAGGAAAGGGATATTTACAACACTATTATCAGGCATCTGCCTCCTGCGGGTGTAAATGTCTTATGAACAATGGTTGTCTCAAAAGCAACCTGGTAACAGTCAGGAGGTAGGTAAGGCACACCGATGAACGCCCTTTGTCCGGGTATTGGCGTACTGGTACCTGCATAAGACCAGTTGGAAAGTGCATTTGAGACAACCATTTTTATGATTACGTCAACATTGGATGGCGTTTGAATTCTTTGGTTCTGTCGAACAGGTAGCGATAGGTTGTTAATCGGCGGGTGATGGTTGTACCTAAGCTTTCTGCCATATTGATCATCTTAGGGTTAAAATCGCCAATCCACTGCATCTCATATTTTTCATATTGCAGCTTATGCTGGATGATGGCGCCACCTTCCAGGATCATGTAAGCATCTGCGCCTTTGCCCTGGAACTCTGGTACGATACCAAATAATATACCTGTGAATGTTTTGGTACCACGGGTCCATTTCAGCCAGAGCAATTTGAGCATTTGCAAGGGGCCGAATTTACCATTCATGTGTTTAAAGTACTCGTTCAGCGAAGGTAAGTTCAACCAGGCACCGATCGGCTCATTGTTGTGATAAATGAACCACACGATCTTTTCATCCATCACTGGTTTCATTTGCTTAAAGAGTTTCATGGCCTGCTGGAACCCCATTTCTTTATTTCCTCCGTGCCCTGCCCAGGCTTTATTATACACATGCACAAAGTCTTTCACATACTTTTCCATCTGGTTCTTTTTCAGATGGCTGGAGGAGAATGCGGGATCCGCTGCCATGGCAGCATGGCGGGTATAGAACTTTTCCTGCACCCTGTCTCTTACATTCAGACCATAGCAATGCTGGTGGAAGAATGGCCGGAAGCCATAGTTTTCCATCAGGTCTTTATAGTAAGGCGGGTTGAAGTTCATGCCATATAAAGGTTCATGGAAGCCTTCGACCACCAATCCCCACCAGTTGTTTCTTTCACCGAAGTTGATAGGGCCATCCATGGCCTGCATACCTCTTTCTTTTAACCAGTCGCGGGCATGGTCAAAAAGGAAGTTAGCCGCCTGCTGGTCGTTGATCACATCGAAAAATCCGATGCCGCCAGTGGGTTGCTCATCTCCTTTGTTCGTATATTTTTTATTGACAAATACAGCTATGCGGCCTATCAGTTTGCCATTGTCGTCTTTCAGTAGCCAGCGGACAACCTCTCCATGACGGAATGCCTTGTTCTTTTCCGGATCAAACACCGCATTGATATCCTTATCCAGCGGGCGAACCCATCCGGGAACGTCTTTATTCAGCAGCACGTGAACTTCTAAGAATTGCTTTGCTGTATGTTTATCATTTACAGTGACCAGTTCCATAGGGAAAATTTAGAGGTGCAAAAATAACGATTGCTGCATATATATTGGCAGCGAAGAATTGCCTGGTTAAACATTTATTTTTCAACGGTTTACTGCTTTTTGGGGTGGGTGGTACGCGTCTTAGCGTCTCAGGTGTATGTATTCGTCTACGTCCGGATGTGGGGAATGGCTGTTTTTGCTTTTGGGCTGTCAGCACCGGGGGAGTAGTAACGTAAGTTAAGAAAGGCGATTTTCCTGGTGTAGTCGACTGTGCGGCTGGAACGGGAAGACTGCAATATGCACGCTGGATGATTTGAACAAACGTAGTTGCTTTAAAGTGCACCCAACTGTACATCCTTGTGATGAAAGGTTCGCAGTTAAATCAGCGCTAAATGAAACCGAGGGATAGATATGGTTGCAGGAGATATTCATATGCAGGAAGGTGGTTACACTGGCATGTGGGGTTTTTATCAGGTTGGGATAATGATCGGTGGCTAATAAACCGATCATAAGTAATATCAGTGATGTGTATATGAAAAGTAGTGTAGGTAATGGAAGTATCAGATAAAAACAGGTAAGTCCGGCGAAGCAGGGAACAGGATTGTATAGCTGTAGGTACCGGAAAGTGCCGGAAGCAGCATCTTTAAGAGAGAAGATTACATATGCGTTCAGCGTGTGTGTGGACCATTATGAAGGATTTAAAAAGGTGAAGTAGTAGTGATTGAGGTATAGGAAATATTTCGGGAAGAGGGGTGCCTGTATTCTTTATTTTGAGCAGGGGGTGGATCATACTGGCATCATTTTTTCTGATAAGTCCGTTATGAAAAAGAATACAGGATATATAGTTATCATCATATTTCTCGGCATATTTCTCGTGATTAGTTTTACCCGTCAGCAAAAGCGGGTGAAGCAGGTATTGGCTGAGAACGAGCGGTTGTTTAATGAGAACCGCCATTTAAAGCAGGCGTTGGATCTGAGTAGTAGTACGGCGCAGCAGATTGCTGACAGGGCGGAGGTGCGGCAGCGGGAAAATGTGCAGCAGGGGCAGTTTGTGGATCCGCGTATTTATTACAGGAAGAACTGGAAGCAGTTCATTGCCGTGACGAATAGTGATTATAAAACCGGTTTCCTGGGCGGAATTAAGAACCTGGATGTGATTGTAAAGAACCAGACAGAGTTTGTTGTGGATAATGTGGTGGTGTCTGTGGAGTATCAGAAAGGGAATGGAGATGTGTTCAAAACAGAGCAGTATACAATTGCGGATATAGGCGCAAAGGGTACGAAGTCTGTGCGGGCGGCTGATAGCCGGAAGGGGCAAAAGGTGGTTATTAAGTTAATAAGTGTGACCAGTCAGTCGATGAATTTCTGCTGGTCTGTAAATAAAGCGGCGGATCCAGGAAACCCCGATCCGTTTAAGTGTACGCCTGATAAGTGAGTGTACGCTTTTAATTTTCCAGACGTGCACGAGCACCTGGAGGTTCGTTCATCTGACCGAAGATAAAGGTCGCCTGAGAAGCTTTCAGTTTCTCTTTATCTACTATTGATTGCTAAAAATACCCTGTCTTCCTCTTTACAGACGTACCCCGGATAACTTATTATCTTTGGGGGTATGTTAACATTTCTACCAAAGCAAATCATTTCACCAGAAGTTATTGTATTGTATGAGGCGGCTTTTCCGGAAGAGGAGCGGCGGCCTTTGCCTGCTCAGCAGCGATTGCTGGAGGAGGGGGCATTGCAGTTGCTGGAGGTGATGGAGGCGGGGAGATTTGCAGGTTTTGTGTTTTGCTGGGCATTGACAGATTTCACGTTTATAGAGCATTTTGCGATTGATCCTGCGATGCGGGGAAGGGGAACAGGCACAAAGGTCATCACCATGTTATTCGAGCGATATGGACGGCTGGTGCTTGAAACAGAGTTGCCGTATACGGTGAATGCGCAACGGCGTATTCGTTTTTATGAAGCGCTGGGATTCGGTGCATTTTCCACACCGTATTTACAACCTCCTTACAGGGAGGGTGGAATGCCATTAGCATTGATCTTAATGCAAAAAGGTATGTCCCTGGAGGAACATACCTTTACAAAAGTCAGCGATGAAATATATCGGGAGGTTTATGGTCTCTGATAATTTGACTGCAATATTACCTGTCATTTCTGCCACGGGGGGCGGTACGTGAAGGTTGTGATTGCTGTTGCTGTTGTACTCTTTGTTGTTGCTGCATTTGCTGCTGCTGGGCACGTTGCTGTGCTTCCTGTTGAGCTCTTTGCTGCTGCATTTGTTGTTGCTGTATCCTTTGCTGTTGTTCCTGTTGAGCTCTTTGCTGTTGTTCCTGCTGTGCTCTTTGCTGCTGCTGTTGCTGTTGGATTCTTTGTTGTTGTTCCTGCTGGGCTCTTTGTTGCTGTTGCATTTGTTGTTGCTGAGCTCTTTGCTGTTGTTCCTGTTGTTGTTGCTGAATCCTTTGTTGCTGTTGCATCTGCTGCTGTTGAACACGTTGCTGATCCTGCTGTTGCTGACGTGCACGTTCCTGCTGTTGCTGCTGCATTTGCTGCTGCTGTTGGATACGTTGCTGGTCATTTACCGGCGTGCGCGCACCGGGATTGGGCGAAGACGTTGGAGACGTGGTACGATCAGGCCTGTAAGAATTGTTATCCCTGTCAAAGCTCCTGTCAAAATTGCGAGTGTTGTTCCGATCATTGTTAATGTTGTTTGTGTTATTGTTATTGTTTCTATTGTCGGTCCTTCCAGGGATGTTGTTATTATTATCTCTGTTGGGGACATTATTGTTATTATCCCGGTTAGGGAAGTTGTTATTATTGTTATTATCTCTGTTAGGGAAGTTATTATTATTTCTACCATCTACCCGGCCAGGGACATAGTTATTGTTGTTATTGTTACGACCATCGCCTCTGTCGGGGAAGTTATTATTGGTCCTGTTATTATTGTTTGGATTATCGGGTCTGTCAAAGTTGTTCCTGGTATTACCATTACCGCTGGAGAAGGTTCTGTTCTGCTGTCCCTGACGTAAATCGTTAGGGTTAGGGCGGTAAACGCGTACCTGGTTATTAGTGATAGAGCCGCGGCCGGGGCGATCACTGTTTTCAATGCGCATTGGGCGGATATCGGTTCTTGTATAGCGTTCTACATCTCTGGTAGCCGGGCCGCGGTAGTAGGTACGGTTATTAATAATAGTGGTATTATTAATAATGGTGGTACGGTTGAATACTTCTACCCGGGTGGTACGTGGTACGTAGTAACGGCTTACATAGGTGCTGGTGATGTATTGGCAGGGTACGAATGACCAGTAGGTAACCGGAATATTCATGCTCATGCCGATGGTCATACCAGGGCCTAAAGGAGCCCATCCATAGTAATCATTACTATTTCTCCAGCTTACCCATGCTGGTCCCCATTCATAACCGGGGATCCAGATCCATCCATAGTAGTCGTCGAAAGTCCAGCGACCGTAGTGGAAGGGAGCCCAACCCCAGTCGTAATTAGACATCCAGGTCCATCCGTAGTCGGTGTATACCCAGTGACCATTAGAAGCATAAGGTTGGAAGTCGGGTCCGGCGTTTGGAATCCAGCAGTCGCCGTAGCCCTGATAGTTTACCCAGCGGCCATAAGGGCTGAGGGCGTCGTAGAATCCACCTACAGAAACCTGTACATCCTGTGGAGGGCGGGCGGCCACACAGGACATGCCTGGGAGTGCAGCAAAAGAGGCTGCTATAGTTATTGCGGAAATATATCGTTTGATGTTTTTCATATATGTAATCTTTTGGCGGCTGATTACTCTAGAGAATAGGTTTTAGTTCTACAGCGGTAAAGTAATCAATTGAATTTAAATAGTTTATGAGTGTGTAGTGTATAACAGTTGATCAAGTGTTATTGCTGGCTTTGGCTGGCCTGCTGCATTCATATAGGATGTTTGCGGTGTCAGATGTTAGCTTGATTATATAAAGTCAAATCCTGTGCCGGATTATCTAAATGCTGAGCTGTGGCGGGTTTGGTTGGTTCTGGAGGGCTTAAATTTAGCAAAACCCTAACATTTGTATGATATTTTATGTGGATAAGAATGATGACAATCATGCATGACAAATGGCTGGGGACTGTTAATTTTACACCCGATAATGCATATTAATTATGTCTAACATAATTAGCGCAAAGCCACGTATTAAGGGAATTTCACGGGAATATCCACGGTATTTTGAATTTCCCCTATTAACAGTTACCTTTGCGGCAAAATTAACAAACCGCTCATTTTAAGCATTTATAAACCTCTTAAAAATATGCCTAACACAGGTAAGATCAAGCAAATTATCGGTCCCGTGGTGGACGTCCACTTCGACGGGAAGCTGCCCGAAATCTACAACGCATTGGAAATTACCCGCGAAAATGGTCAGAAGGTAGTGCTGGAAGTTCAGCAGCACCTTGGCGAAGATAGCGTTCGTTGCGTTGCAATGGACTCTACAGATGGTTTCGTTAGGGGAATGGTAGTAACCGACAAGGGTACTCCTATTAAAATGCCGGTGGGCGATGGTATCAAGGGTCGCTTGTTCAACGTGGTAGGTGAGGCTATTGACGGTCTGGGTGATATTGATACTTCTAATGGTTATCCTATTCACCGTAAGCCTCCTCGTTTCGAGGATCTGGCTACAGATACAGAAGTATTATATACAGGTATCAAAGTAATTGACCTGATCGAGCCATATGCGAAAGGTGGTAAGATTGGTTTGTTCGGTGGTGCTGGTGTGGGTAAAACAGTATTGATCCAGGAGTTGATCAACAATATCGCGAAAGGTTATGAAGGTTTGTCTGTGTTTGCAGGTGTGGGTGAGCGTACCCGTGAAGGTAATGACCTGATGCGTGAAATGATCGAAGCTGGTATCGTAAAATATGGTGAGAAATTCCAGGAGTCCATGGAACATGGTGGTTGGGATCTGGCAGCTGTAGATAAAGAGAAACTGAAAGCTTCTCAGGCGACCTTTATCTTCGGTCAGATGAACGAACCTCCAGGTGCTCGTGCTCGTGTGGCACTGTCTGGTCTGACGATTGCAGAATATTTCCGTGATGGAGATGGTACTGCAGGTGGTGGTAAGGATATCCTGTTCTTCGTTGATAACATTTTCCGTTTTACACAGGCAGGTTCTGAGGTATCCGCGCTGTTAGGTCGTATGCCTTCTGCGGTAGGTTATCAGCCTACATTGGCTACAGAAATGGGTCTGATGCAGGAGCGTATTACTTCAACCAAGAATGGTTCCATTACATCTGTACAGGCGGTTTACGTACCTGCGGATGACCTGACTGACCCTGCTCCGGCTACAACCTTTGCCCACCTGGATGCTACTACGGTATTGGATCGTAAGATCTCTGACCTTGGTATCTATCCTGCGGTGAGCCCACTGGATTCTACATCCCGTATCCTTTCTCCTGCTATCGTAGGTGAAGCACATTACAACTGTGCACAGCGTGTGAAGATGATTCTGCAACGTTATAAAGAACTGCAGGATATCATTGCGATCCTTGGTATGGATGAACTGAGCGACGAAGATAAACTCACAGTAAGCCGTGCGCGTCGTGTACAGCGTTTCCTGTCTCAGCCTTTCCACGTAGCAGAGCAGTTCACTGGTCTGAAAGGTGTACTGGTTCCGATCGAAGAAACTATCAAAGGTTTCAACATGATCATGGATGGTGAAGTAGATGAGTATCCTGAAGCAGCGTTCAACCTGGTAGGTAACATCGAAGCAGCTATCGAGAAAGGTAAGAAACTGCTGGAAGCAGCTAAGAACTAATTCATTTAACACCCTTAACTTTTAATATGTTATTAGAAGTATTAACACCTGAAAGAAAACTGTACTCCGGCGAAGTGTATGGTGTACAGTTGCCAGGCATAGACGGCTCTTTTGAAGTGCTGAATAATCATGCGCCGTTGATCGCAGCATTGGGCAAGGGCAGAATGAAGGTGCTGAAAGATAAGTCACAGAATGAATTCTATAACATAGAAGGAGGTTTTGTGGAAGTATTAAGGAATAAAGCGACTGTGCTTGTAGAAGGTGCATCAGCGATATAACTGAAATAGCGAAGAGCTATAAATGAAATAGGCCGGGTAGGATTACCCGGCCTTCGTTTTGTCCTAACTATTCCAATCTAATTAATAATTACCCTGTTTAAGGAGCGCAGTAAGATTACTGGCCAGGGCGTCTTACAATCAGGACCCACGCCGCGCAGGATACAAGTATCCCACAGCCGCAATTGGGCCTGTTCCTATGAAAATGAATATCTTATATTGATGTAATGATTTTTTAATTGTATAACTGTCACATTTATCACAAACCCCTGACCGGAAATAGAGGGTAAGTGATTTATATTTTAGTTGTTTCAATTATCGTCCAGGAAGGCATACGTAACGTTTGTATCGGTTGTCCTTCATAGGTGTTTATGCTTCGGTTTAGTTCACTTTTTCCAATCATAATACTGATAAACAGGGTAACCAACAATAGATTGCTCTGACTACATTACTATTTTGCGTAAGCAAGATATTTGATTTTTTTTAAATATCCTCGTGTTGAGTGGTTGGTAACGGATACTAAAATCCAGCCAACAACGTTAGTCGTTGGAACTGAGTCTTTAGTCATATAAAATATTTTTAATCTTTTTTTTCCACAATGCGGGATTTACTGCTGGTCTATGGCATACGGTGCAGTATATACGCTACTAATTCAGGAGTGGGTCTATAGGGAAATTAGCCATGATGGCAAAGTTGCTGCCAAGGTTCTTCAAAGCCTGTTTCCATACATTTTCATCTTTCTCATCAAAGATGAGGCCTTTGTTACCCTCTGAGAGGATCCAGCTTTTTTCATTTAATTCATTTTCAAGCTGTCCACTACTCCAGCCGGCATAACCAATAAAGAAACGAATCTTGTTAGCATCAATTTTACCGGCATTGATCATGTGGACTACCTTGTCGAATTCACCACCCCAGTATACCCCTTTTTGAATTTCAAAGCCGCCTTTAATAAGTTCCGGTTGTTGATGAATGAAGTGGATGGTATCTATCTGAACCGGACCGCCGTAATAGACAGGAATGTTGGGAATCAATATATCTGGAATGAGGTCGTTGAGACACTGATCAAAACGCTTGTTAAGAACAAAGCCGAAACTTCCTTTATTGGCTTGGTGCTCACAGAGTAATACTACGGTGCGGGCAAAGTTTGGATCTTTCAGGAACGGGTCAGCAATAAGCAATATACCAGGCGACAATGATACCATACACATTCAGTTTTATCACTTATCCAAATTTAACTAATTGAATGCAAGTATCGTAGGAGACAACGTATTTTTTTATGGCCGGTAGCACCAACAATAAAAAAATAAAGGAGGCTAGAAAGCCTCCTTACCATTTTATCAACCAAAATCTAAATCGCTTTATGGAACGAATCCATGTCGATGTATGTAGAAAAATTAAAATTGCTTGTTTGTTAAACTGTTACATCAAATTTAGTACCAGTTTGATAAAGCAAAGGTACGTAAAGAATGATAATTACAAACGTCTTTGTGCAGTTAAAATTACGTTAAAGTGATATTTATTTGCTTAGTCCACGCTGGTAAAAGGTTTTAGCGTATTAATTTTATATTAACGTTGCTATAGCAATTATCCAGTTTTAACAAAATATGCGCTGGAACGCTCATTGAATGTGAGTATATTGTGCGCTTTACGACTCATCCTATAATGGTACCACTGAAGAAAGTCTTTCCCATCATTGTGGTGTTAATTACACTATCCTTGCTGGGCCTCATTTACATCCAGTTTAGCTGGATCCATAACGCCTCTATCGTACGCAGAGAGCAGATTGAAGAACGCGCTATCAACGTACTCGATAGGGTGCGGGAAGAGATGCTTGCACGCACCGGCCCTGCTATTCGCCTGAAAATGAATAATACCGTGGTCAGACCTACCGAACGAGGCCTGACGATCGATAAATTCAATTCCCTCGATCTCAACATCGGGGTCAGCGACCGTTTCACCACCTCAGAGGTGCGAAATCTTCTCATCAGCGGTATGAGACGGGAAGGGCTTGATACAACCTTCGAATTTGCCATTGTGGGCAAAGGGAATTTTGGCGAAAGCAGTATTAAAATGCAGTCTAACGGCTTCCCGAATATGGCCACGGCTGTTGCCCGTGATAGTGTCAATTATCTCGTGAAATACATGCCGCTACTGGGGAGTTATGAATACATGACTGACAATACAGAAACCATGGTGGTACTGCAACCACGCAACAACATGTCTTTCCTGCTATCTCTCGGAAAAATGGTTGCCGGCGGTATTCTTTTCACTGCTGTGATCATCACTGCATTTGCGCTCACCATTCGCACCATGCTGAACCAGAAGAAGATCTCCGAGATCAAATCTGACTTCATCAATAACATGACGCATGAGCTGAAAACGCCTCTGGCCACCATTTCGCTGGCCATTGATGCGATCGGCAATGAAAAGGTCATGGACAATAAAGAAAAGATCCGCTACTTCTCAGGTATTATCAAAGAAGAGAATAAGCGCATGAATAAGCAGGTAGAAAGCATCCTGCAATCTGCGTTGTTAGAAAAGAATGAAATAGGATTAAAACTACAAGCTACCGATGTGCATGAAGTAATCACGCATACGGTTGAAAACATACAGTTGCAGCTGGCTTCCAAAAACGGACATGTAGAACTGCGGCTGGATGCGATCAATCCTATAATCAAGGCGGATGATGTGCATTTCAGTAACGTTATTTTCAACCTGCTGGACAATGCGATCAAGTATTCTAAAGAGAACCTCGAAGTGATCATCTCTACTTACAGCACCCGTAAAAGCCTTGTCATTACTATTTCAGATAATGGCATAGGGATGAGTCGTGATACGATTTCACGTATCTTTGAAAAATTCTATCGTGCGCATACCGGCAATGTACACAATGTAAAAGGCTTCGGCCTGGGTCTCAGCTATGTAAAAGCCATCATCGATGCGCACAAGGGGAAAATCAAAGTAGAAAGCGCTGTGGGCAAGGGTAGCAAGTTCACACTTGAATTCCCACAGGACTAAATCATTATTTTAAAAGGGGTTGTTCAAATGGCATTAACTGAAAAAGAACTAGCGCATTTTAAATATCCTATAGCCGTTCCTGGTATGGGCACTGCTATGCAGGAAAAACTGAAGGAAAGCCGTATCCTCGTGGTAGGTGCCGGCGGTTTAGGTAGCCCGGTTATCCAGTACCTGAGTGCGAGTGGCGTAGGTGTAATTGGTATTGCTGATTATGGTGTGATACAGGATGAAGATATGCATCGTCAGCCTATCTATCAAATGCAGGACCTGCGCAAACACAAGGCAAAGATGGCTGCAAGCCGTTTGTGGTCCAGCAACCCGTTTACCAAGCATTATCCGCTCCTGTTGCAGGTAAAGCCTGATAATATCAATCAGTTACTCGAAGGGATGGATCTTGTCATTGATTGTTCTCAACATATGCCTACTCACCTGGTGGTGAATGATGCCTGTGTGGCAAAAGGAAAACCTTTTGTGATCGGTGAGGTACATAACTGGGTGTCCTGGTGGGCCGGGTTTAACATTGCACCGTCTACTGGTGATGCAGCAGCTTCCTATCGTTGTAATATCAACCTGATTGATGAATACACCAATTTTGATGCAGGTGCTATCGGCGTGACGCATGGTGCTACCGGTATGCTGATTGTGAACGAGGTATTGAAATACCTGGCTGGTGTACCTGATGGCCTGGCGAATAAACTGTATAGTATGGATTATCTCCATAACGTATATCAAACTCATACACTCAACCCGGATGCCGGTATACTGGCAACTACCAGGGCCAATGGGCTGCTCACTGCAGAAGCTTATGGACTGGAAATAGTACCGGATATAGAAGACTAAAAAGAACGCACATGTTTCGAAAGGTATTAACCTGGATGTTGGTGGTGTATGTGTTGACAGGAGCGCTCCTGTATTTTTTTCAAAAGAAACTGATTTTTCATCCTACCGTACTGGCGGCAGATTATGCTTACCGGTATGATGTTCCTTTCCAGGAAATGAATGTCCGGGTGAATGATAAAACCACTATTAATGCAGTGCTTTTTAAGGCTACGCAGCCCAGGGGGATCGTGGTTTATTTTCATGGAAATGCACGGAATATTTCAAACTACGCCTATGTGAGTAAATACTTTACCAAACATGGGTATGAGGTATTGATGATGGATTATCCGGGATTTGGAAAGAGCACAGGTCCGCTGACTGAAGAAGAGTTGTATGCAGATGCCTTGCAGATGTACCAGGTGGCAAGAACCCGTTTTTCGCCGGATAGTATTATCATTTATGGCCGGTCGCTGGGTACAGGCGTTGCTGCGCAGTTGGCCAGTGTAAGGGATTGTAAGCGACTGGTGCTGGAAGCGCCGTACTACAATCTGACAGATATGGCGATGCGAATGGCGCCGATCTATCCATATGGGTTTATGCTGAATTTTAAGTTTCCGACTAATGAATATTTGCCTAAGGTGACTGCGCCGATTACTATTATTCATGGTACGGATGACAGGACGGTGCCGTATACTTCAGGGTTGAAGTTGAAGGAGTTTTTTAAGAAAGGGGATAGTTTTATTACTATTTCAGGAGCGGGGCATAATAATTTGAAGGAGTATCCGCTATTTGGTGAAACGGTGGAAGAACTGGTGAAATAAGTTTTTAAAATAAATGGCAAAAAAATAGCTCACACCTTTGGTGTGAGCTATTTTTTTGCGGCTTTGGCCTGCGGCCTGCTGGAAATGCAGCCGAATACTACATGTATTTTATATCTTAAGAGCGTTCAATGAGTTTACAGGTCTTTTCCCCGATCTGTAAATCATGCGCGACCCCCAGTTTCAGCGTATAATTCTCATGGGTGTGTCCTACCGGAAAACCATAAGCCACCGGGTAGTCATAATCCTTGACAATATTCTGTATAATCTCGTATTCATTTTGTCCAAAAGGTGTCGCTGTTTCCTGTGCGTCCGTGAATGTACCGACTACCAGTCCAGCCAGTTTATCCAGCCAGCCTGCTCTTTTCAGGTTATACATCATACCATCCACCCTGTACCGGTATTCCCCCACATCTTCCAGCACGAGGATCTTGCCCTTGGTATCAGGTTGAGAAACAGTGCCTGACAGATTAGCCAGTAGTGTAAGATTGCCGCCAATGAGCTGTCCGGATGCTTTACCAGTGCGGTTCAGATCGTTGGGGGCGAAGCTATATCTGTAACTTTTCCCCCTCAGGGCCTGTTTTAGGCTATCCACATACACACTATCCACGGTTTCGGCGCGGATACCGCTACACATCACGGAATGAAGGGTAGGAATGCCGAATTGCTTATTGATATGCCCATGCAGTGCGGTAACATCGCTGTAACCACAGATCCATTTAGGATGCTTGCGGAACTTCTTAAAATCCAGTTTATCGAGCAGGCAAATCATTCCATAGCCACCACGGCCAAAGATGATGGCCTTGATTTCAGGATCATCCAGCATATCCTGTAATTCTTCCAGCCTCAGCTCATCAGGCGCCGAAAAGTTGTGAAAACTGGTGCCTACTGTGATTCCCAGGTGTACGCGGTACCCCCAGGAAGTGAGTATACCAGCTGCATATTCTGCCGCCTGCAAGTCCATTTTACTACTACTACAAGTGACGCCTATCAGGTCACCTTTTTTCAGATATGGAGGAATTTTCATTGTTCTACGCTTTAAGTTACCTTTGCAACCTGCGAATGATGAATTCGCGAGACAAGCCCCACTTTTTTGCTGGGAGTTTAACAGGGCTAAGTTGATAAATACTTTTCGCTCTTCCAAAGGATAAAACAGATTTCAAGATTATTTCAGTTAACATGGCAAAATTTAACAGATATCTAATCACGGCTGCCCTGCCTTATGCCAACGGACCGGTACATATTGGTCACCTGGCGGGTTGTTACCTACCTGCTGATATCTATGTGCGCTACCTGCGTGCAAAGAAGGCAGACGTTAAATTCATTGGGGGCACCGATGAGCATGGAGTTCCCATTCTGATCAAAGCTCTGAAAGAGGGTGTAACGCCACAGGATATTGTGGACAAGTATCATAAGATCATTTCTGACAGCCTGTCTGATATGGGTATCTCTTTCGATATCTTTTCCCGTACCACCAAACAGATCCATCATGAAACTGCGGCGGCTTTCTTCAAAAAGATGTACGACGATGGCCTGTTTGAAGAAAAGGAGACTGAACAATTCTATGACGAGATAGCCAAGGTGTTCCTGGCTGACAGATATATCGTAGGTACCTGCCCTAAATGTGGTAACCCTGGTGCTTATGGTGACCAGTGTGAGCGTTGTGGTACCAGCCTTAGCCCGGATGACCTTATTTCACCCCGGTCTACCCTGAGTGATGCGGTGCCTGTGAAGAAGAAGACTAAGCATTGGTACATGCCCCTCCAGAACTATGAACCGTTCCTGAAGGAGTGGTTGCTGGAAGGTCATAAGGAATGGAAGAACAATGTGTATGGTCAGTGTAAGAGCTGGCTGGACAGTGGGTTGCATAGCCGTGCTATGACCCGCGACAGTGAGTGGGGTATTAAAGTGCCCCTGCCGGATGCTGAAGGTAAGGTGTTGTACGTGTGGTTTGATGCCCCGATCGGGTATATTTCTGCTACCAAGGAACTGACTCCGAACTGGGATGATTACTGGTGTAAAGAGGATACCAAGCTGGTTCACTTTATCGGGAAAGATAATATCGTATTCCACTGTATTATATTCCCATCGATGCTGAAGGCACATGGTGGTTTTGTATTGCCTGAGAATGTACCTGCGAATGAGTTCCTGAATATTGAGGGGGATAAGATCTCTACTTCCCGTAACTGGGCGGTATGGGTGCATGATTATGTGAAGGATTTCCCGGGCCAGGAAGATAGCATGCGGTATGTATTGTGTGCGACTGCACCGGAGACGAAGGATAATGACTTTTCATGGAAGGATTTCCAGACCCGCAACAACAGTGAGCTAACTGATATCTTTAGCAACTTTGTGCATCGCTCTTTAGTGCTGGTGCACAAGTACAGCAATGGTAAAGTGCCTCCTTTCCATATGGATGTAAAGGATGAGACAGATGATAAATTGCTGGGTGATTTGTTGGAGTCCAAGAAGAAGATTGAAGATTCACTGGAAAACTATCGCTTCAGGGAAGCGCTGGCAGAGGTGATCAACGTGGCACGTAGTGGTAACGTTTATCTGCAGGGTAAAGCTCCATGGACACTGGCAAAGAACCAGGAAGCTAATCAGAAACTGATTGACAACTGTTTGCATTTATGTTTACAGCTGACTGCAAACCTGGCTATTTTGTCCAATCCATTTATGCCTGGTACTGCTAAAAAGATCTGCCACATGCTGAAAGTGGTGGACCGTATGCTGGAATGGGAAAATGCCGGTAGTCTGAAACTGGTAAATACAGGTTATCCAATGCGTGAACCGGAATACCTGTTTACAAAAATAGAAGACGCAAAAATCCAGGAACAAGTGGAAAAATTACACGCTGGCTTATTAAAACCAGTTGAAGCAGCACCAGCTCCCGAAGCGGCGCCAGTAAAAGAAGATATACAATATGACGATTTCGCCAAACTGGACCTGCGCGTAGGTACCATCGTAGAAGCAGAAAAAGTGAAGAAAGCAGATAAACTGCTGAAATTACTGGTAGATATCGGTACCGAAAAACGTACCGTGGTTTCCGGTATAGCCCTGCATTATACACCGGAAGAGATCATTGGCAAGCAGGTCACCCTGGTGGCTAACCTGGCTCCCCGTAAAATGAAGGGAATCGATAGCCAGGGCATGATCCTGATGGCGGAAGATGCCACCGGCAAGCTGGTATTTGTAAATCCGGATGTACCCACTGCACCGGGAAGTGAAGTGAGATAACAGGCTAATATGTAAAAAGATAGATACCCTCCGGCGATACACCGGAGGGTTTTTTATGCGTGATATCCGCATAATATCCTATATTCATTTACCGATAAAAATTACGCGTTCTATGAAAAGACACATCCATAAAGTGGCCGTTTTAGGTTCTGGCGTGATGGGTTCCCGTATCGCAGCTCATTTTGCCGGGATAGGCGTACAGGTATTATTGCTGGATATTGCCCCCAAAGAACTCAATGATGCAGAAAAGGCCAAAGGTTTGTCCCTCGATAGCAAGGCGGTCAAAAACCGTATTGTTAACGACGCCCTGCAATCCACGTTAAAATCGAATCCGTCCCCGGTGTATACGAAGGAGGTTGTAAAACTGATCCGTACGGGGAATTTCACTGACGACATGTCACAGATTGCCAATGTAGACTGGATCATTGAAGTAGTGGTAGAGAACCTGGACGTGAAGAAATCCGTTTTTGAGCAGGTGGAGAAATTCCGGAAACCAGGTACATTGATTACCTCCAATACTTCCGGTATTCCTATTCACCTGATGGCGGAAGGCAGAAGTGAAGATTTCCGGAAACATTTCTGCGGCACTCACTTTTTTAACCCGCCCCGTTACCTGCGGTTATTAGAAATCATTCCAACTCCACATACAGATCCTGCTATCATCAGTTTCCTGATGGAATACGGAGACCTGTACCTGGGTAAAACCACGGTGCTCTGTAAGGACACACCTGCATTTATTGCCAACAGGGTAGGGGTTTTCTCTATTATGGCCATCTTCCACATTATGCAGGAGATGAACCTGAACATTGATGAAATAGATACCCTCACTGGTCCGGTGATTGGCAGGCCCAAATCTGCTACTTTCCGTACGGCTGATGTGGTGGGCATTGATACCCTGGTGAAAGTAGCAAAAGGTGTGAAGGAGAATTGTCCGGATGATGAAGCTATTGACATCTTTGTCATTCCGCCATTCCTTGAAAAGGTGGTGGAAAACAAGTGGCTGGGTGATAAAACAGGACAGGGCTTTTACAAAAAGACGAAAGGTGAAGGGGGCAAGGAAATCCTGACCCTGAACCTGCAGACGATGGAATATGGCCCTAAACAGCGGCCTAAGTTTGCCAGCCTGGAAGCTGCCAAACCCGTAGAAGACCTGAAGCAACGGCTACGTATGCTGGCAGCGGCTACTGATAAGGCAGGGCAGTTTTACCAGCAGTTCCATGCATTGTTGTTTGCGTATATCTCCAATCGCATTCCGGAAATAGCAGATGACCTTTACAAAGTAGATGATGCCATGAAAGCAGGCTTTGGCTGGGAGATCGGGGCCTTCGAAACCTGGGACCTGCTGGGTGTAGAAAAGACAGTGCAGGCCATGGGTGAGAAAGGTATGAAAGTGGCAAAGTGGGTAAAAGATATGCTGGCCAAAGGCATCAAACATTTCTACAAAGTAGAAAACGGTAAGAAATACTACTATGATATTGCCACCCAGGATTATAAATTATTACCCGGGGCAGAAACCTTCATTATACTCGAGAATCTTTCCGGCAACGTCGTGTGGAAAAACAGTGCCTGTACCCTGTATGATGTTGGCGATGGCATTGTCACCCTGGATTGGAAAACCAAGATGAATACCATCGGTGGGGAAGTACTGGAGGGCGTGAATAAAGCGATTGATCGTGCAGAAAAAGATTATCGCGGACTGATTTTAGCCAATGAAGGCGCTAACTTCTCTGCAGGTGCCAATGTCGGTATGATCTTCATGCTGGCGGCAGAGCAGGAATATGATGAGCTGGATATGGCGGTAAGACTCTTCCAGAAAACAACCATGCGGTTGCGGTATTCTTCTATCCCTACTATCGTGGCGCCACATGCGTTGACGTTAGGTGGTGGTTGTGAAATGTGTCTGCATGCTGACAAGGTGCAGGCCGCCGCTGAATCTTACATTGGCCTGGTAGAACTGGGTGTTGGACTGATCCCGGGAGGGGGTGGTACCAAAGAGATGACAGTAAGGGCCAGTGATGAATTTAAAGAAGGCCGGATTGAAGAAGAACCCCTGAAAGATCGTTTTATGGCGATTGCAATGGCGAAGGTAAGTACTTCCGGTAAGGAAGCTTTTGACCTTGGCATCCTGAGAGCGGGGCATGATGAAATTACCATGAACCAATCCAGGTTGATTGCAGACGCAAAACGTAGTATCTTACAAATTGCAGAAGAAGGATATACCCGTCCTGTAGAAAGAAAAGATATTAAAGTGCTGGGACGAGGCGCCTTAGGCATGTTGCTGACAGGTATACATAGCATGCGGTTCGGTAATTATATCTCTGACCATGATGCGAAAATAGCAGGTAAGCTGGCCTACGTCATGTGTGGAGGAGACCTCACAGAGGCCAGCATCGTTAGCGAACAGTACCTGCTGGACCTGGAGAGAGAGGCATTTTTGAGCCTGGCTGGTGAAAGAAAGACCCTGGAAAGATTGCAAAGTGTGATCAAAACCGGCAAACCCATACGGAATTAGCGTACCATTTTAACTTATGTCAATACTTACACTCCGGAACATTTCAAAAAGATATGGTTCCCTGCAAGCACTCCGCGAGGTCTCTTTTGAGGTACCTCGCGGCAGTGTTTTTGGTATCCTTGGCCCCAATGGAAGTGGTAAAACCACTTTACTGGGTATTGTGACAGATGTATTGAAGGCAGATACCGGGGACTTTACCCTTTTTGACCAGTTACCCACCGCAGCCCAAAGGCGACAGATCGGCACCTTGCTGGAGACGCCCAACTTCTACCATTACCTGTCAGGGTATAAAAACCTGCAGATTACAGCAGCCGTTAAACGCCGCGACGAAAAAGACATTGCCCGGGTGCTGGAGATTGCGGGGTTAACCGCCCGGCAGCATGCCGCTTTTAAGACCTATTCCCTGGGTATGAAACAGCGGTTAGCCATTGCTAATACCTTGCTGGGGGATCCTGATGTCCTGATCCTGGATGAACCTTCCAACGGCCTGGACCCTGCGGGGATCGCGGAAGTCAGGGCGCTGATCAAACAGCTGGCACAATCAGGTAAAACTATTATCATGGCCAGCCACCTGCTGGATGAGGTAGAAAAAGTATGTACCCATGTGGCGGTGTTGCAAAAAGGGAAGTTGCTGACCTCTGGACCTGTCAATACGGTGATGGTGCGGGAAGATTTTGTGGAGTTGGGCAGCAAGGATATGAGTGGACTGGAGACGATCATCAGGCAGCACCCTTTATTTGGCAACCTGGCGGCTGCTGATGGCGTATTGCAGGTGTTTTTCACGGGTACTGTGGAACCCGGAGAGCTGAACAGCTGGCTGGCAGGAAACGGTATCTGGCTGAATCACTTACAGGTAAGAAGGAAGAGCCTGGAATCAGCTTTCCTTGAAATGACACAAAACTAAAGTTATGCTGAACATAATTAGAATAGAATGGCTGAAGGTGAAGAACTACAGAACATTCTGGATCTTACTGATACTGGCTGTCGTCGTGATCCCCGCTTCCAATATGATCGTGGCGGATGTGGTAGGTCGTATCCCCAAGCAGGCAACAGATCTGCTGGGCAGGAATTTTTATGACTATCCGGTTGCCTGGCAGACGGTCGCGAATGTAAATAGTTTCACTTCCATCATTTTCGGGTTGCTGCTGGTGACACTGGTAACCAACGAGTTTACGTACAAAACCCACCGCCAGCAGATCATTGATGGCTGGGAACGGATGGACCTGGTATTGTCCAAGATCTTTTGGGTGGTTGTGCTGGCGCTGACCGCACTGGTCGTATCTTTTATTACTGCCATTGCATTTGGGACGGTATATAGCAAATCTTCCTTTAGTTTTGAGGGGGTACAGTTCCTGTTTTTCTATTTTCTGCAGGTACTGGTGTCTTTATCGATTGCCCTGATGCTGGGTATGTTTGTAAAGCGGTCCGGACTGGCAACGGTTCTTTACCTGGGGTATGCCATGATCTTTGAACAGCTGCTCAGCGTGGGATTGAAGCATTCTGTAGGGGTGATCGGCGGGTTGCTGCCTTTGCAGGCGGGGGATGAGTTACTGCCATTCCCGGTGGTAGATAGAGTGCTTCCGTCCAGCTCAGATTATAGTCATGGGGTGTACGAGCTCACAATAATCCTGTACATCGCGCTGTTTATAGGATTGACGTGCCGGAGAATGCTGAAGGTGGATTATTAAAAGAATTTAACATTCTTTGGCCCTGGAATATATTTAAGAATATTAAATTTGTTGTCGGAAGGCAATGAATATTAAGCTTTAAAAAATTAATAACGTGAAGGGAAAAGCGGAAAAGATCATTTTAGTGACAAATGACGATGGGGTTACGGCTCCGGGTATCAAGGCATTGATTGAGGCGGTAAGGCCTTTGGGGAAAGTAGTGGTGGTAGCGCCGGATAGCCCGCAGTCAGGGAAGGGGCATGCGATTACAATCGGGGTGCCGCTGAGATTGGATCCGGTGGATATTTTTGAGGGAATAGAGGCATGGCAATGTTCCGGTACGCCGGTAGATTGTGTAAAGCTGGCGAGGGACAAGATCCTCCATGGTTTACCTGATCTGTGTGTGAGTGGTATCAATCATGGTGCGAACCATTCCATTAATGTAATTTATTCAGGCACCATGTCTGCTGCCATGGAGGCAGCGATCGAAGGGGTGCCGTCAGTAGGATTTTCTTATTTGGATTATAGTTTTGAGGCCGATTTCAGTTTATGTAAGGAAGTGGCTCATTCCGTAGCGAAGCAGATGCTGGAAACAAATTTGCCGGGAGGAACGTTGTTTAATGTAAACATTCCTATTGTGGCGGCGGCAGATTTCAAAGGTGTGAAAGTGTGCAGACAGGCAGATGCGAAATATGTAGAGACTTTTGATGAGAGAAGGGACCCGAGAGGGAAGAAGTATTATTGGCTTACGGGAGAGTTTACTAACAGAGATAACGGAGACGATACAGATGTGTGGGCATTGGCGAACCAATATGCATCGCTGGTGCCTGTTCAGTTTGATCTGACGGATTATAAAATGAAAAAGGAATTAGAGAAAGTCTGGAAATAAGAATTAGCGCAAGAAAACCCTTATCACCGCACATTATAACAGTTATTTATGTTTAGAAAAGATAATCTTCCTTTGGGCATTATACTGGGTGTTTTTACTCCGGTAATCGCCTTTTTCCTGTACTATATATTCTTTGTGATGATGCCGAGGCATATCAGCCTGGGTGAATTTTTCACATTGCTCAGCGACAACAAGCAGATGCAGCCTAAGCTGATCAGCATTTGTTTGTTGCTGAATGGGGTAGTGTTTTATTTGTATACAAGGGTCAGGAGGGATGTAACGGCGAAGGGGATTTTTCTGATGACGATGTTGTATGCGATTGTGATTATCTTATTGAAGATCATGCACGGTTAAGCGCTTTTGAATGTAGTATAAAAGAACGGTTTCGTCAGACGGCGAAACCGTTCTCTTTTTTGGGCGGCTGTGGCAGCAGGGGGCTAAATAAGGGAAAACTGCAACCTGGCACCCGGCAGGACGTGAGATCAGTGCAAGAAGAACTTTTGTGTACTATATTTGCCACTGGCTGATTTAATGAAAAAATGAAATATTACATAATAGCAGGCGAGGCATCTGGTGACCTCCATGGCAGCAATCTGATCAAACAGTTAAAAGAGAAAGACACACAGGCGGATATCCGCTGCTGGGGGGGCGATCTGATGGCACAAGCGGGGGGAACTGTTGTGAAGCATTACAAGGATCTTGCTTTCATGGGCTTCATAGAGGTGGTGATGAACCTGCGTACGGTATTGCGGAATATGGATTGGTGTAAGCAGGATATCGTTGCTTATCAGCCAGATGTATTGGTATTGATTGATTATGCTGGTTTCAACCTGCGTATTGCCGAATGGGCAAAGCCATTGGGCTATAAGATCGTATTTTATATTTCTCCGCAGGTATGGGCCTGGAAAGAGAACCGTGTAAAGAAAATAAAGAAATCTGTTGATAGGATGCTTTGCATCCTGCCATTTGAGCAGGACTTTTACAACAAGTGGGCGTATCCTGTGGAATATGTGGGCCACCCACTGGTAGAAGTGGTAAAAGCTGCTAAAGATGCACCGGCCGCGCCGGCCATTGCAGATAAACCGATCATTGCGATCCTGCCAGGGAGCCGCAGGCAGGAAGTGAGTGTGAAGTTGCCGATTATGCTGACGATGGCGAAACATTTCCCTCAATATCAGTTTGTGGTGGCACAGGCGCCCAGCCTGGATGATGCTTTTATGCAGGGGCTCACAGGAGCACACCCGAATGTATCTACCGTAAAGAATCAAACCTATACCTTGCTGCGGCAGGCGAAAGCTGCATTAGTGACTTCGGGTACTGCTACACTGGAAACAGCATTGTTCGGTGTACCTGAAGTGGTATGCTATAAAGGAAGTGCCGTCTCGTATTTTTTTGCTAAGCGGCTGATCAAGGTAAAATATATTTCACTGGTAAATCTTGTCATGGATAAGCCGGTTGTAAAAGAGTTAATTCAGCATGACCTGACAGAAGCGAACCTGCTCAGGGAGTTGACATTATTGCTGGAGGATGCTGCTACCCGTCAGCGGATAACAGAAGATTATAGCCAGCTGTGGACAAAACTGGGAGAGAAGAAGGCGAGTAGCCGGGCAGCAGAGGTGATAGTGGAAGAAGCGATGCGCGGAAAGTGATGTCAGCGCAGTGTGCAGGGAATAATTCCTGTGCAGGGAATGCGGTGACAAATGTACCGGGCAATAGCGCTGAAATAAGCACTTTAGCGATGGTGCCTGAAAAATATCATCTTGATCGCGAATACAATTAATGCAAGCAGGAAAACAAGGATAGAAATCCGGTTCATGCCGTGCATGGCTTTTACGCTCACCGTATTCGGCGAGCTTTCGTCTTTTTTACCAATGTAGAGGTAACGGAGTATTTGTTGCCATATGCTTTTCATAGCATAAAGATACAGGAATTGACCTGCGGCAGCAAGAAAGCGTTTCATTTTTGGCTGACAACCTGATAGGCAGGTTTATACTACGATCATTAAGAAGAATTACTTTGACTATTACCTTGCTTACGGGATTTTAATTTTGACAATGACTATTTCTTTTTAGTCAGCAACAAACAACGGAAAATTCAATCAACAATAATCAATTAACAGCATGAGACGTTATGCGAATATTGCCTGTCTGTGTTTGTTTACAGCCACGGCAGGTGCACAGTCTTTCCACACATTTTCATTACACAAAGACTGGCAATTTGCAAGTACTGACGACACTATCTGGCGAACTGCCACTGTGCCTGGTACTATACACACTGACCTGATGGCTCACCATCTCATTCCTGATCCCTATGTTGGTATGAATGAAAAGTCGGTACAATGGGTGGATAAAAAAGACTGGCAATACAGCACTCATTTTAGTGTAACGAAAGACATGTTGCAATGTGACTGGATCGCCCTTACTTTTGAAGGTCTTGATACCTATGCTGATATCTACCTGAACGGGGATTCCATTGCCAGCAGTGCCAACATGTTTGTACCACTTAAAACGCAGATCAAACAAAAAGTAAAGGAAGGCAACAACACGTTACGGCTTGTATTCCATAGTCCCATCAAACATGATATGCACTACTTTTTGCAGGATGACGTTGTCTATCCTGCAGGCAATGATGCGAGCGATATTCCATTAAGTGTATACGCCCGGAAGGCGCCCTATCATTACGGTTGGGACTGGGGACCAAGATTAGTTACAGCGGGCATCTGGCGTTCTGTACATATTGAATACGGGAAGAAAGTAAGTATTGAAGATGTTTATTTACATCAGCAACAACTGAGTGATCAATCGGCTACAGTGCAGGCAATAGTTAAGCTTAATACGTTTGTCCAAAAGAAATATACACTCAGGGTAGAAAGTCCTGACAGGCTGTTCGCAGCTATTACAAAAACGTATGAAGGCGACAGCACTGCTGCTACTATCACTATTCCCCATCCACAGCGCTGGTGGCCAAATGGTTTAGGTAATCCTTGTTTATACAAAGTAAATGTATCACTTTACGATGGCAAAGAATTACTGCAATCAAAAGAATATAACATCGGGCTTCGCACGATAGAAGTAGTGAATGAACCAGACAGTATGGGGGTAAGTTTCTATGTAAAGGTAAATGGGCGGCCTGTATTTATGAAAGGTGCAGACTTTATTCCATTGGATAATTTTCTGCCCCGGGTGACGACAGAAAGGTATGAAAAGCTCTTTGCTGACATACGGGTATCTCACTTCAATATGGTTCGGGTATGGGGTGGTGGAATCTATGAAGATGATCGTTTTTACGACCTGGCAGATAAAAATGGTATACTGGTTTGGCAGGATCTGCTCTTTGCCTGTTCCACTTATCCTACGTCAAAGATCCTGAAAAATGTAGCGGCAGAACTGGCGGCGAATGTAACCCGTCTTCGTAATCATCCTGCGCTTGCACTGTGGTGTGGTAATAATGAAATAGGGGTAGCGATCGATCATTGGGGCTGGAAAGCAGGTTATGGTTATACAGCGCAGCAGTGGGCAGATATGAAAGCCGGTTATGATGAACTCTTCAAAGTACAGATTCCGAAAATATTACAGCAATACGATGCCGACAGGTTTTATTTCCCGTCATCACCTATCAGCAACTGGGGTACTAAAAAAGATTTTACCATTGGTGATAATCACTACTGGGGAGTATGGCATGGTATGGAATGGTTCGAAGCATTTGAAGAACGTGTGCCCAGGTTTATGAGTGAATATGGTTTCCAGTCTTTCCCCGATATTCAGACAGTAAAGAGATTTACATCAGAAAAGGAAAGAGATATTTATTCACCTGTGATGCTGTCTCATCAAAAGAGTCTCAGCAGGGGAAATGCGGCTATTAAGACTTACTTATTGCATTATTATAAGGAGCCAAAAGATTTCGAATCTTTCCTGTATGTGAATCATGTGTTGCAGGCAGAAGGCATGAAGATGGGGATTGAAGCACATCGCAGGGCGATGCCTTTCTGTATGGGCACATTGTACTGGCAACTGGATGATTGCTGGCCGGGGCCGTCCTGGTCATCCATTGACTATTATGGTCGCTGGAAAGCCATGCAGTACTTTGTACAGAAAGCTTATACACCGGTATTGGTGAGCAATATCGTAAAAAATGGTAACTTAAAGACCTATATCATTTCTGATGAGATAAAAGATCAGCCGGGCAAACTTGAGATGCAATTAATGGATTTTGCCGGTAAGGTACTATGGAATAAAACGCTGGATGTAAAGGTTGCCGGCAACAGGAGTATGGTCGCCCATGAGATAGCGCTGCATACTATTTTACAACCAGCAGATACCGGAAAGGTAATATTGTACACGAAAGTGGTAAATGGCAATAAGCTCCTGAGTGAGAATGTTTATTATTTTGCTACAACCAAAGATCTGATATTACCGGATCCGGAGATAGAGATTTCCTATCCGGCATTTGATACCACGGCCACAGGAATTGTAATAACAGCAAAGAAGTTGGCGAAAAACGTATACCTGCAATATGATGATCCGGAAGTGCAATGCAGTGATAATTATTTTGACCTGTTGCCTGGGCAGACAAGGCAGATTTGGTTCAACCGGAACGTACCACGGGAAAAAATAAAGGTTATAAGTCTTAGAGATACATTTAAAAATTAATCATGCGAAAACTTTGTATGCTTTTGAGCAGTGCATTACTGCTAATGGGGTCGGCGGGCGCGCAGCAACACCAGATTCCACCCTACATACCACCGACAGACAAGGCTGTGCAGAAGAACCTGGAAGAGTGGTCAGACTGGAAATTCGGGATGTTAATTCACTGGGGTGCTTATTCCCAATGGGGGATAGTAGAGTCCTGGAGCATTTGTCCGGAAGATGAGGGATGGACGCAGCGCCAGCCATATGGCATACCTTATTACGATTATGTAAAGAAGTATGAGGAGTTGGGTAAAACTTTTAATCCGACAAAGTTTGATCCGTCCAAATGGGCAAGAGCTGCAAAGGATGCGGGGATGAAGTACGTTGTATTCACGACCAAGCACCATGATGGTTACTGTATGTTTGATACAAAGCAAACGGATTATAAAGTATCTAATCCAAATTATGCTTTTGGAAAGGATGCCCGTTCAAACATTGCGAAAGAAGTATTTGATGCATTCCGCAAAGAAGGGTTGCATGCAGGTGCTTATTTTTCCAAACCAGACTGGCATAGCCAGGATTACTGGTGGTCTTATTTTCCACCGAAAGACAGGCATGTTAATTATGATGTAAGCAAATATCCGGATCGCTGGAAAGCTTTCCGTCAGTATACGTACAACCAGATTGAGGAGCTGATGACGGGTTATGGCAAACTGGACATACTGTGGCTGGATGGCGGCTGGGTACGTCCGCGCAAACAGGATACAAAGGCTGCTGCTGATATAACGGCTGCAGAAACAGGTGAAAAGGTAATCAAGCAGGATGAGGACATTGACATGGATGGTATAGCTGCGATGGCGCGTACACATCAGCCAGGGTTGATTGTGGTAGACCGCGAGGTGCATGGTCCTAACGAAAACTACCGTACTCCAGAACAGCAGATTCCTGCGAAGCCACTGGATTACCCGTGGGAGACATGTATGACGATGGCGAACAGCTGGTCTTACGTACCTGATGATCATTACAAATCTGTAAATGTGTTAATTCACAATCTTGTTGACATCGTTGCAAAGGGTGGCAACTACCTGTTGAACGTCGGTCCGGGGCCTGATGGTCAGTTGCATGATGAAGCCTATACAACAATGACTGCAATTGGCGCCTGGATGCATGTGAATGGTGATGCGATCTATGCAACAAAATCTGTTGCTCCATACAAGGATGGAAAAGTATGTTTTACACGGAAGAAAGACGGCAGTGTATATGCGATATATCTGTTGGATAAAGATGAGCAATTGCCTGCTACTATTGCATTTAAAGGCCTGACCCCTGCAAAGGGTGCAAAGCTGGAAATGCTGGGAGCGAAAGAAAAGCTGGGTTGGAAAGCAACGGGTGATGGTACTACGATTACCGTTCCAGCTGCCTTACAAAAGAAGGGTTTTCAGCATGCGGTTGCTATCAGAATCTCTGCAGTAGCATCCTAAGCAGGATAAAAAGACTTTAAAAAAATGGCCGCCGGTGAACTGGCGGCCATTTTTTTTGTTAATAGGTGTAAAGGCATATTATAATAGTGAAAATGATAATACCATTTTGAGTAACCCTTAATCAAAACCGTTACAACTGTTGTCCAGAACGAGTATTTCTGATCAATAACTTCTTATTAACTAAAATCAAAAGTTTATTTATCAATATTGTAAGCAGAAAAGGGTACAATCAGTTTTGTTAACAACCTAACATGTAACGGGGAAAACTTTTACGTATGGAGAGTAATGTATCGATCCTTCTTGCAGAAGACGATTATCACTACGGGAATGTAGTAAAAAAACATCTGGAACAGCAGGGATATCACGTGGTGCATTGCTTTGACGGGGAGGTGGCCTGGAAAAAGTTTCAGAGAGATGATTTTGATCTGGTCATACTGGATGTAGTGATGCCGAAGCGGGATGGTTTCTCTCTGGCGCAGGACATCCGTAAAAGAAATGGCATGATTCCTATTATTTTCATATCTACCCGTTCACTGGATGAAGACCGGCTGCATGGTTTCCGGATTGGGGGAGATGATTTTTTGATAAAGCCATTTAGTATGAAGGAGCTGGTGATGCGGATCAGGGTGTTTTTGCGTAGAACGCTGCCAAAAGAGCTACCCGGAGATGGTATTTACCGCATAGGCCATGTACGTTTTAATTATGACGAAAAGGAACTGACGAAAGACGACGGCGTCCTGATCTCTGCGCTCACTAAGAAGGAGGCGAAGGTATTGAAATACCTGGTGGAGAACAGCAATAAGCTCGTCAAGCGCGACGAGATATTATTGAAAGTTTGGGGCAACAGTAGTTTCTTCAGCAGCAGGAGTATGGATGTATTTATCACACGACTGCGAAAGCATTTTAAACTGGAACCGGGTATTGATCTTGAGACGTTGCATAATGTAGGAATCCGGTTGAACATACCAAAAGACTGAGTCATTTCATTTATATAAGGGAGTATGTCTGTCAGCATCAGGCAAGGAAAAAATCTGGACGAACAAGTAGCAGTAAAAAAAGAGCATCAGCATATTACAAAGCAAGGATTCAGGCAATAGAACCCCATCATCATCCACTAACTGTACACAATGCACTATGAAAGAAAAGGGCCCGGGCTGGTAAACGGCGGTAAGTCCGGGCATGGACAACCACGACATGAGCAACAGAACAATGATCGCCGCCGGAATGGCAACTCACAGGGAAAACAGATTAATCCCCGCAAACCACAACGGCCTAAAAAGCCTAAGAAGGAGAGTAAGATCTATTTTATTGCTTTATTACCTAATGCCGCAGTGGGCAAAGAGATCATCAGAATGAAACAGGAATTTGCGGATTTCTATGAGGCCCGCAAAGCGCTCAAAGTTTTACCCTATATTACTGTACAAGTACCATTTACAGCTGATCCTGCCATGGAAAAGGACCTTTGCGAAGCATTAACGGATTTTGCAGGCGGCATGAAACCTTTTGAGGTGCAATTGAATGGATTCGGGGCCGTTGCCCTGGAACACAGGAGACTCATCTTTATCAACGTAGTCAAGTCTCCCGCCATTATGGACCTGCATAAGCAATTGATCCTGTTGCTGAGAAAGGACTTCGGATTCAGCAGTATGCTGGCCAAATATGGCTTTAATCCTCACATCTCGTTGGCGCTGAATGATATAGGAGACGGGCTTTTCGAAATGGCCCGGCAGGAGTATGAAGATAAGGCGTTTCAGGCCGCATTCAGGGTAAATAATTTGTATTTGTTACGCCATACCGGCACTGCCTGGGAGGTATTGCATAAATGCAGGCTGGGTGGTGAGGCCTAAAAGATACCACTACCGTGGGATTCCGGACTATGGTTCTTATACAAGAAAATTGTAACTTTAGTCCAGATGGATACAGTGGCAGTAAAAACATATAACCTCGACGAGGAACAGGAAAAAAAGGAAATCGTTCGTCATTACCGTGCTTTATTACGTGCTTTGAAACCGCGCTTAAAGAAAGGTGATCGCGAACTGGTACGTACTGCCTTCGAAATGGCAGCAGATGCGCACAAGGAAATGCGGCGTAAATCGGGTGAACCCTACATATTACATCCCCTGGCTGTAGCTCAGATCTGTGTGGATGAAATAGGATTGGGGGTTCGCTCTGCTATCTGCGCACTCCTGCATGACACGGTAGAAGATACAGAAGTAACGCTGGAAGATGTTGAACGGGCATTTGGGGCTGAGATCGCTCACATTGTAGACGGTCTCACCAAAATATCGATCGTGGTCGATTCCAGTACCAGTACCGCACAGGCGGAAAACTTTAAGAAGATCCTGCTCACCCTGGCAGATGACCCGCGTGTGATCCTGATCAAGCTGGCAGACCGCCTCCACAACATGCGTACGCTGGATAGCATGAGTCGTGAAAAACAACTCAAGATCGCGTCCGAAACCGTCTTTATTTATTCTCCCCTGGCTCACCGCCTTGGCTTGTATAACATCAAGTCCGAGATGGAAGATCTGTCTATGAAGTATACGGAGCAACAGACGTATCGTGACATTGCCCGTAAACTAAAGGAGACAAAGCGTGAGCGTACCCGTTATATCAACGAGTTCATCAAACCAATTAAAGAAGTGCTGCAGGAGGAGGGATTCAACTTCGAAATATTCGGACGTCCCAAATCTATTCATTCTATATGGAATAAGATCAAGAAGAAAGGTATCACTTTCGAGGAAGTATATGACCTCTTCGCGATCCGTATCATCATGGATTCCCCGGTGGATAAGGAAAAGTCTGATTGCTGGAAGGTATATTCCATCATCACGGACTTCTATCATCCTAGTCCTGAACGGACCCGTGACTGGCTCAGTAATCCAAAATCCAATGGATATGAGGCGCTGCATGTAACTGTAATGGGGCCATCGGGTAAATGGGTGGAGGTGCAGATCAGGACCAAGCGTATGAATGATTATGCTGAAAAGGGTCTGGCTGCCCACTGGCGCTACAAGGAAGGTAGCAACCAGAAGCAGGATACGGAAAATAAATTCGATCAGTGGTTCAACCAGATCCGTGAGATCCTGAATAACCCTGATTCCAATACCCTGGATTTCCTGGCCGACTTCAAGAGCAACCTGTTCACGGAAGAGATCTATGTGTATACCCCTAAAGGGGATCTCAAGATCATGCCGGTCAACTCCACGGCGCTGGACTTTGCTTATGCTATTCACAGTGCGGTAGGTAATAAATGTATAGGCGCCAAGGTGAATTATAAACTGGTGCCCCTCAGTCATAAGCTGCGTAGTGGAGACCAGGTAGAGATCATTACCTCCAATAAACAAAAGCCTACTGAAGACTGGCTGAATTACGTACTGACTGCCAAGGCGAAATCCAAGATCAAGGATGCCCTGAAGGAGGAAAAGCGGAAGGTAGCCATGGATGGGAAGGATATATTGGAGCGGAAGCTGGATCACATGAAGATCTCTGCCAGCCAGCATAATATTAATGAACTGGTACAATTCTATAAGCAGCCTTCTCCACTCGACCTGTATTACCAGATCGCGGTGAAGAATATTGACCTGAAAGAATTGAAACAATTCAATATACTGGGCGATAAGCTGGAGGCCCCCAAGCCGCCATCTGTGAAGTCGCCTGAGCATATTGCCGAGGACCACATCAGGCACCAGCTGCCTTCCAAGAAGGATGCGGAGCTGATTATCTTTGGTGAAAGCTCCGATAAGATAGCCTACAAACTGGCAAACTGTTGCCGCCCGATACCGGGAGATGACGTATTTGGCTTCATCACCGCCAGTGAAGGATTGAAGATACACCGTACCAATTGCCCGAATGCTGCCCAGTTGCTGGCCAATTACGGTCACCGGGTCGTGAAGACCAAGTGGGTGAAGAACAGGGAAATTTCGTTCCTCACCGGCTTACGCCTGGTAGGGATGGATGATGTAGGGGTGATCCATAAGATTACAAATATTATCTCCGGAGAGCTGAAAATAAACATCGCAGGGTTGACGATTGAGTCCAAGGAAGGCCTGTTTGAAGGGCTGATCAAAGTGTTTGTGCACGACAAAGAGGAGCTGGACGAATTGTTCCTCCGTTTAGGTAGGCTGGATGGTATTCAGTCAGTAAACCGGCTGGAAGATGAGTAAATGAATGATAGGGTTGCCGCCTGGCAGCCCTTTTTTTTTGTCATTTGACAACGGGTTATAGTTGTAATTATTCCTTTTTTCCCCTTAATTTTGCCACTTCTTTTTAAAAATAATATCAATTCATATGGTAGATGTTTTGCTGGGCCTGCAGTGGGGCGACGAAGGCAAAGGAAAGATTGTGGATTATTTCGCAGGCAATTATGATATCATTGCCCGCTTTCAGGGTGGTCCAAACGCTGGTCATACCTTATATATCGACGGTCAGAAAGTAGTATTGCACACGATCCCCTCCGGCGTGTTTCACAAAAACATCATCAACCTGATTGGAAACGGGGTAGTATTAGACCCTGTTACCTTCAAGAAGGAATGTGATAAGATCACTGCGCTGGGCGTAGACCTGAAAGCTAACCTGTTTATCGCTGAGAGAACGCATGTAATTGTGCCTACTCACAGGGCGCTGGATAAAGCTTCAGAAATTTCTAAAGGAGCTGATAAAATCGGTTCTACCCTGAAAGGGATCGGTCCTGCCTACATGGATAAAACAGGCCGTAATGGTTTGAGAGTAGGCGATGTGCTGCGTGCTGACTTCCAGGAGCGTTATGCCAAACTGAAGGCTAAGCATGAACACCTGCTGGCAGGCTACGATTTCTCTGCTGAAGTAAGAGCGGAAATTGCGCATGATATTGCTGAATGGGAAGGTGAATTCTTCCAGGCGGTTGAATTCCTGAGAGGTATGAATATAGTAAATGGTGAGTATTTCCTGAACGATTACCTGAAAGCCGGTAAAAAAGTATTGGCAGAAGGAGCACAGGGAAGTATGCTGGATGTGGATTTTGGAACATATCCTTTCGTAACTTCATCTAATACGATTAGTGCTGGTGTATGCAGCGGTCTGGGTATCGCCCCATCCTGGGTAAAAGAAGTGATCGGTGTGACCAAAGCATATTGTACCCGCGTAGGTAGTGGTCCATTCCCTACTGAACTGCACGATGCAGTGGGCGAAAAACTGCGTAAAGAAGGGAATGAATTTGGTGCAACTACTGGCCGTCCACGTCGCTGTGGCTGGATTGACCTGGTAGCACTGAACTATACCTGCATGCTGAGTGGTGTTACACAACTGGTCATGACCAAAAGTGATGTACTCGATGTGTTTGAAGAAGTGTACGCGTGTACCGCCTATGAAATAGATGGAAAACAAACCAAAGCGATGCCTTTCCAGATCAATGATCTGGATGTAACGCCTATCTGGGAAAAATATAAAGGCTGGAGCGATGAGACTGCTGCAAAAAGCAAGACCTTCAGCGAGTTACCTGCCGAGATGAAAGCCTTTGTAAAAGCTGTTGAAACTTACCTGGGTGTTCCTGTGAAATATGTGTCCAACGGGCCTGGAAGAGATCAGATACTGCCACAGTAAAATACCTATAAATTACAAAAAAAAAACGGCAAAAAAAATTTGGCTAATCAAAAAAACTGTTAAAACTTTACGCTAAAGTAATACGCTAAAGACTTAAGTGAACCTATTATGAAATCAAAATCTGATAACGAAAAAGAGACCAAAAAGACGAGTTCTCCAAAGACTACTAAAGCAACGCCTAAAGCTGCTAGTAAGCCCAAGAAGGAAGAGGAGGACGAAGATGATGAGGATGAGGAGGAAACTCCCCGTAAGTCTGCTGCTTCTAAAAAATCAGATAAGCCGGCCTCAAAATCAAAAAAGAAATCTGACGATGACGAGGATGACCTGGATGACGAAGATGATGATTTGGGTGACGACGATGATGATGATAATTGGGGAAAATCTGAAGATGAGGATTACGATCCTGACTTCGAGGAGTTTGACATGCCTAAAGCTAAGAGCAAACGTGGCCGTCCTGGAAAGAAAAGTGTAGATGACGATGACGATCTGGGCATCGACGATGAATTCAAAGACCTGGGTCTGTTTAACGACAGAGGAGGCTTTGACGATGACGACGACGATTTTTAAGCACTAAAAATCACCATTATCAGGATATTTCACTATTTCCCGGTTAATGATCAAACGTTATTTAAACAACAGATGTTGGATTGGGCACACCAGTACAACATCTGTTGTTTTTTAGACAATAATCATTATGCTTCTGCTTACAACCAGTACGAAGCTATCCTGGCTGCCGGCGCCATCGCGACGCTCACCTGCAATGCCGGCAACGCCTTTTCTCAGTTACAGCAATTTTACGATACGCACGCCGACTGGCTCTTTGGCCACCTGGGGTATGACCTCAAGAATGAAGTATTTCCCGGGATGACGTCCGGGAATGCCGATGGCCTTGATTTTCCCGACCTGTTCTTTTTCAGGCCTGAAGTTGTGTTGCTGCTGAAAGAAAATGAAGTGAGTATAGGTGGATGGAATATGGATCAGCAGGCAGCTGCCGCCATCTTTGCCGCTGTACAGCAAACCCCTGTTCGTACCGCAGGCAGCGCAGTATCCAATACTGACATTACTGCTCATATCGATCGTGCACAGTATATCCAGTCTGTGCGTGCCCTGCAGGAACATATCCACAGGGGAGATTGTTATGAAGTGAATTTCTGCCGTGAGAATTTTATCCGCGATACGGATGCTGATCCTTCCGAACTTTACAGGCGTCTCAACAGGCTTTCTCCCGCCCCATTTTCCGCTTATTATCACTTCGATGATAAATACCTTGTTTGTTCAAGCCCGGAGCGTTTTATCCAGAAAAAAGGGCCTTTACTCGTATCCCAGCCAATCAAAGGCACCATTAAGCGGGAACCGGATGTGCTGAAAGATAAAGCACGTCAGCTGGAGTTATTCCACAACAGCAAGGAACGCGCTGAGAATGTCATGGTGGTAGACCTGGTACGTAATGACCTGTCACATACTGCGCTCCAGGGTACAGTGCAGGTGGCAGAACTCTTTGGTATTTACTCCTTTGCCCAGGTGCATCACATGATCTCTACGGTCACGGCTATGCCTGATCCGGCCTTACCCCTTACTGAACCGATTAAACAGGCATTTCCTATGGGTTCCATGACAGGGGCACCCAAGAAGCGGGTATTGGAACTCATAGAGCAATATGAGCAATCAAAAAGAGGATTGTATGCGGGTGCTGTGGGATATTTTACCCCTGATGGGGATTTTGATTTCAATGTGGTGATCAGGAGTATCCTGTACAACGCAGGCAACAGATTCCTGTCCTTCCAGACAGGATCTGCTATTACTTATTACGCCAGTGCTGAGCAGGAATGGGAAGAATGCCTGCTCAAAGCCGCTGCCATGAAAAAGATCATTACCGCTTAAAGAAATTTTCCAGTGCACTTCTGATATCAGGATAGGAGAATACAAACCCTGTATTACTGATTTTAGCAGCCGATACGCTGACACTCTTCAATATCTCCACACTCATTTCACCAAGTACCAGTTTCAGGATGAACGCAGGGACATGTATGGGAATAAAGCTTTTGCCCCTGGATACCTGTGCCAGTGTCATTACAAGGTCCTTATGCCTTACAGGATTAGGTGCTACAGCATTGTAGATGCCTTCCAGATCCGGGTTTACAATGCCACTCAGGTAAAGTCTTACGAGGTCATGAATGTGAATCCAGGGAACCATCTGCTCGCCATTGCCAAGAATGGTGGCAAAGCCGAATTTCAGTGGTTTATAGAATTCCTTTAATGCACCACCGTCAGGACTGAGGGCAATGCCTGTGCGGAAGATCAGGACTTTTTTATGCAGGGATTTTATTTTTAGTACTGAATTTTCCCAGGCTACGCAGGTTGTACTCAGGTAATCGTCGATAGGAGGGTCGTTTTCTGTAAAGGGTTCACCGCCGGTATACGGGCCATAATAGCCGGTAGCAGATGCACTGATAAATTTCTTTACTTTATTGGGTATACGGGAAAGTGCATTGAAAAGCAGCTCAGTACTATGTGTACGGCTGTCAATGATTTCTTTTTTGCGGGCTGCTGTCCAGCGTTTATCTGCTACGTTAGCGCCTGCCAGGTGAATGATATAATCTGCCTGCGAAAGGGCAGATTCATCAATAGTCTGACGCTGTACGTCCCAGTGTGCATAGGTAACCAGCCCGTTTTCTGCGGGAAGGTCTGTTTTTCTGCTCAGGATGATAACCTTATATCCAACTTCCGTAAGCAATCTGGTGAGTGCGCGACCTACAAGGCCCGTACCACCTGTAATTAAGACCGTGTCCATAGTTAAGCTCAAAAGTACTGTTTATTTATATCAATTTGGGTGCCGGGTGCCGTTAATCATGCTTTTGGCGTTGGTAATCCGTAATTCCTTATTTTAGTGTAACCGGTTGGCAGTGGATACAATGAATTCCAGTCGTTTACCGTTAAATCTATATCCTAAACTGCAATTTTTAAATAAATCAGCAAATGCGCATATTATATCTCTATGCTTTACTGTTTTTGTGGAGTGGGGCATTAATGGCTCAAAAGATCACTTATACGGAACCTGAGAAGGATGATTACAAAAGCACCGAATTTGAGATTATCGGTCGTGTGTCAGGCAATATTCTGGTGTATAAGAGTGACAGGGGAGACTACGTAGTATCTGTGTACGACAATGCGATGCAACTCAAAGACAGGGTAAAGCTGGATTTTCTACCCAAGAAACTGATCAGTGTCGACTTTATCAATTATGCGGACAAGGTATACATGTTGTACCAGTTCCAGCGTAAAGATGCTGTATACAGCTTCTGTGCGACCATGAATGGTGAAGGTAAGTTCAACGACGCCCCGGTGATGGTCGATTCGACCCGCATTGGTTACAATGCCAAAGACAATAATAAGGTATACTCCGTTGAATATTCGGAAGACAAAAGCCGGATACTGATCTATAAGATCAATCAGGACAAGGAGAACGACAACGTTTTCTATACCTTCCTGTACGACAGTGCTTTCCATTTCATGAACAACAGCAGGTTGTCACTGCCCATGGAATCCAAACGGCATTTCCTCAGCAACTTCAACCTGACGAATGAGGGGGATCTCATTTTCAATAAACTGGAACGTACCAATAACAGGGATTATATTGTAAGTGGTAGCCTGGTGATCAAACGGGCTGCTGTAGACAGTTTTGAAACTGTGCCCATGGAACTGAAAACAACCCTGCTGGATGAAGTGAAGATGAAAATTGATAACAGTGCCCATAAAGCGCTGGTCACATCATTCTATTACAGGCAGAAACGCGGGAATGTGGAAGGCCTGTACGTAAGTAAATACGACTATGCCGCCAAGACCCTGCTGTATGAAAAGGAAGTAGTGTTTTCACCTGAACTGAAAAGCAATGCCAGGGGCGAATCTTCTACTAACGCAGCTTTCAATGATTATTTCATCAGAAAGATCATCAATACCAAAAATGGTGGATTTATCCTGACGGCAGAATCTTTCTATACCACGAACCGGAACAACCAGCCATGGAACAGATGGAATTATATGTACGGCCCTTACGGCATGTATACTCCATACTATTATTCTCCCTATTCTCCCTGGTATTACAACCCATGGTATAATAATTCAAACATGGGCACCCGGTATAACTACGACAATGTAGGGATCCTGTCAGTAGATGATGAAGGTAACCTGCTGTGGAGCAACTTTATCCGCAAATCCCAGTTTGACGACGGATCTGACCTGTACCTCTCTTACCTGATGGTGAATATTGGCAGTGAATTACGCTTCCTGTACAATGAACTGAAGAACCGGGATTTCATTGTAACAGATACCGGTGTAGAACCTGATGGCTCCAGTACACGCAAACCAACCCTGCGCAACCTGGACAAAGGATTCACCTGGATGCCACGGTACGGTAAGCAGATCAGCGCAAGAACAGTATTGGTGCCCTGCATCTATAGAAGTTATATCTGCTTTGCTAAAGTAGACTTTTAGCAGTCGCAAAATGAATAATAAGCCACTTTTGCCAACAGGAAAAAGTGGCTTTTTTATTCCCAGAAACCCAAAAAATCGCCAAATAGCTATGAATTATTGATTTTTTTTTGTTTGTTTATAGTATCAACCAATCTTTTAGCCAAAATCGCCAACATTATTAAAAAAGTAAATACATACAATGAGGGGGAAAGTATTGCCTTATTAATAAGTGGCGATCAGGATGCGTACGAAGCTATTTACAATGAATATTGGCCCCGGTTATTCGCCTATGTCTACAACCGGTTAAAGTCTAAAGCCATCACAGAAGAAATCATTCAGGAAGTATTTTTCTCCCTTTGGAACCGTCGGTCCGAATTAAAACTCAACCACTCACTCAATGCCTATTTGTTCACAGCGGTCAGGTACCAGCTGTTCAATTATATGAAAGCCGACAAGGTACGGAGGGCTTATGCCAGCAGTTATGCCCAATTCCTGGATGCCGACCATAGCAATGAACAATATATGGCCTATGCCGACCTGGTGAATGCTGTAGAAAAAGAAGTATCGCGCCTTCCTGAAAAATGCCAGCAGGTATACCGCATGAGCCGGAATGAGCATCAATCCATACAGGACATTGCTACTGCTTTGAATATTTCTCATAAGACTGTGGAAAACCACCTGACCCGGGCTTTGAAACACCTGCGTATCGCCTTCCGGGAATATTTCTGGCTATTGTAAAAAATATTTTGCTGCACATAGGGTGTTTGCCCTTTCTCAGTTTACTTACTATATAGAAAACAGGTTGGATGAATAGCAAGGAATTCAAACATATTCTCGATCAGTACACCGAAGGCCGGCAAAATCCACAATTGGAAGCATGGCTGGATAGCCTGGAAGATACTACCGCTTTTGATAGCTTGTCTCCCCAGGAGCTGCAGGCATCGAAAGAAGCGACCCTTCGCCAGTTGCGTTACCGCATTGGTAACAGACGTCCTGTTTTCCGGTTGATGAAAGTTGCGGCGTCGGTGGCGGTGTTGGTAGCCGCGGGTTTTATATACCGGACTACCTTACTGAATCTCGTTGCACCACATCGCGCTACCTATGCGACCAGTGTGAAAGGGAACATCACGAAGCAGATTTTATCAGACGGTACTATTGTATGGCTGAAAGGGGAAAGTAAACTCGTTTTCCCGGTGAAATTTGGTGGTAAAGAAAGAGCTGTGACCCTGGATGGAGAAGCCTTATTTGAAGTAGCTAAAGATGTACAACATCCGTTTATGATCTATTGCGGATCTCTCACCACCAAAGTATTAGGAACGAGTTTTAATATTAAAAAAACAGGAAATGAAGTGGCCATCTCAGTGCTCACCGGCGCTGTATCTCTGAATGGCAACAGCATATTACGTGAACATGAAAATGCCGTGTATTCAGCAGCACAGGCCACTGTGACGAAGGGCCATGCTACCAGTGAAGCGGTACATGAATTTACCAAAGGAACAGAGTATGATATGGCATTCAATGATGCCCGCATGGAACAGGTGATCCAACGAATAGAAAAGAAGTTTGAAATAGATATACAAACCGGCGACACTACTATCGCCAACAGTCTGTTCACAGCTGATCTGACAGACCAGTCTTTACATACTACGATGGAGATGATTAGCCAGGCACTCAACCTCGAGGTGGCGATCAAAGGAAAGACCGTAATAATGCAACCAAAAAAATAAGTCGTCATGAACTATCAACCAGAACCAGGAAGGATCACACTAAAAACAATTGCCTATGACAGTAGCTTCACAACTACAACTGTACAGGACTCATTTTGCCTGTATGCTCAGATAGCGAACACTATCTTATCCGTCAACTGAATACGTAAGCATATTTACCCGTATTCAGGTATGAAATTTAATTGGGTATAATTTCTACTGTTGAGAGGAAAAGAGAGTCTCTACCCATAATTATCTTTTGCTTTAAAGAATGATGCCCCTGCATGCACTACGTAAGAACGTGGTCAGGGAATGCTTTGCCTTAATCAACCAGAAATCTACAAAGTAAAACGTCTATGCGTGTACAAGCTTTTATCACCAGAGGCATACGGATGGCGCTGCTCGTCTGTCTATGCGGGAAGATGGCCTATGCCCAGAGTATTCTGAACAAAAAGATCTCACTACAGGCTGATGATGAGAGTCTGCGTAATGTACTCGGCCAGATCAGGAACAAAGCCGACGTAAAATTTGTGTACAGCTCCAATCACATTGATATGGACACAAAGATAAGCGCCCGTGCCAAGGATGAAGAATTAGGTAGCGTACTCAATAAAGTATTGGGACAACTGGATATTAAATATGTCGTGAACGATGGTTTCATTATCCTGAAAGATCACAGTGAACAAAACATTATTACAGCTCCTGCGGCGGATACGACTATCAGGGGAAAGGTGCTGAGTGAGAATGGGGAACCTTATCCCGGTACAACGATTGTGGAAAAGGGCACGAGCAACGGTGTGACTTCCGGCGGGGATGGTTCTTTTACCCTGAAAGTAAAAGCAGGCGCAACACTTGTAGTCACCGCTATCGGCTATCACGTCATGGAAATACCTATACGCGATGCCAGCCTGATCCAGTTGAAAGCCGCTGTCAAACAACTGCATGATGTAGTTGTGACAGCAGCAGGTATTGCCCGTCAGAAGACCAGTCTGGGTTATTCCGTGAGTACGGTATCTTCCGACAAACTGGCGCAGAAATCTGAACCAGATCCGGTGCGTGCCCTACAAGGTAAAGTAGCGGGTGTGAATATCTCTTCTGCCGGTGGGGTAGCAGGTGGTGGTACGAACATCACCATTCGTGGTAACTCTTCACTGAATGGGAACAACCAGCCGCTCTTTGTCGTTGACGGGGTGCCTTTTGATAACAGTACTTTTGCCAGTGTAGGCGCATCTACCGTAGGTGGTGTAGGTGTTACCAACCGTGCCTTTGACCTGGATCCGAATAATATTCAAAGTATGACGGTACTGAAAGGTGCTGCTGCTGCGGCATTGTATGGATCCAGAGCAGCCAATGGCGCCATCATCATCACCACGAAAGCCGGTAAGAAGAAAACCCGTAAAGGCACTGAGATCACTTATAATGCCGGTTATTCTATTGAACAGGTGGCCGGCTTACCAGAATACCAGACCAAATACGGACAGGGCACGAACAACGATTATCGCCAGGGTGTTTACGCTTCCTGGGGGCAGCCTTTCGTAGGTGTGGAGAGTATGCTGCCAACCCGTGCCACCGTTCCCCACCAGTTGACAAGACAATTCAGTGCTGCTATTTTCCCGGAGTTTTATCAGGCTGATGGTGTGACACCTATACAGGTGCCCTACCGTTCTTATGCCACCCAGAATGCAAAGAACTTCTTCCGCACGGGTAATGTATTTGAGAATGCAATTTCTATCTCATCAGGTACTGAGAGAGGTAACTTCACCGCAGGTTTTTCTAATACAGATAATAAAGGTGTAGTACCTGAAAATGAAATCAAGCGTACTTCTGTGAACATTGGCGGGAACATCAAACTTGAAAATAAATTCTATGCCAGCGGTGCTATCAACTATGTCACTACCCGTCAGAAAACGCCGCCGGTCGGTGGTTTGACAGGCTCCATCATGTCTACACTGATGTATGTGCCCACCAGTTACGACCTTACCAACTATCCCTACGAAAACCCTGTTGATGGAAGCAATGTGTATGATTATACCGGTATTGACAACCCTTACTGGTCTGTAAAACACAGTCCCAACACCAGTGATGTAGACAGGTATTACGGTAACCTGATTGTCGGTTTCGACCCGTTCACCTGGCTCAACGTTCAAAATACAATCGGTTTCAATGCCTATACCGATCGTAGAATGAGTGTGAGAGGAAAAGGTTCTTCTTCCTATTCTGCCGGTAGCATCACCACCGATAATATTTACAGGCAGGAACTGGACAATACCCTGTTACTGACTGCCACCCATGCTGTCACCTCCGATGTATCTGTTCGTGCGATCCTCGGTAACAACGTGAACCAGCGCTTTACAGACCGTAAAGCATTTTATGGGGATAATATCATTGTAGCAGATCTGCATGATATTAACAATACCAGCTCTATCACCGGTGTACAACTCACGAACAACAGGAACCTGCTGAAGCAACGGTATTACGCCTTCTTTACAGATATCACATTTGATTATAAAAACTATTTATCCCTGAACCTTGTAGGCCGGAATGATATATCTTCTACGCTGCCTGCTAATAACCGCAGTTACTTTTATGGAGGTGTAAACGGATCACTGGTGTTTACAGAAGCCTTTCAGCTGCCTAAAGAGGTGCTGAACTTTGGTAAAGTGAGAGCAGGTTATACCCGTGTGGGAAACGAAGCGTCTCCTTATCAGACAGCTGCCTTCTACCAGATCAATGCCATCCTGGGTGGTGCATCTACACCTTCCAATGTAGGGCTGCCATTCACACCTGCCGGCGGCAGCACCTATAATATCGTAACACAATCCAACCTGCTTACAAATGCGAACCTGAAACCGGAGTTCATTACCGAATTAGAATTGGGTACGGAATTACAGTTCTTTAATAACCGCATCGGTATTGATTTCACTTTCTATAACAAGCGCAGTACTTCACAAATCTTTGAAGTAACGGCAGCACCTTCTTCCGGTTATACCACACAGATCCTGAACCTGGGTGAGGCGACCAACAAAGGGATTGAGATTGGTTTCAACGCATCGCCGATTCAAAAGAAGAATGGTTTCAACTGGGACATCAATGCCAATTTCACCCGTAACCGCAATATGATCAAAAACCTGGGTGGATATGAGAAATTCAGTTATGGTGGTACAAACGGAACCAGCAGCGTACACATAGTCGGGAGCCCTTATGGTTTGATCCAGGGTACGGCCTATGCACGTGACGATGAAGGGAACATCCTCATAGACCCCAGTACCGGTAAACCATTGGTATCCGGTTCACTGAAAGCGATTGGTAATCCTAATCCTGATTTTATCGTTGGTATCACCAATACGTTCCGCTTCAGAAATATTTCACTGAATGTGCAGTTTGACTGGAAACAGGGAGGACAGATGTATTCCAATACTGTAGGTCAGATGATGTCGCGTGGTGTAACCCGTGATACTGAAAAGCGTGAATTCCAGCTTGTATCGCCCGGTGTACTCGGCGATGCCAATACCCTCACACCATTGCTGGATGAAAGCGGGCATAAGATTAAAAACAACGTGGCGATGTCTTATGAAGATCACTTCTTTAATGGTGGTATGGGGCCTGGTGGTGTGATGGAAGGATCCATCTTTGACGCAACGGTGTTCAGGCTGCGCGAAATAGGGCTGGCATATGAACTGCCAAAGAGCTTCCTGGGCAGAACCCCATTCGGCTCCGCCAGCATTTCTGTAACGGGTCGTAACCTGTGGTACAACGCGCCGAACTTCCCTAAATACAGCAATTTCGATCCTGAGGTAAGTTCTTTGGGTGTGGGTAACTCACAGGGGTATGATAACCTGTCTGTTCCTACTACCAAGAGATATGGTGTCAATTTAAGGTGCTCATTCTAATTGTATGATTATGCAGTCAAAAACGCTCTTATATACTTTTCTGATAGCAGGCCTTTGTTCCTGTAAGAAGTTTGTAGATATCAATACAGATCCCAACAACCCAACTACTGCACAGCGCTCCCTGTTGCTGCCTTCTACCGAAGTGTCGATGGCTGCCAACATGTACGAGCTGAATAGTGGAACTGAAACCTTTGTACAACACACCGTGTTCTCTTCTGACCTGGGTCGTTATCAACAACAGGGTACCAGTTTCGATGAACCATGGGATGGTTTCTACAGCCAGACCCTGAATGACCTGGAAGCTATCATCAGCAGCGGGACTGCTGAAAATGACTGGGGATATGTGGCCATCGCAAAACTGGAGAAAGCATACCTGGTGAGCCTGATGGTGGATATGTGGGGAGACATTCCGTATACCGAGGCAGAGAATGGGCAAACCAATGTCAGTCCTGCGTTTGACAAGGGAGCCACTATTTATGAAAGTGTGCTCACCCTGATAGAAAGTGCGCTTGCAGATGCAAATAAAGTAACAACCAATACCCTGGTACCTGCTGCTGCCGATATGATGTACAGCGGCACGAAGGCTTCCTGGATCGCGATGGCACATTCACTTCAGCTGAAGTTGTACAACCAGATCAGGTTAGTAGATGCTACCCGCTCCGCTACAGCCATCAAGGCGCTGGTGACCGATTCTACGCTCATCAATAGTAACAGCCTGGATTATACTTTCAGGTTCGGGCCATTACAAAACCCGAACAACCGTCATCCATGGCATCGTTCAGAGTACCAGTCCAGCAAGACATTTTATATGAATCAGGCGTTTATCGATCTGTTGTTTAATAATGATGATCCAAGATTGCGCTATTTCATTTTCAGGCAAAATGCAACGGCCGGGTTGAACAACTCTACCAACAGTAATGGTTATTATGGCCGCAATCCCGGGGATGGTACAGCAGCACCTGCAGATCTGAACCGTCGTTCTACCTTTGGCATCTATCCTGCCGGCGGTTTGTACGACAATGCCAGTATCAATAACCTACCTGCTACCAATCAATACCTGACCAATACAGATGCGACAGGTAGCGTGAAGGTAGTGGCATCTACCGATGGTACAGGGTCCGGTATTATTCCCCTGATCACCAACGCCATGGTAAAGTTCATCCGGGCAGAAGCTGCACTCACGCTGGGTACAGGGGATGATGCCCGTCAGAATTTTGCAGATGGCATCACTGCACATCTGAATAGTGTGAGCGCTTTTAGTGCGACACGGGGAGGCGTGACAATGTCAACCGCAACGATCACAGGCTTTGTAAACAAGCAATTAGCAGCGTATGATGCCGCGGATGCTGCGGGCCGGTTATCGCTGGTGATGACACAGAAATATATCGCGACTTATGGCAATGGCATGGAGACTTATAATGATTACCGTAGAACAGCATTGCCTGTATTGCGTACGCCATTGTCGCCACTCAATACCTTCCCGCTGCGCTTATATTATTCACAGACAGAACTGAGTGCCAATACCAGTCTGGGCGAGAATGTGAGCAGCCTGCAGGTAGCGCAGCAGGTGACACCGGTATTCTGGGATAAATAAGATTCTTATCAACCAAATTATTATTTATGAAGCCAATTTGCGTTCTTTTAATATTATTAATTTGTGCCTGTAAAAAGGCGCATTATGAATGGGAAGATTATCAATATACAGCTGTTCCCATTGTCACGATAGATACAACCAAATCAGCACTGGCAACCCGTCAGGCAGGGAAGGTGGTCTTCTTCAACAAGAAGGATGCTAACCTGGCATCGCAGCAGTTTTCATTTACGCTGGCATGGGCAGGGTTCAATAAAGTGACGGTGACTTCTATCGAAGTATACAACAGTTACAACAAGGCAGAAAGCAGTGTACCCGCTTATCCATTAGTGATATCATCGCCGGGTAATCAATATCCCAATATAGCACAGTTCCCGTTGCCCAGTATTGTTGGGACGAATGACCATTTGTACCAAACCGTCACAGAATTCCCAAAAACTTTTATCTTCACAGCAGCGGAACTGGCTGCACTAAATAATGTTGACCTTAGTGCAGTGGCTGTCAACGATTATTTTCTTTTCAAATTCATTGTGAACCTGTCTGACGGCAGGAGAATTGTCACCTTCTACAATAATATCTGTGATGAGTCCCGTGGCGAACCGGGAGACTGCCGGGTAGGTGTAAGATTTAAGAACCAGTAAATAAACAGGGAAAATGAAAAAGTTGATCTTGACAGCTGCACTGTTACATACAGTGATGAGTAGCTATGCGCAGGACCGAAAAGGCGTAGCCGATAAAAAGTACGTGACCGAAATCAGATTGCTTGCAGAGAAACCAATAGTAAAGAAAGCCTTTCAGACGATTGTGGACATGGAACCACAGACGATCGCTCATCATATTTTGCTAACAGAAATTCCCGCGCCTCCCTATAAGGAGGAGGTGCGGGCCAGGCAATATGCAGCTATGCTCAAGGCCGCCGGTGCAGATAGTGTGTGGACCGATAATGTTGGAAATGTGATCGCATTGCGTAAAGGCAAAGAAGGAAAGAAAACGGTCGTACTCGAAGGACATATGGATACAGTCTTTCCTGAAGGTACAGATACCAAAGTGCAGCATAGGGGTGATACGCTGGCAGCACCGGGTATAGCGGATGATACAAGGGCATTGTCAGTTGTACTGACTGTGCTCACAGCGATGGAGAAGACAGGTATTGAAACCAATGCCAATGTACTCTTTATTGGCACGGTGGGCGAAGAAGGACAAGGAGACCTGAGAGGGGTGAAGAACCTGTTCAGTGACAAAGGCCCGGGAAAGATAGATAGCTATATCGCCATAGATGGCTGGATGAGTGCACATGTCAATCACAGGGGGTTAGGCTCACACCGTTACCGTATTACCTTCAAAGGTCCGGGTGGACATTCTTCCGGTTCTTTTGGATTAGGTAATCCGCACAATGCATTGGGCAGAGCCATTGCTTACTGGTGTGTAGCCGCAGACTCGCTCACAAAGGCGCCTGGGTTACGATTGACGTATAATGTTGGTGTAATAGGCGGTGGTACTTCGGTCAATTCCATTCCTTTTGAAAGCTGGATGGAAGTGGATATGCGGTCAGAGAGCCCGGAGCGTGTGGATAACTGCGATAAACTCTTACATGCGGCTGTTGACCGCGCACTGGCAGAAGAAAACAAGATGAAGAAATCAGGTCCTGATCTTACCGTAGAGATGAAGCTGATCGGTGATCGTCCTTCAGGTGTGGGTGATACTGCGCAACCATTGATCCAGCATATGATGGCGGTGATCACTTATATGGGCGACTCACCCTCGTTAACGGTAGGCTCTACTAATTCAAACATTCCTATATCCAAAGGCATCCCCGCTATTACCATTGGTACGGGTGGTGTAGGTGGCAATGCCCACGCACTGCCTGAGTGGTGGGTGAACGACAAAGGATATAAGGGCATTCAGCAGGCATTATTGATCTTATTGGCAGAAGCCGGGATAGCAAAATAAGGAGTGTGTTTGTGTTTTGAATAATTAAACGCCGTTGATTGCTAACGCCAGTTCTTAAAAATCGAAAGTGGGTTATAAATAAATAACAAAAGGCTTATGACTAAACCATTCTACGGTATGGTGCTTTTGCTGACGCTTACATTGACGACAGCATGGGCACAACAACAGGTCCCTTCTCCAAAAGAACATTTTGGTTTCAACATTGGAGACGATTATCAACTGGCTAACTATACCCAAACGGAAGCTTATTTTAAAAAGCTCGCAGCCAGCAACAGAACAAAGCTGATGGACATCGGACTTACAGAAGAAGGCCGGCATCAGTACATGTTGATCGTGTCTGCACCTGAAAATATACAGCAGCTGGAGAAGTACAAAACCATCTCCCGGCAGCTGGCACATGCCGAAGATCTTACTGACGACCAGGCAAAAGCACTGGCTGCCACCGGTAAAGCGGTGGTATGGATTGATGGTGGTTTGCATGCTACAGAAGTAGTGGGTTCTCATCAACTCATCGAAAGTATGTATCAGTTAGTGACACGTACTGATGAGGAAACAATGAACATTCTGCAGAACGTGATCATCCTCTTCACGCATGCAAACCCCGATGGTCAGGAGCTGGTCGCTAACTGGTATATGCGTACAGCAGATCCGAAGAAGCGGGCGATGAACATACCCCGGTTGTATGAGAAATATGTAGGCCATGACAATAACAGGGACTTTTATATGATGAATATGAAGGAGAGCCAGAACATCGCCAGACAACTGTTCGTAGAATGGATCCCGCAGATTATGTACAACCATCACCAGCGTGGACCTGCAGGCTCGGTACTGGCAGGACCTCCCTACCGGGATCCTTTCAATTATGTATTTGATCCGCTGATCGTAACGAGCATCGATGCCGTAGGTGCTGCGATGAATAACCGGTTGAATGCAGAGAATAAACCCGGTTATACACAGCGGGGTGGTTCCCAGTTTTCCACCTGGTGGAATGGTGGTTTGCGTACTGCTCCTTACTTTCATAATATGGTAGGTCTGCTTACGGAGATCATTGGTGGCCCTACACCTGAAACTGTGCCACTGGCACCGGAAAGGTTGATTCCGAATGGTGCTACGCCTAACCCGGTGGTACCACAGGAATGGCATTTCCGCCAGTCAATAGATTACTCTGTATCGTTGAACTATGCCGTGTTGGATTATGCGGCGAAATACAGAAGTACTTTGTTGTATAACATTTACCACATGGGTAAGAATGCTATTGACAGAGGGAATGAAGATCACTGGACATTCTACCCGCGTTTTGTGGATAGCATCAAATTAGCTGCTTCCAAAAAAGATACTGCAAAGAAAGAAGAAGGTGGTGGGGACTTGTCACTGGGTAAAGAAGATACGATTGCCAATACCTATTTTGCTACATACTTTAAGAATCCTGCTTACAGAGATGCGAGAGCGTATATCATTCCTGCTGACCAGGAAGACTTTCCGACTGCTGTGAAATTCATCAATGCCCTCAGCCGTGCAGGAGTGACTATTCACAAAGCAACGGCAGATTTTACCATAGCGGGCAGAAAATATCCTGCGGGTTCTTATGTCGTGAAAGCTGCGCAGGCCTTCCGTCCGCATGTGCTGGATATGTTTGAACCACAGGATCATCCAAATGATTTTCAATATCCAGGTGGTCCGCCTATCCGGCCTTATGATGCAGCTGGTTGGACATTGGCTTTCCAGATGGGCGTGAAATTCGATCGGATACTCGATGGATTTACCGCACCGTTGGCACAGCTACCTTACGGACAGGTTGAATCGCCAGCTACTAAAGTGCTCCCTACAGCGAAGAAGGGGTATTATTTGCACCCATCTGAAAATAATACATTCATTGCCGTGAACGATTTATTGAACGCCGGTATCAAAGTATCACGTGTTCCATCAGGTATTTTTTATGTGCCTGTTTCTGCAAAAGCCACAGCTATATTGACAGCATCCGCAACTGAACAGGGTATAACAGTGACTGCTGCTGATGTGGTGCCTACAGGCCTGAAACCTGTGAACCCTGCCCGTATCGCTATCTGGAATACTTATGGCGGTTCTATCCCGGCAGGTTGGTTGCAATGGTTAATGGAGCAGTATCATTACAAATACACGATGATCTATTCGCAGGAAATAGACAAAGGTGACCTGCATAAGAAGTATGACATCATCTTATTTGCAACAGGTGCTATTCCTGATACAGGCAAACCTAAGCGTGATAATTACTGGTTTGGAAAACTGCCTAAGCCGGAAGAATTATCTGCTGAATTCAAGCCCTGGTTGGGCCGTATTACTGCTGATACTTCTGTGCCACAGCTAAGGAAGTTCCTGGAAGCGGGAGGGAGTATTGTAACGATTGGTACGAGCACTAACCTGGCTTATCATCTGAAGCTCCCGGTTAAAAATGCGTTGATCGATCCTAAAACCAATAAGACATTGTCGGGTAATAAACTTTATATACCGGGAAGTCTGCTCATTGCTGATGTAGATACGACGGCTATAGAAAACGCTGGCATGCATGCGAAGACAGATGTGTATTTCGATCGTAGTCCGGTGTTCAATGTGAGCGGCGATGTGAAGAAACTCATGTGGTATGCAACAACGACTCCTTTACACAGTGGCTGGGCATGGGGACAGCAATACCTGAAAGACGGGGTTGCTGCATTTGTAGCACCGGTGGGCAGTGGTAAATTATATGCCTTTGGTCCGGAGATCACCTTCCGTGGCCAATCGCACGGCACCTTTAAGTTACTATTCAACCAATTGTATAAATTATGAAGAAAGTGATATTGTCCCTGCTTTGTTGTGCACCGTTTTTCGGCTATGCACAGAAGGCAAATAAAGATAAAACGGCGATCCTTGCAGCACTCGATGCGCAGTCTGCAACTTATACAACGATAGAACAAAAGATCTGGGGCTTTGCCGAAGTAGGTTACCAGGAGGTGAAGAGTTCTGCTTTGCTGCAGGAGAAGCTCACAGCGGAGGGGTTTACTGTAAAAGCGGGCATTGCCGGTATTCCTACTGCTTTTGTAGCTACTTACGGTAGTGGTGAACCTGTGATTGGCATTCTCGCAGAGTTTGATGCGCTGCCAGGTTTGTCGCAGGAAGCGAATCCTGAAAAGAAGGCGATCGTCCCTGAAGGTGCCGGTCATGGTTGTGGACATAACCTGTTTGGTACTGCATCGGTCGCTGCAGCAGTTGCTGTGAAAGACTGGATGAAAGCAAGTGGTGGTAAAGGTACATTGCGGGTATATGGTTGTCCTGCAGAAGAGGGGGGCTCTGGTAAAGTGTATATGGTAAGAGCAGGTTTGTTCAACGATGTGAGTGCAGTATTACACTGGCATCCGGGCAATGATAATTCTGCAGGTATAGCACCCTGGTTAGCGAATAAGAACGCGAAATTCCGGTTTTATGGTATTGCATCCCATGCAGCCGGTGCGCCTGAAAAAGGCCGGTCGGCGCTGGATGGTGTGGAAGCCATGGATTACATGGTAAACATGATGCGTGAACATGTACAGCAGGATACCCGTATTCATTACGTGATCACCAAAGGCGGTGATGCACCGAATGTAGTGCCTGCCTTTGCTGAAGTGTATTACTACGTGCGTCATCCGGATATGCAGGTGGTAAAAGATACCTGGGACAGGCTGGTGAAGTGTGCAGAAGGTGCTGCATTAGGCACAGGTACTACCATGAAGTATGAAGTAATCGGCGGTGTGTATAACATGATGCCCAATGAAACATTGTCACACATGATGGATAAGAACCTGCACATCGTGGGTGGTTTTAAATATACTGCTGAAGAAAAGGAATTCGGGAAAAAGATCCAGGCGTCTTTTATCGATCAGAAGAACATTCCTGATATGGACAGTGCCACTATGAAGGTACAGCCATTTACGATTGTGAAAGAAGGAGGTATCGGATCATCTGACGTAGCGGATGTAAGTTGGGTAACGCCAACCGCCGGTATGAGTGCAGCTACGTTCGTAGCTGGTTCCGGTGGGCATAGCTGGCAGAATGTGGCCGCAGCAGGGTCCAGCATTGGCGCAAAAGGGATGATGGTGGCTGCCAAAACCATTGCCCTGACGGCCTATGACCTGTTCAATGATCCTGCAGCCGTAGCATCGGCACAGGCTGAGCTGAAACAGCGCAGAGGAAAAGATTTCAGGTATGAAGCCATGCTGGGAGACAGAGCCCCGGCACTGGATTACAGGAAGAAATAAAATAGTTGTAATGAAACAGGTATTATCCGCTATCATATTATGTTGTGCCACTACTTTGTATGGGCAAACAGTTCCTTCTCCCAAAGAACATTTTGGTTTCAATATGGGAGATGATTACAAACTGGCAAATTATACACAGACAGCCGCTTATTTTCAAAAGCTATCCAATAGTCCCCGTGTAAAACTGGTAGATATTGGTCTTACTGAAGAAGGCCGACATCAGTATATGCTTGTTATATCATCGCCTGAAAATATTCAGCAATTAGAAAAGTATAAGAAGATCTCCCAGCAACTGGCACGTGCAGAAGGTATCAGTGACATACAGGCAAGAGCCATGGCTGCTACGGGTAAAGCGGTCGTGTGGATAGACGGCGGTTTGCATGCAACTGAAGTAGTCGGTTCGCATCAGCTCATCGAAACTGCTTACCAGTTAATCAGCAGGAATGATGATGAAACCAAACGCATACTTGACAATGTGATCGTATTGATGACGCATGCGAACCCGGATGGACAGGAGCTGGTTGCAGACTGGTACATGCGCCATGCCGACACATTGAAGCGTACTACTGACCAGGTGCCGGTGTTATACCAGAAATACATTGGTCATGATAACAACCGTGACTTTTACATGATGAATATGAGCGAAAGTGTCAACATGGGGAAGCAGCTGTTCCTGGAATGGATGCCCCAGATCATGTATAATCATCACCAGCGCGGTCCGGAAGGCTCTGTGTTAGCAGGGCCGCCTTACCGCGATCCGTTCAACTTTGTATTTGATCCGCTGATGATTACCGGGATCGATGCATTGGGTGCTGCCATGTACAATCGCCTGAATGCAGAAGATAAACCCGGATATACCAGGTTGAATGGTTCCAGTTTCTCTACCTGGTATAATGGTGGATTACGTACTACCACACAGTTTCACAATATGATCGGGTTGCTCACAGAAATCATTGGAAATCCTACCCCGGAGAAGATACCAGTGGTGCCACAGCGGCTGATTCCAAATGGAGCTACTCCTAATCCGGTATTGCCGCAGGAAGTATGGCATTTCCGGCAGTCTATCGACTACTCGGTATCGTTGAACTACTCAGTACTGGATTATGCTGCCAGGCAGCGTGATGAAGTCTTGTACAACATTTACAAGATGGGTAAAAATGCAATAGATCGTGGTAACAGGGACAACTGGACATTATCACCAAAAGGTGCCAATGCGATTACAGCGGCGTATAAAAAAGATAAAAATGATACGACTAAAGATGATGGCAGTGATCCTTACGGCTGGATGAAAAGGGGAAGTAATATTCCCATGTCTTACTATGAAGCTGTGTATAAAAATCCAGCTACGCGCGACCCGAGAGGATATATCATCACCACAGATCAGGCAGATTTTCCAACGGCTGTAAAGTTCATCAACGCACTGATCAAAACCGGTATTAGTGTACAGAAAGCGAGTGCAGCGTTTACCGTAGCAGGCAGGCAGTATCCCGCGGGTTCTTACATCGTACGTACCAACCAGGCTTTCCGTCCGCATATACTGGACATGTTTGAACCACAGGATCACCCGAATGATTTTCAGTATCCCGGAGGTCCTCCTGTTCATCCATACGACGCTGCGGGCTGGACCCTGGCTTACCAGATGGGCGTACAGTTTGACCGGATATTAGATGATTTCAGCGGGCCGTTTACACCAGTGCCTTATGGCGAATTGCAGCAGGTAAAAGCAGGTGTGTTACCTGTAAGTAAAGGTGGCTACTTATTAAGCGGCAAACAGAATGATGTATTTACAACCGTCAATAAGATGCTGCAGGAAGGGATAGATGTGTATAGAACAAAGACGGGGGATTTTTATGTAAGCAATAAGAAAGAAGCAGTAGCGCTGTTGGGCAATGTGGCAATGAATGTAAAGCCATTAAGTAAACGGCCTTCAGATCTGCAGGTAATAAAGCCTGCCCGTATAGGATTGTGGGATAACTATGGTGGTTCTATTCCTTCAGGATGGGTAAGATGGTTGCTGGAGCAATACAAGTTTCCATTCAGGGTGATATATGCAAAAGACATTGATAAAGGCGACCTGAAAAAGGATTTCGATGTAATTGTATTTGTAACACGTGCTATTCCACCTGTATCAGGAGAAGAGCCGAACCGGTATGGGTTTTCACAGAAGGCACCATTGCCGGAGGATATTCCTGCGCAGTACAGGGGGATGTTAGGCAAGATTACCAAAGATACAAGTATCCCCCAGTTAAAAGCTTTCCTGGAAGCAGGTGGTGATATCGTAACCATTGGGACCAGTACAAACCTGGCTTATCACTTAGGTTTACCGGTGCACAATGCATTGGTAGAAAATGGCAAGCCATTACCGGGTACAAAGTATTTTATACCGGGTAGTATTCTGAAGGCTAATTTCGATAGCACGCTTTTGCCGGCATGGGGTATGCCTGCCAGTGGTGACATCAACTTTGATAACAGCCCTGTGTTTAAGATCGATGCAGGTGCGAAGGATGTACATCCCATTGCCTGGTTTAGTACAGATACACCTTTGCACAGTGGCTGGGCGTGGGGACAGGGTTATCTGAAAGGTGGGGTGGCCGCCTTTTGTGCACCGGTCGGCAAGGGTATGTTGTATGCCTATGGCCCCGAAGTGACATTCCGGGGACAGTCGCACGGTACATTCAAGTTACTCTTCAACACACTATACCAGGAAGGGGGGCATTAAGCCCCCTTTTTTTTGTACCGAAAAATCCGCTTATATTTCCGGTACTATTCAACAACACTCATGAAAAAACCTATCCTTTTGCTTTTACTACTGGTGTTCACCAGCGGTATGGCATTAGCTCAGAAAGCACCACCAAAGGGCGCTGACACTACCTTGTTCAGCGACAATAACCAACCAACAAGAAGCGATTACCTGGCCGGGTTTGAGAAAGTATTTCAAACCATGAACAAAGTACCGCTTGTCACCAGTTCCTTTACCCGTTTGCAGGACATCCAGTCACACCTGAAAGATGCCGATTCCGTGCTGGAGATCCTGAAAGATCGTTTCTCCGGAAAAGACAGAACCCTGAATATCAGGAATCTTCAGATGTACCAGTCTTTATTGGAAGAATTGGATAATACCATGAGTGAATTTGGTAAGGTCCTGAATGGCTATGATCAGAAGATGGATGATGTGAGAAAGGAGATCAGGGATCTGCGCAAGGATACGCTGATGCGTGGCCTGTTTAAAGATTCTGTATTAAGAGCTTCTTTCACGCCGCAGCTGCAGACGCTGCGTACCAAGTTCAGAAGAGCGGATAGTCTCGTGAAAGCTAACACGGCGATCCTCAACGACCTGAAGGCAAAAGTATCTACCGATGCGATTGTGATAGAAGAACTGGGGTATCAAACCTCCGAAGCGCTTAAAACAGCTGGTGGCCGTGCATTTACGAAAGAACGGCTTTACCTGTGGGAACCTGTTACCGCACAAGGCAGCACCCCTCCGCCGGGTGGCTTTAAGAAGTCAGTAAATGCAGAACAACAACTTGCCAGCTATTATTTCAGGAATACCCGGAGCAAACGCTCTATGTTATGGGTGATTGGCATTGCATTTTTTGCCTGGGTCAATTATAACTTCCGTAGCCTGAAGAAATTAAATAAGCTGAGTGCTATCAAGGAGTTTGATTTCAAGTATGTAAAGGCAGTGCCATGGCTGATGACTTTTGTATTGATGTTGAACCTGGCGCCATTATTCGATCACAATGCGCCTGCTATTTATATAGAGACGACACAGTTCCTGCTGATGGTACTGCTGACGCCTGTGTTTTATAAACTATTACCCAGGCAGATCTTTATGGGTTGGGGATTATTCATCCTCTTATTCCTTTTCCTGCCTGTGATCCGGATATTAGGATTGCCCATACGCCTCATGCGCTATGCGAATGTGGTGCATGACCTGGTAGCCATTGTGATCGGGTTGTTATTTATACGGGTCCGCTCTTTCCGCAATGAATACCGTTTGATGTGGTGGGCGGTGATGCTGTATACATTCCTGAATATCCTGGCAGTATGCATGAATATGTTTGGTCGTGTGACGTTGTCACAGATCTTCAGTGCCACAGCGGTATATGCACTGGCGCAGGCAGCAAGTCTCAGTGTCTTTGTGCAATTGACCATAGAAGCATTCCTGTTACAGATACAAGGTAGCCGTATCCGTAAGCGTTATCCTGAACAGTTTGATGTAGCAGATATCCGGCGGTCACTTTTCCGTTTTGTATCAGTACTGGCCGTGCTGATCTGGGCAATAGTATTCAGTACCAATCTGAATATTTACGATGCATTCAATGCGGGACTGAAGGCATTGTTCCAGGCATCCATTGTAATTGGCAACAGTTCCTTTACGATTGGTGGTGTTGTGCTGTTCCTGGGCATTATCTGGGTCGCGAATTTTCTCCAGAAGTATATTGCTTATTTCTTTGGGGATATCGGTGATGACGCGGCGTTCGATGATAAGGGACAGCGCTCAAGGTTGCTGGTGACCAGGCTGATATTACTGGTGCTGGCTTTCCTGCTGGCAATCAGTGCTTCAGGGTTACCGGTGGATAAGATCACGGTGATCCTCGGTGCGTTGGGTGTGGGTATTGGTCTGGGTTTACAGAGTATTGTCAACAACTTTGTATCCGGCATCATCCTGATCTTTGACCGCCCGCTCCGTATTGGGGATACAGTGGAAATAGGCAGTAACAAAGGGCGTGTGAAGGAAATTGGTATCCGCAGCAGTACATTGTTAACCGAAGATGGGGCAGAGGTCATTCTGCCCAATGGGGATGTGCTTTCCAAGGAGATCACGAACTGGACATTGAGTAACAGCAATGCCCGGATCAATTTCAACTACAAGGTAGCGAAGCTGGAAGATCCTGAAACGGTAAAACAGGAGTTGAAAGCGCTGATTGCAGCCAATGAGCAGGTGATAGCACGCAGAGAGATTGAGATCATTATGAATCTTGTCAGTGCAACTTCCCTGTCAGTAAGGATTGCTTTCTGGTGCAGAGATATTATGAAAGTGTCAGAAACAGAGGCTGCCATTAACAATGCGATTTACGATTACTTTGCGCAAAAGGGGATTGTGACCCAGTAAAAAGAAATGTTAAAATAGAAAAGCCCGGTACTTCTTATGGAGTCCGGGCTTTTTTTTCATCCTATATTCGTAACGACTTAACCTCTTATGCAGAAATTTACCTTATTACTGTTACTAAGCATTTGTATGGGGATAACCGGGGAGGTGCAGGCACAGGCTGAAAGGGACACAGCGGATGCCAGGTATAAAACGGCGATTGCATTGATGGAGGAAGGAAAGCCCGCGGCAGCAATTCCTTTGCTTGAAGAAGCGATTCGATTAAACCCCAATGAATGGGCCTATCATTATGAGATTGCCTACTCGAAATACATGCAGGCGGATTACAATGCGGCCGTCGATATTCTCAAAAAGCTGGTAAAGCGGAAAGACATCAACAGCCGGGTGTACCAGTTGCTGGGAAACGCCTATGACCTGGGTGGCAGGCGGGATAAGGCGCTGGATGCGTATGAGAAAGGATTGAAGGTCTTTCCTGCGGCAGGTAACCTGTACCTGGAGCGGGGAGTGATGGAAATGAACGTAAAGGATTATAATAAGGCATTAACATATTTTGAAAAGGGGATTGAGGTAGATCCGATGTTTCCATCAAATTATTACTGGGCGGCCAGGATTTTTCTGAATACCCAGGAGGAGGTGTGGGGCATGCTGTATGGAGAGATTTTTTTGAACCTGGAGCGTGGTTCTAAGCGTACAGACGAGATCAGCAGGCAATTGTACCTGACGTATAAGGGAGAGATCCGGTTTAAAGACGACACTGCTGTAACGGTGAGTTTTTGTAAGCAGGCGGAAGTGTCGGCATTGCCTGATGGGAAGTTACGTCTTCCTTATGGAATGGCAGTGTACGAGCCGGTGTTGCTCATGTCGCTGGCAGGTGAGCAGTTTATCAGTTTGCCTTCCCTGAACAGGATCAGGACCCGGTTCGTGGAAAATTATCAAAAAATGCCATTGGCTAAAAAGAGCCCTGTGGTACTGTTTGACTATCAGCAGCAGGTAAAAGACGCGGGCTATATGGAAGCATATAATTACTGGATACTGGCGGAGGGCGATGAAAAGCAGTTTGAAGAGTGGAGAGGTGAACATAAGAAGGAGTGGGAGGAATTCCTGCAATGGTTCAGGAAGCATCCTTTGCAGATAACGCAGGAAAATAAGTTTTACAGAGGGAAGTATTAAATTGGGGCCATGACAGAACAGCAGATATTAGAACAGGCGGTGAGGGGTTTTTCAGGCATGGATGCGCAAAGCTTTGCCTTGTCATTGCCGTATTGGGAGTTGAGGACTTACCAGAAAGGGGAGTATTACAATGAATACCGGAATGTGTGTAAACATTTGGGTTTCATTGTGAACGGGGTATTCCGCACCTATTATGTGAATGAAGAGACGGGAGAGGAGAAGAATATGTTGTTTTACACCACGAACCAGATGGTAACCGCTTATAAGAGTTTTTTGACCCGGCGGCCCTGTAATTTTTATACAGAGAGCATGGTAGAGTCGACTATTTTATATATACATGTAGATCACTTACAGGAATTGTATAAACAGTCTCATGAATGGGAACGTTTTGGGCGGTATATCGCTGAGGTAGCTTTCAACCTGATGATGGAGCATACAGAGGATGTGATGTTTAAGACGCCGGAGGAGCGGTATTTACAGCTCCTGGATCAGCATCCGGACATCTTTAACCAGGTGCCGCTGTACCACATTGCATCTTACCTGGGTATAGCGGGGCCATCTTTGAGCCGTATCAGAAAGCGGATGCAGAAAAAAACTTAATATTTTACTTTACCTTTGGAACGCTTTAAAAAGTAGAAAAGAGAATCAGATTGTGGTTAAATTCTTCCGCTCCGGCAACCCGCTGACAGTATTACTGCTGTTATTATACACATTGGTGGTAAAATTTCATTACCTCTATTATCCGTCCACTTACCTGGCCGACGGTTCTGAAGGGTTATTATATGACCTGCTGGTAAAATGGCTCCGGGCGCTTGTAGGCCCCAGTCCATTCTTTTTTACCTCACTGGCGATCATGATCCTCCTGTTGCAGGCCCTGCTGATCACGAAAATTGTGAATCACCAGCGGCTCTTTGCCAAGCCGAACTATTTACCTGCTATGTCATATATGCTTTTCACGTCATTACTACATGACTGGAATGTGTTCTCACCTGCGCTGCTGGTGAACCTGATTATGCTGTGGGTATTCTCTTCTATCACCTTACTATATACCCGCACCTCTGCGAGAGATGTGGTATTTAATATAGGATTTGCGCTTGGGATCTGTGGATTATTCTATTTCCCGGCCATTATATTCTGCCTGTTATTGTTAATGAGTTTGTTGATAATGAGGCCCTTCCGCCTGGCAGAGTGGATCATTGCGGTGTTGGGACTGGTGGGCCCGCTGTATTTGCTGGGCACTTATCTTTTCCTGACAGACCAATGGGGCTTATTTGAAAAGATTCCGAGAATTGGGCTTTCCATCGAGCTCATATTGCATTACAAGGTATGGGGTGCTATTGTATTCAGTGTGGTATTTTTCCTGTTGGGATGGGCGCTGTTACAACGGAGCCTGAAGAAGATGCTGATTCAGGGCAGGAAGATCTGGGGGGTATTGGTGATCTATGTGTTCGTAGCCATGCTGATTCCTTTCTTTAATTTTCACTTCTCTCCGGCGTACTGGGTACTGGCTATATTACCGTTATCCATGTTCGTAGCGAATGTTTACTGGTCTATCCGGAACAATACGATGGCCAATGTCATTCATTTATTAACAGTGGCTTATGTGATTGTGATGCAATGGTTTAGTAGCAATCATTAGCGATATTTCCGGCAGGTTTTATTTTGAACGGCTATGGAAATGTGCAGACGGCACAGTAATTTTGTGGTTTTTCCGGTACTTTGCGTTCATGGTCCTGGATGTAAAAGTCGGTTAAAATCAATAAGATATATTTAAGACCATAAAATTCAACTATTTAATATGAAATTCGGCGTAGTCACTTTTCCTGGCTCAAATTGCGATCATGATATGATAGATGCCCTGCGTAACGATCTGGGGCAGGAAGTGATAGAGTTATGGCACAAGGATAAAGACCTGAGCATGTTCAGTACAGCTGACTGTATCGTACTGCCGGGTGGTTTTTCTTATGGCGATTATCTGCGTTGTGGTGCTATTGCACGCTTTAGTCCGATGATGCAGAGTGTGATCGAATTTGCTAATAAAGGTGGTCGTGTAATAGGCGTATGTAATGGTTTCCAGATCCTGGTAGAAGCAGGGCTGTTGCCAGGTGTACTGTTGCGTAACGAGAACCAGCAGTTCGTTTGTAAGAATGTGTACCTGAAGAGTGATAATCCGGTGGCTTCTCTGACGAAAGATGTAACCGGTCGTCCGCTGATGATTCCGGTAGCACATGGAGAAGGTCGTTATTATGCAGATAAGGATACCCTGGAAAGCCTGCAGGCAAACAACCAGATCCTGTTCCGTTACTGCGATGAATTTGGTAACGTAGTGGAAGAAGCAAATCCGAATGGTGCGACGCTGAACATTGCAGGTATCTGTAACAGGGAGCGCAATGTATTTGGTATGATGCCTCACCCGGAAAGGGCGACCCGCAACGTACTGGGTAATACCGATGGGCAGCTGATATTCCAGAGCCTTATTAACAACAATTGATTCTGTTTAGAAGTATAGTATAAAATCAGCCAACCAGTTAAAAAAAACGTATGAAACAATTATTAACAGCGATCTGTCTTTTCGCTTTGCCACTGCTGGCAAGTGCGCAGATTGAGAATCCGGTGAAGTGGAGCTTTACGTCGAAGAAGATCAACGCTACCACGTATGAATTACACATGACAGCTACTATCGACGGTGGTTGGCACCTGTATGCACAGGAAGCCGGAGAAGGTCCGGTACCTACTTCCTTCAAGTTCACTAAAAGCCCGCTGGTAGTAGCCGAGGGTAAAGTAACTGAGGTAGGTAAGCTGCATAAAGCTTTTGATAAGAACTTTGATTCAGAACTGAAATACTACGAGAACCAGGTAGACTTCGTACAGAAAGTTACCGTGAAAGGTAAAGCTGCTACAAAGGTGAAAGGATCAGTAGAGTTCATGACCTGCGATGATCATCAATGTCTGCCGCCTAAATCAGTAGACTTTGCAATTTCTGTAGGAGGAAAATAATTTATACAGGAAGCTGTACACCACAGTATTTCCGTACACGTCAATTGAAACGAGTTCCTCCGGGAACTCGTTTACTGTTTGAAATGGGAAGCAGTCCCTAAATCCTATTATCTATATGAAGCATTTGCTAACATTCATAATACTTATTGCCACGGCCTTTGGGGCGCAGGCACAGGAGCAGCCGGCGGATACAGTCGTTCACTGGCAATACACCGCGGAGAAGAAAGGCGCACAGGATTATGTGCTGCATTTTACCGGAACCATTGAGAAGGGTGTGAAACTGATCTCCACCACCATGCCAGATGATGCCCTGGTGTATAGCCGTGTGGTAGCGGATAGCGCAGCTACAGTAGGTACCATCACAGAAGAGGGTAGCCTGAAGCAGGGAAAAGAGGCGATACTGGACAATGCCGAGGTGAAATACTTTGAAGATAAAGTAGTACTGAATGTACCGGTTCATTTGAATGGAGAAGTGAAGAAGCTGGAGGGTGCGGTGAACTACATGTACCTGAAAGGAGAAGAAGCTGGTGGACCTGACGAGTTTAAATTCAAGTTCAAAGCGGATGCATCTGGTAGTTTGGTAAGTGTAGCTGCCGGGTTGCAGGAAGCATCGGCAGATGCGGCGAACTCGCTGAAGCGCAGCCATATCAAACTCGACGCGCCGGTGATTGTAACTGGTGAGCAGGTGCATGAAAAGAAAAGCCTGTGGGGTATTTTCCTGCTGGGTATGATAGGTGGTTTTGTAGCATTGGTGACACCTTGCGTGTTCCCACTGATTCCGCTGACCGTATCTTTCTTCACCAAGAAATCCCAGGACAAGAAGAAAGGTATTGCGAATGCCGTGACTTATGGGTTCTTCATTTTTGCGATTTATGTATTACTGAGCACACCCTTCTATTTCCTGAATAGTATTGCGCCGGAGATCTTTAATAATATCTCTACCAACGTCTGGTTGAACCTTGTGTTCTTTGTGATCTTCATTGTATTTGCCATTTCCTTCTTTGGGGTGTTTGAAATAACGATCCCAAGTGGTTTGGCGAACAAGGTGGATAGCAAATCAGGCGTAGGTGGTCTGGTAGGTATTTTCTTTATGGCGCTGACACTGGCGCTGGTATCTTTCTCCTGTACAGGTCCTATCTTAGGTTCACTACTGGCGGGTGCGTTATCAGCTGATGGTGGTGCGGTACAGCTTACAGCAGGTATGGCGGGATTTGGTTTTGCACTGGCATTGCCTTTCGCGCTGTTCGCGTTGTTCCCTAATTTATTGAGTGCATTACCTAAATCCGGTGGATGGTTGTCTTCTGTGAAGGTGGTACTGGGCTTTATAGAAGTGGGTATGGCGATTAAGTTCCTCTCAAATGCTGACCTGGTAGAGCACTGGGGTATTGTGAAGAGAGAGATCTTCTTTGCCGTGTGGATTATCTGTGGCATCCTGATCGTGTTATATCTGCTGGGTAAGATCCGTTTCCCGCATGATTCTCCGATTAAGAAGTTCAGCGTAACGCGTATCGTATTTATTATCATATTCGCCGCGTTTACAGTGTATATGTTGCCGGGGCTGACGAATACAGCGTGGGCTAACCGTAAGCTGATCAGTGGTTTCCCTCCTCCGTTGAGTTATAGCATTTACAACAACAGGGCGAAAGGTGTAGAAGCCAATGTGGTGAATGATTATGAGAAGGCCCTGGAGATGGCGAAGGCACAGCATAAGCCGATCCTGATAGACTTTACCGGTTGGGCGTGTGTGAACTGCCGCAAGATGGAAGAGAATGTGTGGACAACGACAGAGGTAAAGCATTTAATCGAAGAAGATTATATACTCGTGTCATTGTACGTGGATGACAGGAAGGTGTTGCCGGAAGATCAGCAGTTCCTGTATACCACTACCAATGGTCAGAAGAAAGAGATCAAGACGATTGGGGATAAATATGCGACGATGCAGACGGAGAACTTCATTAATAACTCTCAGCCGTACTACGTGCTGATTAGTCCGGACGAGCAGTTGCTCACAACGCCGGTGGGGTATACGCCGGATGTGGACAAATATGCAGATTGGTTGAAGAAGGGGTTGGAAGCGTATAATAAAGTGAAATAGGTTTTTAAAAGATAGATTTTAAAAAGGGCTGCTTGTAAAAGCGGCCCTTTTTTATTGTCCGGGTGTGATGATGATATAATGTGCGAATGGGAATTCTTTTTTGATGGCTGTTTTTACCCGTTCGATTGCGTCAGTTATATCCTGTGTTTCGAGATCATCTTTGAAGCGTACTAAAAGTAAGAGCATCACTTCTTCAGGTGATTGATAAGTAGAGAAGATCTGTAGCACCTTATCAATGGCTTTATCATTTTCCACGATACTACGGATCTTGAATTGCGTAGCGGTGGCAATGCCTTCACCCATCAACAGGCTGCGGCTTTCACGAGCCAGCAGAACGGAAACAATCGTGAGTATCACCCCAACAATCAGAGAAGCTACGCCATCCAGGTAAGGATTATTGAGTTTATGACCCAGGTACAACATGATTGCCACTACCGCCAGTCCTAATACGGCGGCACTATCTTCGAACAATACGAGGAAGCTGGCGGGATCTTTACTTTGATGCACTGCTGTCCACCATGATTTTTTGCCTTTTACTTTTTTGAAGTCGATAATAGCTACTACGAGGGAGCCGCCGTCGAAGAGGAAGGAGCATGCCAGTACGATATAGTTCCAGAAAGGATCGGCAGGCGGTGCGGGATGGCGCAGATGGCTGATGCCCTGGAAAATGGAGATGCTGCCACCGATGGCGAAAATGAGTAAGGAGACGATGAAAGACCAGAAATAGAGTTCCTTGCCATAGCCGAAGGGGCGTTTTGCATCGGCGGTTTTTTTACTAAGCCGGATGCCGAGCAGCAGGAGGAGTTGGTTGGTGGTATCTACCAATGAGTGGACACCTTCGGAGAGCATGGCGGTGCTGCGGGTAACGAAGCCAGAGATGAATTTAATAACGGCGATCAGGAGGTTCGCTGCCAGGGCGATGTATACAGTTCGATTCGGATGCATATGGATAGCCAGTGAAAAGTATGCCGAATGTATGAGGGGGGATATGTCTAAGCTATATGGTTGCTATATATCAACTATACCACGTTAACGATATTAAAAGGACACTATAAGGTCACCAAAAGGGCACTTGTATATCGATTGGATATTGAGGTGATATTGAGGTGCCCTTTTAGTGATGGTTAAGTGGCGTTTTGGATATGAAGGAGAGATAAAGGAGAAGTGGGGGGATGTGTAAGAGCAGCATAAGAAAAGCGGGTGGGAGGGCGCCAGACCTGGTGTAGAAATAATATAGCCAGGATACATCTGTACCCTGGCTATAACATATTGGATAATTGAAACTTATATCTTATACCTTATTGGAAAGAATAGCTTTCCAGTGCAGCAGCGGTAATTTTTTCCTGTTGGCCGCTCACCATATTCTTGATACTGAGTACGCCTTCTTTCACTTCACTTTCGCCCATGATGATGACATATGGGATGCCGCGTTTATTGGCGTATTTCATCTGTTTATCCATTTTGGCAGGCTCGTGGTAGAGTTCTGCGGCGATGCCCCGGGCGCGGAGGCTGGCGAGCATGGGGAATGCGGTGGCGGTGGTAGTTGCGTCCATATTGAAGATAAGTACGCGGGTACCTTGCTGGGCAGTGGCCGGGAAGAGGTTTAATTCTTCAAGTACATCATAGATGCGGTCTACGCCGAAGGAGATACCGACGCCAGAGAGGTTAGGCAGGCCAAAGAGACCGGTAAGGTCGTCGTAACGGCCGCCGCCGCCGATGCTGCCCATTTTAACGGTGGATGGTGCTTTTACTTCCACGATCATACCGGTATAGTAGTTCAGGCCGCGGGCGAGGGTTACATCGAGTATGGGGGTAGTTTTGAACGCGTTCGGCTGGGAATGAAGTACATATGTTAGTTCTTCAATACCTTTTTTACCCGTTTCAGAATTTTTGAACAGTTCGCCCAGTTGTTGCAGTTTTTCCTCATTATTCCCCTCAATGTTGAGAAAATTTGCGATAACGGCGATTTCACTGTCGCTCAGGCCACGCTCAGCCAATTCTTCTTTTACTTTTTCAATACCGATTTTATCTAATTTATCGATGGCTACGGTGATATCTGTTAATAACTCAGGTTTTCCGGCCACTTCAGCCAGTGCGCTGAGGATTTTGCGGTTATTAATTCGAATTTCATAGCCTGCCATACCCAGTTTAGTGAATACGGCATCATAGATCATGAGTAATTCAATTTCATTTAGCAGGGAATTGCTGCCTACAATATCCACATCACATTGATAAAATTCGCGGTAGCGGCCTTTTTGCGGTCTGTCGGCGCGCCATACCGGCTGCATCTGGTACCGTTTAAAAGGAAATGCCAGGTCATTCTGGTTCATCACTACGAACCTGGCGAACGGAATGGTGAGATCATACCGCAATGCTTTTTCGCACAGCAGGATCCCCAGTTCGCGGCTATCTTTTGCCTGCTGGGCGCGGCCAAGGATATCACCGTTGTCAAGAATTTTAAAGATCAGTTTATCCCCTTCCTCACCGTATTTGCCGGTCAGGGTATCCATTTGTTCCATGGCAGGGGTTTCCAGTGGCTGAAAGCCGAATAGTTCGAATGTTTCGCGGATCGTCTGAAAGATATACTGCCTTTTCCTTACTACCACAGGTCCGAAATCGCGGGTACCTTTTGGTATACTAGGTTTTATCATTGTTTTTACTTTTTTATATCAGTAGCTTGCCACTATGCGCTGGCAGGCTTTGTAGATCATATTATATACCGGTTCAAAGAGTGCATCGTCGTACCATGGATCAGGTACAGGTTGCTGGTTATCAAGGAGCAGTTGTACTTTCTCTCTGTCAGCCGTGGTGCGGGCTTTGCGCAGCACGTCGCGATAGTTGTCGAGGTCCATCACGAAGATGTGGTCAAATTCGTCGAAGTCAGCGACCTGGAACTGACGGCCTCTCAGTCCTGAAATATCTATGCCATGCTGTCTGGCCACCTTTACAGAGCGGTTGTCTGGTGGATCGCCCACGTGCCAGTTGCCGGTGCCGGCTGAATCAACGTCCCAGTTGAGTCCTTTTTCGTCTGCCAGATGTCTGAGAATGCCTTCCGCCAGTGGGGAGCGGCATATATTGCCCAGACAAACCATTAATATTCTCATAATTGCCGCAAACCTACAAGATTTTAACATTATTTTATTAATCCACCGCAATTTTGCCGAAAGGCCCACCCGGTGGGAATCCGGGCACTGTCAGGCCCGGTGTGGTATAAATGGCATGGCTTATGGAATTTTAATTATGCAGCATCTATATAATAATTATAGAATACTATGATGAAGATTATTCTCGTATATACTGCAAATAGCGGGAAATTTGATTCATATTAGTATTAACAAGGTTTTAACAACTTCGTTCGTAATTAAGTGTAGATTGAATATGAAAAAATGTGTGAATGCCAGACGTTTACAAAACCTGCGCTAGTGGCGGATTTTCCACGTATACGTTTAGTATGCAACCCATTTTTCTTGACAATCTTCTAATAGAACAGGTATTTGATTAGAAATTTTTTTTTGTATAATTGTAATTCGCAACAACGCTGATGGAACAGGAAAGATCTGGTAAAAGGAATATGAGCATCGATTACCGCTCAATGGGAGAGTTAATTAGAGGGTTATTTTTTATGCTCTTTGGATTATTTGCAATATTTGCTGAAAGACTCGGTATGGGTAGTTTTCAGGTATCGCAGACTGTGCTCACTATATTCGGGGGGGTGCTGATCGCTTATGGTATTTTCCGCGTGTACCGGGGAGTGAAAAATTCATTTTTTAATAGGAATTAATCTACTAATAGTCAGGTATATGTTTACCAGTATCATTAAAAGGAACCGGATTTATAGCGCATTGTTAGCGACAATCGTTATCTTGTCATCCTGTACATCGAATAATAAATCCGGTCAGGTGAAGGATACGCCAACATCCGGCACGATCAAAATAAGTGTAGATGAGACATACAGGCCGCTGATTGAGTCGGAAATAAAAGTTTTTGAGTCACTTTATCCGAAAGCTCATATCATCGCGGAATACAAACCCGAAGTAGATTGCTTCAGAGACCTGATGGCCGACAGCGCACGGTTGGTCCTCGTAACCAGGAGCTTCAACCAGCAGGAGCTGGATTATTTGAAACAACTTAAGATATCGCCGCAAAGTATGCTGCTCGCCTGGGATGGCGTGGCATTGATTACTAATCACAGTAATCCGGATTCTATCCTCACTATGGACCAGGTGCGCAACATAATGGACGGAACTGATACAGAAAAAAAGTGGCAAATCATTTTTGACAATTCGAATTCAAGTACGGTTAGATATATCCAGGATTCAATCAATAAAGGAAAGGCCCTGCCCAAGAATGTAATGGCAGCGAAAACCAATCCGGAAGTGATTGATTACGTGGCTAAATCGAAAGATGCACTGGGTGTAATCGGGGTAAGCTGGATATCAGATACCAACGATGCTCAGGCGATAGAATTTACAAACAAAGTGAGCGTTGTGAAGGTGCGCGCTGATAATGGTTCAGAATTTGTAAAACCATATCAGGCATATATCGCTCTCGGTTCATATCCACTGAAAAGAGGATTATTCTTTTGCTTAAAAGAACCTTACAGTGGATTGGGATCCGGATTCGCGACCTTCCTCGGCGGACAAGAAGGACAGATGGTGATAGGTAAATTCAAACTGTTCCCTGCGAAATTGAACATCGTGTTTAGGGAAGCGAACATCAAGTAAAAAACTAACACAACTAAAATTAAAAACCGGATTGCTCATGAACAGACGGAAAAGTTTAATTGTTGCAATGCTGTGCGTCGCGAACGGCGCAATGGCCCAATCTGTAGAAGATGGATTGAAAGACCTGTATTATGGCAAGTATGAGACAGCCAAACAAGACCTGGAAAAAGTAATAGCCGCTAAGCCTACTGAAGAAAGAGCATATTATTACCTGGGTATCGCTCAGCTGGGTCTGGGTGATAACAATGGTGCTGCTGCCACCTTCCAGAAAGGTCTGACCGCAGTGCCTACTTCTGCTTTACTGCAGGTAGGTATGGGCAGACTGGACCTGTTGAAAGGTGATGCTGCTGCTGCAAAGACCAAGTTCGAAGCAGCAAGTACTGCTACACAGGGTCGTAATGGCGATGTAGCCCGTGCAATCGCGGATGCGAATTCAGAGATCCATGGTGGCGACCGTGGTTATGCGTTGAGTGTAATGGAAAAATTACTGAACAACGAAGGTCGCAAGAAGAAAGAAGTTTATACAGCTACCGCTGCTGATTATATCGAGCTGGGTGATGCTTACCGTATGCTGGGTGGTGAAAATGGTGGTAAAGCGATCAATACGTATGAGAAGGCTTTAGAGCTGGATCCTAACAGTGCTGAAGCGACCATGAAAGAAGGTATTGTAAACTACAATGCCAAGCTGCTGCAGGATGCGGTAAACGACTGGACCAAAGCCACTAACATGGATCCTAACTATGGTCCTGCTTACTATCAGCTGTACGAATTCTATATCACTCCAACCAAAGCACAGCTGTCACTCGAAAATGCAGCTAAGTACCTGGAGAAATATATGAGCGTGGTAGGTGAAGGTGCCGGTAAACTGGAAAATGAATACAACCTGGCTGCTATCTCTTTCTACAAGAAAGACTATGATGCGGCTATTGCCAAAGCGAAATCTGTATTGCCACAGACAACCGAAGCAAACAAGGGTAAATTCACCCGCCTGCTGACGGATGCTTACCTGCAGAAAGGTGATACCGCTACTGCAAAAACAGAAATGGAAGCCTACGTAAAAGCTGTGGGTGATGCCAAACTGGCTCCAAACGACTACAAACTGCTGAGTGCTATCTACCAGGCAAACGTAGCTGACTCTGCTCAAAGAGCGCAGAACGATTCACTGGCAGCGATGTACCTGGAAAAATATGCCCTGGCTGATACTGCAAAAGATGCAGAAAAATACAGAAGCGTAGCTGAGTCTTTCAAAGCGATGGGCGCCAGCAAGAAATCTGCTGAGTGGTATGGTAAACTGGTAAATGACTTCCCGGATGATAAGAACACCGGTAAGATCCAGGATATGTTCTGGAAAGGTACCATGGAGATCTATGCACACGAATACGACCAGGCAGATTCAACCTGGGGTCAGTTCGTAGCCAAGTATCCTACACAGGAAATACTGGGTACTTACTGGAGAGGTCGTGCGAACATGGCGAAGGATCCTGAAGCAAAAGAAGGTCTGGCACTGCCATACTTCCAGCATCTGTTCGAGATCAAAGGTGATGAAAAACTGAAGCCAACACAGCTGATGTTCCCTTATCAGTACCTGATGATCTATTATTATAACAAAAATGATGATGCGAACATGAAGATCTGGATGGACAAGGTAACTGCTATTGATCCAAACAACGCTACCGTTGCTGCGATCAAGGAAAACCTGGCTAACAAGTCAAAATCTGCGTCCAAACCTGCTTCTCAGGGAAACAAGAAATAAGCTAACTGTGCTTTAAATAGAAAACCCCGGCGACTGCCGGGGTTTTTTTATTTCCGGTTGGGGAAAAAACATAATATTTTAATCGTTCAATAGATTTGAATATTGCTAGACTTAGCCTATTTTTGCTCATTCTGATGAACGATTTATAGGGAAGCTTATGTTTATAGACACAGTTTTATTGTCAGCAACTACTCCTTTTAGCTATTTTCCTATTGTATTACAGTTAATAGCTGCACTGGGTTTTGTAGGTATTACCATGTTCGCTACACACTTTCTGGGTCCAAAAAGGAAGACTAAGGATAAACTGGAGACGTTTGAAAGCGGTATTGAGCAACACGGTAACGCCCGCCAGCCGGTAGCTATTAAGTACTTCCTGGTGGCTATCCTGTTCGTTCTTTTCGACGTGGAGGTCATTTTCTTCTATCCTTATGCCATCAATTTCCGTCTGTTAGGATGGGAGGGGTTTGTAGCCATGTTGATGTTTGTGGCATTTTTTATGGGTGGTTTCCTTTATATCCTGAAGAAGGGAGCCCTGAAATGGGAAGATTAATATTAATATGGCACACAGCCTGTTGTGAAGCTGTGCCTGCTAAAGGTCAAATCTGATATTGAAATTTTAAATCTGAAGGTTATGGCACGTCCGGTTCAGTATAATACGAAAGTGAAGACAGTGGAAATCCCTGAGGGATATTCCGGGGAAGGTTTTTTTGCGACTTCGTTTGACAAAGCGATCGGTCTGGCACGTAAAAACTCCATCTGGCCGCTACCTTTTGCTACTTCCTGCTGTGGAATCGAATTCATGGCCACCATGGCGTCTACCTACGATCTGGCGCGTTTTGGTGCAGAAAGGATGGCATTTACTCCCCGTCAGTGTGATTTGCTGATGGTAATGGGTACTATTTCCAAGAAAATGGGACCTGTATTACGCCAGGTATACCTGCAGATGGCTGAGCCACGCTGGGTAATGGCGGTAGGCGCATGCGCCAGCAGTGGTGGTGTATTTGACACCTACTCTGTATTACAGGGCATCGACCAGGTGATCCCGGTAGATGTATATGTGCCAGGATGCCCTCCACGTCCTGAAGCGATTATCGATGGTTTTATGCGTATCCAGGACCTGATTGGTCAGGAAAGCCTGCGTCGCCGCCACTCTGATAAGTACAAAGAACTGTTGAATTCCTACGGTATACAATAAAGATCACTATACACCTTACTCCTGTATCTGTGATCTTAAACATACACTGCAATGTCCTTGACTAACGACTATATTAAACAACGACTAACCGACAAGTTTGGTGAGGCTGTCTCACAGGTGGAAGAAACCTTTGGGATGCTCAATTTTACAGTACCTAAAGATCTGAACCTGAAAGTAATGCAGTTCCTTTATGATGATGAGGAGCTGCAATTTCGTTTTTTAACAGACCTCACTGCTGTGCACTATCCTGATCGTAAAGGAGAAGAGCTGGCGGTTGTTTACCACCTTTACAATTTTGCCCAGCGTGTAAGACTTCGTATGAAGGTGTATACCAGCGTGGAAGATCCGAGAGTGTTTACTGCCACCCGCCTGTTTGAAGCTGCAAACTGGATGGAGCGTGAAACTTATGACTTCTTTGGTGTGAACTTCGTAGGGCATCCAAACCTGAAGCGTATCTTAAACGTGGATGAGATGGATTACTTCCCCATGCGTAAGGAATTCCCACTGGAAGACCAGACTCGTATCGATAAAGATGATGAAATGTTCGGCCGCGGCGGGCATATTGGCATATAATTAATTATTTCGTTGATCATGTCAGAGCAACATAACATAACACTTCCGGAAGGATCTATTGAAAGGGTCACTCAAACCCTCAACCTCGGACCTACCCACCCTGCTACACACGGGGTGTTTCAAAATATACTGGAAATAGACGGTGAGCGTGTTGTCAGCTCCGAATCTACTGTGGGTTATATCCACCGTGCATTTGAGAAGATTGCTGAACGCCGTCCTTACTACCAGATCACTCCTCTTACAGACCGTCTGAACTACTGTTCTTCTCCTATCAATAACATGGGATGGCACATTACTGTAGAAAAGCTGCTGGGTATTCAAACCCCTAAGCGTGTGGACTACCTGCGTGTGATCATCATGGAGCTGGCACGTATCTGTGATCACCTGATCTGTAATGGGGTTGTAGGTGTAGATACCGGCGCCTTCACCGGCTTCCTGTACCTCATGCGCTGGCGTGAGCTCGCTTATGAGATCTACGAAGAGATCTGTGGTTCCCGCCTGACTACCAACATTGGTCGTGTAGGTGGTTTTGAAAGAAACTTTACACCAGCTGCTTTCGAGAAGATCGAAAAGTTCCTGGTAGAGTTTCCAAAAGCGCTGAAGGAATTCGAAACCCTGATGAACCGCAACCGTATTTTTATGGAGCGTACACAGGGCGTAGGTCCGATCAGTGCAGAAAGAGCGATGAACTATGGCTTTACCGGTCCTAACCTGCGTGCTGCAGGTGTGGATTACGATTTACGCGTAGCACATCCTTATTCTTCTTATGAAGATTTTGAATTCTCTATACCAGTAGGCACCACCGGTGACTGTTACGACCGTTTCCTGGTACGTAACGGTGAAATGTGGGAAAGTCTCAGCATTATCCGTCAGGCGATGGATAAGGTGAAGGCACTGCCTTCCGATGTATACCATGCGGATGTTCCTGCTTATTACCTGCCGGAGAAGAGCGATGTATACACCAAAATGGAAGCGCTCATTTACCACTTCAAGATTATCATGGGTGAGTCGGACATTTTACCAGGCGAATTGTACAATGCTGTAGAAGGTGCCAACGGGGAACTGGGTTTTTACCTTATCAGTGATGGTGGCCGTAGCCCTTACAGACTGCACTTCCGCCGTCCCTGCTTCATTTATTACCAGGCTTATGCTGAACTGATCAAAGGGGCCATGCTGAGTGATGCCCTGATCTGTATGAGTAGCCTGAACCTGATTGCAGGTGAGCTGGATGCATAACGAAACGCCTTTTTGTTTTTTTAACTATAGAATATGTTTTCAGAAGAGAAGCTGAATAAAGTAAAGGAGATCATCGCCCGCTATCCTCAGGGTAGACAGAAGAGTGCGCTTATTCCCGTGCTGCATCTTGCACAGGGTGAGTTTGGCGGCTGGCTCAGCACAGAGACTATGGATTACGTAGCTTCCCTGCTGCAGATCAAGCCTATTGAAGTGTATGAAGTGGCTACCTTTTACTCGATGTTTAACCTGCAGCCGGTAGGTAAGCATGTATTCGAGGTGTGCCAGACCGGCCCCTGCATGCTGCGCGGTTCAGACAATATCATCGACTATATTAAAAAGAAACTGGATATAGGAGTAGGAGAGACGACGAAAGACGGCCTCTTTACGCTGAAAGCAGTTGAATGCCTGGGTGCCTGCGGTTACGCGCCGATGATGCAGCTGGGTAAACACTACAAAGAACACCTGACACCTGAAAAGGTGGATGCCATCATTGAAGAATGCAGGGCGAACGCAAACTAAAAGCCAATCTACAAACTATAACAGTAAGATGGGACGCAAACTACTTTTTGACAAAGCACATATAGAAAACATCCGGTATTATGATGTATACCGGGCTAACGGCGGCTACGGATCGGCGGAGAAAGCATTGAAGAGCATGACTCCTGACCAGGTGCTGGATGAAGTGAAGAAAAGCGGTCTGAGAGGCCGTGGTGGTGCTGGTTTCCCTACCGGTATGAAATGGAGCTTTATCGCAAAACCAGAAGGCGTACCCCGCTACCTGGTATGTAATGCCGATGAATCTGAGCCAGGTACTTTCAAAGACCGTTACCTGATGGAATTCCTTCCTCACCTGTTGATCGAAGGTCTGATCATTTCCAGCTATACCCTGGGTGCGAATACCTGCTACATCTACATTCGTGGTGAATACGCATGGATCCCTGATATCCTCGAAGAAGCAATTGCTGATGCAAAGAAGAACGGCTGGCTGGGTAAGAATATCCAGGGCAGCGGTTTTGATCTTGAAATATATGTACAGCGTGGTGCAGGTGCTTACATCTGCGGGGAGGAAACTGCCCTGATCGAAAGCCTGGAAGGTAAGCGTGGTAATCCACGTATCAAGCCTCCATTCCCGGCGGTGAAAGGTTTATACGATTGTCCTACTGTGGTGAACAATGTGGAAACACTGGCTACCGTAGTACCGATCCTTCGTATTGGTGGTGAAGAATACGCTAAGTATGGCACTGGTAAATCTACCGGTACCAAGCTCATTTCTGCCTGTGGTAATATCAACAAACCAGGGGTGTATGAAATCGAGATGAACATTTCAGTTGAAGAATTTATCTACTCTGATGAATATTGCGGTGGTATCGCGAATGGAAAGCGCCTGAAGGCGTGTATTCCGGGCGGTAGTTCCGTACCTATCCTGCCTGCTAACCTGTTGCTGAAAACGGCAAAAGGAGAACCACGCATGATGACTTACGAAAGCCTGGCTGACGGTGGTTTTGCTACCGGTACCATGCTGGGTTCAGGTGGTTTCATTGTACTGGACGAAGACCAGTGTATTGTGAAGAACACCCTGACCTTTGCCCGTTTCTACCACCACGAAAGCTGCGGACAATGTAGCCCATGCCGTGAGGGTACCGGATGGATGGAGCGTGTGCTCAAGAACATCGAGAACGGTAAAGGAAAGATGAGCGATATCGACCTGCTGTGGGATATTCAGCGTAAGATTGAAGGTAACACCATCTGCCCGCTGGGGGATGCTGCTGCCTGGCCGGTAGCTGCGGCTATCCGTCACTTCCGCGATGAATTTGAATGGCATGTGCTGCATCCTGAAGAAGCGCAAAAACGCAATTTCGGTCTTGCACACTATGCAGATCCGCTGGAAATCGCTGCACCTGCAGCAGTATAAGAATCAACAATATCTAACACGACGTTTCGTGTAAAGAACGAGCGCCTTTTTTAAGCGAACAAAATGGCTGAAGAACAGAAACTCTTTAAAGTCAAGATTGACGGAATCACTGTGGAAGTGGCACCAGGTACTACCATCCTGAATGCTGCCCGTCAGATAGGAGGAGATATAGTGCCGCCTGCAATGTGCTACTATTCCAAACTGCAGGGTAGTGGTGGTAAATGCCGTACGTGTCTGGTAAAAGTATCCAAGGGTTCTGAAGCAGACCCGCGTCCTATGCCAAAGCTGGTGGCCTCCTGCCGTACTACTGTAATGGATGGGATGGAAGTAGCCAACATCACTTCTCCTGAAGTGCTGGAAGCACGTAAGGGTGTGGTGGAATTCCTGTTGCTGAATCATCCGCTGGATTGCCCGGTATGTGATCAGGCGGGTGAGTGTCACCTGCAGGACCTGGGTTATGAGCATGGTGCTGAAGGTACCCGTTACGAATTCAAACGCCGTACTTTTGATAAAGTAGATCTGGGTGATAAGATCCAGTTACATATGACCCGCTGTATCCTTTGTTACCGTTGTGTATTCACTGCCGACCAGGTAGCTGGCAACCGTGAACATGGTGTACTGGGTCGTGGTGAGCATGCTGAAATCAGCACTTACCTGAGCAAGAACTTAAGCAGCCCCTTCATCGGAAACGTGATTGACGTATGTCCTGTAGGTGCCCTGACCGATAAAACATTCCGTTTCAAGAACCGTGTATGGTTCCTGAAACCCGTAAATGCACACCGTGACTGCGACAACCCTAAGTGCTGTGGTAAAACGGTGCTCTGGATGCGTGGTGACGAAGTATTCCGCGTAACTGCACGTAAAGATAAATATGGAGAAGTAGAAGACTTCATCTGCGATACCTGTCGCTTTGACAAGAAGGAAGCGAAGGATTGGGTGATCGAAGGTCCACGTAAGATTGAGCGCCAGAGTGTCATTTCTGCTAACCATTATGTAGGTGTCAACAAGCCGAAGGATACCCTGGTAGAAGTACTGGATGGCCGTCAGCCCAAACTGCTGATGGATATTCACAGCATTAGCCAGGTAAACCGTCCGAATATTGATCTGTCGCAGATCGATGGGCCTGCACACTCTGATGATTTTAACAAGTAAGTAACTTTTATAACTCGTATTTGATGCAAGTAGACTGGTTTTTCATTCTTGAGAAGATATTACTGATATCCGGTGTATTGGTAATATCTCTGGTCGTGGCCATGTATTCCACATGGGGCGAAAGAAAGGTAGCGGGTATTATGCAGGACAGGCTTGGTCCAAACAGAGCGGGTCCGTTAGGATTGCTCCAGCCGCTGGCAGATGGTGGTAAACTCTTCTTCAAGGAAGAGATCATTCCAGGATCTTCCAATCGTTTCCTCTTCATTTTAGGTCCATCACTGGCTATGACAGTAGCCTGTATGACCAGTGCAGTTATTCCCTGGGGCGATACCCTGACCATTGCCGGTCATACCGTATCCCTGCAGGTTGCTGACGTGAACATTGGTATTCTTTACATTTTCGGTGTGGTGAGCTTAGGCGTTTACGGCATTATGCTGGGCGGCTGGTCTTCCAACAATAAATTTTCTCTCTTATCATCTATCCGTGCGGCTTCACAGATCATCAGCTACGAGCTGGCGATGGGTATGGCACTGATTGCACTGCTGATGGTAAGCGGCACCCTGAGTCTGAAAGAGATCGTAGAGCAACAGCGTCACAGTGGTATCTGGAACGTATTCTTACAGCCACTGGGCTTTATCATTTTCCTGATCTGTTCTTTTGCTGAAACGAACCGTTCTCCATTTGACCTGGCAGAAGCAGAGAATGAACTGAATGGTGGTTATCACCTGGAATATTCTTCCATGAAACTGGGTTTCTTCCTGTTTGCTGAGTACATCAATATGTTTATCAGCTCTGCGCTGATGTCTACGCTGTACTTTGGTGGATACCACTTCTGGGGACTGGATAGTCTGCATTTGTCGCCAAACCTGCTGACTTTACTGGGTACACTGGTGCTGTTTATAAAAACTATCTGCTTCATTTTCTTCTTTATGTGGGTACGCTGGACGATCCCGCGCTTCCGTTACGATCAGTTAATGCGTTTGGGTTGGAACTACCTGATCCCGATTGCGTTGTTGAACATGCTGATCACAGGTGGCTGGATTTTGTGGCATCAACATTAACAGAAAGAAATTGTAAACTTATTTAATCGCATTATTAATCATGCAAACTTTAACAAACAGGGCAAAACCGGTAGATCGCAGGCCAATGAATTTCCTGGAGAAGTTGTATCTGCCGGCTATTGGGAAAGGGATGGTGATCACTTTCAAGCATATATTCCAGAAGAAACCAACAGTAAGTTATCCTGAAGAAAAACGTGAGTTCAGCCCGGTATTCCGTGGTCTGCACATTTTGAACAGGGATAAGGAAGGACGTGAGAATTGTACGGCTTGTGGTCTGTGTGCGGTGGCTTGTCCTGCAGAGGCGATCACGATGGAAGCTGCTGAAAGGAAGCCGGGTGAAGAGCACCTGTACCGGGAAGAAAAGTATGCTGCACGTTATGAGATTAACATGCTCCGTTGCATCTTCTGTGGTTTTTGTGAAGAAGCTTGTCCTAAGGATGCGATTTATCTCTCTGAAACATTCGCACCTGCTCATTACAAACGTGAAGGTTTCATCTATGGTAAGCAGGATCTGTTGATTCCATTGCCAGGAGAGCAGAAAAATGCATAATTCCAAACACAACAATCAGACAATATAGCAATGGGAATGAATTTACAACAAGTCGTTTTCGGGGTTCTCTCTATCATTTCACTGATCACTGCGCTGGGCGTGGTGTTTAGTAAAAGCCCCGTTACAAGTGTCCTTTGCCTGATCCTTACATTTTTTACCATAGCCGGCCATTACGTGATGCTGAATGCTCAGTTCCTGGCGGTGGTGCACATCATTGTTTATGCAGGTGCGATCATGGTATTGTTCCTGTTCGTGATCATGCTGATGAACCTGAATGCTGAGGGGGAACCGCAAAAGCGGAACTGGCTCAAGTATGCAGGGGCGATCAGTGGAGGTGCTCTGCTGGTAGTACTGCTGGCGGCGCTGCGTGAAGCGAGCCTGCCTTCATTAACACCGGAATCTAACAATATTGGCCTGATCGCTAATCTTGGTCAGACTTTATTCAAAACTTATGTTGTTCCTTTCGAAGTGAGCAGCATCCTGTTTTTGAGCGCCATGGTTGGTGCGGTCGTGATTGGTAAGAAAGAACATTAATCGTAATCTGTAATTCATTTTTATGCCGGTTCAATATTATATCTTTTTAAGCATTGCGCTCTTTTGTATTGGAGTGATGGGTGTATTGATGCGCAGAAATGCCATTATCATCTTCATGTGTGTAGAGTTGATGCTGAATGCTGTGAACCTTTTGTTAGTGGCGTTTTCTAAAATGTGGGCAGATGCGGGGAGAGTAGACGCGGCCGGGGCCCAGATCTTTGTGTTTTTCATCATGGTCGTGGCGGCAGCTGAAGTAGCAGTAGGTCTGGCCATCATCGTTATGGTATACAGAAATTCACAGTCAGTAGATGTGAATATCATGAACCGTCTGAAGAATTAACCATAAGGCAAACCGTAATTTGTAATCGTAATTCGTATTTGATAGATGATTAATCTAGTTTGGCTGGTACCATTATTACCACTATTAGGATTTCTGGTGAATGGATTGGGAAGAAGATACCTCTCCAAATCACTGGCAGGTATCGTTGGGAGCGGGGCTATACTGGCGGCTTTTGTGATTAGTTTGGGGATGTTCCTGGAAGTACGTACCCCGGGTTTTCAGGCGGTAACCGTACAACTGTTTGACTTCATTTCTGCAGGCAGCCTGCATATTCCATTTGCCTTTCAGGTAGATCAGTTAAGTTCACTGTTCCTCCTGATCATTACAGGCGTAGGCTCGCTGATTCATATTTACTCTACTTCTTACATGCACGATGAGACCAGCGAAGGGTTTGCGCGTTATTTCGCGTACCTGAACCTGTTCGTGTTCTCTATGTTAATCCTTGTTTTAGGAGCTAACTACGTGATGATGTTTATAGGCTGGGAAGGTGTAGGACTTTGTTCTTACCTCCTGATCGGCTTCTGGTATAAGAATACCAACTACAACAACGCTGCCAAGAAAGCTTTTGTCATGAACCGCATCGGGGACCTTGGTTTCCTGCTGGGTATGTTCCTGATGATCGTACATTTTGGTAGTGTGAATTATTCCGAGGTATTACCTCAGATCGCTGGTGTAGCAAAGGGGGATGGTACCCTTGCTGCGATCGCCATGCTCTTCTTTGTAGGTGCCATGGGTAAATCAGCACAGGTGCCTTTGTATACCTGGTTGCCTGATGCGATGGCGGGTCCTACGCCGGTTTCTGCCCTGATCCACGCTGCTACGATGGTAACAGCGGGTATCTATATGATTGCCCGTAGCAATATTCTTTATACACTGGCTCCATGTGTGCAGAACGTAGTAGCTATCATTGGTCTGGTTACAGCCGTGCTGGCAGCTTCTATTGCGCTGAAGCAGGATGATATCAAGAAAGTGCTGGCTTACTCTACCGTATCTCAGTTAGGCTATATGTTCCTTGCCCTGGGTGTAGGTGCTTATACGACTGCGGTATTCCACGTAATGACACACGCTTTCTTCAAGGCGCTGTTGTTCCTTGGTTCAGGTTCAGTGATTCACGCGATGGGTGGGGAGCAGGATATTCGTAAGATGGGCGGTCTGAAAAAGTATATGCCTATCACGAATGCTACCTTCCTGATCGGATGTCTGGCTATATCCGGTATCCCTGGTTTGTCCGGCTTCTTCTCTAAAGATGAAATTTTATCCCACACCTTTGCTGCCAACAAACTGCTGTATGTAGTAGGCTTGCTGACAGCATTGATGACGGCGTTCTATATGTTCCGCCTGTACTATATCACATTCTGTGGTCAGTTCCGCGGTACACACGAACAGGAGCATCACCTGCATGAAAGTCCGGGCGCTATTACGTTCCCGCTGATTGTGCTGGCTATCCTGTCTGTGATTGGTGGTTATGTAGGTTTACCAGCAGTATTTGGTGCACCTAACCTGTTAGAACATTACCTGCATCCTATTTTCGCTGCTTCTGCAGAGAAGGTAGAACCTCATGAGCTGGCACACAGTACCGAATGGTTGCTGATGGGACTGAGCTCTGTGCTGGTGATCATCACTATTTTCCTGGCACGCAGCTGGTACCGCAACTTTGCCGACAATGGTGAGCCGCGTACGGGGCTTGCGAAAGTGCTGGAGAACAAATGGTATGTAGACGAAATTTACGATGCTATCATAGTAAAGCCCCTTGGTATGCTGAGCCGTTTCTTTGAAGAGGCGATTGAGCGTTCTGGTATTGACAGGCTGGTGAACGGTGTAGGCCGTGGTGTTCAGTGGGGTAGTCAACAGGTAAGATTGCTTCAGAGCGGGCAGGTAGGTTTTTACATATTTGCCATGGTTATAGGGATGGTATTGTTATTCGTAATAGGCTTCCTGGTACGATAATAATTACCTGCATCATCATTCAAAAAGGACAAGTTTAGATAAAGTTATGTTGACAGTATTACTCATTTTGATTCCTTTGGTGGCGGGCCTTCTTACGTTTGGCCTGAAGGGATCAGGCCCTAAGACGGTGGGTTTGATATCATCTCTGGCATCGCTGGCAGTCACGATTGCTGCGCTGTTCCAGTTCAGGACCGCACCTGAGACCCTCAGCCACAGCTGCAACTGGATTCCACAACTGGGCGCTACGTTTAGTGTTGGGTTAGACGGTATGGGCATGATGCTTAGCCTGCTCACTTCCATTTCATTTGTACTGATCTTTATTGTAATTAATAAAAGGGAGTATGACCGTGCGAACAGCTTCTATGCACTGATGCTGTTGTCGCAGGCAGGTCTCATGGGTGTATTTGCAGCCTATGATGCGATGTTGTTCTACTTCTTCTGGGAACTGGCGCTGATTCCTGTATATTTCCTCTGCTCACTGTGGGGAGGAGAAAAAAGAATCCCTGTTACCTTTAAATTCTTTGTATACACTTTTGCGGGTTCACTGCTCATGCTGATTGGTATAATCTATATCTATCTGCAAACGCCTGAACACTCTTTCAGTTATGCAAGTTTCACTACAGCGGCGTTGCCAAAGGAAACTCAGTCCTGCCTTTTCTGGCTGTTCTTTGTTGCTTTTGCCATCAAGATGCCGATCTTCCCTTTCCACACCTGGCAGCCGGATACTTACGAGCAATCTCCGACCCCGGTAACAATGGTACTGTCAGGTATCATGGTGAAAATGGGTCTGTTTGGTGTGATCCGCTGGTTACTGCCTGTATTACCACAAGGTGCTTATGTATGGTCTGATGTTGCGATTGTATTATCTATCATCGGTATTGTATATGCTTCCTGCATTGCTATTGTACAATCTGATTTCAAACGCCTGATCGCTTATTCTTCCATCGCTCACATCGGGTTGATGAGTGCTGCGATCTTTGCGAACAATGAGCAGAGCTTACAGGGTGTGCTGGTGCAGTTCTTCAACCACGGTATCAACATCATCGGTTTGTGGATCATCGTTGAGATTATCCAGGATCGCCTGAAGGTGAAATCACTGAACGATCTGGGTGGTATCGCGGCTTATGCGCCACGTATGGCTACCTTCCTGGTGATTATCAGTTTTGCGAATATTGCTTTGCCACTGACCAATGGTTTCATCGGGGAGTTCCTGATGTTCAGCGGCTTGTATCAGTATAATCCATGGTTTATGGCGGTAGCTGGTCTGGGAGTGATCCTGGGTGCGGTATATACGCTGAACATGGTGCAGAAAGTGATTTTCGGACAGCCGAATCAGCTGACCGAGACTACTACTGACCTGCGCGGCAATGAAATGCTGGCGTTGAGTGTGATCGTGGCGATCATCCTGGTATTGGGTGTATATCCAAAGCCTATGCTGGAGTTGGTTCAGAGCACTACTGAATTGGTTAACAAGGTTTATTAAAAAGTTGTTCTTTCGTAACACAGGAATATGAATGCATTAATATCTACTGCTTTATCGGGCGTTTTGATGATGTTTGCGGGGCTTTTCGTGAAAAATAAGCAGTCCATTAAATTTGTTGCCATTGTGGCGTTGCTGATTTGCTTTGCAGCGAACCTGGCTGAATTGTCCACTTTACAGGGGGAAAGCCGCACTCTGTATGGTATGATCACTGTGAGTAGCTTCAGTATACTGTTCAATGCGGTAGCTTTTGGAGCTACGTTGTTGTACTTTATGTTGTCAGGCAGTGCATTTGAAAAAGTAGGGGAACATGTGTCTGATTACTTTGCGCTGGTATTTTTCATTCTGTCGGGTATTACGCTGGCATCTTCGTTCAGCAGTTTATTAATGCTTTTCCTGGCGATAGAGATTATTTCTATTCCTCAGTATATCCTGGCTGGTAGTGATAAGAAGAGTCCCAAGAGTAGTGAAGCTTCGCTGAAGTACTTCCTGATGGGGTCTTTCTCTACTGGTATTTTGCTGATGGGTATTACCCTGATTTACGGTGCATCTGGTTCTTTCCTGATCAGTGAACTGGGAATTGGTGACGGTGCGGTGAGTCCACTGGCACTGTGTGGTGTGATCCTGATTGCATTTGCACTTTCCTTTAAAGTATCTGCTGCTCCTTTCCACTTCTGGACACCGGATGTGTATGATGGGGCACCTTCTGTATTCACTTCTTTTATGGCAACGGTGGTAAAGGCGGGTAGTTTCATCGCATTTATCCGTTTGTTCCACGGAGCGTTTACAGGTGCTATCAGTAAGGACTGGCAGTTGCTGCTGGCACTGGTGACAGCTGCTACGCTGATCATCGGTAACTTTACAGCGGTATTCCAGCAGAGTGTAAAACGTATGCTGGCTTATTCAAGTATTGCGCAGGCAGGTTTCATGCTGTTGTCTGTCATTGCTTTCAGTGATTTTGCGGCGAAAGGTATTATCCTGTATGCAGCGGCTTATTCTGTTGCGACTATCGGCATCTTCGCGGTATTGATCAAGATGAAGGATTATACGTTTGATGGTTTTAACGGACTGGCAAAGAAGGAGCCACTGGTAGCAGCGGTTACTACCATCTGTTTATTATCACTGGCGGGTATTCCGCTGACGGCGGGTTTCTTTGCCAAGTATTATGTACTGACAGCTGCGGTACAGGAAGGTAACCTGTTCTGGCTGGTGATCATTGCGGTAGTATGTGCGGCGATCTCTGTGTACTATTATTTCAGGGTGATCATGGCGATGTATTTCAAATCCGGTGAGCCAGGTGTAGAAGAGATGAGTGGCGGATTTAAGGCATTGCTGGTGGTGACAGCTGCGATTGTGATCCTGCTGGGTGTGTTCCCTGGATTGCTGTTACAATTTGTATAAAAGAAACTAGCATACTATAAAAAATGCCGGCTATATGCCGGCATTTTTGTTTTCAAATGGTGCTGCTTTTCAAACGACGCGATCTGGTGTAGTGATCGCTTTAAAAAAGATTCCTTCCTGCGCCGTGATACTGTCTAATAAAGCCAGCTGATTGCCGGCTCGCACAGAGTTGTGTGTGTCGTATCTGGCGCCGTAGTAAATATCGTTGTTCAGATAGTCTGCCAGGAAGCGGATGGCCTGCATGTAGACCATGAATTGACCTGCGTATACAAGATGATGGATTTCATCAGGACTTAATTCATCTCTCAATTCGCTTAAATAACCGCTTACAATTGCCTGAAAGAAGGACGCCCGGGCATGTACCTTACTGAAGTCTTTTTCTTCCTCATTTGCGGGGGATAAGTACGTTCTCATCATATCGCCGAAGTCGCTGATGAAATATCCCGGCATAACGGTGTCTAAGTCGATCACACAAATGCCGTTGCCGCTATTATCAAAGAGTACATTGTTAATCTTGGTATCGTGGTGCATGACCCTGATTTTAAATGCAGGGTTATGCCTGATGGCTTCGAAGGTATCGGTGAGGTAGGCGTATTGCCTGATTCTGAAGATCAGTTCTTCTGATGCTGCGATCCTCTCTTTGTTGCCGTTTTTCAACGCATCCTCAAATTGTTGATAGCGCAACGTGAGGTTGTGGAAATCGGGCAGGCTATCGCCAATCTTTTTGGTGTCGATGTCTGCCAGTAAGCGGGTGAATCGTCCAAATTGTCTGGCGGCTTCGTAAGCCAGTTGTTCATCGTCTGCGACGTCGTAGCTGCGGGAGTCGGGAACGAAGGGTTGTAGCCTGAAGTATTCGCCTTCTGCTGTGATCACGAGTCCTTTACCATCGAGTGTGTTGACTGGTTGTACAAAGTAATATTCCGGTGAATGCTGCCGGAGATACTGGCCGATGTACCGGATATTGGCGGCGATCACTTCCGGTTGTTTGAAAACCTGGTGATTGATGCGCTGTAAAATAAAGGACTGATCGTTGTGGATCACTTTCCACGTGGTGTTGATAAGTCCGCTGCCGAAAGGCTGAATGATACATTCCTCTGCGACTATTCCATAAGCTGCCAGTATCGAAGCGTGCATGTTGTTTTTGATTGATAAAATGTTGGTGATATTTCAAACTTAAGGGAAAGATCGATAGAAAAATTGCGCAAACGGTTGCGTGATTTTTGGGCGGGGGGCAAACTGCGGGGGCGGGGACTGTGGCTGGCGGATAATGTAGGAAGGCGGGTGATTCTGAGCGGGAATTAGTAGTGATGTGTTAGGGGGCCTGTTATGTTATTACTGAGGGGGAATCGATAATAATGTGTCGGAATTCCTGTTATCTTATAAATGGGCGGGAGTCGATAGTGATGCGTTGGAAGTCCTGTTATCTTATAACTAAGCGGGAGTCGATAACGATGTGTTGGAAATCCTGCTCCTCTTTTTGGGATAACAAAGACAACAATATTTCAGTCGCTTTGAAACCCTGTTCATATGGATACTGCTCTACAGAAGCAATTGGTGGAAATGCCATGTAACTGCTCAACGGCAGATTTGCATAACTCACAAACGTCAGTGCTTTATTTACGGCAATCCCCTGCTCCAATGCATACTGCACGGCATCCTGCGCCACATAATCATTGAAAGTAACAATGGCAGTTACCTTTCTTTTATTTGACAATAACTGTTGCATGGCGGCCCTCGTTCCTGCTTTTGTAAGATCGGAATGCACGATCAGACTTGCATCAAATTTCAGCCGCTTTTTCAGTAATGCCTGTTTAAAACCGTTGGCCCGCTGCGGGGTTGCCACCAGCTGCTGCGGACCATTGATCATACCTATTACACGGTGGCCTTTTTCCAGTAGCAGCGTGACTGCCTGCATGGTACCTGACTCCATATTACAGGCTACATAATGAATGTCTGTTTTATCAGGAATCCGGTCGAAGAATACCACCGGAATATTGAATTTCTTCAGTGCCTCGAAGTGTGCATAATCCCCGGTATTTTTTGCCAGCGAAACTATCAGCCCATCTACCCGGTGATTCTTCATAATTTCCACAATCTTCTTTTCCCTGGCAGCATCATCATGCGACTGCCCCAGCAGTACCATATAGTTATGCTGATTTGCCGCATCTTCAATCCCGCTGATTGCGGCGGAGAAAAAGGCCTCCGAAAGTTCCGGCAACACAATCCCGATTGTAAATGTCTTTTTTTGCTGAAAATGAATGGCAGTCTGGTTCGGTTCGTAATTAAGTGCACGTGCCAGCTCCTGTACCTTCATCCGGGTGCGCAGCCCGATACTGGGATGGTCGTGCAAAGCCCTTGAAACGGTAGATTTTGCCAGCTTCAGTATGGCAGCTATTTCTTTTATGGTGGGAGGGTTCGCCATTTATAGAATAAAAATAGCGGAAAAATGTTTTTCATTATCTTTAAATCATGCAATTCCGTGACATATTTTCCCTCGCTTATCGGTCTGTTAGCGCGAATAGATTACGCGCCGGGCTTACTATTGCTATTATCGCCTTTGGGATCATGGCCCTGGTGGGCATCCTGACAGCTACTGAAAGTATGAAAAACAGTATTTATTCGAGTTTTGCCAACATGGGTGCCAACAGCTTCTCTATTCAGAACAGGGCGTTGCGCATTTTCATGGGAGGAGGGCCGGATGCGAAGAAGAGTGATAAGAACAAAAAGAAGGTAAAGACGTCGAACAGCAATATTCCCATTACCTGGGAAGAAGCCAGGGATTTCAGCCGGCGGTTTTCGTTCCCTGCCACTGTGAGTGTGTCTGTAACGGCGAGTGGGGCTGCTACTGTATATATGGGGGATAACAAGACGAACCCGAATGTAAGGGTGTTAGGCGGAGATGAGCATTACCTGGAGTTTTCCAACTATCAATTGAAAGAGGGCCGGAACTTTAACCAGCTGGATATGGAAACGGGACGGAATGTGGCTATACTGGGAACAGATGTAGCAAAGAAGTTGTATGGAGATGCGATGAAGAATGTGATCAATAGTAACATCCGTGTAGGTAATGTACGCTACAGGGTAATTGGATTGCTGGAGCCTAAAGGTAACAGTGGTTTTATGAGTGCGGACAAAGTGGTTATTACTACTGTGACAAATACAAGAAGAATATATGGTGGTAATACGATGACGTATAATATAGGCGTGTCAGTGAAGGACATTAGCCGAATGGATGCCGCTGTGGGAGAGGCTACCGGCTTATTCCGCATTATCAGGCGGCTGCATGTGAATGAAGATGAAAATTTTTATATCAGCAAGAGTGACAGTATTGGTGAGATGTTGTTCAGCAGTCTTGGTTTTGTGACCATTGCTGCTGCTATTATAGGAATGATTACCCTGTTCGGTTCTGCTATCGGACTGACGAATATTATGCTTGTATCTGTTGCAGAGCGGACCCGTGAAATTGGTGTAAACAAAGCCCTGGGTGCTACGCGACAGGTCATCCGCAGGCAGTTTGTATATGAATCAATCATCATCAGTGTACTGGGTGGTGCCCTGGGTGTGCTGCTGGGCATGCTGGTGGGCAATGTGGTATCACTGTTATTGCATACAAGTTTTGTGATACCCTGGTTCTGGATCTTTATGGGTATCAGTTTATGTGCGGGGGTGGGTTTGATGGCGGGGATATTCCCTGCTATAAAGGCTTCGAAGCTCGACCCTATTATTGCACTCAGGTATGAGTAACCAGATAAAATTTAGTCGCCAACATCTAAAGAATTTCAATGGCTTTATTCATTGTACTAATGTCGATCCTACTGCTGGTATTGCTGGTGGCGGGGTTCAGGCTTAACACATTCATCGCTTTCCTGGTCGTGTGTCTGTTTATGGGCTTAGCCCTGAAGATGGATATTAACACAATTACACAATCTATTACCACGGGTATCGGTAAGACGCTGGGCGGGTTGGTCACCATCATTGTATTTGGCAGTATGTTGGGAAAACTGGTGGCAGAGAGTGGTGCTGCGCAGCGTATTGCAAATGGTTTGATGCATTTGTTTGGACGGAAGTATATTCAGTGGTCGCTGATGCTGACCGGGTTTATAGTAGGCATTCCGTTGTTTTATAATATAGGTTTTGTGCTTATGGTACCGCTGATCTTTACGGTGGCGGCACGCACAAAATTGCCTGCAGTATACCTGGGCATACCGATGCTGGCATCATTGTCGGTAACACACGGTTACCTGCCGCCGCATCCATCGCCTACAGCATTGGTCGGGGCTTTTGGTGCGAATATGGGGATGACGCTCGTGTATGGAATGATCGTGGCTATTCCTGCGATTGTTTGTGCAGGGCCGGTTTTCAGTCGTTTTTTAAAGGGATACAAACAGGAGCCTGCTGCGCTGTTTCATATAGCGCCCATACCGGATGAAAAATTGCCGGGTATGGCAGAAAGCATTATTGCAGCATTGCTGCCGGTGATCTTACTTGCCGGAACAACGATTGTGAAACTGACAGCTACAGGGCCGTTACTGAAGGTGGCTGACTGGCTGGGCGACCCGATCATCGTGATGTTGCTGGCGGTGTTGAATGGTATTTACCTGTTAGGGTTGAGGCGGGGGCTGAATATGAAAGCGGTGATGAAATCGCTGGATGAGTCTATTAAGGATGTGTCTCCTATTATACTGATCATTGGTGGTTCCGGCGCATTGACACAGATGCTGATGGATAGCAAGGTGAGCGATATCATCGCGCAGGGAATGATGAGTACAAACATGAATCCGCTGCTGCTGGCATGGTGCCTGGCAGCGTTGGTGAGAGTGGCGGTAGGATCTGCTACCATTGCAGGATTGACGACGGCGGCGATGCTGGGACCACTGGTAGGCGCGTTGGGAGTCAATCCATGTTTGATGGTACTGGCTACAGGAGCTGGCAGCCTGATGTTCAGTCATGTGAACGATGGCGGGTTCTGGTTGTTTAAAGAGTACTTCAATCTGTCAGTAAAGGACACTTTTAAGACCTGGTCAGTGATGGAAACGATTGTGAGTGTGGTGGGACTGATAGGATGTTTAATTTTAAGTGTATTTGTACATTAGTGAGCGACGACGAAACGTTATCAACTTTAAGCAGCTGCAAAAAGTTTATAGTGTACGAGGGATAAAAAAAGGGAATTGATTCTATAATAGGAAACCGAATAAATAACTATAGAAATTTTTCAGTGACTATGACAGCAACAGAAAACTTCCAGGCATTAGGATTGACATTACCACCGGCACCTTCTCCGCTGGGTGTTTACAAGCCATATCTGATCGATGGCAAATACCTGTATCTCTCCGGCCACGGCCCCGTACAGGACGACAAAAGCCTGATCATAGGCCGTATTGGTGAGGATATGGATATAGAGAAAGGGAAGCTGGCTGCCAGGCAGGTGGGCCTGACCATGCTATCAACCATCGTGACGAACCTGGGTAGCCTGGACAAAGTAAAGCGTGTGATCAAGGTATTGGGTATGGTGAACTGTACCCCTGATTTTGGTCGTCATCCTTATGTGATCAATGGTGCCAGTGAATTGTTTGCAAAGATCTGGGGAGAAGAAAATGGTATCGGTGTGCGTAGTGCGGTAGGTATGGGATCGCTGCCTGATAATATTCCTGTAGAAATTGAAGCATTATTTGAATTAGCATAATCAGCTATGAACTGGTACGAACTGCACAACATTAACACGGTGGATTCACCTGCATTGCTGGTGTATCCGGAGCGTATGCGAGACAACATCCTTGCAGTGAAAGCTTCTGTGAAGGATGTGCAGCGACTGCGTCCACATGTGAAAACCAGCAAGATCACTGAAGCGGCAGCATTGATGATCGAAGAGGGGATACACAAATTTAAATGTGCCACTATTGCCGAAGCAGAGATGCTGGGGCTGGCCGGTGCAAAAGATGTGTTACTCGCATATCAGCCTGTAGGGCCAAAGATAGACCGGCTGCTGGCGCTCACAGAACAATATCCGGATACGAAATACAGTTGCCTGGTAGACAACGCTGCTTCGGCAGTAGCCATTGCCGCACAATTTGTTGCCGCGCAAAAAGTGCTGCCTGTATATCTCGATCTGAATGTAGGCATGAACAGAACCGGTATTGTACCTGGTGCACCCGCACTGGCGCTGTACCAGGAACTGGCACACTTACCGGGTATATTACCCGTAGGGTTACATGCTTACGATGGTCACCTGCATGATGTGGACCTGGCGCTTCGGAAAGAGAAATGTGATGCCGCGTATGTGCCTGTACAGGCGCTTGCACAGGCTATTACAGACAGTGGATTACCTGCTCCACGGATTGTGGCAGGAGGTTCGCCCACATTTCCCATTCATGCGGCAAGAGAAGGCGTGGAGTGTAGCCCCGGCACTTTTATTTTCTGGGACTGGGGATATCAGCAACACTTACCGGATCAGCAATATGACTATGCCGCGGTATTGGTTACAAGGGTGATCTCTGTGATAGACAGAGAACGGCTTTGTCTTGACCTGGGACATAAGTCAGTCGCAGCAGAAAATCCACAGCCAAGAGTTGTATTTCTCAATGCACCGGAAGCTTCGCCGGTATCACAAAGTGAGGAACACCTGGTGGTGAAAGTAGCAGATACCACGCAGTACCCTGTAGGCACTGTGTTCTATGGTGTACCTTATCATATATGCCCTACCGTTGCATTGTATGAACGCGTAGGAGTTGTAGAAAATAATACCTGTATTGCGCAATGGAAAGTAGTTGCAAGAGACAGGAAGATCATGATCTGAACCTAAAACGATTGTAGTGATGCCGCTTAAATAAGCCCGTTTTAGTTGAGAGATGATTGTCAAGCTATATCACGATCTAAAACTATTATAAGCATGTTTGCAATAGACGCGCATCTGGATCTCAGCATGAACGCGATGGAGTGGAACCGCAATCTCCGCCTGCCTGTCACTGACATCAGGAAGAGGGAGGAAGGGCTCACAGATAAACCAGACCGCGCCAAAGGTGTCGTATCCTTTCCTGAGTTGCGCAAGGGAAATATAGGATTGGTAGTAGGTACGCAGATTGCCCGTTTTGTGGCGCCTGACAATCCGCTGCCTGGCTGGTTTTCACCGGAGCAGGCATGGGCACAGACACAGGGACAGCTGGCCTGGTACAAGGCAATGGAGGCGACAGGAGAACTGACGCCGATTACCGACCTGGCTTCGCTGGATAAGCATCTTGTCTACTGGAATGATGGACAGCCGACAGACAACAAGTCAATTGGTTACATTTTAAGCCTGGAAGGTGCCGATTCTATCGTAGATCTGTCTTACCTGCAAAGGGCGTATGACAATGGCCTGCGCGCGGTAGGGCCTGCACATTATGGTCCCGGCCGATATGCACAGGGTACAGATGCTACGGGGTATATGGGGGAAAAAGGGCGGGCGTTGCTGAAAGAAATGGAGCGCCTGAACATTATTCTCGATGCCACGCACCTGTGTGATGATAGCTTTTGGGAAGCCATGGAGCACTTCAACGGGCATGTATGGGCCAGCCATAACAATGTACGTAAACTGGTGAATCACAACCGTCAGTTTTCTGATGAGATGATACTTGAACTGGTGAAAAGAGGGGCTGTAATTGGTGGTGCTATGGATGCATGGATGATAGTACCGGGATGGGTAAGGGGTGTATCTGATCCGAAGGGTATGGATTGTAACCTCGACAAAGTGGTAGATCATATGGATTATATCTGTCAGCTGGCCGGCAATGCCCTGCATGTGGGTATAGGTTCTGACCTGGATGGTGCATTTGGTAAAGAGCAGTCTCCTTATGACCTGGAGACCATTGCAGATGTGCAGAAGCTGCCCGCATTATTTAAAAAGAGAGGTTATTCGGATGAGGATGTAGCAAACATTATGCATGGAAACTGGCTACGGTTCCTGAGAAAGGCCTGGGGAGCATAACAAGCAATTAACAAAAATTAATACAGCCCTGCGGGAACATCCTGCAGGGCTTTTTGTTATTAGTAATACAATTGAGACAATACATTGGTCGGATCGTTTTCCGTGGGTTTTTGCTGTAAAAAAAGATCGTATTGTTCTGCCGTGAGGGCGTTCTTTATTTTTTTGTAGAAGCCGTTGTGCATGCTTTTGATCTTAGCATCGTAGGCTTTGGGGTTGGCTGCTGTTTCAGCGACAACAGTATTCCGCTGAGTAATGAATTCAGAGATATAACCTTTCAGTTTTGCCTGTTGATCTTCTTTTAGCGAGAGGGACTTAGTCAGCTTACCGATGATCGCATTGGTATGGCCTTCCACATTTGCGAGCGGTGCCTGGGCAAAGGATGCGGATGCTACTGAAATCGCCATTATGCAATAGAGAAAGCAGCGTAAGAGGGTATATTTCATATTACCGGTTTTTAAACCGGAAGTTACAGTAATTATAAGTCTATATATGATGTTTCTCAATCCGAAGAGGGTGTTATCATGCGTCATTCTTGTGTATTTGTTACCTGCATGCAGAGAAGGAACCATGTCCCAGGCGAGGCCCGTAGATACTGTGCTGGCAGTGAATCCTCCAGCCCCGAAGGAAGTAGTTTTACTCAATCAGCATTATGGAGATGATGCTCTTCAGACTATCGACATTTATCTGCCGGCGGGCAGGTCGGTAAAGAACACGCGTTTGATGGTTTTTGTACATGGTGGTGGCTGGGCTGGCGGGGATAAAAGTGACTTTACGGTGGCTTGTGAGAACCTGGTAAAGAACCCGGATTTTGCACCGGGATATGCGTTTGCGAATATCAATTACAGGATTGTTATAGATGGCAGGAACAGGTTTCCGGCAGCAGAAGAGGATGTAACCGCGGCGATGTCGTATTTATATGCACATGCGGACTCTTTGCTGGTATCACCGTCTTCGGCATTGATAGGGGCAAGTGCTGGTGGGCAATTGGCGACATTGATTGCATATAAGCACAATGAAAAGAAGCATATCAGGTGTGTGGTGAGTACATGGGGGCCATATGATATGAAGCGGTTTTATGAGGAGGGATATGTGGGGGTACCCGATATGTTGAAGTGGGTAACGGGTTACACACCTGCAGAGAATTCGGAAGTATATGCAGCCAGTAGTTCGGTCAGGTATGTATCTGCAGCGAGTCCGCCTACTTTCCTGGCGCATGGTTCGCTGGATTCGCTGGTAAGACTGAATCAGGGACAGGCGTTGGATAGTGCGTTGTCGAAGTATGGGGTACCACATATCTTTTATATATTCAGGGGGTATCATGGTTATCCTTCGGATAGTGTAGCGAATGATGCGGCGGCAAAAATGTTTGGTTTCATTGCAAAGTATATGAAGTAGGAGGAAAGCAAAAAAAGAGCTTGTATTCATAAAAAAAGCCCTCAAAAGCGTTTCACTTTTTGAGGGCTTTTCAAAGAAAGTAACCGTCTCTTTTTATGTGGATACTTCAGGAAATTTATAAAATTATCCCGGAGTGGTTTTATTGCATGACTATTTTTACAGGTTTCGTGTGGATATTCATTGCGGTATCCATGGTCTGGTATTCGGCTTCGAGCGTATTGGCGTCTATCCATTTAATCTGGCCGGGACCCCATTTTTGCAGGTCAGTTTCGCCCAGTAGTTTCAGATTACCATTTTCGAAACTGTAGAGTTCAAACCCGTTATTGTTGAATCCTGCTTCGAGGTCGAAAGAAGGACAGAGTACGAATTGTTTATCAGGTGAGAGGTAGGGAATACCCCACAGGTGTGTTTGCTGACCGTTAGCAGGATTGATGAGCAGGTAATCGCTGGATTCGTAATAGCTGCCGAATGCCAGGTGTTGCCGGAGTTCTTCGCGGTAACCGGCATAGTAGTATACAGCATAGTTTTCGTCTATAGCGGGTTTCCTGTCATTGGCGAGTATGGCAGTTTTACCATTCTTCAGGGCGAAGACGAGGGTATCGCCGTGTCTTTGTACTTTAGCGGCTTCTTTGGCTAATTGTGGCCCTTCCACGCTATCATAATCTAATTCAGTTGCCGGACTGATAGATGATTTTGCTAAGCTGTATACCAGGAATTTTTTGTTGGCAATGCGGAATGAATCGATAGGTCGTTCATTGGTGGAGGCCGGTGCAGTAGCGGCATTTTCAGCAGGTGTACTGTTTGACGCAGTGCTTGGGTGGCAGGCAGTATAAATAACTGCGGCGGTTAATAAAGATAGGTACTGTTTCATATTATGGAACAAATATAAACGAAAATTGTGCCATACATGGATGTGGTATAGTATAAAAAAAATCCCGGGCTTTAGGCCCGGGATCTTTTTATAAAGTATGTAGAACTTACTCAGCTACCACTTCGAATTCCAGTTCAGCTTCATTGCCTTTACCGAAGTCCAGTTTCGCTTTGTATGTACCTAATTCTTTTACATCATCCAGGATGTGGATGCGGCGACGATCGATTTCGTAACCTTTTTGTTCTTTAATCGCACGAGCGATCTGAACACCGGTAACGCTACCGAAGATCTTACCGGAAGTACCGGTTTTAGCACCAATTTTCACTGGACCTGCCTTCAGCACTTCAACCACCTTAGCGATTTCGGCGAGCATTTTCTCTTCTTTTACTTTCTGCACTTTCAGGCGCTCCTGCAGTTGCTTCATGTTAGAAGGAGATGCTTCTACCGCAAATTTCTGTGGGATCAGGAAGTTTCTAGCGTAACCGTTTCTTACGTTAGCTACTTCATTTTTCTGACCCAGATTATCTACGTCTTGTATTAAGATTACTTGCATGTTAATTAGTTTTAAGGACCTTTTACTTGAGATAAGTAATTTGTCGGTTTACTTTAAAAGGTCAGTAACGTAAGGTAACAACGCCATCTGACGAGCCTTTTTAATTGCCTGAGCTACCTTGCGCTGGAACTTCAGGGAGTTACCAGTGATACGACGAGGGAGCATTTTACCCTGGTCGTTCAGGAATTTCTTCAGGAATTCAGCGTCTTTGTAATCCACATACCGGATGCCCATTTTCTTGAAACGGCAATATTTCTTTGCACGTTTCTCAGTTTTTACGGCCGTTAAGTACTTAATTTCTTGTTTTACTGCCATAATTTTAAGCTTCAGCGGTTTTAGAATCAGCGTTTACGCCATGTCTCTTGCGATTGTTGTACTGTACAGCGTATTTGTCCAGTGCAGTAATCATGTGACGGAGCACATTTTCATCGCGATTCAGCTGAATTTTCAGCTTCTCATTGAGGTCGGATGGCGCATTATATTCCAGAACCAGGTACATGCCCGTGGTTTTCTTCTGGATAGGATACGCCAGTGATTTTAATCCCCAGGGATTTTCGTGCGTTAATTCACCACCATTTTCTTTGATAATGTCAGCGAATTTTTTCTGAGCAGCTTTGTAGTCTTCCTCAGACAGCACAGGGGTAAAAATCACCATCAATTCGTAGTTCATAATTTCCCTGTTTTTAATTTGATTAGAAAAAAATTGGATCGCAAAGATAGTGCTTTCTTATTAATAAATGCAAAAAACCACTTCCGCCACAGGCAGAAGTGGTTTTTTGTGTGTTTTTAGCCGGATGGCCGGGTTTAATTATTTGGTAACCAATATCTTACTGGTAGTTACACCATCCAGGTTCTGTATCCTTAATATATATATGCCGGTTGGCAAGCCGTTCACATCAATACTTTTTGTATTCCGTCCTTTATTCACAAACTGTTGTGATTTGAAACGGCTGCGTCCCTGCATATCTATCAGTTCGAACTGGCAGGGTCCTGGTTTTGCTACATCCACCCAGATCTGGAGGTTATGGCCGATGATGCACCAGATGAGCTTTTTGATCAGGTCTATCAGAGATACGTATACCTTATCGTTTTCACTATAGCGAACGCTGCCATCCTTGCTTACGATTTTCAGGCGGTACCAGGAGAAACCCAGCCATGGCTGATAGTCGGTGGTGCGATAAGCGGTAAATGCATCTTTATTGCCCTGTGCAGCCAGTGTATCCACTGCTACATAGTTACGCAGGTTCTGGGTTTTTTCTACTACATAGTAGTCCGTGTTGATTTCATAATCTGTAGACCAGGTCACTTTTACATTGCCTGAGTCCACGGCTGCGTTGAAGTTTTCGGCAGTAACCGGGTTGCCAAGTATATGTAGGTTATAATTGGTTTGTACCGGGTAGTGATCGCTGGTGGTGCTGCTGTAGCTGCTGATGAGTTGGGCGACTTCCTTGTGGATCTTAGCGGATCCGGGCAGGTAGGCAATGGCCATTTCGTCGGAAGCGATCACATTATCAATTACGGTCGGATAAGCGGTGGTGGACTGATCGCCTGCCAGGCTCAGTGGTAAAGTGAGTGGTTTATAATGCAGGGTATCGTTCATGAAATCTATGTAAGAAGTCGTTGTATCTGGTGCCAGCTCAGTTGTGATGGTTTTATTCAGGGCATCGTTGAAGTCACCGAGAATAATGAAGTTACTGTTTGGATACTGGGCATCCAGGGAGTCTTTCAGTTCCAGGTTACCATTTCTGCGGCGCTGCCATGACTGGATCTTTTCGGCGGAGGTACCGGTATTGGCCTTGCTGTGAATGAGCACGAAGTTGATCAGTGCACTATCTCCATTCAGGTTGGCACTTGCCTGCAGCAGGAAGGGGAAGCGGCCAGAAGACCAGTTGTAGTAAGCATTTGAGCTACCACCTTTTCTCAGTATGCCATAGGAGCGAATAGAGCGGATCACGCTTGTTTTATAGAGGAAGGTCAGTTTCTGAGCGGAAGTATAGTCAACATCTGTGATACTGTCGGCATAAGAACCGAAGTCAGCAATGATGTAGCTATATCCTGGCATCTGGTTGACAACAGCTCTGAAGCGGGCAGTATCTACTACTTCGGCGAGTGCATAGATATCGGCATCCAGTTTTTTCAGTACAACGGTGGCATTCGCCTGTTGCAGGCTGTCATTGGCAGGATTTTGTACGGGGCTGCCGAACCATTCCATGTTCCAGTTCACCACTTTCAGGGAACGTAATGAAGTGCCGGAAAGCTTGACTGGCGTAGTATTCAGACCTGCACTGGTGAAAATAAGGGAGCCGGTATAGGCCTGATCAGCGGTTGTAGGGGTAAATCTTACCCACACTTTTACGGCGCCTGTCAGTGAGTCAACCGGGTAGTTGAGTGAGGTGGTATAGGTACCAGCGCTGTCTTTGGACAGCTGGAAACCTGTACTGGTAGCAAGCGTGAGTGCACCGGTAAAGTCGCTGGCATTGAATGTAAAGTATTGGGCCGCTGATTGCTGACCAGATTTAACATAGTCGAAATCCAGGCTGGTAGCAGATTTGTCTATTGATGGTAAGGGGGCAGCAGGGCTGTTATAGATATGAACATCATCCAGTGTCCAGCGGGCTGCATTCAGTGCAGGAGAGGAGATGTATTTGAAAGCGATATATACGTTGGGTTGTTTAAAGCCAGCGAGGTTAATACTGTCAGATGTCTTCCATGCATCTGACGACATAGCAGGGAATCTTCCATTGACAGCCGTCCAGGTGGCAGTGTTGGGATTACTGCTGCCATCGTAGTTGGTGGAGATCAGCAATTGTAAAGCCGGGCCTGTAAAAGCAGTACGGCTGGCGAAGGAGAGGAGTGGATAATCGAAGCCGGTGAAATCAAAAGCCGGTGAGATGAGCCAGTCTTCATTTTGCACTGCGCCACCGCTATAGCCATTGATCTGTGCCCCATTCAGGGTTTGGCCAAAAGTGGTACAATCCCATACCTGTGCACCGGTTACGCTGTAGGCAGTGAAACCACCTACCAGACCTGTACCGGAAGTACAGTTGTTGAAATCAAAATCCAGTTGTTGTGCACCTGTCGAGAAAGACCAGACCGTGCTATCCTGAATACCTGCGAAAGCGTTGCCACTATTGTCTGTTACAGCACCACTGTCGATGGTGATGTAGTAGGATTTATTACCAGCAAGGGATGTGCTGACAGTGAGCAACTGGTTTTTGATAATGATGGCAGCACCGGGAATGTCAAAGGATTGCTGGGTGCCATTGGTGGTATTGTGGAGAACGAGGTGTCCGCTACCTGCAATAATATTTTCGGAGAAAATAATGCTGGGGGTAGTGGCGGGCGGTACGTTCGTTTCGTGATTGAGGGGTGTGAGTGAATCGATGACAGGGGGCGTATGATCTGCACCACCGCTGCCGGCGACAATATTATCTATCGCGAAAGAGGGGCGGGAACCACCGCCTCCGATCTGGCGGTTAACCCAGCGAAGCTGTACCAGTGGCTGGTTTTCGCAGGCGGCGGGGAGTACCAGTGTTTTGGTGGATGGATCGAGGGGCGTGGTGACGCCAGACGTTGTCTGGAGGGTGGTTCCATTCTGGTATTCAGTACCGGTGATATTGGTAAAGTTGCCGCTGTTACCGATTCTATATTGTAAGATGACTTCGTTAATACGGGTATTGCTACTGCCATCGTAAGGATTGCGCAGCGTCATTACGTCGTAGGTCAATGAGATGTTCACCTGCCCGGTAGTATTGAGGGCGAGGGTGAGGCAGTTGTCCACGCTGCCGCTATTAAGGAAACCCAGTTTACCATTGTAATTATACACACCGTTTGCTGTGCTGGAGGCCGTGCCGGTAATCAATGCTTTGTCTGATGCGGGAGGGGCGGTGTTAAAGTTGGAAGAAGGGGAGCCGGAGAGTGTCCAGCCCTGCCATCCATCAGGATAGGTGGTGGATGTGGCAGAAAGTGCATCAAAGTTCTGCTGATAAGGCAGTGCCTGAGGTGTGGGTTGGGTTTGCGCGGATGAGCGCAGTACACCGAAGACAGTAAATAATAAGAGTAGAGTTTTTTTCATGTAATAATCAGATGGTTTTGTTAGGGGTGGGTAATATTTATAATATGGTTTATGTTGGAATTGCTTCAGGGTCATGATATTCCAGCTAATAAAGCTACTACATTTGTGTTGTAATTTGCATGATATAATTGTTAACTGGCGGAGGTACCTGCGGTGGGAGGGCCGGTCTTTCTGATTGGTCTGAACGCCGTATCGGGCATACATAGTTGTATGACTGGTGCCAGTTCCGACAGTTTGTCAGCTATGGACCCGCTGGCATACGCTTTGAAAAAACAAACCCAAAAACACAGATACCCATGCAGAAAGGAGCAATACGTGTTCAGACAGAGAACATTTTCCCCATTATTAAGAAATTCCTCTATTCAGATCATGAGATCTTTATCCGCGAACTTGTAAGTAACGCGGTTGACGCAACACAAAAACTGAAAACGCTGGCTAGTGTAGGTGAATTCAAAGGTGAGCTGGGTGAGCTGGCCATCACTGTGAAACTGGACAAAGAGAAAAAAACGCTGACTATTTCCGACAATGGGATCGGGATGACAGCTGAAGAAGTCGATAAATACATCAACCAGGTCGCTTTTTCCGGTGCGGAAGAGTTCCTGAATAAATATAAAGGGCAGAACGAAGGTACAAACATCATTGGCCATTTCGGTCTGGGTTTCTATTCATCCTTCATGGTGAGTAATGTAGTGGAAATTATCACGCAATCTCATAAGGAAGCACCGGCGGTACGTTGGGAATGCGATGGCAGTCCTGAATACACCCTGGAAGAAACCACCCGGGAGGCGGGCAGAGGTACGGATATAATCATGCACATCAACGAGGAAAGCGAAGAGTTCCTGGATGAGCACCGGATCAAGTCTATCCTCGAGAAGTTCTGTAAATTCCTGCCTGTTCCGGTAAAATATGAAGATACACAGATCAACAATACGCATCCTGCCTGGACAAAGAAACCAAGCGAGCTGACTACAGAAGATTACCAGAACTTCTACAAGGAACTCTATCCATTCTCTGAGCCGCCATTGTTCTGGATTCACCTGAATGTGGATTATCCATTCAACCTGACTGGTATCCTCTACTTCCCTAAGATCAACAAGAGTTACGAAATTCAGAAAGACAAGATCAGCCTGTATTCTAACCAGGTGTTTGTGACAGATGAAGTAAAGGATATTGTACCTGAGTTCCTGATGTTGCTGCATGGTGTGATTGACAGTCCGGATATTCCGCTGAACGTAAGCCGTAGCTATCTGCAGGGTGATCCGAATGTGAAGAAGATCAGCTCTTATATCACCAAGAAGGTAGCCGATAAGCTGGATGAAATGTTCAGAAATGACCGGAAGAGTTTCGAGGAGAAGTGGGAGTCTATCGGTTTGTTTGCAAAATATGGCATGATGACGGATGATAAATTCCGTGAGAAAGGCAACAAGTTCCTCATCCTGGAAGATGTAGATGGCAGTAAATTCTATACCCTGGATGAATACAAGCAGGAAACCGCTGCTATTCAAACCAACAAGGAAGAGAAACAGGTGATCCTGTATGCGACCAGTCCTGTTCAGCAGGATAGTTATATCAGTGCGGCGAAGGCGAAGGGATATAAAGTGGTGAAACTGGATAGCCTGGTAGATGCTGCTTTCCTGAACCAGATGGAAACACATTGGGAGAAAGTACAGTTCACCCGTGTGGATGCGGATATTGCTGACAACCTGATAGACAAGGATGAAAATACTTCGCATGTACTGACAGCTGACCAGGAAACCCGCCTGAAAGCGCTGTTTGAAAAGATCCCTCAGCAGCATGTGAAGGTAGAACTGAAAGGTTTGAGTGCAGAATCACAGCCAGTGATTGTAACACGTCCGGAGTTCATGCGTCGTATGAAAGATATGGCAGCTGTAGGTGGTAGTGGTATGTCCTGGTATGCGAACATGCCTGATGAAATTAATATGACGGTGAATGCGAACCACCCGATCTATCAGCAGATATTGAAGGAAGGCAATGACCAGCTGCAGGAAAAGCAGATCCGCAACCTGGCAGATCTGGCGTTGTTGTCACAGAACCTGTTGACAGGTGCAGATCTGACGGCATTTGTTGCAAGGAGTGTAGAGTTAATGGGTGAAAAGAGTAACTAAGCAATAAATCATTCGTGATACCGTTTTGAAGGTATTACACACTTCCTGGTCCCGTCTCACAATACCCGTGGGACGGGATTTTTAGTTGATGGGAGATATGTAAAAAGAAAAGGAATTATGCAATTTGGCCATGGACTATGGCATCATTTCCCCATACTATTATTCAGAAAAGGAAAAACAGAAAGCCCTATCATAGGAGACGTAATCAAATCTCCTTCTGCAGGGGATCAGAGCGAATACTTTGATTCCCTGCAATTTGTGGTGATCATTACTCGCTTTGAGTAGCAAAAAATCAGTGAGAGCGGATATCTATTACTTTCATTTGCAGATTCATCTTGCCATTCCACTCGTTCTCATCAATCGTAAATACCATATCAAAGGGTTGGCGGCTGCTGACAATGGGGAATTTATCGGCCATATAGAACCCGATACCAGTAACGGCTGTAGTATTTTTACCTTGTTTCACAGAAAATTTAATGTGTTCATCTTTTATGAGGCGTGAATAGCCGCTGTCGACCACGTTTCGGACGAGGAAGATGGGGCGTTGATTGTCCGGCCCCAGTGGTTCGAACTGCCTGAGGATATTGAAAAAGGCGGGTGTGATATCTTTCAGTGTGATTTCGGTATCGATGGTGATTTCGGGAATCAGCATATCCGGATCGATGGTGGTGGCAACGACCTCTTCAAATCTTTCCTGGAAAGCGGGTACATTTTCAGGTTTGAGGGTCATACCTGCGGCATAGAAGTGGCCGCCATAGTTTTCCAGCAGATCTTTACACTGGTGGATGGCTTCGTACACGTTAAACCCGATCACGGAGCGGGCGGAGCCGGCCACTTTATCATTACTGAGGGTAAGGATAATAGTTGGGCGGTAGTAATATTTATCGATGAGGCGGGAGGCGACGATGCCTACGACACCTTTGTGCCAGTCGGGTTTGTAGAGTACTGTAGATTTTTTATTGTGGAGTGTGGTATCGTTTTGAATCAGTTCGACTGCTTCTTTGGTGATGTTGCCATCGATTTCTTTCCGGTCGAAGTTGTCGGCATGCAGCACTTTAGCGATTTCCATTGCCTTTTCCATATCATTTTCAATGAACAGGTTCACGGCTTTGCGGGCATCGTCCATTCTACCGGCGGCGTTGACGCGGGGGGCGATCACGAAGACGAGGTTGGAGATGGTGAGTTGTTCTTTGAGTCCGCTGAGTTGGATGAGGGCCTGGATACCGGGCAGGGGAGATTCATTGACTTTTTTCAGTCCATGAAAGGCGAGTACACGGTTTTCGCCGGTCATGGGTACGATATCGGCAGCGATGCTGGTGGCTACGAGGTCGAGGTAGCGGTGAGCGGCAGATTCCGGCAGTCCTATTTTCTGGGCGAAGGCGGTGATGAGCTTATAGCCAATACCACAGCCGCTTAGTTCTTTGTAAGGGTAAGGGCAATCGTATTGTTTTGGATTGAGGATGGCGACAGCGGGAGGCAGTATTGCATCGGGCAGGTGGTGATCACATATAATAAAGTCTATTCCATGAGCAGCGGCCCAGGTGATCTGTTCGGTGGCTTTGATGCCGCAATCCAGCGCAATGACGAGGCTAAAGTCGTTATCTCTGGCGTATTCGATGCCTTGAGTGGAGATACCGTATCCTTCGCGGTAGCGGTGAGGGATGTAGAACTCTATATTATTATATAAGGAGTGTAGAAAATCGAAAACAGTAGCAACGGCGGTGGTACCATCCACGTCGTAGTCGCCGAATACGAGAATTTTTTCATGCCTGAAGAAGGCTTGTTCAATTCTGGATACGGCTTTATCCATATCCTTCATGATCCATGGATCATGGAGATCTGCCAGTGTGGGGCGGAAGAACAACCTTGATTCATCATAGGTATGCATGCCTCGCTGCACCAGCAACCTGCATAACAGGGGATGTATGCGCAGGGAGGCCTGCAGCAAAGCTTCCTGTTTTGGTTGATACGATCGGACTGTCCAGCGTTTTTGCATCTATAATCTAAAGGAGGATGAGCGATTCTTGTTTGAACGGAAGATAGGGCATAAATTTCAAAAAGTATGGTCCGTTCTCATTAAGAACTTACCAACAAGCAATTATATTGTCCCTATATCATTATGGTAATGACTCGATCTGAAAGCTTTCACGAGAAGCGTATTACTTTCCCGGGCTCACCGCAGCGATTGATGTGGTGGGCTATAGAAAGATCCAGATGGGGTCAGGCCCTGTTATCAGAAATTACGGTCGGTTGTGTATCTGACCATTGATTCGAGTCCCTGTCTGATATTGCTATCTGGGAAGCTATGGAGGATAGCCATGGCTTCGTCGCGGTATTCGAACATCTTTTTTTGTGTATACTCGATGCCGCCGGAAGCTTTCACCAATGTAATGACTTCTTCTACGCGGGCTTTATCGGTATTATGATTTTTGACGATGTTGATGATCCTTCTTCTTACATCTGGGGTAGCGTGTTCCAGTGTATAGATGAGGGGGAGAGTCATTTTTTTCTCCCGTATATCAATGCCGGTTGGTTTACCTATTTTTTCGCTGCCATAATCGAAGAGGTCATCTTTGATCTGGAAGGCGACACCGACTTTTTCGCCGAACAGGCGCATTTTTTCGGTAGTATCTTCATCATTCGAGGTACTCCAGGCGCCGGCGGCGCAGGCTGCGGCGAGGAGGGAGGCGGTTTTACGGCGAATGATTTCGAAGTAGATATCTTCTTTAATATTGAGTTTACGTGTTTTTTCGATTTGCAGGAGTTCTCCTTCGCTCATTTCTTTAACGGCCTGGGAGAGAATCTGGAGGGCTCTGAAGTCGTTGTTGTTCAGGGAGAGCAGGAGTCCTTTGGAAAGGAGGTAGTCTCCTACGAGCACGGCGATCTTATTTTTCCACAGTGCGTTGATAGAGAAGAATCCACGGCGCTCATTGGCATCATCCACAACATCATCATGTACGAGGGTAGCGGTATGCAGCAGTTCTACGAGGGCGGCGGCGCGGTAGGTGCTTTCCTGAATATCGTTGCTGAACAGGCGTGCCGAGAGCAGTACGAACATAGGGCGCATTTGTTTCCCTTTTCGTTTAACTATATAATGCATGATCCTGTCTAACAGTGCGACATTGCTCTTTACTGCATCAGAAAATTTGCTCTCGAAATCCCTTAATTCCTTACTTATCAGGTTTTTAATCTCGTCCATGGTTGATTGAAAAAGATTGCTAATCTATGCTTAAAATATCAAATTTTAACAATTTGGCCCCTAATTTGTATATAAGGGAGTAACAAAACTTTAACATTACTTTGTTTTAGTTATAACAAATATGCTTATTCGTTATATACCTAAACAAAGTATGGCATAACATTAGTTTGGCCTAAGTGTTAATAGTTAACCAGTTATCAATAGAAATAATATTGCAACAAAAATTTGAATATTCATTTGAGAATTTTACCTTTGCTGGGTAAAAAAACGGGTTATTAGTAAATTTTTAACAGTTTTTAAATAGAAAACAATTATGGCAAGCAAAAAGTACTTATTACTGGCTGGCGCTATGAGTCTCCTAGCGGCGTCTTCCGGTTATGCACAAGTTACCCCTGTTTTTGACGCCCTGGATTCAACCAAAGTTCCAGCATCAAGACAGGCACAACAAAACAATTTCGCTAATCACCAGTATGATTTCCCTGCGAAACCTCGCGATATGTGGGAATTAGGTTTCCACGGTGGTCTGCACGTAATCAACGGTACCATTCCAGCTAAACCAGGTTTTGGTGGTGGTATCTCCCTGAGAAAATCACTGGGTCATACTTTCTCTGTAAGAGCTGAGTACACTGGTTCTTTCGACAAGGGTCAGGATTACAGACTGCGTCCGGTAGCGGGTGCTGGCGGTAATGCAGCTACTACATGGGCTAAAACTGCTGCATTAAACGGTGGTTACATTGTACCTAACTATAAAACAGCTACTCACCAGTTGTCTTTGGACCTGATGGCTTCTCTGAGCAACATCCTGTTCTACAAGGCACAGCCAAAAGTTAACTGGTATGTATTCGGTGGTTATTCCTTCGGTTACATCGACGTTGACGTTGATGCAGTAGATGGTAGCGGTAATGGTTACAGCTATGCTGGTGTTAACTTCAACGCTCCTCGTAAAGACATCAAGGATCAGCTGAAGAACATCTATGATGGTGATTATGAATCAAACGCTCCATCACAGGGTAACAGAGGTAACATCGGTCGTAAAGATAACAACCAGCTGTTACGTCATGGTGCTGATTTCGGTACTGGTATCGCTTTCAGAGTTTCTAAGAGATTTAACATCGGTATTGAAGAGAAATACACTATGTATTTCGACGATTATCTGGATGGTTATTCTTCTCCATACTCTAACCACAAGGATGCATTCAGCTACACTAGTGTACGTCTGAACTTCAACCTGGGTAACTCTTCTAAGAGAGTTGAGCCACTGTGGTGGGTTAATCCGCTCAACTATGCTTACAATGAGCTGAGCGCTCCTCGTCACATGAAACTGCCTACTCCAGTTCTGCCTGATGCTGATGGCGATGGCGTTACTGACCAGTTCGACCGCGAACCTAACACACCAGCTGGTGCTCCAGTTGATGTTCACGGTGTAGCTAAAGATACTGATGGTGATGGTGTTCCTGACTACAAAGACAAGCAACTGATCACGCCTACTTATTGCCAGCCAGTTGATGCTGATGGTGTTGGTAAGTGCCCAGATCCAGAGTGCTGCAAGAACATGGCTCCTAAAGCTGAATGTGCTAGCCTGGTTCTGCCTAGCGTAGCATTCAAAGGTTCTTCTACTAAAGTTTCCAGCGATAACGAAGCTATCCTGGCATCTGTAGCTAGCACCCTGAAAACTAACCCAACTTGTAACATCCTGGTAACAGGTCACGCAGGTGCTAAGGGTAAGAAAGGTGGTGTTGACCTGAGCAGCCGTCGTGTTGATTCAGTGATCGACTACCTGGCTGACAAGCAAGGTATCGACCGTGGTCGCTTCATCAAGCAAAACACTCCTGGTGAGTCTGGTACTGTAGATCTGTCTCCAGCTAACTAATCTCACTGAGAAAATTATAGCAGCCCCGTCTCTGTAGAGACGGGGTTTTTTATTGCCCGCAAAGCAGGGAAGGAAAGGGAACCCGGTATGCCAGGGGATAATGATATTCGAAATGAGCCTTCGTTTGAACAGGAAGGTCGGGTGTTATGTGCAATTTTGCTGTCGGGGGAAATGAAAGAAATGCTTCTTTTGGGAAAGGAAAAGGAATCGTATTTGCCGGAGAAGTGAAAGTAATTTTTATGACTGGTAAGTAAAAGAAACCCTGCTATTGCCGATACCCCGCTGTATGCCTAAACCCTCACCAGCCGCCTTTGCTAGCCCCTGAAGCACCCATGTTAACTCTTACAAAAAATTTTCTATATTCCTTAATTCGCACTAACTTTGATGGCTTTTTTGAGTAGCAGAACTGTTTGAATGCACACTCCTAAAGGGAGGTAGTTACGACATCAAAAGAATTACTACTCTTACTTATTTAATTACTTATTTCGTGAGAAAAGACATTAACAGGGTAAGCCTGGCCGGTTTAGTAGTAGCATTAGGTATTATTTACGGTGACATTGGAACCTCTCCGTTATACGTTTTCAAGGCTATTATAGGTACGAACTACATTAGCGATCTTCTGGTCATTGGCGGTATTTCCTGTATTTTCTGGACCCTTACTTTACAAACAACCATCAAGTACGTCATCCTGACGCTGCAGGCGGACAACAAAGGTGAAGGCGGGATTTTCTCTTTGTACGCACTTGTAAGGCGACACGCCAAATGGGCCGTTATTTTTGGTATGATTGGCGGCGCTGCGCTACTGGCAGATGGCATCATTACCCCACCTATTACTGTAACGACCGCAATTGAAGGTCTTCGCACACTGGAAGTTTTCAAAGATCTTAGTCAGTGGACAATTGTAAAAATTGTACTTGGCATTATCACTTTACTCTTCGTGGTACAGCAATTTGGTACCAACTCTATTGGTAAGCTGTTTGGTCCCATCATGGTAGTATGGTTCTCTATGCTGGGTATCCTGGGGCTTTCCCACCTGGCAGATGACTTCTCTGTACTCAAGGCTTTCAGCCCGCACTATGCCATTCAGTTATTAACTACCTATCCACGTGGTTTTCTGATCCTGGGTGCTGTATTCCTGTGTACGACAGGTGCTGAAGCGCTCTATTCCGATCTGGGTCACTGTGGTAAGGGTAATATCAGGGTGTCCTGGACATTTGTAAAGACCTGCCTGCTGCTGAACTACCTGGGTCAGGGCGCCTGGTTGCTGACACATAAAGGCACCATGTTGCCTAAAGATCAGAACCCGTTCTTTACCATTATGCCTGAGTGGTTTGTGATATTCGGGATCCTGATCGCTACACTGGCATCTATTATTGCGAGCCAGGCATTGATCTCAGGTTCATTCACCCTGATCTCAGAAGCGATGCGATTGAACCTGTGGCCTAAGCTGAAGATCAATTATCCGACAGAAATGCGTGGTCAGTTATACATCCCGGGTATCAATACCATGATGTTTATTGGTTGCGTGGCAATCGTACTGATCTTCCAGGAGTCGGGGGCGATGGAAGCGGCCTATGGTCTTTCTATTACAATCTGTATGTTGATGACTTCCTGTCTCTTTGCGTTTTATCTATATACGCGAAGGGTACGCGTCAGTCTGATCCTGCTATATCTCATTATTTACTTTACGATAGAGTTCTCCTTCCTGTTTGCCAACCTGGTGAAATTTATGCATGGGGGCTATGTAACAGTGATTGTAGCCGGTGTGCTCTTCCTGATTATGCTGGTGTGGTTTAAATCCCGCAAGATCAAGAACCGTTACGTTGAGTTCGTGCGGCTGGAAGATCATCTGGCAGTGATCCAGGAGCTGAGCAATGATACGACTATACCGAAGTATGCAACGCACCTCGTATATATGAGTAGTGCTGATAACCCGAAGGAGATAGAGCATAAGATCATTTACTCTATTCTGAATAAGAAACCTAAACGTGCGGATATTTATTGGTTTGTGCATGTGGATGTGGTGGATGAGCCTTACCTGAGTGAATATTCAGTACAGACGATCATTCCGAATGAGGTAATCCGGGTGGAGTTCAGGCTTGGATTTAAGGTGGAGCAGCGAATTAACCTGATGTTCAGAATGGTGGTGGAAGATATGGTGAGGAATAAGGAGGTGAATATCACCAGTCGTTATGAATCGCTGAGCAAGAATAATGTGGTGGGTGACTTCCAGTTCATCGTAATGGAGAAGTTCCTGTCGCACGATAATGACCTGCCGTTGTACGAGCGTTTGATTATGCGGATGTATTTCTGGCTGAAACGTGTGAGTCTTTCTGAGGAGCGTGGTTTTGGTCTGGATAGCAGTTATGTGACGATTGAGAAATATCCGCTGGTAGTCGCGCCGGTGACGAACCTGCAGTTAAAGAGAATTATACATTAAATAAAGCGGGCCGCTCACATGAGCGGCCCGCTTTATTTAAAATACGATCGGCTTTTTAGTCGATGTAGAATCCGAATTTCCCCATTCTTTCATCGCGCATGGCTTCCATAATTTCCGTCTGTGTGTTCATGACATACGGGCCGTGCCAGGCGACAGGTTCGTTCAGTGGCAGCCCATCGCAATAGAGGATCAGTGCATCTTTGCCGGCGCTGATAGTAATTTCATCTCCATCGTTATTGAAGAGCACCATACTTCTGTCGCCGGTGTTCCGACCATTGACAGTGACCTCTCCGTGGAGCACATAGAAAAGAATGTTTCTTTCCTTCGCTACCTGGATGGTTGTGCTACCTCCTTCACTGATATCTACCAGATACGCGTTAATGTCTGTAATCGACTGTAAAGCGCCTTTATGACCATTCCACTGACCACCTGCAATGGCAACTTTCACTTTATCGTTTTCGATGACCGGAATATCGCTTTTTTGTAAGCCGGTGTATTTAGGAGGGATCATCTTTTGCTTTGCGGGCAGGTTGATCCATAATTGTAAAAGTTCCAGGTCGCCACCGGATTCTTTGAAGGTATCTTCCACGTATTCGTTGTGAATGAGGCCGCGGGCTGCGGTCATCCATTGAATGCCGCCTTCATCGATACGGCTGTGGAAGCCGTGAGAGTCTTTGTGTACCACGTGTCCTTTTACGATCCAGGTAACTGTTTCGAAACCACGGTGGGGGTGAGGGCCGAATGGCATGCCTGTATTGTAAGGAGGCAGTGTCATGGGGCCATGGTGGTGGAGTAAGAGAAATGGATCGATGGTGTTGCCATCAGGAAGTGGCAGTGGACCATAGAAGTGGTATGATGACAATGAACCACTGATGGGGTGGTTCGTGTTGATTTTGTTAATTGATCTTTGCATAGGGCAAAGGTACGAAGGAGTGGAGGGGGAGCCGATGGATCGGATGCAGAAAATGGTGCACTTTTATAAGGTGGCCCTGGCTTCTTCAGCCTGCTGCTGTTTGTATTTTAGTGCGGCTGCCTGAATCTGTTGCTCATAAGTGTATAGATCATCCAGATTTTTTATCTCTACCTTTTCTTCGTTTTCTTTGTCAAAGAGAGAAAGATACTTTTTCTTTCCGTTGAAATGTAGTCTGCATACGGGTTTCCTGTTATTGTTATCGATCAGGATACCGAAGTACGATTGTGTATCTCTGAAGAAAACCCTGTGTCCTTCCATCTTAGGACGCAGTATGGATTTTACGATATAAAATCCTTCCATTTCTTCTTCGGTGGTGACTATTTTTTGTTCATCGAGGTCAACAGGTTCCGTTACTTCTTCCTTGACTTCCTGTTGTTGCTGGTTGTTCAACGCTGATTTTAGCCGTTCATTAATGGTGTCATTAATAAACTGGTTATAGGAACGTTTTACAAAACCTTTGAACTGCTCCAGTACTTTGGCGGTGACCATAGAGGGGTATACAGACTTTGCAAAGAAGCGGGTAAAATCATCAGAGGGATCATTCAGTTCTCTTGCGATGATATGTTTTATCTCATTTGTATATTTTAATTCACTGGCGGTATTGATGATTTTATCCAGATCGAAGTAGTTCTTATGGAATTCCTTGAGTTTTTCGGTTTGATTGTCTTTCAGGTCATCTATCAGGAATTCAAAGAATGGTTTTTCATCCATTTTATTCGTCTCTACGAGGTCTGTATAAAACTTAAAATGAATGCCATTTGTAAGGATACCGAATCGGGCGCTTGTGCAGTGAAAGTACCGGAATAGCTGGCTATTATGTGGATTCAGATCGGCGGACCAATGTTTACATTCGATCAGCATGGTCGGTTTTCCTTCCTGCATAATAGCGTAATCTACTTTTTCTCCTTTTTTAATACCGATGTCTGCGATGAATTCGGGGGTTACTTCAAAGGGGTTGAATACATCATAGCCCAGGCATTGGATGAAGGGCATAATAAATGCATTTTTGGTAGCTTCTTCTGTTTGAATCTGGTCTTTGAGTTTGGCAACCCGGTCGCCTAGTTGCTTGATCTGGTCTTTAAAGTCCATGGTGGGGTATTTTATAGTTAGGAATATCGAGGTTATATCAGGGACATATTGCAATATCCGAATTCCTTTTCCCAGAACTGTTAATGACTGGTTAACACAAATAAAAAAGTCCTCCGGAGAACCAGAGGACTTTCTTTAACACAACTAAAAAAACAATCAAACGTTCGAATTAAATCAATCGGGTTTTTTCCCATCTAAAAAAGTATTGATCGTATTGATTTCTGCCTGGTTATTCTGACTATCTGAAATAGTATAGTTAGAGTAGAAATTCTCGGCAGAACCAGCGCCGTTATCGAGATTAATATTTCGACGAATGTACGCAGGAACGTTTTCAATTTCTGAATTATTATCGATGCCTTTCACGTTGAAGCTGAGGCTACGCAGTTTGGCTACGCGCTCTGCCTGTTTACGTTTCTGTTCTTCTAATTGTTCTTCAAATGCATGCAGTTGTTGCATATCATTTGACATTTCTGCACTTGGTTCTTCCTCACGGAATACGATCTTCATCTCTGGTGTTTCGGCAGGAGGTGGGGTCGTAGTAGGCTCAATAAAAATGTGTCTGGCAGGATATCCGCCAGCTGCCTGATTATTGGGCTGTATAACGTTCACATTGTTATAGCTGGTAGGCGCTGTTGATCCTACAGGCTCAATGTTGAGTGCAAAGCTGGACCTTCCGTTTTCGGCAGGAGGTTCTGGTGTAACAAAGGTAGTGGCGGGCTGTGTCACCACAGGCTCTACCAACCGTGGTGCCATATGGTCGGTTGGTTCGATGAACATAGCGTTATTGCTGGAGCTAACAGGGGTGTTCATCTTTTTTTCATCACCTTCACGACCCAGTTCCATTACGATTCTAGGCTGATTATGAGATGGATCCTGTGGGGCCTGTTTTACCTGCTGAATCGGTTTTTGTTCGAAACCGGTAGCGATAACGGTTACGCCTAATTTGCGATCCAGGTCCTGGTCGTAGCCGACACCGAGGATTACGTCGCAATCTTCACCTGCCTGGCTTTGTACGTAGGCCTGGATGGTATCCATTTCATCGAGAGTGTGCTCAAATTCGCCTTCTGCGGAAGAGATGTTCAGCAGGATCCATTTTGCACCACGGATGTCGTTATCGTTCAGCAGCGGTGAAGTCAGTGCTTCTTCGATTGCTTTCTGTGCGCGGTTTTCACCTTCTGCAGTAGCTGCACCGAGTATAGCCACACCACCGTTGCGCATTACTGTACAAACGTCCGCAAAGTCAACGTTGATCTGGCCGGTGCTGTTGATCACATCTGTGATACATTTGGCAGCGGTAGCCAGTACGTTATCTGCTTTTTCGAAAGCAGCTTTGAACTTCAGGTCGCCGAATTTCTGGCGCAGTTTATCGTTAGAAATTATCAGCAGTGTATCTACATATTCTTTCAGACGGTTCACGCCATCATCAGCCTGTTGCATTCTCTTTTTTCCTTCGTAGGAGAAGGGAGTAGTAACGATGCCGACAGTAAGAATACCCAGTTCTTTACAGATCTTAGCGATGATAGGTGCGCCACCTGTTCCGGTACCACCACCCATACCCGCAGTGATGAATGCCATCTTGGTATTCACCTCTAAGATCTTTTTGATTTCTTCAAAAGATTCTTCGGTGGCCTGTTCACCAATGCGGGGGTTGGCACCGGCACCCAGACCCTGAGTCAGGTGAGGACCTAGCTGAATTTTATTTGGTACAGGACTATTGGAGATAGCCTGTGCATCTGTATTACAGATGATAAAATTCACGCCCTCAATACGCTGGTTGAACATGTGGTTCACCGCGTTGCTTCCGCCACCACCAATGCCTATCACTTTGATGATGGAAGACTTTTCTTTGGGAAGATCAAAATGTATCATGACTCTATCTCTTTTATGGGTTAGTTAGTATAATTAATAATGCCCACAAATTCTTCTATAGTTAGTAATTATTTGGTAGTGGTAGAACCCACTACCATTATCCGAATATTAATTATCTGATTTGAAATCGTTTATGGCTGCAACAATTACGCCATTCTCGGAAAATACCCTGTTAAAGTTTCGCATCCTCTTCTTCGGTGAACATGTCGATGATCTTTGTTTTCATTCTGTCCAGGAAAGTTTTCAGAGAGGCGTTTCTTTCTCTCGCTTTTCTTGCCTGGATTTCTTCAACTGACGGGGTATCGTCTTCCCAGCTGTCTTCCTTTTCTGTAGCGGCTTTTGAGGCCTGCTCCTTGGCGATGTAGCTGGTATTGATCTTAACGTAATTTTCTTCCATTGCCCTGCGGTCGTTCTCATAGTCGTTATAACCTTTGAGGATAAGACCGATACAGGTAGAATACATTGGTTTGGTCAGCTCGTCGATATGACCGGAGGCCAGGTGCTCGTTTGGATAGCCAATTCGTGCGCTTACACCGGTTGTATATTCTGTGAGCTGGATCAGATGTTTCAGTTGGGAGCCACCACCTGTGAGGATGATACCACCATTGAGCATCTTGTTGTCCATTCCAATTTGCTTGAGATGATAAATGACGAAGTCCATGATTTCACTCATACGTGCCTGTATGATATGTGCCAGGTTCTTCACAGAAATCTCTTTAGGGCTTTGTCCGCGCAGTCCGGGGATGGTGATGTAAGCATTGCTTTTTGCTTCATCTGCCAGTGCGTATCCGAATTGCACTTTCATTTGTTCTGCCTGTGTTTTCAGTACACCGAGACCGTTTTTGATATCGTTGGTGATATTCTCACCACCGTAAGGTATTACGGCTGTGTGTTTCAGGATACCTTCGTAGAACACAGCCAGGTCGGTAGTACCGCCGCCGATATCTACGATGGCTACGCCTGCTTCGAAGTCCATGTCACACATTACGGCAGCGGCAGAAGCCAGGGGTTGAAGTACCAGGTCGTGGATCTTCAGTCCGGATTTCTCAACGCTACGGTTGATGTTGCGAATTGCATTCTTATCACCGGTGATGATATGAAAGTTCGCACCTACTTTCACACCGCTCATCCCGATCGGGTAGGTGATGTTCTGGAGGCTATCAACGATATATTGTTGCGGGATCACGTCAATGATCTGGTCACTGGCGGGGATCACCGTTTTATACTGGTCATTTATCAGCTGATCAATATCTTTCTGGGAGATTTCCGCTTCGGTATCGTTACGCACGATATCGCCACGGGTCTGCAGGCTTTTGATGTGATGACCTGCAATGCCAACATACACTTCATTGATCTCCAGGTTTGGATTAGAAGCATAGCAGTTCTCCAGGGCCTGACGTATTGCCTTGATTGTCTGATCGATATTCAACACCATTCCGTGTTGAACACCGAAGGACGGAGCTTTACCGAAACCCAGGATTTCCAGTTTCCCGAATTCGTTCTTTCGACCTGCGATGGCAGCAATCTTTGTAGTTCCAATATCAAGGCCTACAATGATAGGAGCTTCCTGATTCATGGCGTTTCTATAGTTTTTTGTTGTGTTACTAATTTCTACCTGGCCTATACACTGCCTTTGGTTCCTTTTTTCCAGACGACTTGTCCTTTTGATTTCTCTGTTTCGAAGGCGTAGGTCTGGCAGGTACCACTCTGACGGAGGCTTCCAGCTTTGCTGCTTCTGGTTGCACTGAGTCATTTCCGTGCACCATGATCCTCGCCAGTGTATCGCCGGTGCTGGCTAATTTAGCGCTGTCTTCAGCGGCCAGCTTTTTCGATAATTCTTCCCCGCTTCTCCGTGTACATACTACTTCGTTTTCGAATGCAACGTTGATTTTTGCGTAATTGTTCCAACCCACTTTGCTTAGTCCTTCTTTATAAAACGCCAGCAGTTTGTTGAATTTTTTTGGTACATCGGTACCATCGCCAAACAGTATCACGTGATCTCCCAGTGTTGGTATGATTTCAAACTCACGCTGGGGAGTGATCACTACCTGTTCTACCTGAGCCGTCCAGAAAGGGTCGCTTTGTACAAAGCTGCCTATTTCCATGATACCAGCAGTCAGTGCGCTGTCTGCCTTTTGCACTTTAGCAGCGTCTGACGGATAATCTGTGAACACCGGTACTCTTGCTGTATATCGGGCTGATACCGGTATTCTTTCTCCATCTTTGTCCAGGTAGTAAGTATTGCCTGTTAAGGTAAAGATCCTTGCTACGGGCTCTCGCTGAGCGACTTTGATGTTGAGTCTTCGCTGGTTGTCCACAAAGATATCTGCAGTTTTTACCCAGGGATCACGCGCTACGATCTTCTCCAATGCTGCGATGTTAATCTCTTTTATGGGCTTGCCTACAGGATTTAAGTTCTTGTCGCCAGCCACCAACGCTTTTATATCTTTCTCTTCTATAAAAAAGTTGTTTTCGTCTCCCACCAGTTTTACAACGATCCCTTTGCATTTACCCTCTTCTTTTTCCTGCACTGCCGCAACAAGCAGGATAACGAAGCCGGTCAATACCGCCGTCCATAGCAGTACACTACCTATTCGTTTTAATGCCCGGCGGGTCTTGGTTTGCATTTGGGTTTTAGTTTTGTTGTCTACTCTTTCACTTTTTCTCCATTCAATATTTCTTTGATTGGATCTCTGAATTGGTCAATGTCCCCGGCACCAGCCGTGATGAGCAATGGTGCACTATTCGCTTTTACCCAGGCCAATACATCTTCTTTCTGTATGACCTTTACCGGTACTGTTATCTTTTCCGCCAGCATTTCGCTATGCACGCCTTCGATCGGTAATTCCCTGGCCGGATAGATGGGTAACAGCAGCACTTCATCTGCGAGTGACAGGCTTTCTGCAAATCCTTCTACCAGATCACGTGTACGGCTGTACAAATGTGGCTGGAAGAATACTACACAACGCTTGTCTGGGAAAAGGCTACGGGCGCTGCTGATGAGGGCGCGTAGTTCTTCCGGATGATGTGCATAGTCATCAATGTATACCTGATAATCGTTCTTCACCAGATATTCAAAGCGACGTTTGATGCCTTTGAAATCAGCGATTGCTGCTTTGATCTTTGCGGCGTCAATGCCTAACAGGTGTGCCACGGTGATGGCTGCCACTGTATTCTCGATATTATGTGTACCTCCTATAGGCAGTTGTACATCATGAATGTGCCAATCCTGTTCTACTACATCAAACAGATAACCACCGTCAACTGTTCTGATGTTGGTCGCATAAACATTTGCCTGACTATCCTGCAGGTGATACCAACGTTTATTATCACCTTTCAATTCTGCTGCACGGGCTAATCCCAGTTTTGCGATCAGCGTACCATTGGGTTTTATGTTTGCCGTATACTGTATAAAAGCATCCTGCATGTCAGCTTCTGTGCCGTAGATATCCAGGTGATCTGCATCCATGGCAGTCAGTACAGCGATATCCGGGTGAAGTTTCAGGAATGAACGATCATACTCATCCGCTTCGATCACAGCCACCTGTTTGTCGCTGCTCCAGAAGTTACGGTCGTAGTTGGCACTGATACCTCCGAGGAAGGCGTTGCAACCATAACCGCTATGACGCAGTATGTGAGCGGTAAGGGTAGAGATGGTTGTTTTGCCATGTGTACCACCTACGGTGATGGCGAACAACTCTTTGGTGATCTCCTGCAATACATCGCTTCGTTTTACTACTTCGTATTCGTTTTTCTTATACCAGATCAGTTCAGCATGGGTACCTGGGATAGCGGGTGTATATACAACCAGTTGTGCATTTTTGTCCAGCAGGTTGGTATCATCCGAGTAATGGATCTGCATACCTTCTTCAGCCAGCTGACGGGTCAGTGGTGTTTCGGTACGGTCATAGCCACTTACATGCACGCCTTTCTCATTAAAAAAGCGGGCGATGGCGCTCATACCGATGCCTCCGATTCCAATGAAGTAAACGCGTTGTATGTTTTTCAGATCCATTTTTCTTTCTCCTTTTATTTGATCAGCGCTAACACTTGTTTAGCAATGACCATATCAGCATTTGAATTTCCCAGTTTACCTATATTTTCTTCCAGCTGTTGCAATAACGCATTGTTTTGTAACAGGCTAAAAAGTGTATTTCCCAGTTGGGCAGTGGCATCATCATTTTTAATGATGAGGGCTGCTTTTTTATCTACCAGGCTTTTTGCATTGAACGTCTGGTGGTCTTCTGCCGCAAACGGGTAGGGCACGAAGATGACAGGTTTTTTCACTACACAGAGTTCAGCGATGGCCAGTGCGCCTGCACGTGATACCACTACATCTGAAGCTTTGTAGGCGAAGTCCATTACGTTGATGAATTCATACACTTTTACATGGGAGGTGTATGGTTCGGCAGCTGTTTTGGCTGTTTCAAAGTAAGGCTTACCTGTTTGCCAGATCAGCTGGATATTTTTCTCTACAAAAGAGGCGAGGATGGGTGCCAGTGCCTCGTTGATGGCTTTTGCTCCCAGGCTTCCACCTACGGCAAATACAGTTTGTTTGCCGGTGCGGAGACCGAAGTGCGCGAGTGCATCTTCTTTTGATACGGCAGATTGTGTAATGTTTCCCCGTACAGGATTGCCGGTCATTACAATTTTATCAGCCGGAAAGAATTTCTCCATGTTTTCGTAAGCGACACAGATTTTAGCGGCTTTTTTTCCGAGGGCCATATTGGCTTTCCCTGCGAAGGAGTTTTGCTCCTGTATGAGGGTTGGAATACCTTTTTTCTGTGCTTTGCGCATGACAGGGAAGCTGGCATAACCGCCTACACCTACCACAGCATCCGGTTGGAAAGCGTCAATGATCTTACGGGCCTGTGAAAGGCTTTTCAGGATCTTGAATGGTAACAACAGGTTCTTGAGCATATTGCTGCGATTAAATCCTGCTATTTCCAGTCCTTCGATGCGGTAGCCAGCCTGCGGTACTTTTTCCATTTCCATCTTTCCTTTGGCACCTACAAAGAGGATCTCTGTTTCCGGTTCTATCTTTTTCAACGCATTGGCAATAGCGATTGCCGGGAAGATATGTCCTCCGGTACCACCACCTGCTATGATAATTCTGCGTTGCATATTTCTATCAGTTTAAAATTCTTCTATTTCAGCTTGCTGGGCGACTACCTTCGCAATCCTTTCCTGTTCTATTCTTTTTCCTTCCAGTTCTTCCACATTTCTTGATACACTTAGTATGATACCAATAGCAAGACTGGTAAAGATCACCGAGGATCCACCCATACTCACCAGCGGTAATGTTACACCTGTTACGGGGAAGAGTCCTACATTCACTGCCATATTTGTCAGTGCCTGTATGACTAATGTGATGCTGAGACCAACTGCCAGAAAAGCGCCGAAAGCATAGGGACATTTTCTAAACAAGCTGATACTTCTAAGTAATAGCAACATATAGGCCATCAATATCAAAAAGGCGCCAAATATACCATACTCCTCAATAATTGTTGCGTATATGTAATCGCTGTAGGCATGTGGCAGGAAGTTCCGCTGCGTGCTGTTGCCCGGACCTTTACCCAATACACCACCACCTGCGATAGCGATATTAGCTTGTTGCACCTGATATGGCAGGTCAGCATTTGTGGCATCGTCGGAAGTAAAGTGTTCTATTCTTTTCTTCCATGTTTCGGTACGCATCTTTTTGCCTGTCAGTGCTGCGACGGCAAACATCAGCACAATAGCCACGAGACCTACACCTACCATAGCGAGGAGGTACCTTACGGGTACCCGGCCTATAAAGCAGAGGATCATGCAGCTGGCGCCCAGCAGTAATGCAGTCGACATGTTTGCAGGCATGATCAGTATACAGATCACACCAACAGGAATAATGATTGGCAGGAAGCCTTTCTTAAAATCGCTGATGATACCCTGTCTTTTGGAAAGTTGCCTGCTTACATACATGAATATGGCCAGTTTAGCCACGTCAGAAGTCTGGAAAGTCAGATTAATAACGGGGAGTCTAATCCAGCGGCTTGCATCATTCACATGTCTGCCAAATGCCAGTGTATAGATCAGTAAGGGGATAGAGATCAGGAAACCTATCTGTGCGACACGTGAGTAAATAGTATAATTCACCCGGTGTGCAAAGTAGATGATCAGCAAACCCATTACCAGTACGCTCAGTTGTTTGAAGAGGTAGTACTCCGTATGACCGCCCTGCAGGCGATAGGCAAGCGACCCTGTGGCGCTGTAAACCGCCAGCAGACTCACTAATGACAGGAAGATCACGATCGTCCATATCACTTTGTCACCCTTTGTCCTATGAAGTAAACCGTCCATTTAAACTTTTTTGCTCTCCGGAATATCCCGGATGTTTATAGTTCCCTCACTGCTTCTTTGAATTGCTTTCCTCTGTCTTCGTAGTTCTTGAACAGATCGAAGCTTGCACAAGCAGGCGAGAGTAGTATTACATCACCTTTTTCTGCATGTTGAAAGGCTGCATCTACAGCTTCTTTCATACTGCGCGTATCAATCATTACCGGTGTATCTTTTGATAACGCTTCCTGAATGGGAGCATTGTCTATACCCAGGCAAATAATTGCTTTTACTTTTTCTTTAACCAGTTCCCTGATAGCGCTATAATCATTTCCTTTGTCAACACCTCCCATAATGAGCACTACCGGGGTTTCCATGCTTTCCAGTGCAAACCACAGGGAGTTTACATTGGTCGCTTTACTATCATTGATGAAATCCACTCCACGCACAGTGGCAACGTACTCCATACGGTGCTCCAGACTCTTAAAAGAGGTCAGGCTCTCCCGAATTTTTTCTTTCCTTATCTCCATGGTCCTTCCAGCAATACCCGCTGCCATGGAATTGTACAAGTTGTGCTTGCCCTTAAGCGCGAGATCATACATTGATACGATTACTGGTTCATCATTAACCTGAATGTTTACCTGATCGTTTACCATAAATCCTCCTTGCTTTAACGGTTCCATGATAGTAAAGGGTATTGATGTTGAATAAATAGTTTGCTTCTTTAAATAATTGTCAATCTCCTGATCGTCTTTGCAATACACAAAGAAATCTTCCGGCCCCTGATTCATCGTTATGCGGAATTTTGACGCCACATAGTTCTCCATTTTGTAGTCATATCTATCCAGATGATCTGGTGTGATATTCAACAAGATGGCCACGTTGGGCTTGAACTCCACAATATCGTCCAGTTGAAAGCTACTCACTTCGACGATATAATAATCAGCAGGTGCGGTTGCAACTATACGGGCATAACTAAGACCAATGTTACCTACCATTGCGGCTTTGAGACCAGCTGTCTCAAATATGTGGAAAGTGAGTGCAGTGGTTGTACTCTTTCCGTTGCTACCGGTAATGGCGATTACTTTGGCATCTTTGCTAAACCTGTAAGCCAGTTCGATCTCAGAGATCACTGGTACTCCTTTTTCACGGATCTTTTTCATCAGTTCCGTTTTTTCAGGAATGCCAGGGCTTTTAACAATTTCATCGGCACCTAAAATCACATCCCAGGAATGCTGTCCTTCCTCGAAGGGAATTTTGTTCACAGCGAGTTCCTGTTTATAAATATCCTTGATAGTTCCACCATCTGACACGAATACATCATACCCCTGTTGCTTGCCTAACAGGGCTGCACCAATTCCGCTTTCACCGGCTCCGAGTATGATGAGTTTCTTTGTCATTTTGCTTATCTGATTTTTAAAGTTGCAATACTAACGACTGCACACATAATTGTAATGATCCAGAACCTTACTGCTATTTTACTTTCGTGGTATCCCAGCTTCTGGTAATGGTGGTGGAGGGGCGACATCAGGAAGATGCGTTTACCTTCACCGTATTTCTTTTTGGTGTACTTAAAGTAAGAGACCTGTAACACAACGCTCAGGTTTTCTACGAGGAAGACACCACAGAAAATTGGTATTAATAATTCTTTTCTTACGATGATGGCCAGGGAGGCGATGATGCCACCCAAAGCCAGGCTACCTGTATCTCCCATGAACACCTGAGCCGGATAAGCATTGTACCAGAGGAAACCTACGCAGGCACCTACAAAGGCGGCAATGAATATGGACAGTTCACCCAGGTTGGGGATGTACATGATATTCAGGTATTCGGCGAACTGGATATTACCGGATACGTAAGCGAATATGCCAAGACAAACGCCTATGACGGCCGAGACACCGGTGGCCAGTCCATCTAATCCATCTGTGAGGTTGGCACCATTGGACACTGCTGTAATGATGATGATCACGATGAGGATGTAGAGGATATAAGTATATTTCTCTGCGCCGGGGATCCATGAGATCAGCTTGGCGTAGTTGAATTCATGGTTCTTTACAAAAGGAATAGAGGTGATCGGTGTTTTTACATCAGCAAAACGATGTCCATCTTTTGTAACTCTTTCCGATTTGGCTACTACTCTTTCGTAGGGAGCGATTTTTTTTGCACCCAGTATCTCGCGGGAGATGACTACGTTTTCGTTGAAGTACAAGGTGCTGCCGATGATGATACCCAGGCCAACCTGTCCGAGGATCTTGAACTTACCGGCCAGTCCTTCTTTGTTCTTTTTGAAGACTTTGATATAGTCGTCCAGGAACCCGATCAAACCTAGCCAAACGGTGCAGAGCAACATGAGCCAGATGTAAACGGTTTTAACCTGAGCAAACAGCAGGGTAGGAATAACGATAGCCGCCAGGATGATCAGGCCACCCATGGTAGGGGTACCTTTCTTGCTGTTTTCACCGGCCAGACCGAGGTCACGGATAGTTTCACCGATCTGTTTTTTCTGGAGAAACCGGACGATACGTTTACCTAACAAGAGAGAGATAACCAGGGATAACAGTAACGCCATAGTCACACGGAACGTGATGAATTGAAACATCCCGCTTCCGCTGAAATTTAACGTTTTCAAATAATTGAATAAGTAATAGAGCATACTGTTAGTTAGTAGTTAGTTAGTTGTTTGTTAGTTGTTCGTTAGTTGTTTGTATGATTATTTCTCCATCATCTTCATCATTTCTTCCAGCACCTGTTTGTCATCGAAAGGATGTTTCACCCCTTGTATTTCCTGGTATTTCTCATGGCCTTTGCCTGCTATGAGAATGATGTCTTCAGGATTGGCGAGGCTGATGGCTGTTTTGATCGCTTCTTTACGGTCGGTGATAGACAGTACTTTCTTTTTAAGATGTACGGGTACACCGGCTTCCATCTGTTTAATAATCTCGTTCGGATCTTCTGAACGGGGATTATCTGAGGTCAGGATCACCCTGTCACTGCGTTCAACTGCTACTTCGGCCATAACAGGGCGTTTAGCAGTATCACGATCGCCGCCGCAGCCGACTACGGTAATGACCTGTTCGTTGCCTTTGCGCAGGTTTTTGATAGTAGCCAGCACATTGAGCAAGGCATCTGGGGTATGTGCATAATCCACGATACCGATGATGCGCTGATGGGGAGAGACGATATAATCGAAACGTCCTTCAGCTCCGGAGAGGTCACTGAGGGCCTGTAATACGCGGGCTTTGTCCTGGTTAAGCAGGGTAGCGGCTCCGTATACGGCCAGCAGGTTGTATGCGTTAAACTCACCGATGAGGCGGAAGTGTACTTCTGTCTCATTGATCATCATGATCAGGCCAGTGAGGTTATTTTCAAGGATCTTTCCCTTAAAGTCTGCAACGGTGCGCAGGCTATAGGTTTGTTTTTTTGCTTTGGTGTTTTGCAGCATCACGTTGCCTCTTTTATCGTCGAGGTTAGTGAGGGCAAAAGCCGTAGCGGGGAGGCCATCGAACCAGGACTTTTTCACCCGGATGTATTCGTCGAAGGTTTTGTGATAGTCCAGGTGATCGTGGGTGATATTGCTGAAGATGCCTCCGGCAAATTTCAGCCCGGCTATTCTTTGCTGGTGAATAGCGTGGGAGCTTACTTCCATGAACACATAGTCACAGCCATCGTTCACCATATCGGCCAGGAGTGCATTCAGGTGGATGGTATCTGGCGTGGTATGGGTAGATGGTACGATCCTGTCGCCGATCTGGTTCTGCACGGTAGAGAGCAGGCCGCAATGGTAGCCCAGTGCGCTGAACAGTTTGAACAGGAGGGTAGCGATGGTTGTTTTGCCATTGGTACCGGTTACGCCTACGAGTTGCACCTTATGAGAGGGGTTGTCGTAGAAGTTAGCGGCTATTACACCGGCGGCGGTGGCGCTACTGTTCACCTGTACGTAGACAACATTGTCGGCAGTTTGTGCAGGCAGTTCTTCGCAGATGATGGCAGTGGCGCCCTGTTGCACAGCTTTGTCAATGAACAGGTGACCATCGGCATGTACGCCTCTGATTGCAATGAAGGCATCGCCGGGTTTTATGGCCCTGGAGTCGATGTTCAGTGCATTCACGGCGGTATCGGTTGACCCTTTTACGGCCACGATGTTTACATTATATAATATGTCACGCAGTGTTTTCATTAACTCAGTTCTATGACGATCGTTTGATTTTTTTCTAATTGTGTACCTCCTGGAATGGACTGGTTGGTGACTTTCCCTGCACCTCTTACAACCACGCGCAATCCTGCATTTTCGAGCAGGTACAAAGCATCTTTCAATCCCATACCTGTTACATTTGGCACACTACCTTTTGCCTGGGTAACTGGAGTGAAGGCGACCTTCCTGTCAGTTACGGTGGCACTTACCCAATTGTTGTTATTGACTTCACCTTCAACGGGCAGGTCCAGTGTACTGGTGATTTCTTTCCAATCACGGGCCTTGCTGTTTTTGAATGCCAGCAATGTATCCAGCATCAGGTTCGCTCTCATGGGTCGTTGTTTTTCAACGGCGATAGCATATAATTTATCTGCTACTTCGCGAAAAACGGGTCCTGCTACAGAAGCGCCGTAGAACTTTGCCGCGTGTGGTTTGTTTTTGATCACCACGACGCAGGTGAACTGCGGATCTTTGGCAGGAAAATATCCTGCGAAAGAGGACTGGTATATTTTATCGGCATAACCCCGGTTAGCATTCGCTACCAGGGCGGTACCGGTTTTACCGGCAAAGCTGTAATATGGAGACCACAATGATCTGGCTGTTCCATTCATTACGACTCCTTCCAACATTGCTTTTACCTGTGTGAGGGTATTAGTGGAGCAGATGCTATCCATTAATACTTCAGGTTCGAAGCTTTTAACTGGTTTACCATATTCATTAATGGAGTTGACCAGGTATGGCTTCATCATTTTACCGTTGTTTGCTACCGCGTTGTAGAGCATGCAGGTTTGCAACGGGCTGATTAAGACTTCGTAACCGAAAGCCATCCATGGCAGGCTGGTAGCGCTCCATGTTCTGCTGGCGGTTGTTTTGATGACTGGTTGGTCTTCGCCTACGAGATCTATACCGGTTGGCTTGTCGAGTCTGAGTTTTCTCAGGTGCCAGACGAAGTCGTTTGGTTTTTTATTATAGAACTGATAGGCCAGTTTTGCCATTCCCACATTTGAGCTCAGTTCGAACGCGTGTTTGATGGTAACGTTCGTCTGGCCGGGGTGTGGTTCTGAGTCGAATACGGTCCTGCGTCCTATCTGCCACTTACCTTCCTGCAGGTTGACCATGTTGTTCATGGTAGCGTATTTGTCGTCGAGTACGGAGATGACGGTAGCCAGTTTGAACGTAGAGCCGGGCTCTGTAGCTCTGAGGGCGTAGTTCATATCTTCGAAGTAGCTGCCATCTGGTTGTCTGCCCAGATTGGCGATTGCTTTGATCTTACCGGTTTTCACTTCCATGAGTATGCAGGTGCCGTTTTCTGCTTCGTTGGCGACCATCATGTTCATGAGGGCGGTTTCAACGATATCCTGCATGTTTACGTCGATGGTGGTGATGATGTCGTGTCCGTTTTCGGGTTCGATATCATATCCTTCGACGGGAACGAAAGTGCCACCGGCGATGCGGCGCATCAGTCTTTTACCGGTGGTGCCGCTTAAATAGCTATCGTAGGTCCTTTCGAGACCTACGTTCTGTGCATTTTGCCTGCTTAAACCGATGGTCCTGTTGGCCAGCAGTTTGAAGGGGTTGATGCGTTTATTTTTCGTTTCCGCGATCAGGCCTCCTTTATTTTTCCCTAGTCTGAACATTGGGAACTGGCGGAGTTGCTGATATTGGGTAAACGAGATATCTCTTTTCAGGAGAAAGTATCTGTCTTTGTTTTTATAGCCTTCCTGCAGGAGTGTTTTATACTCCTTAGGAGTGTGATCCTGAAAAGTCTTTGAAAGACAAATGGACAATGAGTCAACATTGTCCTTGAAGATCTTTCCATTTTTATCGGTGAGGCCATCTGCTGCGAAATCGACTCTTACGTCGAAGTAGGGGATCGATGTGGATAACATCCTACCTTCTTCGGAGTAGATGGTACCCCGGTCTGCGTCGAGGGTTACGTAGCGGGTATGCAGGCTGTCGGCCATGCTTCGCCAGTAATTACCTTCAACGTTCTGGAGGAAGAACACCTTTATTAATATAGCCACACCAAACAGACCCATGCCTATAAAGCACAGATACACTCTCCACAATATGTCTTTCTTTACTTCCACAGTCTGAGTATGATTATTACTGTTTCTTCAGTACGATTTTTTGGGGTGGGGAACTGAGTGGCTTAAGGCCCCAAGGTTCCACTGATTTGCTGACTTCACTCATTTTGCTACGGAACATCAATTCACTTTTCACATTGAGATATTCCCATTTCAACTCTTTGATTTCACGTCCCAGTTTGTTGATCTGGCGGATTTTTTTTTCAGCCAGGTGACTGTTGGCAATATAGATCAGTGCAAGAGCGGAGAGGAACAGTATAAAGGGCATATTTTGCGTGATGGCCCTGTAGTTAATGCGCAGGCGCCATTCTCTTTTCTGTTCCGGTTCATCCGGTAATTCTGCGACTGGTATATGTTCTTCCTGTTCCAAGCAGCTCGGTTTTATTAAGTCAACGTGAATGATATGGTATAACATCCTTCGCACATGATCAAACGTGATTGGGGGATTGACGCTTTTTTTAGTTGTACCCTTTTAAATGCTTCGTCAGTCCGGATCTGTTATAATTTTTCGGCTACCCTAAGTTTTGCGCTACGGGACCGGCCATTACGTTTAAGTTCTTCGGGGCCAGCGGTGACTGGTTTTTTTGTATCTAGCCGGAACAATTTAGGGGGCGTGGTGAAAGAAAATGGATCGTCCTGCACCTCAAATTGTCCTGTTTTCATAAAGTTCTTCACCAGTCTGTCTTCCAGTGAATGGAAAGTTATGATTGCCAGTTTACCGCCTGGTTTTAATACTTCCGTTGCTTGTGTAAGCAAATCTTTAAGAGCGCCCAGTTCGTCGTTGACGGCGATCCTGAGTGCCTGAAATACCTGTGCGAGGTATTTTTGCGGATTGCCTTTTACGATTGGCTGGATAACGGATTTGAACTCATTGATGGTCCTCATTGGGCGGGCTTTTCGCTCTGTGACTATGACTTTAGCCAGGGTGCGTGCGTTGGTGACTTCTCCGTAGTTCTGGAACAGGAGGTGTAATTCCTGTTCTGAGTAGGATTGCAGCAACGCTGCTGCTGTGAGGGTTGTTCTTTTGTCCATGCGCATATCCAGATCTCCATCGAACCGGATACTAAATCCTCTTTCTGCTGTATCAAACTGCCATGAAGAAACGCCCAGATCAGCGAGGAGGCCGTCAACCGGTGGAACTTTGTACAGTTTGAGGAACCTTTGCAGGTGTCTGAAGTTTTGCTGTACGAAAGTGACCCTGGGGTCATCTATCCGGTTATTATAGGCATCTTCGTCCTGATCAAATACGATGAGCCGTCCGTTCTCGTTCAGTTGTTCCAGAATCGCTCTGGAATGACCACCGCCACCGAAAGTCGCATCTACATAAGTCCCTTCGGGATTGATTTGCAGATGTGTAATTACTTCCTGCAGCAGAACGGGCAGGTGATATTGTGACGCTTCTCCCATAATAGCTTTAAATCGAAATATTGTTATCTCCACCTCCCATGACCTGCATTGCAAGGTCACTGAAGGCTCCTGGTGAGAAATTTTCAAAGAACTCCTGGTATTTTGCTTTATCCCAGATTTCAATCTTGTTGGTGGCCGCTGAGAGCACGATCTCTTTATCGAGTGATGCGTAAGCCATCAGGTTTTTTGGCACCAATAATCTGCCTGCACTGTCCAGTTCACAAATGGTGGCGCCGTTGAGAAAGTAGCGGCGGAATTCCCTTACTTTCGGATCGAAGTCGTTCAGCTTACTGATCTTTTCGAAAATGGGCTGCCATTCGTTCATGGGATACAAGGACAGACATTTTTCAAATCCCCGGTTGATGACAAACTGCTCTCCGGCGCCTTCTGCCAGCTGCTTTTTAAAGCCAGCGGGGAGTAGAAAGCGTCCTTTTGCGTCAAGCGTTGCCTCATATTCTCCCAGAAAACCTGTCATACTTGGGGGCGAAAGTCCTTGAATTCCATTTTCTAACACAAAATAACACTTTTTCCCACTCTCTAACGAAAAAATGAATTATAAATTTTTTCCACAGTATTATTTTGCCTATAATAATGGGGTTTTGAATGGTTTATTGATGAGCTTGTGTTTATTCTGTGGGAATGTATGTTGATAATATGTGAGAAGTGTGTGGATAGGTGTTGATAAATGTGTTAATTGTATGGTTTTTAATGTTTATTAGTTTTGTTGACATTTTCTTCTTTAGTCGAACAAGCGTCGAAGAAGCGTCGAAGAAGCGTCGAACAACGGTCGAACAACAGTCGAAGAACAGTCGAACAACAGTCGAACAACGGGTAAAGAAACCTTATACCCACATCCCTCTTTTGTGGGAAAAAGTGTTTGTCGCTGAATTTCCCCTTTTTGCAAAATTTTAACAGCTCTATTTGCTACCCTATCTTACATTTACATTTAATTCTTAACTTTGCCCTCTTTATGCGGAAAATGAAGCTAGTTTCTTTTTTTATTAGTCTTTTAGTAATTGTTATCGCGACGTCCTGTAATACGGAACTGCGTAGGATCGAAAAAAGCAAGGATTATGAAGCCAAACTGGCTTATGCAAATAAGATGTACGAGAAAAAGAAGTACATGACCGCACAATCCCTGTACGAATCCTTGTTCCAGGTATACAAAGGAACGGAGAAGTATGAGCCGATTTACTATAACTATTGCTATTGCTCTTATAAACTAAAGGATTACGTTCAGGCAGGGTTTTACTTCAAAAACTATCTTGACAACTTCCCTAACAGCCCAAGAGCGGTAGAAATGGACTATATGCAGGCGTATTGCTATTACAAGCAGTCTCCAAAAATCCCGCTGGACCAGGCAAATACCATTAAGGCTATTTCCGCTATGCAGACTTTCATCAACAACTACCCTACCTCTGACAAAGTGGCTGAAGGTAACCTGGTGATCGAACTCTGCCGCCAGAAACTTGAAAAGAAAGAATATAATAACGCAGAACTGTATTACAACCTGGGTTATTACAAAGCTGCCGCTATCAGCTTTAAAAGCCTGATGCGCAACTATCCTGACTCCGACAAGAGCGACGGATATAAGTACATGGCTATCAAAGCTTATTACAAATACGCCGAACACAGCATCTGGGATAAACAGAAAGAGCGCTACGAAGATGTGGTGGCTGAGTACATGGACTTCGCGGACCATTATTCTTCCAGTAAACTGAAGCCGGATGCCGAAAAATATTATACCTTAGCGAAGAGTAACATCAAGGACATAGATAATCTGAACGTACCGATCAGTAAGAAACAGGAAAGGAAGAAAGCGAAAGCCACCAAAAACGCTAAGACAACAAACAATACCCTTAACAATATTAGTAATCAATAATTAATTCTCTGGAGAATGAGCAAAATAAAAAGAGGTCTTACCAGCAGTCTTAATCCAATGGTAGAAACCAAAAATACTACCGAGATTAAAGGCAAAACTGGCAACCTGTATGAATCCATTGCAGTAATTGCAAAACGCGCCAACCAGATCAACATATCTGTGAAGGAAGAACTGCACTCTAAGCTGGAAGAATTTGCCAGCCATACAGACAACCTGGAGGAAGTGCACGAGAATAAAGAACAGATCGAAATCTCCCGTTTCTATGAGAGAATGGCAAACCCTGCTATTCAGGCTACTATGGAATTCCTGGAAGATAAGATCTATTTCAGAAGAAACGACGATGACCTGTACAGCTAATCTGGTGTACTGAAAAATATCTACCTTCATGGCGGCAGAAATCTATTTCTGTCGCCTTTTTTATAATTGGTATACGCTACATGTTGCAAGGAAAGAAAATACTGCTGGGCGTGTCCGGAAGCATAGCTGCTTATAAAGCTGCTACCATTGTCCGGTTGCTCGTAAAGGAAGGAGTTGAGGTAAAGGTGGTCATGACACCATCTGCCTGTGATTTTATCACACCACTTACGCTGGCTACCTTGTCGAAAAATGAGGTGCCTGTGACCATCAGTGATAACTCCAGCTGGAACAATCACGTTATGTTGGGGCGCTGGGCCGATGTGATGCTCATAGCGCCTGCTTCGGCAAATACCCTGGCCAAAATGGCGATGGGGACCTGTGACAACCTCCTGATGGCCACCTACCTCTCGGCTACCTGTCCTGTACTTTTTGCGCCAGCCATGGACGAAGATATGTGGCATCATCCTGCTACCCGTGCCAATGTGCAAAAGCTGCTCTCATATGGTCATCAGCAACTGCCGGTGGAAAAGGGAGAGCTGGCCAGCGGGCTTTTTGGTGAAGGCAGAATGGCTGAACCGGAGCATATTGTCGCCTTCCTGCAACAGTATTTTAATGCGTACCAGCCTCTGAAAGGAAAAAAAGCGCTGGTAACTGCCGGCCCTACACAAGAACCATTGGATCCTGTTCGTTATATCAGTAATCATTCCAGTGGTAAAATGGGTATTGCCATTGCCGATGCGCTGGCGGCTGCCGGTGCTGAAGTCACCCTGGTGCTGGGACCTACCCATCTGTCAGCAAAACACCCAGGGGTGCATACACTCAGGGTAGTCACAGCCGCAGATATGTATGATCGCAGTGCAGCCCATTTCGCTGATAGTAACATTGTTGTAATGGCTGCCGCTGTAGCAGACTACCGTCCTAAACAGGTAGCAGACATCAAGATCAAGAAAGGGGCTGGCGACGAACTGACTCTGGAACTGGAAAAGACCACTGACATCCTGCGTACTTTAGGCGCCCAGCGACCTGCCGGACAGGTACTCGTTGGCTTCTCGCTGGAAACCAACAATGAGCAGGAGTATGCACTAAAAAAACTGCGTGAGAAAAACCTGGACCTGGTCGTGATGAATTCCCTCAATGATGCAGGTGCCGGTTTCAATCATGATACCAATAAAGTAACGCTGTTTGACAGGCAGGGTACCGCAACAGAATTACCGCTCAAGTCCAAACAGGAAGTAGCGGAAGATATTGTGAAAGCCATTACTACCCTGATCGGACAGCCATGATAGTCTCTATAATCGTATGATAACATGCAATATACTCCACAGTTGAAAGTCCTCACCTGCTTTGTGTTCTTTCTGCTCTTCCGTTCCGGCCTCCTGGCCCAGGAACTGAGGGTGAATGTCACCGTTAACGCCAACCAGATCACTGGTACTGACAAGAAAGTGTTTACCACCCTGCAGAAAAGTATCATGGAATTCCTGAACGGTCGTCGCTGGGGAGATGATGTCTATACTCCGGCAGAACGTATTGAATGTAATTTCCTGCTGAATGTAACCGGTGACCTGGGAAGTAATTCTTACAAAGCTACCCTGACTGTGCAGGCTACCCGCCCTGTGTACAACGCAGGATATGTGAGCAGTTTGCTGAACATGCAGGACAACAACGTGGTGTTTCGCTATGTAGAATTTCAGCCATTGGAGTTCAGTGACAACAGGGTGACCGGTAATGATCCAATTGCTTCCAATCTCACGGCTATACTGGCTTATTATAGTTATATCATTCTGGGACTGGATGCTGATTCATTTTCCCCCCGTGGTGGAGATGACTTTTTCAAGAAGGCCCTGAATATTGTGAACAATGCACCGGATGGCAAGGATGTATCAGGCTGGAAACCGTTCGAGGGTAACCGCAATCGTTACTGGCTGCAGGACAACTTATTGAATGTAAAGTTTGCGCGTTTTCACGACGTGATGTACCAGTATCATCGGCAAGGGCTGGATGTGATGTATGATGATATGAACAAGGGCAGGGGAGCCATCCTGAACTGTTTGAATATGATGTATGCCATTTACCAGGATATACCTAACTCTATGTTGATGGCTGTATTCTTTACGTCTAAGTCAGATGAGCTGCTAAAGATCTTTTCCAAGGCACCGCCCCAGGAAAAATCACGTGCGGTACAGTTATTGTCCCAAATGGACGTAACGAATGCTGTGAAATATCAGCAGATGAAATAGCTTTGCGCTAACAACGGAATAGTATTTATGCAATATAGAATCGTATTTGTTTTCTTTCTTTTGGGGTTAATGGCGTGTGGACAGGCTGGCAAAGTACCGGATGGTGTATTGCAAAAGGAAGAGATGCGGGATGTACTGCTGGACATGACCATGGCAGATGCATACAGCAGCAATAATGAGGACCCGCGTATCCCGATGCCTGATTCCGTACACAGGTACAGGCAGAAACTCTATTACAGGCAGATCCTGGATATGCACCATTTGACACGGGAGCAGTTCCAGAAAAGTTATGACTGGTACGAAAGTCGTCCTGACAGGTTGAAGGAAGTGTATGATATGATGATGGAGGCAGCTACTGCCAACAGGGAAGACCTGGACAAAGAGATGCGTATGAAAGCATACCTGGAGAACCCGTTTGCCGATCTGCCGTTTGGTAAAAATGTGCTAACTTCAAAAAAGGACGGTTTACCGACTCCTTTTATCAAACAACTGAATTTACCTGCGCCGCATCCGCCTACGCCGGCACCTGCTACACCCGCACCTGTACAGCCCAAGCCGAATAACGGACCGGTGCCGATGGGTTCAGGCATGATGCAGGGAAAACCGATGCCGGGCGCGGTGAAGACAATACCAAAAGATGGTTTACCAGGACATCATAAACCTGATTTCAAGCCGAAGCAGCAGTAAGATTGGTTCGGCCCCCAAAATTTTCAAAACACCAAAACATGAACAAAGTTGTAGCAAATGCTGATGAAGCACTGCATGACATCCACGATGGAACTACGCTGATGCTGGGCGGTTTCGGGCTTTGCGGCATTCCCGAAAACTGTATTGCAGCATTGGTAAGCAAAGGTATTAAAGACCTCACCTGTATCTCCAACAACGCAGGTGTAGATGATTTCGGACTGGGCCTGCTTCTCAAAACAAGACAGATCAAAAAGATGATGGCCTCTTATGTAGGCGAGAATGCGGAGTTTGAAAGGCAGTTATTGTCCGGAGAGCTGGAAGTAGAGCTGATTCCACAGGGTACGCTGGCTACGCGTATCCAGATGGCAGGAATGGGTATTCCTGCTTTTTTTACGCCTGCCGGTTACGGTACTGAAGTAGCCATTGGCAAAGAGTCACGCGAATTCAACGGGAAACAATACCTGATGGAGATGGCCCTGCATGCCGATTTTGCGATGGTGAAAGCCTGGAAAGGAGATACCATGGGCAATCTTGTATTCAGGAAGACCACCCGAAATTTCAGCACTTCTATGGCCAAAGCGGGCAACATTACAATAGCGGAAGTAGAGCACCTGGTACAACCGGGAGAATTGGATCCTGATCACATACATGTGCCGGGGATCTATGTACATCGTATCTTCCAGGGTACCGGCTACGAAAAACGTATCGAACGTAAAACCGTTAAGATTTAAATCGTAATGTATGTCTTTAGATAAATATAGCATTGCTAAAAGAATAGCGCAGGAATTGCGCGATGGGATGTATGTCAATCTTGGTATCGGCATTCCCACACTGGTTGCTAATTTCATTCCTGATGGTGTTTCTATAATGCTGCAGTCAGAAAATGGTTTACTGGGCATGGGGCCTTATCCTGAGGAAGCTGATATGGATGCGGACCTGATCAATGCAGGAAAAGAAACAGTGACAGTATTGCCCGGTGGCTGTTTCTTCGATAGTGCAGAAAGCTTTGGTATGATCAGAGCTGGCAAGGTAGATCTCACAGTATTAGGTGCGATGGAAGTATCTGATACCGGTGATATTGCCAACTGGAAAATACCTGGTAAAATGGTGAAAGGAATGGGGGGCGCGATGGATCTGGTAGCTTCTGCAAGGAATATTATTGTGGCCATGATGCATACAAATCCGAAAGGAGAAAGTAAGTTATTACCACAATGTTCATTACCATTAACAGGTGTATCCTGTGTAAAGAAAATTGTGACGGAACTGGCTGTGCTGGATGTTACACCTGAAGGATTCAGGCTGCTGGAACGAGCACCGGGCGTGTCTGTAGGTGAGATCAAAGCTAAGACAGCAGGGCGTTTGATAGTTAATGGCGAAATACCGGAAATGAAATTATAACAAAGGGGCTTGTAAGACAAGCCCCTTCGCTTTTAGATAATCATTCTCTTTCAAATTTGCAATACCCACAACTTGCTATTGTGTAGTAAATTAAAAACACCATCTTTGCCTTGTCAACTCTGATAGAGGAAAGAGTCCATCATCAGCAGCGAACTTAGATTCAATAAAGAGCATTTCGACGGGAACATGTAACCGGAATTAAAGTTTCGGATAGAACCAAAATTATAAATAGGAGATGCCAGGTGCATCGGATTGTCAGTGAATAATACTTCACGTTAATATTTATTGTGCCAACGACGACGAACTATTCTGATAAACAGGATTGGGACTATATTACACTTATTAAATAAGTTTAATATATTGTGCCCTGAAAAGTTCTTTGAACCTACCTGTTTATCTAACTATAGTACTATGACTAAAACTGTGTCAATTTTAGCAGTGTGTATGGGCATGCTTACGAGTGCCTATGCACAGCAAGACCTTGCGGGCTACCGTACAGGCAACTACACCGGTGTGAATGGTGTATTTTCAAACCCCGCTAACATCGCAAATAGCCGTTATCGCTGGGACGTAAATTTATTGGGAGTGAATGCCAGCGTTGGCAATAATCAGGCACAATTCAAATTAGGGGACCTCGGAAAAACCTTCGATGGGGACAAACTAACAGATCAATTGTTCGGAGCAAACGCAGGTAAAACGAATGGCCTGGTGAACGTTGCTATTCACCTGCCATCTGTAATGATCAGTGTAGGACCAAAAATGGCTTTTGCATTTACCAGCAGAGCAAGGGTATTGGGGAATGTTACTGATATGGACGGACAACTGGTGAACCAGATCCGTAACCTGGATGAGACTTCCAATTTGCCGTACACTATCAGCAGCAATGGCAACATGCGTGTGAATGTAAGTGGCTGGACGGAATATGGATTGTCTTTTGCACGTGAAGCCTATGTAAAAGGGCCACATTATTTCAAAGCAGGGGGTACGATTAAATACCTCGCAGGCATTGGTAATATGAATGTGCACCTGAGCAATTTCAAAGGGACAATTGACAAAGACCTGGTAGCACAGGACGGTTACCTCACCAACACATCAGCCAAAGTAGGCCTGGCTTCATCAGGTGTAAATGTTGCTGACTTTGATGCAAGCCAGCTGACCAAAACCTCAGGCCATGGTGTAGGTCTGGACCTGGGAGTAGTATATGAATACAGACCGGCAGAAAGTAAAGACTATTTATTTAAAGTTGGCGTATCTGTACTCGACATTGGTCGCGTAAAATACACGAAAGACATGTCGAAGAGTGCAGGTTATAACCTGAGTATAGCAGCAAACCAAAGGTTTTACCTGAGCCAGTTGAACGGAGTGTCCCTGGATGATTATAAAACCACGTTAGATAAATATCCACAGTATTTTGTACCAGATGGTTCGAACAGTGAAACGAGTTATACAGTAAGCCTGCCTACAACGATGCAGATTAATGTAGATTACCATTTGCAGAACAAGTTTTATCTGAATGCGAATGTACAGCTGGCGATGGCAAAGGGTACTACCAGGCCATATAATGGACAATACTACAGCGGCTTTACACTGACGCCACGTTATGAAGGAAGGAAATTCGGCTTTTATCTTCCTCTTAGCTATAATGGGTTAACAAAGTTCAACGCAGGCACAAGCTTCCGGGCGGGACCATTATATGTGGGTTCCGGTAGTGTACTGACAGCTTTGTTTGGAAATTCCAAGCAGGCAGATGTATTTATCGGGTTCCGTTTTGGGCAATTATGTAAGAGATCTAAATAGACTGGTGTTCATCCCTGAATGAAATCCGGGAAGCGCACCCTGTCCTATGTATAAAAGCGGTTATTCTGGCAAGAGCTGGGGTGACCGCTACCCGTTTTAAGGGGTGGCGGCGAAGGGCTATTGTCCTGGCTGCTGGTACCTGCATGCCACGAATATTTCGTACCTTTCCAGTCCTTTTTTAACATTCAAAAAGCGTTCGCAGTGCAACAGGTGTATATATGTTATAATGGGAAATTTATGGCGGCTACTGAGCCGATTTTTACCGCAGATAACCGGTCTTTCCGGTATGGCGATGGTTGTTTTGAAACCATGCGTGCAGTAAGGGGAGAAGTGCAGCTATCCGAGCTACATTTTGAGCGGTTAATGGCCAGTCTGCATCTGCTACATTTTGATGCGCCCCACAATTTTACCCGGCACTATTTCACCCGCCTTATCGCTGAGCTTTGCAGCAGGAATAATCACAACCGCCTGGCCAGGGTAAGGCTGACTATCTTCCGGTCGGATGGTGGTTTGTATGAGCCGGCTAATAACCATCCTAATTTTATTATTCAGACCTGGGACCTGGACAGACGGGTGCTGGAACTGAATGAAAGAGGACTGGTCATAGATGTATTCCCGGAGGCGCGCAAGAGTTGCGATAAATTTGCTACTATTAAGTCCAATAATTGCCTGCCTTACATTATGGCAGCTATGTATGGTAAACAACACCACCTCAATGAAACGATCCTGTTGAATGCAAGAGACAGGGTGGCAGATACGACGATTGCCAACCTGTTCATCGTGGATGACAAGCAACTGATCACCCCTCCATTGAGCGAAGGGTGTGTATGTGGTGTAATGCGTAAGCATATCATAGATATGGACCTTCCTTTTAAAGTAATAGAAAGACCCCTGACCATCTCAGACCTGGAGAATGCCGATGAGATCCTGCTCACTAACGCAATTACAGGTGTAAGATGGGTGGGGCAGTTCCGCGAGAATAATTATGGAAATGCAGCCGCAGTGATCCTGCATGAATTGCTGCATGAAGGAGTTTTGTAGGAAAATACCCCAATATGTAATAAGGTAATTCGCTGAAGATGCGCAGCAGTGGCGTATTTTTTGTAGTACTTTCTTTGAGTATTACAGCTTAATATTGTCTTCGGAATGTTTCATTGAGAATAGCAAAAACTAACCTCTATTATGCCCGCCACTGTTAATTTATGCTGGTTGCGCCGTGACCTGCGATTGCTGGATCATGCAGCGTTATACCACGCTTTAAAATCTGAACATCCTGTAGTACCTGTATTTGTTTTCGATACTGTTATCCTGAATGATCTGCAGGATAAGCGGGATCGCAGGGTGACTTTTATCCGCGATACGCTGGAAGCAATGCAGGAACAGTTAGCCAAACTGGGTGGTAGCCTGGATGTATTTTATGGTACACCTTCAGCAGCATTTGAGCATTACACTACGCATTACAATGTGCATACTGTGTATGCCAATATCGATTATGAGCCTTATGCACGTGAGCGTGATGCGTCTGTCGGCAAGTTTTTGAAAGATAAAGGAATTGATTTCAAAGTGTTCAAAGACCAGGTGATCTTTGACACAAATGAAGTGTTGAAAGACAACGGGGAACCGTATACGGTCTACACGCCTTACAGTAAGAAATGGAGAGCAAAGCTGAATGATTTTTATCTGAAACCCTATCCTGTCGAAAAGTACTTCCGCAATTTTTACAAGCAGAAAAGTAAGCCGATTCCTTCGTTGCGCGCCATGGGGTTCCTGGCTGGCGAAAGAGATTTTCCTACTGTAAAGGTAAAGGACAGTCTCATTGAAAACTACGATAAAACAAGGGATCTGCCGGGTATTCATGGTACGACTCATTTAGGTATGCACCTGCGTTTCGGCACTATCAGTGTGCGGGAACTGGCAGAACGTGCAAATGAATTAAACCAGACATTCTTAGGTGAGTTGATCTGGAGAGATTTTTTCCATATGATCCTCTGGCATTATCCGCAGGTGGTAGAGCAGTCGTTCAGGAAAGAATACGATAAGATCAACTGGAGAAATAACGAAGCGGAGTTCAAGCGATGGTGTGAGGGTGAAACCGGTTATCCGATTGTAGATGCAGGTATGCGCGAACTGAATGCGACGGGGTTTATGCACAACCGGGTGCGTATGATAACGGCGAGTTTTTTAACGAAGCACCTGTTGATAGACTGGAGATGGGGAGAAGCGTACTTTGCTGAGAAATTGCTGGATTATGATCTGGCTGCAAACAATGGCAACTGGCAATGGGCAGCGGGATGTGGATGTGATGCAGCACCTTATTTCAGGGTGTTCAATCCTTCGTTGCAAACAGAGCGATTTGATCCTGATCTGAAGTATGTGCGGCGGTGGGTGCCTGAGCTGGATGAGTTAACCTATCCCCGGCCGATGGTGATCCATGAAGAGGCAAGAAAAAGAGCGTTGGAAGTTTATAAAAGAGCAGTCGCGAAAAGTTAACGCGACTGCTTTTGTTATTTTATTTAGCAGCTGCCATCAATCTGTCGATAGCAGCTCTGCCGGCTTCTCCCAGATCCAGGGAGAAGTCGTTTACGTACAATTCTATGTGTTGACGCATCACACTTTCTTCCATTTCCTGTGCGTGAGATGTCACGAACGAAGAAAGCGCAGGATAGTGCTTGTATGATTCCTGCAGGCTGTCGTGAATCAGTTTATCTACCTGTTGTTTCAGTTCAGCGGGCAGTGATTTGCGGATGACGATGCCACCTAATGGAATCGGGCTGCCGGTTGTGCTTTCCCAATATTCACCGAGATCTATGATCTTTACTAATCCTCTTTGCTGATAAGTGAACCTGTTTTCGTGAATGATCACACCTGCGTCTACGCGACCATCCAACACGGCGTTTTCGATGTCGGAGAAGACAAGGATCTCTTTGTTTTTTGCTTCAGGAAACGCGGTAGAAAAAAGCAGGTTCGCGGTCGTGTTAATACCTGGAATAGCGATTTTACAATCTTTGATATTTTCTTTATCGATCGGTTTTTTGGCGATCAGGAGGGGGCCGCAGCCTCTGCCCAGTGCAGAGCCACTGTTGAGCAGTTCGTATTGATGTAATACTTTAGGAAGCACACCATAGCTTAATTTGGTGATATCCAGTTTTCCTTCCAGTGCCCATTTGTTCAGTGTTTCCACGTCTTCCAGCCGGGTGTCGAATTGTAATCCTTTTGTGTCGATCTTGTTGTTCACCATGGCATCAAAGATGAAAGTATCGTTGGGACATGGGGAAAATCCGAGTGTTAATTCCATAATGCTTTGCTTTAGGAGGCAGAAAGCGCTGTTAGTCTAGTGTATCTGTCTCAGATGTTCAATATATGTGATCAATGTTTCGTTGAGTTGTTGAATGGCCAATGGAATTTTCCACCTGGACTTATCTCTTACTTCTACGTAATTGGAAATACTGCGGAGCTGGAAGAAAGGGATCTTTTCCAGCAGGCAGGCATAATGAAACGCGGCACCTTCCATGCTTTCCACGGCGGGGTTGTATTTATCCACGAGTTTTTGCCTGGTGCGTTCGCTACCGCTTACCGTATTGATGGTAACACCACTTACCTGTTCAAGTGCGGGTAAATCTGGTACTCCATCGAACAGATTAACCAGTTGTTTGTTAGTGAAGGGTGGTTGATCAGGTTGCCAGAGGTTTGTTTCGAACAGGTCTTTGAAGGCCAGGTCGTCTTCTACACCGAGATCGCCGAATTGTTCTCTTTCTATGATCACAGTTTTGCCCATTTCCCATGAATGGTCGAAACAGCCGGCAATACCTGCCTGAATCACGAGATCGGGGCGGGTACCCGCCAGGTGACGGCCCAAATGGTAGGCGGTGTGCATCATACCGATACCATGTACGAGGGTAGTGATTTGGATGTCAGGATGGTGATGACCTGACAGGTAGTCTGAGAAAGGCTTTATCTCGAAAGGTGTGGCTGCAGTGACCAAAATTTTCATGGTGCAAATATCGGAATAAAAAGGATAGCCACCTACCGGCCTTATCTGCCCGCTGATTGGCTTGTCCTTCAATTGTTGTACTTTTGCCGAAAATCGCAGCTAATCACATGATCTATTTAACGCGTGTGGAAAACTTCAATGCGGCGCATAAATTATCCAATCCCGCCTGGAGTAAGGAAAAAAATAAAGAAGTGTTTGGAAAGTGTGCTAATGAGAACTGGCATGGTCATAATTATGAATTGCACGTTACTGTAAAAGGCAATCCTGATCCGGAGACCGGGTTTGTTTTTAACGCCAAAACATTGGGTGACTTAATCGAAGAACATGTGGTGGAAATAGTAGACCACCGCAATCTCAATATTGATGTACCATTTATGGCCGGTAAGTTCACCTCTGCGGAGAACCTGGCCATTGGCATCTGGGAGCAGCTGGCCCGTCATTTGCCACAAGAGGTACAGCTTCACTGCATCAAGTTGTACGAAACGCCCCGTATCTATGTGGAATATTACGGTGAGCAGTAATTAATTAGTTGACTTAAGATTAAAATAAGCAATGGCTTACAAGAAGGTAGAATCTTACGATGAGAACGTAACTTCCGGTCTTATCGAGCATTACAGGAATAGTATTACCCTGTTGGGGGAAGATGTGGAAAGAGAAGGTTTGCAGAAGACGCCGGAGAGGGTAGCAAAGGCAATGCAGTACCTGACTACAGGTTATCAGCTGGATGCCAGAGAGATACTGAACAGCGCCAAATTCACAGAGTCTTATAGTGAGATGGTCATTGTAAAGGATATTGAGTTGTACTCCCTGTGTGAGCATCATATGCTGCCTTTCTTTGGCAAGGCGCACATTGCCTATATCCCTAACGGATACATTACTGGTCTCAGCAAACTGGCAAGGGTAGTGGATGTATACGCAAGAAGATTACAGGTACAGGAGCGCATGACGCACCAGATACTGGATGCTATTCAGGATACGCTGCAACCCCTGGGTGTGGCAGTGGTAATAGAAGCCCAGCACCTGTGTATGATGATGAGAGGCGTGCAGAAGCAGAATTCTGTGACCACCACGTCAGCTTTTTCCGGGCAGTTCGAAGATGGCAGAACCCGCAGCGAGTTCATGCGATTGCTGGGACAAAGCATTTAACAGTATCACAGCGGAATGTGCCTACATTCCATCAATTTCATAAAACGCCACCTGTTTCCATCAGGTATAAGCATAAAAGGAGCCTGCATCAGCAGATACAGGCTCTTTTTTATTAGGTGCAAATTTTGATATATCACAAAGACTATGAATATTTGCAATCCTAATCACTGAGATATGTATTGAATGTTAATACATATGTCTGATTGGCAACCGTAAATCAATGTACATGAAACACGCTTACGTATTTCCCGGTCAGGGCGCTCAGTTCCCGGGTATGGGTAAAAACCTGTATGACACCAATCCAACGGCAAAAGACTTATTTGAGAAGGCCAATGAGATCCTTGGCTTTCGTATATCTGATGTAATGTTTTCAGGTACTGACGAAGACCTGAAGCAAACCCGTGTTACACAGCCGGCTGTATTCCTGCACAGTGTGATCGCATTCCTCTGCGGTGCAGAAGGTGCGAAGCCTGACATGGTAGCTGGTCATTCCCTGGGTGAATTTTCTTCGCTGGTAGCGAATGGTACACTGACGTTTGAAGATGCGCTGAAACTGGTTTATATCAGGGCGACTGCTATGCAGAAGGCATGTGAACAGCAACCTTCTACAATGGCGGCAGTGCTGGGCCTGGAAGATGCGAAGGTTGAAGAGATCTGCAAAGCGGTGAGCGAAGAAACCGGTGAGGTAGTAGTAGCGGCTAACTATAACTGTCCTGGTCAGCTGGTAATTTCCGGTTCTCTGAAGGGGATTGAAGTAGCTTGTGAAAGAATGAAGGCGGCGGGTGCTAAACGTGCCTTGGTATTGCCTGTAGGTGGTGCTTTTCACAGTCCGCTGATGGCACCGGCCAGAGAAGAGCTGGCAGCTGCTATTGAGAAAACCACTTTCAGTACTCCTACCTGTCCTGTGTACCAGAATGTGGTGGCAAAGGCGGTGAGCAATCCTGCTGAGATCAAGCAGAACCTGATTGATCAGCTGACGGGTGCAGTAAAATGGACACAGTCCGTACAGGCGATGGTTGCGGATGGCGCGACTAATTTTACAGAGGCGGGTCCGGGTAAAGTGCTGCAGGGATTAATTCAGAAGATTCATAAAGAGGCTGTGGTGAACGGCATCAACTAATAAAAAAAGCAGCTCCCGTCTTTTGATGGGAGCTGCTTTTTTTGTGTAAAGACCAGCCTTTCATTTATAAGGATAATTTCATTTCGTATTGCGTGAGAATTTCCGTCATTCCCAGTTTTTCCAGGAAGGCAATCAACCCCTTGTTCTGCGCATCTACATTGATCAGTGTAAAAGGATTTCCCAACACTTCTGCTGCCTGTTGCATCAGGGCAGTTCCGATCCCTTTTCTTCGCAGATCCTTCCTCACGCCAATCTGCCGTATGCGCCTGCTGGCAAGGAATACACTTATATACCCGGCTATTTCATTTTCATGTAGTGCCACCCAGGTGGTAGTCAACTGTTTCTCCCGCTTCACACTGGCCACACTATTCGACCAGCTGGGCACCTGGTCTGAAAACGATGATATGACAGCTGCTTCCGGCAGGTTACTTTTCTGTACCAGCACCCGATTGGCTGTGCTTTTCTTTAATGGTATTTCCCCTTTAAAACACAGAAAATTTCGCTGCCGCTGAAAACCTGCGTTCTCATATGCTTTGATGGCCTTTTGATTCGTAGCGATCACCTCCAGCAGGATCTCCTTTACCCCGTTTTTCTGGTAGGCAGGTATAAAATGCTCGTATAATTCCTGTATCAGATGCCGTCCCCGGGCAGTAGGGACTACGCCAGTCCCTCCATTGTACAATACATCCGGGTTACTCTCATCTCTGCCATGCAGGATAAATCCACACAATGAATCCCCCTGGAAGGCGCCTGCTGAGTAATCCAGCTGTATACTTTCCCCTGTCATCTTCTGTTGCAACAACGTAACTGTCATTTGCATGGGAATGACATAATCGCTGAAGGCTTCATTAAATACCTGACAAAGCTGGTTGGGAGCAACCTCCCTGAGGTGGTGGAATCTATAAAGCATAGTTACAAATTATCAGAAGCTGATGCTGGCATTCCACCACTCCGGGTCGAAGCTGGCACCATATTTTTTATAAAAGTTAATAGCTGGTTCATTCCACTCCAATACCTGCCATACCATGCCATTGTAACGCTTTTCCCGGGCTTCTTCCAGCAGTTTGTCAAACAGCAATTTACCAATTCCCCGCCCCCTGTAGCTTTCGGTCACCAGCAGGTCTTCCAGGTACATGCGGCAGCCTTTCCAGGTAGAGTAGCGAATATAGTAAAGCGCAAACCCGATGATCTGGTCCCCGTCAACTGCGGCAAAAGCCTTCCAGACAGGACTTTCACCAAATCCGGCGTCGGTAAACTGTTCTAGTGTGACGGTCACTTCATCCGGTGCTTTTTCGTATACCGCCAGCTCCCTGATCAGTTCCAATAAGCGTGGGCAATCCTCTCTTCGTACGTTCCTGATGGTAATTGGTGTCATATATATTTTTCCTGTTGTATAAAATTTCGGTATTTTGTTGAAAGGTAATAAAAACTCAATAATATTGAAGGAAGTCGTACTCAATATGGCTGGTTATAACTACTGGGCTAACCAGCGCCTGGCAGCGGTACTGAAAAAACTGGCAGATGAACAGTTGGATCAGGAAGTGGTGAGTAGTTTTCCCAGCATACGTCAAACGGTGTATCACATGTGGGATGCGGAAAGTGTGTGGAAACAGCGCATCGACCTGGTGGAGAAGACACAGAAGCCGGCACCGCAGTTCCAGGGCACGTTCGGGTCGGCCTGTGACGAGTGGATGCTTGTATCCCGGCAATTGCTGGAGATGGTACAGCAGATCAATCCTGTAAAGCTATCCCACACCGTTGCTTATTACAACGGCCGGAAACAATATGGTAAATTAACCGTTATAGAAATACTGATGCACGTTTTTAATCATGCTACTTATCATCGGGGCCAGTTGGTCACACTTTTAAGACAGGTCGGTGTATCAAAGATCCCGGGTACTGATTATAATAAATACGTTAAGAAGTAGTCATGATTCATTCCGGACATTTAAGCCAGTCACAGGTCATTCGCTTACCGCGGCTTTGAGGGGAATAAATGCAGGATGAGTCACTACCTTAGAAATAACTATACCAGCCAGGAATGGCAGCCCCTCCACGTGGCTGTTTTTTCGGTAAAAGTTATTGCCGGGGCCATAAGTAGCCCGAAAATGTAGCATCTTTGCAGCAATAGATGAAAAACAAATGGTTTCACGGCCTTGCCAGCTGCAATTAATTAGCCGGCCGTCAACCACGCAGACAATTAATTTTCAATGAGTGCACAATCATTTTATGCAAATGTACCTCAGCACCTGGTAGCAGTAGATTGTATCATCTTTGGGTTTGAAAATGGAAGGCTGAAATTACTGATCATGCAGCGAAAAGTTGATCCCATGCAGGGAGAATGGTCGTTGATGGGAGGCTTTCTACAAAAAGATGAAAGTGTAGACGAAGCTGCTGCCCGCGTATTGAAACAAACCACGGGACTGGAAAACATATACATGGATCAACTCAGCTGTTATGGGGATGTGGGGCGTGATACGGGTGCAAGGGTGATCTCCATGGCTTACTATGCGCTGATCCGCATTACAGAACAGGAGCATGTTCCTTCACAGGCATACAGTGCACACTGGCTGGAACTGCATCAGATTCCCAACCTGATCTTTGATCACAGGCAGATGATAGCAGACGCCCTGAAGAAACTGCGTGACAATGCGCATTTTCATCCGATCGGGTTTGAACTGTTGCCGGAGAAATTTACATTGTCACAGTTACGCAGTCTGTACGAAGAGATCTTTCAGCATGAGCTGGACAAGCGCAACTTCAGGAAGAAGATCCTCTCTATGAATATATTGGAAAAACTGGAAGAAAAGGATAAAACCACCTCCAAGAAAGGTGCACACCTATACCGGTTTGATAAACAGAAATATGAAGAGCTAAAGACGAGAGGACTGGTATTCGAAATCTAAACCAGGCATATATGAAAAAGGAAACGAACGATGTGCCAAAGCCGGCAAAGTTTTGTTACGGGCACATTGGGGGGAAACTGGGAGAGCTGCTGGCGGCCGCTTTTATAGAGAAAGGATGGATAGCAAAAGACGGAACTGACAATAAACATTTTTACATTACCCCGGCAGGCGTACAGGCGTTGACAAAAATGGGGGTCGACCTGTCCCTGATAAAATCGTGATAGCTAGTTAGCTGCAGGCATTTGATTTTTCGCAATTATAACAAAAGGCTATTGTACAGTGTAATGGCAGCTGTCGGACTCTTTGTCCGCTGTGAGTGCTCTTTTGGCCAGATTCAGAAAATGAAGCATGCACTGGCTGTTACACAAGACAGCGTGGTCTACTCCCGCATACTGATCGCCCTTGCACAGAAATACCAGAACAGACAACTGGATACCTGCTTTCAATACCTGACCACGGCCAGGGGCATTACCAAGCGCATCGGCTTCAAGTGGGGAGAGGCAGAGGTATACAGGGGACTGGGTGGTTACTATGCCTATCGGGACAATAGCTATCTCTCTTTTCGTTTTTACCTCGATGCCCTGAAGCTGTACCGTGAGTTGAACGACAGTACAGGCATCATCCTCGTAAATATTAAACTGGGCGTATACCAGCATTACCAGGGACAACAAGCCGAAGCCGCCCAATATATAAAACAGGCACTGGCGATGGCGATGCGGATGCGCAATGATAGCGTGATGTCTGCCGTCATGGCCAATTACTTTTTCATTTACCGGAAAGATACCGCACACCAGGCACTGGCCAGTCAATACCTGGAGAACGGCTACCAGCTGGCCATAAAAGGAGGGCATACCCGTATGATCATTTATACAGGGTTACTAAAAGCGGATGAGATGTACGATAAGGGCGACACTGCGCGTGCTGTTGCCAAAGTAAATGAACTGGTGCGGATCGCATTGAAGAAAGGGTTTCTTTACCATGCATTGTACGGTTATGCACAACTGGCGGATTATGCTATACAGCGGCGGCGTGCAGACTCTGTGATCTATCAGAAAGAGGTGATCAGATTGGGCCTGCAAGGCGGTTACAGGGAGATCGTACTGCCAGAGGTGGCGAGGTTTTACCGCTATTATGAACTACGGCATCAAAGCAGGGAAGCAGATTATTATGCCGACCTGATGGCAGATATTACGGAGCAATACGAACAAAGCCGCTCACAGGGAGAACAGGATTACATGGATTACTACCTGCAGGAAGCCACGTTACGGCAACTCCAGTTACAACATGATTTTCAGCAACAGCAGCTCGACCGGAAATCGCTGGAAGCGCGGAGCCGGTATATGGTGATTGTATGCCTTGTACTGCTGCTGATATTGCTGATTTTATTACTGGCGGATATCAACCGCTCTCATCGTAGTTCGTGCAGGAATGCCAGGCGCCTGCGGGAGTTGAATAAACATATCACTGAGCAAAATACCTTATTATGCACACATGATGATTTCAAGAATAAACTGATCTCACTCATTGCACACGATTTCCGTTCTCCACTGGCCCAAATCATTCAGATCACAGACTACCTGCAGCAAGGTGCTTTTACAATGGCGGAAGCAGCTATACTATTCCGGCGACTGGAAGGTAACGCGGAGAATACCTTACAGATCTTTGAGAACATTCTTCGCTGGATCAGGACACAGCTGAGTGGTTTTGTATACCAGCCATTGCCCTGCAGTCCTGCCGATCTGATACAGGAAGCTTTGAGTACCCTGCAGGATGAGATACTCGGGAAGCAGGTACAGGCATTAATAACTGTGCCCCGGGATCTGCAGGTGTGGGCAGACAGGGAGATGCTGCAGTTCGTACATCGTAACCTGCTGCACAACGCGGTGAAATTTAGCCCGCCACAAAGTACTATCACTGTAACCGCACAGGTAGATAATGACGTGGTGACGGTGAGTGTAGCCGATGAAGGAACGGGCATTACTCCGGTAATGTTAGATCGCTTATTTGAATTTAAGACCGATAAAAAAGGAACAAAACAATCAAAGGGGGGAGCGGGTGTTGCGTTGATTATCTGCAAGGATTTCATGGATAAAATGAGTGGCACCATCACAGCTGTGAACCGCTCTGACAAAGGGTGTAAATTTTCATATACATTACCGTGGGTAAAAAAATAACATTCATATTACTGCTGATCAGCCAGGTGGTATGTGCCCAACAGCGTGCTTTACAGCAATTGCGCCAGCGGTTGGTGAAGGAGCGGGACAGTATTGTATATACGGATATATTGAATGAGCTGAGTATGAAATGGCACCTGACCAATGCTGATAGTTGTTTCCTGTATGCGGTGCAGGCGCGGGAACTGGCGGGCAGGTTGCACTACGGGAAAGGTATTGCAGATGCACTTAGTAACCTTGGTATTGCGTATTCGCTCAAGGCGAACATAAAGCAGGCTATTGAATATGAGAGTAAGGCACTGCTGAACTACCGGCAATTGGAGGATAATGGCAGCATTTGCCAGGTGTTGTTGTATATGAGTGCATTTCATTCGATCGCCGGAATGCACAAAGCCGGGGAACAATACCTGTACCAGGCGATGGACATTGGCAGGAAGCTGGTGTATGATTCTATTTATAGCCTGGTACTGATCAATTATGCGACGCGGTTCAGGGATGATACTACGCGCCAGGATTCAGTACAGTGGGCGCTTCGCCAGGCTAAAAAGATTGCCCTACGTTATCCGGGTAGTGTGAGAGACCTGTATTATATCCAGTCGTTTGAGGCGGATGATCTCTTTAAACGTGGACAACAGGAGCGGGCAGTAGCATGGATTCATTCGCTGGCAATAAAGTCGCAGCGAGATGGGTTGATCTATGTAGCCATTACCATGTTGCAGCAATTGGAAGAATATTATGACCAGGGGTATAAAATAAATATCATTCCTTATAAGGAGCAGATTTATTCTCTGGGTAAAATTGCGGGTTATACAGACCTGATGTTACCAGAGGTGATTACTATTTACCGTTATTATGCCAGGGCACATAACACGGCGAAAATGAAGGAATACGGGCATGAACTCTGGTTGCTTACTGACCGGCAGGAGTTGACGAAAGATAGCCGGCATGTGAACTATCTCGATTATTTTCTGAAGGAACAGGAACTGAATGAATGGCAGCTGAGTAATCAATTACAAACGGAAAAACTGGCGAAAGCCAATAACCAAAGACTAGCGCGACGTAAGCTGATCGCCTTCCTGGCGGGGTTATTAATGATCCTGGGTGGTTTTACATTTACCAGATACCGTAGTTACAGGTATTTAAAACAGCAGGAGGAACTGCTGGCGATCATGAATGCGAAAATTTCTGACAAGAATAAGCAGTTACAGGTGCAGGATGATTTTAAGAACAAACTCATCTCTGTGGTAGCGCATGATTTCAGGGAGCCATTACAAAATATTATCCGGGTATCTGCCCTGTTCAGGAATGGAGATGCAGACCCGGTATTACGCCAGCAGCTGATCAGGGATACGAAAAACGGCAGCCGGAAAACGCTGGAGATCTTTGACAACATCCTGTGTTGGATCAAATCGCAGTTATCCGGATTTGTATATGCCCCGGCGCCCTGTCACCTGCGGGAAATGTTCAATGGTGTGGCGGCGGACATTCCGGAAGGATTGCAGGTAGCCGGTGACCAGGAAATGTTGTTGTTTGTGCATAGAAGTTTATTGCAGGGAGCGGCTGTTTTCGGCAGGGAGATAAGGGTAATAGCGGAGCAGGAGGCAGACAGGGTAAAGGTGATGGTGATCAGTTCTCCAACGGTATTGACGGCACAGCAGGCGTCTAACCTGTTCGTTTATGAAGATGCAGTACACAGTGTACAGCGGGAGGGAGAGGAGCTGGCGATGCGGTTTATCATCTGCAAAGATTTTATGGATAAGATGGGGGGGCAGATTTGGGCAAATGTAACCGGGGAGCAACTGCAATTGGTGTATGCACTGCCCTCATTCAGTTAAAGAAAAAAGGTTGTATCTATAGCTGATACAACCTTTTTTAATATCCTTATTTAGTATCGTAAGCCCATTTCAGGTAGGTAGCACCCCATGTGAAACCACCACCAAAAGCTGCTAATACAAGATTATCACCTTTCTTCAGTTGTTTCTCATAGTCCCAGAGACACAGTGGCAATGTACCAGCGGTGGTATTACCATAGCGCTGGATGTTCATCATCACTTTTTCTTCCGGCAGGCCCATACGGTGGGCGGTTGCGTCGATGATACGCTTGTTGGCCTGGTGAGGTACCAGCCATGCGATATCGTCGGAGGTCAGTTTGTTGCGTTCCATGATTTCAGCAGCAGCGTCTGCCATGTTGGCTACTGCATATTTGAATACCATTTTACCTTCCTGGTACACATAGTGTTCGCGGTTGGTAACGGTTTCGATAGAAGCAGGCTTAGCAGAACCACCTGCCTTCATGTGCAGGTATTCACGGCCATGGCCATCGCTTTTCAACACGCTGTCTATCAGGCCATAACCTTCTTCGTTAGGTTCCAGCAGTACGCCGGCACCGCCATCACCAAAGATGATGCAGGTAGTACGGTCGGTATAGTCAATGATGGAGCTCATTTTGTCAGCACCGATCACCATTACTTTCTTATAACGTCCACTTTCTATAAAACGGGCGCCGGTATCCAGTGCATAGAGGAAACCGGAGCAGGCAGCTGCGATGTCGAATCCGAAGGCATTTTTAGCACCGATCTTGTCGGCTACTATGTTGGCGGTAGCAGGGAATACCATGTCAGGAGTGACAGTAGCAACGATAATGAGGTCCAGATCAGCAGGTGTGATCCCTCTTTTACGGCATATTTCCAGCGCTACAGGCACGCATAACTCAGAAGTTCCTTTCCCCTCCCCTTTCAAAATCCTTCTTTCTGTAATTCCTGTACGGGTGATGATCCATTCATCAGTAGTATCAACCAGTTTCTCCAGCTCTTTGTTAGAGAGAACATAATCCGGTACATACCCACCTACCGCAGTAATAGCGGCCGTTATTTTGTTCATATTAATAAAATAGATGTTTTAACAGGCCGTAAAAATACATAAGAATTTGGAAATGTAACTTATAAGCCAAAATACCCATCTCCCATCTTCCTAAAAATCCTTAGGTTTGCCACAAATTAGAATCCTGAATAATCCTGTATGATTGCTTACCTAAATGGAAAACTGTCCTATAAATCCCCTGCCATGGTCCATTTGGATGTTCAAGGGGTGGGATACGAAGTGCAGATCAGTTTGAATACGTACTCCCGCATACAGGGTATGGACAGCTGTAAATTGCTGACATATCTTCATATAAAAGAAGATGCCCACACTTTATATGGCTTTTCCGATGATGCAGAACGTCAAATGTTCCTGTTGCTGATAGGCGTGTCCGGTATCGGTGCGAATACCGCCAGAATGATGTTATCTTCCTTACAACCGGAAGATATTCAACGGGCTATTGCTATGGAGAACGCAAAAATGTTGGAGAGCATAAAAGGAATCGGCGCTAAAACGGCTCAAAGGGTCATCCTGGAGTTAAAAGATAAGATCAAAAAGCAAAAAGATGTTGGCCATCAAATATCTGTAGTTGTAAACAATACAATGCAGGAAGATGCGTTAAATGCATTAGTCACGTTGGGAATAGCCCGTAATGTAGCAGAGCAGGCTATCAACAAGGTACTGAAAGTAGAACCACAATTGCAGGATTTAGAAGGACTGATCAAAAAGTCGTTAAAAAGTCTGTAAGCGTAGCACCTAACTAAAGCTGGATTTTTATTTTTTAGTTATAGCCGCCACCGGCCATGGAAAATGGCCTGTCTACGCTGTAAAACAGTACTGAACAGCACCACTATTGCAAATGTCCGGAAGGAAAAAAACTGTAACAGTACTGGAACAAAACCACTATGTCAGATCTGAAATGACCATAGTAGCCCTTCAGTTTCAATGAAATGGGTTACTAAGGGGAGTTACAGGTCTGTATACTTTTACCCTGACCTCTATTAAAACCTATTTCTCTTGTCAAGGAAGACAAATTATGGTGCTATAGCAGTAATAGGAGTCGCTTCCTTTTTTATTGTTGAAACTGCAGCAAGGAATCGTTCAGGTTATAGCAGCGATATATCAAAACAACACTGGCAACCAAAAGTTTCTGTTGGTAAGGATACCACGGTGAAAGATACTGTCAAGCGGGATACCCTCAAGTTCCCCATCAAAGATAGGTTTGGCACCCGTATTACTGATCCTGTACGTAATGAAATCGATTTAAAAGATCCAAAGAATATCACCCAGTCAGTTGAGTATGATCCTGTTACCAAACAATATACTGTATCGGAAAAAATAGGTGATCACTATTACCGCAACCCCACTCTCCTCAGCTTCGAAGAATTTAACAGACTACAGGCGCAGAAAAGTGAGCAGGACTACTGGCAAAAAAGAGCCAGCACCCTCGGATCGCTAAACCAGAAGAATGCAGGACCCGATCTGTACAAGGGCTCAAAGCTGTTCGACAGGATCTTTGGGGGTAATAAAGTGGATATCCGCCCGCAGGGAAGCCTTGAACTCACCTTCGGATACCAGGGACAGAATATTAAAAACCCTGTCCTGACCGAACAAGCCCGCAAAACCGGCGGGTTCGATTTTGATATGAACATCAATATGAACCTGACAGGTAAGATCGGCGACAAACTGAAAATCACTACCAATTATAATACACAATCCACGTTTGACTTCGAAAACCAGATCAAACTGGAATACACCGGCTATGACGACGAGATCATTAAGAAGATTGAAGCCGGTAATGTGAGCTTTCCACTCCGTAGCACCCTCATTTCAGGGGTGCAATCACTGTTTGGGGTCAAAACCCAGATGCAGTTCGGGCGCCTCACCGTTACTTCTGTGCTCTCCAACCAGAAGTCGCAGAAGCAAAACCTCCTCATCAAAGGTGGTACCCAGGTACAGGATTTCTCCATCCGGGCAGACGAATATGAAGATAACCGGCACTTCCTGCTCAGCCAGTTTTTCCGCGATACTTTTAACTATAGCATGAGCAACCTGCCGGTGATCAAATCCCTGTCATACATTAATCGTATCGAGGTATGGGTCACCAATAAAACAGGGGCTACCACCAATACCCGCGACATCGTGGGCCTGATGGACCTTGCGGAATATGCACCTTATAACCAGACGGTTACAGTCACTCCCGGGGCACACCTGCCAGCGAACGGTACCAACAACCTGTACTCCAATGTGATTGCAGATGCCGCCAGCCGGTATACAGGTACGGTGGTCAGCAGGTTACAGGCAATGGGGTTACAGGGTGTACAGGAATATGAAAAGACCTTTGCCCGAAAACTGGATTCCTCGGAGTTTACGCTGAACCGGCAACTGGGTTTCATCTCCCTCAACCAACAGTTACAGGCCGATGAAGTACTGGCTGTTGCTTACCAATATACTTACAATGGCCGTGTATACCAGGTGGGTGAATTCTCACAGGATGTACCCCCCGACCAGAATAACAGTGCGAACCAGAAGATCCTCTTCCTCAAACTCCTGAAAGCTACCTCTGCCAGACCTAATCTCCCTATCTGGGACCTGATGATGAAGAACATCTATTCTACAGGTGCCTACCAGATCAACCGGGCCGATTTTAGTCTGGACATCTATTATAAAGACCCGGGGAGTGAAACCCGTACCCCCAGTGATAAAAGATATTTACCAGATGCAACCGGTGTGTGGGCAGGTGCACCGCTGATCTCCGTATTAAACCTGGATCGGTTGAATAACCAGAATGACCCGCAACCAGATGGGGTGTTTGACTATGTAGAAGGTTATACCATCAACTCCAATACCGGCCGTGTGATGTTCCCGCAACTGGAACCTTTTGCACAGGGTATCCAGAAAGCCTTCGGTGGAAATGCCGCACTTGAAAAACAATACATGTTCAAAGTGCTGTATGACTCCATTAAAGTGGTCGCCCAACAATTTCCGCAACTGAACCGATACGTACTGAAAGGAACCTATAAATCCAGCAACTCTTCTGAAATACAGTTAGGTGGTTACAATATACCACAGGGTTCTGTTACCGTTACCGCAGGTGGTCAGTTGCTCCGTGAAAACGTAGACTACATCATCGACTATAACCTGGGGCGTATCAAGATCGTGAACTCCGGGGTGTTGGCTTCCGGGCAGGCCATCAATGTGCAGTTCGAAAACAATGCGTCATTTGGAACACAGGTACGTAACTATTTTGGTACCCGTTTCGACTATGTAGTCAATGAAAAACTGAGTCTGGGTTCTACCATCGCCCGTATGAGTGAGCGACCCTACTACCAGAAAGTGAACTACGGGGAAGATCCTATCAAGAATACAGTGGTTGGCTTCGATGTGAACTATAATTCTCCTTCAAAAGCACTGACACGACTCCTGAATAAACTGCCCAACTTTAATAGCACCACCCCTTCGAACATCATGTTCACCGGTGAGGTGGCCAAGTTATTCCCAGGTCACAGCAAGCTAGTGAATGCAGCGGGAAGTAGCCAGGGACAGGTATTTATCGATGACTTCGAAGGATCACAGAGTGGATACGACCTGAAGTACCCCGCTACCAGCTGGGCACTGGCATCTACGCCTTCACAGGCAACAGATAGTGCAGGTGTGACGTTGTTCCCCGAAGCTGCACTGAATAACCAGTGGGGCTATGGTGCTAACAGGGCAAAACTGGCGTGGTATATCATCGAGCCTACCCTGCAGATTCCGAATTCTTCCGGTCTGCCTACGGGCATCACCGGCGAAGTACAATCTGATTCCCGCACCCGCCTTGTATATCAGCAGGAAATATTCCCCAATAAATCTACCGACTTTGGCCAGGCACAATTAAGTACACTTGACTTAGCATACTATCCTACTGAACGAGGTCCATATAACTTTACCGCCGGCGCTGATAGTATTGATGCCAGCGGTAAACTGAGAAACCCGGCAAAGAAATGGGGCGGTATCATGCGTGCGCTGGATAACAGTGACTTTGAAACCAGCAACGTAGAGTTCATTGAGTTCTGGATACAGGACCCATTCATCTACAACCCCAATAGTACCGGTGGTCAGCTGTATTTCAACCTGGGTAATGTCTCCGAAGACATACTGAAAGACTCTCATAAATTCTTCGAGAACGGTATGCCGGATCCGACAACGGGATTAGATAAAGTAGACTCTACCGAATGGGGACGTCAACCTAAGTTCCAGCAGCAGATCACACAGGCATTTGACAATGACCCGGCTATCCGTCAGTACCAGGACGTAGGATATGATGGGTTGCAGAGCGGGTATGAGCAGAGCTATTACAAAGACTACCTGGCCAGACTGGCGGCTAACTTCGGAACTGGTTCCGTGATATACCGACAGGCACTGAAGGATGCTGCGAACGATGACTACGTGCACTACCGTGACCTGGATAGTGGTAACATCCTGGTTCGCTACAAGCGATTTAATAACCCTGAAGGGAACTCTCCGGTATCTACCAATTCTACTTACTCAAGAGCAGCTACCAACATTCCTGAAACAGAAGATCTGAACAGGGATAATACGCTGAATGAAACGGAGGAATATTTCCAGTATAGGGTGAACCTGCGTCCAAACATGGAAATAGGTACCAACAACATTGTGGATAAGAGACAGGTAGAAGTGACACTGGCTAACAACACCAAGAGAACAGAGACCTGGTACCAGTTCAAAGTGCCGATCGAAAAGTATGATAAGAAAGTAGGTTCGATTCCTGACTTCAAGTCCATCCGCTTTATGCGTATGTTCCTGACGAACTTCAATGATTCTGTGGTAGTACGTTTTGGTAAACTGCAGCTGATCCGTAACCAGTGGCGTCAATATAATTATAAGCTGCAGCCGGGTGATCCTGTTCCGAATGATGGGAGTACATCTTTCAACTTAACGGCTGTCAATATCGAGGAAAACTCTTCCCGTAAACCATTCAACTATGTACTGCCTCCGGGAGTCACCCGTCAGAACACAGTAAGTACCAACAATACCACTTTGCAGCTGAACGAGCAATCTATGTCATTACAGATTGTGGGGCTTGAAGATGGAGATACCCGTGGTGTAACCAAGAACCTTGGAATGGACCTGCGCCAGTACAAGCACTTACAAATGTATCTGCATGCTGAAGCAATAGAAGATCAGAACTCACTCAAACAAGGCGACCTGAGAGCGATCATAAGATTGGGTAGTGACTTCGTGGAGAACTATTACGAATACTCTGTTCCACTGACGCCGTCAGATTGGTCTCAGCCTAACAACCCGAATAATATCTGGCCGGCAGCCAATGATATGGACATCGTGCTGAGCAAACTGACAGCTATGAAACTGCGCCGTAACAACTGTGATACCTGTTCTGCATTGAGAGTGTATACCGAACAGGATGGTGCAAATTATATGAGCGTGGTTGGTAACCCGAATTTAGGAGATGTGCGTACGGTTCTGCTGGGGGTAACAAATCCAAAAGATAATGGATTGAAGAAGTCTGGTGAAGTCTGGTTCAATGAATTACGTTTAACAGGTCTGGATGAAAAAGGTGGTTATGCAGGTATGGGTAGGCTGGATCTGCAACTGGCAGATCTGGGTACTGTGACCATCTCCGGCAATATGCATACTGCCGGATTCGGTAACCTGGATCAACGTGTGAACGAGCGGTTCAGAGATAACTATACACAATACGATGCAGCTGCGAACCTGGACCTGGGGAAACTGTTACCAAAGAAAGTGGGGATGGTGATACCGGTATATGCCGGTTACTCCAGAGCAGTCAGCCGTCCTGAATATGATCCTTACGACCTGGACATCAAGCTGAAGGATAAATTGAGAATGGCAAAGTCTGACTGGCAGCGTGATTCTATCCGCCGCGCCGCAGAAACCTTCACATCCATCAAGAGCCTGAACTTTACGAATATCAGGAGAGTGAATCCAAACAGGAAGAAGTATCACCTGTGGGACCTGGAAAACTTCGACATCAGCTATTCCTTCTCCCAGACACTGGCACACTCACCGATCATTGAAAACGATGTGCTCACCAAGCACAGAGGTGGTTTGGGATATACCTTTACCGGTCAGCCGAAATATGTAACACCGTTTAAGAAACTCTTCAAAACGAAAACAAAGTGGCTGGACCTGGTGAGAGATTTCAACTTCAACTATGTACCTTCCCTGCTGAGTTTCAGAGCAGACATCACGCGACAGTTCGGTGCTACCCGTATCCGGAATGTAGGAGGCGATGGTACGTATAAGTTGCCGGAAACATTCAATAAGTACTTTACTTTCGACAGATATTACGGCGTGAAATGGGATCTGACCAAGAGCATCAGTCTTGACTTCAATGCAGTGAACAATGCACGCATTGATGAGCCGATGGGCAGATTGAATTCAGCAGCGAAGAAAGATACCATGTGGCGTAACTTCTTTAAACTGGGAAGAACGACGAACTACTATCATTCAGCGAACATTACATACACATTGCCGACTAACAAGCTGCCTTTGACCAGCTGGACAAACGTAGCATTGGGGTATAGTTTTGATTATCGCTGGACAGGTGCTTCCTTACTCGCTAAATACCTGGGTAATGCGATCGAGAATACACAGAATAAAACAGTAATGGCAGAGTTTAAATTCTCTGATCTGTATAACCGATCCAAGTTCCTCAGGCAGTTTAGTACAACAGCCAATAAACGACCGCAACAGAACAATAATAGTAAGCAACCACCGGGTAAGAATCAGCCTGGACAGAACACTACTTCGGACGAGGAGATCTCGCCGATACTGAAAGCGGTGATGAAACCACTCCTGATGCTGAAGCGCATCAACGTGGATTACTCTGAGAATAGTGGTACGAAACTGCCAGGTTACATAGATAGTACGAAAGCACTGGGTATGAACTGGGCACACTTTACACCGGGTATAGGATTCGTAACGGGGCAGCAGCCAACGAAAGCATGGCTGGATGACTTTGCGAAGAAAGGATTGATCACACCAGATACAACGTTCAACGTGCAGTTCCAGCAGCAATTCACGCAAAGATTGCAGGTACAGGCACAAATGGAACCATACAATGACTGGCGGATAGATCTGAGCCTGACCAAGTCATTCACAAAAACGCATACAGAACTGTTTAAGAACATGGATTCTGCCGGGTTCCAACACCTCACGCCTTATGATGCGGGTGGTTTTGAGATCTCTTATGTAGCCGTGAAGACCATGTTTGGTAAGATAGATTCAGAAACGGGAACGACGACCACCTTCCAGGATTTTGAACGCTATCGTAAGACGATCTCCAATCGTCTGGCAGCGGCCAACCCATACAATAGCATACCTGGTACACCAACTGCTAATACAAAAGATCCGGAATATCGTTATGGATATAGCCGTTATGCACAGGATGTATTGATCCCTGCATTCCTGGCAGCTTATACGGGCAAGGATCCAAGCAAGATCGGCCTGCTTAAGAATGGAGGTCCGTCAAATGTGCGTAGCAACCCATTCAGTAATTATATTCCCCGTCCAAACTGGCGTATCACCTATAACGGGCTGGCGAAACTGGAGCCGTTCAAAAACTACTTTACGAACTTCTCTATTACGCATGCATATGTTGGTTCATTGAGCATGAGTTCATACAACTCTGCATTGTTATATGAGGATCCAAGACTGGCAGGATATCCGGGCTTTATTGATACTGTTTCCGGCAACTATATTCCTTACTTCCTGGTGCCTAACCTGACGATGACAGAACAATTCGCGCCACTGATCGGATTGGATATGACGTTTACCAGTAGTTTGAATATGCGTGTGGAATTCAAGAAGAGCCGTTCACTGAGCCTGAGTCTGATCGACTACCAGTTGACCGAACTTCGCTCTACAGAGGTAACACTGGGTGGTAGTTATCGTATCAGGAATGTGAAGTTCAAGTTCCTGGGCGAGCAGACGGGCAGGAAGGTATCCAATGATATGAACTTCAGATTGGATTTGAGTTTGCGTGATGATAAGACAGTGAATAATAAACTGGATGCGGACCTTGTAATACCAACGAGCGGACAGAAGGTGATAGGCATAGCGCCATCGATAGATTACGTGGTAAATAACAGGTTGAACCTGCGGTTCTTCTATGACCGGAGGCAGACGATACCAGTGATCTCTACCGCGTATCCGATCACGAGTACGCGCGGCGGTCTGACATTGCGGTTTATGTTAGCGCAATAAATCATTCATTTCATTCAGCCGGCCACCCGGCCAGTTCATAAAAAAGCTTATGTCTTACAGGCATAAGCTTTTTTTATGCGCTCAATCATAAGAGGAAGTTAATTTTTTGTCTACATTTGCCCCGTGAGATACTTTTTATTCATAGCGCTCTTAACAGGACTATTGCTACAAAACTGTAGCCAGTACCTGATTTCGCTTGAATATACCCTCAACCAGCGATATATTGCCAGCGTGCTGTGCGTGAACAGGGACAAACCTGACATGCACTGTAACGGTAAATGTTACCTGAAAAAACAACTGGAGCGTGACCAGCAGCAACAACGCAATGGCACTGCCGGAAAAGAGAAGTATGAAGTGTCGTATATAGACGACCTCTATTTATACGACTTCAACGCTTACGCCCCGGTTACACCACTTATCGCATATTATCAGAGCTCTGTACCATATACTCCTTTATCTGATACCTTCCGCCCCCCACAAGCCTGATCCTCTCTTTTGTTTTCGGTATTCACTCAATACAGCCTGCATTTAACAGGCCGGGTTGAGGCAATGCACTATTTAAATTGATGAGCAACACAGCTCAATTAATAAACTATTGACTTATCGTCCACATGAAATATCTATTAGTGATAATAGCAGGAGTACTATTGTCCTTACATTCGCACGCACAGGTACAGGGAAGCGTGATCGATGCACAGACAGGCGAAGTATTGTCTGGCGTAAATATCCGGTTATTACATAACAGCAAAGGTTGCATCACAGATGCACAGGGGAAATATACTATTACAGGCAACAACGGAGATTCTATACAGGTATCTTATGTAGGTTATCAGTCAAAGAAAATGACATTGCCCGCGGGCGTCATTTCATTATATCCTGCTTCAGCCAGTCTCAACGAATTTGTTGTGACCAGCAGCAGAGACAAGCAGTTGCGTACAGATGCACCGATTGCCATCAGCCGGATATCCACACAGGAAATGCGTGATACAAAAGCAACAACACTGGACCAGTTGCTGAACAAAGTAAGTGGTGTATACATGGTTCCTTTACAAAATGAGCAACATACCATGGCTATCCGTCAGCCCATCGGTTACAAGAGTTTGTTCCTCTACCTGGAAGATGGTATTCCTATCCGCACCACGGGCGACTTTAATCATAATGCGCTCATTGAAATTAACATGGCTGCATTGCGCACCATAGAAGTGGTACGTGGCCCCGCATCCTCCTTATATGGTAGTGAGGCAGTAGGTGGTGCCGTGAATTTTATTACAGCAGCCCCCTCATTAAATCCTACAGGACGTGTGCAGGCGGAGGTGACAGATCGTGGGTATAAACGTGCAGATTTCAATGTATCGAACACGTTTAATAAAGTAGGTCTTACAATGGGTGGATACTATGCTAACCAAAGCCATGGCTACATGGACCATAGTGATTATCATAAATTCGCTTTCACGTTAAGAGGAGATTACCAGATCAGTGAACATACCAAATGGATCAATTCCGCCACATTAGTGGATTATTATACAGACCAGATAGGAGGCCTGGATAGTGCACATTTCTTTGGAAAGAACTATACCAACTTCCAGACTTTCTCTTATAGAAAGGTGAATGCATTGCGCTACAGAAGTACAGTGGAACATGACTGGAATGACCTGAACCATACAACCTTTACAGCTTTTTTCAGAAACAGTGGTATCAAGCAGAATCCATTTTATTACATCACAGATTCCAAAACTAATCCATTAAAAGCAGCAGGACAGATCAATGATGACAGCTTTAAAAGTTATGGCCTGATCCTGCAGCACAAAAAGGAATTTGCATGGCAGGATGCAGCGATCATCGCGGGTGTAAGTATGGATTATAGTCCGGCTGGTTATATTGCCAATTACATTGACGTAGATAAGAATGCGGCAGGCTATTATATACATTATACACCTACTGATTCCGTGCTCACGAATTATGATGTAAAGTTGTTAAATACTGCTGCCTATGTGCAAGGCAATATGACACTTGCACAGGGACTGAAACTGGTTGCTGCGTTGCGTTACGACCGCATGGACTATAACTTTGAAAACCATCTTTCTGCGGCTGCTTATACAGGGGCTGCCAGTCAGAAAAATAACTTCAATGCATTGACACCTAAGGTAGGATTGACATATGATTTTGGACATAGCCGTGGACTGTATGTAAACTACAGTGTAGGTTTTGCGCCACCGAACATCACAGAATTATTCACAGGGGTGAAAGTGCCGGTACTAAAACCTGCTAATTATAATAATTATGAAGTAGGCGGCTGGTTTGGTTTTGCAAATGACAAGGGGTATGTGGATATGAGTGTGTATGAAATGAAAGGAAAGAATGAGATCGTGAGTGTTCGTCAGTCAGACGGTACGTATTTAAATCAGAATGCAGGTCAGACAACGCACAGGGGTATAGAATGGAATGTCCGTTATGCGCCGGTTACATCGCTTCAATTACGTGTAAGTGGGCAGTATGCAGATCATTTCTTCAATGATTATTCAGACAAAGGAGTGTCTTACAGCGGCAACCAGATGAACGGAGCACCACATGTGATCACCAATTGTGAAGCGACGTTCAAACCTGCATTCATAAAGGGGTTCAGGATAGGCGCAGAGTGGCAGCATATCAGCAAGTATTATATGGATCCGAAGAATACTAAAATATACAATGGCTATGATTTGTTGAATATCCGGACAGGTTATGCATGGAGAAGTTTTGAGTGCTGGATCAATTGCCGTAATGCAGCAGATGTGATTTATGCTACAACAGCAGAGAAGACGGCGTATAGCACCAGCTATTATCCTGGACAGAAGAGAACATTTGATTTTGGGATAGCTTATACATTTAAATAATGAAAAATAAATTGTGGATCGTGTTGGCAGGCCTTCTTTCGGCCTGCCATCCGAATAAAGATAAAGAATACGTACTTGCACAGGGAGATGTATCGTGTGCGTTTATATCAGAAACACCAGATGGTAAAAAAGTCATCAGTTGGATAGCGGCGCAACCGGGTGCTGATACAGGTACCATGTATTATGCTGTGCAGCAGGGAGATACTTTTTCTACACAGCATATAATACCTGTAGCCAATAATGTATTGCCGCATGCGGAAAATATGCCCAAGCTGCTGTTCAAACCAGATGGTGAGATCATTGCGATGTATGGTGTAGAGCAACATGATCCGCGTAATCAATGGGCAGGCCGGGTATTCTACACACATTCACTCGACACCGGGAAGACCTGGTCTGCACCACAGCAACTGGTGACAGATACGAGCAGTTATGATCAGCGTTATTTTGATATGGCCTTGCTACCCGATGGAGAAGCCGGGGCGATCTGGTTAGATAACAGGAAAGATATCGATGCAGAAGGGTCTACTTTATACTTTGCAAAAACCAGTGGACATAATGGTTTCAAAGGAGAGCATGCGATTGCAGAAACGGCGTGTCAGTGTTGTCGTACAGACCTGTATACAGATCCGAAAGGGCACTTACATGTAGCATTCAGGGATATCATCAACGATTCAATTCGTGATATGGTACACTTGTTATCTGTGGATAAAGGAGCTACTTTTTCCCGGCCGGTAAGGATCAGTGCCGATAACTGGGTGGTACGCGGATGCCCGCACACAGGTCCTGCAATGACCGCGAATAGTTTTGGATTGCATTGTGTATGGTTTACCATGGGTGGCGGACAAGGGGTGTATTATTGTCATTCGACAGATGAAGGCATGACGTATTCACAAAGAGATACAGTGAGCACAACGCCGATGGCAAAGCATCCGCAGATAGCGGCAGTAGGGGATGATAAGATCGTGATAGTATGGGATGAACCAGTGAAGGCAGGAAAGGAATTTAACAGCAGGGTAGGGTACCAGGTGCGGAAAGGAGATGGTCGTGTGGATAGATCAGGGATACTGACAGGGGATAGGCTGTATGTGACGTTTCCGGTAGTGAAAGCGGTGGATAAAGAGACGGTGTTGGTGGCGTATACAAAGAAGGGAAGTATTTGTTATAGGTGGCTGCGTATATAAAGAAGCAGGTAAAGTCTAACGATTGTTGATGTGTTCAATTTACCTGTGAGACAACTGCTGCTATAACCGAAAAAGGTGCACCGTTTCTGGTACACCTTTTGATTTCTTATTCTCAGATGCTGAAAGCTCCTGCCCAGTCCTGGCGAGTAGCCCAGCGACCGTAGTTGTTTCTTTTAGATCTGTCGGAGTAGAAGCGCCATTCTGCTTTCCATCTCGGATAGTAGAGACGCAACAAATACAGTGTTGCAAATGTAAGCATAGGGATATGGTTTTTTAGGATAGATAGTTAGCATTGTTAGTCAGTAAACTCTAAAAGCTCATAGTTAGTTAGGCATCACATTTCCCGTTGGATGGTTTTTTCATAACCCCATCTTCAGCACTTTGGCTTCTTCTTATACACAAAAAGTAAGCTGCTTCAAATATATATTGAAAATTCTGCTAATGAAATAACATCTATGTGTTATATTATAACTTTTTACTCTTTATAAGTGTAAATCGCATTTGCCTGCTGTGTACAGGTGATCACTAAATCATTGATACACACATGCGCTGGTAATGTGGCACAATAGTAAATAGTATCCGCTATATCTTCCGCACGCAGCGGCGTAAATCCTTTGTATACCTCATCTGCTTTACTTTCATCTCCTTTGAAACGAACGACTGAAAACTCCGTCTCTGCAGCACCCGGATGTATAGCCGTTACTTTAATAAAATACGGCAGGAGATCGATCCGCATGCCCTGTGAAATAGCGTCTACTGCTGCTTTGGTTGCGCAATACACATTACCCTTTGCATAGACGGTTTTGGCGGCTGTTGATCCCAGGTTGATGATATGACCTTTTTTCCGGGCTTTCAACCATGGAATCACTACCCTGGATACATACAGGAGGCCCTTCACATTGGTGTCGATCATGGTATCCCAATCAGATAAACTTCCTTCATCAATGGTGGACAGACCTAATGCTAAACCAGCATTGTTGATGAGGATATCCACTGCTTTCCACGAATCAGGGATCTGCTCCAGCGCGCTGCTCACGGCTTTCTCATCCTGCACATCAAAAGTCAATGGCAGTACCTGGATGCCATTTGTTTTTTCCAGGTCCTGTTGTAAAGCAGCCAGTCTTTCCTGTCTTCTTCCGGTAATAATAAGGTCATAACCGTTAGCGGCAAATTTTCTCGCACAAGCTTCTCCAAATCCGGCAGTGGCACCAGTAATAAGTACAATCCCCATGTCAAAAATGATTATTTACTTCACCAAAGTTACAGTGCCTTTCTTTAAAATTGTTTTTCCGGTAAAATCTTTTCCTTCCAGTATCCAGATATAGGTGTCTAACGGCGCAGGCTGTCCCTTGTAGGTGCCATCCCAGCCCTGCCGGAAGTCAGTAGAGGAGTAGACTTCCTGTCCCCAGCGGTTAAAGATGCGGAAGTATTTATATTCGGTCATACCTACGGGAATAAAACGGAACAGGTCGTTCCGGCCATCTCCATTTGGTGTGAAAGCGTTTGGTACATAGATCTCAGGGCCTGTGTAGTATTTGATGTTGATTGTATCATATCCCACACATCCCTGTGTATTGGACACGCGTAGCACATATGTGATGTCGTCATTCCATTTCAGTTCAGGTTCAGCAATATGCGCATTACTCAATCCATCAGGTGGTGACCAGGTGTAGAACTCTCCGCCGGAAGCATGTAGCGTGAGTGGTTGTCCTTTGGCCAGGATGGTATCATTGCCGGCAAAAGGGAAGACTTCATACACCGTGATGTCTTTTGTAACAGTGGTCACACAGGAATGATCTGTATACAGGATCAGCGAAACGGTGTATACACCGCCCTGCTGGTAGGTGTGATTCACATGTTCCCCGTAAGCCCTGTTGATCACACTATCATTTTGTTCTCCCAGCTCCCACCGCCGGTCAGTAATATGGCCGTAGGTGTAGACAGACTTGTCGTCGAACTGAATGCGATCTCCTTTACAGAATCCGTTTACGTCAAAATCGCCTTTTAATCCCGGATAATTACTGACTATGCCGGTTGTGCTATCGGAGCAGGTAAGGCCCCTGTTTACCACTAATTTCACGACGTACCGGCCGGTATCAGGGTATAGGTGCCTGAACACGGTTTTGTCAGTCACCGTGGTGTCAGAACCATCTCCAAAGTCCCAGTAATAGGTAGAGGTGTACCCTGCATTGCTGGTGTTGGGGATGAGCACACTGAGGTCAGGGTCGGGTACACAGTTCTGAAGTGTGGGCGGGAAGCCGGCGGTGATTTTGGTATTACAGTTAAAAACGGTGAGGAGAATGTCTTTGTGATGTGTGCCTATCAGCTGCCCGGTACGACGATCGAATTCAGTTACACATACTGATACTACATATTGCCCTTCTCTTGGGGGAACACCTGTTAAAAATCCCTTGTTGTCGATGGATACCTGCGGTGAGCCTCCCATAGGATTTGTGCCGGAATAAGGCGCCCTATAGCTCACCGTATTGTCATAAGGAGGAGGATTGGCACTGGCAGCTTCATTTCGGTTAGTGCCTCCCGTGAGCGCACTGCACAATGAGTAAACGAGACTATCACCATCAGGATCGGTGGCGGAGTAATCATAATGGAGCGGCAGGTTGGCGCAGATCACAATTGCTACGTCCTTTGCAAAATAGGCGCTCTTGTTTGTGGGGCGGCTTTCGGTGCCAGGAATTGTGCAGTAGAAAGTAGAGCCTTCATGTTCTGAGTCGTTGATGTTGGCCAGCTTTTCGCCCCGGCAGCATCGCTGGTAGGCTACATAGTAACCACCGTAAATGGGTCTGAGTGAAATGGTATCTCTGTAAAAAGCCACCTCCAGGTTTTGTGAACGGGGTGCCAGGCATGGATTGCGAAGGGTATCGCGCAGGGGATGTCGTTCTTTGATGAACAGCAGGCGCGCATCAGCAACACGTGATCCGCCTGCGGTAAAAATATTTACGGGCACCGGATCTTCAAAATGATCCAGGCAACCCTGAATTTCACCACAGGTGAAATCAGCATTTCTGTACAGCTTCAGTGTGATCTCATACCTATAGTTACCATCGGGGTTCACGGCAAGAAAGGTATAATAGATCTCGCCACCAATGATATGGTAGCCGGCTGCAGCCACGTGGATTAAACTACAGCAAATAGCCAGAATAATAGATCTATGCATTAGCAGGGGTTGTGCATGGGCTCTACGAAGACTTAACTATAGGAATTTAAATAAAAAAAAGCAGATGGGCGAATGAATTAAATCGCCATATGAAGGGGTTTGAAATACAATCGGAATCCGCATTTTGCGGATTCCAAAATATCATTTGAAGTAAAAAGAATAGACAATGCGTGCGTGCTGAATAGGCACAATTATCTGATCAATGTAACAGTACCTTTGCGAATCACTGTTTCGTTATTCACATTCCTGCCCTGCACGACCCACACGTACGTGCCGATAGCAGCAGGTTGACCATCAAAATTACCATCCCATCCCTGCAGGTATTCGGTGGTACTATACATCATCTTTCCCCAGCGATCAAAGACCCTGAAGAATTCCAGCTGGGTGATGCCCACGGGCAAGGGGCGGAAGATATCATTTTGTCCATCACCGTTAGGTGAGAAGCCAGTGGGAACATAAATATCAGGACCGGCAATGAAACGGATCTTAATATCATCGGTGCCTGAACAGCCTTCAGTCGTATAGGCAGTAAGGGTATATGTAAAGTCATGATTGATAGTCGTTGTGGGACTGTCAATCGTAGGATTGTCCAATCCTTCTGCGGGTGTCCACACATACCGCACACCACCTGCCGCATGTAAGGTGAAAGGCTGATTCAGGATCGCAATCGTATCATTACCGGCAAAGGCATGTACCTGCGGTACCACATTGATCTGAACTGTATCCTTTACTGGTTTAGGACAACCTTTGTTGTCCGTAACGGTTACAATATATTGGGTAGTATCCGTTGGTTTGGCAATAGTCGTAGCCTTCGTTGGCGTTGCTAATGTAAAGGTCGGTGTCCATTGATAGAAGGAGCCGCCGGAAGCCTGCAGGGTGACCTGATCACCATAACAGATGGTGGTGTCCAGCCCGGCATTTGCGATAGGAGGATCTACGATTTTTAAGTTCATGGTATCATACCCACTGCAATCACCTAATGCTGCAACAACGGTATATGTAGCAGCAGGCGCAGGTGGTACGATGTTGAGGATGGCGCCGTCTCCTACAAGGTTTCCAGCAGGTAAAGCGTACCAGGCAAGCGGATAGTTCCCGTCCGGGAATGCCCTGATATGTAACGTGTCGCCTGTACAAACCGTACTGTCCGCAATCGTTCTTACATATAGTGAATCACGTACATCAATTTTCACAGTAGCGGAATTCTGGCATCCCGTTCCGTCAGAAAACGTAACGGTATAAGCAGTATCTACTTTGGGATACACTGTCGGGGTAGCTGTATTAGCATTCGTGATATTATAGTCAGGCGTCCAGGTGTATACCCCATTAATTGTGTTGCCTCCTGATTCACTGGTTGCAGAGAGCTGGAGTGAGTTGCGGATACACAACAGGGTATCAGGTGTAGTGGTAACGGGCGGCTTATCGTAGATGGTGATCGTGCTGGTATCTGATCTTACGCAGCCATTTTTTGTAGTGATGTTGAGAATGACAGTGTAGTTGCCAGGCCCTGGATATTTATAACTGGGATTGGAAGACCATGAAGTATCTGCTGATGTACCGGTATCACCAAAATCCCAGCGATAGGTAGAAATGGCATCGGTAGCACTGGTGGTAGTAGAGGTATTCGTAAAGTTGGTGATGGTATTACTGCAGAATCCTGTAATGCGCATATCCGGCGTGAGCTTTGGATATACATGTACGACAGCTGTTGCCATGGCCCCGCAATTACTGGTTTTATCCACCCACATAGTAACGTTGTATACACCTTCTGCAGCATAGGTATGCTGGAATGCATCGGTACTTTTGGTAGTGTAGGTGGTTCCATCTCCAAAATCCCAGTCATAAGTTTTCCCTTCGGTACTATTGTTCAGGAAGGTGATGGTAAAGCCGGTACAATCATCGTATTTATCAGGCATCGCTGCTTCAACGACACGTACGCAGGTGGTTACGATCATATGAAAATCCTTTCGGTGAATGCCGAGCAGGACACCGTTCCGATATTCATATGCACATACTGTCACTACGTATTTTCCCGGATCAGGAGCAATACCGGTGATGATGCCGGAATTGGATACAATGTAAGCATCGGCACCCAGTGGTGCACCGCCTGTAAATGGGCTCTTGTAAGGGACGGTAGCGTAGGGAGGTGCCACGGCAGCAGGAGGAGGCGCGTATTTATCTCCTGTGTTAGTCGGCTTACCACCGCCATATGCAGCACAGAAAACATATACAATGCTATCACCATCGGGATCAGTCGCCGTGAAGTCATAACTGAATTTTTTATTGGCACAGACCAGGATGGCTTCGTCTTTACTGAAAGTAGGGCTGGAGTTCGTGAGAATACCACTGGAGCCGGGCAGTTCAGTAAAGTAGGTAGCGCCGTTACCTGGATAGTTTGCTTCGTCGTTGGCCCGGTGCGTATCAATGATGTTCGTCATGGAGTAATCACGACAACAGGATTGGAATGATACAGTATACCCGGCAGCATTGATAGGTACAGTAATAATAGTCTCGTAAGTACCTACCTGGAAACAGATCTTAGGTGGGTTGACAATACAGGGATCTGCCTGTGCAGATGATTTAGTTTCCTTGCTGATTTGAGGGACGAGAAAAGGAGATCCCGTGATTGGGCTGTTGTTGGATTTATCAAACACGGAATAATATAAATTATTGGGTAACTCTGCCAGGGTAGGACCCTCATCGCACACGCGGTACAGTTTCAATGTGACCAGGTACTTGACCTGATCTGTGGTCATTGACAGGTATTTATACGACATCTCTCCCCCAATGATATGGGAAGCCCTGGATATGAATCCGCAGGAGAGTATGAACAGCAATAGAAAGATTCGTCTTCTCACAATTATTGATCTTGGCAAAAAAGAGTAAACTGTTGTAAGAGCTCATTGCTGGCTGCAGGAACTTCCCACATGCCCATGTGCCCTGTTTCTTCAAAAATGTAAATGCTACTGGTGCGTGGAAGGGATACCTGTGGCAGTATACTTTGAAGTGGAATGGCCGTATCCTCTTTCCCGATTACGAACAGCACAGGGACCTGGATAGCTGATAATACGGCAGTGCGATCGGGCCTGATGATCATTGCTTCGTAATAGGCTTCCAGGGAAGCGAGGGGACAGGTGATGCCCATATTCACGTATGCTTCTACACTTTCCGGGTGTTTGGCTTTAAAACCGGGGCTGAACATGTTCGGGAATGCCTGCCTGATAAATGCTTCACTACCATATTGTTCCATCAGTTTGATAGATTTTCGGCGTGCGTCTTTCTTTTCTTCAGTGTCAGGAAGGGCTGTAGAGTGGAACAGGCCCATTCCCTGTAAAATTGACGGGTATTTTTCAGCAATGGCAAGGGCGACATATCCGCCCATAGAGTGGCCAACAATCACGGCTTTTTCAACACCGGCAGCCTGTAATGAATGATAAACATTATCAGCCATGCTATCTATAGTCAACGCAGTCGTGAGTGGATTATTGCCGACTCCGGGTAAATCCAGCGCAATCACCTCAAAAAATTCACTTAAATATTCCTGCTGTATATGCCAGATACCGGCATTTTCAGCAAATCCGTGAAGGAGTACCAAAACGGGTTTCTTCCCTATACTTAGATGATTTTTATGGGTTGAAAGTTTATTCGACATCAGAAAAATAATTTATTTAAAGGTCTTTTCGGGCAGGCTCCACAACATCTATTGACATGCAGGTGGTAACGTAAAACAGATTTTGTTGATGTTTATAAGCGTTTACGTGTCAGCCGCAAAAAGAAGCTGTAAATGATCAGCAAAATACAAAATACAACGGCTGCCTTTGAAAGTAAGTCTCCATAATTAACATAAAACGTCAGAGCATCGCCTGGTGTTACATTTGCTTTTAAAACGCCTTCCTGCCAGTATGGGAGAGATGCGGTAATCGTCCCTTGGGGATCGATGATAGCAGAGATACCTGTATTTGCGCTGCGGGCCACCCAGCGGCGGGTTTCAATGGCACGGAGACGGGCATATTGTAAGTGCTGACGATGACCTTCCGTATTTCCCCACCAGCCATCATTGGTCATAATAAAAAGAATGTTCGCACCTTTTCGTACATGCTCAGCTACAAACTCACTATATACCGATTCATAACAGATAGTAGGGAATACTTTAATGTGTGTCTGTTTGTTTTCCATTAATTCTACGCCCGGTGTACGGCCATAGCTACCGCTGATACCGCCAAAATCGAGTGCCAGGTTGTTCATAAAACTCAGGTAATGTACATAGGGAATGAGTTCCACACCCGGCACAAGTTTAGATTTATGATATACCTCCACAATGTTCGAAGTATCAATCAGTACACCGGCATTGAATACGTCATAGATCATATCGCCATCTGAGTTGCGGCGGGCTGATGTTGGAATGTCATCATTACCGGCATCATACCGTTTTAATGTGACAGCGCCGCTTACCAGGCTGGCTTTAGGATACCGGTGTAGCAACAATCTGATCTTCCTGGTATATTCTTCATAAGTGAGTTTATTTTCCCATGCTCCGTGTACAAACAGTGCGGTTTCAGGCCATACGATGAAAGATGTATTAGCATCGATTTTAGACGCAGTGAGCTGGAGCATTTTATCGACTTCCAGCGATTCATTTTCATCGGCGAATTTATCGTAGGGATCGATGTTGGGTTGCACCACGACAACTTCAGTAGCAGGGCCTGTTGGCATTTGCAACCGGGAAGTGATGAGGAAGCTGATAGCAAAAGGCACTGCCAGTATAACCAGTGGTACCCAGATCATTTTTGCAATCGGGCGTTTGTAAAACCGATATTGAAACCACACATGGTAAATCGCCAGGTTGGTAGCGAGTATCCACAAGGTACCACCACTGACGCCGGTATACTCATACCATTGTACCCAGCCGGGGTGCATGGCAAAAGCATTGCCGAGGCTGAGCCATGGCCAGCTTAGTTCCCATTGCAGGTGGATATATTCAAAGGTCATCCAGTATACAATGAAAGTAAAGTAGGCAAGGGTAGGGCTGACCCATTTGCGGGTTCTGCGGTATCCCATGACGGGTACGAGCATAAAGAGGGTGTTGAGCAGGTTGGCTGCAACACCGCTTGCAGGCACAGTGGTGTTACCTACCCACCAGGTAGTTGCCACATTCCAGCAGAAGAGTAACAGGAAAGCGCATCCGAAAAAGCGGGCTCTGTTCTCAACAATATCCGCCAGCCTAAGCAGGGGAATGAATGCGACAAAGATCAGAAAGGTAAGGGGAGACGTTGGCCAGGCTGCCCAGAGGAGCAGGCTGCCGGTAAGGCTTACAATTGCGGGTAAATAACGTTTTGCCATAGCGGGTCAAAAATAAGGATTATCAGCAGCATCAGGATAAAAAGGAGATGATCTCATTGGGAGGAAAGGGCTTGTTTTAAAATAGAAGAGATATAGGCTGGGTGTATATCCAAAAGTCCACTAAAAGGGTACCAGAAGGGCACCAATATATCACCTCAATATCCAATCGATATACAGGTGATATATTTGTGCCCTTATAGTGATAGGTTGGTAACGAATTAGTACTGAAGCTATCGTATCGCCAGGATGTGATCTGGGGCTGTTGGCAAAAGAAAAAGGGCACCCTGTCGTTAAGACGAGGTGCCCTTTGGCATTATCTTTTAATTAATTATCTGCTATAGTTCGGTGCTTCCTTGGTAATCACCACATCATGCGGGTGATTTTCCTTTACAGTTGCCGGAGAGATCTTGATGAACTGTGCTCCCTGCAAAGCTTTGATGTCTTTAGAACCAGTCAGACCCATACCTGCACGCAGACCGCCTACATACTGTTGAATGACTTCAGCCAGCATGCCTTTGTAAGGTACGCGACCTACGATACCTTCTGGTACCAGTTTTTTGATATCATCTTCTTCCTGGAAGTAGCGGTCTTTTGAACCTTCTACCATTGCTTCCAGAGAACCCATACCGCGATAAGACTTGAACTTACGTCCTTCGTAGATGATAGTTTCTCCGGGGCTTTCTTCAGTACCGGCAAAGATAGAACCAGCCATTACGCAGGAGGCACCTGCAGCAATTGCTTTTACCATATCACCGGTATAACGGATACCACCATCTGCAATTACGGGAACACCCAGTTTCTTCAGTGCAGTTGCCGCATTCATAACTGCAGACAGCTGAGGGAAACCAGCACCGGTTACTACGCGGGTGGTACAGATAGAACCGGGTCCTACACCTACTTTCACTGCATCTGCACCTGCTTCTGCCAGTGCCAGTGCACCATCGCCGGTAGCTACGTTACCTGCTATTACCTGTAATTTAGGGAAGGTCTTTTTCAGCTTTTTCAGACCATTCAGTACACCTACTGAGTGACCATGAGAGCTATCGAGACATACTACATCCACGCCAACGTTGATGAGTGCCTGAGCTCTGTCCAGTACATCAGGTGTGATACCTAATGCGGCACCTACGAGCAGGCGACCATATTCATCTTTCACAGCATTGGGATAGCTGGTCAGCTGCAGGATATCACGGTAAGTGATGAGACCTACCAGTTTACCATTCTTACCAACTACCGGTAATTTTTCAATTTTATTCTGTTGAAGGATTTTTTCTGCTTTCTTCAGATCAGTACCTTCTGGTGCAGTAACAAGGTTCTGAGAAGTCATTACTTCGCTTACTACGCGTTTCATGTTCCTTTCAAAGCGCAGATCACGATTGGTAAGGATACCAACGAGTTTGTTTTGCTCATCTATGATTGGAATACCACCGATGCTGTTTTCTTTCATCAGGCGGAGTGCTTCTCCGATAGATGCATTTGCATGCAGGGTTACCGGATCGAGGATCAGCCCGTTTTCGCTACGCTTTACCTTACGTACTTGCTCCGCTTGTTTTTCAATGGACATATTCTTGTGCAGAATACCGATACCACCCTGGCGCGCCAGAGAGATGGCCAGATTGGCTTCTGTAACGGTATCCATGGCAGCAGATACCATTGGAATGTTCAGGCGTAAGTTTTTAGTAAGTTGCGTGCTGATATTAACGTCTCTGGGCAAGACTTCAGAGTAGGCTGGAACCAGAAGTACATCGTCAAAGGTAAGTCCGTCCTCTACAAATTTCGGTTTTGATTTTCCGGCAGGCATGTTGCAACTATTTGTCAGTTATTAAATAATTGCACGCAAATGTACAGCTATTTAAGGAAATACAAAAATTGTTGTGACGCCGGTCATATGCCAGGATCATTTTTCGTCAGGTTAATACTGGTAATTTGCGGCACAAAAGCCGCCGGGAAATTGGTCAGGAGGCTGCGGCAAGTAGGGTTGGAATCAAATAGTTATAACTGGCTATGTTCGTCTTAAACCAGCTGATAACGCTGTCCTGGCATGCTTCTTAATAATTTATTCATTTCCAGCTGAAAGATCACGGAGGCTACCCTGCTCTCCGGCAAAGGGGATTGCCGATAGATCTGATCTATATGATAGTCTTCACTCTTTTTAAAAAGCGATAATATCTGTCGTTCATCATCTTTCAGCCCCACACCTAATTCCTGCTGCAGGGGCATGGCTGGCTTTTTTACCACATCGTCCCAGTTCATCGCCTTTAATATATCTGCTGCGTCTGTGATCAACATGGCCTGATTATTTTTTATGAGCTGATGACAGCCTGCTGATTTGGGATCACCCACCCGGCCGGGTATTGCAAATACGTCCCTGTTGTAACTATTGGCAATATCTGCGGTGATCATTGAACCTCCTTTTATACCACTTTCTATCAACACCGTAGCATCTGACATACCTGCCACAATCCTGTTGCGCTTTGGGAAATTAGGTTTATCAGGTGTTGTTTCGCTGGTATATTCAGTCAGCAATCCTCCCTGCTCCACCATCTGCCTTGCTGTACCCGCATGCACATCCGGATAGATCCTATCCAGCCCATGCGCCAGAATACCAACCGTAGGCATCCCATATTGCAATGCTGTATGGTGGGCAAGCACATCAATGCCATACGCCAGTCCGCTTACCACCATCACATTACTGGCCTGTAACCCGGCTATCAGGCTGGCACACGCTTCCCTGCCATGTGCAGTAGGCATGCGTGTACCAATTACATTGATGATACGGGTGGCATTGAGATTTGCATTTCCTTTATAATATAACAGAAAAGGATTATCATAACAGTGCAGTAACCTTTGCGGATATAATGGTGACTGATAGCTAATTGCGGCAATCCGGTACTTTTCCAGGAAATCCATCTCTTTATCCACCCAGCGAAAATTGTCAAACGCTTTGATGGCATTGGCCCTTACTTTACCCATCATCGGTAAACATTCCAGTTCCCTTCTGCCTGCTTTAAAAATGTTACTGGCATTTTCAAAGTAAGTCATCAACTGTTGGGCTATCTTATTTCCGATCTGTGGTATTTTTGTAAGTGCAATCTGATAACGTGTTTCTTCCTGCATTTTCCTACTTTTGTGGTCAACTCTCTTAAGTTACAAATTTATTTTCATGTTTTCCAAGCGCCTCACCATTCCCCTTGCATTTTCCCTCTTATTCGCCTGCAAGGCACCCGGACCAGCTGCACAACATATGGCGCTATTGCCTTATGGACCTGCATTTGCGGCTTTATGGCAACAACGTTCTTCCGAATATAAAGCACTCTGCTTTCAGGCATACAACATTGCCCGCCTTCGTCTCAACGAAGACCTGCAGCGCGGTGCTGCCAGGCCTATGGCGATTGTCACGGACATTGACGAAACGGTACTGGACAACAGTCCATACAATGTACACATTGCATTGAAAGGGGAAAATTATAGTGATAAAACCTGGCAGGAATGGACCAGCAAAGCCGCTGCAGATACGGTGCCCGGTGCATTGTCTTTCCTGAAATACGCTGCTGAAAAGGGGGTACATGTATATTACATCACCAACCGTTCCGCTGCAGAACGTGCAGTCACCTTACAGAATTTACAACGCTGGAATTTTCCTGATGCAGATAATGAACACCTGATACCAAAGACAACGACTTCCAGCAAAGAAGACCGACGCCTCGAGGTCGCAAAAACACATGAGATCATTTTGCTGATGGGCGATAACCTGGGAGACTTCTCTGCGATCTTCGAAAAGCAACCGGTGGACAAAAGAGATGCTGCTACCAGGCAGTCTGCTGCTGAATTTGGAAACCGGTTTATTGTATTGCCCAATCCAATGTATGGCGATTGGTTGCCAGCCATGTTCCAGTACAATTACAAGCAGAATATCGATTCAATATTGCAAACACAATTGAAGAATTACTAAGATTGCATTAGCACCTTCAAAACTATAGAAACAAAAAAGGCATCTTCGGAGAAGATGCCTTTTTTGTTTCTATAGTTTGATAATCTTGAATTCTGTCCGCCTGTTTTGTGCCCTTCCTTCCGGTGTTTCATTATCTGCCACCGGCTTACTTTCACCATATCCTTTCGCTATCAGCCTTTCCGTCGCTATCCCTTTCTGCACCAGGTACTGCACCACGGCCTGCGCACGTTTGTCTGACAATGTCAGGTTGATCTGATCATTACCCACATTATCTGTATGCCCGCTTATTTCCACGATCATGGTCGGATTCTCTTTCATCAGCCCTACGAGTCTGTTTAACTCTACAAAAGACTCTGGTTTCAATGCATATTCCCTGCTTGCAAAGAACACATTATTCAGTACCATGATAGCACTTGTATCCAGTGGTACTAAAGGTACTTCCCTGAAATAGCCGGTATCTTTATCCGCACCTTTCAATGAGAAGTTCTCTGAATGGAACAGGTATCCTTTTTTGTTCACATTCAGGCCATAATCTCTGCCCACAGGCAAGGCCACAAGGTAGTTACCCATGAGGTCACTCTTGATATTCGCCATTGTTTCCCCTGTTTCCAGGTCCTGTAACTCAATATTCGCTACCAGGCGTTTCTGGCTCTTCTGGTCATACACATATCCTCTTACATACTGCGTCTTCAGTGGCCTTGCAGCTGGATACAGCTCAAAACTGTAGATATCCAGTGAGCCGCGGCTATCGGTACGATCAGAAGCATAATAGGCTGTTTTACCATCTGCTGCTACTACCAGACTCGATTCTTCATCCATCGTATTGATGGGATAACCCAGGTTGACCGCAGGTCCCCATGAACCATCCGGTTGTTTGCGGGAATAAAACAGGTCCATGCCTCCAAAGCCCGGGTGTCCGTTTGAAGCAAAGTATAACGTCTGGTTATCTGCATGTATAAAAGGTGTACTCTCATCACCAGGAGTATTGATGTTAGGTCCCAGTCTTTCAGGAGTACCCCATCTGCCGTTGGCCTGCAGTTCGCTTTTGAAGATATCGGAACCTGCATCCGCTGTTTCTCTTGCGAAATACAATGTTTGCTTGTCAGGAGAAAGACAAGGCTGCGACTCCCAGTCCCTTGTATTGATTGGGTTGCCCATGTTGATCGGTTCTACCCACAGTCCTTCTTCTGTTCTGAGGGCATAGTAAATATCACAGCTACCCCGTCCATTGGGGAAATTACATCCTGTAAATACCAGCATGTTACCATCCTGCGAAATATTCTGTGCACCTTCGTTGAAAGCCGTAGAGTTTACTGGTTGCCCCAGGTTATAAGCTTTTTTCCAGTGCATGCTGTCATCTCTTTCCGACACGTAGAAATCCTCGTTCTTGCCATTTACCCTGCGTGTGAATACCAGCATCTGGTTGTCGATGGTCAGTGAAGGGAAATATTCTCCATCCTTGGTATTGATATTATCTCCCAGGTTGATTGGTGTGAAAGGTACCGGGTGTAGGGCTTCTCTGGCAGCGTAGGTAAAAGTCTTTTGCAGGGCCTCTGCTTTTGGATTTTTAATCTTGGTAGTGGCAATGTAGAGGTTGATACTGGCCAGGGCTTCCGCAAATCTGCCTACACCACCCAGTGCTTTGGAGTAAGCCAGCAGGGCCGGTCGGATAGATGCACTATCCAGCCTTTTCAGTGTTTCAAAAGCCGTGATGGCTTCATTGTATTTCTTCAATTCTACATAGGAAATAGTCATCTGCCCATAGGCGTCTGTAAATCCAGGCTCAGCTCGTACCGCTTCCTGCAAATATATAATAGCATCTTCCGTTTTATACTCCGAAACCGCTAACTGTGCATTGTCAAAACTCTTCTGTGCTTTTTTCTTAGCGTTATCATAGGTCACCACCTGAGCATGCACACCCAGGCTAATCACAAGACAACTCAGCAATATTGGGAATTTGGCCATAACTTATGATTGGGAATGTGGGTCCAATATATGAAAAAATCGCCAGATGATTACCTTTCTATCAGATAATCAATGCGATTACATATTTTTTTCTCAATAAACGTTATGATCTGAACCCGTATTGCACTTATGGTACATTAATATATTTGTGTACCTGCAGGGAGAGTTGCCATTTGGGGTTATCCTTGATGTAGTCGATGATCAATGGGGTCATTTCAGCGGCTTTGTTCCATTCCGGCTGGATATACAGTTTACAATGAGGACCGGCCAGCGCAGCATATTTCTCTGCCCAGGCAAAATCACTCTTATTGAAGATCACCACTTTTAGTTCGTGGGCAAGTGAACAGATCTCTGGCAGTGGCGCCTTGAATTTCTTGGGGGACAAGGTGATCCAGTCCCAGTTGCCGGAAAGGGGAGAGGAGCCGGAAGTCTCGATATGTGTACGGAAACCGGCAGCATGCAGATCAGCTGTCAATGCATCCAGGTTGTGCATGAGCGGTTCACCACCGGTGATGACGGCTATCCGGCCGGGATAGCTGGCAGCTTCATGTACGATGTCAGTCAGTTCCAGTTGCGGGTGACGGTCTGCTTCCCAGCTATCTTTCACGTCGCACCAGTGACAACCTACATCACAACCACCGAGGCGGATGAAATAAGCTGCACAGCCCTGGTAATTGCCTTCACCCTGAATTGTGTAAAAGCGCTCCATTACCGGGAGTGTACGTACGTTTGGATATGTAGCAGTAGTTGACATTATGCAAAGGTACGCATATTGCCGTTAGCACTATGCGTACCGTATAATTGATGGTGACTCAATTCGCATTTTATTTACAACCTGTAATAAAAAGCAAATGGATCACCCTGTGATTAGTTCATATTTCCTTTCTGGCCTACCGCAGCGTGATAGGTGTTCTTCAGGAGCGCCGCGATGGTCATAGGACCAACGCCACCTGGAACCGGCGTGATGTAGCTGCATTTCCCGGCTACCTCGTCGAAATTGACATCACCTACCAATCTGAAACCAGATTTCCTGGTGGCATCTTCGATACGGTTGATACCTACATCCACAATCACAGCACCTTCTTTCACCATATCAGCGGTCACAAAATTCGGACGGCCAATAGCAGCTACGATGATGTCTGCCTGGAGACAGAGTTCTTTCAGGTTGTGTGTATGTGAGTGTGTGAGGGTAACGGTGCAGTTGCCAGGATTGCTGTTTCTGCTCAGCAGGATGCTGATAGGCGTACCTACGATATGGCTGCGGCCAATGACTACAGCGTGTTTACCTTTTGTCGGAACATTATAGTGTTCCAGCATCAGCATAATGCCGTAAGGAGTAGCCGGAATGAAAGCAGGCAGTCCACTGACCATTTTACCTACGTTTACCGGATGGAAACCGTCTACGTCCTTGCTTGGATCGATGGTATTGATTACAACTTCTTCATTGATATGCTTAGGAAGTGGTAACTGTACGAGAATACCGTCAATATCTGCATTTTCATTCAGCAGGGTGATATTGTCAAGCAGATGTTTTTCGGAGATTTTTTCATCGAAACGCAGCAGGGTAGAGTGATAGCCAATCTCTGCGCAGGACTTAACTTTGGAAGCAACATATGTTTCGCTGGCAGGGTTGTTACCTACCAGGATAGCAGCCAGGTGAGGAACTTTCTTGCCTAAAGCCTTCAGTTCAGTTACCTTTTCTGCCAGTTGGGCTTTAATAGCCGCTGATACAAGTTTACCGTCTAAAATTTGCATGCGCAAAGGTAGGCTTAATTAGGAAAATTTTCTAAATATTAAATGGACTCATTGGGGGTTTGTTCCGGGCAAGGGTACCGGGTACTTACAGTATCCGCATCGGTTTCCTTATTCACCGGCCGGCAACTGCTGTGGGATGCCAGCTATTTCGGGCCGTCTTAAAACAAAAAAAGCTTTTGCCAATCGGCAAAAGCGTTTCATATATACGATTAGTTTAATCCCGGTATTTATCGCTCACAAGTTCCGCAAAACAAGTGTCCCGCCTTCAAAATTTCAAATTTAGGCCACTTGTCTTGCTCTAAAATAGAACTTGATTAAATAATAGTGGAAATTTTAAAGGCGGCTAAGAAGTGTAATATAATTAAATTTTTGGAGATGCGGATAAAATTTCCGGATCAGCCTGCGCCACGTATTTCTTAAAGTTTTGGATAAACCTGTCTGCCAGGTCTTCTGCCTGTTTGTCAAAAGCATCCTTATCAGCCCAGGTATTGCGGGGATCCAGCAGTTCTGACGGCACTCCCGGACAGTGTTCCGGTATACCAAATCCAAAGAACGGAAAATCTTTATACGCAATTTTGTCCAGCTGTCCGTTGAGTGCTGCAGCGACCATTGCCCTTGTGTATTTCAGTGAAATACGCTGACCTGTGCCGTAAGGACCGCCTGTCCATCCGGTATTAATCAGCCATACTGCCACTTCCTGCTGTTTCAGTTTCTGCCCCAGCAGTTGTGCATACTGCACAGGGTGCAGTGGCAGGAACGGTGCCCCAAAGCAGGTGCTAAAGGTAGTGGTCGGCTCGGTCACACCTGTTTCTGTACCCGCTACCCTGGCAGTATAGCCGGAGATAAACTGGTACATGGCCTGTGCCGGTGTGAGTCTGGAGATAGGAGGTAACACCCCGAATGCATCGCAGGTCAGGAAGAAGATATTGGAAGGGACATTTCCTACGGAAGGTATTACCGCGTTGTCAATATAATCCAGCGGATAAGATACCCGCGTATTTTCTGTGATACATTTATTGGCAAAGTCTACTTTATTAGTCCCTTCGTAGCACGAGACGTTTTCCAGCAGTGCTCCTTCGCGGATGGCTTTGAAGATCTGAGGTTCTTTTTCTTCACTGAGGTCTATACATTTTGCATAGCAGCCGCCTTCGAAGTTAAAGATATGATCTGCAGACCAGCCATGCTCATCATCACCTATCAGTTTACGGGCAGGATCTGCACTGAGTGTTGTTTTTCCTGTACCGCTCAGGCCAAAGAAGATGGCCGTATCTCCGTGTTCATCCTGGTTGGCTGAACAGTGCATAGACAATACACCATGCATTTGCGGCAGTATATAATTGAGTATAGTGAAAATGCCTTTCTTGATCTCGCCGGTGTAAGCGGTACCACCGATCAGCACTATTTTGCGTTCAAAGCTGATAGCTGCAAAGTTCTCCTGGCGGGTACCATCGGTAGCAGGATCTGCGAGGAAGCCGGGTGCCTGGATCACGGTCCAATCCGTATGCATGTCCTCTGCTTCTTCAGCCGTAGGACGAATGAACATATTGTAAGCAAAGAGATTGGCCCATGGGGTTTCAGTCACTACCTGGATACCGATACGGTATGCAGGATCCGCGCAGGCAACGCAGTCGCGCACCCAGATCTCTTTTCCCTTAAAGTATGCAGTGATTTTCGTGTACAACCGGTCAAAGTGATCGGCGGACATAGGAATGTTAAAGTCATTCCAGTTCACAGTTGCAGAAGTGAGCGCATCTTTTACGATGAACTTATCTTTTGGAGAGCGGCCGGTGAATTTTCCGGTGTTTACGGACAAGGCTCCGTTGGCGGTGAGGACTCCCTGTTTCCGTGCCAGTGTTTGCGACACCAGCACGGCTGGTGCTGCCTGATAATAGATAGCGGCTGGTTGGTCTATTCCTATAGCTGATAGGATAGCGACAGGGTTCCTTACGCTGCTGACTTGCATAGTAAGATTGTTTTGGTGTGTTAAAGCAAAGCTGCGCCTTTTTTTGAAATTATCAAATTAATAGCCCCTTGTTAACATAAATTTAGAAAAAATAGATGCTAAATGGATAATCAATTAGAGAAATTCTAAAATGGCTGGGACTGTTTTGTAGGAAACAGCAGGGAATTATGGGCTGTTGATACACTTATCCTCATCCATTGTACCCGCATATTCACCCGTTAGGGGATACTTCCTAAAATTTCAGTAGGTTTGACGCGCGTTTTAATCAATAGGATCAATTATGAAAAATTTGCCACTGGATTCACAGATCTTCATTAAAAACCGTCAGCGTTTTATAGCGGAGATGCAACCTAATTCCATTGCGATCATCAATTCAAATGATGAGTTGCCCAGTAATGGAGATGCTTTGTACAGATTTGAGCAAAACCATGACCTGTACTGGTTAACAGGTGTTGAGCAGGAAGACACAATGCTCATTTTATACCCTGATAATCCGGATCCTAAGTACAGGGAAGTGTTGGTATTGGTACGTCCAAATGAGTTAAAAGAGAAATGGGATGGCCACCGTCTGCGTAAAGATGAAGCACTGGCGGTATCGGGTATTGGTACAGTTGTTTGGCTGGATGTGCTGGATGGATTATTACAACCGTGGATTCACGAGGCTACTAATATTTATTTAAATACAAACGAGAATAACCGTAAATCCAGCCTCATCGCTGTAAGAGATTACAGGTATGCGGAGGAAATGCGTGCGCGTTATCCTTTGCACAATTACCTGAGAGCTGCTGTTATCTTTAAGAAACTGCGTGCGGTGAAAACCCCTGAGGAGATCAAGGTGCTGCAGACTGCGATGGATATTACAGAAGGTGCATTCCGTCGTTTGCTGAAATTCATCCGTCCGGGTGTATTTGAGCACCAGATCCAGGCAGAGATCGTACACGAATTTCTCTCTAACCGTTCTGACGGAGAAGCCTATACATCTATCATTGCCAGCGGCGACCGTGCACGCACCCTGCATTATGTGTTCAATAACCAGGAGTGTAAAGATGGTGAACTGGTACTGATGGACTTCGGTGCTGCCTATGGTGGTTACAATGCTGACCTGACGCGTACTGTACCGGTGAATGGTAAATTCACACCACGCCAGCGTGAAGTGTATGATGCCTGTCTGCACCTGCATAACTATGCTAAATCAATCCTGAAGCCGGGCCTGACCATTGCCAGGTATCATGAGATGATGGGTGAGGAAGCTGGTAAAGTATTCGTGAAGATCAACCTGCTGAAAGAAGAGGATATCAAAAACCAGGATCCGGAATCACCTGCTTATCGCAAGTACCTGTACCACGGTATCAGCCATCACCTCGGTGTGGGTGTACATGATTTGGGGCCTTCTTTCTGGCAGCCCATCCCGGATGGTGCGGTACTGACCATTGAGCCTGGTATTTACATTGAGGAAGAGCAGATGGGCGTGAGAATTGAAAACAATGTGTGGATAACTGCAAATGGCAATATTGACCTGATGAAAAATATTCCTGTGACTGCAGATGAAATCGAAGCTTTAATGAAAAAATAAGGTAATGTGTACGCTATTGCGTAATATTAGCGTTAGATTTACCAAAAAATACACCACAGGGGTTGTCTCAAATGTAAATTTTACCCGGTCTTATCCGGGTATTTGCGGGTATGAAATCATGCAGATTTTTTCAGGCTGCATTTGAGACAATCTTATGGACTATCACAATGAAACAACTTCCTAACATCCTTACACTGGGTAATTTGTTTTGTGGTGCGCTGGCAATCATTTACATCCTGCATGCACCGCAATACATCGCTGAATTCAATGGACATGACTACGCCGTAACGAATCCTGAGCCTGTCTACTGGGCATCTGCGCTGGTAGTGTTGGCAGCGATATTCGATTTTCTGGATGGGATGGCGGCGCGCCTGTTGAAACTGGGTTCACCATTTGGAAAGGAGCTGGATTCACTGGCTGATATGGTGACGTTTGGAGTAGTGCCTGGTATGATCTTCTTCCGGTTATTGCGTAGTGCATACATGCAGATGCCGGATGTATTTGATGTATCTTATATTAACCTGGCGCCGGCCTTGCTGGTACCTTGTTTTGCTGCATTCCGCCTGGCTAAGTTCAACCTGGATACCCGTCAGTCAGAGAATTTCATCGGGGTGCCTACGCCGGCTGTAGGGCTGCTGGTAGCATCTTTTCCGCTGATTATGCTGTATAATCCTTATAATCTGGCGCATTACCTGCAGAATATCTGGATCCTGTATATCATGATCGGGTTGCTTTGTTACCTGATGGTGGCAGAGATGCCGATGTTGAGCATGAAGTTCAAGAATTTCAACCCTGCGCAGAACTGGCCGAGGTTCCTGTTGTTGATATTAGCATTATTGGCTATACCAGTATTGAAATTTGCAACTGTACCTTTTATTTTTGTTGTATATGTGATCCTGTCAATGGCATCACGCCCTGCGACAGCAACGAAATAAAGCGCACTGATGATAATACAGAAAAAGTACTGGCCGGCATGCTGATGCCGGCCAGTACTTTTTTTAAGCAACCAGGAAAAATGTTATTTACCGTAGCAGAAAAGCCGTTTTTCCCGGCGATTAAAGGATTGTCTGCCGCCTTCTTCGAACAATCCCAGCTTGTTTTTTGCGATTTATGTGTTAGGTTTGCGTCAAAATTTTAGAAAAAATGACGTTTACTGCACATATCAACGTGATGCCACTGAAAGAATTGCTGGATCCTCAGGGAAAAGCGGTCATGAGTGGATTAAAGAACCTTGGCATGACACAGATCAATGATGTGAGAATCGGAAAACATATTACCCTGCACATAGAAGCTGCTACAAAAGAAGAAGCACAGACCCTGGCAGAGAACGCTTGTCAGAAGCTGCTGGCTAACCAGGTAATGGAGTCTTTTGAAGTAACTATTCAATAAGTAATTAATAAGGCTGACTTTCACGCCGCTAGAATTGAATTTAGCTGCCAGAAGTCAGCCTTACGTGTTTTATTCAGGAAAGCAGTACGCCCGGTGGATGTTGCCGGTACGCCCTGCGCCATTCGATCTTTATGAAGCTTTATCTCGTTCCTTCTCCCATAGGCAATCTTGCCGATATTACTTACCGCGCTGTAAAAGTACTGGAAGAGGCAGACCTGGTGCTTGCGGAAGATACCCGTACATCTGGTGTGCTATTAAAGCATTACAACATCAACAAACCTATCACGCCTTATCATCAGCACAATGAACATAAAGTATTGCAGCACCTGTTACAGCAGTTACAGGCCGGCAAAACAATGGCCCTGATCACCGATGCCGGTACACCCGGTGTATCTGATCCCGGGTTCCTGCTGGTAAGAGAATGTGTACGTGCCGGGGTACCTGTGGAGTGTCTGCCCGGTGCTACCGCTTTTGTGCCTGCCCTTGTCAATAGCGGGATACCTATGACCCGGTTTGCATTTGAAGGCTTCCTGCCTTTGAAAAAAGGCCGCCATACACTGTTTACCCAATTGGCTACAGACGAGCGTACCCTGGTTTTTTATGAATCTCCACACCGTCTCGTAAAGACCCTCGAAGACATGATCGGTTACTTCGGTGCTGACAGACAATGCTGTGTAAGCCGCGAACTGACCAAGCTGTTCGAAGAAAACAAGCGTGGTACCCTGCAGGAAGTACATGATTACTATAAAGAGAAGGGAGTAAAAGGGGAGATCGTCCTGATCCTGCAAGGCGCCATAGGGAAGAAAAAAGCGCAGGAAGAAGAAGAATAACTCAGTATCTTCATTGAGGCAGGAGATTTGCAGTATCTCCTCGCGTAAACGTAAGACGTAATATAGCATCTAAACTGGCATATAAAGCGGCCTACAGCTCACACCCCAGCAGGGGGATGTACCGTATTTGTCATATAACAAAAATTGAATTAGGAAATGAAGCACATGTCAGTAGTTAAAGGCCTGATGGTGTGCCTGTTGGCAGCAGGTTTCGCGCCTGCGCAGGCACAGCCTGACCGTTGGCAACAACGGGTAAAGTATGTGATGGATGTGAATGTAAATGCAGCCACTAACCGCTTTACAGGCAAGCAAAAACTGGAATATACCAACAACTCACCCGATACCTTATACAAGGTGTTCTATCATCTTTACTGGAATGCATTTCAGCCAGGTAGCATGATGGACGTGCGTAGCCGTGAGCTGGGCAAGATCGTCATAGGGCGTGATTCCAAAGGCAACGAAAAAAGAGACTGGGATTACCGCGTGGCAGACAAGATCTCTAAATTCACCCCTGAACAGATAGGCTATCAACATGTACTTTCCCTGAAACGTGATGGTGTACCGCAGCCCTTTAATATGCTGGAAACCATTCTGGAAGTGCCTTTGAAAAAACCGATCCTTCCTCATTCCACTACGACATTCGAAATGGAATTTGAAGCACAGGTGCCTGTGCAAACCCGTCGTAGCGGCCGTAATAACTCCGAAGGAGTAGATTACTCCATGTCGCAGTGGTATCCTAAGATGTGTGAATATGATTACGAAGGCTGGCATGCAACCCCCTATATTGCCCGTGAGTTCTACGGTGTATGGGGTGATTACGATGTAAAGATCACGATGGATAAAAAATTCGTGATCGCAGCTACCGGATATTTGCAGAATCCTAACCAGATTGGTTATGGGTATGAAATGCCGGGTACAAAAGTGATCCGTCCTGCGGGAGAGAAGCTTTCATGGCACTTCATTGCAAATAATGTGCATGATTTTGTATGGGCTGCAGATCCTGATTATAAGCATATCACACAGCAGGTAGATGGCTTCGTGGCACATTTTTTCTACATTGAAAATGATATCACAAAGGAAACCTGGCCTGCATTTGCCAAGATGATTCCACGTGCATATGAATACATCAAAGCTCATTATGGTCCTTATCCTTACAAGAGCTATAGCTTCATACAAGGTGGTGATGGGGGCATGGAATATCCTATGGCAACATTGATCATGGGGAATGGTAAGCTGGAAGGCCTGTATGGACTGGGTGTGCATGAGTGGATGCATAGCTGGTATCAGGGTATGCTGGGTACGAACGAAAGCCTGTATCCATGGATGGATGAAGGCTTTACCACATTTGCAGAGAACAATGTATTGTATCATACCTTGGATTCAACCAAAGAAGCTTTTGCACAGGAAAGTTCTTACAATGGTTATTTCAACCTTGTAAAGAGCGGAGCTGAAGAGCCGATGAGCACACATGCTGATCATTACAATACGAACTATGGATATACACAGACTGCTTACAATAAAGGTGCTGTGTTCCTGGAACAGTTAGGCTATGTGATTGGTGCTGAAAACAGGGATAAAGGATTACTGCGTTACTACAGTGACTGGCGCTTCAAACATCCGAATCCAAACGATTTTATTCGTGAAATGGAGAAGGAAAGCGGGATCGCACTGGATTGGTATAAGCAATACCTGGTGTATTCTGTAAAGCATATTGATTATGGTATCGATACCGTGTTCACGAATGATAATAATAAAACAGTGATCCGTTTACGCAGGATAGATAACTTCCCGATGCCGATAGACCTGATGGTGACCACAAAAGCTGGTAAGAAAGTGTTGCATTATATACCGCTTTCTCTCATGTACGGCACCAAGCCCAATGAGGATGGGAATATTATGCGTTCGGTGCATGATGCATGGAGATGGACGAGTCCTACCTACGATGTGGTGATCGATACGCCAATAGGAGACATCGGGGAGATTGAAATTGACCCGAGCATGCGCCTGGCGGATATTAACCGGAGCAATAATAAACTGAAATTCCAGCAGTAAAAGTGAGCATGTACTAAAATGACATTTATAAAAAAAGCGCCTGCATCATGAAAGATACAGGCGCTTTTTTATGACTATTTTTGATCATCGCTTTCTGTACTTCAATCTCTTTCTGCTGCGCTTTCGTTAATCCAATATCTCACAATTAAACCCCTGCTGCTGTACAAACCTGATTATCTCGTCCTCTTCCACTTTCATATTCACAATCCGCAATACCTTGTCACAATCTTCCAGGTCCACATGGCATTGACCTACTTCATAATTATTCCGGATCGCATGGAGTACATGGGTTCTCTCTTCCGGCGTTGCTATATTAGTTTTGAATATTCCAATCATAGCATTAAAAGTTATAGGTGGTTGAATGGCTAACGAGTGCATGGCTACATTATATATTGGTTCCTGTATCTGGTTTTGTTTCTTCCTGTTTGGTCAGTACATCAGTATCATCATACCAACGGCTGAAGCGGTTATTCGGGCGGCACCAGTTCTTCAGTCCTTCTTTCATCTTTTCTCTTTCTTCCGGTGTCATATTTGCATAGCGTTCTTTCAACTTTTCATCCCACGCCCTTCTGTTTCTTTTGAAACCTCCGCCGGGACCACCATGCCATCCAAAGAGCAGTTTTCCCAACAGGCACAGGCCTAAGCCCTGCCAGAATGTGATCACAGGTCCGTGGAATAAATCCGGGATCAGGCAATTCCATAACTCGCGGATACCGAAGCCCAATGCGGTGATAAAAACTACCCCCATGACAATGAACTTCAAAATATGTAAAGCCTTCGGCTTTCGTCCTCTCTTAAACATATAATGTGTTTTACAATTCTTCATACAATTGTGCCAGCCTTGTGCGGAGATGCAGCACAGCATAGCGCTTTCTCGATAATAGGGTGTTCACGGGAATGCCGGTTTCAGCAGACATCTCCTTGAAGGATTTTCCCTCCAGTTCATGCTGAATAAATGCATAGCGCTGCTCTTCCGGCAGCTCATCTATGGCTTCCATAATGGCTTCTGCTAATACTTTTCGTGTGAGTGGTGCGTCACTTTTGGCATCCTGATCGGCTATCAGTTCGGATAGGAACAAAGTCTCTTCCCCATCTATTTCCTGTGTATGATCGCTGAAGGTAGTCTCCCGTTTCTTGCGAAACCAGTCGGTAATTTTATTGCGGGTTACGGTGAACAACCAGGCGGTGATAGAGTCGATCTGACTACCCAGCCGGGAATATTCTGTAAACTGATACAAAACGTCCTGTAAAATATCTTCTGCATCCGCCACATTATTCACCCTTTTACGGATGAAATGGAGTAGACGTTGCCGCTCCTTACGCACCGTTTCCTGTATGCGCTCATTTTGTTCAGCAGCCATAGCTAGAGGCGTTTTTGTTAGGAGCAAATCTTTCATCTTACTATTGGAGACGAAGGAAAATGCAGGATATTTTAAAGTTCAGGAAAGTTTTTTTGAATTTAGCTTATAAATAATGAAAATCAATAATTTAAAAGAGGATTTATTTTACTTGTTTACCACTACCACGTATTTTTCCCGGAAAAATTCTTCAGGGAATAGCTGGTAAACGCTGGTAAGGCGGGGTCTGAGGCCACTTTCCTGTACTTCCTGTGCCAGATCGCCACCTTTCAGGCAAATGAGGCCGGCTTGCTGCAGGTGAGCGGGCGCCTTTTTCAACAATGGTCTTCCCCAGCGCCAGAGGTCTTTTAAAGGCGCTACTGCACGTGATACGATCACGTCGAATTTTTTATCCTTAATATCTTCTGCTCTGGAATGAGCGGTGGTCACATTCTTTAATTCCAATGCATCAGCTACACCCTGTACTACTTTGATCTTTTTCCCGATGGCATCTACCAGGTGGAACTTTACTTCCGGAAAGAAGATGGCCAGCGGAATGCCGGGAAATCCACCGCCTGTACCGAGATCAATCACCTCATAGCCGTCCGGGAAATCAGCAACGGCAGCAACCGCCAGGGAGTGAAGGACGTGCTTTTCATATAAGGCATCGATGTCTTTGCGGGAGATGACGTTGATCTTCTCGTTCCAGTCTTTGTAGAGTTCGAGCAGTTGGGAGAATTGGTCGATCTGAGTAGGGGTGAAGTCCCCGAAGTATTTTTGAATGATGTCCATATGTGGGTGCAAAGATATTTAAAAAAATGCCCGGAGAACGTATCGTCTCCGGGCATTATAAAATCTTTATGCTGAAAGGTATCTTTCCTTATTAATTGATGAACAAGAGCTTACCACCTGTTCTTCGACTTAAACAACAACGCCGGTGTAAAGATCACATAATAAAAACACATAAACAGATCCATAAACCAGCTAAACTTAAACAGATCCCCTTCATCCAGCTTCTTCATTGCCATAAACGTAATCACACTCTGCAACAACATCTTCGCCCCAAAGATTGACAACACAAAAATCATCATCGGCTGATAAAAGAGACTGGCTATAAACAGCGGGTAAAACAGGAAATGTGTCAAAGAAAACAACCCCAGCAGCAACTTATGACTAAACCGGTAATGCTTTCCTGTAGACATATGCCGCGTCTTCTGATGAAACCACTTCCGCCAGCTCGTCTTCGGCTCAGAATACGTAAACGCCTGTTTATTGATCACCACTCCCACATTCTGCCTGTTCGCCGCCGCATTTACAAACAGATCGTCATCGCCCGATGCAATATGATGATGTGCTGTAAACCCTTTCTGACGATTGAACAATTCCCGCTTATAAGCCAGGTTCCTGCCCACTCCCATATAAGTTACCCCACTCAGGGCAAAACCTAAATACTGCAATGCACTGAAATAAGTTTCATATCTGATCACTTTATTCAACAACCCCGGTTTCTTTACATAAGGACTATATCCCAGCACAATCTCCTTCCCATCAGTAAAACCCTGGCTCATCAATGCTAACCAATAAGTACTGCCCGGCTTACAATCGGCATCCGTAAGCAGGATGTTTTCAAACTTAGCTGAACGGATACCCATAGAGAGCGGAAACTTCTTACCAGGAATAAACTTGGCGGGTTGCTTAATCTCAATATGGCGATAATGTGGATAACCAGCTTCTATGGAACGGAGGTAATATTTTGTATCATCTTCTGAATTGTCATTTACAACAATGACCTCATAAGAAGGGTCTTTTTTACCATGGAATCGTTGTAAAAGTACGGAGGGCAGGTTTTTCTGAAGGTTCAGCTCTTCATCTTTGGCACAGATAATTACTGAGAACTTAGATTCCGGCTCTGCATCAACGTCGAAGGTACGGCGATAAAAAGCTACCCTGGAAAAGACGATCAGGTAATAGAGAATCTGTATCGCTGCAACGGTAGCAAAACTGTAAAAGGCTAATAAGCCTAAGTTATACAACATAGCGTAGCAAATATATATGATTTCAATTATCTGTATAGTGCTGTGGAAAAAAAGATTTTTCAGCAAGCCGGGAATACAGGTTTCCTTAACCGGCACGAGGCAGAAAAAGCGGATTCTCCCCTAAAAAACGCTAATGAAAGGAAGTTACCTTATTTTTGCCCCCTGAAAATAGCCAGATGATATTCGAACTGACAACAACTGATAGTGAAAGTAAAGCCCGTGCCGGCGTCATTACCACCGGTCACGGCGTGATTGAAACGCCTATTTTCATGCCTGTAGGCACCGTAGGCAGTGTAAAAGCCCTCACCCAGGAGCAGATTAAAAATGATGTCCAGGCACAGATCATCCTTGGCAACACCTATCACCTTTACCTGCGCCCGGGCACGGAAATTCTTTCCAAAGCCGGTGGGCTCCACAAGTTCAACGGCTGGGATCGCCCTATCCTCACAGACAGCGGCGGATACCAGGTATTTTCCCTGGCTGCCAACAGAAAGATCAAAGAAGAAGGCTGCCTTTTTCAAAGTCATATAGACGGATCCCGTCACCTTTTCACACCAGAAAATGTCATGGACATCCAGCGTACCATCGGCGCCGATATCATCATGGCCTTCGATGAATGTCCGCCCTACCCGTCGGAATACCGCTACGCAAAAAAGTCTATGGAGCTCACGCACCGCTGGCTGGACCGCTGTATTGCCCGGCTCAGGGATACACAACCGGCTTATGGCTATGAACAAACCCTGTTCCCTATCGTACAGGGTAGTACTTACAAAGACCTCCGTACCATTTCTGCCACAGAAATTGCTGCCCGCGAATGTGCCGGTAACGCGATCGGTGGCCTTAGTGTGGGCGAACCTGAAGCTGATATGTACGAAATGTGCGAACTGGTATGTAATATCCTGCCCAAAGAGAAACCCCGCTACCTGATGGGCGTGGGTACTCCATGGAATATCCTGGAAAACATTGCTTTAGGTGTGGATATGTTCGATTGCGTGATGCCTACCCGCAATGGTCGCAATGGTATGCTCTTCACCTGGAACGGTGTCATCAATATCAAGAATAAAAAATGGGCAGACGACTTTTCACCAGTCGACGAAAATAGTGCCTGCTTCGCTTCCAGCCAATATAGCAAAGCCTATCTGCGCCACCTGTTCGTAGCAGGAGAGATCCTGGGCATGACCCTGGCCAGCATTCATAACCTGGCATTCTATCTTGAACTGGTGAAAGAAGCACGGAAGCAAATTTTAACAGGAAATTATGCCCAGTGGAAGAACAGAATGGTGCCGCAGCTGAAACAAAGACTTTAGATTTTTATTATTTTGCCGCTATATGATTACTAAAATAGATTGGTATATATTACGTAAGTTCATAGGTACCTTCATTTATTCCCTCTCTATCCTGCTTATAATATCTGTTGTGATAGATATTACAGAGAAGGTGGACGACTTCATGAACAGTAACTTATCTGTTTACCGGATCATCGTAGACTACTATTTTGGATTTATTCCGCACATTGCAGCACTGTTATTCCCGCTTTTTATATTTATTTCCGTAATTTTCTTCACGTCAAAGATGGCGTATCGTACAGAGATCGTTGCCATCCTGAGTGCAGGTGTGAGTTTCAGACGTTTCCTCCGGCCCTACTGGATGGGTGCATTCCTGTTCGGTGGCATACTCTGGCTGGGTAACTTCTGGACCGTACCGATCGCGAATAAGATCCGTACCAAGTTCGAAAACACATACGTAAACAAGCGAAGCGCTTCGGAAAGCATGTACGACAAAAGTATCCGTATTGATAGCTTCACCTATGTGACCTTCGGTTCTTATGACCCTAACTACAGAAGTGGCGGTAACTTCGAACTGGAAGATATTCACGGGCAGGAACTGCGTATGAAGCTGAGAGCTGAACGAATTGAGTGGGATTCTGTTAAGAAAGAGTGGAAACTTAACCTCGTAACGGTTCGTAAAATTAACGGGTTGAAGGAGAACTGGTTCAAAACCAGGGATACTACACTCAAACTGGCCCTGAACCCCGCTGAAATGCATGAAGAAAAGAACATGCAGGAGGCAATGACCACGCCCGAGCTGACCCGGTATATAGATAGGGAAAACCTGCGTGGCGCCGAAGGATTGAACGTATTCTATGTGGAAAAGTATCGTCGTACCGCCTCATCCGCAGCAGTGGTGATCCTTTCCCTGATCGGAGGAATCATCGCATCCAAGAAGGTACGTGGAGGTAGTGGATTGCACCTGGCCGTAGGTATCGTGATCAGCGCCACCTACATCATTATGTTGCAGTTCTCCACCGTGTTTTCCATCAAAGCAAACCTGAACCCCTTGCTGGCAGTATGGATACCGAACTTCGTATTCGGAGCACTTGGATTCTACCTGTATATGAGGGCACCCAAATAAAAAATTCACATTTCTTTAATATTTATTGAATTTAGCATTCTTTACTTATTAGTATTTTGATAGCCAGTAGGTTATAGTATTTCGCATGAAACCATGTCCTTTTGGGGCTGATCATATTAATGTTAAGTTCATTAACAAATCATTACTTTTGACAATTGATCGTCTTTTTGTTATCATTACCAATTAACAGTTTAAAATGGGTCATATAAAAGAAAAATTTAAGGTCAAAGCCGATGAGCTGAACGTTGAGATTAAAGACCTTGTTAAAAACCACGGAACCAGAAAGATTGAGGATGTAACACTTGCACAGGTTTACCAGGGTATGCGCGGCATTACTGGTTTAGTTACTGAAACTTCATTACTGGACGCGAATGAGGGTATCCGTTTCCGGGGCTACAGCATTCCGGAACTGCGTGATAATTTGCCGAAAGTGAAAGGGGGAGCGGAACCATTACCGGAAGGACTGTTTTATTTGATGTTAATAGGGGAGTTGCCGTCCGAAGCAGATGTGCAACATCTGTCCAGCCAGTTTGCACGTCGTTCGCATGTGCCAAACCATGTATTTGCTGCGATCGATGCACTGCCGGTAAGCGCACACCCAATGACCATGTTCACTGTTGGGGTGATGGCAATGCAGACAGAATCTGCCTTCGCCAAAGCTTATGCGGAGGGCATTAATAAGAAAGATTACTGGAGCTATATGTACGACGATTCAATGGATCTCATTGCTCGTCTGCCTCGTATCGCTGCTTATATATACCGTCGTAAATACAAGAACAATGTGCATATCCAGCCGAATGGCCTGTTAGACTGGGCGGGCAATTTTGCTCACATGCTGGGTTATGAAGACGAGGGCTTCAAAGAGCTGATGCGTCTGTACATGGTAATCCACGCTGACCATGAAGGTGGTAACGTAAGTGCACATACCACCCACCTGGTAGGGTCTGCACTGAGCGATGCATACCTGTCTTTTGCTGCAGGCATGAATGGTCTGGCAGGTCCGTTGCACGGGCTGGCTAACCAGGAAGTGATCAAGTGGATACTGAGCATGCGTGAAGAACTGGGTACTAATGCGCCTAGCAAGCAACAGATTGAAGAGTATGTACGTAAAACCCTCTCAGAAGGTAAAGTAGTACCAGGTTATGGTCACGCTGTATTGCGTAAGACTGACCCCCGCTTCACTGCTCAGATGGAGTTTGCCAAAACGCACCTGCCTGACGATGAACTGGTGAATATCGTATGGAATATTTATGAAACTGTACCTCCTATCCTCGAAAATCTGGGTAAGGTAAAGAACCCATGGCCTAACGTAGATGCACATTCCGGTGCGCTGCTGGTACATTACGGGCTGGTAGAGTATGAGTTCTATACAGTATTGTTTGGGGTAAGCCGCGCATTGGGCGTTTTAGCCTCGCTTTGCTGGGATCGTGCACTTGGTTTCTCTCTGGAAAGACCAAAGAGCGTAACTACCGAGTGGATGAAGCAGTTTGTAGAAGGAAAAGTAGAAGCAGAGTAAATCTGTCTGTTACATACATTTTTAAAGAGCGAACTAATGAAGGTAATACTTCCATTAGTTCGCTTTTTTTATGCAGATCTTCGTTGGATATTTTCTATTTGCCTTAAGCCCGTGCAAGTTTGAGGCAAAAAGATAAATGGCTTTTTTATAGTTCTCACTTCCGCTATTTTTGTATTTCACAAAATCATGGAATCCTCCGCTAGAACTGCCATATTATCCAATCCAATAGAATACCTGAAAGGCGTCGGCCCTCAACGGGGAGAACTCCTGCGCAAGGAAGTAAACATCCACACTTTCAGTGACCTGTTGAACTACTTTCCATTTCGCTATGTAGACCGTACCAAAGTGGAAAAGATCATCAGCCTGCATGGGCAGATGGATTTTGTGCAGATCAGGGGCCGTATTACCAGGATAGAAACCGTCGGGGAAAAACGTGCAAAACGACTCGTGGCCACTCTGCGCGACGATACCGGCGAAATACCACTCGTTTGGTTCCAGGGACATCAGTGGATGGAAAAATCCCTCCAGCTACATGCCAGTTACCTTGTATTCGGCCGACTCTCCGTATTCAATGGCTACCTGCAAATGTCCCACCCGGAAATGGACCTCGTCACCGAAGAAACTGCCACCGGCAAAGCCACACTGGAACCGGTCTATTCTACTACCGAAAAATTAAAAGCCAGGGGATTATCAGCCAAAGCCATTGGCAAGCTGACTAAAAACCTGCTGGAACAATTGTCTCCACACGAGATCCCGGAGAATATACCTCTGCCGGTCATCCAGCAATACCGGTTGATGGACAGAGCTAAATCCTTCTTCAAAATTCACTTCCCGGCTAGTGAAGACGATGCTGCACAGGCAAGACGAAGACTGAAATTTGAAGAACTGTTCCTCGCCCAGATCCGCATCTGTAGGCTCAAAATCAGAAGGCAGGCAGCCTCACACGGATTTTTGTTCACAAGTGTAGGTGAAACGTTTAATACATTTTATAACGAACACCTGCCGTTCAACCTGACAGGGGCACAAAAGAGAGTACTCAAAGAGATCAGGCAGGACACCGCCACCGGCCGTCAGATGAACCGCCTTGTTCAGGGGGATGTAGGTAGCGGCAAAACCATGGTCGCCCTGCTTACCATGCTGCTCGCCATCGACAACGGATTTCAGGCCTGCCTGATGGCTCCCACAGAAATCCTGTCTCAGCAACACTATAAAGGTATTGCTGAATTGCTTGAAAAAATGGACCTCCGGGTTGCCCTGCTCACCGGCAATGTAAAAGGCAAAGCCCGAAAGCAGATCTTGAAGGATACAGAAGAAGGAAAGATCCATATACTTATCGGCACCCACGCCCTGCTGGAAAATCAGGTGGTCTTCCGCAACCTGGGCCTCGCCATTGTAGACGAACAACATAGATTTGGAGTCGCACAGCGTGCAAGGCTATGGCAAAAAAACACCATGCCGCCACACATCCTTGTTATGACCGCAACACCCATCCCCCGTACACTGGCTATGACGGTGTATGGTGATCTGGATGTGTCTGTCATCGATGAACTACCGCCCGGCCGTAAGCCTATCACCACCGTGCACCGCACGGAATGGCAGCGCCCTTCAGTAATGAATTTTATCAAAGATGAGATCAGAAAAGGACGGCAGGCTTATATTGTGTACCCATTGATCGAAGAGTCTGAAACACTTGATTATGAGAATCTCATGAAAGGGTATGAAGAGGTGAAAGCATTCTTCCCGGAGCCGCAGTTCTACATCAGCATGGTCCATGGCAAACAACCGGTAGATATGAAGGAAGCCAATATGCAGCGTTTCGTGACCGGGGATACCCAGATCATGGTGGCCACCACCGTGATAGAAGTAGGGGTAAACGTGCCCAATGCCTCCGTTATGGTGATTGAAAGCACCGAAAGATTCGGACTTTCCCAGCTGCATCAGCTCAGAGGCCGTGTGGGCAGAGGTGCAGAACAGTCATATTGTATCCTTATGACCGGCAACAAACTGGGAGCCGACTCCAAAGAACGTATCAACGTGATGGTACAAACCAACGATGGTTTTATCATATCAGAAAAAGATATGGAGCTGAGAGGACCTGGTGATATAGAAGGTACCCGCCAGAGTGGTATACTGGACTTAAAACTGGCTGATATCGTGGCCGACAAAGCCATTCTGGAAGCCGCCCGTGCCAGCGCGGAGAAAATTTTACAGGAGGATCCTGACCTCACATTGCCTGAAAATCAGCCATTACAGCGATATCTGGCTGTACAACAGGGAAAATCTCAGTGGAGCAAGATCTCCTGAACCATTACCCACATTGCCATTGTCAGAAAATAACCTGCGTATGCAAAATTTACTACGGGGGTTTTACGTTTATCTATAAAATGCGCCCCCTTTTATTGATATAAAAAAAAATCAACTTAAACTCCCTCGGGATTTATAGATCTAATTTCCCGTAGCAGGCAGGTTGGGATCATCCAGGCTAAAGGTTGGCGCTGTTATTGCGGTAACATATTACCGACTTCTGCGTTAAAGCTTAGTGACATTGATCAACAATAAAAATACTCCTTATCCATTGATATCTCATTGGATATAAACAAGAAATATACAACACGGATGAAATGTAGTTTCCCTATAGGCTGCTTAGCTTTTATTATTTCCCTTTTTGCAGGCGAAAAAGTAATGGCACAGACGGCGACGACGCAGGAAATGTATTATAGCAGAGCTCTGAAATTCACAGAGAATAAAGGGCAATGGACGGGTGATTTCCTATACAAGGCAGATATGGGTGGCGGTGCTGTGTTCCTGAAGCGCACCGGCTTTATGTTCTTACTAAAGAACAAGGACGACATGTTTGCACTGGCAGAAAAAATGCATGGTCATGCAGGTTTGGGTGATACCACCTGGCAATTCGTGCCAGGTACAGTGACTACCGGCTCAAACATCAATTCCCGTACTTCCTCCTCTTCTCCAGGTAATACGACTACTGACGCACTCCCGGCTATCAGAAGCCATGCCTATGAAGTGGTATTCCTCAATGCGAATAATCCGGACATCTCAGCTGATAAAGCGGAAGATACCTACTCCAATTACCTCATCGGCAATGATAAATCCAAATGGGCTTCTCATGTGAAATCCTATGGACTGGTCAATTACAAATCGCTGTACAACGGTATTGATATGCAGGTGTATTCAGATGCAGGTGTATTGAAATATGACCTGATCGTAGCGGCAGGTGCCGACCCTTCCCAGGTGCAGATGGAATATTCCGGTGCAGATAAAGTGGAAGTAAAGAAAGGTAACCTGATCATCACCACCTCTGTAGGTACCGTTACGGAACAGATGCCAACGGCTTATCAGTATATTGATAACGAACGTATATCTGTAAAGGTCAGTTACTCACTGAGTGGCACTAAACTGAAATATAAAATCAGCGGGGACTATAACAAGGCCTATCCTCTGATCATTGATCCAAGTTATATCTTCTCGACTGTAACAGGTTCTACTGCTGACAACTGGGGCTTTACCGCTACCTATGACGGAGCAGGTAACTTCTATGGTGGTGGTATTGTATTCGGAAACGGATACCCTGCTACTAAAGGCGCTTTCCAGTCATCCAGCAATGGGGGCGATTTCGATATCGGGATCAGTAAATTTTCGTCTAATGGACGTCAGCTTATCTATGCCACCTACATAGGTGGTAATGGTAAGGAACAACCGCATAGCTTATTCGTAGATGCAAATAATAACCTCGTCATTTCAGGTAGAACCACCTCCACCGATTATCCTTATTCCAAGTTGATCGGAAACAGGGGCGGCTGGGATATTGTGGTGACTAAACTGAATGCTGATGGCTCTGGTTATATTGGTTCACTCATGATTGCTTCGAGCGAGGATGATGGTGTAAACATCCGTGAAAACAGACAGGCAGGACCCAGTTTATTACTGCGTAACTACGGCGACGACGCACGTAGTGAAGTAGTCATCGACGATAACGGTTATATCTATGTAGCCAGCTGTACACGCGGTAGCGGTTTCCCGGTTACAACAGGCGTATTGCAAACTACTTTTGGGGGTAAACAGGATGGTGTCATCATGAAGATAACACCTGATTGTTCTGACCTGGTTTGGGCTACATTTATAGGCGGCAGCAATGAAGATGCTGCTTATGTACTGGCACTGAATGGCACCAGTAGCTTATATGTAGCGGGTGGCACAGCCAGCAATGACTTCCCTATCAAAGGAAACGGGTTGTACAAAACATTCAGGGGAGGTGCATGTGATGGCTGGATCGCACATGTTACCACAGATGGTACAAGCATCACACAAAGTACCTTCCTGGGAGCTAACACAGCTGCCGCTGACCAGGTGTACGGTATACAGATGGACAGCAAAGGATTTGTATACGTAATGGGTACAACAGAAGGTGACTGGCCGGTGGTACAACCCACAGGTACAACCTCCTTCTACAATGATAACTCCAGGCAGTTCATTGCAAAACTTCAACCCGATCTGTCTGCATTTGTATACAGTACTACCTTTGGTAAAGCCGCCTCTACCCCAAGCATTTCTCCGGTAGCTTTCCTGGTAGACCGTTGTGAGAATGTCTATGTATCCGGTTGGGGAGGCGGTATCGATATCAGCCTCCGCTATCCGAACTCTGACACAAGGGGAATGCCCATTAAAAATGCCTTGCAAAGATCAACCGATAGCCAGGACTTTTACTTCTTTGTATTGGAGCGGGATGCAAAAGATATCCTCTTTGGCAGCTACTTTGGTGGAAACGGAACTTATGAACACGTAGATGGCGGTACCAGCCGCTTCGACAGGAATGGTGTGATCTACCAGGGTATTTGTGCATGGTGCGGAACCAGCTCCAGCTTCCGGCCAAGATATCCTACAACCCCCGGCGCATATGCTACCACTGCACCGCCAGATAACAAATGTAACCTGGGTTGTCTCAAAATTGCATTCAACCTCGATGGCGTAAGAGCAGGTATCAAAACACTGGAAAGAAAGACAAATTATTGTGTGCCTGCTGATATCACATTCATAGATACGACCGGTACAAAAGCTGTGACCTGGACCTGGAACTTTGGAGACGGTTCCCCTTCAGTAACCGGTACTAACGATACGATCGCACATAACTACAAAAATCCCGGCAACTATAAGGTGACCCTGATCAAATGTGATCCTGCCAGCTGCAACGGTTGTGATACAGCAACACTGGATCTGCGTATCAGAACCGATGAAGCAGTGTTCAACCTGACAGCCACCAGGCAACCACCATGTGAATCGCGGAGTTACCTGTTTAACCTGGTGAGTACACCGCCCAAACCCTATCAGAATAATTCATTCAAACTTGATTTTGGTGATGGTAGCGGTGCCGTAACTGTAGGCCCGGCAGACTTCCCTTATGCACATGCATATGCAACGGACGGTATTTACAATGCAACACTGACACTGGTAGATACGAATTATTGTAATGCACCTGATGTGCGCACGCTCACCTTGCGCGTGGCCGCTAACGTGAAAGCCTCATTTGTAGTACCGGATAGTTCCTGTGTGCCGGCTACGCTGGAGTTTAATAACACAACTGCAGGTGGAGAAACATTTACGTGGGACTTTGGTGATGGCACTACATCTACAGATACATATCCAACGCACACTTATTATACAGCAGGTGATTACAACGTAACGCTGCATGCAGTGGATAATAACACCTGTAACAAGACAGATGATACCACCGTTACAATACATGTATTCGATGCACCTACAGCGAACTTTACCTATTCACCGGTAACGCCTGTAGAGAACACACCGATTACATTCACGAACCAGTCTTCAGCAGATGCGATCGCTTTTGAATGGGAGTATGGAGATGGTAATATTTCAACACAAACGAACCCGGTATATCAGTATAAAGCAACAGGTGTATATGATGTGTACCTGATAGCGACCAATGCAGCCGGATGTAAGGATACTGCCATCAAGCAGGTCAGTGCGCTGGTGATACCATTATTTGATATTCCGTCAGCCTTCTCTCCGAATGGAGATGGGGTGAACGATGTGTTCCTGGTAAGAGGATTTGGTATCGCTAAGTTTAACATGAAAATTTATAACCGCGTAGGCAGGTTGATATTTGAATCAAATGATGCAAATATTGGTTGGAACGGTACATATGCTGGAGCATACCAGCCAATGGATGCCTATGCCTATGTCATCAATGTACAGTTCAGTGATGGCACTTCGGCAACCAAGAATGGTAGTGTAACCTTGTTAAGATGACGTACATGAAGCAGTTTGTAAAATTTATCGCGGGTTGTACCATGCTGTTGGGAACAGCATTACAGGGAAATGCGCAGGACATGCATTTCTCGCAGTACTTCAATGCTCCATTGCTGACTAACCCGGCAAATACAGGATTTATTCCCGACGGTAATTACCGGTTAGGCGTGACTTACCGCGACCAGTGGGCAAGTATTCCTGTACCTTACCGGACGATGTCTGCCTTTGGCGATTTCCAGTTGTTTCGTGACAAACTGGAATATGGCTGGGTAGGCGTAGGAGGAGTACTGCTGCGTGATGTGGCAGGTTCAGGCAATCTCACATCTACCAAAGCATATGCTTCTGTCGCGTATCACCAGTTGTTAGGACAGAGTAGTTTGTTGTCACTGGGTTTTAATGTGGGAAGTGCAAATAAAAGAGTGGATGTGACAAAGCTGACATTTGGAGACCAGTGGAATGGAAAATTCTTTGATGCACAGGTGCCCACAGCAGAACCTTTCAATGCAACGAGTGTAACCTATTATGATATGCAGGTAGGTATGAACTATGCTTATTTCCCTACTGATAATATCTATATAAACGCAGGCGTTTCTGCACAGCACGTGAATAAACCTCGTGAGAGTTTTTATGAAGGCAATAACATCATTCCCCGGCTCTACACAGGTTTTATCAATGCAAGTATCAAGATGAGTGATAAGGTGATCATTAATCCTTCTGCTTATTATGCAAGACAGGCAGGGTCGAATGAGGTAGTAATGGGAGGTCATCTCGCGTACAACTTATCTGAACATGGAGAGACACAGCTGTACGGCGGCGTATATTATCGTGTGAAAGATGCGGCTGTAGTGCTGGTGGGATATCAGCTCAAAGGAGTGAAGATGATGTTTAGTTACGATGCAACCACGTCTTCACTGGCAGCAGCCAATAACCGCAGGGGCGCATATGAAATAGGAATTGTGTATACCGGTTTATATCCTAACAGGGCATTTAACGGTGCGAAGCGAATGACGATCTGTCCAAGTTTCTAATAGCTTTTTAATACATACGGAACTCGCTTTTACCGCAGGTAAAGGCGAGTTTTTTCATAATAGCAAATACTGTAACTTGCTCCCTGTTATCAACGTTAAACTATTGGTGGTTTCAACAATCAAATAATACTCAAAGTATATTATGAAACGATTATTGTTTTGCTTATTCCTGTTAGGTACTGTTCACCTTACGCAGGCGCAGTACTACAAAACAGACACCGCAAGAAAGAAAGAGTTTGATGCATCCCGTCTCGTGATCGGGGGTTCAGTAGGACTTGCTTTCGGGGATTATACTAATATAGATTTTTCTCCATTGCTCGGTTACCGCATCAGCGAGATGTTTGCCGCGGGTGTTGCAATCAATGCGCAATACGGTGCTGAACGATTCCGCTATTATGACGGTACCACCTCCCAGCGTAACCAGTATTCTATATTTGGTGGCGGGCTCTGGGGGCGTTTTTATCCCTTCGACTTCATGTTTATCCATGTACAGCCGGAGTATAACTTTATCAATGTAAAGACAACGCTGTATAATCCGAAGGAGACATACACAGATCATTATGGAGTGCCTAGTTTGCTGATGGGTGGTGGTTATGTGCAGCCAATCAGTGACAGGGCAGCTATCAATATCATGGCATTATACGATGTGATACAGGATGGCAGATCCCCCTATTCCAATGGCATCATCCTGCGGGTGGGTGCAACATTGGGATTATAAACATACAAGATTCGCAAAAAGGGCTGACCGTATTTTCGGGTCAGCCCTTTTTTTTATTCCCTTTACCAGCTGTGTTTTAGCTTAGATAAATTGTATAATTGACACTGATATAAAACTTGTTATCACAGCAGTTGTGATTATTTCAGTATCATAATTGTTTTTATGGGTTATTATCTGTAATTTTTGTACAAATTGGCCTTCCACGTTGCCTGGCCAAAGATAAACCACGTTAGAATGAAAGCATTGTACTGTATACAACGCTGCTGCGGCAGAGAGCATATTACTATGTAAGAAAACCTGAATTGCTCAGCACCTGTGCTGTGTTTTGCTATGCTATGTAAATAATTAATGTGTCAATCCGGTATAAAGATATGTAAGATAATGCGGTGGGCCTTATAGGCTGCTGCATGTTCATAACGTGTTAAATGTTAAGCAGGTTTCTTTCAAGTTACCTGCTTCTTAAAATTTGTTCCTTCCCCTGGCTGCCGCAGGCTAATTGTTTAGTATTTTAGCTTTATATAAAAAAAATCCATAGCTATAATGAACGATCGTTTAATGAATTTGAAAGAAAGGGACTGGACAGAAACCAAAGCACATTCCAGCTGGCAGATCTTTAAGATCATGGCTGAATTCGTAGAAGGCTTCGAAGCAATGGCCAAAATGGGGCCTTGCATCTCCATATTCGGCTCCGCCAGAACTAAACCTGGCAATAAATATTACGAACTCGCGCACGAAATAGGCAGACGCCTGGCAGATGAAGGCTTCGGTATCATTACCGGTGGCGGCCCGGGTGTAATGGAAGCAGCTAACCGTGGTGCACAGGAAGCTAAGGGTAAATCCGTCGGTGCAAATATTACATTACCACACGAACAGTTCCCCAATCCATATGTAGATCACGACAAAAACCTTCATTTCGACTACTTCTTTGTACGCAAAGTGATGTTTACCAAGTACTCGCAGGGCTTTGTAATGATGCCAGGCGGATTTGGTACCATGGATGAATTTTTTGAGGTAGCCACACTGATCCAGACAAAGAAAATGACGGAAACGCCGATGGTACTGGTAGGTAAGGAGTACTGGAGTGGACTGCTGGATTGGATCCGTACAACGATGATGGAGAAGGAAAGCAATATATCGCCGGAAGATCTGGGACTGCTGAAGTTATTTGATACGGCAGACGAAGTGGTAGAGTATTTCAGGGTATTTTACACGACGAATAAACTGCGGCCGAACTTCTAAAAAATAAGTTGCTAAATACGCAATGCTGGCTGATTTGCCAGCCCATATGCCAGGTTGTTCCATTCTGCGGATAGATCCCCAAGGGATCAATCCTTTGTCAGCATGCATATTTGCGTGCATGTTACAACAGGAACAGGCGGCTAAAAGCACTATCCTTCGGGGTATTTTCTGTAGGTTTGCAAAAATTAAGCGTAATGGATATAATTCCAGCCAACGTAGAAGCGTTTGCAGAGAAGTACACCACACCGGAAAGCGAGGTGTTGCGACAGTTGAACAGGGAAACAAATCTGAAGGTAGACCAGCCACATATGCTGAGCGGGCACCTGCAGGGGCAGTTCCTAAGCCTGGTCAGCCATATGCTGCGCCCGGAAAGGATACTTGAACTGGGCACATATACCGGGTATTCCGCTATTTGCCTGGCACAGGGACTCACTCCCGGAGGTATCCTTCATACGATTGATATAAACGAAGAAAGAGAAGATATGTGCCTGCGTTACTTTGAAAAGGCAGGCGTGTCTGATAAGATAAAAATGCATATCGGCAAGGCAGCTGATATCATTGCGCAGCTGGACGAGGTATTCGATCTGGTATTTATTGATGCAGATAAGCTGGGGTATGAGCAATATTATGATCTCGTGTGGGAAAAATTACGTCCCGGCGGAATCATTTTAGCAGATAACGTATTGTTTCATGGAGAGACCTTGCTGGAGACTTCACAGCAGAGTAATAACGCGAAAGCAATGGTTCGGTTTTGTGAAAAAGTCGCTGCAGACGGGCGTTCGGAACAGTTATTGCTGACGCTGAGAGATGGTCTGCTGATGATCAGGAAACGTAGCGGGGAAAAATGACCGGGCGTTTCTGCGAACTACCAGCAGTCGCCATTTATTCAAAAAAGACTTACCCATTAAATTCATATACATGCAACTAAGGAGATGCCTTTTTACGGTCAGTTTTCTAATTGGCTGCATGCCATTTGCGAAAGCACAGACCACATCGACGCCGCAGTATATTGCGATGTATAAGGATATCGCGATCGACGAAATGAAGCGGAGCGGAATTCCGGCGTCCATCACCCTTGCACAGGGTGTATTGGAAACCCAATCGGGCAATAGCTGGCTGGTACAGAATTCCAACAATCACTTTGGTATCAAATGTAAAAACAACTGGACCGGACAAACAGTGAACTATGATGATGATGCCCGCCAGGAATGTTTTCGCAAATACAATTCAGCTGCTGATTCCTACAAAGATCACTCAGACTTCCTGAGAAATAATCCCCGTTATTCTTTTCTCTTTCAGTTTCAAATGGAAGATTATAAGTCATGGGCATATGGTCTTAAACAGGCAGGTTATGCTACCAGCAAAACCTATCCACAGCAGCTGATCAAGGTGATTGAAGATTATAACTTACAGCAGTATACAATGGAAGGAGAAGGGCGTGTGCCCAGGTCTGCACCATCTACTGTAGTAACAAAACCTTCTACTAACACCGGGAAAGTAAATGCACCTGCAGCGGAGAAACCAATTCCTTCAGGTGTGTTTGAAATCAATGGCCGCAAAGTAATGTACGCACAGGCAGGTACTGCATTGATCCAGCTTGCCAATGAAAAGGATATTAAACTCCGCAACCTGGTAAAGTATAATGATCTGAAAAATGATGATCCTCTACCGAAGAGCAATTATATCTTTCTGGAGAAAAAAGGTAAGTCAGGAAAGAATGATTTTCACGTAGTGAAACAAGGGGAGACCATGTACGATATTTCCCAGGCAGAAGGAATACAATTACGCTGGTTACGCCGCCGTAATAAAATGAAAGAAGGAGAGGAGCCGGCTGCCGGCCAGAAACTGGCACTGGCAGGATATGCAAGCGCAAAGCCTGAACTGTCAAAGATCCCGCCGGCAGAAGATCCGACTGAAGGAGACCTGAACCCTAAGCAGATAGTAGATGATGTGAAGACTGAAATGGAGCGTCAACAACAGCTGGCACAACAGCAACAGGCGCAGCAACAACAGGCACAGTCACAACAGCAGGTGAATAAATTACCTGATGGCATGGTAGATGATCTGAAGAAGATCGGCGAAGTAACACCTGCGGGAAATAGCACTTCAACAAAAAATACCAACACACCAGCTAAAACAACACCGGCTTATAATCCGGCACCAGCTAACACGAGTTCAGCTAACAAACCTGCTTATAACCCGGCACCACCCGTGGCAACAGGTACTGTAACCACTACACCGCCAGCTAATAAACCAGCACCAACAGCACAACCAGTAGCAGACGATGAGGAGGAAGAAACTGAAACACCAGCTAAAACAACCACTGCCGGTACCGGAACGACTCCTGCCGCTCCCGTTTCAAAACCTGTAGCTACTACGTCGGCAACTAGTGGATCAACCCCTGCCGCTCCCGTTTCAAAACCTGTAGCTACTACACCGGCAACTAACGGTACAGCGCCCGCCGCTCCCGTTTCACAGCCAGTTGCTACCACACAACCATCCCAGCCAGCTACCGCTACACCGGCTAACCAACAGACTCCCCCGGTACCAACAACCGGTGGATTACCTGAGGGAACTATTCAGGTAGGTAGTTTGTTATACCATGACGTTACTTCAAAAGAAACACTCTATGGTATCGCAAAGCGCTATAATGTGACCGTAGAACAGTTACGGGAATGGAATCACCTGGAAGCCTATGACATCAAAATCGGTCAGCGGCTTTTAGTAGGAAAAATTTAATCAATCGTAAATAAGGAAACACATGTCTGTTATACAGGTTCATGACAAGCAATTCACACCCTACATCGATACAGATAAGCTGCAGACGCGTATCCAGGAATTAGCAGCCGCTATCAGCAACGATCTGAAGGGTGAGAAACCACTATTCATCGCCATCCTCAACGGCTCTTTTATGTTTGCCGCTGATCTCTTTAAATACCTGACCATCGAAGCAGAGATTTCGTTTATCAAACTCGCTTCTTACAAAGGCATGAAGTCGACCGGGAACGTCATACAGGCCATCGGACTGGACGAAGACCTCTTCGGCCGTACCGTGGTCATCCTGGAAGATATTGTCGATACAGGAAAAACATTGAGCCAGTTCCTGCCACAACTGGAACATCAGCAGCCTAAAAAGCTGTTGGTAACTTCACTCCTCACCAAACCGGAGGCCATGAAATACCCGATTAAGATCGATTATCTTGGTTTCAGTGTGCCTAATAAGTTCCTCCTGGGTTACGGTCTGGACTATGATGGGTTAGGTAGAAACCTGCCGGAAATTTATCAGTTGGTAGAGCAGGCATAAGGGTTTTATCCACAGGAAATTTCCCTGCAGCAGCAGCTTCATCTAATATTTCAGAAAATCTCTTCTGCCTAAAAACAGAAGAGATTTTTTTGCTTATATTACATTAACTGATGCAAAATCCCCATGGAAAAGCTCCTGATGCTGCTAGGCAGCCTGCTAATCCTTGTACCTGCGAATGCACAGAAAATTTACATCACCGGAGCCGTAGAGGACAGTATATCACACAATCCCTTACCCGGTGTATTAATCTCAGTGGTCAATGATACCGCGAAAGTCGCTACCAATCAGTACGGTCTTTTTCGGATTGCGGTGCCTTCCCAGGACGCTATCTTACTCTTCCAACTGGACAAATACCGCCCAAAAAGGGTGCCTGTAGGTGTGTACAACCGCATCCTCGTTCAACTCGACGTACTCGACAACCCCCAGGATGCTATCGCCAAGGCCAAAGCAATTGCCCGTGACCGCTCTTCAAGTGGCTCAAATCCCAATTATGGCAATGCCGGGATGGGCACCCGTGTCTTCTTCGATGAGACCTATGGCACCCTCTACGAGAATCAGTTCATGAAAACCCTGATCCGCAGCCACTCTACCTTTGCTGTAGATGTAGACAGGGCCGCCTATAGCAACATCCGCCGCTTTATTCACCTCCGGGAAAAGATCCCGGTCGATGCAGTGCGTATTGAGGAAATGCTCAACTACTTTACCTATCACTACCCCCCACCAAAAAAAGACCAGGCCCTGGCCATCTATACCAGCTATGCGACCTGCCCCTGGAAACCGGAACACCGGCTACTGCAAATCGCAGTAAGAGGTGCCGTGATCCATACCGACAGCCTGCCGCCCAGTAACCTGGTATTCCTGATCGATGCGTCCGGGTCTATGGCACCTGCCAATAAACTGCCCTTATTGCAAGCTGCTTTCCGCATTCTTGTAAATAACCTGCGTAAGAATGACCACGTTGCCATTGTCGCTTATGCAGGTGCTCCCGGCATTATCCTGCCCAGTACACCCGGTGATCAGAAAGATAAGATCCTCAATGCCATTGACAATCTCAGTGCGGGTGGTGCAACTGCCGGAGAAGCTGCGATCAAACTGGCTTACCAGTTAGCACAGGACAATTTTATCAAAGATGGTAACAACAGGGTGATCATGGCAACAGATGGGGATTTTAATGTCGGGCAGACCAGTGATGTGGATATGGAACAGCTGATTGTAAACAAAAAAGAGAGCGGCGTATTACTGACCTGCCTGGGATTCGGCATGCGTGATTATAAGGATAGTAAGTTGCAAACGCTGTCCAGCAAGGGGAACGGCAACTTTGCCTACATTGATAATCTGGAAGAAGCCAGCAAGATCTTTGCCCGTGAGTTCGGAGGAACGTTATTTACAGTTGCGAAAAATGTACAGGCAGAAGTATATTTCAATCCTGCAATGGTCAAATCTTACCGCCTCATCGGGTATGAAAACAAAGTGATCAGCAACGCAGATACGACCGGTGGCCGTGTGTCAGGAGGAATTGTTGGTGCGGGGCACTGCGCCCTCGCTATGTACGAAATAGTCCCCGGAAGTGAGGGCCAAACATTACGCGATACAGATGTCGTATTTAACAGCGCCGATAGCCTGCTGGCAAAAATAAAAATCAGCTACCAACTCCCTGCAGATACATCAGCCCAATTACTCTGGCACCAGATCCCTTATTCCTGTATCGGTTTCGATGACGCTGATACCGATTTCCGGTTTGCATCCTCCGTCGCATTATGCGGCATGCTATTGCGTCATTCTGCCTATAAGGGCGATGGCGATAGCAAAATGGTATTAGAAATTGCAAAAAACGCACTGGGTGACGATCCTGGCGATTACAGGAAAGAATTCATCCGGCTGGTAAAAGACCTCAAAAAGAACAAGAGTATTAACTAGCCTGACAACTACATCAAAAAACTGCCAACTTATCTACCTGGTTTGCTTCGTAGTGGAATTACCACCTCAACTGTTAAACATTGTTAAACCTTGTTACGTCGGTTTAAACTTTGCTTACATAGATTATCTAACCTCATGTAATTGTAACCTATTGCGAACATGAACTAAAATTAGGAGACCTTATGCATAGCAAATCAGTTAAGATTCTTGAATTAAACTTCGAGCGTGGGTGGCGTGGAGGCGAACGGCAGACGATGTATACCATGTCTGGGTTCAGGGATGCAGGTCTCAACGTAGAACTGCTTTGTAGAAAAAACTACCCGTTGGAAAAAAAGGCAAATGAGAAAGGTTTCAAAACACATTCATTTGCCAATATTTTTGGCGCACTCTTCTTCCTGATCTTCAAGGGTAACCGTTATGATGTACTTCATGCGCAATCTTCTCATATTCTCACTTATGCGATTCTTTCCAAGCCTTTTCACAGAGCCAAGATTATTTTCACCCGCCGTGTAGATTTTGTTCCACATGGTAAAATGACCTTGTTCAAATACAAACTGACTGATCAGGTTATAGCCATTAGCAGCGCTATCAAACATATTCTCACAAATTTCGGTGCAAAAGATGTACGCCTGATCTCCAGTGCCATCATGGCTAAAAAACTCGATAAACGAAGGGCCGAACTGATCCTCAGGGACGCGGGAGTGGATCCTTCTTTACACCTGATCGGCACAACGGCCGCCCTTGTACAACATAAGGATCCGTTGACCATGATCGAAGCCATCCGCAAACTGGCAGCGGTTCGTCGTGACTTTGTATTCCTGCATTTTGGCATAGGGGAGCTGGAAGGGCAAATGCGCGATAAGATCGCAGAATATGGACTGGAAGATGTGTATAAACTGATGGGGTTCTATGAGAATGTGGAAGACATCTTTTCCGTACTGGACATCTTTACCATGAGCTCTGAACAGGAGGGGTTAGGTAGTAGTGTATTGGATGCCTTTATGTACAGGGTGCCGGTCGTATCTACAAATGCAGGTGGTCTGTCGGACCTGGTGCAGGGAGGAAGAGCCGTTTCCTGCGAAGTGCGTCAGCCGGAACAGCTGGCAGCTGGCATTCAGTCGTTACTGGAAGAACCTGCCAGGAGAGAGTCGGTCGCAAAAAGAGCATTTGCATATACGACAGAGCGGCATAGTTTGTCGTGCATTACCCGTTCGTATCTGGAATTACTGTATGAGATGGGAACAAGGATTGACCTGGCTGCTTTTGAAAAATCAAAACCACATATGCAGGCTACGAATGCATAAGTCGAACAGCCAGATCATAGACCATCTTTCCAATTGCACGGTGATTATACTTTGTGTGAATCGTTTCATAAGCCCCCGCTGCCAATCGCTGCCTGAATTGCATATCATTTTTTAATAGCAGGATCTTTTCAGCAATGGCCGCTGGCTTATTCTCTGACAGTAGAACATCCTTCCTATCTTCAAATACCTCCCTGATGGCAGGAGAGGCTTTTGTAATGATCGCTTTCGCCAGCGCCGCATAGTGAAAGATCTTATTCGGAATTACCAGGTCCGCTTTCAATGTCTCCCCAAAAATCCCCAGGCAGATATCAAAGTTATTCATCTCAGCAGCCAGTTGGTCATAAGCCACCCAACCCGGCAACGAGATATTATTCAACTCATAAGCCTTTACTAATTGCTGGATAGTTGCAAACTCAAATCCATTTCCTATCAACCGGAAATGTATATCTGTATGATCTTTTAAAATCCTGGCTGTCTCTACGATCATGCGTGTTCCCTGTAAGGGAATAAAGCCACCATAAAAACCTGCCACAAAAGTATCGTGCAAGGGCAATGGGGGCGCCGGTGGAAATTCATCGGTGTTCACACCTACCGGCACTACATGCAGTTTGTGTAGCGGGATATTGAAAGTGGAATGGTAATAATCGCGATGACAGGATGTATCGCAAATAACCAGATCCGCCATTTGCATAGATATTTTGTCCTTCAGGTAGTTCTTCAATGCCCTGGGAGAGAACCTGCTTACTTTTTTATAATCAAATACCTTAGAGAGATAACGGGAGATCAGCGGATCAAATAATACAGGCTTGCCAGAGAGTAGCCTGATGATCGCCACGTCCTGGTGGGTAAAAGCAGGCAGGAAGATGACATCCACATCCCTGCAGGCTTTGCGCAGGGCTGGGAAGTTCCATTTGGACTGTTCCTTATAGTTGTAAAAAGAAAGGGATACAGCTGGAATGGTGCGCAAACCATCCAGGATAATTTTCGTACGGTTGTAGTCTGGTTCGAAATCTCCGGCTACCAATATTCTCATCGTGTGATCTTATAGTATTATCTGATCAGTTACAGTATATCGTTAAAAGGTCATTTGGTGATCTTATAATATTATCTGTTCAGCTACAGTATAATATCGTTAAAAGGTCATTTGGTGATCTTATAATATTATCTGATCAACTACAGTATAATATCGTTAAAAGGTCACTTGGTGATCTTATAGCATTTCCTGATCAGCTACAGTATAAATATCGTTAAAAGGTCACTTGGTGATCTTATAGCATTTCCTGATCAGCTACAGTATAATATCGTTAAAAGGTCATTTGGTGATCTTATAGCATTTCCTGATCAGCTTCTGCTGAAAATCAAACGGCATTGTCTGCGCGGTAATATCCTTGATCAGGCTTGCCTGGATTTGTGCTGTCTCCAGCTGGAATTTCCGGTAGTTATTACTGAAATAAATAACGCCTCCCGGTTTTGTAGCATGCAATACTTTATTGAGGATGCCCACATGATCCCGCTGTATATCCAGGAACTCCTTCATCCGCTTGCTGTTAGAAAATGTAGGCGGATCCAGTACTACCAGATCAAAATAATCAGCAGGCAAAGTATCGAGATATTGCAGCACGTCAGCGTGTACAAACTGGAAGTTGCCCTTCAGGTCATTCAATTGCATATTCTCTTCCGCCCAGGCCAGGTAGGTTTTGGAGAGGTCTACAGATACTACCTCGCTAGCTCCGCCGGCAGCTGCATACACAGAAAAAGAACCTGTATAGCAAAAGAGATTCAATACCTTCAGATCCTTTGCACCTTCCCTTACCATGCCTCTTGTAATGCGATGATCCAGGAAGAGCCCTGTATCCAGGTAATCGGACAGGTTCACTTTGAACTTCAGGCCGGCTTCATGCACCACTACTTCATGGTTTTCGAAAGAGACCTTTTCATACTGTTCCTGTCTGCTTACTTTTCGTTGTCTTTGTTTTACCCAGATCTTACTGAGCGGTACATCCAGCACTTTGCCTATTACTTCCAGCGAACTATCCAGCCATGCCTCATGTGTCTCCTCATCCATCCCATGCGGGCGGGTGTATTCTGACACGTAAATATGGTCATCGTAACGATCTATAGTGAATGGAAATTCATTGATATCATCATCGTACACCCGGAAGCAGGTGATATTCTGGCGGCGGGCGATTTTACCAATATGGCGATAAACTTTTACCAGCCGGTTTTCTAGCATCTGTAATTTAGAAGGATCGAACATGTACGGTAAAATTATGGCTAAAAAGCGAAAAATCCGTTGATCGCATAGCTATCAACGGATTTTCGTCCGGGCAAGTGACTTGCCGCAAGTTATCGTCTATAGTCTTAAAAGGATCACCCTGTTAAGGTACTTAACTAAAGATATCTCTTACTTTCTCAAAGAATCCTTTCTCTGACTTCTCCGGCTTTGGCTGGAAGTTATCAGAATTCGCCACCTTTTCCAGGAAAGACTTCTCTTCGTTGCTCACCTGCTGGGGGGTCCATACATTCACATGGATCAGCTGGTCACCTTTCTCATAAGAGTTGACGGAAGGGAATCCTTTTCCTTTCAGTCGGAAGATCTTACCAGATTGGGTACCTGCCGGGATTTTAATCTTTGCTTTACCGTCGATGGTAGGCACCTCTACAGAAGTACCGAATACCGCATCAGGGAAGGAAATATACAGGTCATAGGCTACATTCAGCCCATCCCTTTGCAGTTCCGGATGTGGTTCTTCCTCGATCAGGATCAGCAGATCCCCGGGAGCACCGCCTCTTTCACCGGCATTTCCTTTACCGCTCATGCTCAGTTGCATACCTTCCTGTACACCAGCTGGTATATCGATGCTGACCATTTCTTCGCCATACATACGGCCTTCACCTTTACAGTGACCACATTTGCTGGTGATGATCTGGCCTTCTCCATGGCAGGTAGGACAGGTGGCAACTGTCTGCATCTGACCCAGGAAAGTCTGTGTTACTTTTCTTACCTGACCGGAACCATGACAGGTATTACAGGTCTGGAAAGCGTTTTTATCTTTTGCACCCAGTCCGCCACAATGCTGGCAGGGTACATGTTTTTTGACCTTGATTTTCTTATTGGCACCTTTAGCGATCTCTTCGTAGGTCATGCGGATCTTAATACGGAGGTTGGAGCCACGTGTACCTCTGCCACGCCTGCCTCCACCACCACCGCCACGGTTTCCACCGAAGAAGCTGCCGAAGATATCGTCTCCGAAAATGTCCCCGAAGTTGGAGAAGATATCATCCATGTTCATGTTACCGCCACCGTAACCACCGCGGTTACCCATACCCGCGTGACCAAAACGGTCATACTGGGCGCGTTTATCCGCATCGCTCAATACTTCATAGGCTTCAGCTGCCTCCTTAAATTTTTCTTCTGCTTCCTTATCATTGGGATTGCGGTCAGGATGGTACTGCATAGCTACCTTACGGTAAGCTTTTTTAATTTCATCCTGGGAGGCAGACTTGGCGACGCCCAGTATTTCGTAATAATCTCTTTTGGTAGACATATATCGCACTAAAGCCGGCATTGCGCCGGCATGGTTAAAGAAAAACTATTCTGTCAGAAAGTCACCTTATTTACCTACTACAACCCTGGCATGACGGATCAATTTGTCATTCAACAGGTAACCCTTTTGCAACTCGTCCAGTACTTTCCCCTTCAGTTCTTCTGTAGGTGCAGGAATTTCTGTGACAGCGTCGTGAAGGTCTGCATTGAATTCAGTATGCAGGTTCTCCATAGGTTTCAGGCCTTTTGCTTGTAGTGTTGATTTCAATTTATTGAATACCAGCATAACGCCTTCTTTGATGGCAGTAATGTCGGTGGTGTTTTCCAGCTGTTTGGCAGCACGTTCGCTGTCATCCAGTACGTCCAGCAGGGCGATGATCGTCTCCTTATTGGCAGTCTGCATCAACTCGATCCTTTCTTTGGCAGTGCGCTTTCTGAAGTTGTCAAACTCTGCAACCAGGCGAAGGTACTTGTCCTTCATCTCATCCAGCTCCTGTTGTTTCTTGTCGAATTCGCTTTCATCCGCCAAGGCATCGTTAAGGTGGGTAGTGCCGGCCATGTTCTCGTCTGCATTAATATCTGGCATGCCTTTACCGTTTTCGGTGTCCTGTCCGTTTGTCTGCATATGTTAATGGTTTTCGTTTATTAATTGTAAATGTACAAAGGTACGTCAGACAATTAACTTGCCAAGCAGTCAATTGCCGCCAAAATGACAAAGGTACTTGCTGAATGTGTCATTTTGGAAGTAAGGAAGGCTGCTTCGTAGAATTATACCAGGACTTCTTCGACGCTTCTTCGACTGTTCTTCGACTGTTCTTCGACTGTTCTTCGACGCTTCTTCGACGCTTCTTCGACTGAGCCATACCCCTTCCTCCGAATATCCCTGCCGTTTCTTACCTTTGCGCCTTCGAACTATTGATAATGACCAAAGTTTTTTTAAAGAAAAAAATACAGAACCGCGTACTACAAGGCCATCCATGGATTTTTGGAAATGAAGTCGGTGAAATCCAGGGACCAGTAGATGCAGGTGACATTGTGGATGTATTCACACACCAGGGCTTCTTTCTGGGTAGGGGTTATATCAACCCGCAATCCCAGATCCTCGTCCGCCTCCTCACCCGTGACAAAGACGAAACCATCGATGCTGAGTTCTTTTACCGCCGTCTCCTGAAAGCCTGGAAATATCGCCAGCAACTGGGGTATGTGGAAAACTGCCGGCTTGTTTTTGGTGAAGCTGACGAAATGCCGGCCCTGGTCATAGATAAGTTCAATGACTACTTCGTATTGCAGACCCTGGCACTGGGAATGGATAAATGGAAAGGGGCAATCGTCGATGCCCTGAACAGGATCTTCTCTCCAAAAGGCATTTATGAGCGGAACGATGTGCCCGTAAGAGAACTGGAAGGGATGCAACAACAAAAAGGTTTCCTGAGCGCACCTTTCGATACCAATATCATCCTGAACGAAAATGGACTGAAATTCCATGTGGATATTGAAAATGGCCAGAAAACAGGCTACTTCCTCGACCAGCAGGATAACCGTCGCGCTATTCAGCATATCGTAAAAGATGCAGATGTACTGGAAGCATTTTGCTATACAGGTACCTTCTCCTGTCACGCAGGCCATTATGGCGCTAAAAGCGTATTAGGACTGGATATCTCTGAACATGCAGTCAACACAGCCCGCAAAAATGCCCAGCTGAATAACCTGCAGGATAAGTGTAAGTTCCAGGCTGTCAACGCGTTCGATGTGTTGAAGCAGTGGACCAGGGAAGAGAAGAAGTTTGATGTGGTCATCCTGGATCCGCCTGCTTTCACCAAGAGCAGGGAAAATATCCAGAAGGCAATTACAGGGTATAAAGAAATCAACCTGAGAGGAATGAAGTTACTGAAGCCAGGCGGCTTCCTGGTAACAGCCTCCTGTACCAACCTGGTTCCTCCATCTATGTTCCTGGAAATCATTGACATGGCAGCGAAAGATGCCAAGAAGAAGTTGAGACAGGTCACCTTCCAGACACAGGCACAGGATCACCCGATCTTGTGGAATATCGAAAATACCACCTATCTGAAGTTCCTGATCGTGGAAGTTCAATAAGTAGCAAGATAAACTACCATAAAAAAAGCTTTTGCCACTGGCAAAAGCTTTTTTTATTTTGATAACGGCTTGCAGCCGGCTTACTTAATATCTTTGTTTTTACTTCACCACATTGAATTTCCCAGACTCTATCAGCGTACCCTGCCTGTCTCTCAACTGGAAAATGTACAACCCGCTATAATAACCATCCAGCTCCACAGTTGTCTTGTTACTCACATTCTTTATCTGGCTGACCATCTTTCCTAAAAAATTGAATACAATAAGATCATAAACCTGTTCGTTATTATGCTGTAATTCAAAATTTATCCGGGAAGATGCAGGATTAGGGTACAACTTCACAATTTTACTTCCCCCATCAGTGCTTGATGAAGCAGGTTTATACGTCTGCGCCCTGGAATTCAGGGTGGTCAGAAGCATAAAGCATGTCAGTAAAAGAGTAAAGGTTTTCAACATACCCGTAAAGATAAAGATTTTTTCGAATATCTAATATTTTTCGTTCTAAAATAGCGGTACCGACACAATAAAATAACCTATCATATTACATAATATATTATTATAGTGAGACCCCGCGTTATTCAATTTCTGCTACTGTAAAAATAACAAATGGCAGGCCAAAAAGGAAGCACTGCCATTAGTTTTTAATAAAAATTAACGCTTTTCGGCAAATTTTATTGTAAATCAGCCAGTGTCTTCTTAATTGCTTCAAAATCAGGCAGATCGCCAGCAGATTCCAATACCTGCGCATACTTCACAATACCTTCTTTATCCACTACAAACGCTGCTCTCTTGGAAACCCCTTTCAGGTCCAGTACGAAATTGTCATAATAAGCACCATATGCCTGAGATGCTTCCTTATTGAAGTCAGACAATAAAGGGAAGTTCAGGTTCTGCTCTGCCTTGAATTTACCCAAGGTAAACGGAGAATCTACAGAGATACCCACTACCGCCGTATTCAAACTATTGTACGTAGCCAGGGAATCTCTTACACTGCACAGTTCTGCTGTACATACACTGGTAAATGCCAACGGAAAGAAAAGGATCACCAGATTCTGTCCTTTGAAATCTTCCAGGGTTACTTTTTTCTTCTCAGTATCATTGAGAGAAAATGCGGGCGCTTTTGTGCCGATTGCAATGCTCATTTTGTAATTTTTTAGACGGGCAAATATAGTAAAGGATTAATAAGGCTGTTAAAATCTTGGACAATGCACCGCATCCAGCGTGCTATTCCGACTGTTCAGGAAACCTTTGAATACCAGGGCCAGCTCAAATCCCCCAAAACTCTGACTCGCCGTTTTCAGTTTGGAGATATTGCAGTCATATGTCATACTGATCTCGTATTTATCCATATCCAGCCTCATCGTAGGAATCACAGCATCTCCCCAGCGTACAAATAACCCCCCATAGATCCCTCTCGTACTTTCCAGCCCCTCATTGTACAACATATACCCCAGTATCGCACCACCATTATACTCCGAATACGCACCCTCATGGATCTCGTTATACTGGGCTATCAGCTTTAACCTGTCTTCCATCGGAATGGTAATACCCGCATTGAACGTATACTTGGGATCCATAGTAATGCTGTTGTCCTTATAAAACGAAACCCTCGGACGGTTAAAGTGGAACAACGCACCCCCTATGTAATAGTTAACATTCTCGCCAATGGTACTATTGAAACTAATACCTGCACCGGCATCCCAATAACCATATCCACGCAGGGCGAGCCGGCCTTCTTCGCCGGAGCCAATGGTGGGATCATACCGCCCATTGGTATACTGGTTATTAAATGTCAGCTTGGTAGCGTCGAACTGCCTTTGTACAAATCCACCCATGAAACCCACAGACAGGAACATGTTTCTATCCTGACTCAGTGACTTGTGATAGTTAATTGCCGGGAGAATCTGTACCGCCTGCAATTTGGCAGTGCCCGCCCTGTCGTAAGTAAACTGTGCACCCGTGGTCAGGAAATCCTCCCCACGACCTACCGGAAACTTCAACTCTCCACTTACAGCACCCGTTTGATAGGGGATGGTCACACTATTCCACTGATTCCTGTACACTGCCTGTACACGGTAATCACCGTTGAATAAACCGATCAGCGCAGGGTTACGCAAAATGGGTGTTTCGTAAAACTGCGACAGGTGTATATCCTGGGCCATTAGTCTGGAACTCAGACATAAACAAAATGCCACAAACAGTTTTCTACAGATCCTTCTCATGCTTGGCAGATTTTAAATAGAAATATGGTAATCGCTGTTTATCGTAACAGCATTACGTTACCCTTCAGGGTAAAGTCCTCATTCGTATCGCAGACCACTTCGGCTACATATACAAACACATCCGGGTTCACAGGTACTCCTTTTACTTTCCCATCCCATCCGCTCGTAGGATCCTCTACATTAAAGTTTGTCCTTTCAAATACTAATTGTCCCCAACGGTTATATATTCTCCATGATTTGATTGTCTTAATACCGCGACCCCTGATGTAGAATATATCATTCTGTCCATCGTTATTAGGCGTGAACGTATTCGGTAGCCAGGTATTACCCGATTCACAAACCATCTTGATTGTGATATCATCTACACCCACACAGCCAAAAGCATTCGTTGCTGATACTGTATACGTCGTGGTTGACTTAGGCGTTGCCGTTGGCTTCAGGCAGTCTACACAATCCAGGTAATTCACCGGCCACCATTCCACTTTGGTAATGTCATCACTGCCTACTACCGGAATCTGATAACTGTCCCCGGTGGCCAGCGTAATATCCGGACCTGCATTTACTACTGGCAACGGATGTACGGTTACCACCGCCTGTGCCTGTGATGTAAAGCAGGCATCCTTACCATATCCTGTTACGGTGTAAGTAGTAGTAGTATCAGGATAAGCCATTGGATTTTGACCAGTAGGATTGCTCAGGCCTGTAGTCGGCGACCAGGAATAGGTCACCGCCCCGGAAGCATGCAGCTGTGCTGAACCATTTTTACAGATAAAGGTATCTGAAGCTGCTACCTGGAACGGTTGAGAAACCATTACCGAAACATCTCCTTCTGTAATACAACCCGCCGCATTTGCCACTTTTACATGATAGGTGGTATCTATATCCGGACTTACTACCGGCGTTGCACTATGTATATCATTGATCTTATAGTCGGTCCAATCGATCGTTACACCCGCATCTGTATTGGCATTGAGTGTAAGGTTGGCACCACGGCAGATAGATGCACTTGCAGGAGTAGGATGCAATGCCGGGTAATCAAATACACCCACCACACGGGTAGCTGTACTGCTACAAATACCGCTGGCAGTCGTAATGGTCAGTGAGACGAGCTGGTTACCTGCCTGGTTGAAACTGATAGCTGGCGGTGACTGCACCAGGTAGTTCTGCCCCAGTATCTGCCAGCTCCATTTGGTCCCTGGTATGTTCTTCCCGTCATGGCCTTTCACCTGTACGGTAGCTCCGGTACACAGTGGCCCCAGGGTATCTATAGATGCCGCTGGTTTAGGCTCTACTACAATCTTTTTCTCAATTGTGTTGACACAACCATAAGTTGTGGTCGTGGTCAATGTCACATTGTAAGTACCTGGTGCGTCATAGACATACGATGGTGTCTGCGCTGTACTCACATCATCAGATTTGGTAGTGACACCAAAATCCCATGCATAAGTCATTGCCATACCCAGTTCTGACGATACGCTGTGAGACGAGTCTGAGAAGAAGACAGTACCTCCATCACAGGCCTGTGTAACGTCAGTACCAAAGTTCGCCGTTACTTTATCTGCAATTACTTTTGCATCACCATCTGCGGCTACCCGGCAACCCCTGTTATCTTCCAGCAATACAACCGGGAAGTAAACGCCCTCCTGTGGATAAGTGTAGGCAGGCGAAGCAGGCGTCGTAGTGGTTACTGAATGACCATCTCCAAAGTCCCAGATATATTTGATAGCAGCGTTTGAGCTGGCCGTCATGCCCACCGTTAGCGGGTAACAACCTGTTTCAGGTGTTACAGAGAAGGTTCCATTCGGTCCATTTATAGTGATATTTTTAGGCCCTGCCACAGCACTTGCACAACCACCCTGCGAATAAACGGTGAGGGTGATGTCGAAACTACCTGCTTTGATATAGTTATGCAGCGGATCCTGCTCTGTCGATGAACTGTTATCCCCAAAACTCCATGCAGAACTTACATAATCAGAAGAGTTGTTGGTAAACTGAATCTTTACCGGCGGACATACATCTGCAGCAACAGGAGGGAAACTGAAATCTGCAACCGGATTCGGTACACGCAGGTAGTCAACTGTTGTAACTGTATCGCGACAACCAGTACTACCTTCTATGATCAGTGATACAGTATACTTACCAGGCGCTGTATAAGTATGTGCCGGGGTTGCATCTGTACTTGTAGTACCATCACCGAAATCCCACTGGTAAGTCAGTGGTGTGGTGATGGAAGAATTAGAAAACTGGTAAGGTACGTTCAGACACGCAATACTATCCGGACCACCAAAGGCTGCAATAATATTGGCTACACGTGCAGTAGCTGTATAACTGTCTTCACAACCGGTATTATCTTTTACAGTGAGGGTGACAGGATAGTCGTTGATCGCTGAATAAGTATGCGTTACACTTACAGGAGCAGTCGTAAATACTTCAGGTGCACTGCCATCTCCATAATCCCATGTCCAGGATACAATGGTGTTACCCGTCCTGGTGGTAGACTGGTCGGTGAAAGTGATCGCGATGCCTTTACACTGTTTGGTCTGAATGTCGAATTTAGCATTTGCACCATTCACAGTGACCGGAATAGTATTGGAAGTATGCTGACAGCCATAGATATCTGTAGCAACCAGGCTGGTGATATAATCACCTGGTGCAGTATACTCATGAACAGCTGGTCCCTGACCTTTCATTGGAAAGGTAACACCATCCCCAAAATTCCACAGAAAGCCCGTAAAATGAGTGGCGATCATAGGGTCCAGGGTCAGTGTAACACTACCGTTTTTACAGATAGTAGTTGGAGTAGCATAGATATGTGGATTCTCATCAATGATGGTAACCGTCGTTGTGAATTTAGATTGACAGCTACCATTATCAACAGTGAGCGTTACAGTATATGTACCACTCGCAGCATATACGTGAGTAGGATTTTGAACGTTGGAAGTCTGGTTATCCCCGAAATCCCAGTTCCAGAGCTTTGTAGTGCTGGCTCCAAAATCAGATTTGTCTGTGAATACCCTTTCATAAACATTCGTACAACTAGGTGTGGCTACAACGAATGCTGCTGATGGTGGATAGATCGTGATCAGATCCGTCTTTGTCAACGTCTGCCGGCAACCATTATTGATCACTGTCAGAATCACATCATGTGTACCGATAGTTGTCCATACATGTGTTGGATTTTCGAGAGAAGAAGAGCCGTTATTGCCGTTGGATTCTTCGAAAGTCCATTCCCATTCAGTACCTGCAGGGGTAGAGGTATTGGTAAACTGGAAGTTGGTCGGTTGACAGCCAGTAGTCTTGTCTACAGTGAAATCCACATTAACAGGATTACCCACTTTAACAGGATAGGTAGCCGTTTGAGTACAACCACCCCTTGTAGTGATTGTCAGGGTCACGATGTAATCGCCCTGTGCTGTAAAAGTATGTGTAGGGGTTTTTTGTGTAGAAGTACTGCCATCGCCAAAATTCCATGCCCAGTCTATCACCGGATCAACGCTGGAGATAACAGGCGTGAAATTTTCCACCAGGGGGACGCAACCGTTTGGTATACCATCAATGCTCAGGATAGGTTTTTGTATCCTGATAGTATTGTTGGCAACAGCCTGGCAGCCTGCAGCATTGGTAGCTACAAGAGATACAGTGAATGCACCTTCTGCATTATAGACATGGCTTGGGTTCTGTACGTTGGAAGAGGTACCGTCCGCAAAATCCCATTTCCATGCAGTAGCGCCGGTAGTTACCCCGCCGAAGTTGAAAGTCGCAGGCACGGTACAGGCCGTAGTAGGAGCGACGGTAACAGATGCAGTAGGAATATCAGAGATGGTAAATGTCCTGGTTACGTTTGCCTGGCAGCCATCCTGTGTCAATGCCTGTAAGGTAACGGTATAAGTGCCTGTAGTAGCAAAAGTCTTGACTGCGTCAATCGTATTTTGCACGTCCCCGTCAGAAAAAGTCCAGGTAGCACTCTGAGGCGCTGGCTGGGTTTTATTGACAAAGTGAAGAGTCGTACCAACACAAGGGCTCTCAGAAATGGTGAAATCGGCATCGATCGTAGCGATCTGTATATAGGCTGTTTGCGTAATCGTCTTTGAACAGCCGCCGGACGTTGCTGTTAAAGTAACTGTGAATTTTCCTTCAGTTGTATAGGTATGAATCGGATGCAGGTCAGTACTGGTACTACCATCTCCAAAATCCCAGAGGTAGGTAACAGCCGGATTTCCGGTTGTCTTAATGGTGGTATTGTTGGTGAAATTCACGGTGAGTGGCGCTTTACAGCTTCCCTGCGTATTGCTCGTAAATGCCGGTTCAGGAGTGGCATTGGCGTGAATCATCTGGGAGTAGCTATTAGTACAGCCATAACTATTGGTTACAATAGTGGTGGCTGAATAATCGCCGCCAATCGCATATGTATAGTTAGCCGTACTCCCGGTGGCACCATTACCATCACCAAAGTCCCAGTTCACACTGGTAATCGTTCCGTCGTTGGCAGATGATTGATCTGTAAACTGTACTGGCAGGGGAGTACAACCGCTGGTTACATTGGTAGTAAACTGAGCTGTTGGTTTTTTATATACATTTACAGTGTGGGTAGCAGTCCCTTTCGTACCATCGGTGAACGTAACTGTAAGAGTTACAGTGTATGTACCAGGTTTTGTAAAGGAACGAGTGGGGTTCCAGAGGGTCGATTTGGCTCCTCCATCCCCGAAATCCCAGGAAGCAGAGCCTCCTGTAGTAGACTGATTGATAAATTGTACATAGGCAGTCCCACATCCTGTAAAGTTATCAGCAGTAAATGCTGCTGTATTTTGCGCCTGGGCTCTAAAGGCAGAGAGCAGGACGATCACACATGTGTATGCAAGGGCATACCATGTGCGGACATAAGGGCTTAGGCGTTGGTGTTTCATTCTCCGGATATGGCTAATGTCGTTCGGCATTCGACAGTAGCATAGGTTTTTAAATAATAAAGGTTCAATTTTTTAACGTTAGTCTGGCATCCACACAACGTTAAGTAAACGTAAACAAATTGTTAATGGTTCAGAGTAGAAAAGAAAATCACACAAAAGTTATTCCAGCTTTATCTGTTGGCACGAGCTCAACAATATACGGCAAATTTACGATGTGTAAATTTATTATATGCATTTTCCTTTTATGCATGAGTACTGCTGTATTTGCTCAAAATAACAATGTGGTAAAACCTGACGTTTTTGAGACAGGAATTAAGCAAGCGGGAGTACAGGTATTTGATGTACGTACCTTAGCCGAATATAGCAGCGGGCATCTGCCGCATGCTATGCAGGCCGACTTTGCACGGGAAGAGGAATTTAATGAGAGAATTAAAGACCTGAATAAGAACCAGCCCGTGTATGTGTATTGCCTGAGTGGTCCACGTAGTAGCGCTGCTGCAAAGCAAATGCGTGACCAGGGGTTCACTAATGTAGTCGAACTGGATGGTGGTCTGACTGCCTGGAAAGGCGCAGGACTCACGGTTGAAGGCGGCAATAACCTGCCACAACTTACATTAATTGATTTTACCGGGAAGGTTTCTGAAGGAGATGTACTCATCGAAATCGGGGCTGACTGGTGTCCTCCATGTCAAAAAATGGAGCCGGTTGTAGCTGGTTACTTAAAAGCAAATCCTGGTATAAAACTGTTGAAAGTAGACGGTAGCAAGGATACTAACGTAATTAAAACCCTGGGTGCTACAACCTTACCTACATTTATCCTTTATAAGGAAGGGCAGGAAGTCTGGAGAAAAACAGGCATCGTTGCATTAAACTAATGTCATCTATGGCAGGCCGAAGCCAATTGAATTCATTTTATTGCTATTAGCTGGACCGTATCCCTATACCAGCAAGCCATTATCCAAACAAAAAAGCTTTTGCCACCTGGCAAAAGCTTTTTGTTTTTTTATACGTTGTAAATGTGATGGTATTTTTGAGTTGCGTAATCAAGGAAGTATTTGAATGCCAATGGTTCCCCTGTTACTTTCGCACACAGTTCATTACTGGTGTAGTACCTGCCGTGGTGATGGATCTCTTCTCTTAACCATGCCAGTAATTGTTTATAATCTCCTTTGGTGATCTGCTCAATCAATCCAGGGATCTGCTGTTGTGCTGCTGAAAAGAATTGTGCAGCATACAGGCTGCCCAGCGAGTAAGTGGGGAAATAACCAAAGCTACCATGTGACCAGTGAATATCCTGCAGTACTCCCTGATTATCATCAGGCACCTCCACGTGCAGGTATTCGCGGTAGTATCTGTTCCATACCTCGTTCAGGTCTTTGGTGGAATAAGTACCATCCAGTAATCCTTTTTCTATTTCATACCTGATCATCACGTGGAAGTGATAAGTCAGTTCATCGGCTTCCGTGCGGATCAGGGAAGGTTGTACCTGGTTGATCGCTTTATAAAAATCTGTCAGCGATACGTTTTGCAGGTTGTCAGGAAAGCGTGCCTGCAGCGCAGCATAATGATGCTGCCAGAAGGGAAGGCTGCGGCCTACATTGTTTTCCCAGAGCCTTGACTGTGATTCGTGGATACCTAAGCTGGCAGCTTCTCCACAGGGTAATCCATATTCAGATACCGGCAGGCCCTGCTCATATAAAGCATGGCCACCTTCGTGAATACAGCTCCAGGTCATGTTACCGAAGTCTTTCTCATCAATCCGGGTGGTGACCCTCACATCCTGTGGATTGAAACTGGTCGTAAACGGATGTTCTGAAATATCCTGTCTGCCGGCATTCATATCATAACCCATTGCTTTCAGTATTTCGATACCAAATTCCCATTGAGCATTCCGTTCGTAATGAAGATGAAGGAAGTCTTTATTGATCTGTGGTTGGGATTCGATGTTCTTTAATAAAGGGGCCAGTGCTGACTTTACATCGGCAAAGATGGTATCCAGCATAGCGGTGTTAGCACCTTTTTCGTATTCATTCAGCAGGGCATTGTAGGGATGACCATTATATCCCAGGAGGGCTGCTTCCTGTTTTTTGAGCGCCACCATTTTGGCCAGTACGGGTTCAAAGATCTTGTAATCGTTTGCTTTCCGGGCCTTGATCCATGCATGGTAACATTCATTGGTGGTGGTAGACAGTTCGGCAACGAAGCTGGCCGGGTACTTTTTATTTTTCTCGTAGTCCTCCAGGGAGAGGGCAACGTTTTTGGTAGCAATGATGTCCAGGTCCTGGCGGGTATGCAGGTCTTGCAGCAAATCGCCCAGCTTGTCTTCTGTAAATAACTCGTGGGCAAGGGTGCTGAGCGTAGTGATCTGCTGACCCCTGAAAGCAGCTCCCTTTTCGGGCAGGTGCGTTTCCTGGTCCCATCCCAGCACAGCAATAGCATTGCGTATATCGGCGATCTGTTGCATTTTCGTTTTGTACGATCCGTACAAGTCTCCCGAGGATTGTGTCGTCATGCCTGTTAGTTTTTTGCAATTTTAAATAATTCCCATCATATTTGCTTGTCATGAAAATCAAAGAGATCACAGCGGCAATTGCCGCATTTGCACCACTGCAATACCAGGAAAGCTATGACAATGCCGGTTTACTGTTCGGCAATGGCGATTGGGAGGTAACCGGGGTGCTACTGTCCCTGGATACTACCGAAGCTGTGGTAGAAGAGGCCATCAGCAAGGGTTGCAACCTGATAGTAGCACACCATCCTATTGTATTTGGAGGATTAAAGAAGATCAATGGTAATAACTATGTAGAGCGGGTAGCCATCAAGGCGATCAAGCATGATATCGCCATATATGCTGCCCATACTAACCTGGATAATGTAAGAAACGGGGTATGTGATAGGATGGCGCAGCGGTTGAGCCTGAAAAATACCCGGGTACTGGCACCTAAAAAGGAATTATTAAGGAAATTATACACTTTTGTACCGCAGGCGGCTGCCGAAAAGGTCAGATCTGCATTATTTGCAGCAGGTGCCGGCCATATTGGCGCATATAGCGAATGTAGTTTTAATGGGGCCGGAGAGGGTACTTTCAAGGCCGGAACGGGCACCCAGCCTTATGTTGGGGAGATAGGAAGCCGTCATTCTGAGGCAGAAACGAAAGTGGAGGTTATTTTTCCCTTATATTTGGAACAATATGTGATCAAGGCACTATTAGCCAGCCATCCTTATGAAGAAGTGGCCTACGATGTGGTGAAACTGGAAAATGAGTACCAGCAGGTAGGCTCCGGTTTAATAGGAGAGCTGGAAGCGCCGATGGACGAGATGGCCTTTTTGCAATTCGTAAAGCAACAGTTCGATACAGGTTGTGTTCGGTATACCCCCCTCAGGGGCAGGCCGGTAAAACGGGTGGCACTCTGTGGCGGAGCCGGAAGTTTCCTCCTGAAAAGGGCAATTGGGGCAGGAGCCGATGCTTATATTTCGGCAGACTTTAAATATCATGAGTTTTTTGACGCTGAAAATCAAATAGTTATAGCGGATGTTGGACATTTCGAGAGTGAGCAGTTTACGGTTGACTTATTTTTTCATATATTGACTGAAAAATTCCCTAATTTTGCGCCTCTTAAATCTACCATTCGAACAAACCCGGTAAATTATTTATAAACACATTACATGGCTACTGTAAATAAAGATTACTCCGTAGAGGAAAAATTGGTGTCTGTACTTAGACTACAGAAGATGGACTCCAGACTGGATGAGATCCAGGTGTTGAAGGGGGAGTTGCCGATGGAAGTTAAAGATCTGGAAGACGAGATCGAAGGGTTAAACACACGTCTGTCCCATGTGGAAGACGAAATCCGTGGCATTCAGGACTTCATTTCTAACAAGAAAAATCAGATCAAGGAATCAGAAGCCCTGATTAAGAAATACGAGAAGCAACAGGATAACGTAAAAAATAACCGTGAGTTCGAAGCTATCACCAAAGAGCTGGAAATGCAGTCTCTGGAGATCAAGCTGGCTGAGAAACACATTCGTGATGCAAATGACGAGGTAAAGGACAAGAGCCGTACCCTGGAAGCTGCAAAAAGAACGATTGCTGATAAGGAAGCTAACCTGAAGCACAAGAAAGGTGAACTGGAAAAGATCATCGGTGAAACTGAGAAAGAAGAGAAAGCTTATCGCAAACAGAGCGATGAAGCACGTGCAAAAGTGGAGCCTCGCCTGCTGGCAGCTTACGAAAAAATCCGTAAGAATTACCGTAACGGTCTGGCAGTTGCTACCGTGGTACGTGACTCCTGCGGTGGTTGCTTTAACGCAATTCCTCCTCAGCGTCAGGCGGAAATCCGTCAGCGCAAGAAGATCATTATCTGTGAGCATTGCGGTCGCGTGCTGGTAGACAATGATTTGGAAGCAACTGTGACTATCTGATAATTAGATTACCAGAAATAATTTTGTGAAAGGGTTGTATCGTCAGGTACAACCTTTTTGCATTGCAGGCGTTTTTGGTTTGGAATTTGACGTAAAGCCGGCAGTTGTAAATATATTTGTTTCCATGCGTACCGTATTCCTGTTGGGATTGTTCCTCGCTTTTATGTTCCCTGCTGTGGGCCGGCAAAAAGTATATGACTTTAATCCCCGCTGCCAGCAAGCCTATGATGCCATTATGCAATTGAAAGTCACCGCAGGCACTGCCCTGCTGGAGGCGGAGAAAAAAGAGCATCCCGATAACCTGATACCTTACTTTCTCGAAAACTATATCGACTTCTTTAATCTCTTTTTCAATGAGGATCCCGCTGTTTATGCCAAAAGGAAAGAGCTGCGGGAGCAACGCCTGGATTTGTTGACAGCAGGCCCTGAAGACAGTCCATACTACCTCTATACCCAGGCTGTTGTCCGTTTTCAGTGGGCAATGATCCGTATCAAGTTCAGTGAAAAATGGGATGCAGTGTGGGAAGTGCGGAAAGCTTTTGTACAGTTTAAAGATAACCAGCGAAAGTTTCCACAGTTCCAGCCCAATACGATGATGATCGGAGCTTTACAGGCTGTATTCGGCACTATTCCCGAAGGTTATCGCTGGATTTCCAATATCCTGGGTATGAAAGGAAATATCCGGGAAGGGATGCGGCAGGTACAGCAGGCGGCCGAAAGTAATAATGATGTAGCGTTAATATTCCGGCCCGAAGCTTCTTATTACTTTTGCTACCTGAAACTGTTCATTGAAAACAAACCGGAAGATGTCTGGACATTCATTCAGAAACATCAGCTGGACACGAAGAATAATTATCTCTTTGCACTCATGGTGGCAAACATTGCCATGAACAACCAGAAGGCGGCACTGGGCATCAAAACGCTTTCGGAAAGAAATGATAGTGGGGGATACCTGGATATCAAATACAACAACTATCTGTTGGGAGTACTGAAACTGGACAGGCAGGATGAAGATGCAAATGTATACCTTCAGCGCTTTACAGATAACTTCAGGGGTAAATTCTACCTGAAGGAATGCCTTCAGCGCCTTAGCTGGTATTATTACCTGCATGGCAATATGGATGCTGCCAATAGGTACCGGACACAGATCCTGACCAGGGGAAATACAGAAACCGATGCAGATAAGCAAGCCCTTAAAGATGCCAAAAGTGGTAAGTGGCCGGATGCTGTATTACTGAAAGCCCGTTTGCTAAGTGATGGCGGCTTCTTTGCCGAAGCCCTGAAAATGTTGCAGACCAGGAAGGCAGCAGACTTTTCCCGCATAGAAGATAAACTGGAATATGCCTATCGGCTGGGAAGAATTTATGATGAAATGGGCATGGATGATAGTGCAATCGCTATGTACGAAGTGACCGTAAAATCAGGCGCAAACAGGCCTGAATATTTTGCTGCCAGAGCATCCCTGCAAATGGGTTATATTTATGAAAGGAGGAAAGACAAGGCAAAAGCACAACAATGTTATCAGACTTGTCTGGATATGAAAGGACATGATTATAAGAACTCACTGGATCAGCGTGCGAAGGCCGGCATGCAGCGATTGAACGGAGGTTGAGGTAGTCACTACGCAGATACAGTTCGTAACGTGAAATTTAATTTGCGGAATATTTTCCCATATGCTACAAAAACTAACAATTAAGAACTACGCTATTATTGAACAGCTGGAAGTAGATTTTTCCGGGAGCCTGAACGTCATCACGGGAGAAACAGGTGCTGGTAAATCTATCCTGCTGGGCGCATTGTCATTGATACTTGGCGAACGTGCAGATCCGGGGGTATTACACAATAAAGATAATAAGTGTGTGATAGAGGGGAATTTTAAGGTGAAAAAGTCGCAGGTAGCAGCGTTTTTCCAGGAGCATGAACTGGATCTGGATGACCAGCTGATCATTCGCAGGGAGATCAGTACGGCCGGTAAATCCCGTGCATTTATCAATGATACCCCGGTGAACCTGTCACAGCTAAATGAACTAAGCCAGTACCTGGTAGACCTGCATCAGCAGTTCGATACCCTGGAACTCGAAAAGTCTGATTTCCAGAGAGAAGTACTGGATGCACTGGTGAACCAGCCGGCGCCCTTACAGCAATACCAGCAGGGGTATAGCCGCTACGTGGCCGTGCAGCGGGAGCTGAAACAGCTACATGACCAGCGAAATAATGCCAACAAAGAACTGGATTATAATAAATTCCTGCTGGATGAACTGACAGATGCCAACTTCGTGAATAACGAAATAGAGGAGCTGGATGCGGAGTTGAAGGTATTGAGTCATGCAGAGGAAATCAGGAATACCCTGAGCAGGGTATACTTCCAGTTAAAGGAAGATGAACAGCCTTTATTGCAGCAGCTGAAACAGATTCAGTCTTCTGTACAGGGGCTGGCTAATTTTCATAAAGATGCACCGTCTATTGCTGCACGTTTGCAATCGGCATATGTAGAGCTACAGGACATAACAGGGGAGATCGGTCACATGAATGACCAGGTACAGACAGATGGAGCCCGGCTGGAACAACTGAATGAACGCCTATCTCTTGGCTACAGGTTGCTGAAAAAGCATGCCGTACAAACAACGACTGAACTACTGGCTATACAGGAAGAACTGACAGGTAAGGTAGAGGGCGTATTGAACCTGGATGAAAAACTTGAAGGACTGGAAAAAGAACTGGAAACACTACAAGGGAAGTTGCAAACCCAGGCAAACAGTATCACTGCAGCACGTGAGAAAGCAGCTGTACCGTTTGAGAAATCTGTAAACGCATTACTGGCCCAGGTAGGTATGCCAAATGCCCGGCTAAAGGCATCAATCGTAAAAGGTGCTTTGAATCAGTTCGGACAGGATACAATCGAATTTTTATTTGATGCCAATAAGAGCGGGCACTTTGCTCCCATTCGCAAAGTGGCTTCCGGTGGTGAACTGAGCAGGCTGATGCTGTGTATCAAATCGCTGGTAGCACAGTCGGTAGCCTTGCCAACATTGATCTTTGATGAAATAGATACTGGGATCTCCGGGGAGGCTGCACGCCAGGTAAGCTTTATTATGGAGGGAATGGCCAAAGGGCATCAGATCATTTGCATCACACACCAGCCGCAGATAGCAGGAAAGGCAGATGCACATTACTTTGTGTTTAAAGATATGAAGTCAGGCAAGGTGACGACGAATGTAAGATTACTCACGAGAGAAGAGCGGATTAATCATATCGCACAGATGATGAGTGGGGAAAAGCCAACGGCGGCAGCGTTAGAGAATGCGAGGGAGCTGGTGAAATAAAGGCGGCAAGGTGGTAGTCTCAATTAATCTTTTTTTTTCAACTATAACGCCTATTTTTGCCCAAAATAATTATCAACCCAATGGCTTATAACTTATTAAAAGGAAAGAAGGGTATCATATTTGGTGCATTGGATGAAAATTCCATTGCCTGGGCAACTGCACTTCGTTGTGTAGAAGAGGGCGCTGAAATCGTGTTGACAAATGCACCTATCGCTTTACGTATGGGGGAGATCAAGAAACTGGCGGAAATTACGAACGCCCCTGTAATACCAGCAGATGTGACCAGCCTTGAAGACCTGAACAATCTGTTCACTAAATCCATGGAGCATTTTGGCGGTAAAATTGATTTCGTACTGCACTCTGTAGGTATGAGCCTCAACGTGCGTAAAGGAAAGCCCTATACTGACCTCGACTACGACTTCTCCCATAAAACATTCGATATATCAGCAATGTCCCTTCACCGTGTGCTGCAAACAGCTTATAAGCTGGATGCACTGAATGAGTGGGCTTCTGTAGTGGCACTGACTTATATCGCTGCACAGCGTGTATTTCCGGACTATAGCGAAATGGCAGATGCAAAAGCATTACTGGAATCTGTAGCACGTAGCTTTGGCTACCACTACGGTATCAGCAAGAAAGTACGTATCAACACCATCTCTCAGTCCCCTACCCGTACTACAGCTGGCAGTGGCGTGAAAGGTTTTGATGGTTTCATCAACTATGCAGAGCAAATGAGTCCGTTAGGGAATGCATCTGCAAAGCAATGTGCTGACTATACAGTATCGCTGTTCTCTGATCTGACAAGAATGGTAACCATGCAGAACCTGTTCCATGACGGTGGTTTCTCTTCTACCGGTGTTACCATGGAGGTGATGCTGCAAATGGAAAAATAAGAAGGTACAATCCAAAAATAATAGCCGTGAAAGTGAATACTAAGTATTCATTTTCACGGCTTTCCATTTAGTAGCATGCTATCCCACAAAAATGGCAGTTGCTTTATCTGGCGCGGATTTGCGCTGATTTTTGCCGGACCGTTTACTACAAAAAAAGCCGGTCCTTCAATGAAGGAGCGGCTTGAAATTTTTTAGCATAGGCAAATTTGCTGAGGCAACAATAAATGGAATATCTATGCGCTAATATTCGTCTTCATTAAAGAAGAAGTCATCCTGTGACGGATAATCAGACCAAATATCTTCTATTCCCTCATAAATTTCACCTTCGTCTTCCAGTTCCTGAAGATTTTCTATCACTTCAATCGGTGCACCGGAACGGATGGCGTAATCAATTAATTCGTCTTTAGTAGCTGGCCATGGAGCATCCTCCAGGTATGAAGCTAATTCTAAGGTCCAGTACATGTTATTGAAATTTTTACTGTCTTAAATTTTGGCAAAAGTATTATTTAATTTGAAATAAACAACTATTACTATCTTAACGGTGAATTACTTTTATTCAAGTATGCTGACCGCACGCAATCTTACCAAAAATTATTCCAACTTACCCGTATTGAAGGGAGTGGATGTAACTGTGAATAAAGGGGAGATCGTTACAATCGTAGGATCTTCCGGAGCCGGGAAAAGCACCCTGCTGCACATATTGGGTACCCTGGACATGCCTACCTCCGGAGAGGTGTGGCTGAATGATGTGAATCTGACAGCACTCAAAGGCAATGCATTGGCTGATTTCCGTAACCGGCACATGGGCTTTATTTTCCAGTTCCACCACCTTTTGCCGGAATTTACCGCGATAGAAAATGTTTGTGTACCGGGTTTTATAGCCGGGCACAGTAAAAATGAGGTCAAAAAAAGGGCCGCTTTTTTACTGGAAACGTTAGGCCTGGGGCACAGGATGGATCATAAACCGAATGAACTGTCAGGTGGTGAGCAGCAAAGGGTGGCAGTAGCCAGGGCGCTGATCAATAACCCGGATATCGTGATGGCCGACGAACCAACCGGTAACCTGGATTCACACAATGCCCGGGAGCTGCATCAGCTGTTTTTCCAGTTGAGGGATCAGTTTCAGCAGACATTCATCATTGTGACTCACAACGAGGAGCTGGCCCCATTGAGCGACCGGCAGCTTGTCATGAAAGACGGGAAGATGCTCTAAAAACTATCTTATGTCATTTAAGATTTATACCAAAACGGGAGATAAAGGACAGACTTCACTGATCGGGGGAACTAAAGTTTCCAAAAGCAGTCTGCGCATTGATGCTTATGGTACTGTAGACGAGCTCAATTCTTATATCGGTCTGGTAAGTGACTACCTGACTACTGAACCTGAAATGGTCGCTTTTCTGCGCGAAATACAGGATCGCTTGTTTACAGTAGGTGCTTCACTGGCCTGTGATCCTGAAAAGGATATAAAAATGCGTATTCCGGACCTTTATGAAAAGGATGTGCAGATGCTGGAGGCCAGCATTGATGGAATGAATGAAGAGTTGCCGGAAATGAAGAGTTTCATATTGCCAGGGGGCCATGTAGCCGTGTCCACGGCACATGTAGCACGATGCGTATGCCGGAGGGCAGAACGGTTATGTGTGGGATTGCAGGAAAATGAAGAGTTTATAGCACCATTGGTGCTGCAGTACCTGAACCGGCTGAGTGATCATCTGTTCGTGCTTGCAAGATGGATCGGGCACCGGCTGAATGTGGAGGAGATTAAGTGGACGCCAAGAGTATAGTTTCGGGCGAATTATCCTAATTCTTCCCGGATGCGAAGAATTGCTAAGATTTAAGCTTTTACCAGGAAACTATCCTCTACAGACTTATCTGATTCAATCAGCCCATCCCTGAGACGGATAATCCTTTTAGCGTGCGCAGCGATATCCTCCTCATGGGTAACAAGTACAACCGTATTGCCGGAGGCATGAATCTGCCCAAAGATCTCCATGATCTCCACAGAGGTCTTGGTATCGAGGTTACCAGTAGGCTCATCTGCCAGTATAAGGGACGGATCGTTCACCAGGGCACGGGCAATGGCCACGCGCTGGCACTGTCCACCGGAGAGTTCGTTGGGTTTATGTTTATAACGCTGCCCCAAACCTACTTTCTCCAGCATATGGATCGCCTTTTCTTCTCTTTCTTTTTTGCTGATGCCAGCGTAGATCAGCGGCACAGCCACATTTTCATAAGCCGTCAGCCGGGGCATCAGGTTGAACTGCTGAAATACGAAGCCTATTTCCTTATTCCGTACCCGGGCCAGGTCGTCATCTTCCATTTTGCTCACATCATGACCATTTAAGATATATTTCCCGCTGGTAGGGGTATCGAGTGCACCCAGCATATTCATGAGTGTGGACTTTCCGGAGCCGGAAGGCCCCATGAGGGCAACATATTCATTTTTAAAAATGTCCATGTTAATACCTTTCAGTACAGGCAGTTCATTGGAACCAATGAAATAGCTTTTACGGATTTCTTCTAAATGGATGACGGAATGTGGGTGCATACTTACAGTATTAAAAAAAGATGATTTCCCTGATGTGTGCCTTTTCTGGATATGGACTCAATTTCAATCTTTATAACCAGGGAAGGGTGTATCCCTTTGTTACTAAAATCGGATGAATCCCTCTCTTTCGATATAAGGATTACTTCTTGATCACTTTAGGAACTTTAAAGTATTGATCATTGGCAGCGGGCGCGTTCTGTAAACCTTCTTCCCTGCTGATGGAAGGAACTACTTTATCCTCACGGTACACATTACGGTCGGTAGTCATGTGCAATATGGGCTGAACATCACTAGTGTCGAGCTCATTTAGTTTTTCCACGAAGGTGATCATTCGCTGGAGATCTCCCTGGATGGATGTTTTTTCCTCCGGGGTGAATTCTAATCTTGCCAGGTCTGCTAACTGATCTACCAGTTGTTCGTTCACTTCCATAAGTCAAATTAAATGAAAAGATAATGAAATATTTATTATACCGGCGTTAAAGTTACTAAATCCCACAGAGAGTATCATTATTCGTTGCCATGTCTCACTTTATACCCTCCGCAGGCAATTTGAAGGCTAAAACAGGCTTTCTGAGTAGGGCAGAAGAGGGCTTTCGCCAGAAAGAAATGCCACGCTCCGGCAGGGTAGCTCCTAAGAATTTCCTAAATTGCACCCCATTATGGCAAACAAAGAGATAGTAGTAAGCGGGATCCGCTCTACCGGTTTTTTACACTTAGGCAATTATTTCGGGGCAATCCGCAATTATGTAAAGATGCAGGAGGCCTATAACTGTTATTTTTTCGTAGCAGATTGGCATTCGCTGACAACCCATCCTGATCCAAAAGACCTGCGTGGCAATGTTTACCGCGTACTGGCTGAAAATATAGCTTCGGGCCTCGATCCCGAAAAAGTATCGCTTTATGTACAGAGCGATATCCCTGAAATTGCAGAATTATACCTGCTGCTTAATATGTTGGCTTATAAGGGCGAATTGGAAAAAGTGCCTACATTCAAAGATAAAGTACGTCTGAGTCCGGACAATGTCAATGCCGGCCTCCTTACTTATCCTGTACTCATGAGTGCCGATATCCTCGTACATCGTGGTGTAAAAGTACCTGTAGGTAAGGACCAGGAACAGCACCTGGAAATGGCCCGCAATTATGCGCAGCGTTTTAACAACCGTTATGGCCATTTATTCCCCGAGCCAGTGCCATTTAACTTCGGTGATGACCTGATTAAAATACCAAGCCTGGATGGCGAAGGTAAAATGAGTAAGAGTGAGAACCAGATGGCTACATTATACCTCTCTGATAGCGATGAACTGATTATGAAGAAATTGAAGGGAGCTAAATCAGCTACAGGTAAGGAAGAGGATGGTAGTATGCCAGAAGCAGTGAAAAACCTCTTCAGCCTCATGGAACAGGTATCTACACAAGATGTTATCACTCACTTTAAGAAAACATTCGAGGATGGCAGCATTCGTTACGGCGACATGAAAAAGCAATTAGGTGAGGACATGGTGAAATTTATCGCGCCTATACGCGAAAAAGCTAAATCTTTACAGGAAGATCCAGCTTACCTGAACAAGATCATGAAACACGGAGCTGAAAAGGCGAGGGAAAGTGCGGCACAGACTTTGCAGCAAGCGAGAAAACTCATCGGAATTAACTACTACTGATCATAAGAAGGGACCGCAACATTTTTTAGGGTGATAATCAGATAAAATTGTAAATTATAGGTTGTCACCTAATGATAGTTGCTGCTCACTGGCTTCCAAATAAATGATTAGTGACCTCGATACAACATGGCAAAAAATAACAAGCTCAAACACATCGCGATAGCCGGGAACATTGGTGCCGGTAAGACCACTCTTACTGAAATGCTGGCAAAGCATTATAAATGGGACCCACAGTTCGAAGATGTAGAGCACAATCCATATCTTAATGACTTCTACGAAGATATGCCCCGCTGGTCATTCAACCTGCAGGTATATTTCCTTCACGGAAGATTGAAACAACTGCTGGATATTCAAAATGGCAATGACATTGTAATTCAGGATCGTACCATATATGAAGATGCACACATCTTTGCACCTAACCTCTATGAGATGGGACTGATGACAAAACGCGACTTTGATAACTATTTCAATTTCTTCGAAACATTGAAGTCGATGGTAAAGCCACCAGACCTGCTCATCTATCTGAAAGCTTCTGTACCTACCCTCGTAGCACAGATCCAGAAGAGAGGAAGAGAATATGAAGAAAACATCCGGCTGGACTACCTGAAGCGCCTGAATGAATATTACAATAATTGGATAGAGAGATATACCGAAGGGCCATTGCTGATCATTGATATTGATAAAAATAAATTTCCGGAGAGTGATGAGGATCTGGGAGAGATCATTTCTAAGATAGACTCGCAGCTGCACGGGCTGTTTTAATACAACACCCAAAGCCTGATTTTATTTTCAGCGCCGCAGGCACAGAAAAAAAATGTCTCATACCGCAAGGTATGAGACATTTTTTTTTGTAACTTCTATGATATGAAATCCATTGTTGTTACCATTCTATGCGCCTCCTGGTGCATATGTTCTATTTGTGCACAACCCACAGCGGGCACTTATTCCAGGCATCATCAGCAACTCTTTGCAGCATTGCAGAATCAGGCAGCACTCACCTGGCTGAAAAAACCTGTTATCGGGGTCAATACCGAACGACGTTTTTCATTAAGCGCCCTCAGTATACATACCCTTGCCATCGCCTGGCCCACCCCATCCGGCACCTTCGCAGGCATGCTGAAACAAACAGGGTTTCGCGCCTGGCACGAACAATTATTCGGCTTTGCCTATAGCCACAACATGGGAGAGAAGTGTACGGCAGGTATTCAAATAAATTACCTCAATACCACAACCAGGGGATATGGCAGCATCCATGCACTTACCGCAGAAGCAGGTACCCTGCTACAAATCACACCTCAGCTCTTTGCCGGCATCCACGCATTCAATCCTGTTAATACACCCAACCTGCCAGTGATTTTGTCAGCAGGATTAGGCTATGAAGCCAGCGAAAGTTTTCTTTTCAGCACTGCCCTCATTCAACAACAGGGAAGCCCTCCCGTACTGAAAGTAATGTGTGAATACGCATTCATCCCCCAATTCCTCATGGAACTGGATTGGTGTAATGATCCTTTACAAAGAAACATGACCGTGTCTTTTGAGCTTAAAAAGCTCTTTATAAAGATCTATACGGCACATCACCCACAATTAGGTTTCTCACCCGGAACAACTATCATATGGCAGGTGTAAAATTATCCATGTTGATATGGATCTGTATCTCTATTCCATTAATAGCCTGTGCAAGACAGGAAGACGATATCGTCAATGATGATATGCAATGGCAGCAATTGGAATCGTACAGAAAACATCCTTTGTCACTGAACAAAGCAGATGTGGCTGAACTAACTTCCTTAGGTTTGTTAACAACCTTACAAATCGATGAATTGATCAGTTATAAAAAGCAATTCGGAAAGTTGTTAAGCATCTACGAATTGCAGGCTGTTCCCGGGTTTGATGAAACCACCATCCAGCTGATCTTACCTTACGTTACCGTATCAGAAATGCCTGCAACAGAAAAAGGAGAACACACTATTTTGTTGAGAAATAATCTCTTCAGATACCGCTCATCCACAACAGGCATACAGTTAAAAAAGAACAATAACAGCGCCTATTATTCCATCAGTAACCACCGCAAAATTAAATCTCTTGCTATCGGTGACTTCACGGTAAATATGGGACAAGGTCTAATAAACTGGCAGGGATATGCACTGGGTAAAAATGGAATGATCACACATATCAAAAGAGAAGGCAGCCTTATCAGAGGCTCCAATTCAGCCGGTGTAAACAGGGGCGCGGCGATCACATTGCAACAGGGCAGGTGGCAGACGACCGCTATCCTTTCAATGCAGCAAATAGGCGGAAATATCTCGTACAACCTACCACAGGCCCATATTGGTATTAACTGGCTCAATCCTAACATAGGAATGGATTACGCCATCTCTGTACGCAACTATCATTTGTTTGGCGAATTTGCTTTTAATAATGGAAAAGCGATGATCATAGGCATGCTAGCCGGCATCGGAAAGATAGCCGATCTCGCCATGTTTTACCGCAATTACGATACACACTACCAACCCATTCATGCCAACGCCATGGCAGAAAATTCACGGCCAGTCAATGAAGAAGGAATATATACCGGGATGAGTATTCATAGTATCAAACACTGGCAACTGGACGTCTATGCAGATATCTTTCACTTCCCCTGGTTACAATATAAAACCAACGCCCCCTCAGATGGACAGGAATTATTTGCAGCAGTCACTTACACACCAGATAAAGAAACACGTCTCTACTTCCGGTATCAATACAAACAAAAATTTCAACAATCTAAAACAGACGTTTTCCTTCCCCCCATGATCCAAACCATTCACCAGGATTACAGGTGCCAGCTGTCACTATCACCCGCCAAAGGGTGGACCTGGAAAACACGCGTTGAAGCAAATAGCTGGCAGGATGAAGGAGGAAAACAGTTCGGCGGCCTGTACCAGCAGGAGCTGACCTGGCAATTACCGCAATGGCCTTTGCGCTGTACACTCAACTATATCTGGTATAGTACCGGAGGTACAGAGACAAGATTTTATATTCCTGACCGAAGTGTATTATACGATTACAATTTATCCCAACTTTATGGCAATGGAACCAAACAAAGCTGCACGCTGAGATGGAAAAAAGGCAAACATCTGCAGGCATGGGCAAGGATAGAAGCAGGAGGACCCATCACATTACAAGTGACATATGTCATCTGACCAACACAAAATACTACCATCCTTCTATCAAGGTAAATGTTTCATAATATCTTAAAAAATGCACTAAATCTGATAACATATTCAATAAAACACCTCAAAAATGCTAAAATAGCGCATAAACTGAAGTGTTATCGAATGTTAAATTTTCTCATATAGGATATTGCAAATAATTTCTATACATATGCAAAAAAAATGCACTCTTAAAAAAAGGTTAAATTTTTCTTGGTGGTGAGTAATATTTTTCTCTAAATTGTGCTCCTCAACCAAAATCTAAATCGTAATTATGAAAGAGGCCAGTAGCTCTTTATCCTGTTTACATTTTACGAATACTTTGTCAACCTGTGTACGGCAGTATAGCAGTACGTTTTGCTTATGAACTAGGATAAAAGTCATTCTGAGTTTCAAATTACCATCCAGGTTCTTGCCGCCTTCATCCCGGATGGTACCTTTTTAACAATAAAAACTAAATCGTAAAACCTGAATCGTAACTAACTGTGTGATGATTAATATGTCAACAACTTAATCGTAAAACCTAAATCACAACTACAGTTAAGTGCGTAACAAAAATTCAATAACTAAATCGAAATACTAACTAAACTGTATGCTGATTAATAGTCAACAACTAAATCGTAAAACCTAGATCACTGCAATAGTTAAGTGTGTAACAAAATTCAACAACTAAATCGAAATACTAACTAAACTGCGTGCTGATTAATAGTCAACAACTAAATCGTAAAACCTAAATCACCCTTACAGCTAAGGGAGTTATAAAAATTCAATTAACTAAATCGTAATACTATCGAACTGCGTGCTGACTAACAGTCAACAACTAAATCGTAAAAATCTGAATCTCAATTACAGTTAACTGTGTGCTAATAAGAATTCAACAAACTAAATCGTACAGTCTAAATCGTAATAACAGTTAACTGTGTGCTAATAAACTTATTGGTCTAGGGGAACCTATTTAACTCATAGTCAACACCAGGGGAACCTATATATTTTTTATTGTCAACTAAAAATTTAAATCGTTTATGAAAAGAGCGTTACTCTTTTTCACCATACTCATGGTGAGTGTAACCCTGACGTATGCGCAACAGCGCCAGGTTACAGGGAAAGTTACCGGTCCGGACGGTTCACCTGTACCTTTTGCCACTGTACAAATCAAAGGAACAAACACTGGGACAACTACAGATCAGGATGGATTTTTCAAACTGAATGCAAAACCAGATGCCGTATTGATCGTGCGTAGCGTGGGTTATATATCTCAGAATATTCCGGTAGGTGCATCCGGTACGGTTACTGTCGCATTGAAATCTGATGACCAGAACCTGCAGGAAGTAGTAGTAACAGCTCTCAACGTAAAGAGAAATAAAAATGAACTGCCTTACTCTGCTCAGACAGTTACACCCGAAGAACTGAACAGAACAAGAGATGTAAACATTACCACTTCTCTGGCAGGTAAAGTTTCTGGTCTTGAAATTCGTAAGAATAATACACTCGGCGGTTCTACCAACATCGTGCTGCGTGGTGCAAAATCCCTCACTGGCAACAACCAGGCACTCTTCGTGGTAGATGGTGTACCTATCGATAACTCTAACACCAACACCGACGATCAGTTGAGAGGTAGGGGTGGTTATGACTACGGTAATGCCGCAGCCGATATCAATCCCGACGATGTTGAATCTGTGAGCGTACTGAAAGGTGCAGCTGCTACCGCGTTGTATGGTTCCCGCGCTTCCAACGGTGTGGTGATGATCACTACTAAAAAAGGCTCAAGAGGATTAGGAGTTACCTTCAATACAGGTGTGAATGTAGGTAAATACGATCCTTCTACCTTTGCAAAATATCAGAATAAATATGGTGCTGGGTATGGCTCTGGATATGGTTCTCCAGACGGTTATTTCTACTACACCGATGTGAACGGCGATGGCGTGGATGACCGCGTAGTACCGGTTACAGAAGACGCTTCCTATGGTGGTAAATTTGATCCAAACTTACAGGTATACCACTGGGATGCTTTCTATGACAAGTCTCCTTACTATATGAAAACCCGCCCCTGGGTTGCCGCTTCGAACAATCCAAGTGCGATATTTGAAACAGCTGTAGGTACGAGCAACAGTATCTCTGTAGATGGCTCCAGCGATAAAGGTTATTTCAAACTGGGTTACTCAAAATTCATCGACAAAGGTATCATGCCTAATAGCCGTATTGCAAAGGACCTGATCAACTTTGGCGCATCTTACAATCTCTCCAGCAAGTTAACCGCAAGTGCTTCCGTAAACACTACGATGATCGATGGTCTTGGTCGTTATGGTACAGGTTATGATTCCAAAAACCTGATGACAAATATGCGGCAGTGGTGGGAAACCAACGTAGATGTAAAGGAACAAAAAGACATGTACTTCGTTGAAAAACGTAACATCACCTGGAACCAGGCAGATGTAGGATCACTGAAACCAATTTTCTGGGATAACCCTTACTGGACCAGGTATGAGAACTACGAAACAGATGGTCGTACCCGTCACTTCGGCAATATCAACCTGAACTATAAAGCAGCTGACTGGTTAGACGTAATCGGTCGTGTGTCACTGGATACTTACAATGAACATCAGGAAGAAAGAACCGCTATCGGCTCTATCGATCCTTCAAAATACAGTGAGTTCAAACGTACTTTCAGTGAGTATAACTACGACCTGATGCTGAACTTCAACAAGAACATCACACAAGACCTGACCTTCAAAGGTATCCTGGGTGGTAACGTAAGACAGACGAATGTGAACTCTATCTTATCGTCTACTAACGGCGGTCTCCTCATCCCACGTCTGTATGCCCTGCTGAACACAGCTAACCCAATGGAAGCACCCACACAAATTACTACAAGAGAAGAAGTGGATGGTGTGTATGGTGCAGCTAATTTTGGTTTCAAAGAATTATTATTCCTTGATCTGACCCTGAGAAGAGATCAGTCATCTACACTGCCTAAAGGCAATAATAGTTACTATTATCCCTCTGCCTCTCTCGGTTTTGTATTCTCCAAACTCTTGCCACAAGCTACCTGGTTATCTAATGGTAAACTGAGAGTAAACTGGGCACAGGTGGGTAATACAGCACCTGCATTGTATACTATGAACTACTACGATGTACCAACCGGTATCGATGGTGTTCCATTGGCTTCAGTAGGTGGTACCAAGTATAATCCTGACCTGAAACCTGAAAAAACAAAGAGCTTCGAGACAGGTCTTGAAATGTCTTTCTTCGGCAACCGTTTAGGTTTTGATGCAACCTATTACAGACAGAATACTGTTGACCAGATCGTTCCTCTGCCTGTATCAACTAGTACCGGTTATGATTATAAAGTGATCAACGCCGGTGACATCCGGAACCAGGGTATTGAATTGTCTGTATTCGGTACACCAATCAAAACAAAAGACTTCTCCTGGACCATCAATGTGAATTGGTCACGTAACCGTAACAAGGTGGTATCACTGCCTGGCATCGACAAGCTGCAGCTGCGTGACTACCAGGGTGGTATTACTGTGAATGCAGTATTAGGACAGCCTTATGGAACTATCACCGGATCTGATTTCATTTACAAAGATGGTCAGAAAGTAGTAGATGCAGATGGTTATTATGAAATCACCAACACTTCAAACCACACAATTGGCAATGTAAATCCTGATTGGATTGGTAGTATTTCCAACACACTGAAATATAAAAACCTGGCCCTGAGCTTCCTGGTCGACGTACGTCATGGTGGAGACATGTTCTCACTGGATATGTACTATGGTCTGGCTACAGGTATCTTGCCGGAAACCGCACAACTCAATGATCTGGGCAATGAGTCGAGAGCACCACTCAGCGAAGGCGGTGGCGTTATTATGCCTGGTGTAACTGAAGACGGTAAACCAAACACTACACGTATTGCGAACGAATACGGTACCTATGGTTACTACTACAATCCTGACAAAGCATTCGTATACGATGCAAGCTATATCAAACTGCGCGAATTATCGCTGACATACTCTTTACCAACATCCGTTATCAGACATATCAATCCATTCAAAGGAGTAGATTTCTCTCTGACAGGTCGCAACCTGTGGATCATCCACAAGAATCTGCCTTATGCAGATCCTGATGATGCACTCAGCTCCGGTAACTCACAGGGCTTCACAGTAGGTGCTTATCCTGCAGTAAGAACTTTCGGTGCTAACCTGAGATTACGTTTCTAATCTGTGCGATCAGATGTTTTAAAAAAGTAAAAAAGCAAAAATGAAAAAATATATCATATACGGTTCCTTTGCTGCTATGGGTATACTGTCTACAGTATCCTGTACAAAAAATATTACCGACTTAAATACAGATCCAAATAAACCAGCGGCCGTTAGTCCGGCTGCATTGTATGCAAGTGCCACAAAAGAAATGGCAGATGCAATCACCAGTACCAATGTAAACCTGGGTATCTTCAGGCTCATTGTACAGCAATGGACAGAGACGACTTACATCGATGAAAGTAATTATAACCTCGTAACCAGAACAATTCCTGACAACTTCTGGGATGCTTTCTACACAGATGCACTGATGGACCTGCAGGAAGCCAAAAAGGTACTGGAAGCAGATGTCAATACAGACGCAACCGTGAAGAAAAATATGCTGGCACAAATTGATGTAATGTCAGTATATGGTACCTCTGTATTGGTGAACACATTCGGCAATGTACCTTATTCCTCTTCACTGACTGCAGACAACCTGTTCAATAAATATGATGATGCTCATACTATTTATACCGATCTGATTAAACGTCTGGATGCAGACCTCGCTAACTTCGACGAAAGTGCAGCAGGTATGGGGTCTTCCAACATGCTGTTCAGCAGCGATGAAATTGTAAACTGGAAGAAGTTTACCAACTCCCTGAAGTTACGCCTGGGTATTTTGCTGGCAGATGTTGATCCTGCAACTGCAAAAACCATTGTTACTGAGGCCTCTGCCGGTGCATTTGATGCACAGGGCGAATATGCAAAATTCCCCTACTCAACTATTCCGCCAAATACAAACCCACTGTGGGAAGACCTGGTTCAAAGCGGTCGTCAGGACTTCGTAGGTTCCAACACATTTGTTGATTACATCAACTCAGTAGAAGATCCGAGAAGACCTTTCTATTTCACAACAATAGGCGGTATCTATAAAGGTGGTACAAATGGTGTGAAGAGCCCATACGCAAACTACTCCCATCCGGGTCCCCTGTTAGAAAAGAAAGACCTGCCAGGTGTGTTCATCGATTATTCAGAAGTCGAGTTCATCAGGGCGGAAGCAATAGAGAGAGGCTGGGCAGTAGGTGGTACTGCGGCTACCCATTATAGCAATGCAATTACCAACTCCATATTATATTGGGGTGGTACCGAAGAAGATGCAGTGGCTTATCTCGCCAGAACCGATGTCAACTACCTGACCGCAGCAGGCGACTGGAAACAAAAAATCGGTATGCAGGAGTGGATCGCACTGTATAATCGCGGTTTTGATGCCTGGACAGCACAGCGTCACCTGGACTATCCACAGCTGGTTCCTCCGCCAAAGGCACAGTCCGGATACCCCGTACGTTTCACCTATCCAATAGCAGAGCAGAACCTGAATACCGCGAATTATAATGAAGCAGCTTCAGCCATTGGTGGTGATAAGGTAGAAACAAAATTATTCTGGGATAAATTTTAATAAGCAATACCCTAATTATAGAAAAAGGTTGCCGGTTTTTACCGGTAACCTTTTTTAATGTGCTGTGATCCATTATCTTATCAGGTTAAAAAAAGTAACTCCCCAACGCCTCGCTGTCCTTACTACCGCACCAAATCTTCATACCTTCCGGCGCGAATGAACCATTTGTAACAATTGTATGTTATACTACTTTACGGAAACTAAAATCTAAACGAACAACCATGTCCTAATCCCAAACCGTCAGGATACATTTAGTAGTAAGTTTTTATTCTATGCCGTGCCACATGGAACTGTACTGCTTAGCGGTATATACCTGTTTCGTGCCACATGGTAAATAATAATAAATCAGCACATCTATGTTTAAGCACTTACTTACCTTGTTCATTATTGTTAGTCTCATCACAGGGTTACATGCGCAACAGCGTATGGTTACCGGTAAGATCACCGGCCCTGATGGTGCACCCGTTCCGTTTGCTACAGTTCAGGTCAAAGGAACTACCAGAGGTACTACCGCAGACCAATCCGGAAATTTTAAGTTAGCCCTGGACGCCGACAATGTAACCCTTCAGATCCGAAGCGTCGGCTACACCATGAAAGAAGTGCCTGCAAGTAGCGGAGGAGTGGTCAACATCTCCCTTACCCAAGACAACCAAAATCTCCAGGAAGTCGTTGTTACAGGTCTCGGTATCAAACGTGAAAAGAAAGCACTGGGTTATGCCGTACAAGACGTAAAAGGTGACGAACTCACCAAAGCCAGTCAGGGCGATGCGCTCAGGGCCATGTCAGGAAAGGTGGCCGGTATGCAGGTCATCGGTTCCGGAGGTACACCCGGCGCCGCAACTTTCATTAAATTGAGAGGTACAAATTCCCTCACAGGAAATAACCAGCCACTGTTTGTAGTAGATGGTATACCTGTGGACAACGGACAAAACTATTCCGGGGACCCTTCAGATGGTAGTAACAACCTGCTGCAAGGGGCCACCAACACCAACCGTGGCGCTGATATCAATCCTGAAGACATTGAAAGTATCTCCGTCTTAAAAGGCCCTGCCGCTGCGGCATTGTATGGTATCGACGCGGCAAATGGTGCCATCATTATTACCACCAAAAAAGGTAAAGCGGGTAGAATGCAGGTCGATTTCAGTACCGGTGTTTCCTTCGATGTCGTGAACCGCCTGCCTGGTATCCAGAAACAATATGTAAAAGGATCCGGCGGTACTATTGCACCATTCAGTTCCAGCAACAGGTATTCCTGGGGTGCTAATATTGATACCCTTTTCTGGGATGGCAATGCGAATGAATTTGATAAACATGGTAATGTGGTGGGTGCCTCTAACCCTTCTGCAAAAACCAAGTTTGTTCCTTATGATAACACCAAAGATTTCTGGCGTACAGGAGCCACTTACAATAACTCGCTCTCCTTTACAGGAGGTACAGATGCAGCTACTTACCGCATGTCTGTTTCCCACATGTACCAGAACTCTATCGTACCACTGCAAACTTATGCCCGCACCACCATCTCCATGGCAGGGACATTGAAAGTCTCCGAAAGGGTGAAAGTCTCTGCAAATATGAGCTATACCAATGATGGTGGTAATATGCCTCAGAACGGTAGTAATACGTCAGGTATCATGCTGGGTCTAACAAGAACCCCTATCTCTTTTGATAACTCAAATGGAGGACTCAAAGCAGATAATCCTAAAACCTATCTGTTATCAAATGGGTTGGTAAGATCTTACAGAAATGGTATCTATGACAACCCTTACTGGACGATCAATAAAAACCCATATACAACAAATGTGAACCGCCTGATCGGTAGCGCACAACTGGACTGGAATATCTGGAAAGACTTTTCCCTCACTTACAGGTTGGGTACGGACGTCTACCAGGATAACCGCCACCAGTATTACGAAATACAATCTGGTGCCTATTCCGGTGGTCGTGTATTTGACGACAGGTATACTTATAGAAGTGTGAACTCAGATGCGATCCTGACCTGGGCAAAACAACTCTCCAAAGATTTCAGAATGGATATCAAGTTGGGTAACAACTATTATTCCCGTAAGCTGGATGAATTGTATACCCAGGGTGATGGTCTGACAGCTGCAGGATATGACAATATCAGTAATGCCACTGTACAGAAGTCCTATAATTTTATTACACCCTATAGAAGGGTATCCGGATATTTTGATATCAACCTGGATTACAAATCAATGTTGTTCCTGGAAATAACCGGCCGTAATGACTGGTCTTCTACTTTACCTAAAAACAGCAACTCCTTCTTCTATCCATCTGCCAGCTTAGGTTGGGCATTTACAGAGCTGGAAGGTCTGAAGGATAATGACGTGCTGAGTTTTGGTAAGATCCGTTTATCAGTAGCACAGGTAGGTAAGGACCCCGGTGAATTCCGTACCCGCTCCTTCTTCGCACCAACTACATTTGCGGATGGCTACACCTCAGGGGTATCTTTCCCTTATGACAGTAAAGGTAGCTTCTTCCTTGACAACGTATTGGGGAACCCAGGTCTGAAACCAGAAAAAACAACTTCATACGAAGCCGGTTTGCAACTCCAGTTCTTACACAATAGAATAGGATTGGATGCGACCTATTACTATTCAAAAGGTACTGATCTGATCGTTCAATCACCAATAGCAGGTACTTCAGGCTTCCAGTTCGTGACCCTCAATGCAGGTAGTATCCGGAACAATGGTGTGGAAGTAACCCTGACAGGAAAGATTATCGCAGACAGACCATTTACCTGGGATATGAACATTAACTACTCCATGAACAGGAGTAAAGTACTGAAATTGGCGCCTGGTATCAGCCAGATCACTGTAAATGGTTTTACCGGTACAGTCATCGCACACCTGCCTAACGAACCAGCAGGTATCATCTATGCATATGGATGGCTGAGAGATAATAAAGGCAATATCGTAATCAGCGATAAAAGCGATGACTACGGTTACCCGGTTGTATCCACAGAACAAAGAGCCGTAGGTAATCCTAACCCTAAATTCCTGATGGGATTTGGTAACACCTTCAGCTACAAAGGATTTTCACTGTATACACTGATTGACTGGAAACATAAAGGAGATATCTGGAATGGTACCCGTGGTTCACTCATGGCGATTGGTACTTCCAAATATACTTTGGACAGAGGTTCCCAACACACATTCGCAGGTGTGCTGGGCCATCTGAATGACGCCGGAGAACTGGTACACAACGCAGGTGGTGCAGAAGTAGCTGGTGCTGGTGCTACCAATACTACCGCTGTAGCCCTGGATCAGGCATGGTATCAGGGGAATGGTGGTGGATTCGGTGCGCAGACAGAGAGCTTCATCGATGATGGTTCTTATGTAAAACTGCGTGAAGTAACCTTATCCTACGATTTCAAAGGATTCAAAGAATCTAAATTTATCAGGGGTATCACGGTAAGTACGTTTGCACGTAACATTATTTTATGGACACCCTACAAAGGGATCGACCCGGAAACAAGTTTGACAGGTGCTACAAATGCACAGGGTATTGACTACTTCAATATGCCTGGTACAGCCAGTTTTGGTCTGAATTTGAAGTTCCATTTCTAAATCGTTAAAAAGTAAGATCATGTTACGAACAATAAAATATTTAATACCGGTCCTGATATTAGTGATAGCGGCAGGAGGTTGTAAACGGGCATATTTTTATGACGGTATCAACGAAGATCCTTCAAAGCTGCACAATCCAACACCTTCTTCCATGTTAGCAGGGGTGGAGCTCACTTCAGCTTACAACTGGGGTGGCGATGCTTCCCGTTTCCCTTCACTTTTTATGCAGCAGACAACCGGTGCCGCCAACCAGTCTGCAAACTATAGTCTCTACAATCTGACACCCGACGACGTGGATAACATGTGGAATGGTGGATTCTATGCAGGAATCATGTCCAATTGTGATACACTGATTAAAATCGCCCTTGCTGATGGCCAGCTGCACTATGCAGCCATCGGAATGGTCCTGATGGCAACCAATCTCGGCCAGGTAACAGATTTCTGGGGCGATGTGCCTTATTCAGAAGCCTTTAAGGGATTGAATAATACATCTCCCAAATACGATAAACAACAGGCTTTGTATGACACAATTCATGCATTGCTGGATAGAGCGATCACTTATTTAAGTACAGATGACGGTGCCGCGTTTCAGCCCAGTAAAACGGATGACCTGATGTATAAGGGAGACCTGACTATGTGGCTGAAATTTGCACATTCCCTGAAAGCAAAATTCTATCTGCATACAGTAAAGGTAAATTCTTCAGCAGTGACCAACTGTCTGGCTCAGGTAGCAGAAGGGTTCGAAGAAGGTGAAGGCGCCTTTATCGACTTTGTGGGTAGTACCGCGGTAACGACCCAGAATCCCTGGTTCCAGTTCAACGACCAGCGTGCAGATATCACTTTCGATGGCTACCTGAACGATCTGATGTATGCGGCAGGTGATCCAAGGTACAGCGTTTACTTTGATCCTTCCGACAGTACATTACTGGGTTCTCTGTACGGTTCTGCCAATTCTCCGGTGTACTTTATGTCTTACGATGAGCTGAAGTTTATCGAGGCAGAGGCACAGCTACGGAATGGCAACAACACAGCCGGAGCAGCTACTGCCTATAATGAGGCTGTATCGGCTAACCTGAAGAGAACTGTGAATAATACAGCCTACCTGGCAAACGTATCAAAAACAGCTGCGAACATCACGTTGCAGGATATTATAGTACAGAAGTACATTGCGTTGTTCCTAAGCCCCGAAACCTGGACAGATTGGCGCAGAACCGGTTATCCGGTGCTGACGGCTCCTTCGGGTAATGTGCTGAATGGTTCATTGCCAAGGTCACTTTATTATCCGAGCAGTGAGGTAAGGTACAATACCAATACCCCTTCAAACACGACTCTCACAAGAAGAGTATGGTGGGATGCCCAGTAGCAGGAAAAAGTTTACCTACAGGAAATGGCTGCCATTTGGCGGCCATTTCTTTTTTAGCAATAATTTTAGCGTCTCTTTTTTACATTTGTACCGAAAATTAAAATCTAACATGGAAAATCAGCAGGAAGAACAAAGCCAGCTTAATATAGAATTGACCGAAGAAATTGCAGAAGGTACCTACGCCAACCTGGCGATCATTACCCACTCCAATGCAGAATTCGTTGTCGATTTTGTGAATGTAATGCCCGGAATGCCTAAAGCGAAGGTAAAATCCCGCGTTATCCTCACTCCTCAGCATGCTAAGCGCTTTATGAAGGCGATGTTGGACAATATCAAGAAATACGAATCGATTCATGGACCTATCCAGGACCAGGAGCCGGTATCCCTCCCTATGAATTTCGGAGGACCTACCGCACAGGCCTGATAAACACCGGATCAACTGATACAACAATCAATAGCACGGAAATCCATCATGAGCCAGATTTTCTCCTATCCTCATTTAAGGGAATTTACACAGGAAGTTTTTAAACGCATGGGCTGTTCTGACGAACATGCAGCTACAGCAAGTGAAGTTTTATTATCAGCAGATCTTAGAGGAATTGATTCTCATGGAGTAGCACGCCTGATAGGCTATGTACGCCTCTGGGAAACTGGTCGTGTGAACGCTACCCCGGATATCCGGGTGGTACATGAGACCCCCAGTACCGCTGTTGTAGACGGTGACCGTGGCCTGGGGCTGGTGGTCGCTCCTTACGCCATGCAGGTAGCCATTGCCAAGGCTGCGAACGTAGGTAGTGGCTGGGTCAGTGTTAAGAACTCCAACCATTTCGGCATTGCCGGCCAGCACGCCATGATGGCGCTGGAAAAAGATATGATCGGTATGGCAATGACCAATGCAAGTCCACTGGTCGCGCCTACCTTCGCCACTGAGCGTATGCTGGGCACAAATCCTATCGCTGTGGCCATTCCCGCCAAAACCCAACCAGCCTTCGTAGCGGATTTTGCCACAACGACTGCTGCCAACGGTAAACTGGAGATACTGCAGCGCAAAAGTCAGGAGGCCCCAACCGGATGGATCCAGGATAAAGACGGCCATTCCAGCACCAACCCGCATGAACTCAAAGATGGTGGCGCACTGCTGCCACTGGGAGGCGACCGGGAACACGGTAGTCATAAAGGGTATTGCCTGGGAGCCATCGTCGATATATTTTCGGCAGTGCTGTCAGGTGCCAATTATGGCCCCTGGGCACCACCATTTGTAAGCTTCCTGCCTTTGGCACCCGATCCGGTAGGTGAGGGCCTGGGTCATTTCCTGGGCGCTATGCGCGTGGATGCCTTCCGCCCGGCAGACGAATTTAAAGAGCATATGGACAAATGGATCACCCGTTTCAGAAATGCAACACCCATAGCCGGAGAGCAGGTCTTAATTCCTGGTGACCCTGAACGGGAAATGGAATCTCACCGACGTCAGGGAGGCATTCCATTACTGGACCCGGTGGTAAAAGATCTGAGAGAAGTAGGGGAGAAATTTAAATTGAGCTTTTAAAGTCAGGAATTAAGCGCGAACTTGCGCTTTTTATAACAGTTACGTCAAACACATAACAATACAACAGTAATGAAGATCTTAAAATTTGGCGGCACGTCGGTAGGTAAACCTGAACGTATGCATGCCGTGGCCCAACTGGTGACTGCAGATGATGCTCCCAAAATAGTGGTGTTATCTGCATTATCCGGTACTACCAATGCCCTGGTTGAGATAGGAACATCCTTATCTCAAGGCAAAAAGGAGCAGGCTAAAGGGCAGATAGATACGCTGGAAGCGCACTATCGCTCATTTATAGAGGTCCTGGTGAAGCAGCCTGAAGCACGTGCGAAGGCTGGTGCTGTTATTGACGAACATTTTGAGTTCCTGAACATCATCCTGAAGATCAGCTTTAATGAAGCTTTGAACAAGGATATACTGGCACAGGGCGAATTGTTGTCCACCAAACTGTTCAGTGTATATCTGGAAGAAGCAGGTATCAAAGCTGAATTGATATCAGCGCTGGATTTCATGAGCATTGATGAGTACGAAGAACCAGAAATTCCAAAGATTAAGATCCGCCTGGGCAACCTGTTGGAGAAAAATAAGGATAATAAGATCTTCGTTACACAAGGATACATCTGCCGCAATGCACGAGGTGAAGTAGACAACCTGAAACGGGGTGGTAGCGACTATTCCGCATCGCTGATCGGTGCAGCTATCCAGGCAGAAGAAGTGCAGATCTGGACAGACATCGACGGTATGCACAATAACGATCCCCGCGTTGTAAAGAAAACTTTTCCGATCGACCAGCTGTCATTCGATGAGGCTGCGGAGCTGGCATACTTTGGCGCTAAGATCCTGCATCCTGCTTCCATCTGGCCTGCACAGCATTTCAACATTCCGGTGAAGTTGCTGAACACCATGCAGCCTGAAGCACATGGTACCATCATTACCGAACTGCCAAAGGGAGATGGTGTGAAAGCAGTAGCTGCCAAGGACGGTATCATCGCCATCAAAATCAAATCCAGCCGCATGCTGCTGGCCTATGGTTTCCTCCGTAAGATCTTCGAAGTATTTGAAAAATACCGCGTGCCTATCGATATGATCACCACTTCGGAAGTAGCGGTTTCCCTGACAATAGAAAGCACACCACAGCTGGATCAGTTACTAAAGGAACTGCAGCCATTCGGATCTGTGGAGCTGGATCATCATCAAACCATCGTTTCTATCGTGGGTAATGAAGTAGCAGCAACGCCTTCTATCCTCAAGAAACTGTTTGAAGCGCTGAACGAAGTACCATTGAGAATGATCTCTTATGGTGGCAGCCGTCACAATATTTCCATCCTGATAGGTGGTCAACACAAGGAAAAAACCCTGCAGCTGCTGAACAAGGGGCTGTTTGGTCTGGAATAGTCTTATAGCAAATAATAAAGAACAGGTCGTCTCCGGGGATGGGGACGACCTGTTTGCTTTTGGGGTTATTATGAGGGAAAGGCTGGGGTTGTAAAAATACTAATATTATTAGTAAATACTAAATAATTTAGTAAAATGACAAGCGGATAACAAAAAGTGATATTTACCTTTTCATGTAGTGTCTGCCTAAAATTGTCGGCGCCGGGGTAATTGACTTCCGGTAGGGAGTTAAAACAAACCGCTTTTACAATTGTAATATATATGTGTGCTAACGGTATACTATTTGTCGCATATTAATTACACCAAATCCATGTAGTATGAAAAAGACGGATTTAGGACAAGAACTGTTATTGTTGCTTTTGCTATTGATGCCAATGGCGTACCTGGGAGTGATCTGGCCATCTATGCCTGACTTATTCCCCAACAACTACAGCATCACAGGTATACCGGAACGGGTAGGTACCAAAAGCGATTTCTTATTATTGATGACCTTCCTCTTCCTCACTAACCTCATGTTATACTTCCTTTTCCGCTATCTGCCCCATGTGGACCATGCGGATTTTCCTGAAGCAGATGAACGGCTGCAGCGGCAGCAATACTATCGGATCCGCTTCTCTATCCATATTTATCTTGCTGTATTTACCAGCGTGATCATCTGGATGGTTAGCCAGGGAAGATCTTTTATCATGGAGCGCTGGGCATTTACGGGAGTGGGTATATTGATTGCCGTAATCGGACTCTATTTACGCAAATTACAACCGAATTATTTTGTAGGGGTACGTACGCCGTGGACACTGCAAAGTACGGAAATATGGCAGCAAACACATCTCATGGCGGGCAATCTATGGATGTGGACGGGGATCGTTACATTCCTGTCAGGTTTCTTTTTACCGGTAGTAACCGGGGTATTTGTATTGATTTTTATAGGAGGTATACTGGCAGCATTGCCATATATCTATTCTTTCCGTTTATACCACACGGACAAGGGGTGACAATGATAAAAAAACGACGAAAGTAAAAGGGGCTGATGTGATCACATCAGCCCCTTTGTATGTTGGATCATCGTGTCGATTAATACAACCATCCCCTCATTGCACCTGCTTCACGGAATGGCCATGGAGTAAGGAGCAGTACCAGTAACAACACAATACCAAAAAAGATCAATCCCTTTTTGTGCTTCAACGCGTCAGTAGGTGCCTTTTTAACCTTTGCACGGCCGATATGCACCAGTATAAATGCTAATACCGCCATTGTAATGTGTTCTACAGCATAAAAGCGCAGAACGCCATCTTTCATTGCAGCTCCCATATCAGACAGCGCTGTTTTCACGAGCGGACTGGCTACGAAGTACAGTAACAGACCCACCAGTAATTGCAGGTCAAAGAAAATCATAAAGAATAAACCAGCCTTGTTGTCAGCACCAGTGAAAGGTGTCTTGCCACTAACGCCCTTCCATGAACGGTAAACGGCCCAAATGCCAGCTAGTAAAATTGCCCACCTTAACAGGGAGTGAATAATCAGCAACGGTGTATACATAAATCTTTGAGTTGGATTTCCCGACAAAAATAAGTGAGAATCACCGGATTTATTTGGTTATTCCAAAAATTATATACTAAATTTGTTAGTAATTCTACTAAATAATTTAGATTATGTCAGTTGTATGCCGCAATTTAAAGTTTCTGCGTAAGCAGAAAGGATGGACGCAGCAGGAGTTTGCTGATAAGTTAGGGATCAAACGTTCCCTCCTGGGAGCTTATGAAGAAGAACGTGCAGAGCCCCGCACAGAAGTGCTGGAACTGGTAAGTGATATGTTCCGGGTATCTATTGATGATCTCCTTCGCCGCGATGTTGGTTCCCAGAAAGATACATTCCTCGAAAAGCGCCGCCAGCAAAAGCTGGGTACTACCCGCCAAAACATAGAGTTCGTACCCGTAAAAGCAGCCGCTGGTTACCTGGCAGGTTATAATGACGATGAATTCATTGAAGAACTGAACACCTTCACACTCCCTATGATGGGCGCAGGTAGTTACAGAGCTTTCGAAATCGCCGGTGATTCCATGTTACCCACGCCTTCCGGTTCTGTAATCGTATGCCATAAAGTAGATGGCTGGGAAGATATCCGTAACAATGAAGCCTACGTCGTGGTGACAAGCAGAGAAGGGATCGTATACAAACGCCTGTTGAAAAGTAACCGCAATAAAGGCAAACTGACGTTGGTTTCAGATAACCCTCAATTTGAACCTTATTCCGTAGGTATGGATGAAGTACTGGAACTCTGGCAGTCAGATGCCGTGATCAGTAAAGCTGCTCCACAAAGCAGACTCAGTGTGAACCACCTGGCTGATATGGTGAGCCACCTCCAGGATCAGGTAAATATGCTGAAGAAAAAGACCCGGAATTAATTACAACCTCAATTTACTTTCTGAAAGATATTATGCATAGTCTTCTAAGCATTGGGAAGATTATGCGCAGGGGCAACATATGCCATCAAAACGTGAAGTAGCGAGAACGTGATCCACCCGGTTAAATGTTATGCGTATTGCCCCTGAACAAAAATTAAATGTGGCTCATTTCACCCGAAATAATAACATGCTCCCAGGCAATGCGGGTCCTATTATTCCATTATTTCCAATACACCTGCTAAGAAAGAATTCAAAATAACCAGATCAGTAACTCGTCAATGACAACAGTCGTTAAAATATAATCCATCAATTAAATAATCAAAGCTACTTACTCCAACCCCTTTTTTAATCATCTCAAAGTTTGAAACTATGCGTATAGCATTCGTTGACGCATTGCGCCAGCTGGAAAACAGTGGAGAAGCAGCCGTGACCCTATGGGCACACAACACAATGAAGATAGTATTGCTCGCTCCTGACGATGTCTACACTCAGGAGCCGGACTCACAAAATGAAACGTACATCGTCATGTCAGGATGTGCAGAAGTACAGTACAAAGACTACACCATCGATATCGATGCCGGAGACTATCTGTTCGTTCCCGCAGGAACATGGCATAAGTTGATCAATGCAACGAAAGACTTTATGGCCTGGAAGATTATTGTCTGAAAAATGAATCCTGCAGAAGATATAAGATCATTCACTTTGGGAAAATAACTATTTCTTGCTGATAAAACACACATCTACACACTGCCGTTCTTAGAGAAAAATCAGAAGATGGCTGCCGCTGTTTTGAATGTATTACAATGCGCATTCACAATATGCCTCAGCTGCGGAGAATATCCTCCCCCCATCGCTACCGCACAGGGAATATGATATTGCCTGATCGTATTGAAGACCAATTCATCTCTGCGGCGGCATCCATCTTCAGTAATTTTCATCCTGCCATAACGATCCGTTGAAAGGATATCTACCCCCGATAAATAAAACACAAAATCAGGCCGGTTGCGGATAAATAAAGTCTTCAGACCATTAGCTAACCGGCCCAGATATTCTTCATCTGTAGTACCATCCGGCAAACCTATATCCCAGGTCGATTGCTCTTTATGAAAAGGATAGTTGTGCTCCCCATGCATGCTAAATGTAAATACCTGTTGATGCCCCTTAAATATAGCAGCCGTCCCATTCCCCTGGTGTACATCCAGGTCGATAATCAACACATTCCCTGCCAGCTGGTGATGTAATAAATAATTAGCCGCTATCGCAAAATCATTCATCAGGCAAAATCCCTCTCCACGGTCTGCAAAGGCATGATGCGTGCCCCCAGCTACATTCAATCCGATACCATGTTCCAGCGCATACAGCGCACAGTCAATCGTACCCTGACAAATCACCCGCTCCCGCATCACAAGTTCCGCTGATTGTGGCAATCCGATACGACGTACCTCCCGCTCACTCAATCGCAGCGCTTTTAGCTTATTCCAATAATCCGGTGTATGGGTTAACAATATCGTCTCCTCATCGACAGGAGCCGGCCTATGAAACTGATCTGCTGTAACAACACCTTCACGTAACAATTGCTCCGGAATCAGCTCGTACTTCGCCATGGGAAACCGATGCCCCGCTGGTAATGGATGTGCAAATATGGGATCGTATGCAATCAACATGACCTTAACTAATCTTTAAAACACTATTATTGGCAATCACGAATACAGCATCCGCTGCTTCCGCATCCAACATTGCTAACCCTGTAAACCGCCCGAATGCCGGCAAAATACTGCAGTTCCGCCCGAAATAAAAACAAGGCAAACGTAAGCGTTGTCTGCCCGCCCCCGACACCGCTACTCCCGGATGTATATGACCGGAAAAAGTATATTTCGAATCATCAGCTTCTTCACAGGGCTCATGTGCAAAATGAATTTCCTGGATCTGCAATGCATCATATACCTCTACATCAATATCTATATACACCTGCTTCGGCATAATATCATGATTACCCTTTACCAGCTTAAAACGGATGTGCGGAAACTGCTGCCTCCACAACTTAAACAGCGGCACATCGTTGTTATGACTACTATGAAACATATCGCCCACAATAATTACCTGTGCAGGATTATAGACTGTAATCAGCTTTTGTAAACGATACAGGTCATCCTGCCCGATATTTGCAGGTACAGCAATACCTGCCTTTCTGAAATGTGCAGACTTGCCAAGGTGTATATCCGATACGATCAAAGCCTGCTCTTCTTTCCAGAATACAGCACGATGGGCGGATAACAGCCATGTCTGATTCCTGAAATTATATATCACTTCCTCCATAGATCCTTGCAAGTTCCGATTTTATTAAAACTCAGGGCGCATTTTTTTTATTCTGTCTTCCAGCTTTTCACTGGTGAGTTGTTCACGTAAACTATCTACCTTGATAGGGAAACAGAAAGGCGTCAGCTGTTCAGGATAAGTGATCACAATCTTACTATGATAAATCCTGTCGAGACTTTCCCTCAAACGCGCTTCTTCCATCTGGTAAAAGAAGGCTTCATTAAAAGCCTGCCTTAGCAACAGGTTTTGTGGATCATATTCTGTAAATACATTAAATAGCAAAGAGGCTGACGATTGCAGGTGACGGCTTTGCTTATGCTTACCCGGGTATCCCTGGAAGATCAATCCGGCTATTACAGCAATGTCTCTGAACTTACGACGGGCCATCTCTGTAGAATTCACACTGGCCTGCAAATCGATGTTCAGATGATCCAGAGAGAACAACTCATACACATCATCAGGCGTCAGCGGAATAGGTTGGTCTGACAGTAATTCAAAACCATAATCATTCATTGCAATGGAAAAGGTAATCGGCGTACGTTTGCTGAGACGATAAGCCAGTAATGTCGCCATCACTTCATTCACCAACCGGCCTTCAAATGGATAGGCAAACAAATGATACCCATCTCTCGTATGAATCATCTCTATCAACAATTCATCTGCCTTGGGTACATGAGACAAATACTCCTGTAAATTGAAAAGTGGCTGTAATACCTGTAATTCAGGTGTTGTCGTATTGCCCGAGAGTGCTTCATTAAAAGTTTCGCGCAGGATCTTACCGAGGTTGGGCGACAACGGTAATCGTCCTCCCATCCAACTGGGCACGATCGCTTTTTTAGCATTGGATTTTCTCACCAGTACCGTCATATCCTTGATCATCACAAATTCAAGAATACGGCCACCCAAACTGAAGGTATCACCCGCTGTCAATCGTGCAATGAACCACTCTTCGATCATACCGATAAATCCGCCCCCCATGAACTTTACTTTCAGCATAGCGTCACTCACAATCACTCCGATATGCAGACGATGCCGCATGGCCTGCATCCGGCTACGACAGATAAAGAAATCTCCTTCCCGCTCCACCTTTTTAAACTCATCATAACTATACAACGCATCTCCGCCTGTAGTGAGAAATGCCAGGAGCCATTGCCATTCATCTTCCGTCATATCCCGGAAGCAGAATGTATTCCTCACTTCTACCCAAATTTCTCCCGCATGGAAACCATCAGAAATAGCCAATGTCATCAGGTATTGCAGTAGTACATCGAAGGCAAGAATAACCGGCATACGGCTTTCTACCACCTGTTGTGCAATGGCTGCCTTCAGGGCAGCTGCTTCTACCAGCTCCAGGCTATGCGTAGGCAGGAACCATATTTTACTGGTAGCACCAGGTTGGTGCCCGCTACGACCTGCGCGTTGTAAAAAACGGGCGACTCCCTTGGGACTACCTACCTGGATCACAGTATCCACTGGCCTGAAATCCACACCCAGATCCAGACTGGAAGTACATACAACCGCCTTCAGGGTACCTGTATGTAAGGCTTCTTCCACCCATATGCGCAGTTCCATATCAATAGAACCATGATGAAGTGCCAGCGCACCTGCAAGATCAGGACATTGCCGTAGTATCTCCTGGTACCATATCTCAGTTTGTGAACGAACGTTTGTGAAAATTAATGTAGTGCGGCTTTCATCTACAATAGGCAAGGCCTTATATAGTAACCTGGTACCCAAATGCCCCGCCCAGGGATATTTTTCTATCTCATCAGGAAGAATACTCTGTAGCTCAATTTTCTTATCAATTTTCGCACGCACAATCACCGCTTGTGGGTCCGGTGTGCCGAGCAGCACATCCATGGCCTCCGCCAGGTTACCAATCGTAGCCGAGATCCCCCAGATCTTAATAGGAGGGCGGCCTTCCTTCTTCGCTAACCCTTTCAGGCGGCTAAGCCCTAATTCTATCATGACTCCCCGCTTGGTACCCAGTAATTCATGCCATTCATCGGCTACAACTGTCGTGAGATAGGAAAAGACTTTTGGATATTCTTTTTGCCCGATGAGGAGATGTAAACTTTCAGGTGTAATGAGCAATACTTCGGGCATATTTTTTTTCTGGGCAGCACGAGTGGACACCGGCGTATCACCACTGCGAATGCCTACCTGCCAGGGAATATCCAGTTCCTGCAATACTTCTTCCATAGCACGGGCAATATCTTTGGCCAGCGCTCTGAGCGGCGTGATCCATAGTAATTGCAAACCGTTTTTAGTTTTGGAGGTGTAGTCCTTCGGGTGGCGGTTGATCCAGTCGATCACAACACCCAGAAACAGAGAGAAGGTTTTACCATAACCGGTAGGTGCGTTGACAAGGCCCGATTTGCCCTGCAAATAATGAGTCCAGGCTTCTTCCTGGAAAGCAAATGGCTGCCGGTCTCTGGCGGCAAGCCATGTTGTAATCACTTTCCATCCACTCGCGGTATTTTTCATGAGTGTATGAAATTAAGGAAAATTACCTAACAATCTCCTGCAGCGATACCCGGTTATTTTGCACTTCCAGGTGGTGCACCACACCACATTTCAATGCATAATTTCCCTTCTGATGCCCCACAGGAAAATTAAAACAAACAGGATAGGGCAACCCCTTCACCTTCTCCATCACAATGTCATTCACCGTCCTTCCAAATTCCTCTCCCGGATCGTCCGCTTTCAACCTGTTAAACCCGCCAATGATCAGCCCCGCCAGGTTATCCAGCTTATGCGCACGTTGCAGACTGTTAAAGTAACGATCAATCGTATACAGGTATTCACTTACCTCTTCTACAAAGAGAATTTTACCAATAGTATTGATCTCTGAATTAGTGCCCAACACACTCGCCAGCATAGACAGATTGCCACCTATCAATACTCCTTTTCCACTCCCTGTTCTGTTACCGGCATCTCCCGGCGTAAGATACTGCATAGGCTTACCCGTCAATGCCTGTTGTATAGAAAGGATGGTGTCCTGTACCACTGATTCCGCTTTTGCAAAATCATCAGGAAAACTATTACACATTTTTGAATGCAAAGACGCAATACCAAAAAGACGATTGATATGACAATGCAATATCGTAATATCACTAAACCCGATCACCCATTTGGGATGCTGCCGGAAAGTATCAAAATTCACCTGATCTATAATGCGGGCACTGCCATATCCACCTCTTGCACACATGATCGCATGTACAGACGGATCATCCAGCATCGCCTGCAGGTCCTGCAATCGCTCTTCATCTGTACCACCAAAACTAAAATCACGCTGGCCCACAGTACTTCCTATACGTACCCTGAATCCCCAGCTTTGCATAAGCTGTATGGCAGGCATGATCTCCTGCTGTGTTATATGACCTGCAGGACAGGTAATACCAATTGTATCACCCGCTTTGAGATAGGGGGGAAGTATAGAAAGCGTTTCATCTTCCTCCGTCGGTGCAGGAAGATGTGAAAATGCAGAAAGACCTAGCGATGTGATAGCGAGAGAAGAGAGAAAATGCTTACGATTCATGTTATTAATGTAAGCATTAATCTGGAAATTATGCAGGTTGAATATGCCTTTCTGCCCAGTGATCCACATATTGGCCATTCCTCACTTTCACAATATCAATTGTTGGCATCTCTACTTTTTTACCCGCTTCAAATCCCATGAAAGGAATACCAAGTGTACCACGGATCGTCTTCCTGGTAATCACAGTATCGCCGTCTTCAAACATCTCATGGATCTCAATCGTCAGATCCGGAAATGCAGGCTTCAGTACATTGTGATAGAACGCAAGCAGACCTGCTTTGCCTTTATCTGTGCCCGCCGGAGCAGAATGATTGGTAAATGAAGGGGACACGATTTCTTCAAACACCTGTAGATCACCTTTTACCAACACTTCTTCATTGAATCTTAATACAACTGCTTTTGACATAAATGATAATTTATATCAGCAAAATTACCCGGTAAGTCATGGGAAGAATAACGTTAAAAGCTCAAATTGTTGCTTTTTTAGCTCGCAGAGAAGAAGGGGTGTCTCCAAATTCCTGTTTGAAGATCTTTATAAAATGAGGCACATTCTCAAAGCCACATGCCAGCGCTACTTCCGATACATTCATATCATTATTGAGCAATAACATACGTGCATGAGCCAATCTTTTTTCATTGATCCACTTCTTTGGAGAACAATTGAAATACTGCTGAAAGTCGCGTTTAAAAGAGGCAAGACTACGACCTGACAACTGCGCCAGCTCTGCCAGCGTAAGCGGCTGTAGTAAGTGGGTATTAACGATGTAGGCGATGTTGGCAGGCTGTGCATGCGTGATACTGTGGAAGAAATTCAGAATGGTATCCCTGTGCCCACCGGCTAACAGCAATAAAAATGCTTCCTGTATTTTCAGTTGTAATATCGCCTCCATATTCTCCGCACGATGCTGAAAGAACAACATATACTGCTCCCTGAAACTATGTAATAAATCGCCGGTGGGTAACATCACATAGGATCGTGGATCGGGAATCAGTTTATCTGACTGAAGCTGATGCTGGCGGAGAAAACTTTGCAATACACTATCCGGGAAAAAGAGCAGCAGCGCCTCATACTCAAAACCCTCAGGTACAATTTCTGTCATACCATAAATGCCCCTTTTCAACAGTACAATACTCGATGGATTTACCTGCAGCACCTCATCATCCAGGAAGATATTTTTACTTCCCGCAAGGGCAAACAAGATGGTATGTTCTTTTAGAAAAATGACCCGTTTATGGGCACCTATCGCCTTTTTATACTTAGCATAAGTATACGTGTCGGATTGTAAAACCGTCCAGTTAAAATCTCTGGTATATTCCGGATAACGGATAATCATGACAGGTATTAATACACTACACGATGTGTAGCCTTGATTACAGACATCACGAATACACTTTCCATATGACCGATATTATCCAGCTCACCCAGTTTATTGACATTGAAGTCATGATAGGCAATCATATCTTTTACCTGCACTTTCAACATGAAGTCGAACTGGCCGGAAATATTCAGACACTCCAGTACTTCTGGGAAAGACGTGATTTCTTTGATGAACTTACTGCCGGCTTTCTTACCATGCTCTTTCAGAGAAATATAGCACAATACGGTAAGGCCTTTGTCAATTTTGCTGGGGTCTACAATGGCCGCATACTGACGAATCACGCCGGCCTGTTCCATCTTCCGGATACGTTCGTAAACGGGGGTAGCGCTCAGGTTAAGACGTGCTGCCAGGTCGCGGATGGTCATCTTGGCATCTTCTTCCAATAACTGGAGGATGGCGATGTCTTTTTCGTCCAGCGCAATTTCGGTTGCGTTATCTTTTTTAATTGTGTTGTTACCCGGGTTCATATTGTATAGAATAATGTTCCAATTAGCCTGCGAAAATAAGTACAATATACTAATTTTCTCCCGTTATTGCTGGTGCATTTTTAATAATAATTGCAGATCCTCCAGGGTATTGATCTCTTCCGGTGGCTTATCCTTCCGCCAGCGGTTGATTCTGGGGAACCGCAGAGCTACCCCCGATTTATGCCTGTTCGAGGCTGCAATGCCCTCAAAAGCAATCTCAAATACCAGTTCCGGCTTTACTGTACGAACAGGCCCAAACTTCTCTATAGAGTTCCTTTTCACCCAGTTATCCACCTCATTGATCTCCTTATCTGTCAACCCCGAATATGCTTTCGTAAAAGAGACCAGTTTATCCCCGTCCCTCACCGCAAATGTGTAATCCGTGTACAGGTTAGAGCGCCGTCCATGTCCCTTCTGGGCATAGATCATGACTGCATCTATGGTCAGCGGGTCTATCTTCCACTTCCACCAGTCACCTCGTTTTCTACCTACCTGGTAGGGGGAATCTTTTCTCTTCAACATCAACCCCTCACTCCCCATTTCCCGCGCCTGCATCCTGAATTCGATCAATGCGACCCAGTTATGAAACGTAATCACCGGCGACAACCGCAACGCAGGATGATTCACCTGTTCCACTACCTGCTCTAATAACGCCCGCCTTTCTGACAAAGGAGATGTTCGAATATCCTTCCCTTCCCACTCCAGCAGGTCATAACTCAGAAATACCACAGGCGCCTCCTGCAATTGTTTCTTCGTCACATTCTTCCGCCCGATCCTCGTTTGCAAAGTCTGAAAAGGCAGTGGAAAATCATTGGCATAAGTCAATATCTCCCCGTCAATCACTGTTCCCTCTGGCAAATGTTCCAGCAATGGCTCGTACTCCGGAAACTTCTCCGTGATCAGTTCCTCCCCCCTCGACCACACAAACAATTGTCCCTGCCTTTTTATGATCTGTCCCCGGATCCCATCCCATTTCCACTCTGCCTGCCATTCTTCAGGAGAACCCAGTGCATCAGGCTCCGTCTCCAGGGCATACGCGAGGTAAAAAGGAAACGGCTTTGATGCATCAGCACCCGTGACGTCTTCATTCAGTAACGCCTCAAGTGTTGTCTGCCTGGGATCCCAGTTCCCACTAATCATGTGCGAGAGGGTAGGGGCAGGTATATCATGTGTATTGGCCAATGCATTGACCATCATTTTCTGCGATACCCCAATCCTGAAACTTCCGGTAATGAGCTTATTGAATACAAATCGTTCACTGGTATCCAATTCATCCCACGCCCCCAGGATAAATTGTTGCTTCTGCTCCTCAGTCGCCTTTTCCAGCGAGATAAGCTGTTCCAGCCAGTAATGCAACGGATGCGCAGCAGTACTCTTTCCAGGTGGTAATAACAGTGCAATGGTCTCCGCCAGGTCACCCACTGTATGATAACACTCTTCAAACAACCACGGCGGTAAATGAGTCATCTGCAGGCACCAGGTTCCCAGCTGTGTGGCGTTCACCGTTCTCTTAGGCCGCCGGCCTGTGAACAATGCCAGCACCCATATACTATCCTTCGGATCTGCACTGGCAAAATAATTACTCAGCGCATCCAGTTTTTCATTCGTCTTCGTGCTGTTGCTCAGCAATTTGATAAGGTCTGCAAATGCTTTCATGATGGATTCGTTTCTTCTTCTTCTGTAACACCATATTCAGTTTTTACCTCTTCTGCCGGAATTCCATTGTCCTGCAGGTAGCGCGCAAATGCACTGCTGAAACCATGTGTTGTATACACTTTCTCAGCACCGGTAGCCTTTACCGCCGATAACAATCCATTCCAGTCAGCATGGTCTGAAAGTATAAAACCCGCATCTGCATTCCTTCTTCGCATGTTTCCCCGAACCTGCATCCAGCCACTGCACACACCTAACGAATAAGGATTAAAACGCCGCATCCATGTCGTATCTGCAGCAGAAGGAGGGCCTATCACCAGGTTATTTTTAAATACACTATGCGGCGTATCCGGCGTAATTCGATGCAGTTCCGGCAGATCCCAGCCATTTTCACGCAGCATCTGATTAGTGATATAAATAGCACCATGTGCCCAGATCTCCGGACTGATATCCCTCAGGTGATATAACAACCGTTGCGCCTTACCCAGGCTATAACCCAGCAGTACACTGGTTTTCCCTGCCTGCTGATTGTCATGTACCCATTGCCGGATACTATCGAATACCACTTGCTGGGGTTGCCAGTTATAAATAGGCAAACCGAAAGTACACTCAGTAATAAAGGTGTGACAAGGTACCGGTTCAAACGCCGTCGAAATACCATCATTTTCAGTTTTGTAATCCCCGCTCGCTACCCAAACAGTTCCACCATACTCAACCCTGATCTGTGCAGAGCCGATTACGTGCCCCGCCGGGTGCAGGGATATCTTTACACCATTTATCAGCACTGGCTCTCCATACCCCACTCCCTGCACACTGATCTCTGGTCCTAACCGGAGTTTCAGAATGGGAACACTATCATGATGACAAAGGTAAGATTGACTGCCGCCACGGGCGTGGTCAGAATGTGCATGTGTAATAACCGCCTTTTGTACAGGCTGCCAGGGGTCTATATAGAAGTCTCCTTCAGGGCAATAAATACCCTTATCTGTGAATTGAAGTAACTGCATGAAATGGAATGTACAATTATCATGCACATAAAAAAAGCCTTGCACGCAGGCAAGGCTTTTAAGAGCTTATTGGAAGTTCATTTTTATATCACTCGAATCTCCTTTCTGTATGATATAAATGTTCTTGTTTTCAAAATAATCAGGTTCCTTATCACCCTCCTTCAGATAGATCGGCTGGTAATTGAAGCTGCTGAACACTTTCTTGTTTGGATCATTGATGTCCTTATTGAAGTACACCCCATTCGTACTAAGTTGTTTCACAAAGTACCAGGTTAGCTCAAAACCTTTGAACGCCATGTCTGACGGGCGGGACTTATATACACGTTTCCAGTAGTCAGTAATATAACGGCTATAAGCATCCGTCTTATCATTGAAATAGGGGGTAGTATAAAAGATCGGCATACCCTTGAATTCAGGTTCTTTAAATTTCATGATATCCCATGTAGGCATACCAAATACCTGGATAGGGTAAGTCGCCATCTGCGTGCTCAGTCTGCGGATAATCGCTTTGGCATTCGCTTCTTCCAGCGAAGTGACGATCACCAGGTTGGGTCGGTCGGCCAGCAGGTACTGAGACACGGCCAGGTCGGACATGTTGTCGTCCCAAACCACTTCTCGTGGCTTACTCTTCTTCGTACTCTGCATCTTCTCATACTCAGACCTGATGTCTGCAGCTATGCGCTTTTCGAAAGGTGTATCGCGGTGAATAACGAGGATATTCTTAGTGGCAAAGCCATCCTGCAGATAGCGCTGTAAGGCTTCGCTATGTGTTTTCAGCAAACTGTTGGTAATGAGGAAGAACGGGTTTTCGTTCACACCAGCATCATTTGGATAGGTAGCCGATACCAGGTTAATCTGTTTCTTTTTGGCTATATCACTCAGTTCCTTGATCTCCGGCGTACCTACAGCCGCGATGATCAGGTCTGTATTGGTCAGGTTTGCACCTGAAAGGTTTTGCTTATTCTTACTGTCATACACCGTTACATTCAGCTTCACACCTTGCTGCTGCAGACTGTCCATAGCCAGTTGTGCACCTTCGTAAAAGTCCAGACCAGGCAGAATGTAGCGGGGCAGGGAACGGGTAGGCATGTCTGCACTCACGGAATCCAGGTAAAGTGGGGCATACAACGCTATATTATAGGTGTCCTTTTTTATCTCCCGGGCAAACGCAGGTACATTAAACGGAATGACCTTGGAAGTTTTTGTAGCCTCTTTAGGTTTTTCGTCTTTTACAGGTTTCGCAGTTGTTGGCGGTGGTGTGGCTGTCGTAGTGGTCTTCCTGGAAGAAGAACAAGCAGACAGTAATACAACCACGACGGATGCAGTAATCAATGTCCTGCATGAAATGGATTTACTCATAGCGATCGTTAAAATACAAAAATCATGCAAATGCAGAAGGAGATATGGTTCCTGCCGCAAATGATGTTGGTCAGCCCCCTTAAAAAGGAACAGGCTGTAAGTTAAAATAATATTACACTTACAGCCTGTCTGGAACTATTCCCATTCGATGGTAGCCGGCGGCTTGGAACTAATGTCGTAGACCACGCGGTTAATACCTTTTACCTTATTAATAATGTCGTTAGACATCTGAGCCAGGAATTCGTAAGGAAGATGTGCCCAATCCGCAGTCATACCATCCACAGAAGTCACCGCCCTCAGGGCAACTGTAAATTCATACGTTCTTTCATCACCCATTACACCTACGCTCTGTACCGGAAGGAGGATCGTACCTGCCTGCCATACTTTGTCGTAGAGTCCATGTTCACGCAGCCCCTCTATATAAATGGCGTCTGCTTCCTGCAGCATGGCTACCTTATCGGCGGTGATCTCACCCAGGATACGGATAGCAAGACCCGGACCAGGGAAAGGATGACGACCCAGGAAGATATCACTGATACCAATTTCACGTCCTACACGTCTTACCTCGTCTTTGAAGAGGAAACGGAGTGGTTCTACCAGACCCATATTCATCTTCTCAGGCAAACCACCTACGTTATGGTGCGATTTGATGGTGACAGAAGGACCATTTACTGATACAGACTCAATCACATCAGGATAAATAGTACCCTGGCCGAGGAAAGAGATGTTCTGTAACAGGTTGGCTTCCTGCTGGAATACTTCTATAAAGAGACGACCAATGATCTTACGTTTCTTTTCAGGATCGCTTACACCCGCCAGTTCACCGTAGAAGAGGTCTTTTGCATTCACCCCTTTCACGTTCAGGCCCATATGTTTATAAGAGTCCAATACAGTCTCAAACTCATCTTTGCGGAGCAGGCCGTTATCAACAAATATGCAGTAGAGGTTGCTGCCGATCGCTTTATGAATCAGCTCCGCAGCTACTGTGGAGTCTACACCACCACTCAGCGCCATTACCACTTTTTTATCTCCTACCTGTGCCTTAATTTTTTCTACAGTTTCCTGTACAAAGGCTGCAGGCGTCCAATCCTGTTTACAGCCACAGATGTGTACCAGGAAGTTGCGGAGCATGGTCTTACCCTCCAGGGAATGGGTAACTTCGGGGTGGAACTGGAACCCAACCAACGGGAACGGTGTTCTGGTATCACATTTGAAAGCTGCTACCGGAATACTGTCTGTCTGGGCAATGATTTCAAAGCCTTCAGGCATACGTACGATAGTATCAGAGTGGCTCATCCATACCTGGCTACGGGGAGAGATATCGAAGAGCGCCTTTTCTTCTTTATTATCGTGTACCATAAAAGCACGGCCATATTCCCGGATGTTACTTTTCGCTACCTCACCACCGAAGTTTTTGGCCATCAGCTGTGCGCCATAGCATACGCCGAGCACTGGAACCTTAGCCGCCATGGCAGCAATATCTACGGATGGAGCATTCGGCTCGTTCACTGAGAACGGGCTTCCTGAAAGAATAATGCCTTTAACTGTATCATCCCATTGTACTGGTTGCAGACAAGGTTTGATTTCACAATAAATATTCAGCTCCCTGATGCTGCGCGCGATCAGTTGCGTATACTGGGAACCGAAGTCGAGGATAAGAATCTTTTCTGTCATGGTGGTGCAAAGATAAAGGGCTTGGAGCAAATCCCAAGTTATTATGGTATTTTGTATTTTCGTTCGGAACCCAATCGATAATTCCGCCATTTTAAACAATTACCTTATGAAACAAATTTCCGGCTACGCCATCCTTGTATTGTTAGCACTCTTTCACACCGGTTGTGACGAACACGGGGTGAATGGTAGTGGTGTTAGCAGTTCTGAAACCCGCAAAGTAGGAGATTTCTACGCCGTATCCTTAAGGGGATCCATGGATATCGAGTATACAGACGGACCCGCCGAAGATGTCGTGATTGAAGCAGAAGATAATATCCTGCCCCTCATCACCACCGTAGTGAAAGATGGTCAGCTCATCGTAGGTACAAAAGACAATACCTCTATCAGAACCCACAAGAAGATCCTTGTAAAAGTGACCGCTCCTGATGTAGAAGAACTGAGTCTGGCCGGTTCCGGTACCATTCGCCTCATGAATGAATGGGAACAGGATAACCATATTAAAGTATCTGTTACCGGTAGCGGTGATATCATTGGTCGTGTCAACAGCCCTCAGGTAAGCGTGGCCGTAACAGGATCCGGCGATGTGAAAATGAAAGGAACTACCAGAGACCTGGCTGTAGATATCGCCGGCAGTGGCTCCTTCGATGGCTACGACCTCAAGGCTGAAAATACAGATGTACACGTAGGTGGAAGCGGCGACGCAAAAGTACATGCCAGCGTAAAACTCGATGTGCATGTTGCAGGATCTGGCAGCGTAGACTACCACGGTAATCCACAGGTAAATTCCAGTACTTCAGGTTCAGGTTCCGTACACAAAAGAGATTGATGGAGCAACGTAAGATGACCGCTGCCGAAGCCGCAAAGCAATTACGCCACCCCTCAGGCGAAGATGGTGTGACAATGGGCATTCAAATGAACAAGTCCAACCGCCTTATATATGAAATGACACTCGGTTTCCTGCAACTGAAAGCAGGTGATCAGGTGCTGGAACTCGGCATGGGCAACGGCCACTTTATTCCCGCTTTATTCGAAAAAGAAAACAACATACAGTATACAGGTCTGGATCTCTCCGACGTAATGGTACAGGAAGCCATAGCTTCAAACAGAGATGTCATCCGTGCCGGCAGGGCACAGATCCTCGAAGGCACGGCCGATGCCATCCCTTTTGAAGCCGGTCGTTTCTCCAAAGTCTTTGCTGTAAACGTATTGTACTTCTGGCAACCACCAGCGGCCACCCTACAGGAAATATACCGGGTACTGCAGCCCGGCGGCGAAGTAGTACTGGCCTTTCGCACCAAACGTACCATGGAAAAACTGGCATTCGTAGACCACAACTTTACTTTGTACGACCCGGAGACGGTCCGGAAAATTTTACAAAATATTGGTTTCCAGGTGACTGACGTCCAGACAACAGTAGAGCCCCCAAAAGCCGCTGCCGACGGGAGTATGCTGGTACAACTGGAGAACGTCTGCATGCGGGGAGTTAAAAATTTAGATAGTTTTTAACACTTTCTTTATAGTACTTACCTCATATTTGCACCTGTATAACAACTCATTAAGTCCTTTGGCCACGGTACTGCTGTAAACAAATGCAGAGGTTATGGCAGTACCTGGCTGAGGCACAAGTGCCCTCTCTTCTACTGCTTTCGTATCATATAATAAAAATATATCTTTACTCTACGGTTGTTTTTCGTAAGTTTACGATTTCAATTGTTCTAACTCCTATTCCTGAATATGAACGAAAGACCTAAGATCCTGGTTATATATTATACACAGACAGGACAACTAAAGCGGATAGTAGATACTGTAATTGGCCCATTGCAGGATATGGCAGATATAGTATACGAAGAATTGAAACCTGTGCAGCCATTTGTATTTCCATGGAAGAAGCAAACTTTCTACGATACAATGCCGGAAACAGTTTTAGGCAGGCCCAGAGCAATACAGGCACTGAATGTGGATCCCAATGCGCATTTCGACCTGGTAATCCTGGCTTATCAACCCTGGTTCCTTTCTCCATCACAACCTACAGCCGCATTCCTGCAAAGTGAGCAGGGCAAACGCCTGCTGAACGGCAAACCGGTAATTACCCTCATGGGTTGCCGCAACATGTGGCTCAGTGCGCAGGAAACCGTAAAAGGATATTTACAGGCTGCCGGTGCGCACCTGGTAGGTAATATAGTATTGGTAGACAAATCACCTAACCTGGTGGCCCTGATCACCGTACTACGCTGGCAGTTCAAAGGCAAAAAGGAAGCAACAGCCATCCTGCCTCCAGCCGGCGTACAGGAAGTAGACATCGTAGAATCTGCAAGATTCGCCAACCCAATTCGTAAAGTATTGACTACCCGCTCCTGGGATGCACTCCAGCCAGAACTGATTAACCTGAAGGCAGTGGAACTATTACCCGCTCTTATCCTCCTGGAAGACAGGGGAATCAGGGCCTTCCGCTACTGGTCTAAGTTCATCAGCGCAAAAGGTGGCCCCGGCGCCCCTGAACGCCAGGGTAGAGTAAGCATGTACAGAGGATTGTTATTAATAGGAATTTTCGTTTTGTCGCCTATAGCCAAAATATCGTCTTTTTTCAAGCTGACATTCAGGAAAAAAGAACTGGCCGAAAGAGTCGAATATTATAAAGGTATTCACCTCAATTAATAAAAATTTACATCTAAATATCAGATAATCAGAATAAAAGGCATTGTTATTGTGTTTGAGAAGAAGAGAACGCTTTTGTCAAAGGGATAATCAATAGCATAGCATTTTAAATTCTATATTTACGGCGCTTTTATCTGTCTTTGAGATAAACGTAATTGAGATGCGAACGAAAAAAGGGACAATAAAAAAAGCAATGACTTTAAGCTAGGTGCTACTCAATTCCTGCCGTTGCCAACGGAAGGTCATCAACTTATAACAAAAAACAGGAACCATATTTCAAATGAACGAAGTTTATATTACAAGGCTCTCTAAATTTCTGCCGAATGAGCCTGTTGGGAATGACGAAATGGAAAGCATTCTAGGACTGGTTGATGGTAAGCCATCCCGTGCCAGACTTAGAGTCCTGGGGAATAATAAAATTAAGACCCGTTACTATTCGTTGGATAAGAATGGTAAATCGACCCACTCTAATGCTGAAATGACGGCCGAAGCGGTAAAGGGCCTTTTTGATGATAAATTTCCGATCAATAAAATGCAGGTATTAGCCTGTGGTACTACCTCGCCAGACCAGCTGCTGCCTAACCATGCTGCCATGGTGCATGGCCTGCTGAAATGCCAGCCGGTAGAACTGATCGCTGCTACTGGCGCCTGCGCTGCCGGTATGCAGGCCTTCAAATATGCCTGGATGTCTATTAAATGTGGTAACAGTGCAAACGCTGTAAGCACAGGTTCCGAAAAATTCTCCAGCTGGATGCTGTCTGAAAAATTCGAACCAGAAACTGACCGCGTAAAACTGATAGAAAATAATCCAATCATCGCCTTCGAAAAAGACTTCCTCCGCTGGATGCTTTCCGATGGTGCCAGTGCTGCCCTGTTCCAAAACAAACCGAACGAAAATGGCCTCTCCCTGCGCGTAGACTGGGTGGAAATCGCATCTTACGCAAATGAACTGGAAACCTGTATGTATGCAGGCGCCGTGAAGAACGAAGACGGTACCACCAAAGGCTGGATCGATATGACCCCCGAAGAATGGGCGCAGGATAGCGTGTTCTCCTTCAAACAGGATACCCGTCTGCTCGGTAAGAACATCGTACCTTCAGGTGCACAGATGTGGAAAGAACTGGTGGAAAAATACAATTTAGACCTGGAAAAGTTGGATTTCTTCCTGCCTCACCTGTCTTCTGAATTCTTCCGCTTCAAAATAGATGAAGAAATCACCCGCCTGGGCGTACCTATCCCACAGGAGAAATGGTTCACCAACCTGGTAAAAGTAGGTAATGTAGGGACTGCTTCCCCTTACTTCATGCTGGAAGAACTGATGAATACCGGTATGCTGAAGAAAGGACAGACAATTGTGATGATGGTTCCCGAAAGTGCGCGTTTCTCTTATGCATACGCACACCTGACTGTTGTATAGTTTTTATTCTTGATAAAAGCCATTGAAAAAACGCTTCCGCCAGCGGCAGAAGCGTTTTTTTCGATAATTAAACACCTGTCAAATGAAAAAAGAAGAAGTTCCCCAGGATGGTGATAACATGCACGAAGGGAAATTCAAACAGCTTTTTTACGCAACAGACGATGCAGGCGCTTATGTAAAGGTGAACAGCGTAGGCTGGGAACCCGAAAATATCGCCATGCAACAGGCATGGGAAGAAGTGAATACCAAAATAGAAACAGCACGCAGGCGTATGGAAGCCGGTGAAGTCAGCCCTATTTTGTACTACATGGAAAAGACCATCATGGATCTGCCCCTGCTAGCCAGTTATGTGAACAAGTTCCAATGGCAGGTGAAACGTCACCTGAAACCGCATGTATTCAGGAAACTGAGTGATGATACCTTGAGAAAATACGCTGCTGCTTTCAAAATCAGCCTGGAAGAACTTAAAAAGGCTGGTCAGTAATATATACCAAACATTATGAGCGATATTCAGTTCAACCACGTGCAGACTGCACATTGTGAGTGTGGGGTGATTTCTAATATTTTCAGGTTCTATGGTCTCGATATCAGTGAACCAATGGCACTGGGGATCGGTGCCGGCCTCTTCTTCGGACACCTCCCTTTCGTAAAGGTAAACGGTGTGCCCGGAACTACTTATCGCGTAGTACCCGGCGCCATCTTTAGCAGGGTATGCAAACGACTGGGGGTGAAAATGGAATCACATACTTTTTCCAGCGTGGAGAAAGCAACGACTGAACTGGACAAGGTATTGGAAAAAGGCATGCCCGTAGGCCTGCAGAGCAGTGTATACTACCTGCCCTACTTTCCCGAATCCTACCGTTTTCACTTCAATGCACATAACCTCGTCATCTATGGTAAGAAGAACGGGAACTATCTCGTAAGCGATCCTATCATGGAAAACGTCACGGAAATTGATCCGAAAAGCCTGGCAGAAGCCCGCTTTGCAAAAGGCTTCCCGGCACCCAAAGGGAAAATGTACTACCCGGTAGTCGTACCACGGGAAGTAGATTTCACTGCTCCCATCAAAGCAGGTATCAAACAAACCTGCAGCGATATGCTCAATATCCCTTTACCCTGGTTTGGTGTAAAAGGTATCCGCTTCCTGGCAAAACGACTGCGCCACTACCCGGAGAAGGTGGGCGATAGAAGAGCCACACTCTACCTCGGTAACATCATTCGTATGCAGGAGGAAATTGGTACCGGCGGTGCAGGCTTCCGCTTTATGTATGCCGCATTCCTGCAGGAAGCAGCCGGTGTACTGAAAAGAGATGACCTGCTGGGAATGGCACAGGAACTGACTGCCATCGGTGACGTCTGGAGAAACTTCGCCTTTACTGCGGGTAGGGTATGCAAAAGCAGAACTACCACGGGTAATGGATATGCCGAACTTAGTGACCTGATGATGGAATGCGCGGCATCTGAAGATGTGTTTTTCAGGAAACTGGCTGCCTTGAAACTTTAATTGAATTTATGACCAGCATACTTGTACAGGATCTGCATAAAACCTACAAAGGTGCGTTGGAACCATCACTGAAAGGGTTATCATTCAACTTTGAAAAAGGTATGATCACCGGCCTCTTAGGACCTAATGGTGCCGGTAAAACGACAACCATCTCTATCATATGCGGACTGGTAAGTGCCGACAGCGGTCTGGTAAAGATCTTCGACCTTCCCCAGATCGCTGCAAACCGGGAAGAAATCAAAAAACTGGTGGGTATTGTCCCGCAACAGATCGCACTGTTTCCCCAGCTGACAGCTATTGAAAACCTGGAATACTTCGGTAACCTGTATGGATTAAAAGGAAAACCACTGCGCACCCGCATCGACGAATATCTCCAGCTCTTCGGTTTGGAACAGAACGGTAACAAAGCCGTACACCGCTATTCCGGCGGTATGAAAAGACGTGCGAATATCATCGCATCTATCCTGCATCAGCCACAGTTGCTGATACTGGATGAACCGACAGCCGGTGTGGATGTGCAGTCAAGAAGCATGATCCTGCAGTTCCTGCGCGACTTCAATGCACAGGGCGCCAGCATCGTATACACCTCACACCTGCTCGATGAAGCGCAGACCATTTGCCAGGAAGTGGCCATCATCGACGAAGGCAAACTGATTGTACAAGGTACACCTGCAAACCTCATTGCACAGCATGCGGAATGTCACCACCTGGAAGATGTTTTTTTGCATTATACCGGACATGCGGTAAGAGATTAATAGAATCGAATGTTAAGGCTACTCGCTACTATAAAGAAAGAATGGCTGTTGCTACTGCGCGACAGAACAGGTTTAAGCCTGCTCTTTGCCATGCCTGTCGTGCTGATCACCGTCATGGCGTTGATAGAAGACGCGCCTTTCAGAGACTACCAGGAATTACGCTTCGATGTACTGACTGTGGATAACGATCATGGCCGCCTGGGAAAATATATCAGGGAAGGACTGGAATACACCGGGCAGTTCAACATTATTGATACACTCGATGGTAAACCCGTGCAGGAAGCACAGGCGCTGGATAAAGTGAATGCCGGCGATTATAAAATTTGCATCATCATACCGCAAGGTGCTACCGGCGCTATTGTAAGCAATGCAAACCGTATTGTCAATGATCTGTCCAAAAGAATGGGTGTACCAGCTGTCTTGCCGGTGAGCCTGCGCAAAGATTCGCTCAATGTACTGGTGTATTTTGATCCGGCTTCCAAAAAAGCTTTTAAGAGTGCCATTCACCAGGCCATCGATAACTTTCTTACGCAGGTAGAAACAGACCTGCTGCTGGAAAGGATCAAACAACAACTGAAGAATAAAGACATTGCACAACAGGATTCAATGGTGATCCAGCTAAAGGCGGTAGGCCTGAAAGAACAACTCACCGGCCCTTCGCAACAACTGGATGTGATCTCGAATTCTGTGCAGCACAATGTACCTGCCTGGAGTATCTTCGCCATGTTCTTTATCGCTATCCCAATCGGAGGCCATATGATCCGTGAACGGGAAGAAGGCAGCCTGGTACGCGTGCGCCTTATACCCGGCTCATTCCTGGATATCCTCGGTGGCAAAATGCTGTTCTTTATGGCAGTCACTGTCGTGCAGTTTTACCTCATGATGATGGTAGGTATTTATTTACTTCCATTATTAGGGTTACCCAAACTGATGATGGGCAATAGCCACCTGGCTACTTTTATCATTGCAGTGAGCATAGGTTTAACCGCTACTGCATATGGTATTCTGGTAGGCACTGTCTTTAAAACACCTAACCAGGCACTGAACTTCGGAGCGATCTCTATTGTCATCTTATCAGCAATAGGTGGTATCTGGATTCCACTGGAAGTCATGCCCGCAAAAATGCAGCTGATCGGGCATTTATCTCCACTGAGTTGGGGATTGGATGCCATCAATGATATCTACCTGCGCAATCGCGGTGTACAACACATCTGGTTACATGTGGGAAAATTGATCGGTTGCGCCGTGCTCATGCTGTGTATAGCAGCAGGTGTGGAGCAGAGAAGGATCAGCTGATGGGAATAAATTAAATGTAAAACAGTATTTTTACGGCCACTTGGCAACAAAATTGCTTGAGAGGCTTAGCTTTCCAAATATAACAGAGAGTATAAACCTACGACTACTATGGAAGATTTAAAACAGAAATTGAAAGTACAGATTATTGAGGCGCTGAACCTGCAGGATACTCGTCCTGAAGATATTGATGATAATGCACCTTTATTCGGAGATGGTTTGGGTTTGGACAGTATTGATTCACTGGAATTAATGGTATTGCTGGAAAGACATTATCATATCAAAGTGGAAGATCCCCGCGAAGGCAGAAAGATCCTGCAGTCTGTACAGTCTATGGCTGAATTCATTCAATCCAAACAACCGGCGTAAGCAGGCATATGGCGGAACGCGTTCTGATAACGGGCCTTGGAATGGTAACTGCCATTGGCGATGATGTAGCAGGCAATTTAAAAAGCCTGCGCATGCAACAGACCGGCATTGGTTTTTCTCAACACATAGATACCATTTACAAGGACGTACTGCCGGTCGCTGAGGTCAAACATTCAACGGTGACCCTGCAGGAAATGGCAGGAGTGGCAGGTAAGGACGGGTATACCCGTACTACCCTGCTTGGCCTGATTGCTATGCGCGAAGCACTGGCAGATGCGGGCATTGCCGATGCCACTGATGAACCGACAGGTTTCATCAACGCCTCTACCGTAGGTGGGATGTGTGATACAGAGAAAGTCTATTTCGATGTGATCAACCCTGAGAAAGAAGGAGATTTTTTACAGTATATCGATACCCTGGATTGCGCTGATTGTACACAGCGGATAGCAGATACAGTTGGTATCAATGAGTATATCGCTACTATCAGCACTGCATGTTCTTCCTCTGCTAATGCACTGATGTTTGGTGCACGCCTCATCAAAGCAGGACTCGTTCGTCGCGTGATCTGTGGTGGTACAGAAGCCCTGACACGCTTTACACTGAATGGTTTCAATTCACTGAAAAATATTGATAAGCAGCATTGCCGTCCTTTCGATCAGACACGCAATGGCCTGAACCTGGGCGAAGGCGCTGCTTACCTGGTACTTGAAAGTGAATCACTCGCCAAAGAACGCAACGCCCATGTGAAGGCAGAACTGAAAGGGTATGCAAATACCAACGAAGCCTTTCACCCTACAGCTCCATCACCGGAAGGAGATGGGGCATTTGCAGCAATGCAACAGGCATTGGCCATAGGTGGCGTAGCACCGGAAAATGTACAATACGTCAATGTACATGGTACCGCTACACTCAGCAATGACCTCGCCGAAGGACACGCATTACAAAGATTGTTTGGTGATAAAGTCCCCCCGTTTAGTAGTACAAAACCCTATACAGGACACGCTTTGGCGGCGGCAGGCAGCATCGAGGCCATCTACGCGGTGTTGGCTATTCAGCATGCAACAATTTTTCCCAACCTTCATTTCTCAGAAAAAATGGAGGAACTAAATATTACACCGGCCACGCAGCTGAAAGAAGGCGTGCCCGTATCCAACGTCATTTCCAATTCATTCGGTTTCGGAGGCAACAATGCTTCCCTGCTGATCAGCAAATATGAAGGATAAATACTACATACAAGGCATGTCGGCCATCTCGCCGCAACACTCTTTTGCTGAAGATCCGTTCTCTCAGCCATTGGTTACAGTGCAGGAGAATATATTTGCCTGTGTGGAACCAGATTATCGTGCTTACATGCCGCCGAATAGTATACGCCGCATGACGCGTATATTGAAAGTAGGATTGACCACTGCATTACAATGTATACAGCACGCAGGCATCACTGTTCCAGGCGCCATCGTGACAGGTACAGGAAAAGGCAGCCTTTCTGATACCGAACGTTTTCTGAAAGAGATCAGAGAATACAAAGAAACTGCTTTGAATGCCACCCCATTCATTCAGTCTACCTACAATGCCGTAAACGGATTGATTGCGCTGCAGCAGAAATGTACACAGTACAATAACACCTTTGTACATCGCGGCTTTTCATTCGAAAATGCACTACTGGATAGTATGTTATTAATCTCTGAAGGGAATAGGAATGTACTGGTGGGTGCCTTTGAAGAAATAACAGCAGAACACTTTTATATCAAAAGCCGTATCGGTTGCTGGAAGCATGAAAAGATTGCCAGCGATAAATTGTATGAACATCCTACCGCGGGTACCATCTCTGGCGAAGGTGCTGCATTCTTTGTATTGTCCGACACTCCCACCGATGTAGAACTGGCAGGACTGAAGATGGTGTACAAGCCCAAAACGTCTTACTTACATACATTCCTGGCGGCGCACAACCTACGCCTGGAAGATATCGATCTTGTGATCAGCGGGCGTAACGGGGATAGCAATTTCGATCATTATTATGATGGGCTGCCAAACGAATTACCTTTCAAACATCTGTGTGGTGAATATGATACCGCCGGTGCATTTGCACTCTGGTTAGGCGCTCAGATATTAAAGGCCCGGCAGGTACCTGCCAGTTGGTTTCCCATGTGTAAAATACCAACCGGACCTTTTAAGCATATTCTTATTTACAATCACTTCTTCGGAGAGCAACACGTCTACATGCTGCTAACCCTGAATACCGGATACCTCAGATAACCCGGTTCTCCATAAATAGAATGATCAAATACAAAATGTAATTGCGCATCTGCACTGTTGGCAAATGTGCTGTCTGTCCTTTTCTTTTCTTCCATCATTGCGCGCACCTCAGCATGTCTTTGCAGGTATGCTGCCGCCGTATCTTCAAATACATAAGCAGAATAACCCTCCTTCGGTGTCAGTATCGCATCAAAGAAGTTCCACGCAAAGAAAGAATCTCCACCCGCAGGTTCCAGTGTTTCTACCAGGTAACGATTGGCGGACTGGTTCATAGGTACATAGAAATCACCTTTCCTGAAATGAATACTGTCCCGTGAACTGGTCACCTTTATATGATTGTGCAGATAATGGCCCTCAAAAGGTCGCAAGGCAGTTTTGTAATCCGCAATATGATATACCTCCACAGCAATAGTAGTGTCATGAGCAAATGGATGCATCACCACTTTGTTATTCTTTAAGATGTTCAGCACATTCCACCAACCCTGTGGTATGATATACGCCGCAGGCTTTTGCACAAAATTGCCGGCAGTGACATAGTTGTAGAACTTCACCTGTTTCTCAAATGGCTTGGTACGATCGTAATATAATCTCGGCAAACCTGAAACTCCGCTGGGTTTATGCCCCGCCTCGTAACCTTTGAAATTGATATATGAAAACCGGGTAGTATCCACATTCCATTCCAGGGCAAACGCCTGCTGCGTTTTTACAGCTGCTTTGGTGTTGTCGCGCAAAGTTTTTATCTCTTCACTATGTGTGCTCACAAAACTGATAAATGACTCCATCAGGGCATAAGTCGCCGCCACCCTTTGAGGGTAAGGTTTCAACATATGTGTCTCCGGTACAAACCCGAATGTGGAAAACAGGGTTGTATAGCCACTTGAAAAACGGGGCACATCTGCAAAAGTCATCCAGCCATTCTCCGGCGTCTCCCCAAAGTGATTTACATAAGGCACCAGGTCATATCCCTTTTCCTTCATCAGTGTATATAGCCCCGGTTCGAAGGTATTGTGCAGAAACTCACCCATGCTTCCGCCCAGTTTATTATATTCAGTGCTCAGCAGTGTCATGATGTGCTGGTAATCCGCCCCGTTACTGACATGGTTGTCAATAAACACATCCGGATCTGTCATTTGATAAATCGTCTGGAAGGTGAAGCTGTTCCGGGAGTCAGTTTTGATAAAATCCCTGTTCAGGTCCAGGTTACGGGCATTGCCGCGCGAACCGAAGGCATCGGGGCCATTCTGATCTACCCGGAAGTATGCACTACGGTTCAGGGCGCCACCAATGTTATAAAGCGGGATGACAGCCAATACCACATTGGCAGGTAACTTCTTTTTTCCCTGTGCCAGGTCTCTCAGCAGCATCATGCAGGCATCTACACCATCAGGTTCCCCCGGATGAATGCCATTATTGATGAGTATGACCCGTTTATTCTTTTGATGCAGCCTTGCAAAATTGAAGTCATGATCGCCGGAATAGATCACCAGGTGAAGAGGAATGCCCGCATCCGTATTCCCGATTTCGAGCATGCTGATCTGTGGGTAGCGCTTATCCAGTTGTTTATAGAAATCAATACATTCAGTGTAAGTGGCAGTTTCTTTTCCCTGGGTTCGTTCGTATCGGGTAGTAAGATCCTGGGCAAGGAGAGGGGAGGCCCAGACAGTAGCCAGCAGGGCAAGGATTATTCTCATAAGGACGACTTTGGTTGACTTGAATGCAAAACAAACAGCCCTTCCTGTTTGCAGGAAGAGCTGTTTACAAATATTTTATCTGAAAGAGCTTAAGCCAGTGTATTCACTTTCTTAGAAAGTTTGCTCTTCAGGTTGGCTGCTTTATTTTTGTGAATAACATTGCGTTTAGCCAACTTGTCGATCATAGAGATCACGTCAGACAGTTTCTCGCCAGCAGCAGCCTTTTCAGTCAATTTCTTCAGATCACGGATCGCGTTACGGGTAGTTTTACCGTAGTAACGGTTACGCTCATTTCTTGCTTTGCTCTGACGAACGTCTTTTTTCGTTGCTTTATGGTTTGCCATTTTTCTAATTTCAAGTTTCGGACTGCAAAGGTAGGGATTACTTTTTTACAAACAAAATATAACTCAAAGGAAAGTGAATATTTTTAATTCACGTCTGCCCGTCTGAAGTCCCTGAAAACTCTTCTCCACCGTAGGCCCCGGCGCTGCATAGTTAATCTTTCTTACGTATATCATTTTTCCATTTTTTTTCCACAAAAGAAGAACGATATTTGCAAACCCATATATTATATATGGGTGCATTCAACAGAATAGCAATTTGAATCGAAGCTTTAGCAAAACTCGTTGTAAATGAAGGACTTCTCATTTGTTACCAACTCACATCCTGCCTACATTGAATCTTTATACCAGGATTACCGAAAAGACCCTGGTGCTGTTGACCCGGAATGGGGCAAGTTTTTTGAGGGGTTTGACTTCGCGGTAAACAATGTAAATGGTAAGGCGCCAGGTGCGGGAGCATCGGTTAGCAGTGATCAGTTAACAAAAGAGCTGAACGTTTACAGGCTGATACAGGCGTATCGCAAAAAAGGTCACCTTATCTCGAAAACTAATCCAATCCGGGAACGTAAAGATCGGCAGGCCAACTTAGACATCTCTTTCTTCGGACTCACCGAAGCCGACCTCAAGACTGAATTCTTTATCGGGCAGGAACTTGGATTAGGAAAAACCAGCCTTGAAAATATTGTCAGCCGGCTGAAACAGGTCTATACTGCCGCAGTAGGCCTGGAATACGCTTACGTTAATGATGCAAAAAAAGTAGAGTGGCTGCAGCGCGAAATGGAAACCACCCTGCAGAGAACCCTCACACTGGATCAGCGCAAACGCATTCTCCACAAGCTGAACCAGGGCGTTATCTTCGAAAAATTCCTCCAAACAAAATATATAGGTCAGAAGCGTTTTGGTCTCGAAGGTGGTGAAAACACCATTCCTGCACTTGATGCTATCATTAACACCGCTGCCGGCGAAGGCGTTCAGGAAGCAGTGATTGGTATGGCTCACAGAGGACGTCTGAACGTACTGGCAAATATCTTAGGCAAAACATATGAGCAGATCTTCAATGAATTTGAAGGTCATGCCGTACCTGACCTGACCATGGGTAGCGGTGACGTGAAGTACCACCTGGGCTTCCACTCCATCGTTGATACTACCGGTGGTGAAAAAGTAAACCTGCAGTTGCTGCCTAACCCTTCCCACCTGGAAGTGGTAGACCCGCTGGTAACAGGTTTCGCCCGCAGTAAGGCCGATGTAATTTATAACAGTGATTATGACAAGATCCTGCCTATCCTCATCCACGGTGATGCTGCGGTAGCTGGTCAGGGCGTAATTTATGAGCTCATCCAGATGAGCAACCTGAAAGGATATTATACCGGTGGTACCATGCACCTGGTGATCAATAACCAGATCGGTTTCACCACCGACTTCGACGATGCCCGCTCTTCTGACTATTGTACCTCTATCGCTTCCACCGTACAGGCACCCGTTTTCCATGTAAATGGCGACGATGCAGAAGCCGTAGTAAAAGTAGCAGAAATAGCTGCCCGCTACCGTCAGGAGTTCAATTCCGATATATTCATTGACTTGTTGTGCTACCGCAGACATGGCCATAACGAAGGCGATGAGCCTAAGTTCACCCAGCCTAGCCTGTATGCACTGATCGATAAACACCCTAACCCACGTGAAGTGTACACCCAGTTCCTCCTGCAAAACGGAGAAACGGAAGTACAGGACCTGGCAAAGGAAATGGAGAAAGGCTTCTGGGCACAATTGCAGGAACGTCTGGACGAGGTAAGACAGAATCCACTGCCTTACACTTACCAGAAACCTGAAGAATGGTGGCAGGCACTCCGCAAATCCAGACCGGAAGATTTCGATCATTCACCGGTAACAGCAGTAAAAGAAGAAGAAGTAAGAAGGCTCATTGGCCGCCTTATGACATGGCCAAAAGACTTCGTGCCTTTGCGTAAAGTGGAAAAACTGCTGCAGGATAAGATCAAACTGTATGAAAACGAAGGCAAGGTAGACTGGGCAACCGGCGAACTGCTGGCCTACGCCTCGCTGCTGAGTGAAGGTAAAGACGTTCGCATGAGCGGCGAAGACGTGAAGAGAGGTACTTTCTCTCACCGCCACGCTATCCTGTTCGACGAAAATACCAACGCTACCTACAGCCGCCTGAGCGAATTACAGGAAAAACAAGGCGCATTCCGTATCTATAACTCCCTGCTGAGTGAATTTGCTGTACTGGGTTTTGAATATGGCTATGCAATGGCCAATCCAAATTCCCTGGTGATCTGGGAAGCACAATATGGTGACTTTGCCAACGGTGCACAGACCGTGATCGACCAGTATATCACCAGTGCAGAGCAAAAATGGACAAATCAGAATGGTATGGTCATGTTACTGCCACACGGTTATGAAGGCGGTGGACCAGACCACTCCAATGCACGTCCTGAGCGTTTCCTGCAATCATGTGCTGAATACAACATCATCGTTACCAATATTACTACTGCTGCCAACTTCTTCCACGCCCTGCGCCGCCAGCTGACTTGGGAGTTCCGTAAGCCACTGGTGAACTTCTCACCAAAAGCAAACTTAAGGCACGCAGGTTCTTACTCTCCGATCTCTGCATTTACAGAAGGCGGATTTAAAGAAGTACTGGACGATGAATATGTAGACGATGCATCAAAAGTGAAGAAAGTATTGCTGTGTACCGGTAAGATCTACTTTGAGCTGGCCGAAAAGCAAGCCAAAGATAACCGTAAGGATGTAGCAATCGTACGTCTGGAGCAATTGTACCCGCTGCCTGCAGTGCAACTGGAAGCGCTGAACCAGAAGTACAAAGCTGCTACCTGGTTCTGGGTACAGGAAGAGCCGTTGAACATGGGAGCCGCTTCTTACCTGCAGATGAATATGAAGCAACTGAATTATGGCGTGATCAGCCGTAATCCAAGTGCTGCTACTGCTACAGGTTATGCAAAAGTGCATGCCCGCGAACAGCTCGAGATAATTGAAACAGCATTTAACATATAGGGAAGTTTAGAACAAGTGAAGCAATTCACTTAATACAAATCGCACACAGAAATTAGAAATATGGCTATCGAAATCAAAGTTCCTACGGTAGGAGAATCTATTAGCGAGGTAACAATTGCAAAGTGGTTGAAGAAAGACGGTGATTATGTGCAACAGGATGAGGTGATCTGTGAAATGGAATCAGAAAAAGCCACCTTTGAATTAAACGCAGAGAAGGCAGGTATCCTGAAGATAGCTGCTCCTGAAGGTGCTACATTGAAAATTGGAGATGTGGCCTGTACAATTGATACAGATGCAGCTGCCCCTGCGGCTACTGCACCAGCTGCTGCGGCAGCGCCAGCTCCTGAAGCCCCTGCGGCACCTGTAGCGGAAGCTGCACCTGCTGCTCCGGCTGTCAATAAAGGAACGATTGAGATGAAGGTGCCAACTGTGGGAGAATCTATCAGTGAGGTGACTTTGATCAAATGGATAAAGAAAGAAGGTGAATACGTAGAACGTGATGAAGTGATCTGCGAACTGGAATCAGAGAAAGCTACTTTCGAACTGAATGCAGAAGAAGCAGGTGCACTGATCACCCTGGGCAAAGAAGGCGATGTACTGAAAATAGGCGATCCGATCGCTAAAATTGATACAAGCGTAGGCCGCCCCGCCGGTAAAGCACAACCCGCTGCTGCACCCGCCGCGCCTAAAGCTGAAACCCAGGCTGCACCACAGGCACAGAATGCGCCTGTCACCGCTATTCCAAACGATGTAAAAGCAACCCCTGTGGCTGCCGCTGTTATCGCTGATTCACATGTCGACCCGTCTACCATCAAAGGTACCGGCGCTCATGGCAAGATCAAGAAAGGCGATGTACTGGCTGCATTGCAAAACCCAGGCGTAGCACTGGATCAGGAACTCTTCACCCGCGGCGAACGTCGTGAGAAAATGAGCAACCTGCGTAAGACAGTTTCCCGCCGTCTGGTAGAAGCGAAGAATACAACCGCTATGCTCACCACCTTCAACGAAGTGGACATGACTAACATCATGGAGCTGCGCGCTAAATACAAAGAAGTATTCAAGAAACAACATGAGGTGAACCTCGGCTTTATGAGCTTCTTCACCAAAGCATGTTGCTTTGCACTGAAAGAATTCCCGGCTGTAAATGCTTACATCGATGGGGAAGAGTTAGTATACCACGAATATTGTGATGTATCTATCGCAGTATCTGCACCAAAAGGACTGGTTGTACCAGTGATCCGCAATGCAGAAAGCCTGGATATGGCGCAGATCGAGAAGAAAGTGGTAGAACTGGCAACCAAAGCCCGCGATAGCAAACTGACAATGGATGAAATGACCGGTGGTACCTTCACCATCACCAACGGTGGCGTGTTTGGCTCCCTCATGAGTACACCTATCATCAACATCCCTCAGTCTGCAATTCTCGGTATGCACAAAATCCAGGACCGCCCAATGGCAGTAAACGGTCAGGTAGTGATCCGTCCGATGATGTATATTGCGCTGAGCTACGACCACCGTATCATCGATGGCCGTGAGTCTGTAAGCTTCCTGGTACGTGTAAAAGAAATGCTGGAAAATCCTGAACAACTGCTGTTCGGTAAAGATCCACTGAAAGCATTACTGAAACTCTAAACTAGTTTTTTATAAGCCTTTGCTAAACGCTCAATGCTGCTGAAAAAAGGCATTGAGCGTTTTGCTTTTACATGATGTGATTATGACCCGTTGGGAAAATTATTTAGCTGCTGCTGAAAAAATTATAGGTGAATATGATGGAAGCCTGCCCCTGCATCATTTCCTGAAAGGTTATTTTAAGCAACATCCCTATATGGGGAGCCGGGATAGAAGGCATATTTCACAGCTGGTCTATTCCTATTACCGGCTGGGATGGCTGTATAAAGAGGAAAAATCTGTACAGGAACGCATCCTGCTAGGCAGCTATTTATGTAAAACAGAAGAAGCAGACAACTTCACCATTGAAGCCCCCGCTCACATTTCATACAACGATATCTTCCCCTACAGCGAAGCCTTATCGCCCGGGATAGATCCTGCAGCTTTTGCACAGTCATTTCTGAAGCAACCCTTTTTATTTATTCGTACCCGGAAAGATAAACAGGAGGCCATTAAAAAGCTGCTGAAACGCGCAGAAACCGATTTTGAAGAATGGGGACCCCATACACTCGCACTACCTAACAGTACGAAGATTGACACCATCGTAACAGATAAAAGCTGGTACGAAATTCAGGATGCCTCCTCCCAGCAGGTAGGTGACCTCTTTCAGCCGAAACCCGGCGAAGCATGGTGGGACAGCTGTGCTGCCAGCGGCGGCAAATCAATCCTCCTGCTAGACAAAGAACCCAAAGTAAAGCTGATGGTCAGTGATGTGCGGCCATCCATTATCTCTAATCTCCATATGCGCTTCAAAGAAGCCGGTATCAGGGATTATACAAGTATGGTCATGGACCTCACAGGCCCCATTGCGCTTGAACGCCGCTTCGACAATATCATCTTAGATGCACCTTGTACCGGCTCCGGAACCTGGGGCCGTACACCGGAAAATCTGTCGTTCTTCAAAAAAGAACAAATCAAGGAATTCCAGTTCCTGCAGCAAAGCATTGCTGGAAACGTAATAAAACTATTAAAGCCAGGTGGTTCATTAATCTACATCACCTGCTCCGTATTCCGTGGAGAAAATGAAGATGTAGTCGCCCACTTAGAAAGCACCACCGGCTTGAAAAAGCAGGAGGGTGGCGTCATCCCCGGCTATGAAAAAGGCGCCGACAGTATGTTCGCAGTTCGCTTAAGTTAAAAAAAAGAGGGGCGCACCATACGATGCGCCCCTCTTTTTTTAATCATTATTTTAAAAACTTCTCTGTATAATCCCACCGGCAATCACATCATCTCCTTCATAAAACACCGCCGACTGACCCGGCGCTATCCCTTTCACATTGCCGTAAAAATTCACCTTCACTTTCCCATCTACATTGTACAAATTACTCAACGCACCCTTATCCTTATACCGGATCTTGGTGATCGATTCCATTCCTTCCGGAATATGATCGTACTTAATATAGTTAATACCGGCTACAATAGTCTCTGTACGGTTCAGCTCTTCCTCGTCACCTAACACCACCGTATTTGTCTCAGGTATAATCTCCGTCACATAAATAGGCCTGCCCAGGGCAATATCCAACCCTTTCCGCTGGCCGATAGTATAAAAAGGATACCCTTTGTGTTTTCCGACAATCGTACCATTACTGAGCACAAAATTTCCCCCGTTCACCTGCTCTTCCAATCCATCCACCCGGCGTTTCAGGAATCCACGGTAGTCGTTATCCGGCACAAAACAGATCTCATAGCTTTCTGCCTTCTTCGCCAGTTCCGGATACCCGAAATCTTCCGCCATCTGGCGAATCTCGGTTTTCCTGTATTTACCCAGCGGTAAAATAGTACGTGCCAGCACATCCTGTTCCAGTCCCCAGAGCACATAACTCTGATCTTTCAACTCATCCAACCCCTTGCTCAACACCCAGCGGCTATTCTCTTCACGAATCTGTGCATAGTGCCCGGTGGCAATAAAAGCACAATCCATCGCATCAGCCCGTTTCATAAGGGCTCGCCATTTAATATGGGTATTGCACAGCACGCACGGATTAGGCGTGCGGCCAGCCATATATTCCTCGACGAAGTTGTTGATTACGAAGTCGCCAAATTCTTCCCGGATGTCCAGGACGAAATGGGGGAAGCCGTGATGTACGGCCGCAGCCCGCGCGTCATTAAAAGAGTCCAGGTTACAACACCCGGTTTCTTTCTTACTGGAGCCGGCAGAAGCGTAATCCCAGGTTTTCATGGTGATACCCACCACTTCATAACCCTGCTCGTGCAGCATCAGCGCGGTCACAGTACTATCAATACCGCCGCTCATTGCTACCAGCACTTTGCCATGTCTGCTCATTTTTGTGTATTTAAGAGTGCAAATTTACAGAAAAAGAAGGGGACTGATAGATCGGATTTTTACGATTTATAAATTAGCTGTCTGCTGGGTGTAAAAAAAATAAAAAACAAATTCCGGGATTTAGCTAAATTTAAACATGTTACCAACATTAAATAAAGAATATCTGCTGCAACACCCTGAGTTGGGTGTCACCGAACGCTACTTTACCTTCCCGGAGAAAATCCTCCAGTTCGGTACCGGTGTACTGCTGCGTGGCCTGGTTGACTACCTCGTTGACAAAGCTAACAAAGCCGGCCAGTTCGAAGGAAGGATCGTCGTCGTAAAATCCACGGATGGAGAAACCACCGAATTCACTTCACAGGACAATCTCTTTACTACTCACATCAAGGGCGTAGCCCAGGGGGAATTGGTAGATCAACAGCTGATCAATGCTTCTATTAGTCGAGTTTTGCAATCGAATGCAGAGTGGGCCGAAATATTAAAGACCGTCCACCAGCCTGCATTACAGATCATTATCTCCAATACCACAGAAGTAGGTATTCAGTACGTTCCTGAGAAAATCGAAGGCGTAGTACCTGCATCTTATCCCGGTAAATTATTGGCCGTACTCTGGGAACGCTACCAATGTTTTAAAGGTGCCTCCCATACCGGTTTTGTTATCGTACCTACCGAACTCGTGGTGAACAATGGAAACTTATTAAAGGACACCGTCCTGAAACTGGCTGCTTACAATGAAATGCCGGCAGACTTCCAGGCGTGGATTGAAAAGGATAACTCCTTCTGCAATTCCCTCGTTGACAGGATCGTTCCCGGCAAACCAAAGGAACTCCCGGCTGTTGGGTACTCCGACCAACTCTGGATCAATGCAGAACCCTTCCTGCTCTGGGCCATCGAAGGCGATGAACCTATCCGCCAGGTCCTGAATTTCCACAAGACAGATGCCCGCATGCTCATTACCCCGGATATTACTCCTTACAGGGAACAGAAGTTGCGCATCCTCAACGGAAGTCATACAGTTTCCGTACCACTGGGATACCTGCGGGGACTGAATACCGTATATGAATGTATGGAAGACCCTTACATGCGTACGTTTTTCAGAAAGGTAGTGATCGATGAAATACTGCCCACCATCAGGGATACCTGTCCGCAGGCACCCACATTTGCCGAAGATGTACTGGATAGATTCGCCAATCCATCCATAGCGCATAAGTTGCTCAGCATCACCTTCCAGGAAAGCAGTAAGATGAATGCCCGCAACGTACGCACCTTTGTCCGGTACTATGAGCAACAGGGCAAAGTACCTGCCGCCATGTGTCAGGGTTTCGCCGCCATGATCCTCTTCCTCCGCCCCGTGAAAAATGAAAATGGACAGTACTTCGGCGCAAGAGGAACTGAATTTTATCCGATCACCGATGACCGTGCAGCCATCTTTGCTGGTTATTGGGAACAGTACAACGATATTCCACAACTGGTAAAAGCAATCAGCGCCGATACCAGCCTATGGGAAGCTGACCTGTCAGCCTTGTCCGGGTTCACCACTACCGTGGCAGGACATTTACAGGAAATGTTGGAGAATCAAGCAGCGTTAATTAAGTAATTCAAGTTATGAAGGCTTTTATGGATGCTGATTTCCTGTTGAAAACGGAAACAGCCAGACGTTTATTCCACGATTATGCAAAAGAGATGCCTATCATCGATTATCATAATCACTTACCACCTGATGAAATAGCCAATAACCGGCAGTTTGAAAACCTGACAGCCATCTGGCTGAAAGGGGATCACTACAAATGGAGGGCTATGCGTGCAAACGGTGTGGCAGAACAATTCATCACCGGGGATGCGGATGACCTTTCCAAATTCAAACATTGGGCAGCCACTGTACCCTATACCATGCGCAATCCACTCTACCACTGGACGCATATGGAATTGCAAAATCCATTCGGTGTAAAGCAGCTGCTGGACGCTTCCAATGCAGAATGGGTATACAACCACTGCGGGGAACAACTTTCTCAGTGGCGTACACAGGCATTGCTGAAGCACTTTAAGGTCACCACACTCTGCACAACAGACGATCCCTGTGATGACCTCGGGCACCATGCAGCCATCCGCAAGTCTGGTTTTGACATCCGTGTATTGCCTACTTTCCGCCCCGATAAGGCGATAGCCGTAGAAAATGTACATAGCTTCAACGAATATGCAGATAGGCTGGGAATGGTCGCTAATATGCCCACAGGCAGCTATCAACAGTTTATGGAAGCATTGCGCAGCAGGCATGATTATTTTCATGAAGCCGGCGGCCGCTTGTCAGATCATGGTATCAGCACATTCTATTCCGCCCCCTTCACGGCTGCAGCACTTGAAACCATCTTCGCCAAACTGAGAGCAGGCAGCGACATCACCACAGAAGAAGCCCTGCAGTTCAAGGCCGGTACCCTCCACCTCATCTGTGAATGGAACCATGAAAGAGGTTGGGTACAACAATTTCACGTAGGCGCTATCCGTAATAACAACAGTCGCCTGGTGCAGCAGATTGGTGCAGATGCAGGCGTGGATTCCATCGGTGACTGGCAGGTTGCCATCGCAATGTCCGGTTTCCTGGATGGGCTGGACAAGAAGAATAAATTAGCTAAAACCGTCGTATACAACCTGAACCCTTCCTACAATGAAGTGTTCGCCACCATGGCCGGCAACTTCCAGGATGGCACTGTGCCCGGAAAAATGCAGTTCGGCTCCGGCTGGTGGTTCCTGGATCAGAAAGATGGCATGGAAAAACAAATGAACACCCTGAGCAATATGGGCCTGCTGAGCCGCTTTGTAGGTATGCTCACAGATTCAAGAAGTTTCCTCTCCTGGTCACGACATGAATATTTTCGCCGTATTTTGTGTAACCTCCTGGGTGATGATGTGGAGAACGGAGAGTTGCCTGGCGATATCAAATGGTTGGGAAAAATGGTACAGGATATTTGTTATAATAATGCCAGCGCGTATTTTGGATTTTAGTTAACCGAACTATTATATGAAACCAGTTAAAGTCATTTCCTTTGGAGAAATATTGCTCCGCCTGTCACCACAATGGGAACAGCACAATGCTGCACTCTATGTGGGAGGTGCGGAGGCCAATGTAGCAGCAGCCCTGGCTAAATGGGGTACATCTGTCGCCTATATCAGCCGGATGCCTGACAATGGTATCGCGCACGAAGTAGAACAACAATTGCAGGCATTAGGTATTACCACCGATCGTATGCTGAGAGGCGGAGACCGCATCGGTATCTATTTCCTGGAACAGGGAAAAGACCTGAAAAATGCAGGCGTGGTATACGACCGTAAATATTCTTCCTTTAGCCAGTTACAGCCGGGAACGGTAGATTGGGATAGCCTGCTGGGTGATGCTGAATGGTTCCACTGGAGCGCCCTCACCCCCGCCCTGAACGAAGATACTGCCATCATCTGTAAAGAGATACTGGAAGCGGCCACCCGCAAAGGATTATTCATTTCTACAGACCTGAATTACCGTAGCAGGTTATGGCAGTACGGGAAGCAACCATTTGCTGTGATGCCCGAACTGGTGGCACATTGCGATCTGGTAATGGGCAATATATGGGCCGCTCACACCATGCTCGATACAAATCTGAATACCGTAGCCCTGGAAGCTAATAGCAGAGAGGTATACCTGCAACAGGCACATACAGTGGCGATGGAAATCACAGAAAAATTCCCCCGTTGTAAACAGGTGGCATTTACATACCGCTTTTCACACGCACCTGCACACAACCTCTACTACGCCACCTGGTACGACAACGGCTCTCTGAGTGTATCCAAACAATATGAAACCAATGAAGTCGTAGACCGGGTAGGAAGTGGCGATAGTTTCATGGCAGGATTGATCCATGCACGATTAAGTGGGATGGACTCGCAGGAAACGATTTCATTTGCGGCTGCCGCAGCATGGTCCAAACTCTTCCTGAAAGGAGATTTTAATTTAACAGACAAAGCAGATATTCTAAAACTAATTTAATATGGCAATAGCCGCCGCTACTATCGTCTCAGCTTTCGAAAAAAGCAGGATCATCCCGGTTTTTTATCATGATGATGAAGAAACCTGTTGCCAGGTAATGGCCGCCTGTTACGCCGCAGGGATCAGGGTTTTCGAATTCACGAACAGGGGAGAACATGCCCGCCGCAACTTTGCCGCTATGCGCGATAAGAAGCTGGTCGACATGCCCGATCTGTACCTGGGTATAGGTACCATCAAGAATGCAGAAGATGCAAAAGCATTTGCAGGTGCCGGCGCCGATTTCATCATCAGTCCAATCACCGATGTAACGATCGCAGACGCCTGCCGGGCAGAAGATATCGTATGGGTACCAGGCTGTATGACTCCTTCCGAAATAGCTACCGCAGAAAAAACAGGTGCCCGGTTTGTAAAACTGTTTCCAGGTAATCTGTTAGGCCCTGACTACGTTACCGCTATAAAGCCACTTTTTCCTGACATGAAGTTTATGCCCACAGGAGGAGTTGCACCAACCAAAGAAAGTATACAAACCTGGCTGAATGCAGGCGTGGTATGTGTAGGTATGGGGTCAAACCTGCTGAACAAAGACCTGATCGCCAAAAAAGACTGGGAAGGCCTGAAAACACAATTGTCTAAAGTAGTCGACATCGTAAAGAGCCTGTAATAGTCGCCCGTAACCAGACATGGACTAAATTATTGTCAATTTTGTGCAAACGTTTGCACAATTCGCGCCGGTTTTGTATCTTAATTCGGTATTGGCTCATTTTGTTTTTTTAATTTTAGAGAACCCGCTGTTGCAAACAGCAGTTGTAGAAAGAACGAAATGAGTGAATACCTCAAATTCTTCTTTATAAATTCCAAAATGAAAGGCATGGATTCCACAACAATAGGTAGGTATCGCTGGCGCATTTGTGCGTTGTTGTTTTTTGCGACTACCATCAACTATATAGATCGTCAGGTAATAGGTCTGCTCAAGCCAACTTTATCCGAGTCATTTGACTGGAGTGAGACTGACTTTGCGCATATCATGACTGCCTTTTCTGCTGCCTATGCCGTCGGTTTGTTATTCTTCGGTCGCCTGGTCGATAAGATAGGAACGAAAATGGGATATATTCTTTCCATCGTCGTATGGAGCGTTGCCGCCATCTTACATGCATTGGCCAAAACAACGTTGGGCTTCGGCTTTGCACGTGTATTCCTGGGATTGGGTGAATCAGGTAACTTCCCTGTAGCGATCAAGACCGTAGCAGAATGGTTCCCTAAAAAAGAACGAGCACTGGCAACAGGCATCTTTAATTCAGGGGCCAATATCGGTGCCGTATTAGCACCAATCGTAGTGCCCTGGTTAAATGGACGATATGGCTGGCAACAGGCATTTATATGGACCGGTGTCATTGGTTTTGTATGGCTTATCTTCTGGGTGATCTGGTATGAAATTCCTGCACGCCATAAGCAACTCACACAAGCTGAATATGATTATATTCATAGTGATGATGCAGTAGAAGCTCCTGTAAAAGATATAGACCCGCATCCTAAGAGTGTGTCATGGAGAAAACTCCTGAGCATCCGCCAGACGTGGGCATTCGTATTCGGAAAACTGCTTACAGACCCTATCTGGTGGTTCTTCCTGTTCTGGCTGCCTTCTTACTTTGCAGATACTTATCACCTGGATTTTACCAAGCCCAATCCGCAATTGATGCTGATCTATACCGCTACTACCATCGGTAGCATCGGTGGTGGTTACCTGTCTTCCTTCCTCATCAACAAGGGATGGCCTGTATTCAGGGCGAGAAAGACATCCATGTTCATCTTCGCAATTGCAGTAACACCGATTATATTTATACAATACGCTACCAATATCTGGATTGTGGTAGGCCTCATTGCGCTGGCAGCAGCAGCCCATCAGGCATGGTCTGCCAATATCTTTACAACTGCCTCTGATATGTTCCCTAAGTATGCGGTCAGTTCAGTAGTCGGGTTAGGCGGTATGGCCGGATCAGTAGGAGGGAGCTTCTTCCCCTTCATTGTAGGATACCTGCTCGATCACTACAAGCTAATGGGTAACATCACCGTCGGTTATAATATCCTCTTTGTGATCTGTGGATGTATCTATCTCGTAGCATGGCTCATGATGCACATCTTCGCACCTCGAATGGAACGGGTGTCATTTGATTAAGATGACAGTCACCGCTAAAATAAAACCGCTTTTGCCGAAGGCAAAAGCGGTTTTATTTTGTACCAACTATAAAATTTAAACGATTACAGACTCACGCCTCTCTTCCACGGAATGAAATCATCCTGGTGCAGCAACTCTGCTTTCGTATGCACCTCTCCGCTCGCCGCTTTGATCACATACTCCAGGATCTCTTCACCCATCTGCTCAATACTCACCTCTCCACTGATAATCGTTCCCGTATTTATATCAATAATGTCCGGCATTCGCTCCGCCAGCTTTGTATTAGTCGCCAGCTTCACCACCGGTGCAATCGGGTTGCCGGTAGGTGTACCCAGTCCTGTTGTGAACAATACAATGTTCGCACCAGACCCCACCTCCGCCGAAGTAGACTCCACATCATTCCCCGGTGTACACAACAAATTCAATCCCGGCTTCTTTACATATTCTGTATAATCCAGTACATCAATCACCGGGGAAATACCCCCCTTCTTAGCCGCACCGGCAGATTTAATCGCATCTGTGATCAAACCATCCTTAATATTTCCCGGAGACGGATTCATATAAAAACCAGACCCGACAGACTCTGCCTGGCTCTCATACGCACGCATAATACGAATGAATTTATCAGATACATCCTTCTCTACACAACGGTTGATCAACTCCTGCTCTACACCACACAGTTCAGGGAACTCAGACAGAATACTGGTTCCACCCAATGCCACCAGCAGATCAGAAGTATGCCCTACTGCAGGATTAGCAGAAATGCCTGAGAATCCATCGGAACCACCACACTCCAGGCCAATCACCAGCTTGGAAAGCGGACTTGGCTGACGCTCTGCTTTATTCGCTTCAATCAATGCCAGGAAAGTCTCTTTGATAGCAGTTGACAACATCGCAAACTCAGAAGCACTCTTCTGCTGCTCATAGACCAACACCGGCTTATTGAAGTCAGGGTTCAGTTTCTTCAGGGCAGCCTGGAGAATAGATACCTGTGCATGCTGGCAACCCAGGCTCAGAATAGTAGCACCTGCAACATTCGGATGGTGAATGTAACCAGCCAGCAGTGCACAAAGTGCATCAGAATCCTGCCTTGTACCCCCACAGCCACCTTCGTGCATCAGGAACTTAATGCCATCTATATTATTAAATACAGTATGACGTTTATTACTCAGCGTTACCGCCTCTGCTGTATACGTCTTAATCGCCTGCAGGTCGCCCTTCTTATATAAAGAAACGAGATCCTGCACCTGCTCATTATATACTTCCGCCGGAGCAAAGCCTAACCCTTTCTCAAAGGCAGTCTTAATCACACCGACGTTACGATTCTCGCAAAACACCATCGGGATCACCAGCCAGTAGTTACGCGTACCTACCTGACCATCATTACGGGGATACCCCATAAAAGTGCGGTGCGCCCATTTACTTACATCCGGTTGCTCCCATTCTACAGTCCCTTCTTTTTCGTGGAAAGCGCTGGCGTCATGTTCCACATTTGTAATAGTGATCAGTTCTCCCTTTGCAATGGCGGAATTAGCTTTGCCAACCAGTACTCCATACATAGTAATAGGATCGCCTTCCTTTACATCAGCGATCATGAATTTATGTTTAGCGGGAACGTCTTTTAATAAGGTTATAGTGGAACCATTGAACCCGACTTCCGTACCTTGCTGGAGGTCTTGTAAAGCAACAAGTACATTGTCGCCGGGATGTATTTGCAGAAACTTATTCATATAAGCTAAAGTATAAAATTACCTCACCGCCTGTTAATACTAAAATCTTAATCTATGGTGAAATTTTGCCTTTAAAACAGGCTAAATTACTTGATAGTTTGGCTAAAAGGTTTTAGCTGATACAGGTGCCCCAAATCCTTATCAGAAAAGGAAACACAAAGATAAGACAGTCTATTTTAGTACAAATAATTGTAATGTGATCTGCACGCGGTAAAGCCCCCCAAACACCGGGAGTTAGTAGGATTGGCCAAAAAAAGAGTGGTAAGTGATAAAAAAGTATCAGTTTTCAAGTAATGCAAACGTTTGCATTTCTGCGCATTAAGCACTATCTTTCCATTCAGTTATGAAAGATGCCCTGATACGCATCCCACTCAATTGTTATCATTTCTAAAAAAATAATTGTCAGCCATATGACTGCCGAAACGAGATATGCCACCAGCCCAGCCTCCATGTTGCGGTGGACAACAGATGAAACCAGGAACGAATTGCTGATCGAAAAGCTCTTCATCGCAGATGATGCGGTACTGGTCTATAGTCATTATGACCGCTTTATCACAGGCGGTATCATGCCTGTGAGTAAAACAGTACAACTCGAAGCGCCGGATCAGCTGAAAGCCACGTACTTCCTGGAACGCAGAGAACTCGGTATTATCAATGTAGGTGCCCCCGGCAAAGTACAGGTAGATGGTGAGATATTTGAAATAGGTTTCAAAGAAGCATTATATATAGGCAGGGGAAAAGAGGAAGTACTGTTCAGCAGTAACGATGCAGAACAACCTGCTAAGTTTTACATCAACTCTACACCCGCTCACCAGACTTATCCAACACGCCTGGTTACTAAAAAAGAAGCCGAGATCGTGACACTGGGTAGTATGGAAACAGCCAATCACCGTACGATCAATAAACTGATTGTAGCATCTGTAGTCACTACCTGCCAGTTGCAGATGGGAATGACAGAACTCAAAACAGGGAGTGTATGGAATACCATGCCAGCACATACACACGACAGGCGTATGGAGGTTTACTTCTACTTTGAAGTACCCGATGGCCAGTCCGTTTGCCACTTCTGGGGCCAGCCACAGGAAACACGTCATATCTGGATGCAGAATGAACAGGCTGTGATCTCACCACCCTGGTCTATTCACTCAGGCGCCGGTACCAGCAACTATACATTCATCTGGGGTATGGCTGGCGAAAACCTTGATTACGGAGACATGGACGTTTGTGCAGTACCAGATTTACGCTAACACAGGAAATAACTCATTATGATACTGCAATCATTCGATCTTACCGGCAAGGTGGCTTTGGTCACCGGTGCCAAACGTGGTATTGGCAAAGGTATGGCCGTAGCACTCGCAGAAGCAGGTGCAGATATTATAGGCGTATCTGCTTCACTGGAACCCGCAGGGAGTGAAGTGGAAAAAGCCGTACTAGCTGCAGGCCGGAAATTCTACGGATATACCTGCGATATGGGTAACCGGGAATCACTCTATACATTTATCAAAGAAGTGACCAGCCGCTTCCCGGTGATAGATATCCTCGTCAACAATGCAGGTACCATCCTTCGCAAACCGGCAGCAGAACATCCGGACGAATACTGGGACGAAGTATTAGGCATCAACCTCGATGCACCATTTATACTGACCCGCGAAATCGGAAAACTGATGCTTTCCCACGGCCGTGGAAAGATTATCTTTACAGCATCGCTACTCACCTTCCAGGGAGGGATCAATGTACCGGGATATGCAGCCAGCAAAGGCGCCGTAGGATCACTGGTCAAAGCATTTGCCAATGAATGGGCGGGAAAAGGTATCAATGTCAATGCCATAGCCCCCGGGTATATCGCTACTGACAATACCGCTGCCCTCCGTGCTGATGAAGAACGGAGCTCCGCGATCTTATCACGCATCCCCGCTGGCCGTTGGGGCACGCCTGAAGACTTCCAGGGACCTGCCGTATTCCTGGCCTCCGCGGCTTCGGACTATGTACATGGTACCATACTCACAGTCGACGGCGGTTGGATGGGGCGATAGTACGATGGCTATATACTGATATATGAGTAAAAGAACTGAAAAAACGATCGTTGATATTGCGGAAGAACTGGGATTGTCCGTGTCTACTGTTTCAAGAGCACTGAATGACCACCCCAATATCAGCGCACGCACCAAAGAGAAAGTGAAGAAGATGGCCCGCAAACTGGGCTATCGTCCAAATGCGATGGCTGCGGGACTGCGCAACAACAGAAGTAAAACCATCGGGCTACTCGTGCCAAGGATCTCTATGTTCTTCCCTGCCACTATCGGTACCGTCGTACAAAACAAACTACAGGAGCATGGGTATAATGTGATCATCTGTCAGTCTAACGATTCTTATGAACAGGAAGTCGCCCTGACCAATACCCTGTATTCAGCCAGGATCGATGCACTCGCAGTATCCACTACACTATATACCACCGACTTCTCCCACTTCGATATCTTTAAGGATAACAATATACCATTGGTATTCTTCGACAGGGTGCCGAAAAACTATGATGTAACCATCGTGAAAGGCGATGATTACCTGGGTGGCCTCACCGTGACCCAACACCTGATCGAACAGGGTTGTAAAGATATTGTGCATATCTCCGGTCCGCTCACCTGCAGCCTGTATGTAGAAAGGGTAGCCGGATTCAAACATGCCTTGCAGCAACACAAAATTCCTTTTAAAAAATCAAGGGTTTTTTACCAGGAGTTAACCCGTGACAATGCCTGGCAGGCATGCGAAAAGATCTTTGCACAGCAACCTTACCCGGATGGCATCTTTGCCGCCAATGACACCACTGCAATCGCCATACTGGAATATTGCAGGAAGATCAATGTCAGGGTGCCGGAAGACCTGAAGATCGTTGGCTACTCCAACGACCCCAGAGCAGAGATCATCCACCCGGGCATCACGTCTGTAGACCAGTTCCCTGCTATGATGGGCGAACGGGTCGCCGAAGCACTGCTGGACCTGATGCAACAACCCAGACAAACACCGCAGCGACATGCCGCTGAAATGGTACCCATTCAATTGATCAAACGTGCTTCTTCTGAAGTAAAGGTTAACAAACGCAAAAAGAGTCAATAGTATAAAAGAAAGTTAGTCACGTATGAAAAAACTACTCTTCCTCCTGGGCAGCATGCTGCTCACAGGTATCGCAGTTCCCGTAAACGCCCAGGTTCCGGCCGATAAAGCGCTGAACCTTGCTATTAAACAATATAGGCAAATGATGACCCATGTGCCGGATAGCTTACTCCCCCGCACTACCGACAATAAAACCGGTCAACTGGTGACCGCCGGCACTGACTGGTGGACCGCCGGATTCTATCCCGGTACACTCTGGTACCTCTACGAATATTCAAAAGATAAGGCCATCCTCAAAGAAGCCCGTAAGCGTACCGACGAGGTGGAAAAAGAACAATATAACAAAACAACCCACGACCTTGGATTCATGATGTATTGCAGTTTTGGCAACGCCTACCGCCTTACAAAAAATCCAAAAGATAAACAGGTGTTGATCACCAGTGCCCGCACACTCACCACCCGTTTCAATCCTACCGTTGGCTGTATCAAATCATGGGACCATGGCAAATGGAAATTTCCCGTGATCATCGATAACATGATGAACCTGGAATTACTTACCTGGGCCACCCGGGTAACCGGTGATACAGTTTTTGCACACATCGCCCGTACCCACGCCAACACCACCATGAAGCACCATTTCAGACCTGATTTCAGTTCCTACCATGTCATTGGTTATGATCCCGAAACCGGCGCTGTGGTAGCTAAAAATACCGCACAGGGATTTGCTGACAGCTCCGCCTGGGCACGTGGCCAGGCATGGGGCTTATATGGTTATACCATGATGTTCAGGGAAACAAAAGACGGTGCTTATCTGGAGCAGGCCAAACATATTGCCAATTACATCATCCCTCGTCTGCCGGCAGACAAAATACCTTATTGGGATTTTGATGCGCCGGATATTCCGCATGCAAAAAGAGATGCCTCCGCAGGTGCAGTGATCGCATCAGCATTGCTGGAGTTAAGCCAGTATACGAAGAGCCAGACTTATTTTCATACAGCAGAACAAATCCTGCAAACGCTTTGCAGCGACGAATACCTGGCAAAAGAAGGCACAAACAATAACTTCCTCCTTAAACACAGCGTAGGACATCTGCCAGCGAATTCAGAAGTAGATGTGCCACTGACCTATGCCGATTATTACTTTGTAGAAGCACTACTCCGTTATAAAAAATATAGTAAATGAACAGGCGGCGTTTCATACAGGCAGTACCCTTAGCAGGATTGGCGACCGCCGTAAAACCAGGAGATATGTTACCCACTTCCATGACAACCCAGACACAGGCCCATACCGACAGAGCGTACTGGGTATCCCTGATGGTTCGCATTGCTGAACCAGTATTATTGCACCTCAGTAAAGGACAGCTGAAAAAGGAAATGCCTTTGGAAGTTGCCCCGGCCTATGGCAAGCCAGTTGAAAAAGTGACCTATTTAGAGGCATTTGGCCGTACTATAGCAGGTATTGCACCCTGGCTGGAACTGGGTGCAGACGAGACACCCGAAGGCCAAATACGGGGCCGTATGATCAAATTAGCACGGGAGGCAACCGCACAGGCAGTAGATCCTGCCGGTCCTGACTACATGAACTTCACAGGACTGTACGATGCGCAGCCACTGGTCGATGGGGCTTTCCTGGCCCATGGTTTTTTACGTGCCCCTACACAACTCTGGGAGCCATTGCCGGACAAAGTCAAACAGCAAGTGGTCGCAGCCTTCAAAAGTCTGCGCAGCATCACACCCGGTTATAACAACTGGTTACTCTTTGCTGCCATGATAGAAACAGCGCTACTCCGGTTCGGAGAAGACTGGGATGCCATGCGCGTTGACTACGCTGTAAAGAAACACCAGGAATGGTACAAAGGAGATGGTGTGTATGGTGACGGTCCTGACTTTCACTTTGACTATTACAACGGATTCGTGATCCAGCCCATGCTGGTCGATATCCTGAAAGTACTGGTAGCCAACGGCAAAGCAGGGAAAGCAGCATACGATCAGGCACTGGTTCGCATGCAGCGCTACGGCGTGATCCAGGAAAGACTGATCTCCCCGGAAGGCACATTCCCCGTTGTAGGCAGGTCTATGGCATACAGGAATGCAGGTTTCCAGCCGCTTGTACAACTGGCGTTACATGATCAGTTACCAGCAGAGCTCACACCGGCACAGGTAAGATGTGCATTGACAGCCGTTAAGCAACGCATATTCGAAGCACCTGGCACTTTTGATCAAAAGGGTTGGATGCAGCTGGGCTTTTGCGGCCATCAGCCTGAAATAGCAGATGTCTATACGTCTACCGGCAGTTCTTACCTCTGTACAGTGGGATTTCTCGCATTAGGTTTACCACCCGGACACATATTCTGGACCAGTGCCCCGGAGGAATGGACAGCGCAAAAAGCCTGGAAAGGGAAACCGGTCCTGAAAGACCATGCCTTATAATGGTTATTTGATACTTAGTCTGTATTGATATCGATCAGGCCATACCTGATGCCGAAGATGACTAACCCTACACGGGTTTTCACTTTCAGTTTATCACAAAGACTGCTTTTATAGTCATCGATAGTGCGTGGGCTCACGAACATTTTTTGTGCAATTTCTTTGTAGGATAATTCCGTACAGAGGTATTGCAGGAAGGTTTTTTCCTTGGGTGTAAGTTCGATTTTTTCACTTAGCGACAATACATCTTTCTGCAGACCGGAGATCACCTTGCCGGAGATATAATCTGGCAGGTAGAAGTCTTTTTTGATAATAGAATCGAAGGCTTCTTTCAGGTCATCAGGTTCTACATTCTTCATGATGTATCCTTTCGCGCCTGATTTCAGCATCTTAATGATCACTGATTCATCGTTCAGCATGGACAGGGCCAATACCTTGATCTGGGGGAAATGGTTATTGATCCAGGTGGCAGTCTCATATCCATTCATACCCGGCATATTCACGTCGAGAATGAGGATATCAGGGAGCTGCATTTCCCTGTTATTGATGATCTTGATCACTTCTTCTCCATTATTGGCTTCAAAGAGAATGAAGTAGTCTGTAAAAGTGTTAATTAATCGCCCAAGGGCTTTTCTGACAAGTACATGGTCATCAGCAATGGCAACACTATATTTCGCTTTCCTGGTTATGCTCATGGAATGATTGTTTGTTTACGGGTATAGTGATTCGGATAGCAGTTCCGCTATTTTTACCGCTGTTGATCTGAAAGGTTCCTCCAATAAGACTGGCTCTTTTCCGGATATTTCTAAGGCCAAGGCCCTTGTGCTGGTTTGAGTCTGCAAACAGGGCTTCCTGGTCAAAACCAATTCCATTATCGGTTATTTCCAGGTCAATAAAGTCGGTGTTATGGGAAAGCCTGACTTCCACTTTGGTCGCCTTGGCATGCTTTACAATATTGTTCAGCATTTCCTGTACGATGCGGAAGACAATGATTTCTGTCTGGTGATCAAGCAGGTTCCGGATGTCTGCAAAATTAAAGGAAGTTTCGTACAAATTGGTTCGTCTCAGTCTTTCGAGTTCGAAATTGATACTTTGCCCTAAACCCACTTCCGTAATTCTGTCAGTATGGAGGCTGCGTGACAGGTCGCGCAGCTCTGTAATGGCTTTCTGCAGGGCCTTCCGGCTCTCTTCTATGTATTCATGTGCTTCACTGTTATTTTCTACGGGTACCGTGAGCAGGGAAAGGGCAACAAAGGTCAGGGATTGACCGATGTTGTCGTGGATCTCCTGGGAAAGGTGTCCGAACACGTTTTCCTGGATCTCCAGTTGAGACCTTAGTAACTCCTGCTCGTAGCGTTCCTTGAGCAGCCGTAGCTCCTGTGCCTGGGCGAGGCGACCTTTCTGATTCAGAATCAGCATAATGATAATGAAGCCTACCAGCAATACCAGCAGGAAGATAGAAGTAAATACTACAGGGAAGATTTCCTGAAAATCAGATTGCATATGAACGAAATACTAAAGAATAAATATAGAATAATATTTATCATAATATTTGTTACATGTAGTGTTGTGAACACCATCCATGGCATATTTGAGATAAAATTCATCAATCCATTGAGCGGCAGGCTGCAGGTGTAGAAAAAAAGCAGCCCCGTCGCCGTCCAGAAAGTCGGGTCCTGCAGCAGGCTATGCGGGCCTGGAAATTTGATCCGCTCATAAAAGTAAAAGATACAGGAAATCACTACAGTCAGGCAACCCAGCATGTAAGTGTAGGTATTAAAAATACCATTACCCTGTATAAAAATCATATTCAGCAGACCAATGACAGGAAATATAACGATGGCATAACTCAATGCCCGGATCACTCTCGGCGTCGACAAAAAAGAACGGAGCAGGAAAAGTAAATAGGTGAAATTCAGAATAGCGTAAAAGTTATAGATTTTCACATTGTTCATGTTGTGGAGGCTATACCAGTAGGTAATGATCTCAACCGAAAATGTGATTGTAATATATCCAATGAACGAATTTAAGTAACCGGGAGGCTGTTTTTGCAATTTAGCTAACAATGCAACAATGAAGCACAGCAGGATCGGCATGACACTAAGCGGCTTCTGGTAAAGCGAAAAATGTGATAACGTTAAAACGTTCAGTAATGCACAGGACATAAGAAATAAATACGATAGCTTTTTTAACTGTTATTGTTGTTGAAGTTAGTAAAAGCAGCGTAAAATTTATTTTCAGGAAAAAAACTGCCGGATGAACTCATCCGGCAGTACAAAGTATATCTAATATATAAATGGGGTATATATTATCCTCAGCTGGTCTGTTTAGCCTCGATTTTTACACTTTCAAATGCCTGACCCGCCTGACCAACGCAGGCTGGCGGGCAAATGTAGCCGAAATTGAATGCTACGATCTCAGCACCATTAGGTGTGGAAACATACAGATCTTTATTTTCAGTTTTACCGGTCTCACTAACTTTTTGCTGAGTTGCAACAAAAACGATAGTTTGCCTGTCTTCCAGCAGAATGTTTTCAGGGAATGAAGAAGGATAAACACCCCAATATACTCTGATACCGTCCGCACCAGCAGCTTCAGCTGTTTCGATATAATGTTTGAGTTCGTCCAGACTATACCAAACACTCAGGGAGTCCATTTTACCAAGACGCTCAGAGTTTGCTTTCCACCTGTTTTCCCTGTAATTATTTTTGAGCATGGTAACATGCTTATCGTTTACAAACTGACCGGCTTTCATAATTGTAGCGGCTGACATAAGATACTATTTTAGGTTTTGAAATCTCATTGACAACATAAAACTAATTTAAAACAAATACAGTTATCACTGTAAGTTATTAATAATCATAACATTACAATGTGTATAAATTCGTAATTACTGTCTAATCAATTCATATATGATTTTGTATAATGCAAAAACCGCCCTTTTCTACTCAAATTTCCTGTAAAGATGCAGTATTAATTGCGTTAATAACGGTGTATGTATACCGGTAATTATCGGTGCGGGTATTTTTTTTCTGCTGACTACCTGATTTTGGGTTATTCCTTCAAATGATACAGGGCTATGACGATTCTACTTTAATTCGATGATTTTGAATACCGTGATTTCACGGTTAACAAAAGACCGTGATTTACGCAGTTTATGAATGCGTATTGGTACGTTTCAAGTTGATTCATTGCCGGTTTTTTATCCCTGCGAAATCGTAAAACTGCGACTGTTTATCAGTGGTATAATCTCCAAAAATCTTCTACCAGCATGACTGACAAGCATTTTGCGAATTGCGTATTTATTCGCATGTTATAACAAGTAATTCAAACACTATGAATGTAGCTAACATATTCATCCATCAGGCGCGCTACGTCAACTTTATTTTTAATAATATTGATCAGGCAATTAGCCTGAATGCTGATTTAAAATATTGTACCCTTTGAAAACCCTAAATTGTATTGTCCCCCCCAAAGTACCATAACTGGCCTGCTTTTTAGCAGGCCTTTTCTTTTGTACCTACACCACTTTCACCTCATACTCCTTCAAAGCAGCCACGTCATACAGGAACCGGAAAGCGATCACTGTTTGCAACAATGCACCCGACGTGCGCAATGTAATTTCTGTATCACTTTCAGTTACCCAGTTATTTTGTGCAGCAGGCTCGCCATATAAGTGGCTCAGCCGCATAGCCAGTTGAAAACCAGGTTGATCCGGGTAAATGAAAAGCCTGTTAATAAAGCCGTTCTCGTTCACACCTGCAAAGAGATGACTCAATGCAATCCCATTATCCCTGTGCTCAATAGTACATCTGATCGGCCGGTTGAATACATGGTAAAGATTGGCGTGCGGACTCACGCTGAAATGATGTTTGCCAGTGTATAGGTTAAAAGGGAGCATTCCTGGAATGTGGCCAGGTTTTCGGCCCAGCTGTATGTCGCCAATGCCCAGGTTGTGAAACCTGAAATGGGTTGGTTGCGATGAGGATTTCATATGTGCAGGGTTAGTCATCATAAATTTACGAAATCATTTTGTCATGAGTAACCCCTATAAGTCAGACCCATCCCCCCTGTGATTGTTCGATTCTTCTTTTATGTGTTGCCCCAAAGACATTCAACACTTATTCGCCTGCTGTTCAACTATTCTTCGACTGTTGTTCTCCTGTTCTTCGAGGCTGGTTTGACCGTTGTTCGGTCATTCTACGATTGTTGTCCGACCATTCTTCGCCTGTTCTTCGCCTGCTGTTAGCCTGTTCTTTGAGGCTGGTTTGACCGTTGTTCGGTCATTCTACGATTGTTGTCCGACCATTCTTCGCCTGTTCTTCGCCTGCTGTTAGCCTGTTCTTTGAGGCTGGTTCGACCGTTGTTCGGTCATTCTACGATTGTTGTCCGACCATTCTTCGCCTATCCTTCGCCTATCCTTCGACCGTCCTTCGCCTGTCCTTCGACCATTCTTCGACCGTTCTTCGACCGTTCTTCGACCGTTCTTCGACGCTTCTTCGACGCTTCTTCGACGCTTCTTCGACGCTTCTTCGACGCTTCTTCGACGCTTCTTCGACGCTTCTTCGATGCTTCTTCGATGCTTCTTCGATGCTTCTTCGACGCTTCTTCGACGCTAGTTCGACGCTAGTTCGACTGATCTTCGACTGGCCTCCTCGCCATCTCCACTACCCATTCATCATCCAACCATCCCCCGCCAGTTACAAAAAGCCCCCAAAAAACCTCCAATGCGTCCATCATCCATCAATCATCCACCCATAAGTCATAATTAATTCGTCCATAAGCCCTCATCAACAGCTCACTAAAAGTCCACCAATAGTACACCTGAATATCACCTCAATATCCCACGGATATACAAGTGCCCTTTTAGTGCCCTTATAATGCCGGATTAGTACCCTGATCGTCCCGTACTTCACCCGACGCTCACCTATACCCGACCCGAAATCAAAAAAGGCCACTCCCGGGCCGTTTTTACCCTGAAGTGACCTTTTCGATCTTATATGTTATAACAGCTTATTTCTTCGGCTTTGCCCCCATATAAAACACGAGCTTACCACCCTTCATAATATCCTCATGCGTAATGGAATTACTCAACACCGGCTTGCCATTCAGCATCACCTTCTGCACATACACATTCGTCTCACTCTGATCAGGTGCCTCTACTGTAAATGTATGCCCGTTTTCCAACTGCAATACGGCATTTTTTACCGCCGGACTACCCAGAATATAGGTCGTAGAACCAGGACAAACCGGATAGAATCCTAACGACGTAAAAATGTACCACGCACTCATCTGCCCACAGTCATCATTACCCCCAAGGCCATCTGCCGCCGGCTTATACATCTTTTTCAGGATCATCCTTACCCGCTCCTGTGTCTTCCAGGGCTCACCCGTCCAGTTGTATAAATACGCCGCATGATGAGACGGCTCGTTACCATGTACATAGTTGCCAATAATGCCATCCCGGGTGATATCCTCCGTCTCTGCAAAAAACTCATCAGGCAGGTGCATCGTAAACAGGGAATCCAGGTGTCGGGAAAAGGCCTTCTTATCCCCACGCAGCGCTATCATCGCTGCAGGATCCTGTGGTACATACAAACTGTAGTTCCAGGCATTTCCTTCTATGAATCCCTGGTTATCGGTCTTTAACGGATCGAACTCTTTCCTGAAACTACCATCGCTCAAACGTGGACGCATATATCCTGATGAAGGATCGTATACATTTTTATAATTTTCTGAACGCTTCATAAATTCTGCGTAGATATCCTGCCTGTTCAACTGCTTCGCCATCTGTGCGATGCACCAGTCATCATACGCATATTCCAGTGTCTTGGATACAGACGCACCACTCTTGTCTTCAGGTACATAACCATTGTCCATATAATAACCCAGGCCGTCATAAGTGCGGTGACGTGCCGTGGTTACACAGGCATCCAGGGCCTTATTTGCATCAAAAGGTGCATTGCCTTTTATCACCGCATCTGCAATCACTGATACACTGTGATAACCGATCATACACCAATTCTCATTGGCATAATGTGACCATACCGGCAGCATGTGCTGTGCACTCTGATCATAATGCGCCAGCATGCTCTGTGCCATATCTGCATTGCGCTTTGGCTGGATCACATTGAACAGCGGATGCAATGCACGGTAAGTATCCCACAGGGAGAATGTCGTATAATTGGTAAAGTCTTTCGCCTGGTGAATATTCTGATCCAGGCCCCTGTAGCTGCCATCTACATCCATATAGGTCGTCGGACTAATGAACGCATGATACATTGCCGTATAAAAATTGACCATTTCATCATCGTTCAGCAGTTGTGCATCAATCTTATGCAGCTCCTTGTTCCACAGTGCCTGTCCATCCGCTTTTACTTTTTCGAAATCCCATCCCGGCGCTTCTGCCCGCAGGTTTTTCAACGCCCCTTCTGTGCTTACCGGGGACAACGCAAATTTGATCTTTACTTTTTCCCCCGCTGCAACCTTGAAGTCAAAATATGCACGGATCTGCCTGCCCGCCATTTCCGGGAAGTTATGGTTTGTATCGAACTTCCGCCAGAAACCCCTGTATACATCGTTGGCCTGGTTCTGATGTCCATATTGATAAAATGGCTTGGAGAAAGACATTGCGAAGTACTCGATCCTTGTTCTTGCCCAGCCATTCGTCTGGCGATAACCTGTGATGAGCGTGTCGTTTTCAACTCTTACAAATGTCCATACATTCTTGTTGGCATAGTTATAAATACCCGCCGTCAGATCGAGAATGATATGCGCCTGGTCAGTCGCTGCATCAAAAGTGTATTGGTGAAAACCAACCCTGTTGGTAGCCGTCAGTTCCGCAGTGATATTGTATTTATCCAGCTTCACTTTATAGTAATCAGCGGCAGCCGTTTCATTGTCATGCGAGAATGTACTGCGATAGCCCGTTTCAGGATGGTCAGCAGTACCCGGGTTCAGGTGTAGCTGCCCCGTTGTCGGCATGATGAGAAAATCACCCAGGTCTGAGTGACCCGTACCACTGAAGTGGGTATGACTGAATCCGCAGATGGTCTTATCTGAATACTGGTAACCCGCGCAGTACTTATACACATCCGGATTGTATTTTCCATTCATTTCGTAAGGAATGGTATCCGTGTCGGGACTCAGTTGTACCATGCCGAAAGGCACAGTCGCCCCCGGATACACATGGCCCATTTTGGCAGTACCGATAATAGGTTTCACATAACGGGTCAGGTCTTTTTCCTGTGCCTGTGAAGATTCCTTAGCAAAGAGCGTAACAGCGGTCAACATTGTAAGGTGAAAAGCAAAACGTGCACCCATTGGTTAATATGATTTTTTTTAAGCGTTGTAAAGTACAGGCACGGTTCAAAACACGTGTCACAGTTGGGTCAAAGAGTTTAAATGAAATGTAAATCTATGGGCTGAATGGTAAATCTGCTTTGAATTTGTCCGGGTGTACCATTCGAAGTGCGATTGCGTCTACCATTCCCAATGCTGCCAGGGGCACCATTCCAAATAAGGCGAGGCGTACCATTCAAACCAGGCGAGGCGCACCATGTCAACAAGGCCAGGTGCACCATTCAAATAAGCTAAAGTGTATCACTCAAACAAGGGGAGGCGCACCATGTCAACAAGGCCAGGTGCACCATTCAAATAAGCTGAAGTGTATCACTCAAACAAGGGGAGGCGCACCATGTCAACAAGGCCAGGTGTACCATTCAAATAAGCTGAAGTGTATCACTCAAACAAGGGGAGGCGCACCATGTCAACAAGGCCAGGTGCACCATTCAAATAAGCTGAAGTGTATCGCTCAAACAAAGGGAGCCGCACCATGTCAACAAGGTCAGGTGTGCCATTCCAAATAAGGCGACGCGTATCATTCAAAAAAGACTAGGCGCACCATTCAAAAAAGCCGGCACGCATCATGTCAAACAAGGAGATGTTCACCATTCAAACAACGCTAACGCACACCATGTCAAACAACGCCAACAGGCACCATGCCCAATAAAGTCACATAATACAACGTCAAATAAAGTGAGATATGCTATTTCAAACTTTGCATCACCCGCTATTTCAACCACGGTTGCAGGTAAGCAGCCAGTTTACCATAACCGGTGCCATTGGGGTGCAGCCCATCTGTAAAGAGCGAGCTGTCCGGTGTCTGGTCAGCTTTCAGTAACACCTGCCCGGGATTAATATACTGCACCTGTTGCCTGCCTGCCAGCTGAAGAATAGCCTGGTTGATCCGCATCACTCTTTCTGCCATATCCACACGGGGCAGTATGCCTGCCAGCAGGAGCGTGGCTTTGGGCTGTCGCTCCCGGATGGCAATTACCAATTGTTGCAACCCGGCAATGATCGCCGCATCATCACTCATTTGCAGGTTATTGGTGCCAATCATGATCACTATTTTCTTTGCCTCGAATCCATCGAGTTCATCATGGTACACCCGCCACAGTACATTTTCGATCCTGTCCCAGCCAAAGCCCATATTCCTGGCACCCGCAGGCCAGGAGTCTGTACCCCTGGCGATTGGCCCCGCCGGTTCCCCACCCCAGAAGTGCGTAATAGAGTTGCCGATGATCACCACTTTGGGGGGCGATTGTTGGTTCATGGCCAATTCGGTATTATGACGAAGATCCCAGTCGTACCGGATCAGTTCACGGTATTGACGGCAGGGCATTGTAGTATTTATAGTGCCTGCCGGCTCATGAAGAATCTGCCGCAGGACTTGTGCATAGCCGTTTGCATACTGCTGCATGCCAATATCATTGGGATGTGTACCATCTACCGTACTTTCGATACCTAACCCTAGTTGGCTGGCCGGCAGCAGGTATAATTGTTTTTCCCCGTTCAGCAGTAGTTGTTCATAAGCACGCACCAGGGCTGCATTGCCGGTTATACGACCATGTTCTACCAGCAATACAGGTGTCGCTGGTCTCACTTTCCTGATTTGTTTCACAGCGGTCATTACCCTGTCTGTGATCTCATCAGCAGGCAATCCGGAAATATTAGGCAGGCAGTCCAGCACATATATTTTCGCAGTTATCTCTGTCAGCAATGCGGTGACGGGCGGGTCCAGTTTGCCATTCCCGGCAAAGCCCAGGTTGATCACCGGCCGGTCCATCATCCTATCCAGCAGATTGGCCCAGGCCAGTCCCGGACGGGAAGCACAGGCACCCTGTGCAATAGAAGTGCCGTATATCACGATAGGTAGCTCCCTTCTTAATGGCAGAAAGTGTATACTATCAGCGCCCACAGTACCAATCTCCAGCCATTTGAGTGTATTGTACAGCGGCAAATACAACCGGTATTCTCCTACATCCTTACCCAGTGCTGAAAAGCGGTAGGTGATCGTATCTCCGAAACTGTATTTTCCGGCACTCCATTTCCATTCCCCGTTGGGATCTATACTATACAGGTCCACGCCACTGGCACCTGTAGCCGGCATATGAGGCATGTCCAGTTTCCCGGTCACCACATACCGCACCACCATCTCCGGGGCTGAAGTACGAAACCGCAAAGACAAGCCAGCGCTTTCCCTGGACAGGTTCCAGACTTTGGGCGGAACGGTTTTTTCTGCCCTGGCAGGGAGCCGGTCATACCTGGCGGCCACAGGAAATCCCTGGCCTTCCACCGCGCGAGGTGTATACCAATGCCAGCTGGTGTCAGATTGTGCGTGCAATTGAAAGCTGATCAGGCTGATAAGCGCAATGAGGGCTGTCTTACGCATGTTGTTGTTTTTCATTCGTTTCAATTTGAGCCTTTGTCAAAAGATAGCAACAGGCCCTTCACTTCAAAAATACTTTTTTAAAATAAACTCAGCATTTTGAATAATTTTGGCAACAAATTTTTGGGACAGTGACTAAACCGATACTCGTAATCAAATTTGGATCGGCTTCCATCACACATAAAGATGGAGAGCTGGATGAGACGATCATAGCTTCAATAGCCCGTCAGGTGGCAGAATTACAGGAACAGTACAATATCGTGTTAGTTTCTTCAGGAGCAGTAGCGGCAGGTAAAAAATACCTGCAGAATTACAATGGCACTATCAGTGAGCGCAAGGCGGCAGCTGCTATCGGCAACCCTTTACTGCTCAGTAAGTATGCCCGTTATTTTGCACCTTACAACATCGCCATTGCCCAAAGTCTTTGTGAACGCCGTCACTTCAGTAACAGGCAACAGTTCCTGCAACTGAAAAAAACGTACGAAGAGCTGTGGGCCAGCAATGTCATCCCGGTGGCAAATGAAAACGACGTAGTGAGCGACCTGGAATTGAAGTTTTCCGACAACGATGAACTGGCTACCTTAATCGCCGTAGGCTTTGGTGCTTCTTTGCTGTTATTCAGTACCTCCGTAGGTGGTTTGCTGGATAAATCAGGAAAGGTAGTCCCGGAAATCCCGGAAATCAACGAGTCAATATTATCACTGGCAGATACAAAAAAATCATCAGTAGGCCTTGGAGGCATGGTGTCAAAACTCACCTTTGCCCGCCTGGCTACCAGAATGGGAATAGGTGTGGTGATCTTCGGTATCCACACGACAGATGGCATTCTCAATGCGATAGCAGGTACTACCGGTACCGTATGCCTACCCCAGGAATGTAGTATGCCTGCAAGAAAAAAATGGCTGGCCAGCGGAAGCCTGGTAACAGGCAGGGTACTGGTAGATGCCGGTGCGCTGACTGCACTGCAGAAAAGACGTAGCCTGCTGGCAGTAGGCGTATTAACCGTGCTGGATGCCTTCGAAGGTGGAGAAGTGTTTGAAATCGTAGATGAAGAGCACAATGTAATTGCCGTGGCACGCGCCAAAGTTTCTTCTGATCTTTTATCGGAAGATAACAAACAACATGACCTTGAAATTGCCCATGCAGACGACATCGTGTTGCTGTAGGCAGTTGCAAAAGAAATTAACATGCAAAGTATACATCAGATGCTGGTAGATGCCCAACAGGCTACCAGCGCTATCAAGTCACTGGCCGATGAGCAGCGGCAACAACTGCTGCGCAGGCTGGCCGTGCAAATCACCGCGCACACAACAGCGATCGTAGCGGAAAACAGGAAGGATCTGGATAAGATGGCGGACGAAGACCCGAAGAAGGATCGCTTATTGCTGAATGAAGCGCGTATACAGCAACTCGCAGACAGTGTGAACGAAATAGCTGCCTTACCCGATCCTGCAAATAAAGTGGTTTTGGAACGTACGCTGGAGAATGGCCTGCATGTGCAAAAACGTACAGTGCCATTGGGCGTAGTGGGTGTAATCTATGAATCCAGGCCGAATGTAACCATTGATGTTGCTGCACTCTGTATCCGTTCAGGAAATGTATGCATATTAAGAGGTGGCTCCGATGCATTTTATACCAATACCATCCTGGTGCAGATCATCCAGGAGGTGCTGAAGGAATTCCAGGTAAATGTACATACAGTACAGCTACTGCCCGTAAATCGTTCGCTGATCCAGGAAATGCTGACCGCCGTAAAATATATTGATATCATTATTCCAAGAGGCTCACAGCAGCTCATAGAATATGTACGCGCAAACAGTAAAGTACCTGTTATAGAAACCGGTGCCGGTGTGTGTCATACATACGTAGAAGCAACGGCAGACCTGGAAAAGGCCAGTAGGATAGTGACGAATGCCAAGGTAAGCCGTCCGTCTGTATGTAATTCACTGGATACGGTGCTGGTCGATCAACAGGTAGCCGCCGGATTACTCACATTGTTAGCACCTTCACTGGCCGCCTACAATGTGGAGATCTTTGCAGATGCCCCTGCTTATGAGATCCTGGAAAACTTGTCATATCCACATTTACAACACGCAGCACCGGCAGATTTCGGACGCGAGTTCCTCGACTTCAAATGTTCTATCAAAGTGGTAAACGGGGTGGAAGAAGCATTGAAGCACATACAGGAATTCTCTTCCAAACACTCCGAAGCTATTGTATCCAACAATGCGGCAATCAGTGAACGCTTCCTGAACGAAGTAGATGCGGCAGCAGTGTACGTCAATGCCAGTACCCGCTTTACAGATGGTGGGGTGTTCGGACTCGGTGCTGAGATCGGGATTTCTACACAGAAATTGCATGCCCGCGGACCTTTCGCACTAGAAAAGCTGGTGACAGAAAAATGGTTCGTCAGGGGAGATGGACAGGTTCGTTAAAAACGAACGAACAGGTGCCGATAGAAAAGGACCTGTTCGTTCGGTTGACAGGCAGGTGTGTGCTTATGAAATTATAAGTGCCTGTTTTTTCAGCTAATTCACAGCTTCATTTATCTTTCGGAAAGTATACCCTTCCTTTTTCAAAAAAGTGATCAACTCACCTAAGTGATCATACAATTTATCTTTACGCCGGGGATCAGTGCCTGCATGTATCAGCAGGATCACACCATTCAATCCGTTTTTAAACTGGTAGATGGATGAAAGAATAGTCGCACTGCTCTTGTAAGCAGCACCCATTTCCGGGTAGGTATAATCAGCATTGCTACCTGTACCCGGCGTGAAGTTTACAATCTGCAACCCCATATCAGCCGCCCATTCACCGATCGTATTATTCCACCATTCGTAAGGCGGAATAAAGTATCTCACTTCCGAAGTATCCACGCCCGCTTTTTTCATCTTTGCCAGGCATTGCATCATGTCCGTCCTGAATGCAGCTGGCGTGACCAGTAAACTATCCCTCTTTTTCCAGTCACAGTACAATAAATGCTGATCAGAATGGGGGCCTAAATAGTGCCCATCTTTAATCAACGCACGTACATCGTGTTGCGCATAAAACCTGCCGGTAAAAAAGAAAGAAGCCTTTACCTGTTGTTCTTTTAAAACACGGGATATAGCAGGCAGGCCATCTGCAAATTCATCTGCCGTAAATACCAGTGAGATCTCCTTTTTAGTGGTATCGGTTCTCACAATTCCCCGCTGTACCACCGTATTCCTGCCACTTTCCTGCGCCGCCAGTAAATAGATCAATACCGCCGTACCATCCATGGTAGGTTCATTTGTACTATAGTCTCCAAAGTCATCATGGTATACTGCCAGGTCACTTTGAAAAGGTGCATATTCATCTTCATTTTCGAGTTTAATACCGATCAAACCCTTGTAAATACTGGTATATACAGGGCCGTCTACCAATCCGCCATCTATGGGATATTGTTTTAAATGTGTGAAAGAAGAATGCGGATCAGCAGGTGTATCGCCATTGGCGGGTAGCCCATACACCATAGATGTCCCCCAGGGATTACAGCCAAACAGCCAGTCAAAACAAGCCTGCTCCAATGGCAGGTAAGTATCATCCCCGCTCAGTTGCCGGTACCAATAACATTGTATAGTGAAGGCGGTCGTGAGATTATTACTGCACCATATAAAGGGAATGGCGCGATAGAATGCATTGTGACTGGCTTTCTTCCAAACCCGCTCAATCCCTTCTTTATAAAACCGGATCAGGCTATCTCTTTGTGCACCCTGCAACTGTTTCGCCAGTTCATAATGGCCAGGATTGATAAATGGATACCACTGGTAATGGCGGGCCGTATCTTTCCCTAACCAGGGAGTGACCGGCTCCTGCCTGGCAAAAGCCATCGCATCGGTAGTTTTTGACAACATCGCTGCAGCCAGTTCCATATCATCCACCCAGTTATCTTCTTCATAGAAATAAGGTGATCTGCCGGGAGCGGTCTGACAGACACCGGGATGTTTTAAGCCTAACTGGTACGCGGCAAGGGCTTTACTTTTCATCAACGGAGACGAAAATAACTGTGCTCCCAGGGCGAAACAACTGGCAAATTTTCCCGCGGTAGAAGCCACCCCGGTGGCCCTGTTCTTGTATTTCAATAAACCTTGCGGTTGCCCGGAACAGAAGTAAACAGGGCGTTCCAGTCCATGTTGGTAGAAATTCGTATCCTGCCTGGGTAAGCGCATGCCCTGGTGATCCCTGTCGTCTCCGATCTGGTTAAACATCCAGTCGTCTGCCGGGTACATTTTCAGTAACCAGTCCAGCCCCCATTTCGCCTCATCCATGGCGTCAGAGAAGCCGTTTCTGCCCGGTAAACCATTTGCCTGCAGGGTATCTCCAAACACCCCGGGAAAGTCTCTGCAGGCAGCTAATAAGTGGTAAGTAGCATTTGCCGAAGTCGTGGCATATTGCAAATAATCAGTGGCATCATGCCAGCCCCCGGACACTGCTACAAACGTATCTTTGGGCGCATACACAGCAAACCCGTCGTGGGTATGACAGCTGTCTTTCAAAAACGGGTTAAACCCGCTTCTTTGCTGCCGCATATATCTTAAACAAAATTCTGCCGCACCGCCATATACACCTTCATGGATGGCGAACTGCGGCGACCGGGTATTACCGGTGCGTATATAATATAGCCCTGCCCGCTGTAGCCGGGAAAAATCAAGCCTGCATGTCTGCACAAACGGACCATATGCCCCTGCAGCTTTTCCCGCAGCATGCCTGTATACAACCTTTTGCGTCTGCGCATCAACTACCTCAAAAAATTTTAATGTATCTTGGCCCTTACTGCACCAAACAGCTACTTTCAGGCCTGCAGGCCGGTATCCGAGCTGATTAATACGGATCCAGTCTGCCGTCACCGAAAGATGTAAAAACAGCAGCAACCATAGTATGGATAGTTTTTTCATACACTTATATTTGTCTGTGGAATCAGGATGAATGTAAATTTATTCGTCTTTTTGCATATTATTTTAGTTTTTTTGCGTTTTTCTCTGTAAGTTTATTCGAGGGAATGCGTTTTTATGCGGGTTTATCTGCCAAAATTGTATATCGGTTATGTCACCAGTGCTCTTATTCTCAATTGTCGTCGTTTACTTTATTGTCTTATTGGTAGTAGCCTGGTATACCGGCCGTAATTCCAGTAACGAATCCTTTTTTATCGGGAACCGCAACTCCAACTGGATGTTGGTTGCCTTCGGGATGATCGGTACCTCCCTCAGTGGTGTCACTTTTGTAAGTGTGCCGGGGGATGTGGCTAAAAATTCCTTCTCCTATTTCCAGGTCACCATCGGTTACCTGATAGGTTATCTCGTCATTGCTTTTGTGCTGTTGCCATTGTATTACAGGTTAAAGCTGACTTCTATTTACAATTACCTCGAAACACGTTTTGGTGTAGCTTCTTACAAAACAGGTGCATCCTTCTTTATACTTTCCAGAACACTGGGTGCAACTGCAAGGTTGTATCTCGTGGTAAATATTCTGCAGGAAGCGATCATGAACCAGTTCGGGATTCCTTTCTGGGTAACGACGCTGGTCATCCTGCTCATGATCCTGCTCTACACATTCGAGGGGGGCGTAAAGACCATCGTATATACCGATACTTTGCAAACCACCTGTATGTTGCTGGGCTTAGTATTGTGCACGGCGTATATCCTGCACAGCATGGATATCAGCATGGGAGAGAGTATTAACAGGATGTCACAGCAAGGGATGACAAGGATTTTCTTTGGTGATCCGGATAGTAAGTTATTCTTCCTGAAGCAAATACTGGGTGGTGCATTTATCACCATCACGATGACGGGTATGGACCAGGAAATGATGCAGAAAAATATCTCTGTAAAAACACTGAAAGATGCACAGAAGAATGTAGTGACCCTGTCACTCATCCTGATGGTAGTGCTGCTGTTGTTCCTCTTCCTGGGAGGTTTGTTATACCTGTATGCAGAGCAATTGAATGTGGATGTAAAGGGGGATAAACTCTTCCCTAACCTTGCGCTGAACCACATGCCGGCTTACATGTCTATCATCTTTATCGTGGCCCTGATCTCTGCTTTGTTTCCAAGTGCAGATGGTGCGATCACGGCATTGACATCTTCTTACTGCATCGATATTTTAGGCATCAACAGGAAAGCAGGCCTGGATGAAAAGCAGAAGAAGTCTACCCGGCAGCGTGTGCACCTGGTGTTCACATTTATCTTCCTGTTGTTCGTACTGGTGTTCAAATGGATCAGCAGTGCAAGTATGATTGGGGTGATCCTTACCGTAGCAAGCTATACGTACGGACCATTACTGGGCTTATTCTCCTTCGGTATATTGACGAATCGCCGGGCCAATGACAAGGCTGTACCGGTGATTGCGGTGGTGGCACCATTGGTTTGTTTATTGCTGGATACTTACCAGGCGACCTTACTCGGCGACTTCAAGATAGGATTGGAACTATTACTGATAAATGGTTTGCTGATGTTCACCGGCTTATGGATCTTCTCAAAACCCGCAGAAAAAACTTTATTATAATATGCTTACTACTGAAAGTGCATCCCACTATAATAACCTGGAAAAGATGAGCGTAAAAGCCATCCTGGAAGGGATCAACAGTGAAGACAACACTGTGCCACAGGCAGTCGCAAAGGCGTTGCCGCAAATAGAGCAGCTGGTGACAGCTACTGTAGAACGCATGAAGAAAGGGGGGCGCCTGTTTTATATCGGTGCCGGTACCAGTGGTCGTCTCGGTATACTGGATGCATCAGAATGTCCACCCACATTTGGTGTTGGCTTTGATCTGGTGATCGGGTTGATAGCAGGTGGCGATACAGCCATCCGCAAAGCAGTAGAATTTGCAGAAGATGATAAAGAGCAGGCAGCAAAGGATCTGGATACCTGCCAGATCAATGAAAATGATGTTGTGATCGGGATCGCAGCATCCGGTACTACACCCTATGTAATAGGTGGTGTACAACAAATGCGCGCAAGAGGGATCATGACAGGGTGTATTACCTGCAACACAGCTAGTCCCCTGGCTGCAGCAGTCGACTACCCGGTAGAAGTGCCGGTAGGTCCTGAATTTCTCACCGGAAGTACCCGTATGAAAGCAGGTACTGCACAGAAGCTGGTGCTGAATATGATCTCCACCACCGTGATGATTCAACTGGGCAGGGTAAAGGGCAATAAAATGGTGGATATGCAACTGAGCAATCATAAACTGATTGACAGGGGAATCAGAATGGTGATGAGTGAATTGTCTGTTGATGAAGAAAGGGCAAAACAACTGTTAGAAGAACATGGCAGTATCAGGGCCGCCATCGAAAGCCGCATGCATGAACAGTAATTTACAACGACTTTTTACTATTACGCAAAAGCCGGTCCGGCGTATTATCGGCCTGATGTCTGGTACGTCGCTCGACGGACTGGATGTGGCTTTATGCGCCATCAGCGGCAGTGGCATGGATACCAGGGTGGAGCTGGAACAATTTGATACAGTACCTTATCCCATTGCCGTGAAGGATGAAATACGAAAGATCTTTGCAAAAGAGACCATTTCATTTCAGCAACTTTGCCTGCTCAATCCCTGGATTGCGGAACATCACGCTACGTGGATCTTACAATGCCTGCAGCAGTGGAAAATAGATCCGGCCGAAGTAGATCTGATCGCATCGCATGGGCAAACCGTCTATCATAGTCCGAAGATCCTGCATCAGCAGGCGGCATTTCCCAATGCAACGTTACAGATCGGAGATGGGGACCACATTGCAGTGAAAACCGGCATCATCACGGTAAGCGATTTCCGGCAAAAGCATATTGCAGCAGGAGGGGAGGGGGCACCACTCGCCCTGTACGGCGATTACTGTTTGTTCTCACAAGCGGGAGAAGACAGGATCATGTTGAATATGGGTGGGATTGCGAACTTTACTTTCCTGCCTGGAACGCTGGATGCAAATGCAGTATTCGTGACCGATACAGGACCGGGCAATACCTTGCTGGATGCATTTGCACGGGCGTATTTTAACGTGGAATATGACAAAGATGCGCAGTTTGCAAAGGCGGGCACCGTCAACGAAAAGCTGCTGGCGGCATTGAAAAATAATCCTTTCTTCCAGGAAGGATTTCCCCGTACCACGGGACCTGAACTATTCAACAGGGAATACGTGTATAAGGCACTGCAGGAAAGTCAAACGGATTTTTTAACACCAGTCGATGTCATGGCAACCCTCACACAGTTTAGTGCGGATACCATTACAGCTGCATTGCTCAGCGTACTGGATGCGAATAAATCGTATGCAGTGTACATGAGTGGTGGCGGTGCACACAATCCGTTGTTGGTAGATCTGATCAAAGCACGCATGCCCAACCTGCAGGTAAGCACCACCGGAGAACTGGGAATAGCCGGCGATGCAAAAGAAGCGGTTTTATTCGCTATCTTGGCAAATGAAGCTGTGATGGGCCAGGGAATCAACTTCGGGAAGCCTGGAATGCCGGCGATTACCATGGGGAAATTTTCTTTTCCTGCATAAACCGGCAGGTTTCTCAAAAAATAATGGCTTTAACCAGCAAAAAATGCGGATTTATATTTGGATTTCTGCGTTTTTTTGCTGAATTTCAATTCCAGATCGCACCAATCAATATTTTCAACCAACTAACTACAGCGGGATGCTAAAAGAAGAACGCCACGCGTATATCCTTCACCAGGTGAACTTACATAACAAGGTGCTGTCTTCACATCTGAGTGAACAGATCCAGGTATCTGAAGATACAATCCGCAGGGACCTGGCAGAACTGGCACAGGAAGGCAAGATCATCAAAGTACATGGTGGAGCGTTGTCCAATTCTTTTCATCTCGGTATCACTTCTCAGGATGTATATGCTGTAGAAGATAAAAAGACCATCGCGTTGAAAGCTGTACAGCTTATACAGGATGGTATGTTTGTATTAACAACGGGTGGTACAACCATCGCAGAACTGGCACGTATGCTGCCAAAAGATCTGCAGGCCACCTTTATAACGGTAAGTTTACCGGCAGCTTTTGAATACGCCAATCATCCCAATATCGAAGTGATCGTAATAGGAGATAAACTGGCAAAAGGATCCAAGATCACAGTAGGTGGAGAAGCGATTTCAAAAATTAAGATGATCAAAGCGGATCTCTGTTTCCTGGGGAACAATGCGATGGATGCCAGTGACGGGCTGACGGACAATGACTGGGAAGTAGTGCAGGTAAAGCGGGCAATGATCAGTACGTCTAAAAAAGTCGTCGTGTTGTCCATCTCAGAGAAGCTGGATACAGCAGAACAACTGAAGATCTGTGATGTGGAGGATATCGATATCCTGATTACAGAATTACCACCGAACGCTAAAAAATTACAGCCTTATAAAAAGAAAGGTATACAGATATTGTAGTCGTTATAAACACTTGTGAATAAACTAAAAGGTTATCTCAGGAGTAAGTTGTACCTGATTGAATGCAGGTATTGATGGAGGGATATTTCGTTTAAGAAGATCTTGCACACACATACTTTTGATATAACCTGGAAACCAAATTCGTCGTTTAATGATGGAAAGCTAACCGCTAAGGAAATCAGTAATTCATTTTGCAGGACCGTTGTCGTAAACAGTGAAAGTGTATCGCCTGAAATTGGTGAAAAGGAAGCCATTCCCATTCACAGGTTACCTGTCGTCAAAATTTAATGAAGGGTATTGACTCATTTTGCATTTGATCAAAAAGAACAGCCAGTGAATGGTCAGCTTACCATGCTGAACTGAGTCGTTACAACATCGAAAAAAAAACATTTATCCCTACGGGACATGGGGATAGTATGCCAGGATCTATCGTCTTCACTTTTAAAAATTAGCTATGAGAATGTATCAATTATTCCGGCACGCCAGGTGCAGGTATCTGTTACTCTTCCTTGTCATGCAGTGTTTCACTGCCGCAGCTGCCTTTGCACAGGTAAAGCTGACGGGTAAAGTAACAGACGAAACCGGTACGCCATTGCCGGGAATCACTGTTGCCATCAAAAATACCAGATCAGGTGCTATGACAGATGTGGATGGAAACTTCGTGATCAATGCTGATCTGAATCCCGGTACCTATACCGTGAGTTTTTCAGGTATCGGTTTCACACCAAAGCAAAGTGAACTGGTAATTGGTACGGGTAAAACTTATACATTAAATACTACACTCAGTTCATCCGTTTCAAAACTGGATGAAGTAGTGGTGACAGGTACTTCTGCAGGTACCACCCGCAAACAGCTGGGTAGCTATGTGAGCACAGTGAAAGCGGCAGAACTTTCCAAAGGTGCTACCGGCAACGTATTGGCTGCATTACAAGGTAAGACCATGGGTGCACAGATCACACAAAACTCCGGTGACCCTGCCGGCGGTATCTCCGTAAAACTGCGTGGTATCAGTACGATCTCCGGTTCTACCGATCCGCTTTACATCATCGATGGGGTGATCATTGATAACTCTACTACCCGTGTCACCAACGCAGATGCCAGCTATAACGGCGGTACCTCTGTGGGTAGTGTCGGGCAGAACCGTATGGTAGATATCAACCCGAACGATATTGAGAGTATTGAAGTATTGAATGGTGCAGCAGCATCTGCGATCTATGGTAGCCGGGCAAACGCCGGCGTGGTACAGATCTTTACAAAGCGCGGTGCCGATGGTGCGCCTATCGTTAATTTCAGCACCAGTTTCAATGTAAACGAACTGCGTAAGAAACTGGATGTAAACGAAGCACCTACCAAATTCGGCGGTGATCCTGCTACCTCCACACAGACGATCCTGACACCTACTATCACCAATACCACCAATGTAAAACGTTACGATTACCAGGATTATATCTTCCGTACCGGCGTAGGTTCTGACAACAACATCTCCGTTACCGGCGGACAGAATAAAACCAAATACTACGCTTCAGCAGGGTATCTCTACAACCAGGGTATTGTGAGAAATACTGACTTCAATCGTTATAGCTTCCGTTTAAACCTGGATCAGGAACTGAACAAATGGATCAGCTTCAACGCCAGCATGAACTACATTTATAGCAAATCAAATGAGAAGCCCGATGGTAACTCTTTCTTCTCACCTACCAACTCTGTCACTATCATTGGTAACTACTATGACATCTGGGCAAGAGATGCACAGGGCAATATTCAGGCAGTAGGAGAACGTGGCCGTGTGAACCCGGTTTCCGTAATTGAAGACATCAAACAGCAGCAGCAAACGAGCAGGATCATCGCGGGGGCGGGTATCAAACTCAAACCCGTGAAGAACCTGACTATCGACTATCATATGGGTATTGACAACTACAGTCAGGATGGTACTACCCTCATTCCTCCTTATGCGTACAATGTAAGCGCCGGCTTCTTTGGTGGCGGTGCTTCCCTGGACCCTACACAGAATGGTTATGCCAGCACAGGTAACAACAATTCCTTCCTGCTCAACCACGATGTGAACGCAACATACACTGCACAGATCAGCAGCCGGTTGTCCTCTGTAACGCAGGTAGGGTTCTCTCAGCAGTATTCCAGAATGCATTACTCCCTGCAACAGGGTCGTGGTCTGCCTCCTTACGTTACCACTGTAAGTGGCGCCGCTACCCCTATCACAGGGTATGATCAGCGTACGGAAACTTCTATCTCCGGGGAGTATATCCAACAGAACTTTAAATACCGCGATCAGTTCTTCGTAACAGGTGCATTGCGCGTGGATGGTTCATCTGTATTCGGTGAGTCAGAGAGGAATCAGCTGTACACTAAACTGAGTGGTAGCTATGTGATCTCCGGCACTGATTACTGGAATAACCTCGGAGTATCTAAATGGTGGAACCTGTTCAAACTGCGCGCAGCGTACGGTGAGTCTGGTAACCTGACAGGCATTCCTGCTTACGGCCGTTATAATACTTATAATGCTGTCGCATTTGTAGGGGCAGCTTCCTTCACTTCACCAACTACTTATACCAACCCGAATGTAAAACCAGAAAGGCAGAAAGAACTGGAAATGGGTACTGACCTTGCCTTCCTGAACAGTCGTGTGAACCTGTCTGTGAACGTATATCGCAAACGTGTGAATGATCTGCTCATCAGCCGCGCAATCGCGCCGACTCAAGGTTACTCCAGCAGCCTGGATAACATTGGTTCACTGGAGAACAGGGGGGTGGAAGTCCTGCTGAGTGGCGCACCCGTGAAGACAAAAGATTTTGAATGGAACCTGACAGCTATCTGGAATCACAATAGAAACAAAGCACTGAACATCGGGCAATCCCTGATCCTGTACAGCACAAACAGTGGTGCACCGGTAGCGATCGCTAATGGTCAGCCAATCGGTTTCTTCTATGGCACCTTCTTCGCAAGAGACGCGAATGGTAACCAGGTAAAGAATGCCAACGGTATTCCGCTCACAGAACTGGGTACTCAAAATGGCCCTATGAATTATACCACTGGTCGTGATGCGAACGGTTTACCAACAGGTTCCTCCCTGCAAAAGAAAATAGGAGATCCGAACCCGGATTGGACCGGCACCCTGACGAACGATTTCCGGTACAAAAAATGGAACCTGCATACACAGCTCGATGCCGTACAGGGAGGCAGCGTATTCAATGCTGACTTCAGAACCAGGCAGGGTGTGGATAATGGTAAAATAGCAGAACAGGAAGACAGGGGCCAACTGCCTCGTGGTTACATCGCCGGTGTATACGCTATTCAGGAATGGAGAATTGATGATGGCTCTTTCGTAAAACTGAGAGAATTATCATTGAGCTACAATATTGGCAAAGTAAAAGGTATCAGGGATCTGACAGTGAGCGTGGGTGGCAGAAACCTTTACTCATGGGATCATTACAAAGGATACGATCCGGAAGTGAATGCAGCAGGTCAGAGTACAATACTCCGTGGTATTGACTTTGGTACCGTACCTGCTCCAAGAACTTACAACGTAGCGATTCGTGCCAAATTCTAAACCATCAAAAAGGAGATTCATGAAAAGGTATATCAATAATTATAGCAGGTCTATTCTGGCAGGGATCCTACTTTTCACTGCTGCATCCTGCAAAAAAGATTATACAGATCCTTCCGGACCTTCTACCGGCAACGCATTCAATACCCCGAATGCACTGACGGATGTAGCGGTAGGTTTACAGAACTGGTACACAGCTAACAGAACAGGGAATGTGTATACCAAAATAGCTGCAGCCAGTCTGCTTACCGGTGAGACCTATGTGGTAAACGCCGGTAATACAGATGAGAACCAGTTGTACCAGGGTGGTACCAATGTACAAAACACCAATTCGATTGTAACAGGTCTGTGGACTGTCAGCAACAAGATTATATTCGATGCCAACAATGTCCTGAGTCATGTAGACGCAGTAGTAACTGATAAAAGTTATGCGAGCGGGCTCATTGCCTACACCTCCATCTGGAAGGCACTGGCCATGGGCGATATGGCGGAGTTCTGGGAACAGATCCCCGATACAACGGGTAAGAATGTTCCTTTTATTACCAGTAAAGCTGGTTATACCAAGGCAATTGCCATCATTGACAATGCCCTTGCTAACATCAGTGCCAATGCAGTGAGCAGTACTTTTATTAAAAATATCCCTGCAGGGATGGATCTGCAAAACACACTGTATGCGCTGAAAGCGCGCTACGCACTGTTTTCGGGTGATTACGCCACGGCCTTAGCCGCAGCGAACAACGTGACACTCACCACGACCTCTACGTATAACTACAATTCACTGACCACTAACCCGATCTTTACACTGGTAACGGCTACCAACAACATCTACCAGGTCACAGACTCTACCATGAGCCTGCCGGTAGGCTTACGTCCGGATGCGAATGATAAACGTTATCCTTTTTATGTAACGATCAGCAGCAGCCCGCGCTTCCGTATCAAAGGTTTCTACAACTCAGTGTCACAGGCCATCCCTGTCTACCTGCCCGGAGAGATCACATTGATCAAAGCAGAATGTTATGCCCGCCAGCATGATATCACCAATGGGCTGATCGAACTGAATAAAGTAGTGACAAAAACTGCATCGCAGGACGCATTTGGAGTGGGAGCCGCCTTACCGGCAGAAGTAGCAGTTACAGAAAGTGATTTACTGGACCTGATCTACAAACACCGCCGTATCGAACTGTTCATGGGAGGACTGGCGCTGGAAGACGAACGTCGCTTTGGCAGACCAGTTACAGAACGTAAGCGTTCTTATTTCCCTTATCCATTCGTAGAGCGGAACGACAATACCAATACGCCAACCGACCCATCGTTCTAATAAACACTAAAGTTCAATCTGAAGCCGGCTGCATACTTTGCGGCCGGCTTTATTATTTATTCGTCTATAAATTCTGTCTTTCTGCATATTATTTTACCTTATTACCTGTATAGAGATATTTTTGTCCTGCCACTCAACCTAACATTCTGTTAATCTCAATGCATTCCGGGTATTAGCTCATACTGTATTTATTAAAAAAATAAGGAAAGACGGCGCACAGCCGGCCTTAAAACCAACATGAGTGGATACCCCTTTCCAAGCACTATACCTGTTATAATGATCATTGCTATCTTAATACGTATGCCTGCAAGCATGCACACCTGTTTGAAATGTTGGCTGCCGGTGGTGTTGCTGCTACTTTGTTCTCCTGAAATGAAAGCACAGCTGTGCACGGGAAGCCTGGGTGATCCCGTGGTCAGTATCGATTTCGGATCCGGTACCGCTGCCTTTGGTGGTGCACTGGCTTCGGGTATTACCACCTATACCTATGTCGCAAGGGCTTTTCCCAGTGATGGCTATTATACAATTGAAAGTTCTACTGCCAGTTCAGGATCTGTATGGTGGAGTACCACCGATCATACAGGCGGTGGATATATGATGGTAGTGAATGCAGCGACATCCGTACAGGATTATTTTTATAAGAAGACAGTCTCCGGTTTATGCGGAGGAACGACCTATGAATTTGCCGCCTGGATTGTCAACCTCCTGCGTTCGCAGGACAATAATCCGCCAAATGTTACCTTCTCTATTTTGTCAACAGACGAAGCGACTACTTATGGTAGTTATACGACGGGCGCTATCCCCCTCACGACCGGCGGCGCTGTCTGGAAACAAATTGGTTTTTACTTCACCACTCCTGCAGGGGTGACCGATGTAGAAATCAAGATCAGTAATAGCAGTCCCGGGGGAGCACCAGCCAATGACCTTGCACTGGATGATATTACTTTCCGTGCCTGTGGCCCTACCGTGACAGCATATACCAGTGACGGGGCCTCTTCTAAAGAAATATGTAAAGACGATGCGACCGTGTTCACATTCAATGGGACTGTTTCCAGTGGATATACCAATCCTGCTTATCAATGGCAGGTAAGCACTGATGGCGGAACTACCTGGACAGATATCAGTGGGGCAACCAGTACCACCTATGTACGTGCACCGACAACAGCCGGCACCTATTTATACCGCATGTCCGCCGCTGCTGCTACAAACATCGGATCATCCGGTTGCCGCGTTAGCTCAAATACAATTACCATACAGGTAGATGATAGTCCTGATCCACAGGCCGGCAGCAATAACCCCGGGTGTGAAGGCGATACATTGGAATTGACTGCTACTGCTTTTTCCGGTGCTACCTATAGCTGGACGGGACCGAACGGATTTACCAGCAGCGCCCAAAATCCGGTGATCAATGGTGTGACCACCGCAAACAATGGCGATTATATCGTCACTTTAACAACAGCGGTGGGCTGTAGTAATAAAGATACAACCAGCATCGAAGTCAATCCCGCCCCCGTTGCAGATGCAGGAGAAGATCAGCAGATCTGTGAAGGGGCAACGGTGACGCTGGAAGGTAGCGGCGGCAGCACCTACTTATGGACACCTTCGGCGACATTAACAGATGCAACAAGTGCGACTACGAACGCATCCCCCACAGATACAACGTCGTATGTCTTAACCGTGAGCAATGGTACCTGTCATGCGTATGATACCGTTACCGTCAATGTATTGAAACTACCAACCGCCAATGCTGGTCCGGATCAGCGCATCTTTGAAGGAGAGTCGGCGCAATTGGCCGGAACAGCTGGTGGCACAGACGTGAGCTATGCCTGGACACCTGTTTATAATATCACCGATGCCACAATCCTCCATCCCGTAGTCACACCTACTGAAGACACTACTTATACGCTAACGGTTACTTCCCAGGTGGGATGCGGAGAAGCTACTGATGATGTATTCATCCGGGTGTACAAAACGATTGTTATCCCGAATGCCTTTTCCCCTAATGGCGATGGTATCAACGATACCTGGAAGATTGAAAAACTGGAAACGTATCCAACGGCAGATGTCAATGTATTCAACCGCTATGGGCAGCTGGTATTTCATAGTACCGGCTATGGCAAGGCCTGGGATGGTACTTACAACGGCCAGCCATTGCCTGTAGGCACTTACTATTATACAATAGATCTGAAAATTGGATTCGGAACAAATCCCAGCGGTTGGGTAGTGATCCTACGATAAGAAAACCAGCAATATGAAGAAAGTTATCATTTCAGGTATCAGCATGCTGCTGGCTATAAATGGATATGCACAGCAAAAGCCACATTATACGCAGTATATACTCAATCAGTATATCATTAACCCCGCATTGTCAGGCATTGAGAACTATATCGATGTAAAGGTGAGCCATCGCCATCAGTGGACAGGATTGAACGGGGGACCAGTGACCACCTACGTAACTGTGCAGGGACCGATCAATAAACAGGATTACCGTACCACGGCTACTTCTTTTGCCGTACCGGGTGAGAATCCCCGTGGTCAGCGGTACTGGGAAAACTATACAGCCGCCGCTCCTCATCATGGTGTGGGTATGCAGGTGATCAATGATGTAACCGGGCCACTGTCAAACCTGAGTTTATATGGAACTTATGCCTATCATATTGGTCTGACACCGCGAACAAATTTGTCAGCTGGTTTTGGGGCAGGCTTCAGTCGCTTTAGCCTCAACAGCGCTTCCCTGAACTTTAATAATACCACGGTAGACCCCGTGGTATATACCAGCGGTATCCTGAATAGAACAAAATTTGATATGACCGCAGGGTTATACCTCTATTCGGCAGACTATTTTATCGGGTTATCCGCCCAGCAGATCGTGCCCAATACCCTGAGCTATGCTGACCATACCATTACAACCGAAACGGGTAAAACGGTGCCCCATATCTTCCTGACGGGTGGTTACCGGCTGCTGCTGACAGAAGACCTGAACCTGACTCCTTCCCTGATGCTTAAATATATTCACCCCCTGCCCATACAGGTAGAAGTGAATACGAAATTGCAATACCGGGACCTGATCTGGGTAGGAGCCAGCTATCGTCATAAAGACAGTTTTGCAGGTATGGTGGGGTTCAATATCTCTAATACCGTGAATCTCGGGTATGCTTATGACAATGGAACAACTGCGCTGGCAGCCTATAACCGCGGCACCCATGAACTGGTGCTGGGATTCATCCTGGGTAATAAATACGATGATAGTTGTCCGAAAAATGTGTGGTAACAACCTTTGATCGAAACGTTAAATATGTCACCAGGATTCGGCTACAAGTGTGAAATGAAGTAATTTTCCAGCGCCTTTTTCTTAAACCTACAACTGAAAGCCTGTCCATTTATAGGGGCAGGCTTTATTTTATCAGGAAATGTCATCCATTCGTCATAATAACTTTTGTTATATCTGTCTAGTTTCCTAAATTTCCTACCGGAAGCTTATTACTATTACCAAACCCATGGTCATGAAATTCAAGAAGTCCCTTATAGTGCCACTGTCGTTAGTATTGGCAGTCACGCTCTGTTCACTTTCAATGCCGCCTGAGGAGAAGGCAAAGAACCTGAAAGTTTTGCCTAAGAACATCAGCCATGATGAACTGATGAAAACCATGCGCGCTTTTAATAAGTCATTGGGCGTAAAGTGCGATTTTTGTCATGCTCATTCCAAAGACGATCCTAAAAAGATGGATTTTGCCAGTGATGTACTGGAAGAGAAGGAAACGGCCCGGGATATGATGAAGATGACAATGCGCATCAACAAAAAGTTTTTTAAATCCGGTAAGGATGAGAATGGTCAGCAGATCATGACGGTTACCTGCTACACCTGTCACAATGGTCAGAAAGAGCCGGTGGCTACCCCTCCGGGTATGGACAAAGGACCTCAGGGACCTCCGCCAGCTGTTCATGATACCCCGCCACCACCCCCACAAAATCACTAAAGATTTGTTCCGGCCGGAACTACCTGCCGGAACAAACTTGTTTAAACGCATAATTTTTATATCTTTATCACCACTACTCTCTCCCCAGGTTCTTTTAAAATATACCCTCACACAACTAAACAGATTGTTATGACCATGTTTACAACACTGGCCGTGCTGGCATTGGTATTTTTCGTCGCACATGTTATTTTGTTATTTACGTCTTTTGGTAAAAATGGATACCAGAAAAAGCGTTATTTCTATTCACATCTTACCCTCTGGATAGCTGGTATATTGCTGTTCATAATGGCTGCACTGTATGCGGGCAAACAGGTGTCGCCCATCCTGGATGTGTTTGACACCGTAGGTAAGCAGGCACTGATCCTGGGTGCTGTCGTCGTATTATCCTTTACTGCACACACAATTGTGCGCTACCTGGTAATTCCTCGTTTTAAATAATTGGCACACACAATGCATTGAAGTAGCCGCCTTTGAAAAAGGGCGGCTATTTTTTTATGAAATGAACGGTCCTACCTATCCGCTCCTTCGTCTTTATAGTGAAAAGCAGCTTTATTATTAGAAAACCCGTTAACCAAAATTAAAACACCATGAGAAAAACCCTCCTGATTGCCTGTAGTGGCTTGCTGATCTTCTCTGCCTGTAAAAAAGAGGCGGAAGAGAAGTTGAAGAACACCACTACAACGGCTGTGACTACGTCCTCAGTCACCAATTATTATGTCAATGGCACTACCGGTAATGATGCCAATGCCGGTACGTCAGACACCTTGCCATTAAAGACCATCCAGGCGGCCTTGTGGAAAACCGCTGATGGGGTAGGCGCTACTATCTGGGTAGCTGCCGGTACATACAAAGAAAAGCTCTGGTGGCCTTATTCAGGTGCAGATTCTACCCATCCTATTACACTCACCAATTACAATGGTGGTACCGTTGTTCTCGATGGGGTAGGTGCTGCGAATGGTACGCAGAAAGCGATGATCGCCGCGGTTTCCAGGAGTCATGTCCGCATCAACAACATTACGGTGGCGAACAATATTACGTCGAGTGCCGTGGGTATCCTGTTCCAGGGTAGTGGTACCGATATCCAGGTAACCGGTTGTAAGATCTACAATATCGGCTGGACCACGGATTCTACTGCCGTACCTGCTGCCACAGACAACGCTAATCCACTGATGGTATGGGGCGATGCGCTGGCGTCTTACAACAAAGTCTATATTGGCAGCAACCAGATCTACAGTTGCAATACCGGGTATAGCGAAGGGCTGACCATGGCAGGTAATGTGGAAAACTTCCTCATCGAAAATAATGTCGTGCATCATATTCGTAACATCGGTATCGACATGACGGGTCACTATTCCTGGGCAAATGCCAATGATAGTGTGAACATGGCGCGCAATGGGAATGTGAAGTACAATATCGTGTACAACTGCATTTCACCGGTAGCGCTGAATGGGGGAATTTATGTAGATGGTGGTAAGTACATCAACATCGAGGGGAACATCTGTTATAATAACTATGCAGGTATTTCCGCAGGTTGTGAAAACAATAATTATACGGCTACGGGTATTAACATCCGGGACAACTTTATTTACAACAGCAGGAATGCAGGTATACTGGTAGGTTCTAACCAGACTAACAGCAAGGTGACTTATTCTACAATTATGAACAATTCGCTGTATAAGAACAATACAGACGGTGGTTGGGGTGGAGAGATCAGTCTGCAGAATACAGACTATCTCACTATCAAAAACAACATCGTTTATTCTGCGAGCGATATCATGATCATTGCATTGTGGGGCTATTCATCTACTCACCTGGTGAGTGATTACAACCTGTATTATGGTTTATCTGCTAATGCGGCGTCTTCCACGTTCGACTGGTATCCGACCGGTACAACGTATGGTTCACTGGCAGCATTTACAGCGGCTACAGGTCTGGATGCCCATTCTACTTATGGCAATCCGAATTATGTAAGCAGTACGAACCTGCACCTGAGCAGCACATCACCTGCTATCAATGCGGGTGATCCTTCATTTGTGCTGGGTTACCAGGAATTTGATATCGACAGGCAAAGCAGGATTCAGAATAGCAGGGTGGATAAAGGTGCTGACGAAACAGCCTACTAATATCCAGGGAAGGTTGTCAAAAGAAACAGCCTGCTAATATGCCGGGAGGTTGTCAAAAGTACGCTGAAAGCCGGTGATTTGTCCCGCTGTCAGTTACCCGGATACAACGGGTTAATGGTTACTTTTGACAACCTCCTTTTTTGTATGCCGGCCACGCAGCGAATCTTTATTTTAACCGACCAGGTAAGCCTTCAGTTTTCTGCCCGCTTCATCTCCCAGGTACACCCCCTTGACGAGGCTACCCAATCTTGAAATATCTGAATAGTGATGTGATTTATGCTCCCAGTAACTTTCCTTTCTCCAACCATTATGTTTGGATACTTTACTCCAGTGATAGGAATCAATATCCACAATAGCCCGGCTACCACAGGAGTCGCAATAGTAAAAGTCTATTTTGATAATTTCTTTGGGCTTTGACGGCCCTTTTTCCGGTAGTTGCTTCAGGTCCATCATCATATCTGCCAGGAAATCATAATCGCCTGCCGGCCTGGTTTGTTTGTGAAACTTACCGGCGTCTAAAATATAGATAGACGTCTTTGCATAATATTGCCTGCATTTCTCACAGTAATAGTTCATCATCAACATCATAGAAAGAGGGAGGCACACAATTGCTAATTCTGCCAGGTGGATACCCTTCATCTCCATATCCCGAAAATAGATCCAGTTAGTGAGCCAGGAGGATAAACTAAGCAGTGCGCCAATTCCGACATTTATCCTTGGATTCCTGTTGTGATTATACCGTTTAAAGAGGTAAAAGATCCCGAAAAGGGCTGCCATCCATAAGCACATGGAAATAATACGGCCACCCAGGCCAAGATCTGCATAAGGGCCGGTATAGGTACCATAAATTTTACCACACCAGATGCTGGCGGGAAGGGCCAGGATTGTCGCTATTGTGAGGGGGATAGGGGCAAACTTTCCTGAAGAGCGGTATTGGGTTATTGACATAGTAGGAATAAATTGGCAATAAAATTACTGAAACAATGGTTCACTTTAATTATTTTTAGCAGGATAACATCAATTCAAAGCAGCTAAAGGAGCGATAGTCGGGTTTATTTACGCATGCAGGCTACCACGGATACGGAATTACTATATAGGCTGAGGAAGGGAGACGAAAGTGCCTTCCGGCAGTTATATGACCTGCATAGCAGACCGGTAGCTGCGTTTATATACCAGTTAACCCACTCGGCGGTAGACGCCGAAGACATTCTCCAGGATACTTTTCTGAAGTTATGGACCAGCCGGGACCAATTGCCGGCTATTGAGAACTTCGGGAACTACATTTTCATCATTGCCCGGAACAAGACCCTCGATCACCTGCGGAAGGTAGCCCGGCAGCAACAGCTGGCAGACCAGTTGTGGGCCAATATTTCGGAAGTGGCAGATGCCCTTGACCTGCAGCTGGATGCCAGGGAAAGCCAGCAGCTGATAGCCAATGCCCTTGCCCAGTTGTCCGAACAGAAGCAGACAATTTTCCGGCTTAGCAGGGTGGAGGGGTTGAGTCATGATGATATTGCAGCACGGCTGGGGCTGTCAAAGAGCAGGGTCAAGAATTTGCAGGTAGAAACCCTGAAACATATCCGTATTTTTCTGTCACGTTATGGCGGGCCAATGGGCGTGCTCCTGTTTACATGCTTAATGAAAAGCTAACATACAATTCGTTGAATAATTTCCATTTTTAGGGTTATGAAACATATACTAATATTCCTGTTGCTGGCGGGTACAGTCAGCGCACAATCCAAACGCGAAAAGAAAGTGGTATTCGTGATTGCAGACGGTATTCCGGCTGATGTGATAGAGAAGGTGGCTACACCGAATATTGATAAGATCATTGCACAGGGCACTTATACCCGGATGCATGTGGGGGGTGGAAAAAATACTTACTCAGAAACCCCCACTATCTCTGCAGTGGGGTATAATAGCCTGCTCACGGGCACCTGGGTGAACAAACACAATGTGCCTGACAATGACATCAGGGAGCCGAATTACCACTATCATAATATCTTCCGGTTGTTCAAGGAGGCGTATCCTAAAAAACAGACAGCAGTGTATTCCAGCTGGGAAGACAACCGGACTAAATTGGCACTTGCTGAATATGTAGATCTCCATGCAGATGGATATGAGCTGGATACCGCCAATTTTCATCATGATAAGCAGCGGGATTTTATGCATAACATTGATGAGAAGGTGATCAGCGAGGCAGTAGCAGGAATTAAAAAGAGCGGGCCTTCGCTTAGCTGGGTATATCTTGAATATACAGATGATATGGGGCATATGCATGGGGATAGTCCGGAGTTCTATAGAGCAGTGTCCCTCATGGATGCGCAGATGGGGAAATTATGGGAGGCAATACAGTATCGTCAGCAGCATTTTGCAGAAGATTGGATGATAGTGATCACGACAGATCACGGTCGTGATGAGAAGAAGGGACGTGATCATGGAGGGCAGTCCGCTCGTGAGCGCGGTACCTGGATGGTGACCAGTTATAAACCGTTGAATAGTTATGCAAAGTATTATGAACCGGGAATAGTGGATATTATGCCTACGATTGCACGTTATCTGAACGTGAATATCCCGGATTCTGTGGCACGGGAAGTGGATGGTACACCTTTGATTGGAAAGGTGGCAATTGCGCAGGTGGCTGCTGATCTTATTCAGGGGAATATTGATGTGAAATGGAAAGCGCTGGAAGATGCAGGGAATGTGAAGATTTATGTAACGACGACCAACAATTATAAGACCGGCGGTAAGGATGAGTATAAATTATTAAAGGAGGTGCCGGTAAAGCAGGAGCATGCATTGGTAGATGTGAAAGCACTAAATGAAGCAAAAGATCCGTTTTATAAGATCGTATTAGAAACGCCTGCGAACACCGTGAATCTTTGGGTGAAGTAACCGGCTTTGTACATATTGATTATCGCCTGCCCTTCCCGGCCTGAAAAATCCTGCTCCTGCCAAAGGCGGAAGCAGGATTTTTCGCTTTTTTTCGCCTATTTTAAAAAATTATTACTTTTTCGCGGTCCTTCCCCACACTTCAAACGTCTTTATATTATATGCCAGAGCATCAGTCAAGGATAGAATATTTGTTGGATCGTTATGTGAATAGGTCCTGCACCCGCGCGGAGCTGGATGAGCTATTTATGTACATCAAAGATGAACAGCATGAAAACACGCTTCATCAACTTCTGGACAATTACTCGGCAACGGCGAAAGCCGCTCCTGACCTGGACTATGATAATATATACAGGGAGCTTATTCCTCCCCGCGCCCGGGTATTCACCTTTCGGCGCCTGGCAGCCGCTGCTGTAATATTGTTACTCGCCGGTGCTGCCATCTGGTTCCTGGAGCCTACAGCAAAACATACACCTGTAGCCGCCAATGAAAAAGCAACCATCCCCATTGCACCTGGCAGCAACAAAGCTACCCTTACCCTGGCCGATGGCTCCGTCATTACATTGGATAGTGCCGGCAATCAAACCATTCACCAGGGCAACCAATCCATCAAACAGCAGAACGGACAATTACTATATACCGCACAGGGAAACACAGGTACTGTCAACTATAACAAACTATCAACCCCAAGGGGAGGACAATTCCAGATCGTATTGCCCGATGGCACAAAAGTATGGCTCAACTCAGCTACCACGCTCCGCTATCCGACGGCTTTCACCGGCGCCAACCGTGTCGTGGAACTGGAAGGACAGGGGTATTTCGAAGTAGCACCCAATGCCACACATCCTTTTCTTGTAAAAGTACCTTCCACACAAAGGGACAGTATGGAAGTACAGGTACTGGGTACCGGATTTGATATCATGGCCTATGCCGACGAAGCCACTGTAAACACGACCCTCATCAGCGGTAGTGTAAGAGTAAAAGAAGGAAACACACTACAAACCCTGCAACCCGGTCAGCAGGCTGTCATGGACAATAACAACCATGCCATCACTGTAAGACCCGCAGATATCAAGAAAGTAACCGCGTGGAAAAACGGTGTGTTTGTCTTTAATAATACCGCCTTGCCAGCTATTCTCAGAGAAGTAGCACGCTGGTATGATGTAGAGATCGTTTACACCGCAACTCCCAGCCCTGAGCTGTATGGAGGCGGTATCAGCAGGAACCTGCAACTATCATCCGTATTACGTTTACTCGAAGCAAGCGGATATAATCACCTGAAGTTAGAAGGAAGAAAGGTCATCGTATTACCGTAATCAATTAAACCAAAATTTATAGCTTATTGTTACCGGAAGGTAGCTAAACCAAAACTGTATAGAACCAAAATTTAAAAGCAGCAGAAGAAAATACCAAAAGCAGCCGCTAAAAGGGATACCTATGTAAAAACCGGAGACGCTCGCAACATCCCCGGTTTACTTATCCGGCATTCCTTGAATAATCACTGTAAGACCATTTAAGTACTACCAAACACTACAAAAGTATGCATTTCGATTGTAATGTAATGGCCCGCTGTGTGCGCGGGCTATCAACCAAAATTTGCCTGGTTATGAATCTGACCGCCCTACTTCTCCTGGTCACCTGTCTGCACGTTGCCGCTGCAGGGTATTCCCAGAAGGTTACTTTAACGGTAAAAGAAGCGCCGCTACAAAAAGTGTTTGCCGAGATCATCACGCAAACGGGTGTCTCTATTGTTTATTCTGAAAAGGTACTGTCCAATACCATCCCCGTATCTTTTCAGGTGAAGGAGGCCAACGTGCAGGATGTACTCGACCTGTGTCTTAAAAATCAACAGGTCACCTATTCACTGGAGGGAAATAGCTTCGTGATCCACAAAGCACAGATCACTCCGGTCGTGCTGGCAGATACGACCATTACCGTGTCAGGCAGGATCACGACACCCGGTGGCGCAGGATTACCCGGTGCAACCGTGATCGTAAAAGGCTCCCGCAGAGGTACGCAATCTGATGCTGAGGGTCACTTTACGCTCCGTGATCTGAATAAGTCAGATGTACTCGTGATCAGCAATATTGGTTTCGCTACAAAAGAATATCCTGTTGCAGGTGTGCATGGTACAATCAGCATTCTGATGGAAGAAGACACCAAAAAGTTCAACGAAGTGGTGGTAGTCGGTTATAGTGATAAAAAGAAAGGAGAACTGACCAGTGCTGTTACTGTAGTGAATGCGGAGAAATTGAAAGACGTCACCACCAACGACCTCGGTAGTATGCTGCAGGGAAAGGTAGCTGGTCTGCAGGTAGTGAACAGCTCCGGTGCCCCCGGTGCCGCTTCCGAAATCAGGCTGCGTGGTGTTTCATCTGTCAATGCATCGCAGACTCCACTGGTGGTCGTAGATGGGATTATAGGCGGTAATTACGATCCTAATGATGTGGAAAACGTAACGGTACTGAAAGATGCGGGTGCAACTGCCATGTATGGTTCCCAGGCAAATGCCGGTGTGATCATCGTTACCACCAAAAGAGCAAAGCTGGGGAAAACACAGTTCGAAGCAAAAGTAACAACCGGTTTCCGTAAACCTGATTTCGGCAAGATGAAGATGATGAACAGCAGCGAACTGTATGATCACCAGAAGGAGTATTACCGTGATTACGTACCGGGTACGACGAACAATTCCTATAAAATTGATATCCTCAAATTTTACAGTGAGCGACCCAAAACGCTGCTGGATCAGAACTACAGCTGGTTGAATACCATGTTCAGCACAGCTCCCATGCAGAACGTGTATATCGCTGCCAGTGGTAGTACAGAAAAGAACGACTATTATACAGCACTCACTTACTATAATGAAAAAGGTACTTTCATGAACTCAGGTTATCAGCGTGTGAACCTGCGTGCTAACTCTACTTATCATTTCACGAAGGATGTAGCTGTTACCAACAATATCAATATCAGTGGTACCAATGGCAAGTCTTACAACTACGAAGATGTGTATTATGCGTACCTGGGTATGCCGTGGGATAATCCTTACAACGCCGATGGATCACCCAGGTATGTAGATGGTAGTTCTACATTTAAATGGTGGTCGAGAGACAGGACGAACCCGGTGCACACCGTGGCGAATTCCTCACATCCGTACAAAACTTTCGATGTGAATTATGACCTGGGCCTGAATATCAACATTACCCCGTGGTTATCTTTCAGCAGCAGCAACCGTGGTGCGGTGAACTATTCGAAATCAAAAGATTACTATTCTCCTGAAACGGTGGCTTATCATAATGATGGTTACCTCTATGAATACAGTACCCTGGGTTATGGCTTTATTTCAAATGATCTCCTGAAATTCAAATTCAGGTTTGGTGATCACTCCCTCACCGGCTTGGCGGGTGTGGCCATTGAAAACAGCAAAAATGAAGTACTGGGTGGCTCCGGCAGGGGCTTACCATTAGGCCTGCAGGTGTTGAACGTGGTATCCAATACCCAGATGGTATACGGCTCCGCAGATCAGTCCATCATCCAGTCACTGATCTCCCAGGTGAGCTATGGCTACAAAGAGAAATACTTCCTTACAGGATCTTATCGTATAGATGGATCGACTGCATTCCCTTCGAACAAACGTTATGGTTCCTTTCCGGCGGTATCTGCAGCATGGGTGCTTAGCAACGAAGACTTCATGAAAGATACCAGGTTTGTGAATAACCTGAAACTGAGAGCCAGTTTTGGTGTGACAGGTACACAGGACATCGGGGCAGGCCGCTACCTGGGTCTTTATTCGCTGAACAGCCAGTATAATGGATCTACAGCAGCAACGCCTTCACAGTTGCCCAGTCCGAACCTGACCTGGGAAAGCAAGCAACAGATCAACGTTGGGGTGGATCTGAGTGTGCTCAACAATCGGTTAAACCTTACAGCAGACGCGTATAATAATATTACAAAGAACCTCCTGTTACAGGTATCTCAACCCCTGTCCGTCGGTTTTGAACAACGTTGGGAAAACGTAGGGCAGGTAGTGAACAACGGTATTGAACTGGGCATCAATTCAGTGAATATCCGTTCAAAGGATTTTGAATGGAGCACAGACCTGAGTGTGAATGTAAACACCAACAAACTGCGCCAGTTACCCAGCAGCATTACCCGTACACAGTCTACCTGGAGTATTTCACAGATCTATCGCAACGATGGTAACCTCTATGAATTCTACATGCCCAAGTGGCTGGGTGTAAACAAAGAAACAGGTGCACCGCAATGGGAAAAAGTAAACTATGATGCCAATGGCAAGGTGACGACCCGCGAAGCGACTTCGGACTATGCCAGCGCTACCTACCAGGAAGTAGGTTCAGCATTGCCTAAGTTCCAGGGTGGCCTGTCGTCTACCTGGAAATACAAAGGCATCAGCCTGAGCGTGAATACATATTTCATCACGGGCAATAAGGTATTCAGTAATGCCCTGCGCTTTGTGGAAAACGATGGTAATGAGCCGTACTACAACCAGATCGTATTACCGAAAGACTATAAAATCTGGACCAAACCGGGAGATGTGGCCACAGAGCCCAGCCCACAGAATGCGGCTAACTCAACAGAAACATCCAACCGTTACCTGAAAGATGGTAGTTTCCTTTCTATCCGCAATATCGCACTGGCTTACCAACTACCTAAATCGCTGGTGAACAGGTGGCTGTTGAATGATGTGACAGTATCCCTGACAGCAGATAATGTGTATACGTTCACCAAATTCCTGGGTCAGGATCCTAATACTTCCATTACTTCCACCGCTTATGTAATGCCGGGCGTATCGGATTTTAAGTATCCTAACAACCGCCAGTTTCTGTTTAACATCAACATCAGGTTTTAGTTAAAAACTATCAGGCCATGAGAACAAGATTTTTCTTTATCATACTTACCTTACCTGTCTTTCTGGCTAGCTGTCTGAAAGATGTGAGTCCAAGTGACGCCCTCACTACAGAAAATCTGACCAGCACCGTGACTGGTATGAAGAATGCGCTGAATGGGGCATATGCATTGTTCAAGGACCATATGGATTTTGCCGGTGGCCGGGACGACAACAATATGTACCTGCGCCAGTATTTTCAGATGAATGATTTTGCCAGCGATGATATTGTGTGTGGGCAAACAACGACAGATGCTTTTTATTACAGCTTTTCGCTGGCGCATACGCCTACCCAGACGAACAGTCGTTTCTTCTGGTATGTGTCTTACAAGATCATCAGTGATGCGAATACCGTACTGGCGGCAGCAGCTACTATCAGTAATCCCAGTGATGAGGTGAAGCAGATGATAGGAGAATGTTATTTCCTGCGCGCATGGGCCACCCTTGGGTTAGCGCGTTTTTATGCAAAGCCCTATACACAGGATCCTACGGCACCGGGTGTCATCCTCCGTACCTCCACCAGCGATCCTTCTTCCAAGGCAAGAGCTACTGTAGCGGAAACCTATGCACAGATCATTTCCGATGCTGAAATGGCAGCCAGTCTCATGAACACATCGCGTGGTGTGCAGTATGCTTCGAAAGAAGCTGCTTATGCGCTGCTCTCCAGGGCCTTTTTGTACGAAGATAATACCGACAGTACGACTTACTATTCCAACATGGTGATCAATTCAGGTCGTTTTAGCCTGGAGACAGCCAGTGGATATCCTTCTATGTTTGCCAACGCAACTTCCAGCACAGAAACCATTTTCTGTATCGCTTTCACAACAGTGGATGATTACAAAAAGGCCTCTATTGCTTCCATGATCTATACAGATGGAACATCTGGCTGGGGCGAGGAATTTGCAACTACTTCACTGAGAGATACGATGTCGGAATATGCTGATAGCGACGTACGCTGGAGCTACATCGTTCCATTTAAGGATGCGGGTGGAAATGTGGCGAAGAAGAATGGCATCGAGATGTATATGATCTCTAAATTCTCCGGTCAGGGCAATAGTCCCACACTAAGTTCACCTATCCTGTTCCGCCTGGCAGAGATGTACCTGAACAGGGCAGAAGCAGCAGCGAAGGCGGGCAATACAGCAGGTGCACTGGCAGATGTGAATATGATCCGCAGGAATCGTGGTTTGGAAAATGCACAGTACACAGCAGTTCCTGCCGGCAAAACGATCCTGGACGTAGTATTGAAAGAGAGACGCATTGAACTGGCATTTGAAGGACATCGCGCATTTGATGTGTACCGCAATAAACGGGCGCTGAACCGCACTTACTGGGGATATCACCTGCCGGGGCTGAAAGAATCCGATATCAACCTGTCTGTATTACCTACCAATTATGATAACATGATCATTAACTGGGACAATAGTAAAACCATCTATTATATTCCTATAGATGAGATGCAGACAAATACTTTGTGTACACAGAATCCTTAAAACTTAAAGCCGTAGATCATGCGTTTGAATAAACATATCATGGTAGCCCTGATACTGCTGGTAGTAGCAGGAGCCTGTAAGAAAGATAAAAGCACCCCATCTGCTGATTTATTTTATGAAGTACAGATAGATGGGTACAATGTGACATTTAAGAACGAAACCACCGGTGCTGCTTCTTATAAATGGGATTTCGGAGACGGGGATTCGTCTACAGAAGCAAGTCCTGTGCACACCTATCCCGGCAAGGGAAAGTATGTGCCTACTTTGTATGCTTATACCAAAGAAGGCAAGGTAACGGAGGGGTCTACGGTGGTGAATATCGCCAAGACATCGCCGGTAAAGTTGGATGATAATTCACTGGCAGACTGGGATACGATTTCCGTATTTGTAGTGACGCCGGCTGCATCAGAAACCTACTTTAAGAAAGCGAAGTTTGACTATGATGCGAATTATATCTATTGTTATTTTGAAGTGAAGTCAACAAAAGCCGCGAATGATATCTTTGATATCTACCTGGATTCAGATAACAATCCTGCGGTAGGATATGCGACGGGTACATTCCTGGATGCAGGTATGGATGTACTGATTGAGGGTACACTGCTGGACCCCACTACCATACCACCTGCGATGTATAACTACGCAGGTACCAACAATTCATGGGCATGGAACGATTCAGGGGCTTCTGAATTCTATACAATAGGTACCGTTGTGCAGGATGGTACGACCCTGAAATACGAAATGCGTTTTTCAAGAAACAAAATTAAAAACCTGCCTGCATCTACCGGGTTCAGAATAGGTATACAGGCCACTAAGAACGACTGGTCAGTAACTTATGGCTCACTGCCGGGATCTGGAGTGGCCGCATATCAGGTTACCTTTGAGTAAATTTTTGCCGTAGCTGGTAAAGGGGGGCAGGGAGGCATTAATTTGCATGACCTGCCCTTTTTATTGATCATTAAAGAAAAATTCATGAGGGCGATGCGCAATTTATTCCCTGTTCTGCTGCTGGCGATAGCTTGTGATAAAACGAGTGGAGGCGACGGTAATAATGTAGGTAAAGACAGTACAACAATCACCTATACTGCGAGTACAGAAGATTTTACAAATCCTGAAAGGGGGTTTTACCGATATTCGGAAACGACTGTTGATAATTTCACAGCATTAGACGCGACTACCCTGGCTACTTATAAAAGCGGGGCTACACCATCAGGTGGTAGTTTTAGTGTAATGAGTACATTGGTGTTCCGGTATTTTGTCATGAGCGGGTATAAAGACAAAGCGCTGCCGGCTTCATTTTTAACCAACCTGGCGAAGGACTTTGCGACGGCCCGTACTGCTGGCGTAAAACTGATTCCGAGGTTCACTTATACAATCAGTGTAACAGCGGGCAGTTGTCCGGAGAGCTGGATCTGCACACCTTATGGAGACGCCCCTAAGAATATCGTATTGAGTCATATTGCCCAGTTGAAGCCGGTATTGCAGGCCAATGCAGACGTGATTGCCACGGTGCAGTTAGGTTTTATCGGCGTATGGGGAGAGAACTTTTATACGGATTATTTTGGCGATGCATCTTCTAACGGACAGAAGCAGTTACTGGATAAAAACTGGCAGGACAGGTCAGAGGTGTTGAAGGCAATGCTGGATGCACTGCCGGCAGATAGAATGGTGCAGATCCGTTTACCACAGCTGAAGCAGAAGTTTGTATATGGTGTAAGTGCGTTACCAACATCCGTAGCTATGACCGCAGAAGAAGCGGCAACAGGTACCGACAAGTCCAGGATAGGATATCATAATGATTGTTTCCTGTCGGGGCCCAATGATTATGGCACTTTTGCAGACTATGGCAGTTCCGCTGCTACCCCGGTAGAAGCGACGACAGCCATGCGCAATTTCGTCTCCATGGATAGTAAGTACGTAGTAGTAGGAGGCGAGACCTGTAGTGATGAATATAGTCCGCAGAACGATTGTGAACCATCCGGGCATGCAGAAAAAGAGTTCAGCGATATGCATTATAGTTTTTTGAATGCGGATTACAATGCAGACGTTAACAACGACTGGCAGACAGGTGGATGCCTGGATAACATCAAGCGTAAGCTGGGATATAGACTGGTACTGAAAGATGCGACCTTTCCCGCTAAACTGGCAAAGACCGATTCGCTGACGGCCACTATTCATTTACAGAATGTGGGGTATGCGGCACCTTACAATCCGCGTCCGGTGCAATTACTGTTGCGACATACGGAGAGTAAGAAAATTGACACGCTGGTATTCACCACCGAGGTACGTAAATGGCTCACAGGGGATATTACCTTAAGACAATCTTTCAAACTGCCTGCTGGCATGGTGGCAGGTAGCTATGAGGTGTTGCTGAACTTACCGGATGGATATAGTACCTTGAGAAATATGCCGGCGTATAGTATTCGTTTGGCCAATAACAATGTATGGGAGTCAACTACAGGCTACAATAACCTGAATCATAAGATCACAATCCAATAATATGATAAAATCTTCCGGACGTTTATTATCACTGGATGTAATGCGGGGTATCATCATGATACTATTGGCAGGAGAGAGCTGCCGGGTGTATGATAGTCTGCATGAAGTGTGGCCGAATGCCTTCATAGAACAGTTTTTTCATCATCCCTGGCATGGGTTGCATTTCTGGGACCTGGTGCAGCCGGCATTTATGTTTATGGCGGGAACGGCGATGTATATTTCATATGAGAGCAAGTTGCGGAAAGGGGTGAGCTGGGCGCAGAATTTCAGGCATATACTGATCAGGAGTCTGAAGCTCTTTATCTGCGGGGTGGGGTTGCATTGTATCTATGCCGGTAAGCCGGTGTGGGAGTTATGGAATGTATTGACACAGCTGGCGTTTACGAGCATTATCGCTTACCTGTTTATCCGCCAGTCATTTACAGTGCAGATCATCGTGGGGTGCTTATTAATCATCCTCAACGATGTATTGTACAGAACGATCCTGATGCCGGGTTTTGATCAGCCTTTTGTAGAAGCACACAATTTCGGCGCTTATATGGATACGGTGCTGATGGGTAAGATCAATACGGATGGCTGGGTCGCCATCAATATCATTCCTACGGCAGCACACACCCTGTGGGGCGTGGCAGCAGGTAAGCTGCTGACGACTTCCCGTACGGGTGTGCAAAAGACGCTGACGCTGCTGGTGGCAGGCTTGATCGCCCTGATATTGGGTTTTGCAGCAGATTGGCTGGGGCTGTCTCCGATTATAAAGAGAATTGCGACCGCGGGATTTGTATTGGCAGCTGTGGGCTGGGTATTGTTGATACTGGCATTCCTGTATTGGTGGATAGATATTAAAGCGCATACCAGGTATACGTGGGTGGCAGTTGTGGTGGGTATGAATGCGATCTTTATTTACCTGTTCTTTGAAACGGTTGGTGCACAGTGGGTGAATGGGGTGGTGGCGATCTTTGTACCGGTTAAGGTACTGGCAGCCTTTGTGACGTGGGGATTGGAATGGGGATTATGTTACTGGTTGTACAAGCGGAGTATTTTCTTCAAGTTGTAAAATAAGAGATGGTCCCCCCATATGAATAGCAGCAATTTTATTCTACGACCGCAGGGAGGAATTGCTATTGTTTACCTGGGGAGACCATCTGTTTTTTTAGAGATATCTTTCTTTCAGTATTTGCATATGGTGTAATTCATGTCCTGCCATGATATAGAGAATAGTTCTCACCGCAATCGGGTTGCCGGAAGAAGTACCTTTAATGGCGCCTTGCTCTTCAGTCAGGTTGCGCACCAGGTAATAATTGGCTGTTCTCACTGCTTTCAGTTCTTCAGCAAGGTCTTGAATACTTCTTGCAGTTGCATCAGATTGTTTTACATAATCATCCTGATTAAACCCGGGTAGTCCCTGTTGTTCCCCCCTGATAAAAGCCAGCAGGCGATAAGCAAAGATCCTTTCTGTATCGATAATATGCCCTAACACTTCCCTGACAGTCCACTTGCCCGGTGCATAAGCATAGTCTCCCTTTTCTTCGGGGATGCTGGTGTAAAAGCTATATCCTTTATAGATCAATTCGAGTAATACCTGCTGTACAGGGGCATCTCCCACCTGTTTGATATAATTTAACTGGTAGTCAACGTATTCTCCTGGTTGAGGTCTGGTGGTGATCATAGCGGTAATTTTAACAACAATATAGGGTAGGGCTTCAAATTTTTTTTTATATTTTTATATATAATATCTCAATACCGGAAAAAATGGGGACAATCGGCCTTACCTGTTTGTTAATTATAGTAGTGAATATCATCGTCTCGTTCAAAGGATTCAGGGATGCGACCTTCTTTAGCCGGTACGCATTCGACGTAGATGGTGTCCGTCTTTATAAGCAGTATGATCGTTTGATCAGTGCAGGTTTTCTGCATGCTAACAAAATGCACCTGTTTCTGAACATGCTGGCTTTATTTTTCTTCAGCAGCAGTTTAGACTATGTACTTACTAAAGAAGCTTACCTCACAGTTTTCTTTGCCAGTTTGGTCGGTGGCAACCTGCTAAGTCTTTTACTGCATCGTCATGAGGGTGATTATACCGCTATCGGTGCCTCCGGTGCGGTGAGTGGCATCATCTTCGCGGCCATAGCGCTGGAACCGGGTATTCGCATAGGATTATTATTCCTGCCCTTCCGGGTGCCCGGGTGGTTGTTTGGGATAGGCTATGTGCTGTACTCAATTTATGGTATCCGGTCTAAAAGTGATAATATCGGGCATGATGCCCACCTTGGCGGGGCCATGGTCGGCATGATGACTGCACTGCTTTTTCAACCGCTGGCGCTGTTGTACAATTACACCACTATCCTGCTGATACTGGTGCCCGGGATCTTCTTTATCTACATGGTCATCAGGCATCCGCATATCCTGCTGGTCGATAACTTATACTTCAGGAAGCACCATCGTGGTGACCTGACCATAGATGATAAGTATAATTCCGCCCGTGTGGTGCGGGAACATGAAATAGATGGTCTGCTGGAAAAGATTCATAAGAACGGGCTCCGTAGTCTTACAAAACAGGAGCGGAAAACACTGGAAGACAATTCAAAGTTATAAAGTCCGGGAGGACAAGCCTGCGTGATCATGAAGAAAGTACTGAAGATAGCCTTATATACCATTCTTACGCCTGTTGCATTAGTTGGTCTTTACCTGCTTTTCGCCTTTGGCCTGTCCCGGGTCACAGTAGCTGCCGAGCCGTCGGGCAATCGCAATATTCCCATGTATATTCTTACCAACGGGGTACATACAGACCTGGTGATGCCGGTAAGAACGGCGCAGATAGACTGGAGCAAAAGCGTCTTATTTGAAAATACAATTGGCAGGGATACCACCGCACAATGGATTGCCTTTGGCTGGGGCGACAAGGGATTTTATCTCGAAACGCCGACCTGGGCAGACCTGAAGTTCAGTACGGCTTTTAAAGCAGCCACCGGGCTGAGTACAGCCGCCATCCATGCAACTTATTACCGCAGCCTCCGGGAAGGAAATGACTGCATCCGTACCAGCATTGACAGTGCTAAATATGCGAGACTTATTGCCTACATACAGCAAAGTTTCAAGCGGGATGAACACGGGCAGATCATGCATATCGTAACAAATGCCAACTATGGGCGCACCGATGCCTTCTACGAAGCCAAAGGCAGTTACAGCCTCTTCCATACCTGCAATACCTGGGCAAACAGCGGCCTGAAAGCCAGTGGGCAGCGGGCCTGCCTCTGGACACCTTTTGATAAGGGCATATTTTACCAATACAGGAAATAGCATTGTATCTTCGTACCATGGATACCTTCAATCTGCCAATGGACCTGGTGCAAGAGACTGACAATTTGCATATACTCAGTTACCGGTCTTCATCAAATGTGGTGAAGAACAAGATCACTATGCACACCAATTTATTCAGTTTTCTGCTGGAAGGAGTAAAAACGACGTTTTACGCAGAAAAGAGCGCGCAGATTGACCCTTCTCAGTTCATCATGCTCTCCTGTGGCAATTGCCTGATGAGCGAGAAAAATGCCCCTGAAAATGGCATTTATCGCAGTATCCTGTTTTTCTTCGACAATAAAGTCCTGGCTGACTTTTTTATCAAATATCCGGGGCCATCCCAGGTGCATGTAGGTCATACTCCCGCGGTTACCCAGCAAGCCTTTATCACCTTTCAGCTGGACCCGTTCCTGCAAAATTTCCTGCGCTCCCTGGAGCTGATGCTGGGCACAGGCCGACCCGTTTCCCGGGAAATGAAGGTGTTGAAGTTTGAAGAATTGATGCTGCACCTCATGGATCAATACCCGCAGCAGGTATTGAGTCTCCGTACAGCCCATGCAGCAGAAAATGACTTCCGCCAGGCAGTGGAAGCACATATAGAGAACAATATCACGGTAGATGAACTGGCTTTTCTCTGTAATATGAGCACCTCAACTTTCAAGCGTCGTTTTGCAAAGGTGTATGGTGTGGCGCCCAGTAAGTGGTATTTGCAGAAAAGGATGGAGATAGCGGCCACCTTATTACTCAACAACGGCGAGAAACCGAGTGATGTATATCATAAGGTGGGATATGAGAACCATTCCAGTTTTACGCAATCTTTCAAGCAGGTATTCGGCGTAACCCCCAGTGAATACCAGCAACAGAAAATGACCGTTTTGCAATAAGTTCTGACCTGTTAGCTATACACCCGCCCCTATGGCTCCCCGTAACTTTGTATTACAAACAAAATACGAGGATCTATGAAGCAATTAAGCACCTTATTTTTTATGATAGCATGCTTTGCTATCCATGCACATGCACAGACCTTTACCCTGAAGAGCAGTGATCTGGGAGGACAGTTCTCACCAAAGCAGTATAACAATATGATGGGGTATACCGGTGAAAATCAGTCCCCGGCACTGTCGTGGGAAAATGCACCGGCAGGTACCAGGGCTTTTGCCGTGACCATGTATGACTTTGATGCACCTACCGGGAGTGGGTTCTGGCATTGGGTGGTGTACAATATTCCCGCAGATGTAAAGGAGTTGAAGGCTGGTGCAGGTAATCCCGCGAAACAGTTATTACCGGCAGGTGCGGTACAGGGCGTGACAGATTTTGGTCAGCCGGGTTATGGTGGTCCTGCACCTACACCGGGTTTGCCACATATGTACCTGATCACTGTATATGCATTGAAGAGTCCATTGACATTGGATAAAGGAGCGACAGCGGCGTATGTAGGATTTAACCTGAATATGACCATGCTGGGTAAGGCATCTGTCATTGCTTATGCACAGCATCCGTAACGAATGCATTTCCCGCGAGGGAAGTTACTCCCTGGATAGAAGTAGCCACGCTTTCCGGATGGCAGCAGGCCAAAGCCGTGTAAAAAAGCCTTTCGCTTCTGACGAAAGGCTTTTTTCTGCTATTGTAAGGTTGTCATTTTCTTACTCATTTTCATCACCCAGCCACTTGCGTAAATTGCCTGCCCGTCGTCTGCCATTCGCTTCATCACCCCTTTCACAAAGCGCTGCACCTTTTCCGGCAATTCATAGAAATCTTTATCCACGGCGGTCACCCTCGCACCATCAAATTCTGAATTCTGATGCCTGATGGCGACCTTTTTCCCTTTATAATACAGCAGGATCTTTAACCTGCCATCACTCCTGCCATTCATGCCGGTACTTCCATAGATGATCATCGGGTCTGCCAATCCATCGCCATCTATATCATCAATCTTCACATACTTTGTATAAAACCAGATACTCCCTTCATCCTGTTCATTCAGTACAAAATCATTCAACTCCCACTGTTTCACAAACTGGCCGTTTTCATATTTCAGATTCACGGCCTGAATCCTGTAATGCAAACTATCCCCATCTACCAAACCTTCCTCACTCTCACAAAGGGGCAGATAATAATTCCCGTTGTTATCTGAGAAACTATATACCAGCCGTATCGGATATTTTAATCCCAGTTGTTGCTGTACAGCCCCGGTAAACAATTTATCCACTGCCGGTCTGAGTAAAACTTTTGCCTGGCTATGCCCGTTGATACCTGCCATCAGGGCAAACAATGTTATAATTATTCGCTTCATGCCCTAAAGATACAACGGAATCACTTCGCCCTTTCCTGTTCCTGATCAGCCGTGTTGTCGCTATGGTTGCGTTTCCGTGCAAATGTTTCTTTACCAAAGCGATAGCTAAAAGCTAACCCGATTCTTTGCGAGTCAAACATTCCCCTGTGGGTATAGTAGCTGTCTTTTACGCCATCGGAATGGTTATTCTGGCCAGCTGTATGAAAGATGTCTTCCGCATTCAGTTTCAGGCTGGCCTTGTTATTCCACAATTTCTTTTGAATACCCGCATAAAAAATGGTCCTTGCATTGATGATATCCTGCCCGTTGATATTCCTGCCTGAATAGTCCATGATTGCTTCTGCACTCCAGCCGTGAGAGAGATTAAACTGGTTATACAGCCGTACCCTGGAAGACAAGGTTCCTGCAGTCATTTTGGTTGCGAATGCCTGTCCGTTCAGTTTCATACCTCCGGCCATGATATTCGCATTCAGGTCCCACCATTTGGCAGGGTGCAGATCTAAATTGACCAGTATCATGGCAATGTATCCTTTTGCCACGTTCTCCGGTTTTGAAATGTAAATGTTGTTTTCCACATCGCTCAGGGTAAAGATAATATCCTTGAACCAGTTGTATTGCAGACCCAGTCCCAGCCATTGTTTGTACTGGTATTTCAGTTCAGTCCTGTAATTTGTCTGCGGGCGCAGGTTAGGGTTGCCGGTACTGTATGTATAATTATTCTCGTATGCAATAAAAGGATTTAACTGTTGGTAATTCGGCCTGTTGATTCTTCTGCCCAGGTTCCAGCTCAGGGTATGATTGCCGGCGCTATCCATTCTATAACTCAGGAATATCGTCGGAAAAGCCTGTGTATAACTACGCGTGTATATAGAAGGTGCGATAGCGGTATTCCCCGGTTGTCTGCCCGTAATGTTGGTATGTTCTACTCTCACACCAACCTGTGCCCCCCAGCGCTGCCATTTCTTTTTGAAATTGACATATCCTGCGTTGATATTCTCATCATAAATAAAATGATTAGAATTACTATCTACCTGTATCCACTTCTCATTAAAATATCTTGAATCATAATCATTCTTAACAAAGCTGGATTTTACACCTGCTTCGATACCTATGGGATGTACATAATCCGATTTGATAGCAAAGATCTGCATGTCAGACAGCAGCTTGTAGTAGAAGAAGTCATTGTCATTAACCAGGTCCTGTGCATCTTTGTTGTTGTAGGTAATATAACTGGCGTCAGCAGAAATTTCATGTCCTTTGTTATTGAATCTATGCAGGAAGTTAACGTTACCACTGAAATTTTTCCAATCGGCATTGCTATACGTAAATCCTTTGCTGGTGCTATCGTTACTGGATTCACTGGTATTGTTTCTTGTATAAATGGAAGGTCTTTGCTGCGCGTTCACTTCAAACCCGATGACTGTGTTGGCATTGGCATTATAATCCATTCCCAGCCGGATACCTTTGGTATTTGATTTGCCACTGACCCTCGTATGAAGGAATACATGCAGGCTATCGGCAAAGTAATCCCGGTTGGTTTTATCATCATCGTAAGATGCATCCCGGTTATAACTGAGGCCCGCAAACCAGTTCGTCTTTTTATAGTTATAGTTAATATTGAGGGCGTCATTTGTCCTGGCATAAATACCCTGGTTGGCACTCAGTGATATATTGCCGGTCAGGCCGAGAATGGTACTTTTCTTCAGTCTTAAATTGATCACACCACCACCTGCTGCATCATATTTAGCCGGCGGCGCATCCATCAGTTCTATTTTATCCAGTGTGCTACCAGGCAGTCCTTTCAGGTAGTTAGCCAGATCCTGACCAGACATATAGGTCGTTCTGCCATTTATTAATACCATGACTCCTTTTCCATTCAGGGTGATATTACCATTCTGGTCTACGATCACGCCCGGGGTTTTATTTAATACTTCCAGGGTATTACTGCTGGCAGCACTGATCATGGCATCTACATTGACTACGGTTCTGTCAATACTCTGCTCCAGCAGGGGCTTTTTACCGGCTATTTCAATACTTTTAAGTTGAACCTGCTTCACCTTGGTGGTGTCCTGCCCGTAAACGGAGGCGAAGAAGAAAAGGCTGATAAAGATGGTCAATATGGGTTTCATGACTGTGTGATTTTTAGCAAAGATGCTCTGGTAGCGGAGGTAGAAGAAATTTTAGTGACGTAACTGGGCAGATCCGTGACGAAAACCTTATTTTCAAGGTTCGTCAGTCATTTTTTGGGGTTCGTCATTATCAGGTGGCAGATTGAGCGTAGTTGCTCATATTTGTACCATAGAAACACATTCGATATGAAAACGGTGGGAAACCTGAAAATACATCTTATAGCCGGTGGGATCACCGCGGTCGTGTTGTTCATCCTGATCAGACAGTATGTACATAGTTTTACTACGTCGGACGATGAGGAGATTGCCTTTGCGCTCACCCTTGGTTTCCTGGGGGCGGTGTACACGGGGCGGTTCCTGTCGCTGTTATTTATTGATGGGAAAAAGCATGTATCAGCAGTAACGCTGGTGGTGCTGTCGATGATCTTTTTACTGTCCAGTGGCTTTACCTTTCTCTTTGTAGGTAAAGCGATCCAGCGACAGGACTTTTTCCACGATTTCCTGTTCCCGATGGCATTCCTGGCCATGAGTCTGACACTGGGTATGCTGATCAAACTATTCCGTACCCGGATCTTTGCCCACCTGGTGGAAGCCCAGATCCTGGCTGCTCATAGCCAGAGTGAGTTACAGAATCTGCAGTCCCAGTTAAGTCCGCACTTCCTGTTTAATACCCTCAATAACATGTACGGGTTGTCAATCACCTCTCCTGATAAGGTGCCGGCATTATTGCTGCAATTATCCGACTTGTTGCGGTACTCTGTATATGATGCGAAGGAATTGTTTGTACCTTTAAAGGAGGAGCTGACTTACATCAACAACTATATGGAGTTTGAAAAGATCAGGATCGGGGAGCGCCTGCACCTGAATACGATGATAGAACCTTTTGATGATGTAAGGGATATGATAGCGCCGATGTTGCTGATTGTATTTATAGAGAATGCATTTAAGCATTCCAAGAATACGACCAGCGACAAGATCTTTATAGAGATAATGATCAGGCGCTGGAGTGATACTATTCTTTTCTCGGTGAAGAACTCGAAGGGAGAGGGAGCACATGAACATAGCGGGGGATTGGGCCTCGGGAATGTGAGGAAGCGCTTATCTTTGCTGTACCCCCACCAATATAGCCTGAACATAACGGATGAAGAAAAGTATTTCACGGTACAGTTGCAGTTAAAAATAAAGAATGATGAGAAAGATCAATTGTCTGATAGTAGATGATGAGCCTATTGCGCGGCAGATCATACAAACGTATTGCAGTCACTTTCCGATGCTGAACATTATAGCCTCCTGTGGGAATGCGCTGGAAGCCAAAGCTATTGCACAGCAGGAAGATATTGAATTGATCTTTCTGGATATCAATATGCCGGTCTTGAATGGCCTGGCATTTTTAAAGACACTCAAGTACCAGCCACAGGTGATCTTTACCACGGCTTACAAGGAATATGCCGTGGAGGCTTTCGATCTGAATGCAACCGATTACCTGTTAAAACCTTTTTCATTGGAGCGGTTCATAGTAGCGGTGGATAAAGCATTGGAGAAACTGACAGAACCTGATTTTACGGCCAGTAAAAAGGAACATTTCGTCTTTATCAAGGCAGATGGAAAGATCTATAAAATATTGTACGAAGATATTTATTACGCAGAGGCCAATGGCAACTATACGAAAGTGGTGACAAAGCAGCGAACGATCTTACCGACTATCACATTTACTGGTTTTGAAGAGCTGTTGCCGGCCGGGTTATTTATCAGGGTGCATCGTTCGTTTATTATCAATAAAGCCAGTATCACACATATAGAGGGGAACAGGGCATTTATTAATACGACAGAGATTCCTATCGGAAGTAATTACAAGGATAATTTTCTGAAGCAGCTGGGCTTGTAAAAAAACTCTCTCCCGGAGTTTTCCTTAGTGGGCAAAGCCGTACCGGCCACCTCCACTCACGAAGGTAGCGAGCATCCTGCTTTTCTGTCCGGCAGTGAACATATACATACAGGCATCGTCGGTATAGTCCATAAAGTTCATCGTCATTTCAACAGGCGTGCCGGAGCAGGTGCTGTAATGCGGATAAGACGGACATCCATAGTTAGCTGTGTTGTGGGAAGGAGTATCATCTACATAGTCAGTACCACAGGTGGCATCTCCCCATATATGACGCAGGTTCAGGTAGTGACCTACTTCGTGGGTAGCGGTTCTGCCCAGGTTGAACGGAGCAGTAGCAGTGCCGGTATTACCAAAGCAATCATACGCGATCACCACACCATCGGTCGCGCTGGCTCCGCCGGGAAATTGTGCATAACCGATCACACCTCCACTAAGGGCACCTACTACCCAGATATTTAGTACGGAGTCAGGCGTAGTTGGATTAATGCCACCCTGTGCGCTCTTTTTCATCGCATCGTTGGTAGACCAGGATGTTTTGGTGGTAGATTTACGTACCACACTCTTTAAAACAAAGTGTACACCAACGGACGCTTTCACACCGGAAAACAGTGTGGGAACAGTTGAATATTCACTGTTGGTACCGTTGTAATCTTTATTCAGGATGTCGATTTGTGACTGGATTTGGGCATCAGATACGTTTTCAGCAGCAGTTCTATACAATACATTCACCACTACAGGTATCAGAACAGACCCATCAGGCAGCAGGCGACTCAGGGATTGGTCCTGCAGTACACGTGCGGTATTTTGTTCAATAGCGGCCATTCTTCCGGCCAGGGTCGGGTCTTCCTTCATTTTTGCATTCAAGACTTCCATTGTCGCACAGCTGCGCTCTTTAGCTGATGCGGTTTCTACAGGGTTTTCCTTTTTACTACAGGCTAAAAAGAATAGTGCTCCGCATAGTAATAATGCTGTCGTTGTTTTCATGTGTTACAGATTTTGGTGAAACTCATACATATGCTATCACGTGGTTGAATCAATACCGGGAGAGAGGTAGATAGACATGGTAGATTGGGTTTACAAGATAAATATAATGCAAAATGCTGCGCTAAGCACAGCATTTGATAATTCCCGTTTTTTCCCTACCTGAAACCTGCGACAATGCCGGGTAATAGATTGCCTATATGCGCACGCCTATGCCGGCAGCACAATAGAACATATTACTACCTGACTCAACACCGCTGATCAGGTGTTGGGGCATGACGTAAGTGCCCGATAGGGTACAGTTAAATTTCTTGTAGACAAACACAACCGGTAGTGAGAATTCGTAAGAGAGCACATTGAATGCAGAACTGTTTTTTGTGACAGCTTCGGGTGTAGTAGGAATGAGGTTGAAGATCTTCTTTTGTTCGTAATAAGTATTGGTGAAATTCTGCGTGCCGAAGTAAGCATAGGCAGAAGGATTGATCCCGATAGCAGCATGTTGTTTAGGACAGCGTATCAGGAAGAGATGGTCTAATCCTGCTGCGGCGCCTACGTCTGTTTTATTGCTGAATTTCAGGTTCCCATTCACGTTGAAGGTGATCACTTTTGTTTCGAAAGCGACATTGAAACCGGTCTGAGATTTTACGACAGATTGAATCAGCCTTGTATTTTTCTCGTACAGGTATTGATTGTAAAAGAGGTTACCGGATACTTTTTTATTTTGTCCGAAACGGTAGCCACCTTCGAAAATAGTAGCGGTATAATCCAGTGTGTTGACCGGATTGTTGATAAAGATCATGCTTGCCTGCGCATACAATCCCATTTTGAGTTGGTAGCCGATGCTGGGATTAAGCAGACTGCTTTTCAGGCTGTCTGTGCGACCGAAATAGGAGATCCTTGACTGGAAGTCCAGGTTAGCGGTAAACACATTGCGGCGTATATCAGGCTTTGTTGTCTGCACAGTATCCTGCGATGTAACCTGTGCCGTATCCTGCGCGCGCAGTAGTAAGGGCATGGCAATGCCAGCCAGCAAAAGGAATTGTATGCGGGCAATCATGACTTATAAAATAAAATGGTTACTGAAAAGGAGAGGAATTAGTTGCCGGCATTCACATGACCGGATGCGTTGGCGTTGGCAGAAGTGGTCGCCGCTGTAGATTTCACTGTGGTGCTGGTGTTGGCTTTTACATCATTCACAGTGTTTGTAGTGGCGGTCTTAGCACTCGTTGCAGTCGCCTTCACATCATTCGCCGTGTTAGTTGCCGCAGTCTTAGTTGTCGCAGCTGCTTTGTGTGCAGTGCTTTTTACTTCGCCGGTAGCTGCTTTGGTATCTACATTTGCATTTGCGGTAGTAGCAGAAGATGTAGCAATGTCAGTGCCTGATGCAGCTGTAGTTGTGTGGGAACTGGCAGATATGCCGGTGTTACCTTTTGCGCGTTGTACAGCAGCAGTCGTATTTGTCACTTTATTGCTGGTAGCTGCGGTGGTCTTACTTACGGTAGACTGGGTGGCATTCGCAACTTTGCTGGTGGTTTTATTCACCACAGCTGCATTTGTTCTTGCGGCTACCGAACTGCTGGTAGCGGAAGTAACACCCAAATTTACCTGAGAAAAACCTGCGTAGCTAATGAACATAGCACCTGCTGTCAGCAGGAATTTGAAACGTGCATTCATGTTGATATGGTTTTAGGTGATTCAAAAATAATTATGCAATGGTAGAAAATCCATAATTATGCCAGACTCATAAACGCCTGGTACAATAAGCTTACGTAATCACCTAACTCATTGGTTTTAATTTCTAAAAAAAGAATACCAACTCGCCACCCTGCATGATTTGTTCATAGGTAATTGCATGTCCTTTCAGCGCTTTCCCGTTATACAGCACACTCCTCCTGTTACCCTTATGAACTGCTTTCAACTGGAATTTTTTGTTGTTTGGCAATAGAATAGTGACACTATCAAAGATTGGAACAGACAGTTCATAGTTATTACTCACGGGATCTACAGGATAGAAACCCATCGCAGCAAACAGGTACCATGCGGACATCTGTCCTGCATCATCATTCCCGCTTAAACCTCCTGGTCCGTCGCTGTATTCTTCCGCCAGGATTTTATGTACTACCTGGGTCGTTTTTGCTGGTGTAGCTGTAAAATTGTACATGAAAGGAATCTGGTGTCCCGGCTCGTTTCCATGCCAGTATTCATCTTTTGCAAACAGGCTGTCCAGTGCCGCCTGCAGGTTGATTATTTTAGCTAGTCCAGTTACGTCCTGTGGTACATAGAAAGTGTACTGTCTTGGCGTGCCTTCGGTAATATATGGCTCTTTCTTATCGGCATTAAATGGGGTATACCAGTTACCATCTGCATACTTGCCTCTCGCCATCCCTACCGCCGGGTCAATGACATGACGATAGTTCTGCGCGCGCTTAGCCAGTATATTGTAATCCTCCGTTTTCCCCAACGCCCGGGCCACGGTAGATAATGCATAATCATCATAGGCATATTCCAGCGTACGGCTTACCTGTTCCTTTTTATGAAATGCCATTGGTACACTGTCTTCCATTGGAATGTAACCGTACTTCAGGTAACTGTCCAATGCTCTGCGACCTTTTCCGTTTTTATAATCGGCACCGGCAGACATGTCAAATGCATTCTTTCGCATGAGCGCATACGCCGCCTGTACATCATAATCTCTGATACCTTTATTAAATGCAGAGGCAATAAATGCAGTTGCATGATCGCCGACCATGGCAGCGGTGTAACTATTCCAGCAGGGGAATATGGGTAACCATCCACCTTGTTGTCCTTTCAGAATTAAAGATGCAGCGAAGTCATTTACCAATTTGGGTTGTAATATTTCAAACAGCGGTAGCTGGGCCCTGTAAATATCCCACATGGAGTAATCGTCATAGTAATCCCCCTGTTTCATACGTTCCATCTCATAATCTCCGGCAAAGCGGGGGTAACTGCCATCCACATCATTGAATAAACGGGGATGTTGCATGGCATGGTAGAAGGCAGTATAGAAAATTCGTTTGTCTTTTTCTACTTTGGTTTGCACCTGTATCTGGCTCAGTGCTTTGTTCCATACAGCTTCGTTTTTTGCTTTCAATGCAGCAAAATCCCAGTCAGGAATTTCAGCTTCGAGGTTTTTACGGGCATTGTCAATACTTGTGAAGGACGTACCGATACGTACCCTCACCTGTTCCCCTTTTTGCAGATAATAGGCAGCATATCCGGGTTTAGCGATCGTTGCCATTGTTTCTATCTGCATCACGAAGTAGCCGCAAAAACCTGCCGGCTCGCCCCATCCCTGGTAGATGCGGTGTACGGGATTATAACCCGTGATTTCCCGTCTGTATGTATGAATATTGACCACTCCTTCTTTCCGGTCACTATTGGGTGTGAGTAACAGGTAGAGGCTATCAGTCTGCTGCATGGTGAACTGGAGCATACTACACCTGGCGGTAGCGGTGATTTCAGTCGTGACATTTGGTAATGTCAGTTTGTAATAAGCGGGGGTACTGATTTCGTTGTCATGAGAAAAAGGAGTGGCGTAGTCGGTGGTAAAATGCCCGGTGACAGGCATAATTGTAAAACTACCATAATCCTGTGTACACGAGCCACTTAGCCAGTGGGTGCCTCTGAATCCCGTCAACAGGCTGTCTCTGTAGGTATAAGGAGGAAAACATTTGTTTTCAGTCGTATTCGTTTCAGGTGTCCATTGTGTCATACCAAAAGGTAATCCTACGGCGGGAATCGTATTGGCATAAGATTCAGTGCCACTGCCATGTTTCCGGGAGGAGGCTGTTGTGCTGGCTGCTGTGCCGGAAAGAGGCTGAACATAACGCAGAAGGTCAGCTGTTTGTGCATTTACACTCCCATGGAGAAGGCAGGCAACAGCTGCCATTGATACAAATAATCGCATGGACACAAGTATAAAAAATAATTATGTCATTTTCTCGCGTTGTTTGCTAAATTTGAAGCGGCTTTAGGGGTGTTCCTTTAGGGGAACTGAGAAATACTCTTCGCACCTGATCCGGTTAGAACCGGCGTAGGGAAAAGCAGCAGCTTAACGCATGCGTACTCCTGGCCATTATATCTTAAAATCGAAATGGCATTATGAAGGAGTTTATCAGGGAACAGATCCTGACTGTTCGGCAACAATCCCCACTGGTTCACAGTATCACGAATTACGTAGTGATGAATAACACTGCCAATGCTTTGCTGGCAGTAGGTGCATCTCCTATCATGGCACATGCTCATTCAGAAATGGCGGACATGGTCAAGATCGTAGGCGCATTGGTGATCAATATCGGGACCCTCGATGAATATTGGGTGAAGAGCATGGAACTGGCGATCGGTCAGGCAAATACTTTGGGAAAACCCTGGATACTGGACCCTGTAGGTGCGGGTGCGACCCCTTACAGAGATGAAATACTAAGGCAATTACTGGATTTGAAACCGACCATCATCAGGGGCAATGCTTCCGAGATAATGGCGCTGGCCCGCAAAAATGCAGGCACGACCAAAGGTGTGGATAGTACAGAGGAGAGTACAGCAGCGGTAGAAGCTGCCCGTTTCCTGCAAAGACAGTATGGGAGTGTGGTATGTATATCCGGTGCGGTAGATATCATAGTGGGCAGGGACACCACCATTTTATTGTCCAACGGAGACCCGTTAATGTCCAGGGTAACAGGCATGGGTTGTACAGCTACCGCTCTCATAGGAGCCTTTGCAGCGGTGAATCCTAAAGATCCTTTTTGTGCAACGGTGTCAGCAATGGCGCTGTTAGGGATAGCCGGTGAAAAAGCGGCAAAGCTTTCCAGCGGTCCGGGTAGTATGCAGGTGAATATCCTGGATCAGTTATACCAGCTGACAGATGAAGCAGTGGCATCACTTATAAAACTCGAAGAGTCGCATGTTTAATCGCAGACTGTACCTGGTGATCAGCGGGGAAGCCTGTAAAGGCAGAGACCTGGTAGCAGTGGCAACAGCCGCTATCAAAGGCGGTGTAGATGTGATCCAGTTACGTGAGAAGCAACTTGATAACCCTGCTTTTTTAGCAAGTGCACTCCGGCTGAAAGAAGCATTGGTACCACACGGTGTACCGCTCGTCATCAACGATAATTTATGGGTCGCACAGGCATGTGGGGCAACGGGTATACATGTAGGAAATAGTGATATACAGCCGTTGGCTATCAGGGCCAAATGGCCATCCTGCGGTATTTTGGGATATTCTATCGAATATGAAAAACAGTTGTATACGCCTGAGGCGGCAGCTGCAGACTACCTCGCACTGAGTCCGGTTTTTGCCACACCCACCAAGACAGATACGGTTACAGAATGGAAACTGGAAGGCGTCCGGCATATCCGTTCATTGACAAATAAGATACTGGTTGCGATCGGAGCCATCCATGAAGGGAATGCAGCAGATGTGATCAAAGCGGGCGCTGATTGCCTGGCGGTTGTATCCGCCATTTGTGCAGCACCAGATCCCGAAAGGGCCGCAGCTGCCATTCGTCTTCAAATAGAAAAAGCACTATGACAAAATATAAATATGTACCTGTGTTGACCATCGCTGGTTCTGACAGTGGGGGAGGAGCCGGCATACAGGCTGACCTTAAAACATTTTCCGCATTAGGTTGCTTTGGTACATCAGCTATTACTGCAATTACTGTACAGAATACACTGGGCGTAACGGGCATTCATAGTATTCCCCCGGACATTGTAACGGGTCAGATACGTGCCGTAATGGATGATATACAACCTGCGGCCATTAAGATCGGAATGATCCATACGCCTGAACTGGCGCTGGCTATCGCGGAAACATTACGGCAATACCCGGATGTTCCGGTGGTGCTGGATCCTGTGATGGTGGCTACGAGTGGAGACAGGTTGATAGAATCATCTACTATCTCAATTTTAAAAGAACAGCTGTTCCCGCTGGTATCGCTGGTCACACCTAACCTGGATGAAGCAGCGATCCTTGCAGACATGCCATTGCATGACCTGGCAGATATGCAGAAGGCAGCTGATAGCATATTGCAAACAGGGTGTAATGCGGTGTTGGTAAAAGGAGGGCATCTTGCAGGCAGGGAATTGTTTGATGTGTACAAAGATCAGCAGCAGCATGCGCATATTATTTCCAGCCAGCATATTGACACAGCGAATACCCATGGCACAGGCTGTACATTGTCTTCTGCCATCGCCGCCTATCTGGCGAGAGGAGAAAAACTGGTAACAGCAATAGACAAAGCCAGTCAGTATATCCATACGGCCATTGCCGCAGGGCAGTATGTACAAACAGGAAAGGGGCACGGCCCACTGAACCATTTTTTTGCACCGGAAAAACTAATTACCCATGAGCTGGAGTGAAAGAGCGTGGCAGCGTACAGCGCACATTTATGATGAGATCATCAACATGCCATTTATCAAAGAACTGATAGACGGTACATTGCCGGTAGAAAAATTCAAATTTTACATCGCCCAGGATGCCTTGTATCTCGAACAGTTTGGACGTGCCTTATCGCTCATAGCCGCCAGGGCCTATACGGTAGAGCAGGTATTGCAATACACCCGTTTTGCAGAAGGTGCAATTGTGGTAGAAAATGCATTGCATGCTGCCTATTTTAAACAATATGATATAACAGAAAAAACGACCATCTCTCCTTCCTGCCATCATTATACGGGCTTTTTATTGGGTACCTGCGCACTGGCTTCCGTGGAAGTAGCCATGGCAGCAGTACTGCCTTGCTTCTGGATTTATAAGAGAGTAGGAGATTACATTTATGCACAGCAAACTGCCGCAGATCATCCATATAGAAACTGGATCGATACCTATGCCGGTGAGGCTTTTGGAGAGCTGGTGAAGAAAGCCGTTTCATTTTGTGATGCAGTAGCCACTCCTGCGCAGGAAGAGGCGATGCATGCAGCGTATGAGAAAGCGTGTAAACTGGAATTTATGTTTTGGGACAGTGCTTACAAGCTGGAAAAATGGCCGGTGTAAAGTAGTTGGTAGTCCTAATATTTTTGCTATATTGGGCGTATGATGCAACAAAATCCACGCAAGACAATAGTCATCTTCCTGCTGATCACCTTCGCTATCAGTGCCATCTTTTATACATTTATTATTCATACAGGAAAAATCATGGGTGGCAGAGGTGCTTTTGTCACTGGCATGATGTGGAGTCCGGCATTGGGTGCTTTTTTAACCTCATTAATTATCAAAAGGCCCATCAGTGCCCTGGCCTGGAAATGGGGAGAAGGCCGCTACCAGTTATGGAGTTACCTGGTACCCCTGTGCTATAGTTTCGCCGCGTACCTGATCATCTGGACGGTTGGATGGGGTAGGTTTTACGATCCCCAGTTCGTGGGCGAGGCAGCTGAATCATTTGGATTGGAAAAGTTACCCAGGGGATGGGTGATTGCCCTGTATGTATTACTAACGGGGACTATCGGGATGGTAAGAAGTATGTCCAGTGCATTGGGGGAGGAGATTGGCTGGCGTGGATTGCTCGCTCCCGAGATGTATAGGATGATGGGTTATACCAAAACGGCTTTCATATCAGGTTGTATCTGGGCACTCTGGCATTTGCCCATCCTGCTTTTTGCAGATTATAACAGTGGTACCCCTGCCTGGTATGGGTTTTCCTGTTTTTCTATATTAGTGATCAGCGGCAGTTTTATATTTACCTGGTTCAGACTGAAGTCAGGTAGTCTGTGGACAGCGGTGGTTCTGCATGCCAGTCATAACCTTTTCATTCAGGCGATTTTCACACCCCTTACCCTCACTTCAGAGAAAACTAAATACTTCTATGATGAATTTGGGATAGTAATTCCTATCTTGAGCCTGTTGGTAGCAATTTATCTCTGGACACGGAGGGGAGAGCTGCCGGCACCAAAATAAGAACAGCTACATGAATGCATCTATGCGTCCCTTTGTATTATCGGGAGGGGGAGCCAGGGGATATGCCCACCTTGGGGTACTGAAAGCTTTTGCCGAACAGCAGATCAGGCCATCTGCCATTGCAGCTACGAGTGCTGGTTCTATTGCTGCTGCCTTTATCTGTGATGGGTATACGACTGACGAAGTGAGGGAGATTTTCCAGACGAATAAGATCGGCCTGTCGATGGAGTGGCGGAATTGGCGGACAGGGCTGCTCTCCCTGAAAACAGTAGAAAAGGTTTTGACCCAAACCTTGCGCCACAGGAACTTCGAAGACCTGGAAACACCACTGTATATTGCGGCTACCGACTTCAATAAAGGCACACAGATGATCTTTGATAAGGGGCCGATTATCCCGGCTGTCCTGGCCGCATCTTCCATTCCTTTATTATTCCAGCCAATCGTGATAGATGGAATCCCTTATGTAGACGGGGGCCTTACGGGCAATCTGCCTGCCGAACCGTTGCTCGGAAAATATGAGGATATAATTGGTGTACATGTAAATCCGCTGACAGCCTATCATCCTGAAAACGGTTACCTCGCAAATATTGACCGTACGTTACACCTGGCTATCCGGGAACCTGTATTAAAAAATAAAGCGCGTTGTAAGGAGTTCATAGAACCAGATGGCCTGGGGAAGTTCGGCATGTTTGATTTTAAGCATTTTGAAGATATTTATAAGATAGGTTTGGAGTATACCCGCCAGCTATTACAGCCATAATATACCAGGAACCGGGTTTCGGTTTGTCACAGATCTGACCGTAATGATTTTTATAGTTTTAGGTAAGTGCAAGTGATAAAACAGGATTTTCGGCCCTTTCATTGCTGGTACGTCCTAAAAATAATTAAGCAGTTTTTCGGCAATATCACGTACCTTATTGCGGAATTATGAATAGCGATTATACAATCAATCCGCTCGGCGATCATTCCCTGATTATAGAATGGTCACAGGAGATCTCTTCTGTCGTTCACGACAAGGTCATGAACGTGTATAATCACCTGCTCACGATGCAGTTGCCATACATTCTTGACATCATTCCTGCGTACGCTTCTCTCACTATCGTATACGACATCCTGTTAGTACGCCGCGAGCAAAACAACAATGCTTTTACAACCATTCAGTCATTAATAGCTCCGGCATTGACGGCACCTGTTGTACACATGGAGAAGAGTAGCCGGTTGTTGGAAATTCCTGTTTGCTATGACCCGTCTTTTGGGCTGGATCTGGCAATGATGGCTGCGCAGAAGGGGATGAGTGAAGCGGAGATCATCAACCTGCACACTTCAAAGATATATACTGTTTACATGCTGGGATTTCTCCCTGGCTTTCCCTATATGGGCAAAGTAGACGATCGCATAGCGATGCCAAGGCAAAAAAAGCCCCGCTTACACATTCCGGCGGGCAGTGTCGGCATTGCCGGCGGGCAAACCGGCATCTACCCATTAGCTTCTCCAGGGGGTTGGAACATCATCGGCCAGACACCTGTTAAAATGTTTGACCCTGCATTGGATTCCCCCTGCTATTGTCATCCCGGCGACGAGGTAAAGTTCGTGCCTATCTCGCTGGATGAATTCCATAAAATGATATAAATGATACAGGTCATACAACAGGGCTTACTGGATACAATACAGGATGGGGGCAGATATGGCTACCAGCATCTGGGCATCAACCCGGGTGGTGCAATGGACAGAGCGGCCATGTATGTGGCCAACATTCTCGTGGGCAACAATCCTGAAGCCGCTGTAATAGAGTTACATTTTCCGGCAGCCGTCTTACTATTTGAAGAAGACACACTGATCGCTCTTTCCGGGGGCGATTTTGGGGCGATGGTCAATGAACAGCCATTGGATATTAATCAACCTATCTGGATCTCCCAGTTATCTATATTGCGATTTACAAAGCCGGTGGCTGGAGCCCGTTGTTATATTGCGGTAAGGGGAGGCCTGAACAATACTCCCTGGTTAGGCAGCCACAGTACACATCTCAAAGCAGGTGCCGGCGGCTTTGAAGGTAGAAAACTCGAAAAAAACGACCGGATTCCTGTTAATCCGGTAGATGAGGACATCGATAAAGCATTGCGGCAGAAATACCTGCATGTTACGCAGCTCGGTACACCCCTGCCCTGGAGGGCAGATGTCCGGGATTTGTACTCGGATGGAAGTATGATCCGGGTAGTCACCAGCCTGGAGTATCCTGAACTCACCCCGGCATCGCAATCATTGTTCACCTCTCATTACTTTACCTTGTCAGAACAGTGTGACAGGATGGGATATCGGCTCAAAGGGCCGGCGTTACATATGGTAAAGGAAGAAGAACGGCTCTCGGCCGGCATTACCAGGGGCACCATACAGTTATTACCCGATGGCCATCTGATCATTCTCATGGCCGATCATCAGACAACAGGTGGTTATCCACGCATCGCACACGTGGTCAGCGCTGACCTTCCCACTTTAGCACAGTTGCTGCCACACAGCAGAATTTCCTTCCAGATCATTCCGCATGATGAAGCAGAAGAACTGCTTATCGCCGCAGAACAACACTTGCATTTTCTGCAAAATGCCTGTAACTTACGATGGCAGGAATGGCTGCAAACCAACCATAAGTAAATATGTACATCGACCTTAACTGTGACATGGGCGAAGGGATGCCTACCGATGCCGAAATAATGCCTTACATCAGCAGTGCCAATATTGCCTGTGGTTACCATGCCGGAGATAAGCAGACCATGGAGCAAACGGTCACACTGGCCTTGCAGCACCAGGTAGCGATAGGTGCACACCCCGGGTTCGATGACAAAGAGAATTTCGGCAGAACAGAACAACAACTGCCAGACAGCCAGATCTACGACCTTATCACTATACAAATCCATCTTTTACAGGAAGTATGCCGCTCACTGGGTGCCTCACTGCGACATGTGAAGCCACATGGTGCCCTGTATAATATGGCGGCCAGAGATCAACACTTATCAACCATCATAGCACAAGCTATCAGAGATACCAATCCGGCCCTCTGTTTGTATGGCCTGAGTAACAGCTGGCTCATCAAAGCAGCGGCTGAAATGGGCCTTAAAACGGCCAGTGAGGTATTTGCCGACAGAACCTACCAGGAAAACGGCCTGCTCACACCGCGCAGTCAACCCAATGCCCTGATAGAAAACGAGGCGGATGCTTTAGCACAGGTATTACAAATGGTAACAAAGCAGGAAGTGACAACACTGAATGGGAAAATAGTGCCGCTCCGCGCAGAAACGATCTGCCTGCATGGAGATGGTGCGCATGCGGTTGCATTTGCGAGAGCAGTGCATCAAACTTTACGAGAACACCACCTAACCATACAACACACTTGAACAAACAACGCTCTTCCATCCTGATAGGTGCTGCCTTCCTGATGGCTACATCTGCCATTGGTCCGGGTTTCCTGACCCAGACGACCGTATTTACACAACAGCATGCCGCTGCTTTCAGCTTTGCTATACTTGTATCCATTCTATTGGATATCGGGGCACAGGTAAATATCTGGCGGATACTGACCGTGAGCCGCTCCCGTGCACAGGATCTGGCAAATGCGTTATTACCGGGGCTGGGATATTTCCTGGCATTGCTGGTCGTATTGGGTGGCCTGGTATTTAACATTGCGAATATTGGAGGTTGTGGAATGGGATTGCATACACTTTTCGGATTGAATACTTTGTATGGAGCGTTGCTGAGTGGGGGGATCTCGCTTTTTATTTTCTGGATGAAAGAGGCAGGCAATGCCATGGACCAGTTTACGCGTTACCTGGGAATATTGATGGTGCTGCTCACCCTATATGTAGCGGTCAGTTCTCATCCACCGGTAATTGATGCCATGAAGCAAATGGTATGGCCTGATAATATAGATACAAAATCTATCATCACATTGGTAGGTGGTACAGTAGGCGGATATATCAGTTTTGCAGGGGCACATCGCTTACTGGATGCAGGCATAGGAGGGCGGGAAGCTATTCCGCAGGTGAACTTTAGCGCAACAAGGGGTATTCTGATCACGGGTGTAATGCGGATACTCTTGTTCCTGGCAGCATTGGGTGTGGTGACGAAGGGGGTACAGCTGGATAGTGGAAACCCTGCAGCAGCTGTATTCAGAAGTGCGGCCGGTGAAATCGGGTACCGGTTCTTTGGTATGGTGATGTGGAGTGCCGCAATTACTTCGGTGGTAGGGGCTGCGTATACGTCCGTTTCATTTTTAAAAACATTTCATCCTTTTATAGCTAAAAATGAAAAATGGTTTATAACCTTTTTCATTGTATTCAGTACCGTGATCTTTGCGGCAATAGGCAATCCGGTGCAGCTGCTCATCATCGCAGGTGCACTCAATGGCCTTATATTACCGGTAGCACTGGCAGTGATGTTGCTGGCAGCTTACAATAAACGGTTGGTACAGGGGTACAGTCATCCGCTGTTATTGTCATTAGTGGGCTGGATAGTAGTGCTGATCATGGGATGGCTGAGTATCCTCACGCTGAAGAAATGGTTGGTATAAGATATTTTTCTGCGTTATGAATAAACGAATGCTGTTGGTAGCAGCAGGCATTATCTGCCTGATTGTATTATTATCCCAATGTATCACACAGCCGGCTCAGGACCTGCGGGGGCCGGCATATGCCGGTGCCGGTACCTGTATATCCTGTCACCAGGACATCTATCATCATTATTTACAGACCACGCATTTTAAGACCACGGGTAAAGAAATATTAGGAACTTTCCCTGCTTCATTTACGTATGATGATGGTACGACTGTGGCAATGGCAGTGACAGATAGCGGAAAGGTACAGGGCGGGCATTTGTTTCATTTATCGGTAGGTTCGGGGCGTCATGCGCAAACATATTTATACTGGAATAATGAGAATTATTACCAGTTGCCGGTCTCTTACTATGTGAGTGCGGGGCATTGGGCAAACAGCCCGGGATTCCCGACATCGCATCCTAAGTTTGACCGGCAGATACCCAGTACCTGTTTCGGTTGTCACAGTTCAGCTGTAGGCATCAAACAGGTAACGATGCTGGGACGTGGGTTGAATGAAACGTTTGAGAAAGGGAAGATGATATATGGAATAGATTGCGAACGTTGTCATGGTCCTGCGGCGGAACATGTGGCGTATCATACCGCACATCCGGGGGAAAAGAAACCAATGTATATGACGGCAGTGCGTAGTCTGAGTAACCAGCAACAGCTGGACATGTGTGCCATGTGTCATTCAGGGTTAAAAACACCACAGAAGGCGCTCTTTGGATATAAGCCGGGTGATGCTTACGGGGATTATTTCTTCCCGGATATTGGGGGGCCTTCCAGGCCGGAGCAACTGGATATTCACGGCACGCAGTATCAGTTATTCACCGCCAGCCGTTGTTTTAAAAGCAGCCGGCAAATGAGTTGCGTGACCTGTCATGATCCGCATGAGAATGAGGGAAATAATACAGTGGCTTTTTCAAAGAAGTGTATGCAATGCCATCAGCAGCAACCTTCTCCAGGTTGTAAGTTTGATAAAATGGCGGTATTGAATTGTGTAGATTGTCATATGCCTAAGTTACCTTCTTCAAAGATAGTGTTGTCGGGTACATATTACCTGCGTACCCATTTGATCGGGATTTATAAACAATAACTTAACACAGGTCATGCTGCCGGATTTTTAACTTTGCCGGGATGTTAAGAAGAACCTTATTCAAAAGAATGGGCGGCCTTTTACTGGCGCCTGCTTTGCCACTGGGTAGTATGGCTGCCGGTGGATCGAAGCCTGCCCTGCGCATAGCACACCTGACAGATATTCATTTAAAAGACAAGTTTGATGCGCCCCGTCGTTTGCGGGATTGTTTACACCATGTACAATCGCAGAAGCCGAAGGTAGATTTTATACTCAACGGGGGAGACCTGGTTTTTGATATGAATAAAGAAGATCAGGCTACGAATGAAGCACAGTGGAAGTTAGTGAAGGGAGTATTCAAATCAGCGTCTGATTTGCCGATGTATTCAGTGTTGGGCAATCATGATATCTGGTGGAAAGAGAAGAATGAAAAGGAATATGCATTGCATCAGCTGGAAATGGCAAAACCTTATTACAGCTTTGTAAAGGGAGGATGGAAGTTCATTTGCCTGGATAGTGTGCACCTGGATATCGACAACACCTGGTATATTGGAAAGCTGGGAGAAGAGCAGTTTCATTGGTTGGAAAATGAATTGAATAATACGGATAAGACAATGCCGGTATGTGTTTTGTCTCATATCCCAATACTTACAGCAACGTTAATGATCGAAGATAACATTGTTAACAAATGGACGATGTTAGGCGGTGATATGCATACGGATACAGCGGCTATTATCGGTTTGTTTTATAAACATCCGAATGTGAAGTTGTGTTTGAGCGGACATATTCATTTAAGAGATAAGGTGGTGTATAACAATGTGACTTATATCTGTAATGGTGCGGTGAGTGGAGCCTGGTGGGAGGGGAACAGGCGGGAGACGGCACCGGGGTATGGGTTGGTAGATTTGTATGCAGATGGAACGTTTGTAGAAGAATATGTAAATTATTAGAAAAGGGTTGCCGATTTTGGCAACCTTTTTTGTTTGTGGGGTTAACCACCTCAGTAACCTGTATGAAGTACCATAAATACCGAAAATAACTCCATTCCTTCGTTATCATGACGCCGACCTTTGATGCATAAAATCATCCAACATGAAAGTATTTATCACAGGCGTCAACGGATATATCGGTGGTACAATTGCCAATTTGTTAATAAGCAAAGGATATGACGTGGCCGGTCTGGTTCGCCGCCGGGAACTGATCGCGCCGCTGGCGAAAATGGGCATAGAAGCAATTGCCGGTACCATAGATAATGGCCCATTATTGCAGCAAGCTGCTGCAAATGCAGATGCAGTTATTCACACGGCTTCTCATGTAGATCCTTACAGTATTGATATCCTGCTGGAAACATTGAAAGATACAGGTAAGACATTTATCCATACGTCAGGCTCCAGCATCCTGGGAAGAAAGGAATACGGTATTGCTTCCCGCTTTATCTACACCGAAGATTATCCGATTGCACCGCGTGTGGAAAGGGTTGCCTGGACAGCGATCAATCACCACGTATTACAGGCAGCAATCACTGGTATCCGTACGATTGTTATCATACCCACCATGGTCTATGGCATTGGGACAGGTCTGCATAAAGAGAGTATCCAGCTACCGCTATTATGGAAAAATGCCCTGGCGAAAGGTAAAGGTATCTATGTGGAGAAAGGAGAAAGCATCTGGTCGAATGTACATGTTGCTGACCTTGCTAAGCTGTATCTGAAAGCTTTAGAAAAAGCGCCTGCGGGCAGTGCATATTATGCAGAGAATGGCGAAGCCAGCTTTAGGGAAATTGCAGCGGCGATGAGTACAAAGCTGGGGGTGCAGGAAACCATCTCACTTTCTATGGATGAAGCGATCCGTATTTTTGGCGCAGATATGGCCCATTATGGTCTTGCATCCAACAGCAGAGCTTCTTCTGACAAAGCCCGTCAGATGTTAGACTGGCAACCGTCAATAAATAGTATCTTTGATCATATAAAAAATGAGATCAGCGAAGCATAAAATACCTGTCATTACGGGCAGAAATTTCCGGGATAAATATTTTTATCCTGCGGAAACAGGCGGGTATCAGGGGCTGTTCGACATTCACCGCAGGGAAGACGAAGCGTATCGTTGCCAACCGCTCATTACTGCTAACAGGCTTGATTTCTATATGGTGGTGCTGGTAACAGGCGGGGAGGGCATTAAGACCTTTGGTACCAAGGAATATTACATCCGCAAGGGTATGCTGTGTTTCATTGCTCCGGGTATGGTGACTAACTGGGAGTCGATAGTAGACGAGCATCAGGGGTATATTATGACATTCGATGAGCAGATCTTACCTAACCTGCATACGTTCCCGTTCTTCCAGGTAGACGGTTGCCCGGTCATTACACTGGATGAAGAACAACAACAATATTACCAGCATTATTTCGGGGAAATAGAAAAAGAATACCAGTCAGATCGCCCGCGCAAAATGGAACTGGTAAAAGCATTGCTGACTGTTGTTTTAATAAAAACACAGCACTTATACAGCGTGACTGAACCGGTTGGAGGCAGTAATGCAGCTATCCGGCTGACAGCAGCATTTATGGCGTTAATTGATAAGGATTTTGGGCAGAAATTATCAACTTACGCGCGTTTACTAAATGTTACACAAAATCATCTGAATGATACAGTGAAGGCGGTGACAGGTAAAACACCCGGTACACATTTACATGAACGAATTATCAGGGAAGCCGCACAATTACTGATCCATACGCAACTCACAATCGCTGAAATCTGCTACAGGTTAAATTTCGCAGATCAATCTTATTTTATTCGTTTTTTCAGGAAATATACAGATCTTACTCCCGGACAATACAGAATATCCCAAAAATACCCATGGATTTAGCATTAGTAAGAGATACTTATGCCCGTATGACAGATGCGGAGCTGCTGCAATTGCTACGATACAACGCTGCCGGATTAACGGAAGAGGCGTTGGAAATAGTGAAGGAAGAGGTGTCCCGCCGGGGTTTGAATCCCGGGATAATACATACAGTGGCATTGCAGAATATGGATTACGCTGGTTATGAGGAAGCGCATTGCCGGTATATCCAATCCCTTCCCTGCCCGGAGTGTGGAAGTGTAGTACAGCACCTGAACGGAACGATGACATATGTCGTACATAGCATCATTGTCGTGACCCAGACAGAGAAGCAGCTGGCAGTAGCTTGTCCGGATTGCCTGGACAAGAAAATTGATCAGGCAATGTTGACAACACTGAAATTTGGCTGGTGGTCATTTCACGGGTTTTTCTTCACATTGCGTGCACTTATTTTGAATTTTAGAAGCAGAGGTCATCACCGGGCGCCGGAGGCGAATTTCAACCTTAAAAAGTGGATTGCAGCGAATGTTCGCCATGTCCATGTGAGCATGGAAGAAGGCGAAATCAGCCCTTTTACCAGATAATAGGCATCTTCTCAACAGGAAATCTTACAGTTTTTCCGGAACGGCGATACTGCTGCTGATAGCGGCGGGCGTACCCGTATGCGCCGGTACCTTCCGGGTAAGGGCAGGTACCGGCACCTGCAAAGGTTGCCAAAGGAATTTGCTGCCCCTCTATCAGTGCTGATATTAATATATTTTTATATTATAAAAATATATTATCTTGTGAGTCGCTATGAGATATACATTATTTATCCTTGGAATTACCTTGGGGTTTATTGCTTGTAAAAACTCAGTTGCCGGTAAACCTGAATCTGATATTGAAACCGCCACAGAAGCAGCGCCTCCTGTTGTAGAACAGGATTCTGTCGGCACTTACGATGCGTTGGATACAACCCTGAGTTTTGCCGGTATCTGGGTCAATGAAGGATACGTCAATGACCTGCATATTACCCAGTCACCGCGACTTTGCAGGGCGGATAGTATCAGTTGTATTGAGATCCCTGCACGCACGTTAATGGTCACCAGATATATCAGTGATTTTCATGAAGGTTCCCAGGACATAGTCGTGGTGAAGAGTGGGGATCAGTATCTGTTTACAAGACCAGACCTTGGTAAAGATTATGCTGATACAATTCAGATCCTTTCTCCGACAAGGATTAAAGTGTGTGATACCTATCTTTATAAGTTAGTGAAGGGAGATGTGAAGAAACCTGACTGGGGTATACTGGAAGAGTTATTGTTTAAAGGAACATATCATCTGGAAGATGGAAAGAGGGTCATATTTGCGGAGAATGATACGATTATGGGATTGGATCAGTTTACGCATTACACACCTGTTATCGATGATAATTGGTATACTGATATTGAGAACGATGTGGATTATATAGAGTTCGAAACGAGTGAGAATAAGAAGGTGAAATATGGATATAAATTTATGATGGATACGCTGACAATTTTTCAGACGAAGTGTTTGCAGCAGAATGGAAGAACGAAGGCGTGTACGTTTGAGACTTATGGGGAAAAGATGTATACTTTGATAAAAGAAAAATAGTTACCAATAGCCGGGTTACCGGTTCAGAGAGGAAAATCGCTTTTGCCGAAGGTAAAAGCGATTTTTTTGTTCTTTTAAAACGCGGGAGCACCGTTGTTTATATCGTCCGTCTGCCTTACCAGGGCGCCTTTATAATTGGTTTATACGAAAGGAGAATGGATTTAATTTAAAGAGGAAATTCTAAAAAAAAAGATCACTTAAAAATAATTTCAATCATTTATTCCAAAATTTCACATTCTAATTTTATATACTATATTTGACTCTTTAATTTTAGCATATCGAAAGGCCTAATCTGAACGTGAATTCTGAGACTATGAAATATACCATCCTTTTCGCATCAGCATTTATGCTAGTGACGAGTTGCAGACAGCAAGCCATAGATACTGCCAATAGTGACAGTAGCTTCTCTCTCGAATCGGCACCTCCCATTGCAAAGCAAACCGATGATGCAGATGTGCTGAAAGTGTATGTCGAGAAAAACGGCACCATCTTCGCCAATGGCACTCAGGTCACCATCGATAAACTGGATAATCAATTAAAACAATTAAAAGAAAAGAACGGTATTGTCTGGTATTCCAGGGATAATCTTTCTGATGATCCTTCCCGGGAGGCCATGGCTGCCGTGAACATAATACTTCAATACGAAATAAGCGTAAAGTTTTACGCTGATAAGAACTTTACAAAAGCAGCAGATTTTTAATGTTTGTCCGGGCGTATAAATCCTAAGGCAAATGAAGTTCCAACACCTAGTAAGGCACCCGTTGCCACATCTGTAGGATAATGTACTCCCAGGTACATCCGGGAATATCCGATCGCCGAAGCCCATATCATGGAAGGTGCTATGATATACCATTTGGGATACGCCCTGGCCAACGCTGTTGTAGCACTGAAAGCAGAAGATGTATGGCCCGAAGGAAATGAATAGGACGTAGGTTCGTACACTGCTTTCAGTCTTACATTACTCACAAAAGGCCTGGGACGTTTTACAATTACTTTAATCAGGCTGTTCAACAGGAAGGTAGTAGCTGTACTACTGGCTATGTACAAAGCATTCTGTTTCATATCGGGATCATTTTTGATTAACCCCGCTGTCAGTACAACCACTGGAATCCCCACATCCACATAATCATTCATATTGGAAATAGTGCGCCACATGTTGGTTTGCCCCGGTGTGCGGTGAGCTGCGAGATCTTCTAACACACGATCATCAAATTGTTGCAATCTGGATTGGGCAAACGTACCAGGGTGCAGGAAGATTAACAATGCCGGAATAATATACCATTTCATGGGAGCAAATGTACTCAATCCGGTTTTAAATAACTCATTCAGGTATAGCAATGGCAATTGACGAAGGGGGCAGTTGCCATGGGAGCAAATGTACTCAATCCGGTTTTAAATAACTCATTCAGGTATAGCAATGGCAATTGACGAAAGGGGGCAGTTGCCATGGGAACAAATGTATTCAATCCGGTTTTAAATAACTCATTCAGGTATGGCAATGGCAATTGACGAAAGGGTCAATTGCCATTGCGGATGTGAAGTTATTTTTTAAATTATGAATGAATTGGTAAATGATCGTATGGTAAAGAAGGGATAAGAGCTGTCTGCTACTCTTTGATAAAGCTCGCTGCCACCTGCTTCACGCCGCCGATCACCACAAAGTACATGCCCGGTTGCAACCCTGAAACATCCAATGTCTGCTGTTGGCCTACGACTACCTTTTTCCTCACACCAGAAAGGTCGTAAATAGTAATATACTTACCTGTTACATCTATCCCTGAAAACCGGATTGTAGTTTTGGCAGGATTAGGAAAGATCTTAAATGCGCTACCAACATTTTTCTTCATGAACGTATTGGCGATTGCCGCCGGATGTAATACAAATTTTACGGCATCAGCTATCACATATCCATTCGCTGAATCATTCCGTATCACCACATTCCCCGTCGTTCCCGCTGCAAAATTATACGTACCTAAATACTTCCATACGCCATTATCTATTTGCTGATTAATCCGGTAACTATCTGTGCCTCCATCATAATTCACATCTACAGGAGTATTTGAAGCCCTGTTAGTACCAGAAGCCCATCGCATGAACACATCATAGGCTCCCGCTACCGGAAGATCAGGTGTATATCGCATGCTCTTTCCGCCTGTTGCTCCTGTATTCCCATCTGTTGTATAATTCGTGCCATAATACCCTGGAACCGAGGTACTGCCACCCCACGTACCGGTAGCCACCGCTGCTGTATTATCTACATAAACGATGTCAGCAGAAGGCATGTCTTCAATCACATGTGCCATTGCACTTTCTGCACTTCCTACAGCGGATATCCTATAATAATAATTGACCCCATTCGTCACCGCTGCATCTGAATATGTTGTACCTGTTAGTCCCGAAGCAATCAATGTATAGGGGCCTGCTTCAGCAGTCGCCCGATATACATTATAACTGGTTGCACCCACAGCGCTTTTCCACCAGTTTAACTGCACTACCTGGTTACCTGCTTCACTTGTGAGGAACATGGGCAGATCTGGCGCATAGCCTGCACTATTGGTAGTTGCATGTACTTCCGTACCATTATTCACCAGATAGTAGTAAGTGGTATTGGCGGTAAGCCCGGTATCTGAATAGTTAGTCGAACTTACCGTATCAATGATACTATAAGGTCCTCCGCTCACCGTACTTCGTTTTATTTCGTAAGTAGCTACTGCTACATCTGCCGGCCATGACAAGTTGATAGCTGTCGCTGAAATCCCATAGGCACTCAGGTGATTGGCCTGTGGCTGATCTGAATACTGTTTATCTGCAAACCACTGTTGCATAAACTGTCCCTGGTTTTCACCATTCATCAGGTTCCAGCTCCAATCGAAATACTGCGGTTTCCAGTAATTATCAAAAATATACCCGGTGAATCCAATTTCCGGATGTGCATCCATGTAAGTCCTGAATGGTGTTCCCCAGGCAGTAGTGGTTCCATGTGTTACCCCGTCAGAGTAGTTGCTGTTATCATTCCAGCCAAACTCTGTCAGCATCACGGGAATCGTCTGTGCCGATGTGCCAAATTTCGTATTCAGATTGGTTGCTGTTGCGGCCCCCTGATTAGGATAGATATGATACACATACACCAGGTTGGCCCCCGTCATGGGATTCGCTGCCGCGCTGTTGACCCTCGTACTCCATTGTGGACCACCCACCAGGATAATATTCCGGGGTGCCACCGCTCTGATCGTATCAATGACCGGCTGTATATAGCTTTTCCAGGTAGTCCATACATCCGGATTGATCGGCTCGTTATATACTTCAAAGAGAACATTGGGTGTATTGGCATACTTTGGGGCAACGTATTTCCAGAAGTTCATGACAAACACCTGCGGTATACCACCTGGACCATAATTGGAAACAAAATGCAGGTCAACAATGATATACAATCCTTTAGCGATTGCCTGCTGTACGTAAGGGTCGATAATGTCCGTAAAACTCTGTGCCGGATCACTCACTTTTGCACAGGTCACCTGCAATCGTACAACGCGTGAATGCCATCCTTTGCCTGCATCCGACTGCCACTGCAGCATTTCACTGATAGGTTTGGTGGCACAGGTGGTGCATTCATTGTTATGCTCCGGGGCCAGGATGGATACTCCTCTCAGTGTAACATTATTCCCGCTGGAATCTTTAATGCGATTACCGTCAACATGTAGCCACGGTACCTGCGCATGACCGGTAATACAAAGTAATAGGAATCCGAATAGTAGATGTTGGAATCTCATAAGAAAGTGGAATTTAAAAGTGAACAAACAATATTTCAATTTAAGGAAATGGAAAAGTTTCGGCTATATAATAAGAAAGTGGAATTCGACAGTGAACAAACAGTATTTAAATTTAAGGAAATAAAAAAAGCTTCTGCTATAATCAGAAGCTTTTTTTTATGCATAATCAATTACTTATTCGCAATTCGCTATCCTTGGGTTATCAGTCGACCCACAGGGAAAGAGGTATTTGCTCTGTGCAAAGGCAGGTGTGGGGTTGTCAGTGACTGCCAGTGGCGTCATTCCCTGTGGCAGACTCACCTGTGCGGCTGAACCATTGCCCAGCGCTGTGTTCTTTGCCGTCGCATTTCCATTAAAACTGTAATCGATCATCGCATCCAGTAATCTATATACTACATAATAGTCGTACGCATCATAGGCTGTTCTTGTATTCGGCAGATCATGGGCAGCCGTATAAGTATATCCATCTACTACGCTTTGCTTCACCAGGATATAATCTTTTTCCGCATCTGCAATATTGATATGTTTAAACATGTCTATCGACATTCTGTGATCATTCGTCACATCATCATTATAAACCTCTGAAATAAGCTTGGTATTGGACGGAAAACTTTGTAGCTGTGTGGCTGTAATATTGTAAGAATACCACTGCGCCATCGTAAATATAAACCGCCCGTTCTCGCCCCATCCATTCTCTACAAACCCTTTATATGCGAGCGCATAAGAAGCTCCTCCCCCGAATGAATGTCCCATGAATCCTACCTTTTTGGTATCAATAATAGTCGGATAGTTAGTCACCGCCTTCAGAAAGCTCTGCCACAAGGTATTGTACCGGGAATCAACCGTGACCCCTGTAGTAGGATAGGGAGCAAACACCACTGCATAACCTTTCCTGGCGATAAAGTTATACAATCCAATATTATAGGAGACATCTTCTCCGCCATATGGATGTGAGTAAAAGATCACAGGTACAGGTCCGGTTGCTTCTTTAGGGTAAAATAAAGTGACTTTCTTGCCACTATAAGTAGGACTGTCAAAACTCACACTTGCTACAGTGTAAGTGCCATCTGCTCCATATCCGCTGGCAGGTCTAGAAACAGGACCTTGCAGGTCGTCGTCGGTATTAGTCACAGGGGAAGTGTCTGATTTTCTGCAGCTACTGCAGATCAGCATTAGGGCGATTAGGAACATTCTCATGGTAGTAGATAATTATACGGTAAAGAAAATAAAAATTCCAGAGAGAATTTTACTAATCGGGCTCAAATCGCTTATTTGTTTGGTGAAGCTGATATTCCCCCCGGTCAGCTAATTTTTTCCTTTTGCGTAAATGAAATTCCGCATTCGCATAACCGTCAGCCGGTTAAGTTGTTTCCTTTGCACCTTTAAATTATATTCTGTACATGCTTCGGATTACTAGTATTTTGGCCACAGTCCTGCTGTTTGCATCTTTTTGTGCTTACGCGCAGCATAGCATCAATGGTACAATTAAAGACATTAATAACCAACCACTTCAGAAAGTTAGTATTTCATTAAAAGGCCATAAGCACAGCACTTCCTCTGATGGAAATGGTGCATTTCATATAGAGGACCTGCCAGCTGGCAAATATACCATCCACTTCTCCCATACTGGTTTTCAGGGGCAGGATGTTGTATTTAATACAGATACTGCTATGCCTGTGAGTGTAGTATTGTTGCCATCTCTGGAACAGTTGCAAACGGTAGAGATCACAGGGCGTAAAGAAATAGGGTATAAAAACACCAATACTTTCATTGGTACTAAAACGGCTACCCCGTTGAAAGATGTACCGCAATCTATCTCTTATGTTACAAAAGAACTGATTCAGGACCAGGCAGCTGTGAGAATCGGTGATGTTGTAAAGAATATGAGCGGCGTAAACCAGTTTACCTTCTATGATGACCTGACCATTCGTGGTTTTCGTATCAATGGAGGTAGCACCACACAGCTCATCAATGGTATGCGTACTTTTACCGGCTTCTGGAAACAACCCATGGTAAATTACCTGGAGCGGGTGGAGGTGATCAAAGGGCCTGCGTCTGCATTGTTTGGCAACTCATCTCCCGGTGGTGTTATTAACCGTGTGACCAAGAAGCCATTGGATGAAGACCGTAAGTCACTCAGCTTCACAATGGGGAGTTTTAATACTACCCGTGCGCTGTTAGATTTCACCGGTCCGCTGAACGAGGATAAGACTATCTTATATCGCCTGAACCTGGGCTATGAAAATGCAGAGTCATTCCGTGTATTACAGTTCGACAAAAACCTCGTAATTGCGCCATCTGTATCCTTCCTGCCTAATGAAAAGACTCGTATCAACTTCGATGCGGTATATAATAAATCCAATAGCCGACTGGATCGCGGTCAATCCATCTATAAAGGACAAGACCTGTATTCAACGCCTATCTCCCAGTCACTCAACGCGACTAACGACTACCTGAATGAAGAGACCTATACCGTGATGGTTTCATTGAATCATCAGTTCAACAGCCGGCTGGCTTTCAATCTGGCTTATCTGCGTACAGGTTATACAGAAGACCTGCTGGAACACAGAAGTGCAAATACCAACGCTGTGGATGCGGATGGTAATTTCATCTCCAGTTTAATTGCCCGCCAGGTATTCGTGCGTAAAAAGAACCCGGCCAGCGCTAATGCCAGTGCCTACTTAACATACGATGCCAATACAGGCAATGTGGCGCACAAACTGATGGGAGGATATGACTATTCACAGTCTACACTATCCCCGGGTGCATCACAGATGACGGCGACTAACTATCAGCTGAAAGCCGGCGGCGTAGCCCCTTATAAGGCTTCAAATGCTGCAGCTTACGTGATGTATAACTATACAACAGCAAGTGGCCAGGTGATCAGCATTCCAAAGCCTAACGTACCTTCTTTCGATCTGCTCAACCCCAACAATGTATTGGAAGACATGAACAGGTATGTGTACGTTGCACAAAACAGTGCAGTACAACCTGCTTTCAATAGCTTAGGAGGTATGTACCTGCAGGACCAGATTAAATTTGGGGCATTACAACTGTTAGTAGGTATGCGTTACGAAACTTATACAGACAGACCTAATTATAAGAAAGCGAACGAGAAAAAGGTGAACCAACATGCGTTCCTGCCTCGTCTTGGTCTTGTATACAGTGCAACAAAAAATATCAACGTATATGGTGTGTATACAAGAGGATACAATCCACAGGATGCAGCTATTCAGAGTAACCCGGCATCAGGCGGCCCATTTGATCCGATTGAAAGTGAGTTGATAGAAGGCGGTCTGAAAACGGAGTGGCTGGAAGGTAAACTGACGGGCAACCTGTCGGTATACCACATTATCCAGAAGAACACATTGTACCTTGCCGGCGTACCGGAACAACCCGATTTGTATACCCAGGTAGGTAAAGAAAGAGCACAGGGCGTGGAACTGGACATCACCGGCCAGATCACGAAAGACTGGAATATCATGGCGAACTATTCATATAATGATGCAGCTATTACAAATGCCAAGGGAGCTGACAGTGTAAATATCGACCGTCAAAAGCCCAATGCACCCAAGCACCAGGGAAATATCTGGACGAAGTACACCATTCCAACCGGTAAAGTAAAAGGCCTGGGCCTCGGCATAGGTGCGAACTTTGTAACGACCCGCAATGTATCTCTTAATTCAACGGAGACGTTACCAGGTTATGCCCTGCTGAATGCAGCTGTGTATTACAAAGTGAATAAAGTACAGTTGCAGGTGAACTTCAATAACCTGACGAACAAAATTTATTGGGTAGGTGGTTACGATTACCTGCGTCTCTTCCCGGGTGCACCGAGAAGCTGGCAGGCAACCATTTCATATACATTTTAATGATGAAGAAAATATTAGGCTGGTTACATTTATGGCTGGGCATTACTTCAGGGATAGTTGTACTGATAGTAGCGCTGACAGGAAGCCTGCTGGTATTTGAAGAAGAGTTGGAACATACGTTCCACTCTTCGTTTTTTTATGTAGCACCACCAGCACATGCAGTAAGGTTACCACTGGATCAGCTGGTGATGACTGTGCAGCAGCAATATCCCGGGTATAAAACCGGTAACATGAAAATAGAGCCGGCGCACAACCGCACTGTCATCTTCCAGCTGCTGAAAACGAAGACTGATCAGCTGTACGTATCCGTCAATCCATATTCCGGACATATTATAGCTGCGACTCCGGCCAGCAAAAGATTCTTTACAATCGTGCTCCAACTGCATCGTTACCTCTGTATGGGGGCAACAGGTAAGGTCATAACGGGTGTTTCCTGCTCCATATTCGTCTTGCTTACCCTCAGTGGACTCATACTATGGTGGCCGAAAAGAAATAACCGGAAGCAGCGTTTCCGTGTGAAATGGAATGCCTCGTTCAAAAGGTTGAACTGGGATTTACATGCAGTGTTTGGTTTTTACGTTCACCTGGTATTACTTGTCATCTCTTTGACGGGGTTGGTATGGAGTTATCAATGGGTGAATGGATTATTATTCTACACTTTCAACGGAACTTTCAAGGCGGAGAAGGTAACGCCACCTCCCAGCGTGGCGCAGGAGGGGAGCGGTTATTTTGAAAAGATCTACCGTAAGACCAATGAAACACTACCCTACAGCGGGCCGGTGACGATCAGCTATGGGAATGATACTTTAGCGATAGCTGCTTTTAAAAACGACCTGGCAGCGGCTACCGCCAATACATATGATTTTCTCTACTTCGAAGCAGGTACGGGCAAGCTGTTGAAAACACGCCTGCACAAAGATGAAAGCGCGGGTATGAAAGCCAGGAGGTTAGTATATCCTATTCACACAGGAAGTATTTATGGCTGGCCAACCAGGGTTATTGCTTTGATTAGCTCATTAGTGGCTGCTTCACTGCCTGTTACAGGAGTGTTGATATATTTGGGACGGAAGAAAAAGAAGCCGGTTGTTCAAAAGAAATGGGCGATGGCGTAGCTAACATACGCCCTATTCAACGTCTTTATTGAAGAGGTGCCAATCGCGCTGGAAGTTATGCTCTTACAGTTTTTACATGTCAGGTACTTCATCAGGTATTATGTTTAAGCACACTTTTCAGGATCTTCAGCGCACTTTTGGTATCCTGCGACAGACCTGCTATAATGTCTCTGAATCCATATAACAGGTTATCCAGGTTGTTCTTCTCGCTTTTCCAATCTATAAATCCGGCACTTTGCGGCGTCTTCGCAAACCCTTGCAGAAATTCATATTTAGGGTGATTGAAAAGTGAATTGATCTGCTCCTGTAATTCTTTAACCTGTTCTTTCAGTGTCGTGTTGTAAAGGTTGAGTTTATCATTCGTCAGCTGATCAGGATGCCTGTCTTCCTGTTCAATCCATTGCAGCTCGAGCTGCAACATGGTGAGGAGGTCTTCATTTTCTTTGGCTATCACCAGCTGTTTCATCAGGTCTTCTTTCAGTTGAATCCTTGATGGATCCTGCTCCAGGTCAGGATGAAAAAACTTGGCCAGTTGCCGGTAGAGTTGTTGAATATTCTTTCTGCGCAGCGCCTCTAACAATCTTTCCTTTTCTTCCTTATAGCGTTCACGTTTATTAGTTGTAACCGGCGCAGGCAAAGTTTCCTCGCTGGCAGCCGCCGCGCGTAGTTTGGCCAGGTATTGCTCGTTGATATCATGATAGGTCATGTCCGAGAGGGCATTGAAGATGTCCAGCAATTCGCCCTCCGGATCACCCTGCTGATACCTGAAAATGTCCTGCAGCATGTGCAGGATCAGGAGGCGCAGGGCTTCCTTTTCGTGGTCGGAAAGCCCCTTGGAAATAGTCATGAACCCGTTCATAAGTATCACCAATTGGCCCCGCAGTTCAGTAAGCTGTTGTACGAATGGATAGATATGTTTGATGTAGTGTTGCCGCTGCCTGTCCAACACAGCCGTTACTTCAGCCAGTTGCCGGCGGAGATGGGCGATTTGCTGTATCAGTTTGTTAAAAGTCTTCTGCTCTTTGCTGAGACCTGGTTTTTTGATACTCAATTCCCCTGGGCGCTTATCTAGTTCCTGTGACATACTGTCAAAAATAGCAAAAGCCCGCGAACTTCACGGGCTTCTGTACTTATTTGATCGATCTGTGCCAGGGTGATGCAAAAAAGGCCCTTTTTGAAAAGGTATATCATGCTGCCCGAATGTACAGAGCGTTGTTTATGAATTGATCTACTTTATAGGTCGGTGGTCGATTATAGTAGTGCAAAGCCGGTTAAGATGAACTACAGCGTGCTTAGCCCTTGTGCTTATAAATTGTTCAATGCTAACTGCGCTCTTTTTTTCATCCGTCCATCCATCTTCACCAATTCTTTAAACATATTCCTCGCCTGTACTTTCTGCTTTTTATATTTAAAACACATGGCCAGTTGATAGCGGGCCAGTTCCCCATAATCGCTGGCAGTGTCTGATGTTAATTTTGTCAACAGGGGCATCGCAGCATCAAGATTACCTTTGTAATAATGCGCCATGGCTGTTTTGAAGATAGCCTGACCTGTTGCAGCAATGGCACTGTCGACTGGTAAAACAGAAGGTGCGGCTGCTGTGCTGTCGTCAGTCGCAACTGTATCAGTATGCGCTGCACCAATAGATGCCATTACGGGTTCTGCTACAGTATTAGTCTGCAAAAAAGATGGGGGCCGGCTATCTGTTCGAACCTGTTGGGTGATCAGGAAAACAAGACCTGTTACAAGCGCCACCGCTACCACGCTCCAGAAGTAAGTGAGAAATCTTTCCTGGGTTTCAATCTTTTTCTGATAACGTTCAGTTTCATACACCGGTGCAATTGCGTTGCTGGTACGAATGAATTCCTGAACTTTTGCACCCATTGACTGGTATTGCGAATGGTACTTGGGCTTTTGAAGTATTTCTACAGCACTGCTGCAGAGCTCACAATTCACAAGATGCTGTTCGAGGAGGTGTTTTTCAACATGGGTTAAACGACCATCAACATAACGGGGGAGTTGATCTTTGCTAAAACAACGAACCCTGCTGAAGATCTTTAATATCTTGTCCTTGTTTTCGAAATGTTGCATATCCTTGGTTTATATCTTGTGCTTGTTTGTGTGAAAATTGGGATACAGATGCCTCTGATTGCACCAGTACTAATGTTGATGCTGCAGATGTTGGTTGGGTATTTTCTGATTTGGCAGATACCAATACAAGTGCCGGACCTTGTTTCTGCTTTTTAGGAATAGCGTTTTCTGGTACCAACCCCGGTCCTTGTTTCTGTTTCTTAGACGTGGCTTTTTCTACTATCAGCACCGGGCCCTGTTGTCGTTTTTTAGACGTCGTCGTCTCTGCTACCAATACAGGATCCTGTTTTTGTTTTCTTGCAGCGACTTTTTTTACTACCGATGCTGGTGCAGCAGCGGTCTCCTCAACAGTTATATAGTCCGGCTTCACGTCTTCTACTTCCTTCTCGGAAGGTTCATCCTGCTTTACAAGCCTGTTTACTTTCGCATATTCTAACTTATCTATAATCAGCGAGGCCAGTTCCTGTTTGGATCTTTTGATCATTTTCCTGATCTTATCCATTGTATATTCTCTTTCTGCTGCTATTTCAGCAAAGGTCTTCTGATCAAAATAGAACTCTTTCAAAATTTCTTTGTGAGAAATATCGAGTTCCTCATAAGCTGCCTTCATTGTAACCGTCAGCTCTTTTCTTTGCAGCAGATTACTGTTCGCTTTGTCCGCTTTGTTCTCAAGTCTGGTAATATCGCTGGACGCGGAAGTAGGAAAATAATAGGTATTCCTGGCTTCCCGGCTACTTTGTGATTTAATAAAGAACTGCATCCATTCTCCTATTCTGGGGATCGTCTGTGTATGCAAACTTTTGAAAAGCCTTTGTAATAAAGATGGAAAAAATTCTTCCGGGGTATTATCATAATTGTTTAAAGAGGGTAAGGAGACCGCTGCGAGCAAATGGCTATATCTATCCAGTAAAATTCCTGCTGCTTCCTCATCTTTTAATTTTCTTGCCCTGGCCATGAGCTCATTGTCTGGCAAATTTGCAAGTTGATGTAGCATAGATCTAATTAATATTTATAAATAGAAATATAAGGGAAAAAAACGCATTGAGGATTTAGCCAATAAGTATGCCGTACCTGGGCTGAAAATGAATAGTGTACTGATATTCAATTGAATGGTAAGATGGGGTAACAGTTGCATAAGGGATAAATTATATGTGAATTTCTACGGTACGGATCGGCCATTATTCAAATGCACAACGATCCAATTGAGTAGAAATCAGACCATTGTAGTTTACTAAAGCCGGCATACGAGCCTGTCACATATTGGGGAAACAACGGTTACAATTTGAGGAATGGAACCTTAAACTTCATGTATGGAAGTAGTGCTAATCGCTTTTCGATGTGCTCTTCCCCAATTCACGAGACTTTCAACAATAGGATATAATGACTCACAATACGGCGTCAATGTGTATTCTACCTGTTTCGGAAAATCCGGGTCTTCATTTCTTTGCACGAGATTATTTAACTCCATTATCTGTAATTCTTTTGACAACATGGAAAAAGTAATACCTGGTATACTCTGGGCAATCTCCCTGTATCTGCGCAATCCGTTGTGCAAGGCTAATAAAACAGGCATCCGCCATTTACCACTTAATACATACAGTGCATCCTGTGCATATCTGATCTCTTTCTCATCTAATGTCGTACAGATGTAAGACCTTATCTTATTTTCTTCCATAAACGATGTGCTATAGTCTACCATAGCATTTTTAAAAACAGTGATGATCGCAATTACTTTTGTAGAGTAAATTTAAAACTTTGTCAAATGACAGCAAATTTATTGCAACTTAACATAGCAGATGGCGTCGCCAGAATTACTTTTAATAATCCTCCGGTGAATGTGATGAGTGGCTCACTGATGCGGGCTTTAAAACATCTGCTACATGAACTGTCAGGTAATAAGGAAGTGCAGGTAATTGTATTCGATAGCGCTAACCCGGACTTTTTTATCGCCCATGTAGATATCAATATCCTTGATGAACAGGAGATCTTGGATGAACTTCAACAGTCAGCACCGGAAGGTTTAAATTTATTCCAGGCAATAGGTGAAATGATCAGGGCACAACCACAGGTCACTATCGTAAAATTGAAAGGTATTGCACGTGGTGGAGGTGCTGAGTTTGTAGCTGCCGCGGATCTCAGTTTCGCTGCTTTAGAAAGCGGAAAATTGTCACAATGCGAAGCATTGATGGGCATTATTCCCGGTGGAGGCGCTACCCAATATCTTTCTGAAAAAATGACCCGTGGCCGTGTATTAGAAGTAATATTAGGGGCTGACTTATTCGATGCAGCGACAGCAGCTGACTATGGTTGGATTAATCGGGCAATCCCAGGAGCAGCAGTAGACACATTCGTTGATCGGCTGGCAGCGCACATCGCTGCATTGCCGGCAGGAGTAATAGCAGCGGCCAAAAAAGTGTTATCTCCTGTAAGAAATATCGAAGGCTTCAAGTCTGAAAATGAAGGCTGGCAATCATTGGTCTTTCAGCCAAGGACTGCTGAGATCATGACGAAAGCCATGCAGAATGGCGCTCAAACAGTAGCAGGTGAACTTAAAATAGAAGAACTGCTGAGAAGTATATGATAATAGAAGGTTGTCTCATAAGTACACAGAATAATTCACGATGAATTGGTTCCCGCTCATAACCGAATAAAACCGGCAGCTCGTACTATTAGAGACAACCTTTCTGTTTTTAATAGCTAACCTGTTCTCCCTGCCAACCTGTAGTACGGAGGAATTGTTCCCAATTCAGACTGTCTGTATTAATCTTCCTGCTCCAGTTCAGGTCACGATCTTTGGTATAGTACCCATATTCAACAGCATACTCCGCCATTCCCATGATCTCGTCTACCAACAGTTCATTCGTTCCATATGCTGGCAGCAGCTGCAAGAATTCCTTTCGGGTATAGGCTGCGCCATACACTGCTTTCCTGCCTGTTACTTTCACAAAGGTATCCACCATCTCCTGTGGTGAAATAATATCTCCAATCACAGGCATACCTTTACCTGCATATTGCTCTTTATGCAGAAGAATTTCCAGTACAGCCGGACCTGTTGCTGTAAGCGGATCTACAAACGGTGCACGAAAATCCTTCGGTAAGTAAATAGGGAATACCAGTGTATCGCCCTTCATGACAGGCGGATAAAACTCCGGTAAATTGGTATAAAAGAACGCCATGTAGATGAACGAACTGGTAACAGGAAGTGTACGAATATATTCCTCTACATGGGCTTTGTCTGTAAAGTGTGGCGCGAACTTTCTTCCGCCGGTAATTTTATCTACATTCTCCAGACTGCTAAATATAACGTGCTTTACTCCTGCTTCTACCGCTGCGTCTGCCAATTGTTTGCCCAGTTCAAACTCATGTGTTTGTGGCGGTGCAATGCCTGGTGTCATCATAAATATACTATCCGAACCACGAAATGCTGCTACGTATGCTTTATGATATCCCAGGTCAAGCGGTATATTTATTAGTTCTGCACCTCGTTTAATTAAATCTAATGCGGCTGGTGAATCAACACGACGCGTAATGCCACGCACACGAAAACGCCCACTATCCAGTAATGTACGTGCCGCACTACGCCCTTGTTTACCCAGAATGCCAACGATTGTTACAAGCGGTTTATCTGCTTCCATATGTAAAATTTATAGTTGCAAAACTATTGGGGCTTCAATAAATTTGCAATAACTATCCATTAGGATAGTCCTCTAAAATTGATGTTATGGATATAGAATGTCAAAGTGATTTTATTAAGGTCAACAATAAATTATATCCCTGTACAGTCAGTGTGGCGATGGACCTGGTAGGAGGGAAGTGGAAAGCGGTAATTCTTTATCACCTGAGAGATGAAGAGAAGAGATATAATGAGTTACGAAAAGCATTGCCGGGTGTTACTGAAAGGACCCTGAGTATGCAGTTGAAACAACTGGAAGAAGATGAATTGATTTCGAAGAAAGTATATGGGAAGAAGCCGCCACTAAAGGTAGTGTATAGTTTGACTGAATTTGGGAAATCGTGTACACCTTTGTTAAATGCGATATTGGGATGGGGGAATATGGTGGCGGAGCAAAGAGGAGAGTTTGTAAAAGGAGAGTAGCGAGGCATGTACTTGTCCACACCTCTCTACTCTCTTTCTCTAAACTGCTTCCTGAACCCCAGCGCAGTCATCCCTGTCTCCTTATAAAAAATATGAGAAAAATAAGAGTGATTCTCAAACCCCAATTCCTCTGCGATCTGCTTCACAGTCAGATCCGTGAAGTATAGTAAACGCTTTGCCTCCATCAGCATTCTGAATTTTATCCAGAAAGACACAGTAGAACCAGTTGCCTCTTTCAGCACTTCATTCAGATAAGGTGCTGAAATGTGCAGCATCTTTGCGTAATCGGCGGGCGTCTTATACCTTTTTATATTTTCATTCAATAGCTTTTTAAACTGCATGGCTAACATTGCCGGCCTTGAATTATGGGCGGCCACCTTTGAAGAATGTTGAATCGTAACCGCTGCCATTTCTAAGAAAGCCCGTAACAATGCATGCAAGACCGACATCCTGCTCTCCTGCTCATAAGCCTTACGGTATAAAATACCCAGCAGCTGATCATAGTCCCTGATCTCCGCTGCACTTAAGATAATAGGTTCCTGCACACCTGACCAGCCTTCAATAATATCCCTGCAGGCAGGATCTGCCAACGCAGGATCTACTGCTAAGTACCATCCCCTGGCTTGATGAGTAATAATGCGATAATGTATCTGGTCGGGCAGGATATAATAGAGTGTGTTGGGGCCTACCACCTTTTCCTCAAAATCTACGATCGTTGTGCCCGAGCCTTCCAGGGTAATGAAAAAAATATAATGGTCATCCCGATGTGCGCCTATTTCTTTCGATTGTTTATATGTGGCTGCTTCTCTTTCCGATGGCACCAACTTGAACGCCAGATGACTCTTGTCCTGTAATTTTCTGACTGGAACACGCTTCATGTGGCAAAAATAGCGTTTCCCATCTATTTAAGCCCCAGGATCCTATCTGCATTTAAGTGGGCAATTTGGGCAATCTGATCAGCAGGTAGTTGTAGGTTGTTTAAAAAGTCAACCCCCACCTGGTTACTACTAAATGGATAATCTATGGAAAACATGATATTATTAATACCAATTGTATCAATAGCAAGCTGCAAGGGTGGTTGTGTAAAGATACCGCTGGTGGTAATAAACAGCTGTTCTGTGAATGTCTCAATCAATGTCCGCTTGTTCCTGCCGCCATTTCCCGGTTTGAATGCCCCGTTAGACCTTGACCACATCATAGGCAGCATTTCTCCCATGTGCCCGATAATGATTTTTAACCGGGGATACCTGTCAAATACGCCCGCCACCAGCAAACGTAATACATGTATGGCTGTTTCTGAGTGCCATCCCCATCCATAGCATGCAATAGCATCGTTAGGGCCCGTCATTTCACCTACATTGCTGTAATAAGCATCTATCACTTCGTTCGGTGGTATGCCAGGATGGAGGTAGATGGGTACACCTAACTGCTCCGCTTTTTCAAAAATAGGTGCAAACTTAGGTGCATCCAGAAATTCTCCGTTGATATGCCCCCTGATCATTGCCCCCTTGAAACCGTAAGTCTTTACAGTACGTTCCAGTTCTTCTGCCGCAGCTATCGGAGTTGTGACAGGCAGGAGGGCAAATGCTGTAAATGAGGACGGGTGATCTTTTATCTTCTCTGCCAGCAGATCGTTGTACTTCCGCGCAAAATCCGGGGCCAGGCTATCCGGTAACAGGTATACATCTGTATTCTCTACGGATAGCACCTGTGTAGCAATACCCGTCTCCTGAATGGTACTTAAACGCTCTCCTGTAATATCTGCCAGCTTATCCTGCATCAACCCCAAAGAGCGCCTCTTATCCTGGATATTGGCTGGCAGGAACGCGGTCATTTCCGGGAATGATATATGTTCCTCTAACGTTACTATTCTCATTGTCAATGGTTTTAAATCTATGCAAAGAGATGAAACTAACAGCTGTTCATCAATAAATGAATTGAGGTATTTATATCAAAATTCGAGGTAAGTCCCCAGGTCTTCCATCCACAAGTATGGAAAGTGTATCTTTGACTCATGTCTGGTAAACGCGCATCTATTCCCGTCAATCCCATGGCAAACCAATTCGGTGTTGGTATTGCGATAGAGAAAGTAGTCATTAAGAAAATGGCACATAAAGAACAGGAAGAGGCCGCACGTCCCCATCGTGAAGATGGGCACTCATTCTTTCTCCTCGAAAAAGGAACTGTCACCCTTGAAATCGACTTTCAGCAGTATACCATCAAACCCTCGTCTATTATCTATCTTCACCCGAACCAGGTGCATCGTATCACTGCATTTGAAAATGTAACCGTTTGCTGCTGGTCAATTAATAATGAGCATATTCGTCCTGAATACCTGAAATTACTGGAAGATCTCACACCTGTAAGACCATTGTTATTAAAGAAGGAAACAGTTGAGCTTATTTCCAATTTGGTTACCCTGGGCATGCAGTTGTTTGAGCGAAAGGACGATAAACTCTACCATCCGATGCTGAAAGATAGTTGTAATACACTGGTGGCACTTGCCACTTCCATTTATTTAGAACAGGCTAAACCAGCTCATAAATTATCCCGGTTTGAAATAGTTTCGAAGTCTTTCAGGGATTTACTGGAACGTAATTACACGATCGAAAAGCGTCCTGCGGCTTATGCCCGGCAACTGAACATTTCTATCCCATACCTGAATGAATGTGTCAGGCATGCAACCGGTTTTTCAGTATCCCATCACATACAGCAACGCGTCATTTTAGAGGCCAAGCGTTTACTGGCACACTCTGACAAGGCTATAAAGGAAATTGCGACTACATTAGGTTATGATGATTATCCTTATTTTTCCCGCCTGTTTACAAAAGTAGCAGGAAAGAATCCGGCCGCTTTCAGAAATAAAAACCTCGATTAGTACAGGTATTACTGCGGATAGACCTTATTCAGCTTAACTTACCGCAGTTACTTTGTACAAAAAAAAATGAAACTGGAAAAGGTACTCGTCTCCGGCGCAAGCATAGCCGGTCTTGCAACGGCTTATTGGATGAACAAAGCAGGCTATAAAGTAACAGTCATTGAAATTGCAGATAAGCCCCGCATAGGTGGTACAGCAGTTGATCTCCGGCTGGGAACAATTGACGTGATCAAACGTATGGGTATCTATGAGCAGATAAAATTAAACCAGCTGAACCTGCAACTGATAGAGTTCAGGAATGCACAGGATGAAATAGCAGGGAGCATCATCCAGCCGCGAAATGAAGCCGGGGAGGAAATTGAAATAGAACGCACGCAATTAGTCGGTATTTTATACGAAGCCCTGAAAGATGAAGTTGAATTTGTATTCAATAACAGTATTACCGCATTAAAAGAAAATAGTGAAAGCATCACCGCTACCTTTAAAAGCGGCACACAGCATGACTACGACCTGGTATTTGGCTGCGATGGTACACATTCAGGTGTACGAAAAATCTGGTTTGGCCAGGAATCCGAATATTTACATTTCCTGGGTGCTTATTTTTCTATCTCTATTGTAAACAAATCGCTGGTGAACCCGAACACCATGCAGTTTTATAACACACCGGGCAAAGCTTATATGTTAAACGCCTACAAAGATTTAACCGATATCGTCCTTTGCTTTTCTTCGGAAAAAGAGATTTCCTACGATTACCGGGACACAGCAGCACAAAGAAAGATTATCCTGGAACAGTTCAAAGATCAGCATTGGCGGACCCGGGAACTACTGGAAGAAGTGGCCCATGCAGAAAACTTTTACTTCGATAAATTCTGTCAGATCAAAATGCCATCCTGGACAAAGGGTAGGGTAGCACTGGTGGGAGATGCGGCATATTGTGCCTCACCTGCTGCCGGAATGGGAGGATCACTGGCTTTGGATGGGGCCGCAGCGCTGGCAGATGCACTACACAAACACAACGGGAATTATGCATTGGCGTTCCGGGATTACAACAACAACTTACGTCCGTTTATAGAAGAAGTGCAGGCAGAAGCCGAGCTCAATGCAAGAGAAAGGCTGATACTACAAACCGAAGAAGCCATTGAAAGAAGAAACAGGGAAGGATTTTAGTATTTCTGCAAATTTCTCCTTTTGTAAATATTAGATATTAATTTAATTGCTATCTTGCTCAAAAATAATAGCAAAGGGAGCAAATTTGCATTGTAGCTAAACTGCCTATCTATGAAAAAACTGTATATTCTGCTGATTACTGTCGGCTTATATTCCTGTAGTGCCACCAATCACGTCTACATCAGCGTATTACAACCATCCCCCGTCACATTGCCACCGGGTATGAAAGAAGTCGGTATTATCAACAGAAGCCTGGTAATGGAAAAAAATAAGGTACTGGATATCGTTGATAAGGTCATGACCCTGGAAGGGGATAGCCTGGACGCACAGGCATCTCAGGCCAGCGTTATCGGACTGGCAGATGAACTGATCAACAATAAGCGTTTTACAAACGTTACCGCCTTCAACAATATCAACCTGCGCAGCAATGTCCCCGGACAATACCAGGGACCGCTCGACTGGGAGATAGTAGAGCAGATTTGCAGGGAGAAACATGTAGACGCATTGTTTTCACTGGAGGTATTTGATACGGATTCCAGGATCAGCTATACAACGGTTCCTGTCACAATCAGAACGCCATTAGGTAATATACCGGGAGTAGAACATCATGCGAGTATGTTTACAACTGTAAAGTCAGGATGGAGGATCTACGATCCCGTACAAAGGCTGATTCTGGACGATTACCCGATCACCCGCAACATTACGCTGTCAGGTAAGGGAATCAATCCTGTAGCAGCAGCAGGTGCGATCATTAACAGGAAAGATGCTGTGAAAGATGTAAGCAGGAAAATAGGACAGGACTATGCATACAGACTATTACCTTACTGGATCAAAGTGACAAGAGATTACTATGTAAAAGGCAGTGATAATTTTAGTGTTGCCAAACGTAAAGCACAAACCGGTAACTGGGATGGAGCGGCTGTATTATGGGAGAAAGAAACCACTTCATCCAGCAGAACGATAGCGGGGCGTGCCTGTTACAACATGGCGATTATCTGTGAAATAAACGGGCAATTGGATAAAGGGATCGAATGGGCACAAAAGGCCTACGAGAACTATAATAATAAACTCGCGCTGCAATATGTCAATATCCTGAAACGAAGAAAAGAAAGTAATAACCTGCTTAACTATCAGCAGGAAAACTAAAATAAAAGCCTCCGGTATAGTTCCGGAGGCTTTCTTTTTTAAAAACCGTAAATGCCGCCAGAGGCAGTGATCAGCTCACCTGTCATCCACGCCGAATCGTCAGAAGCCAGGAATACCGCCACCTTCGCAATATCTTCCGGTTGTCCGATACGCCCCAGCGGTGTATTGGCTATTAATTGCTTTTCAAATTCGCTACCCATCACACCGGTAGTATGTGTACCCTCCGTCTCTACAGAGCCCGGTAAAAGTGAATTGATACGGACATTTTTTACACCCAGCTCTTTGGACAGTGCAACCGTAATAGTGTCTAAGGCAGCTTTGGACGCAGAGTATACAGATCCTGTGGCCATAGCGAATTTACTGGCCGCAGAACTGATATTGATAATATTCCCCCCTTTGTCTCCAAATAGTTTTAATGCTGCCTGTATCGCTAAAATAGGCCCCAGTACATTGATGTTGAATTGCTGGTGGAAGGATTCCGCTGATACCTGCTCAATAGGCAGGTACTCATAAATACCCGCATTATTTACCAATATATCCAGACCACCAAATGCCTCTTGCGTTGCTGCAAATAACCTGTTGATATCTGCCTCTTTTGATACATCACCCTGTACTGCTATGGCGGTGCCCCCGTTGTCCGTGATCGCCTTCACAACTTTGTCTGCACCTTCTTTGCTGGTGGCATAATTCACTACCACTTTTGCACCGGCAGCCCCGTAATACCGGGCTATAGATGCTCCTATTCCTTTCGATGCGCCTGTAACTATTGCTACTTTGTTCTTGAGTTTCATGTTGTCAGATTTGAGCTACAAAATTAGGGAGGAGGTGTTTATTTTGGTAATTTTGTAACTAAAAGTAACTGTAACCTGGAGGTAACAAAGTAACATATGGAGTGCAAAAAAGTAGACAGCAATCAGAAGACGAAGATGAGAGCGGTGCAGGATTCAATGGATGTTTTAAACGGGAAATGGAAAATCGCTATCATCTCGTCCATCTGTTTTTATAATAAGAGAAGGTTCTCCGATATCTTAAATGATGTGGAAGGCATTTCTAATAAAATGTTGAGTAAAGAGCTGAAAGAACTTGAGTTGAACAAACTCGTCAAACGGACGGTATTGGATACGCAACCGATAACCGTACAGTACGAATTGACGAAACATGGGCTGTCATTAAAGACCATTATCAATGAGTTGACAGATTGGGGCATCAGACACAGGAAAGTTATTATCGGTAAGTAAAACACTTTTTTAAAAGACCGCAACATTCGGATTTTCTGCCGCAGATTTCCGCCCTACATTCGCTGCCATGAATCTACTTTCTCAAAACTGGCAGGCAATTACTAAAGAGTTACACGACAACGGGTTTGTCATCGTAAAAAACGTATTGGATAACCACGAATGCGATACATTCATTGCTGCCTACAATACCAGCAACCACTATCGGAAGACGATCAACATGGAACGTTATCGTTTTGGAAAGGGAGAGTACAAATACTTTCAATACCCCTTACCCGGCGTCATCAACACGTTGAGAGAAACTGTCTATGCGGAAATAGCCCCGGTCGCCAATCAATGGATGCATGAGCTACACATCGATAAACAGTTTCCATCCACACATGGTGAAATGATCAACCTTTGCAGGGCTCACGGGCAGGAGAGGCCAACTGTTCTCATCCTGAAATACGAAGCAGGAGGCTTTAATACCCTGCATCAGGACCTGTACGGAGAAATTTATTTCCCTATGCAAATGGTTTTTATGCTTGACGAAGAATACACGGGTGGTGAATTTGTGATAACAGAACAAATTCCCCGCGCGCAATCTAAAGCGAATGTATTAAAACCCCGACGTGGGGATATGATTATTTTTACCACCAACTTCCGTCCTGCAAAAGGAAGCAAAGGTTATTACCGGGTGAATGTGAAACACGGGGTAAGTACGGTGCATAGTGGTAACCGGCATAGTCTGGGCATCATTTTTCACGATGGTTTATAGACGTCATTAAAAGATGTCACGCCATTCCGCGAGATCTTAATTTATAGAGAAAATCAGGCCTGCCCTTATTATTAAAAAAAGATCGGGTGTTCATTTCCGGTCGCTCCAATGTACGCATATGAACAGATAATAATTACTGAATCGGCCATAGTACTACCTTCCCTTATATGGCAGTCTTTTTGCGCCGCCATCACATTATTATTACATTTGACTATGCTTAGAAACTACCTTAAAATTGCCTGGAGGAATCTTCTGCGAAAGAAAATTTATTCAACAATCAATATAATAGGTCTGGCTGTAGGTATCACCTGCTGTATTATGATAGCCATGTATGTATCAGACGAACTGTCTTACGACAGGTATAATGTACATTACAATGAAATTTACCGGGTATTACATGCTTACAGAAATCCCAAAGAGGTAGATGTCTCCAGGCCTCCTGCACCGGAAGAATACCAGGTATGGGGAAATGCTCCGGTAGCGCCCGCCTTGCAGGAATACTTTCCGGAGATAAAAAAGATAACCCGCTTTACCAGCTCAGGCTCCGTGTTGCTGGATAACCATGGCATCCGCTTCCAGGAAAAAGGAGTTGTATTTGCCGACTCATCGACCTTCGACATCTTTAGCTGGAAAATGCTTTCCGGCAATCCCCATACTGCACTTGCTGCGCCTAATAGTGTTGTGATCACCCAAAGTATTGCTAAGAAATATTTTGGCAATAAAGATCCTTTAGGTCAGTATTTACTGGCTGATCATACAGAATCATTGCTGATTACTGGTGTGATGGAGGACTTGCCTTCCAATACGCACCTCAATTTCAATGTATTGATCTCCATGAGTTCATTTGTTAAATGGCGTCCGGAAATATTTCCTGCCTGGGGATATATTGACTTTTATACCTATTTTCTCTTACCGGAACATACTGATATTCACCACCTGGAAGCCCGTATTCCCAACTTCATAGACAAATATGTGCCGAACGACAATAAAGGTGGTTACACAATCGCATTTGAACCTTTAAAATCTGCTTACCTCTATTCGGTGGCGCAACGCCAGCCCGGTGTTACCGGTAATTTGTCTGACATTTATATTTTTTCTATTGTTGGCGTGTTCATATTGCTGATTGCCTGTATCAATTTCGTCAATCTTTCAACGGCCCGTTCTATGGAGCGTGCCAGGGAAGTAGGCGTAAGAAAGGCAGTGGGTGCTTATCAACAGGGATTAATCTACCAGTTCCTCACCGAAGCGATAATAATTGCCCTGATCGCAGTGATAATTGGCGTGTTGCTTACAATGCTGCTGCTACCATTTATGCGCGAAATTTCCGGTAAACATTTTACTTATTCCATATTGTTGTCTCCACCATTGTTACCGGTACTTGTTCTGCTGCCATTTATACTTGGTATATTGGCAGGTATCTACCCGGCATGGGTGTTGTCTGGTTTCAAACCTGTAGATGTATTGAAGGGTCAGTTCCGCTCTACCGGCAAAGGAATCTTCTTAAGAAGGCTACTTGTCATCGTACAATTCAGCCTCTCTATTGGGCTGATAGCAGGAACTATTATTGTCTACTCCCAGTTGCAACATCTCCGGCAACATTCATTGGGATACCGGCAAGACCAGATGCTGGTCATTGATTATGGTGGGGACTACAATATAAACATGTCAGTCGAATCCATCAAAGCATCATTGGCCCGGAATAGTGCAGTTACAGGTATATCTGCCTCCAGGGCTGTACCGGGAGATTTCTTCCCGAATGCCACTACGTTTATCGAATCACAAAGCGGTGATATGAAGATGGAGACACCAGCGCTATATGAAATCGATTTTGATTTTATTCCAACCTATGAAATGAAAATGGTCGCCGGTAGGGCTTATTCCAAAGCATTTCCTGTAGATACCACCCAGGCCTTGATAATAAACGAAGCTGCTGCCAGGCAATTTGGTTATGCTGATCCCAATAAAATTATCGGAAAACGCTTTGATCTTTGGGGAAACAAAGGCGTAGTCGTAGGCGTAGTAAAAGATTTCAATTACATCTCCTTACATAAAAAAGTGGAGCCGTTGGTGATGAGAATGGCGCCGGTGAGTAGTCTGAACAAACTTTCGCTCAGGATTAAAACTGCAGATATGACCCAAACGATTCATCAACTGGAACAGACCTGGAAGACACTGGTACCAGGCCGCCCGTTTCTTTATTCTTTCCTGGATGAATCGTTTAACGAACAATACAAACAGGATGGTCGTTTTGGAGAACTCTTTGCTGCTTTTGCTATACTTACCATTTTTATTGCCTGCCTGGGACTATTGGGCCTTGCAACTTTTTCAACAGAACAAAGGGTGAAAGAGATTGGTATCCGCAAAACATTGGGCGCTTCTGCTTTCAGCATTGTTATCCTGCTATCGTCTGACTTAGTCAAACTCGTGGGAATTGCTATCTTAATAGCAACTCCGGCAGTATGGTGGGCAATGCAGCAGTGGTTGGCCGGGTATGCTTATCGCGTATCCATTCAATGGTGGATGGTATTACCTGCCGGGTTATTGGCTGTTGTAGCGGCATTGCTCACAGTAAGTGTATTGTCGTTCCGTGCAGCCTTGATGAACCCGGTGAAAGCCCTGAGAGCAGAGTAATTATAGTAGGTAGTCAGGTTATTTGGAAAGGTCTTCAGGTTATTTATCTGAAGGCCTTTTTTGAATTTGCTGTTTATTGGATGATGGAGGAGTCAAAACAAATTTATGAAAGAGGTAGCTGTTTTTTAAAAAGAACAGGTCTTCTACAGCCCTTCAGAATTTTAAAAGTCCTCAACCTTTATGACTCATGTTGACTGTAGTGAACAACCAGCCTCGAGCCACTATTGCGAAATAGTTAAGAATTGTATCGCAAAAAATGGTTTTTTCTTAAAAGTACTGTATAATTGATCTCCAATATATTGCTTCGAACCATTTGGGTCAAAACTCTACCTAAGAAATGTATAAAGATAATTTAAATAGCCAGGGGGAAAACAAGCCGAATGCTGAGATACGCAAGGACTTTTATAAAAGAATTTTTTACATTGGATTATGCATCATCCCAATTGTATTATTCATTGACAGGAAAGGATCATTTAGATTTTTGCTATTACCATTCCTGGTAATTGGAATGTATCAACTGATAGTAATTGTTGTATCTTCAAGAGATATTACAGACGACTTTTTTCCTCTCAAAGCATCTTCAGAAAAGACAATCAGGTTACTTGATAAGGTTATTCCTGGTATTACTACGATACTTTTCTTTGTTGGTTTAATTTTCCTGATATTTGAAATAGAAATTTTTGACAATACAATATATGGTACCAGACTTTTTTGGATGGGAGGTTCGGTCGGAATTGTTTTGGCGATTATTTTGACAATACTTCTTAAATTATTGCGGCCAGGTATTTACGATGAAAGTGGTAGCAGATATACGGTATATTATGGACTCTTTATCGGACTATTTCTCACAACATCAGCTTTGACGGGCTTTATTAATCATCACTTTGCTATCCCTACCACTTTTTGTAAGAAGTATGTTATAGCGAGGAAAAGTATAAGTACAGGTCGGCACACTGAATACTTTTTATTCATCAAATTCAACAATAACCGTAAAGAAAGATTTTCAGTTGATAAGACACGATATGATCTTTTTGAAGAAGGTGGAGAAATAGAACTTTGTATGTTGAAAGGGAAATTCGGTTTTGACTATGTGAAAGACTTTAAGAAGCCAGAAAAGCCAGCTTTGTCAGACAGCAACCGGTTAATGGAAATTGGAAAAATGCTCACCCAGCTTGATACTTTAACCCCTGTATCCCGGTTTATACCCCATGTAGTCAGAGTGGGCAATGGTCTCTTCCAAAAAATGACAGACATACATAACCATGCCACCTCCTATGATTTCCAGATAACACGAGGTGATCTCGATTATCCTTACGGTGACAATAAAGCCGACTATGTACTAACTATCATCTCTGATTATCACGATGTAGCTGTAAGATTAAGGCATAATGAATCCTTGGACAAGTTTGACATACTAGGTTATATGACGCTATGCAACAAGTAATCGTCCATCAGTAATGCCTGCAATACCCCTATAAGCTAACCCTTCATCATGCGAATTACAACCTTCTACCCACTATCATAAAAACTTATTTTCAGTTACATCATTCAATTGCAACATCCGCTTCTTAATAATATTATCAAAACGAAATTCTTCCAATCCCTCGTCAATATCACTAAAATAAAACCATTAACACACCCTTTCTTGTGAAAAATCCAAATTATTTCAATCTTGGGCAGGAAATCATGAACTAAGAAATTCCGGTTATCTAAATTGAACCCGCTAAAATTCCAAACATTCATTACAAAAATCTAAAATGATTAAATTCAACAGATTAAAAGGTCTCAGTGTACTAGCATGTTTTTTTACCACTTTACAACTGCAGGCGCAGAACAGGTTGGCCCCTGCATATCCACTCATCACGCACAACACCAACTTTAGCATCTGGTCTGATACGGATGAGTTAACCAACTCAACCACCATGCATTGGACAGGCGCCGATCATTCCCTGCTGGGACTGATGAGTGTAGATGGTAAGGTCTATCGTTTTCTGGGTAAAGAGGCAACCAGGTATACCACCATATTAGCTGCGGCTGATGAATCTCCTTACAATGTAAGTTATACAGAAACAAAGCCCGATGCCAGCTGGGCGACTCCAAATTTCAAAACGACCACCTGGCAATCCGGTCAGGCACCATTCGGAGATGAGAAGAATGTCAAAACCCTCTGGAAGTCTGACAACATCTGGATAAGAAGAAATTTTACTATTAAGAATACCGCCAGCATCAACGACCTCTTGCTCAAGTTGCATCATGATGACAACGTCGAAGTATTTTTGAACGGTAACAAGATCTATGAAACAACTGGTTGGACAAACAATTTCAAGTACCTGCCCGTCGATAAAAGTCTGCTGAAAGCCGGCGAAAATACAATCGCCATTCATCTCGCTAATACTGCCGGTGGCCGTTACCTCGACTTTGGTTTGGTAGACAAACGGAAAGATGCGACTGCCGAAGATGGGATTGCAAAGCAAACAAAAGTAGACATTACTGCCACTCAGACAACCTACTCGTTCACAGCTGGCGGTATCGACCTGCAACTTGCATTCACGTCTCCACTTTTGCTCAATGACCTGACGCTGCTATCCCGTCCGGTATCCTACGTGACGTATACTGTTCGTGCAAATGATGGAAAACAACATACTGTCAAAGTGCTCCTGGGAGCTTCTTCTGATATTGCAGTTTACCAGCCATCTCAACCCGTTACTGCACAACATTATGATAAAGGCAACCTCACCGTATTAAAGGTGGGCACCGTAGAACAACCCGTATTACAGAAGGGTGCTGATGACATGCGTATAGATTGGGGATATTTTTACGTAGCGGCCCCCAGGAACACGGGTGCTATCCAATACATTACAAAAGGAGCTGATGCAGCAGATGCATTTAAAAAAGGGATAACCGCATCATCTGTTTCCAAAGGAAAGTCATTATCATTGAATACAGTTATCCCATTTGGCACTGTCGGCACAAATAAGGTGGAACGTTTCGTTGAACTTGGATACGACGAAATTTACGCGATCCAGTACTTCAACAATAACTTAAGACCCTGGTGGAATAGTGACGGTAAAGCATCTATAGATGGCGAATTGACCAGTGCTGCTAATGACTATAAAACTGTCATACAAAGGTGTAATGACCTGGATAACGAAATATATACGACGGCTTTGAAATCAGGGAGTGAGGAGTATGCACGCCTTTGCGTATTAGCTTATCGTCAAAGCATCGCTGCACATACCCTGGTTAAGAGTCCGGAAGGTGAGATCTTATGGCTGTCAAAAGAAAATAACAGTGGAGGTTTCATTAACACGGTTGATGTAACGTATCCTTCAGCGCCGTTGTATCTGCTGTACAATCCTGTGTTATTACAAGGTATGTTAAACGGTATCTTCTATTTCAGTGAAAGTGGTAAATATCCTCATCCATGGGCTGCACATGACCTGGGAACATATCCGAAAGCAAACGGGCAGACTTACGGCGAACCAATGCCTGTAGAGGAATCAGGAAATATGATCATTTTATGTGCTGCAATCACCAAAGCGCAGGGGAATACGGATTATGCTAAAAAGCATTGGCAAACGCTGACTACCTGGGTAGATTATCTCACCAAAGAAGGTCTTGATCCTGCCACACAATTATGCACAGATGACTTTGCCGGACACCTGGCCCGTAATGCTAATTTATCTGTGAAAGCAATTGTGGCAATTGGCTGTTATGCACAAATGGCGGAACAATCAGGTGACCATGAAACAGCGAAAAAGTATCGTGCTATCGCTGAAAGCATGGTGCCAAAATGGATGGAATTGGCGGAAGCAGGCGATCATTATGCACTGACATTCGACAATAAAAATACCTGGAGCCAGAAATATAACCTTGTCTGGGATAAGGTCTTAGACCTGCATCTGTTCCCGCAAAAGGTATATGATACAGAAACGAAATACTATCTCACGAAGATCAATAAATTCGGTATACCACTGGATAGCCGTAAATCCTACACTAAGAACGACTGGATTGTGTGGACAGCATCTTTTGCGCCGCAAAAGGAACAGTTTGATGCGTTGATCAAACCGCTTTACATCCATGCAGTAGAGACACCCTCCCGTGTTCCGCTTAATGATTTCTACGATTCAGAAACCGGTATTCGTGAGAACTTTAAGGCAAGAAGTGTTGTAGGCGGCTTCTATATGAAAGTATTAGCTGACAAATTGCATACTAATTAATTAATTTAACTAGAAGGCCTCTGAGGTGTCTCAAAAGTAATCTGAAGGAACCAGCATTCGTTTGTACGAAACTATGTTCCGCCGGGAACCCGGGTAGCATTTACTTTTGAGACGCCTCATTTATTTTACGGGTCTATTGAATGAATAACAATCCTCCCTGGCTGGTATGAGACGGTACAGTGGTTGCCTGGAAATGGCTGTTCGTAATGCGCATCGGTTGTACAATCTTTACCAGTTCCCTTATCCCGGGCATACGGGACGCATAAAAAAATGAACTACATTCGTATACAATATGAAAATAGGAAAGAAGTTTAACACCCTGACCCTACAGCAGTATATTTTCTATATTGATAATCACAAGAAATACACAGATTTCAATACCCTTGGATTATATCGTTCCATTATAGAGAATGAGAAGCTGTTGCCTGACGATAAAATAACCGTTCGGGACTACGCGCATCGATTCTTCAGGAAGTCATTTGATTTTCTCCAGCTAAAAGATCCTTATACGTTCATCGAAGTGGCATATCTGGGACAGGAAATGACCAAAGCGGATAGAGAACGAATTTGGGATGAGATCCGTGGGTACCAGCAAAAGGTGTTAACCGCAAAAAGAATTAAGCACAGGAACTTTGGTGTGTATTCAAAGCATGATTGTGGTTATGATACCTGTCGTTTTAATGGAATGATGATCCGGCAGGGTTCCTTTATCGCGGAAAGTGACATGTACTTTAAAGGCGATAAACGGGGCGTTGCTGCGAAGGTCAGATCTAATGCTTATAGAGCAGATAGAAAGAGGGCACAGCAGATGATCAAAAAAGAGCTCGAAGATGAATGAGCATGCATATTTACAGCCAATCCACTATCGCTGTTGATTATATGCATCAACAGGTCGGGCAGTGTAAAATATGCATGCTCATAGACACGGTGGCAACCTATCCACCCGGTATTACGATAATATTCAATGCTGTTTATAGGGAACAGCGGCGTAAAGCAAATCCCGACATGTGGAAATTAACGACCTGTTGCCTTTAGTGTAATGATGTCCCTTTTAGTTCGCCCCCTCCGGAGATGATATCCCTCAGTTCCGGATGTTCTTTCTTCTCCCGGCTTAGTACCTTGTAGGTGATCATTACACTCAGCAGCATACATACGGCGCCGATCAGGAAGTGGATACCCGGGAAATAGAACGGGGCTTTATCTGTAGTAAAATATGTGAATGTACTGTTCATTACCAACGGACCAATAATGGTAGTAAGGCTCATCAGACTTGTCAGTGCTCCCTGCAGTTCCCCCTGCTGATTAGATGGTACATGTCCTGAAATAACAGATTGGAGAGACGGACCACAGATGCCCCCCAGACAATAGGGAATGAGAAATGCGAACATCATCCAGCCTTCGGTAGCAAAAGCAAAGAGTATCAATCCTACTGCGTATAAGGAGAGTCCCAGGTAGATACTTCTTTCATTGCCAATCTTAGGATTGATAACGCGGGTAAGTCCGGCCTGCACGCCACCCACAAGCACACCTACTACCGCCAGGGAGATACCCACCATCTTCTCGCTCCAGTTAAACCGGTAAATTGTAAAGAAGTTCCAGTTACCTTGTACCGACTGGGCACCAAGATAAATAAGAAAGAAGCTGATAGCCAGGCCGCCGATCTCAGGGTGATTGGTCAGGAACCTGAGGGCACCGAATGGATTCGCGCGTTTAGCATCAAAAGGCCGGCGATTCTCCTTGCTGAGCGATTCAGGCAGCAGGAAGTAACCATAGAGGCAGTTCAACAGGCAAAGTGCAGCCGCTGCATAAAACGGTGCTCTGATTCCCCATGTAGCCAGGAATGCGCCTAATGCCGGGCCAAGCACAAAGCCAAGTCCGAAGGCAGCACCAATCATACCGAAGTTCTTGGCCCTGGTTGTCTCGTCCGGACTCACATCTGCGATATATGCAGTTGCAGTAGTAAAACTGGCACCTGTAAGACCGGCAATGACACGGCCTACGAACAGCCAGCCATAGCTTGGTGCTACCGCCAGGATGATGTAGTCTATCCCAAAGCCTAACAGGGAGAGCAATAGTACAGGTCTGCGGCCATACTTGTCACTGAGGTTACCTACCACCGGGGCAAACAGGAACTGTGTTATTGCAAAAACTGATAGTAACAGTGCACCATAAGTACTGGCCTGGTTAACCGGTATATGTTTTAGCTGTGCAATCAGGTCTGCCATGACGGGGATGATGAGGCCCCATCCCATAATATCTATCAATAATGTAATAAAGATGAAGCCAATGGCCGACTTAGTAGTTGTTTGCATAACATTTAATTGGTACACAATATTATGCTTAAAGATTCAAAAAACAGGGCGGTAATCTGGCCAGTTTAAAGGGGTGATTGCGTCAATCTTCGGACTTTAGCGGAGTCGAGTCAGGGCGGTGGCATTTAACACAGATAGTGAAACACTCTCTTTCGGCCTGGAGGTGTTTTGAATCCAATAGGGCATCGGAACAAATTTCCAATCCGTTTAAGAAGATTTATGTGAAATTGCAGGAAGTCGATGAAGCATTGCCGGAGAAGATACTGAAACTGGTTAAATTTGAATATTCTTTTAGAAGCTAAAACAAGATAAGTTAAAAGAAAGATGGAACAACCAACTATTTTCGATGAATCGTTCGGAGATTCATTACCTGTACGTAGAAGAGCATTGTTATCAATAATCCTGAAAATTTATATATGGGTGGGGTTAATCTTTTATAGCCTTGTACTGATGGCCACATTGGTGAAAGGCACCTCACTGCTGATAAAATACCCTTCCACATTGGAGAATACACAGTGGGTGATGCAGACGATTGTTTCTGTGTTGTCATCCTGTATTATTATTTTAATGACCGCATCATTATGGTTTGAGCAGAAATGGGCGATTCGGTGCAACTGGATCTGTGGAGGGGTGTACGGTTTATTGCTTTTTATAGCGTTGTTTACGGGGAGAATGGGGTATGCTGCTGTTATTGTCGCTTTGTGTAGTATTCCATTTTGGTGTTTGCTATATAAGATACAGGACCAGTGGGAGAATGAGGCAGTGAGCGGAAGGGAGTGATACCTGACAGCATAGGGTCGATTTTTACGAATCATTACCCTGCTGACTATTGTATATCTCAATGCCCAACAGGTAAAGAATTACTCTGTATTCACTTTGGAGGATGAAAAATTTAATACATGATAGGGAACCTGGAATTGTTATATGCAGTTTTTCCTGACTGGAAAGCGAATGAAATCAGTTTAATTAAATCATTGAACTGGTCTGGTGATGTGCTAACTATGGTAGGGCTTTGCAGAGAAAGAGGAAAGGAAATTTCTTTACCTGATCTCAGTGGATGCTTTTATGAAGTTTCAATAAATTTTCAGGGTGTAAGCAATCTTCAATTAAATTTTAAAGGTGATGGATTACATCAGGTGACAGGTTTTAACATTATTGATGTTTCAGGGAACAATTGGGAACATATAAATTTTCAAATTGAAGATTATTAAAATGGAACGATAGGTTTAATTGCAGACAGATCAACATAATTGGTATATCGAATAATATTTATGTTGGTTTTGATTGAAATGAGGGGATAAAAGCATAATGGATAACCCACGAATTGATCATGCATTATTAGAACAAGTAATTCAGCATAGAGTTACCGTTATTCAACCGCCGCCTTGAGCTGAGATGAAAAAAACAAGCGGGTGTACCAGATTTCTGATACACCCGCTTGTTTTTCAGTACCTGATGGAGTCAGTTAGTTATATAAGCATTGCTCAGGATGTTCGTTTATTTTTGATACACTCTCCTGCAATCAGTACTTTACCCCCTTCTCACTCACAACAGCTACCACCAATGAAGAGATCGCATCATCAGGTACCTTTTGTATTCACCTGCGCCAGTGTATAGTTACCTACAGGCAGGCTGACAGCAGTTCTGCTGTAATTGCAATCTACATAAGCGATCACCGGTTCGTACTACTGAACGGCAAAGTGGTAAACTCCCAGTTTCCCGGACTCACTTTAAACTGTACAGCTACATTATTCTCCTGAAAGAACGTAACACCACTCACCCCACCTAAGAATGTACCATTTTTCCATATAGTAATACCTCCTACCTTAATCTCAGAAATAAGACTGGGCAATACATCTTTTGGAATACTTACAATCGCAGTGGTGCCCGGAGGAGAGGTGAGGCTTTGTGTAAAGCCATTGTTTCCAAGCGAGAAACTGGCGATAATATTGCCTTTCACACCAGGTACTACGCCAGCAAATTGTGTAACGCCTCCCGGCTGTGGAGCAAATGTAAATTCAGCATAAGCAGGTTGTGTAGGGCGGATACCCAGAAGGTAGGCACTCATTACATATAAGGGACCGGCAGACCACGCATGATTATTACTGGAATATCCTGCATTGCTGTTACTTTCTGTAAAGTCTTCCCACAGGGTAGATGACCAGCTGTTGATCATCGGTGTAAAACGATTCTTCATGCGTGTAACAGCAGCAGTGGGATCCAGCTTAAACAGGTTTTCTTCAACATACATTTCCTGGTAGGGCCCTGCATCATTTCTGCTTTTCAGCACACTCAGTGCACCGGCTTTCTGCTGATCATCGGCCAGTCCGGTAGATAAAGCCCAGGCATTACTTCTGTCATCAATCAGCCGGGATGATACATTGCTGGACATATAGGCATGTGATGTACTATTCCAGAAATAATTATTAAAGTTGCTCTTCACCTTCGTCTGCAGTCCCTGATAATAAGTCGCATCGGTAGTTTGACCCAACAGATTGGCGGTATTGATAGCGGTTTCCAGCACAGAGATATAAAGAGCGTTGAACACTGTATTGGCACTGCCTACAGGTACGGGATCAATGTTAGTGCCCCAGTCAATCCAGTTCCATGCATCATTTTGCAACAGCAGCATACCGTCAGCATTAGAACTGGCTACACAAAACTGGATGTATTTTTTTAATTGCGGATAGATTTCCTGTAACAGATCTCTGTCTCCACTATACATGTAGTACTTCCAGATCATGGCAACTGCGGCCAGGTTCTGATCAGGTAAATGAAAGGATGTACCTGGTGCTGTAGTGTAGAGGGAACCATTTCCTTTCTGTGTATTCATCAATTCGCGGAACGCTTTGCGTGTCAGTTTATTTACACTGGTATCGTACAGGTAGAATGAGTAGAGGATTTGTTCAGATACATCTCCCCACCATTGCCCGCGTTCACGGTCAGGACAGTCATAGTACTGGTCGCGCATACATACTTTGGACGTGTTTTTAGCCTTTGTCCACAAAGTGTTCAACAACGTATCAGAAGAATTAAACTGACCGGTTATATCTACATTATAGCTGGACGCTCTGTATTTCAGACCCAATATATTTACAGGCGCTGTTACGTTTGAAAACTCGTAGGTAACAGTATGATTGCTTGAGTTCTGCCATGCAAAACATTCAAATTCCTGGTCACCTGCTTTGGTAATATATTCCTGCCAGTAATGCCTGTTGACAGTGATTTTTATTTTCACACCTGCAGGTGCATTTACGTGCAAATAGGGACGTAACTGTATATTGGTACCAACAGTGCCGGTGATAGTCGTATTAGCTGTAATAGTAGCTGGAATTGAATTCTCATAATTGCTTAATTCACCTTCCCGCCAGAATGGAATACCGCGGGGTACAAGTGAATTCCAGGGTGCAACAGGAGGGATACCTTTCTTTACGGCTGTGCCCCATGAAGCATCGTTAAAACCTGCACTTGTCCAGCCGGTAGGTTCATATTGGGCATTGTAGGAAACAGGGAATGCGATCCATTTGTAATCCTGTCCGTTCAGCTTTAATTGAGTGGTAGCTCCAAAAGATGGGTGTACACTGTACTTCCATGTATCATCTGACACGACTACAGAACCCGCATCAAATAATAAACCGCCATTGCCGACAGCTCGTTCTGAATAACCATTCTGCCCACCTTTATACCATACCAGTATGGCAATGGTATTCTCACCGGTCTGCAGATAGGGGGCTATATCTACTTCATCATAGTAGGTATTCACAAGATCAGGACGAATAGAGAGTCCACCATCTTTTACTACCAGCTGATTATTTATATACAGCCAGTACTTATTTTCGGCGGCAATTTTAGTGGGTACTGAAGCGGGTTTGGCTGCAAGGTTTAGTTTTTTTCGGAAAGCTATCCATGTGTTTGCCGGGCCGGCATTGGGAGACCAAATCCAGTTGGCCGTTCCCTGTGAAGGAAGAATCCTGCTGACAATAAAAGAGGTGACCTGGTCATTCCATTCAGTACCAATCCATGTAGAAGATGCAGTAGTACTAAAGCTTTTTCCTGTAAAGTTATCATCTGCAAAAAAGGTAATCTGATACCCTGCAGGAATGGAAAAGGAGGAGAGGCCATCATCAGGGAACCCGGCTGCATTCATATCTGCCAGCCTGTAATTTCCAACGGGGAATGAGATAGCGGTGCCGCCATAATTGATGTCACTGTAAAGTACCACCTGGGCATGGGTGGCTAAGGTACTCACCAGCAATAACAACAGCATTATTTTTTGCTTCATAGGTTGTTGATTTTGAGAATCTATTTTGAAAACGTGAACTATCGGTTACATGATTTCATAACGGAAAATGAATTAAGCCTTGAAAAATAAAAATAGAATCCCGGTTAACTGTCCTAAGCTGTCTATGATTTTAGCGTGCAGGCATCGCAACACGAATATTTAAGGATAAACTTTTTAAGCACCATGCCATTCATTAAAGGAAGTGAAAGTCCCATACTACTGCTGGCAGCAAACGTTTTTGGCGGGCTCGTTTCTAAGTCCGTGGATGTACCCCAACTGCCATACTATTGCCGATATTATTTTTAACTGCAGGGTTGGCAACCAGGTAAATTACCTCAAAGAAGTGATTGTAAAATATAATATAAGGGTGGTATTTTACTTTTCGAACACAAAAAAGCCTTCAGATCTTTCGATTTGAAGGCTTAAATGCATGTGTGCGATGATGGAAGAAGTTTGAACCAGTTCACAGGATGATTATCCTGAAAACAGGCATTCCCTGGTAAAGATCTTCCGGAAAGGATAACCTTTTTTGCAAGGACTGGTTGTCTTCATTTGAAGAATTTAGAAGCAGATACTAATTATACTAATACAAGACGTGTTTACTTCAATGTCGCGGTATATTAAACTCCACCTCGGGATAACTGGTATATCCATTTTCATCCCCACTATACAACGTTTCCCGGTCGAATGCTGACAATGGCAAATTATATCTAAAGCGGACTGGCAAATCCGGGTTAGCAATGAATAGTGTGCCAAAGGATACCAGGTCAGCGATGCCTTCTTTCAGGATGGTATTCCCGCTTTCCTGCGTAAAGCCCAGATTAGCCATTAACCTGCCGCTGTAGTGATAGCGGAAATGGCTGAAATAATTATCCTGCAATGCTTCTACCGGTGTACCTGTTAAAGGCTCTGCAGGTCCGGCAATGTGCAGGAAAGCGAGATTGTAATCATTCAGTTTTTTAAGGATATACTGGAATAGCGGGATAGTTTCTTCATCCGGCGTCACGATGCCTACATGGCTATATGCGACCGGCGCAAACTTGATGGCCACCCTTGTGCTTTCCCATACTTCCAGGATGACATCCAGGATATCAAATATAATACGTGCTCGGTTTTCGATACTGCCGCCATACTCATCGGTACGATGATTAGTGGCCAGGCTTAGAAACTGGGGTATTAGCATACCAGCCTGTGCATGTACTTCAACGCCATCAAATCCTGCTTCCTTCGCATTCTTAGCAGCCTGCCTGTAATCCTGTATAGTTTGTTTAATTTCAGTAAGGGTGAACTCGCGGGGCGTTAGTGTATCTTTAAAACCCTGGGGGGTATAAGAATGGGTTTGCGGATTAATGGCGGAAGGGCCTGCGGGCAATTCACCATCAAAAAAATCCGGATGAGAGGCTGCCCCGATATGCCCTAACTGGGAGAAGATCAATCCTCCTTTGTTGTGTACTGCCTGGGTGACCAGTTTCCATCCTTCCACCTGCTCCTGCGTATAAATGCCTGGCACATTGATAAAACCAATAGACTTCGAATTCACCCAGGTGCCTTCACTCAGAATTAAGCCTGCGGACGCGCGTTGTGCATAATACCTGGCCATCAATGGTGTAGGAACCAGACCCGCATTGGTGGCACGCCCACGTGTAAGGGAAGCCATGACTACACGGTTTTTCAATCTTAAATCACCTATCTGATATTCCTCTAACAGAGGTTGTACTGCATTTTCCATTTGCTTTTTTAAGGCGAACTTCGGGCATCTGCCTCATTGTTACAATATGGGAAAAACTAATGGCATAGGGATAATTTTATCCCATATGGAAATTAAAATACAATGCCTAATTTTGAATAAAGTGAGCAACATATGTACGAAAGAAAAACTCCCCTCACAATAGATTGCGGACTGCACCTGACTAAGGAAGTGCTGAATGGCAAATGGAAGCCAGCCATCCTTCGCGCTATTTCGATGGATGTAAAGCGCCCAAGCGAGATACTACGTTTATTTCCTGGTGCTACCCGCAGGGTGCTGAATGTACAACTCAAAGAATTGGAAGGGCATGGCATGGTAACGAAGAAAACCTATCCGCAAATGCCGCCTAAAGTGGAATATTCGCTTACAGAGATCGGCTATTCGTTGATGCCTATTATCGAGGCCATGAACCAATGGGGTGATGCTAATCGCAGCTTTTTAGAGACTGTTATCAAGCAAACGCCAAAGATTAACGAAACGTCAAAATCGACCTGCCTGATTTATAAACGTATGAAAATGGCGCATGAGATCGGATAAGATTGGCTATAGGATTTGTTTAATACACATTATCGAATAGACCTGGTTTTTATTATCGGATTTAAAATATCATGTCCTGCCTGATTTAAAGACTGGCGAATTGACACACGCAGATACCGGTCAGATAAATGTATATCCAGACCCTTATAAAGATAGGATGATACATCCCTGAGTTGGGATTATCCTTTTTTAAATATGATTTTATTTAACAAAATAGTACCGAAAAACCTCCGTATTAGTATTAGGAATAAATTCCACGTTTGATGTGACCAGTTGCCACTGCTGATCGTAATAAGGCTTGAGCAGGTTCATCATCATTTGTTCATAAGCTGCCGGTTCTTCTTTCGCCTTTACATGCGTGTTAAGATCTACAAACTTTTGCAATTGTGCAGTATCATCCCGCGTAACAAAAAAGTTGTCTGTTTTTTTGCCGATAGACAAGGCGACATGTTGGTCAATGATGGTAATCGTCATATGTCTGGTTGGCGCGGGAGCTTGAGCGAATGTTTCAATTGTTATTGAAAAGAGAAAAGCAAGGGCTAATAGTGATTTCATCTGAGTGGTTTTTTGCAAAATTAAGTTTTAAGGATTAACTAATTGTTACCTTAAGAAAAGGGTGTAAATACCATTTTGATTCGTTCCGTGAATTTCCAACCCAGTACTGCATAGTAATACCTCTTTTAATCAGCTGAATGATTTAAATCATGCTTGTTTGTGATAATCTGGCTGCAAGCTGTCTATCAAACATGGTTTCAGTTAGTTCATGTATAGAATGTAATCTGAGGGGGAGCAGTCAATTTCTACAAAGCATATAGCGGGAAATATCTTTATGTGCATAAAAAAGCAGGAGCATTTACCAAAGAAGATCTTGACTATTATTGAATATGCAGTAGTCTTTTTTCTTCTAAAACAGATTTCGGTATCATTGTTCCAGCTTTGTAACGTGTTAATATTCAATTTTTAAGTTGTTTTGCCTAACTGATAATGTCCGAAATCGCATGGTCCCGCGTTCGGTTCTGATGAGTCGGACTTGCCGCATTGCAAAAAGAAAGAGTTTTCCTGTACCCCAGGCCGCCGTATCTTGATAGTATGGTATTTGTTATAAGTACTACAGCTTAAATTGTAGTAGTATCAAAACGTTTATAATATTCATTTATGAAGGAAGGGCAATCAAAAAAAACATCGACTGGCGATTTTGTGCGCGTGCGGGGTGCAAGGGAACACAATCTTAAAAATATCAATGTTGACATACCGCGTAACGCGCTGGTTGTTTTTACAGGTGTATCGGGCTCAGGTAAATCTTCGCTGGCATTTGGCACTTTGTATGCAGAAGCGCAACGCCGTTACCTGGAATCAGTCTCACCTTATGCAAGACGGTTATTTAACCAAATGTCCATTCCTGAAGTAGATGAGATCGAAGGCCTGCCGCCTGCTGTTGCCTTACAACAACAACGCGGCGCAGTCACCACACGTTCTTCTGTGGGTAGTGTAACAACGCTATCCAACCTGCTCCGCATGTTGTTTTCCAGGGCAGGCGACTATCCCAAAGGACAATCGATCATCTATGCCGAAGGCTTTTCACCCAATACACCAGAAGGGGCTTGTCCCAACTGTCACGGACTCGGTCGTATCTATGATGTGACCGAAAAATCGATGGTACCAGATGATAGTCTCACGATCCGTGAACGCGCCATTGCTGCGTGGCCTACTGCCTGGCAGGGGCAAAACCTGCGCGAGATACTGATGACGCTCGGCTATGATGTAGATAAGCCGTGGCGTGATCTACCGAAGAAAGACCGTGACTGGATATTATTTACAGACGAACAGCCAACCGTTCCTGTGTATTCAGGCTTTTCTGCAAAAGAAGTGAAGAAGGCACTGAACCAAAAATTGGAGCCGAGCTACATGGGCACATTCACAGGTGCCAGGCGGTATGTCATGCAGACCTTTGCTAATACGCAAAGCCAGCTAATGAAAAAGCGGGTAATGCAGTTTATGTCAGGCGCAGATTGCCCGGTATGCAATGGCAAAAGATTAAGAAAAGAATCTCTGTCTGTAAAATTTGCCGGCTATGATATTACAGAAATATCGCGCCTTCAATTGTATGAGCTGAATAAAATTTTTAGTCCTTATGCCAGGCACGAATCGTTTGATAAAATAAATGAACTGCACCCTGAAAAAGCAATCGTGGCGCAACGTATTGCTGAAGATCTTGTGGCAAGGCTGTCTATCATGCTTGATCTCGGTCTTGGCTACCTTACACCGGAACGCAGCACGCCCACGCTATCGCCGGGTGAGTTACAAAGACTACGGCTCGCAACACAGGTGCGTTCAAATTTATTCGGCGTGGTGTATGTTCTCGATGAACCTTCTGCTGGCCTTCATCCGGCGGATACGGAGGCTTTGCTGCGCGCGCTGGATAAGCTGAATGATGCCGGCAATTCGCTTTTTGTTGTCGAGCATGAAGTAGATATCATCCGGCATGCTGACTGGGTGGTAGATGTCGGTCCTGCCGCCGGTGTTAACGGCGGTGAAATTCTATATAGCGGGCCTTTAAGCGGGTTGCAGGAAATAGAGGCCTCTGTAACCCGGCGATATATAACGCAGGCGATCCTGCCTAAAAGAACTGCACGAACTGCGGCAAGCTGGCTGCGGTTGGAAGGAATCTCCCGCAATAATCTCAGCAACCTGGATGTTTCTTTTCCGTTAGGCGTTTTAACGAGTGTGACGGGTGTTTCCGGCTCAGGTAAAAGCAGTCTTGTCAGCCAGGCACTGATAGAACTTGTTGCCGCGCAACTGGGCCAGGAAATAGATCCGCCAACAGAAGATCAACAGGATTTACTGGAGGAAGAGACAGTTCTTTCTTCTGGGCGGATAACGGAAGGGATGGAACAAGTGAAACGCATGGTGCGGGTGGATCAAAAACCGATCGGTCGTACACCCAGGTCAAACCTTGCTACCTACACCGGCTTGTTTGACCATGTGCGTAAACTTTTTGCAGGAACGAAAATGGCGAAAGCCCGTCGTTACGATGCAGGCCGTTTTTCGTTTAATGTAGCCAAGGGTCGTTGTCCACATTGCACGGGGGAAGGCTTTGTAATGGTGGAACTGTTGTTCCTGCCAAGTGTATATTCACCCTGTCCTACCTGCCACGGCACACGGTACAACGACAAAACGCTCGAAATAAAGTATAAGGATAAGAATATCGCCGAAGTACTCTCGATGACAGTAGATGCTGCATGGGAATTTTTTAAAGAAGAGGAAATCCTGCGGCGTAGCCTTGATGTTGTGCGACAGGTTGGGTTAGGTTATTTAAGGTTAGGTCAGCCTGCTACAGAGCTATCAGGCGGTGAAGCACAACGCATCAAACTGGCAACGGAACTACAACGTTCGCAACGGGGCCATACGCTTTATGTGCTGGATGAACCCACGACAGGATTACACCCTTCAGATGTAGAGAAACTCATGGTGCAGTTAAATTCGCTGGTAGATGTGGGCAACACGGTGATTGTAGTTGAGCACGATATGCACGTTATTGCGCAAAGCGATTGGGTGATCGACATTGGGCCGGGTGCCGGCGAACAAGGCGGAAGGATCGTTGCGGAAGGGATACCAGCGGCGGTTGCGAAAAATAAAAGGAGTAAAACAGCTGCTTATTTATCCCGGTATGTATGAACCGGTTCACAAACTAAATGACAACTGATCAGGAGTGTTTATTTACCGGGTAACTGACATGGCTGCAATAGTGTTAAAACAGGAAAAATCAGGAATTAAAGAAAACAATGTATTGACCTGAATTAACCGGAAAGCTAAGCGCAGGATGATTTAACACATTTGATTTCGAAGGCTTATAAAGTTGAGAACAAACATCTGGAAATTCATCCAGATAGATTTAAATGGCAAGAGGCTGTATCATAAGTACGATACAGCCTCTTTTTCTTCGTATCCCTGGTGGAGTCGGGTATCCGTTTAAGTGATTCTCAGCGCCTATTTTTACTTATGAGTCATCTTCCTGCTTTTTCTACTGACTGGAAACAACAAGTTTAGAATCCGTTTGAAGAAGATTTAATTAATATTGGCTTCTTTAGTGGAATGAATGTGAAAAACAGCAGCCAGTAGAATAATTTATTTAATGAATGTATCGCATAAAAATGATCTTATATGAAGCTGTTATTTCAATGTATAAATCACACCCAGTTTATCTACTTCATCTCCGGAATTACCAAAGAAGCCAGTGATTTTATAGCCAGCTGGTGCGGAATAAGTAACAGTATCTGAATTTTTTGTACCTACCTCCAACGTACGGCCGGTGCTGGTGGTAAGCTTCAGGTAGAAGATCCGGGTAGTATTGTTATACTTGCCTTCACAAAGCATAATAGAACTAACGGTTTCACCACTCTGCAAAGTCAGCGTTTGGGCAGTTCCACCTGTACCGCCATGTGTCAATGTCGTACCGTCAGCATAAGTAGCCCCCACCGCATCAATACGGTTGGCACCTCTGATAGTGAAAGACACCGCATTACTGCTTTCAGTAAGAGTAGCCATATCGTTAAACGGTGTACCGTGTGGACCACCAAATAAATCACTCATACGGAAAGAGCTGTTCAGTTGGTAAGTGAAATTGCAGGTAAGCGGTGAGTGATCGCTCAACTGCTGGCCATTTGCATTCACAAAAGTGTTAACTACATTGTAGCCAGCGGCAGTTAATTGAACAAACTTGCTGCCGCGATAATAGATTTTATCGACTATTTCGCAGGTATTGGTAACATTCGGGAAATCACATACGATAGGATCTGCACCCAAAGCAGGAATATTGCCACCACGGATCAGTTCAATCCAGGCATCTTTGGTACCATTGGAAGTGAGCAACAAACGCAGGTTATTATCGCGTGTATAACGACCATTGGTATCACCCATAACAATTACGGCATTTCCTGCAGAATTAGCAGCAATGTAATTACTTAACTGTAACAGGTTATCGGCACGGGCAGCAATAGAAGCAGCATCAGATTCTGCATTGGTATGCAGGTTATACACATCAATATATACACCTTCTGCTACGCGGTAACGGCAATAAGTAAATCCTTTAGGCGTCAATGCATTTTCGTTAATGCGTTTATTCCAGGTAACGCGGGTAAAATCTGTCATCGGGAAATAAGACAGTGAGTTTAAGCCATCTCCAATGCCAGCCCCACCACTGGTAGCAGAACGATAAGGATGAACATTGCCTTTGTCGTAAAGGTAAGCATGATAATTAAAGTCTTCCTGCACGTGAACAATATCATAGACATTAATCAATCTGCCAATCAATGAAGTACTGGAGTCTCGTGGAGTAGTAGCACTCGACAATATCTGGGGCAGGCCGGCAATATTGTAGGTAAGAACATTAAAGGTACCCCCGGTAGCAGTTTCAGTGTGCATGGCTTTGCTGACATCATTGCCGGTTGGCAGTGCAGGCTCCGTTTGTATGGATTGTTTGTTACAACTGGTCGTAACTACGGATACAGCAAAAACAAGCAACTGGAAAAAAACATTAATTCTTTTCATGGTTTTTTTATTTAAATAATTGCACAGAATACCTTTGCTCGATGCGTGGCGAACGAGCACGGGTTATACTTAAAAAAATTAAACATTTACTTTCATCAGGAAATCACAAGTAAAGAGCCGGCATTCTTAACTTACATCTAATAATAATTCGTTTCAATCAGAAAATACCCTAGTGCTTAACAATTAGTTAATCAACGGCATTGTTGTTCGGATCAATGTGGCATTTAGAAGAAAACGCTACACATCAATACTGTTGGGCGATCTCAATAAAACAGGCAGGTAATGTAGCTTATGCAAGTTGTCGTAAATGCCCCTTGATTTGTCGAATTTGACAGCTTTTAACGGTCTGGACGCAATCACACTGCAGTGAATAATCGGATCTTTACTCCCATATTCACATTAAATTTTCATCATTAAAAACCCAAACATGACAAACCGTCTGTTATTTCTTTTCGTTAGCCTATTTACCGTACCGACCCTTGCAAATGCAAATTCATTCCCCGATTACACCGCCCTTGCCATGACAATCCCCTGTACCGATAAAGCGCCCACAGAGGGCCTGGAAGGCACATTTATCCGTTACAATATGGCTATTATGTGGAGATTCGAGGGCCAATGGCGATGGGTCAGGAACATAGAAACATTGAATAACCTTTTTTCCGGCATATATATACCACCAGGTAATATAACACACATTATTTCTCCACTAGGGGAATATCTGGAAGCTGATTGTGAGTTGATAAGAGAAGTCTCTACACAGAAGGTTTTTTTTAGGGAAGGACGATTGATCAGGCACATCTATACCCTGGAAACACTTCTCTTTTATCACTTTAACCGGTCTACAATACGGAATGTAAATAGCCTCAGCGGATATGTAATCGGCAATCAAATCTGAATATAATTATTTGAAGCTGTCTCAAAAGTAACTGAGACAGCTTCTTTTTATTTTGCGTGTGCTTATAAGTAGAAAATCATTTCCTAACATGTTATTGATGAATATCGAGGCGCTATTAAGCGCTATTCTTATTTTTAATCAACCCCTGTAACCTGTTCCCGGTTTGCGGGGTTCATATTTTTCACAGATATATGTCTCCTGCACCAGGCTTACCTCTTCCGATAATAAAGTATAATCATTTTTTGTTTTTACTTTTAAATATTCCTCTTTTTGCAACACATAGCAAAGCATGCCGCCAAAACTACTTTGTCCATACACACTGTAGTCGCCAAACATGCAGCCATAGCAATTCTTAAACTGATACCTGTCGTTAAACTGCTTACTGATCTGATCAAAAACAGTTTCCACATCCTCTCCTGTACCCTCAAAGTTTTGTCCATTTATAATGAAACCTGCTTTTATATGTTCATGTTCAATTCCTTGCCCGGGAAGAAGCCTTGGTTTGCCTAGTGAATATTCAAGTTTCAAATCAACATCAAACGTTGTATTCGATGATTTGTCAATAATGATCTGTGGGATAATAATCGAAAATATACAGTTACAAAGCATTTGAACAGTGCGCTCTGAATTATATATCCGGATTTCATAAAAAGTAAATCTTGCCAGCTCTTCCGCTGTATATTTATTACTTGCTTCAAAATCTGAAAGCTGCCCGCCGGAAAATCGTACACCGTCAATTACACAGGACAATGTACTGAAATCGTTTTCAACAATAATATCAATCGTTCCAAAATCGTCTGTATAGGTTCCTTTATAGGTCTGCATTATTATCAAATTACAATCGCTAAAATATCAATTTATTGTTTCATGTTTTTATCAATCAATGATTATCTCAAAAATTCACAGACAGTTAGCTTAATAGAATTCATTGAACTATAACGGGCCATAAGTACGATTATTTTTCAGTTGCGGCCGTTTTTTATATTTATATTCTCCCACAAGTGTGTAGTCCCGAAGCTTTCTAAAAAATATGGCGCCAATGACAGTAACAGATTATTGGCTTTTGTAGAGAGAAATTATTTGTTGAACCGTTACCTTACAAATAGGGTTCTATAGACATGCAGCAAAAAAAAGCTGCCTCATAAATAAATGAGGCAGCTTTTTTTTAGTTGAATATTGCTTAGTATTTCACAACTTTCATCGTCTTGCTTTGAGTACCTTGCCTGATATTTATATAATAAATACCTGGTTTCAGATCCTGGCCAAGTTCGTAATTAACGCCGGCATTTATCCTTGTAGAATAAACCGGGCTACCACTGTTATTAACAATAATGAGAAGCGCCGGTGCTTTTGAGGAAGATGTCAGTTTTATCCTGAACACGCTGTTGGAAGGATTTGGATATACTTCTGTTACAAAATCCAGTTTGACAGGGGTGTTTAATTTGTTGCTGACCACTGCAATCGTGTTTTGAGTGGCAGTTACACTTTGCACCGTATCTCCTGGTTGTAAGGTCCGCACCTCAATAGCTGCTATTGAACCGCTGTAAGGATCATACAAACCTTTTTTAGGATAAAAAGTTACCTGTATTAAACCGGCGTTGTCTGCTGTTGCCCTTATAGTCTTGATAACAGCGGTATTCAACCGGTTACCCGCGGCCTGGTAGATGTTAAAGTCAGTCAGGCTATCAATGCCATTGGTGGCTTTTACACTGAAAGTTCTATTATTCTTTTCCGTATCATGTGGTTCCACGAAGTGTAACCGGATGGCATACGTGGTGTTAGGAGTGAGGCCACGCAGGTAATAACGCATCTGGGTGGTATTGTCTTTGAAGATGCGTATATATTCATATACCTGCGGAGGAGCGGGATCGGTTACATATGATAGATCTACCTGTGCAGTCACTCTTTGTACCCAGGTATAACCTGCATGCCATAGATTATTAGGACCGGTAGGGCCTTCAGGAACATATTGCGCAAAAGTGGTATTAGCATAAGGACCGGCAGGTGTTACTGTGGTGCCTGCATTGATACCATACACTGCCGATTTATTTGTCCTTAAAACTTCTATGCAATAATCATCTACCCATACAGTGCCGAATCCTACCTTGGATATCCAATAAGTAAGCCCTGTTGCACTGTCAGGTACATTGATTGTATCTCTTATCTGCGCCCAGTTTTCCCGGTATGCAATCACATTGTCGATTTGTTTTGAATATACGGTACCGGTAGCGCTGTCCTGGTTATTTACAAATCCAATACCATATCCAGCCCACCATGGGTAGCCGGTGGCGTCTTTTTCTACTTTCACCCACTGGGTAAATACGATGACGCTGCCACCTCTTACCGGGATGGAACCTTTTATGTTCAAAGCGGTGCTTGCTGTTGTAGAACCGAGTGTCACGGCTTTATCACCGGAATGTCCTTTCCCGCTAACGGCATATGCAGCGCCCACAGTAGCAACGGATTCTTTATAGGAAATCCAGTTAATAAGACCGCTTTCAAAACCATCATTCGGAATTCCTCCACATGAATCAAAAGGTACCACCGTTACCGATAAGGTGGCTGAAACGCCAGAGTTATCCAGGGTGTTGACACTAATCGTCAGGGTGCCTGGCTGGAGGGCAGTGACAAGCCCTGTACTGTCAACCGTTGCTAACGATGCATCTGAACTACTCCAGGTTACTCTTTTAATCGAGGTATTGGCCGGCAGGAAGGAGACTTTTACCCGCAGGGTATCCATTGCCCCGATAATGGCGTTGGATGGTTGTAATGTAAGGTTAGTGGCCAGTACATTGGCTACATGAATATTGGCTTGTGCAACAATAGCCGGGTTGTCTGCTGCGGCGGCTGTTACGATTACGTCTCCTTGTTTGATACCACTGACAGTACCGCTATTGCTCACTTTGGCTATGGTTGTATCTGAAGATGTCCATAACACTCCTTTGTTGCTGGCTTTTGCCGGGTTGAAGATGGCATTCAACTGGAAGGTTGATCCTACAAATACATTTACGGAAGTGCTATCCAGGGTTAGTGACGTAACAGGGATATAGATAACCGTATAGGTTTTGGTAGCCGCAAAATTACTTTCAACAGATGTAGCGGTGATAGTAACTGTGCCGGCAGCTTTTCCTGTTACCACCCCATTCAGGTCTACAGTAGCGATGGCTTCATTGGAAGACTTATATACCAGGTTCCGGTTGGTGGCATTGGCTGGTGTGGTGGTCAGCTTCAGCGTGTCCTGATAGCCTACATAGAGATTGCTGCTGTCTGAATAGACACTGATTCCCTGTAATGGAATGATCGCGGCTTCAAGCGCAGCTATAGAAGCGCTATAAGGATCATTGGTGCCAGCTTTGGGAATGAATTGTACAGTGATTACACCGGCGTTGTCAGCTTTTGCCTGAAGGGTACGTGTAATTACGGTATTCAGCTTATTGCCTGCGGCCTGGTAGATGTTGAAATTCATAAGGCTGTCGCCGCTGGTCCGCACGTTAAAGATCCGGGTGGCTTTGTCTGCGTCGCTGGGCTCAACAAAGTGCAGGCGCACCGCATAGTTAGCATTAGGAATCAGGTTGCGGAAATAATAGCGCAGCTGGGTCGTATTAATTTTGCCAATGCGCATATATTCATATACCTGTCTGGGAGCAGGTGATGTTACCTGGCTAAGGTCCATCGTGGCCGCATTACGGACGATCCAGGTGTACCCTGCGTGCCAGAGTTTATCGGTGCCGGTAGGCCCTTCGGGCATATACTGGCCAATTGTTATATTCTGATAGGGTGTTGGCTGACCTCCCGCCGGGGCTGTAGTACCTGCGTTGATGGCAGTCACAATGGTGTTCACAATCAGTTGTGAGGTGCTGGACGAGCCTCCGTCTGCCGTCGAGACGGTGAGGGTAGTAGTGCCCAGTTTTAAGCCGGTCACCACACCGTTGGCATCCACTTTTGCGATCGTACTATCCGCCACCGACCAGTACAGGGTTTTATTAGTCGTGTTGGCGGGGGTAACGGTGGCCACCATCTGTTTGGGTGTATTCATAGTACCATACAGTATACTGTCTATCGTAATACCGGTGGATATAACCGGTGGAATGACGACGATCTGTCGGGTGCTTATTTTCCCCCCATCAACCGATGTGACAGTAATAGTGACGGTACCTGCGTTTACACCGTTTACGTTCCCATAAGCGTCCACTTTAGCTATTGAGGTATCAGACGAGCTCCAGGTGACGGACGGGTTGGTGGGATAGGCGGGCGTGAGCTTTACGTTCAGCTTGACAGAGAATCCTTTTGTAAGGGTATCTGATCCGGAATTGACTATTTCTACAGACTGCACAGGACCGGCCACCGGGGAGCCAAAATAGATACCATTTCCACTGATGGCTGCAAACATTCTTCCTTTATTGTCTGCCGTAATATTCTGCACGATACCTGGTACCCGGTCTGAGATGGTCGTCCAGGTACGACCGGTATCGTCAGAGCGGAAGGCTCCGTGTGTAATGCCGTTAATGGGAAGCAGCTGGCTTGTAGCATATAAAGCCACATGCGCACCAGCAGTTGTATCAGACATGGTGGCAGCTATCCACTTGGGTTTAAATGAATCTCCACCTACCTTACTAAAGGTTTTACCAGTGTCTGAGGTATGATAAAGGGCGCTGTATTCAGGATGGGAATCATCGTAAAATGCTATCCAGACATCACCTGTTTTCCCCGGCGTTACATCAATATTGGAGGTGGTGGCATAAGAAGAGCCATTGGGATTACTGCCGGCGTTTGCAGTAAGGCCGGTAGCAGTTGTTTTTTGGAATGATTTTCCACCATTGTTGCTGACATAAAACGAACCGCGGTCCCAGATATAGAAATAATCGCCGTTCACCTTATCCGCTACAAGATGGTTTTCCCCTGGATAAAGGGTCCACTGCACCCCAGAGGGTAAGATGCCCGAAGAAACACCGGTGGCTTTTGTCCAGGTAGTGCCAAGATCTTCTGACCAGTAAACATTACCGGGACCATTAGCATCTATCTGCGTAAGCCAGACGATATTCCTGCGATTGGCTGATACTGCCAAACGCCCGCGCAGACCAGGTGATTTTGGAAATACAGTATAGGTATCACCACCATCGGTGGAGTAACCTGCATGTGATAGATTGACGTCATAAGTTTCCGCGCCGTCGCAACCTACACGGACAATAAAATTAGGGTCGGTATACTGGAAAGCGACCGTCTGCATATTAAACGCCGTATTGATACCATTGTGTAAGGCGGTATTGGATAGAGCACCCTGGTTCAATGGCTCAGTAAGAGAACGGTGGTGGCCGCCGCCAACATCAGCGGTAGCGGTGAGCAGGAGGTTCTTACCACCTGGCGGTGCTACCATCGGGCCGGTTACCATGATCTCTTCAAGGCCTACCACGCGGATCTTCCAGTTGGAAACAGGGTCAAAGATATTATCTGTGCTCAGTACGTCCAGCATATCGTTGATCCATACCCTGTTCGGGTAAAACGGATCCCAGGTAAATGCAGCTGCGTTATGCGCAGGTGAATTGTAGTATAAGCCGTCATTCGCTGAATGTGGTGCTTCAGAATTATCGCGGGTGATCTTTCCCTGTGAGTAATAGCCTGGGGCTCCGCCACGCCTTGAAATATAATAAGGATTCTTTTGCCAGAGTCCCCGGGTACTTACAACAATATCATCTGAATTAGCGGGATTCACCGCCACTTTTGAGAAGTATTGGTTGACATTATCTAAAATTACAGGAGACACGTCCTGCCAGCTGCCACCCTTGTATTTGAACACCCCCTTTTTCACACTGGGGGAGCCGGCAGATACATACAGGGTTCCATCTGCATGAATCGTCGCCTGGCCGGCAGCCTGCGGGCTGTTACTCATTAGTGTAAAAGAGGCCCCGCCATCTTCAGAAACCCATACACCGGTATACCGGCCAATGTAAATCCGTTTCGTCACCTGCTGACCATTCACTACAACAGTCCCGGCACTTGGGTCGAAAAGGATAAACGCACAGGCGCCCGACGTACTGACAGCGTTTACCTGCAACCAGCTTGTGCCGGCATTTTCCGATTTCCAGGCGCCATTCTGATCTGTAACAACCCATACGATGTTACTATTGGAAGGATCGACCTGTATACGGTTTACGTATTGTTGCGTACTATTCGGGTGTACTACAACCGGAACATGGAGATCCGTCCAGGAGTCGCCCCTGTCAGTACTCTTCAGGATAGTACCTACAGCACTTGAACCCTTGCCAGGGGCCGGGCCGGCGCTGTTCTCCACAGTAGCATACAGGATATTACCGGTAGCATCGTTTGGATCTACTGCAAGGCTGCCGCAACGCTGGTTGAATTCCCAGTTCCAGTAGTTGTCCGGTATTTTTTTAAATAACATTAAATGCTCCCATTTCTGCAGGTTCTTATTCCATCGGTAAGGAGTACCTACATCAGTAGTAATAAAATAAAGGTCGGGTACCTTAGGATGCGCTACAAAAGAAGGTATCGATCCGGAACCGCCTATCCGCACCTGGTTCCAGGTGTACAATTGCCCGTGTACACCGTGCAAAGCAGCCAGGCAAAAAATTGTTAACAGCAATGTGTAGTAGACTTTTTTTGTCTTCATAAGAGTGGAATTATTAAGGATTGATTAGATGGTCTTCATATATTTCATCTGGTACATCATTTCATAGCAACGTTTACAAATGTTTGTAGTGAACAGACATAAGTTACCAATAGATCATGTCGGGTGTTTAAGCGCACAACATGGTCTTCATTTTCTTTTATACTATGTTTCCTTGCCTTGGTTAACCTTTAAAGGGTATTAGTTCCAGCCATTTTTAATGTCTTTGGCCACATTAGGATTGTAATTTTTCTCTACATCGGGGATAGGGAACAGCAGGTGTTTATCAAGGAAAGGTTGTGTGCCGCTTCCGGGTTCAACAGCTTTTTCCGCGTTGATAGTTTGCTTGATAATTCCCCATCTCAGCAGGTCGAAATACCGGCATTGCTCTCCACATAATTCAAGTTGGCGTTCGCGCATCAATATTTTCATGGCATTGGCCTGATCTCCCAGGTTTGCATACAAAACGGCATGAGAACGGGCGCGTACACTGTCGATCAGCGCAAGTGGAGCATCACCGGAATTACCTTGTTGTATATAAGCTTCGGCCAGCATCAGCATCACATCAGCCAGGCGGATCACCTGCCCGTTGATAGGACTTTTAGGATCACCATATTTTTCCACGAGATTGTAATATTCGTATTTCTTCCAGCGATAGTCACCCTGTGGATCAGTCGCGTCAAAAGGAAAATTTTTTGCACCGGTAGCACATTGCTGGCAGTACATGATATCTCCTCCTGAAGCAGCAGTGCCATAGAAGGTAGATCTGGCACGTGGATCAGTATATGGATTGCCTGTTACCGGATCGGGATAGGTGAATGCTTTCACAGCTGAATTGCTGATGTATACGTTCTTCCAGTCATTCCAGCCATATTCCATAGCGCGACCACTATGCGTTTGTTTACCTACTTGTTCCGCACCATTTCCAAACATATAGTAGGGGGATCCAATGGCCCAGTCGGTCCACTGCTGATTCATGATCTGAAAGATATTTTCCGGTGTGTTCTGATTCACCGTGCTGAAAACATTATCAAATGAGGGATCGAGTTTGTAAGTGTACGGTGCAGTCATCAGTTTTTCGAAGGAAGATTGTGCAAGCCCCCATTTCTTCTGGTAAAGATAAACCTTGCCGAGCAGCGCTATCACAGCGCCCTTGGTTGCCCTGCCTAATTCTCCGGCAGGATATACAATGGGTAATTCTGTAGTTGCCTCTGCTTCTGTCAGATCTTTTTCTATCTGCTTCCATACGTCAGCAGCTGGACTACGGGATAAATAGTTGTTTTGAAGCGTCGTTTGATAGTCGATATACAGTGGTACATCTCCCCACAAGGTTACTAAATGGAAATACGCATACGCCCTGAGGAACTTTACCTCTGCCAGGTATTGATTCAGTTTGGCCCGATCTGCGTTGGCTGTAGGATTCCACGCCGCTGCCCGGTCTATCACCAGGTTAGTGCGGAATATCATCCGGTAGAGTGAACTCCATAATGCACTCAGATCTGCGTTGTTGGTACCAAAACTATAATCGCCCAGTTCCTGCTCTGCACCCAGCAGAAAGCTGGCACGCTTTGCTTCATTCCCCATCAGGTCAAAAATGTAGTAATACTCCCTGGCCCATAATCCGGGATGTAGGAGGGTGGCGTAACTGGCAATAGTAGCCTGGTTCAGCGCTCCGATGTTGGTGAAATAGGTCTCATATGCATAAGCACTCTGGTCTACGAGGTCGAGACGCGATTTTTTACATCCGGAAAAAGTCATTATCAGCCCCACTATCAGCAGTAATTGATGTATATATTTCTTCATAAAATCACTTTTAGAAATTAAAACCCTAATTGAATACCTGCCAGGAAAGTTCTTGGTTGTGGCACCTGCCCCTGGTCAATACCGCGTGCAAACAGGTAGTCACCTGCTATTTCCGGATCGTATCCGGTGTACCTGGTGATGGTAAACAGGTTTTGTGCTGCTAAGTAAATGCGGAGCGAATTAACGGTGCCTTTGGTGAGATTATTTAACATCGGTAAAGGAGCATTGTATCCGATAGTAATGTTCCGTAAACGCAGGTAGCTGCCATCTTCCAGCCACCAGTCGGATGGACGCAGATTACCGTTGCCTGTTACATTCTGACCTATCCTTGGCAAAGCAGCTACATCGCCGGGCTTACGCCACCTGTCCAGGATGTCAGTGCCGGCGTTATGCCCTGTAGACATAAAGCTGGTATTAAGTTTTAAGCCATTGAGAAGTTTTAGTCCCGTAATGCCTGACAATACCAGGTTCAGGTCAAAGTTTCTAAAAGTGATACCGGCATTGATCCCGTAAATATATTTGGGCATAGCATTGCCTAGTATTTCCTGGTCCTTTGCAGTCACTACGCCATCGCCGTCAATATCTTTATAAATAAAATCACCCGGCAATAAACCATCCTGGTACTTTGCTTCCGGTTTGCCTGTTTTTTTAGCGGCCGCATTATTTAGCATAGCTATTTCGTCAGCATCCCTGGCCACATGATCATGCCGGTAACCATAGAAGGAGCCGATTGCATTGCCTGCTGCTGTATAAGTGGTGGCGGGTACCGGAGTAAAGGCGCCAGCCTGGATAGGGGCCGAAAACTGATCACCCAGCGATAACACTTCGTTGTGGTTAATAGCACCGTTTACACTCACATTGAAACTGAAGTTGTTATTGATCTTATCTCTATACCCGACGGTCAACTCAAAACCTTTATTTCGGGCGTCTGCTGCATTGACTGTTTTACGGGGCTGGGTACCGGTGAGACTTATACCTATACTGGCTGGCAGGAAAGTTGTTACCAGCAGTCCGGTACTTTTGCGGTCGTACCAGTCAGCTTCAACGGTGAGGCGGTTTTGTAAAAAGGCCAGGTCGATGCCTATATCGGTTTGATTAGTTTGTTCCCATTTTAAATCCGGGTTGCTTACCGTTGTCAGGGTAGTACCGGATACGAATGTTTCGGTACTGCCCAGGGAGTATACCAATGCGCCGCCGGGAGTGCCCTGGTAGGTTTTTGCGGTATTCAGGAAATTGGGAATATTGTTGTTGCCGGTTTGTCCCCAACTTGTGCGCAGCTTTCCCTCTGACAATACCGGGAATACATTTTTAATAAATGGTTCTTCTGAAAAGCGCCACGATAAACCAACGGCAGCAAAATTGCCGTAACGGTTGTTAGGTCCAAAGTTAGATGCACCATCCCTTCTATAACTGGTGTTCAGTATATACTTATCATTATAAGTATAGTTCAACCTGCCGTAGTAGGATATCAGAGAAGGGCGTGAGTAGTTTGAATAACTATTGGTAACGGATTGGGAAGAAGCCACGCCCACATTGGTGATATTGTCATTTGGTTGCCCGGTACCTCTGATGGAAGAGCCATTCGTAATTCCCGGATCAATATAGCTTTGCCCCGCGATCAGAGATAACTGGTGCCTGCCGGATTGTTTGTCGTACGACAGGTAGTTTTCAATCATGTAGTAGGAGTTTTCCGTAAAAGTCAGCATTGATTGGCGGGCCTGGTTCAGGAAATTTGAAGCCTGGTACTGTTTCTGATAGCTGTTACTCCGGCTGGAGTTCACTTCTGCTGCAAACTGTGAACGGAATTTTAATCCATTGATGATACGTATTTCTGCTGATAGTTGTGGAAAGAAGGCCAGTGATTTGCTGTTCTGGCTTTTCATGGCAATCTCCTGCAATGGGTTAGTGGCATTGCTGAAGTCATCAATATTAGAGAGAATAGAATATCCACCCTGGACAGATGGGTCCAGGATAGGTTTATAAGGAGCATATTGTATGGCATTAACGATATTGGCGTAGTTGCCCTGGCCGGTATATTGCCGGACGATAATATTCTGCGTAAACCGGAACCTGCCAAGCGTTTCTTCGAGTGCCACACGGGCCTGGAATCTCTTATTGGTAGCATTCGTTAATATTGCCTGCTGATTGATATAGGTGGCAGATACGCTATAGTTTACCTTTTCGCCACCACCGCGTATGTTCAGGTCATTTTCTGATACCAGGGCATTACGGAAAATGGCGTCCTGCCAGTCGGTACTGTCCTGTAAAGCTGTTCCTGTGTTAAATTTCGCGGGCAACACAGTATTCTTGGTAGCAGCGAGATCTTTCAGCGCGTCCACATATTGGGCAGTATTGAGCAGGTCCAATTTTTTCCAGGCCCTGGCAATACCCCATTGCGAGGTAAAGCTGATACGTGGAGGGCCGGCCTTTCCTTTTTTAGTGGTGATAATGACTACGCCATTGGCGGCTGCGGAGCCATAAATAGCCGTAGAAGATGCATCTTTGAGGATGGTGATACTTTCAATATCCTGGGCATTGAGTGTATTAAAAAGGTTTTTGGTGCCCTGTATACCATCCACCACATAAAGAGGGTTGATATCGGTGAAGCTACCGGTACCCCTGATAATAATCTGGGCATCTGCGCCGGCACCACCGTTGCTTTGCACGACCTGTACGCCGGCGGCTTTACCGATGATTAATTGCGATGGATTGGTGGCATTTACCGCACCGGCTTCTTTCACAGTTACAACGTTGATGGCGCCCACCACATCTTTCTTTTTAGCATTACCATAACCGATAACGACAATGTCATTGAGCGCCGATATGGTTTTGACTAAACGTATTGAGAAAGTGAGCGTGGCGCCTGGTTTCAGGAGTACGTTATTCAGCCGATGGGTTTCAAAACCCATGTAAGAAACGGTGAAAGAGTATTTTCCTTCAAGAGGTAATCCGGAAAAATGAAATACGCCATTGCTGTCAGTTACGACACCGGCGGTATACTTTGTAGTTTCATTGAGCGTGACTACGGAGGCATTGGGAAGAAGGTCTCCCTGATCTGTACGCACAGTGCCTGTCACCTGCACGCGATTTTGTGAGCAGACGTTCATTGAAACGCCTGCTATCAAAATCATTGATAGCAGCGACAAACGCCATTTTGGTCGATAGAAAATCTTCATAACTGGAACGAGTTTTTTTTAAGTGTATGGCATACTAAGCCTGGGGCGCCAAAAGCGTCCATTTGTGGAATAGCATTATGTTGGTGAATTATTTTCTCTTAATTATAAATCCGCTATCATTCCTGATCAGTTTCAGATTATTGGGAAGCGTCAAATCAGTAAGGATCGTCCCGAGCGAGTCTGTCCGTTCAAATTTACCATCAAAGTAAATATCCATTACATCTGAAGGGTAATAGTAGATAGCTATTCCATAGTAATTGCTCAGTTGATCCAATACCTGCGACATGGGTTGATTATTAAATTTATACCAGTCCGGTTTCGTATAAGTTGTGCTATCGCTGCCAGCTCTTACTAATATATCCGCATTCCTGGTTTTGAAGTCAAACACAAAAGCTTTTCCTGTTTTGCGGTAGTAATTGAGTTCTTTTCCAGGAGTAAGTACGACATCGTTGATGACTTTTTTATTATTGATAGCTCCTTGCACCAGCACTTTCCCGCTGTTGAGTCTTATGGCGATCATGTCTTCCCCCGGGATAGCTTTTACGTGAAAAAAGGTGCCCAGTGCAGTTGTATATAGTTCATCGCTGTACACTACGAAGGGATGTGATTTATCAGGTGCTACAGTAAAATCGGCTTCTCCTGTCAGGTAAATGTTCCTGTTTTCCTTGAATTCCTTATTATATATTATGGTTGCTGCCGGCAACAGTCCTACTACAGAACCATCCGGTAATGGGATGAACATGGTTTTACGGCTGGTGTTGGTGGTCAGTTGCTGTTGTCCGGATGGTATTTTTACTGTCATTCCGGTAGTAACAGTAGCCGCTTTTTGATGGTCACGGCGGAGCATTAACAAGGAGCCACCTACTAATACGCCCACTGTTAATGCAGCAATGGCCAGTCGTTGAGCCCATTTCTTCCGGTGATGAGCAGATACAGTCTGTTGATGAATATTTTTCAGCCACTGCCGGGAAACGATTTCCGGGAAGTGCCGGTCCTCCTGTAATTGCAGGAATTCCTCTTCCGGCAGGTATGTCTCCTGTATATCAGGATGTTCCTGCAGGTAATGCGCCACCATGCGGGCTTCTTTCGGTGTGCATTGATTGCTGAAGAACCGTTTTAATAATTCATCATTTATCATATTGTATACAGCTGCTAGATAGTAATACGTTTGTGAAACGCCAACTACGTAGTGTAATTTAAAATATTTTAAAACCTGCTAAGCCAGGCCAGGAGAGAGAGCATGGGCCCAAGGTAATGTCTTATCTGTTTGATAGCCTGGAAAATATGTGTTTCTACCGTTCTGGATGATAAGGAAAGTTCTTGTGCAATCTGTTGATAACTCATGCCCTTAAAACGACTCATTTCGAATACCTTGCGACGCATCGGAGGCATTTTTTTCAAGGCATTTGCCAACTTTACCTGTAATTCTTTCTCCTCTATTTTCCCCCACAGGTCATCTACAGGCAGCGTATACTTGTCTATTACATGGATGACCTTTTCTTTGTAAACTGTTTCCTTACGGAGAAGATCGATCAGGGTGGTGCGGGCAATGCGGAACAATTGTAACTCTATGTTGAGATCATCTGCGAGATTTTCCCGGTAATTCCAGCATTTGATAAATGTAAGCTGCGTTACCTCCTCTGCAATGAAAGAAGACCTGGTCTTTTGGAGCACAAAGTAGTAGATCCTTTTATGCCATGAATAATATACTTCATTAAACACCAAAAGATTACCTTGTTTCAAAGCAGCGATAGTATTCAAAACGTGGAGATTTTACTAAAGCAATTAAATAAATAAATGTGGAAATTCCTAGCGGTCAGTCTACAGTTCAACAGTCGGGTTGATAATAACTTATGCTGTGCCCGGTGCCGGAGAGGAGAAGATCTTTTTTTGCATTAAAGATTATAATAAAGCAATGTCTCCCACCAAGAGGCGCAGGAATATCAACTAATCTTTCCAGGTGCGTGGTGCCGCAATTTTAGCGGTCAGGCATGAAATTATGTTGGGTCATCCAAAATATATAAAAGTATTGGAAAAATGTACTCAGTGCATTTCGAACGCTGAAGAAGCAATTGAACAGTTGCTGTTGCCGTTGAGGATACAGATTATTATATAGATCTTTTATTTTATCATCGTAAACCAAGGCGTCTGGTCTTTAAATACATCCAAATAGGCAAGTTCGGGCATAGCCATAGAAATCAAATGGAGTTATATCTTCGGTGGCTGGCAAGATATGAACAACAGTCCCATGAATTTTCTCCATTGGATTAATTCTTTATGCTGATAAAAATGATGAATTGGTTGAACTTTTAGAACTTGATGCTGCTGGTATACATGTTGCTCAATATCTTCTTGAATTGCCGTATTACACGAATCAGCTTTCTTTTTTAAACAGGAATTTTCGATGCGTAACTCCCCAGGTAGAAATAGCGTCAATTACTACGCTTAAAGTCTTACCATGTTCCGTTAGTTCGTATTCCACAGTTATCGGCTTGGTAGGCATCACAGTTCGGACCACTATTTCATTTTGTTCGAGTTCCTGTAACTCTTTAGAGAGCATTTTAGCAGCAATACCGTCTATCCCACGCAGCATATCCATAAAACGCACCTTACCATATAGCAGCAGCCATCCAATAATCTGAATTTTCCATTTCCCTGATAGCAAGATCATGGTATCCTTTATCGCAATTAATTGCTCTCTACAATCAGGTGCTTGCGAGGCTGTTTTTTTTGCATTCATATTAATCAAAATTATTTTAATCGCTTTCGTAATGGTCACTTGATTTCATAGAGGAAACCGGTTTCTGAAAGGTAATAGATAACAATTATAAAGTTATAACAAAATAATTTTGTGCAGTAAATATTTGAATCATGCAGAAAGAAAAAAGAATTTATTGGATAGTTACTGTTATTGGAATGGCTTTGATTGTGCTTCCATCCTATTTTGCCCCGCGGGCATACTTGATTGAAACCATGCACAGACTTAGCTTTCCTGCTTATTTCAATCTTGAATTAGACATCTGTAAGATCGTTGGTGCGGTAATCATCCTCATCCCGGCTATACCCGGTATGGTTAAAGAATGGGCCTATGTCGCTTTCGGTATATTATTGCTTTCCGCAAGCCTCGCACATTGGCTCGCTGACGGTGCTGTAAAAGGTGTGGCTCCGCTGATTCCGTTTGCAATACTATGTGTATCCTATTATTATTTCAGAAAAATAAACTATGCCAAATAAAGCGCTTGCAGTAATCGCAGCCTTGTTTTGCTAATCTATTCGGTGAGCGCGAGATCCTGATCGCAAGTATACTATCGCTGGTGCTCAGCCAGGTATTGAAATGCTCAAAGTATTGCAAACTGCTTATGCGGAATGGAAGAAGGACAACCCCGGTATGCTTCGGGTAGCTTCTGGTGTGACCGGTACACCGGGTAATGATTATCCTTTTAAATAGTGGAAAAAAAAGCTGACCATGATGGTCAGCGCTTAATATATCTGCTTTTAAAACTTGATCGTCAAACTACCAGTCACACGCGTAGGATTTTGTGCTGCCAGACGATAGGACCAGTATTTTTCATTCGTAAGGTTATCCACCTTTACTCCGATTCTATAAGCTGGTTTATCGTAGAAAACAGCCGCATCTAACACGGTATAAGAAGGAATGCTAAATTTAAAAGTGGTTGTATTGGTCTGATAATATTCACTGGCATAAATACCTCCAAAACCGAAGCCAAGTCCTTTTGCCGCTCCATCTGCCAGGCGATAGCTGATCCACAGGTTCCCTACTTTAGGAGGGCCGGCAGTGGTAGGACGCAGTCCCTGTACAGAAGCATTGGCCTTGGTATATTTACTATCATTGTAAGTATAGCCTGCGATGATATTCAGACCCTTTATCGGGTTTGCGATCACTTCCATTTCATATCCTTTACTTAACTGTGTACCATCCTGGATAGAGAAGGTGGCATGATCCGGATCATCACGGGTAACATTTGTAACAGAGATATTGTAGTAGCTCAAGGTAGCACTTACCTTGTTGAGGTCTAATTTCACACCACCTTCCCATTGATTTGCCTCTGTTGGCTTAAAGGTTTTGCCTTCAAAATCAGAACCCGACACATTGTTGAATCCGTTCATATAGTTAGCAAAGAGGGACACTTTATCTTTTACAACCTGGTATACAGCACCGAATTTCGGAGACAAAGCTGTCTGGTTATAATTCCCTGCTGTAGAATCCTGCGCAGGGTAATAAGTACCCTTGTTCACATACCTGTCCACACGCAGACTGGCCATCACCAATAATCTATCAGTAATGTTCAGTACATCTGATGCGTATGCGCTGTAGGTTGCTTCTCTACCAGCTACATAATTAGTATAGGTAGCATTGGCAAAGAGAGGTTTTACCTTTTCAAGTGTAAAGTTGTTATAAGCAGTACCAGGCTTTCTGACATTAATTGCAGCCATGTTTACCGTCGCATCATTGCGATTTGAGGTGAGGCGGTAAAAATCCAGGCCAGCGACGATCCTATTTCTTAACCCACCAATCTTAAAATCGCCGATGAAATTTTGCTGGATATCAGTTCCATAATAAGGATAATCCTGGTTAGTTACTGACTGGCGCAAGGTGGTATCTGATGTCATTGTCAGCTGCACCACATAGCCTGTAGAAGAAGAGCGCGTGCGTGAAACGATTGTCTGAGATGTCCAGCTTTTTGAAAGTATATATTTTGCTTGTGCGAAGATGTTATACTGTTGGCTGTTATAATTGATCGTATTGTTCGCGAAAGAAAGTTTGTAAGGAATATGGTAGTCCAGAATGCCTGTCGCCTTTCCGCTGGTATAAGGTGCCAGACGGGTAGGGGAGACAGCCTTATTTAAACCTAACTCAATATCCAGGGAAAGTGTCAGCCTGTCGCTCACAGCATATGAGAAGCTGGGCGCTACCAGGAAGCTTCTGGTAAATCCTGCATCCTGGAAACTATTCTCACTATGTAAAGCGGTATTCACCCTTAATAAAGCGGTTTTGTCCTTATTGAGTGGGGTGTTGATATCCATCGTCAGCCGGTTCAGGTTCCAGCTGGCACCCGAGTAAGAAACTTCCCCCATAGTACTTTCAAATGGTTTCTTGGTAACCCTGTTAAACAGTCCACCAAAAGAAGAAACCGTACTACCAAACAATGTGGCAGATGGTCCTTTGATTACCTCTATACGTTCCAGGTTTACCGGGTCAATAGTGGTATAGGTAAAACTGCTGATACCATTACGTACGAGCTGAGGGGTGGCAAAGCCCCTTGAAATAAAGGTAGTCCTTCCCTGGTTCCTTATTTCTGCGATACCAGCACCTGGTACATTCTTAAAGGCACTGTTATAGTCCGTGATCACCTGTTCTTTCATCAGCTCCTTGCTAACTACAGTATATACCTGTGGGTTTTCCATGTTCGCCAATGGCATTTTGGATACATCCATGCTTTCCTTCCTTCCAAAACGGTTACCACCACTGTTTACCACTACTTCTTCCAGCTTTTGAGAAGAAGTACCCAATACGATCTTTATATAGTTTTCCTTGCCTTCTTCTGCTTTCACCTCCACCACCACTGGTTCCAATCCTATTAAGGATGCTTTCAGGTGATAGGTACCCAGAGGAATATTTTTGAAATTAAATGCACCTTTTTCATTGGTGATCGCTCCTTTTGATAATTCCTGGATGATAACTGTTACTCCTGGAGCAGGTTCTCCATTATTGGTAACGACGATACCAGAGATCCCTGTTGGCTTGTCATCTATATCATTGGCATAGATGTCAGACACATTTAAGAAGAAAATTGATAAAATTAGCGCAAGTCCCAAATATGAATTTCTCAGAAGCCTTCCCATTACAGATTTAAATTAGGCCGCAAAAATGCATCTGTCCCAGGAAATATTATAATCGGATTGGGAAACTATTTGATCGGATCGGAAATTTTTTTCACATATGCATTCTTTGTCTTTTTTTCGCGACTACCTCCTCCACTAAAGAACAAAACCCCGCGCTAAGCGCGAGGTTTTAAAAATACTTGCGGGCTACCGGGGACGAAGTTCGAACCAGTTAACGGAAGATTTATCTAAAATCCATGCTTTTATTAGCAAAATTTATTAAAACCCAGGTTATAATATTGTTTTTGATTTTAACTTCAAGTAAATGGTTTGATAACTGGATAACTATTTTGAGTCCTTATTTCTATAGATGATTATCTATCGGTAATAAAGGCGATAATTTCAATTATCACTTTTACTACCGATAATATTATAGTAATCATTATATTATCGGTTAAATTACCGATATTTATAATTATCGGCAAAATAGACGATATTTGAATATGACTTGTATAATTTCAGGAGATATTATCAATTCGCGTAAAGTTGATCCAACTATTTGGTTAAACCCTTTAAAAGCTCTTATGAAGGAATGGGGAGAAACGCCACAAACATGGGAGATATATAGAGGAGATAGCTTTCAGTTGGAAATAAAGCAACCGCAATATGGTCTTTTAGCCGCCATTCGCATCAAGGCTTGTATTAAGTCTATAGAAAAACTGGATGTGAGAATGGGAATAGGAATAGGGCAAAAGAGCTATGATGCTCAAAAGATAACCGAAGCAAATGGAGAAGCATTTATTAATTCGGGGGAAATATTTGAAGACCTTAAAAAATTAAAACAAAGCCTTGCAATCAGAAGCCCCTGGCCACAGTTGGATACAGAACTAAATTTAATGTTTCGCCTGGCTTTAATAGCACTTGATAAATGGAGTCCAGCTACTGCACAAATAGTAGCTGTTGCAATTGCTAACCGTTCACTATCACAAAAAGAACTTGGTGATATAATGGAACGAACACAATCTACAATTAGTGAGGCACAGAAACGAGCACATTATGACGAAATAATGGATTTAGTTTCGTTTTATGAACAATGTATCATGGAAAAAATCAGTTAATATGATCCTGTTACTTCAATTCTTTTTAGCTCATATTCTTGGTGACTTTTTTTTACAGAATAGCAAATGGATTGCCAACAAAGAGTTAAAGAAATGGCGGTCTCCATATTTGTATATTCACGTATTTATACATTTTATACTGATCATATTAGTAACATGGAACCTGAGTTTGTGGAGAGTGGCATTAGTGATTAGCATGTTCCACTTGTTTATCGATGTAATAAAGCTGCAATATCAAAAGCCTTCCACCCAGAGAGCATGGTTTTTTATTGATCAAATTGCCCATTTAGTCGTTTTGTTTTGCATATGGTCTTATAATGAAAAAGTATCGTGGAGCTATATTGCTATAGCTACTCCCAGGACACTTATTATTAGCACCGCCATTTTATTTGTATTAAAACCAGCGTCCCTGATCACCAAATTTGTAATCTCTAAATGGACACCAGATACAAGTACCAATTCCAGTGCAGCCGCCGCAGAAGTAATAGAATCTTTGAAAAATGCTGGCGAATGGATTGGGTTTCTTGAAAGACTATTAATTCTGATTTTCATCCTATTAGGAAAATGGGAAGGAGTTGGCTTTTTGCTAGCGGCCAAATCTGTATTCAGGTTTGGTGATTTAAAAGAGCCTAAGGAAACAAAACTCACTGAATATGTCGTAATCGGAACATTCCTTAGCTTTTTTATTGCTATTATAACAGGAATTATAACCAGCCGATTATTAGCCCTGTTTTAAGTGAAACCTACAAACAGGATTGATTTAATAAGGCCTGTCAAAATTGCAGAATGCTGCACATGGATAATAAAATGGTTATAGTAAGCAGGAATCCAGATTTGTATCGATGCTGAAACTTATGAAACAATTCTTATGGACCAACCAAGTTTTTGCAGAGTTATGGTTTAATCACATAAATGTAAGTTCATATTTTACAGTCTCATGTGAACAGCTTGAGTCCAATCAAAGACTGAACTCAAGCTGTTTTTAATCTAATTGATTATTCTTTATTGCTTAATCAATTTATAATTAGAGTATTCACCATTTATTCCTATTGGGATAATGTAATCGTTACAATATTTCCAATGTTCATTATCAAAAACTCTTTCCGTTGTTAGCATTATATCAAAAATATTGGAACGTAAACCTTCTCTTTTATAGGTGGGAGATTTATTACTGTTCACATCAACAATGTAAAAAGAAGAGAATCTTTTGTTTGTTATAGTTTTTTTATATTGGTCTCTAAATAATAAGGTGTCATTACTTTCTGTAATTAAATACAAATTGAAATGAATATCTTGTTTACTCATGTTCTGAACACGAAATGTTATTTCATCTCCTTTTTTTTGATTTTCAAAAGCCAGCATCTTATTTTTTTGTGGGCTACTATCCAAAACTAAAATGCTGTCATTTCTAATTTGCCAGTTACCTTGAATCTCTTCATGCGATAACTCTTGAGTTACAAAGTATCTAAAAGATCCATCATGAAATAAATTAAGTGTCTCGTGATAATATGATGTACGATATTCGTAAGTAGACTTGAGTTCCTGAGAATATAGCCTTAACGAAAATAAAATACATCCAAATGTTAACTTAAGAATAGTCATAATTTGTATTTATTTTTTTTTGCCCAGATTCATAGTCCTTTTCCCATCCACGGTATATTTCTTTAACCGGTACTTTATTTTTTCCAGCTTCTATAGTTTCATTTCTCAATTGCTTACCCTCGGGAGAATTTAGATCCAATGGACCGACTGGCAGATTTTGATATAATTGAGGAGTCTTTTGTGCACCTAAATTTCTAGTATCATCATCATTCATTTGCAATGGTAGATGAAATTTTTCGTCTAACATATTTGGTGTTTCAAAATAAGAACGAATTCGTCTGATAGCACGTTCTCTATTATATCCAGCTGTTTCGTCCTGGATATCAATTAATCTTCCGTATCCAGTTCCAAGTGTTATTGAAAGCTGTTGTTTGTCAAATTGAAAAGCATGTAATAATTCATGAGCTGACTTGGTTAAATTTGACGTAGATGAAAAAAACGATCTTGCTTCTGAATAGGTAAAAAAGTTATTAGACACGGGATTTCAAAGTGGAGATATTTACGAAGTTATTCTTTTACCCTCAGAGCTAACTAATGCATATACCAAAAAGGGTAGAAAGGATATACCCGGTACTATAAATTTAAGCTTAGATATTGAACAGGTTGATCCATGTAAGTTGGCTATTTATACTTTTAATATGAGGATTAGACAGGGGGGAACTTTAATATTGAGTGAATGGAATGAATATTTCGGCTATAGTCTTTATTACTCTCCTGAAATCATTGGAGACCCATTTGCTAAGAAAAGAATTTTCTTTGATGATGGTACAATTAGACCTGAAATCCGATTTTATCAAATGGTTGCTAAGCAAAAAAAATGAACAACTTGATGAAGATGAAATTTTAGAATTTAGAGAATTAATAAAAGAAAGGAGGATTAGGCGGTTTGAAATAGTAGAGTCAGAGATTAAAAAAACAGGAATTAATTCCATTGATAAGTTCAAAAAAGATTATCCTAATATATTCGGAGAAATTTATAGCCAGGTTTTGTTATTTGAGGATGAGGTATTGAGTTATGATGTAAAAACACGTATACCTGTATACTGGGATTTTAGAACTTTCTTGCACATTTATTTGAGACATTGTGTTGAATTGCAGTTAGGTAACACCTTTGAAGGGAAAACACCGTTTTCTTATAATAAAAAGGACATCAGGAAATTATTATTAATTGCTATAAAGCAACTTGATCCTCGTATCCAAGAAAAGTTGTCCCAAGGATTGGACTTTAGAGTTTATGGGGAAAAAGCGCTATATTTCAATGGAAATTATTACTCCTTACGAATAGAGCCTTCGGGTAGGTTAGATAGTTTTTATCCAAATGAACATCTTATTGAGTAATGGATTCTTAGTGTGACAAATTATTGTATATGTTATTGAATAAAATAAAGGAAGAAGAGGAAGGATATATAATAGAATACAATATTCCTTTTACTGGAATTATGGTTGTTCAGTCTCTTCCTTCCTACGAAACTCAAACTGGAAAAGAGTTATACGATGATATAATTGACCGTCATTGTGAAAGATTAGGATATAACTCTTTCTTTAGAAACCCATATAGCAAGGAAGAATTTAAGGACGTTTTGAATCAAATAATTGATGCTATTTTAAATAAAAAGCACTACTGGATAATTCATTTGGAAATGCATGGTAGTGAAAATGGTAATGGCTTGGTATTGGCTAGTGGAGAATTGGTTACATGGGAAGAATTGGGAAGATATTGTAGGCCTATAAATATCCATCTACACAATACTCTAGTAATTACACTTGCTGCATGTAATGGGATTAATTTTTACAATGCAGCAGATTTCACCAAACCGGCACCTTTTGGAATAATAGTCGGACCAAAGCAAAATATTTATAATAGTGATCTATTAAGAGATTTTACTAACTTTTACGATTTACTACTGTGTAAATTTGATTTGGCACCTGCTATAGAAACACTAAATATTCATGATGATGGATGCAAATATTCAGTTCTTTCAGCAGGACTTTTGTTTCTTAAATTAAGAGAACTTGCAGAAGCTCACCCATTTAATTATTCTCATCTTAACAGACCTCAAAAAAGAGAAAAAATGAAAGATGAGAATCATCCATTATCAGGGGAAAGATATTGGACAAAACTCAGAAAAATATTTCTAATGGAATAATTTCAAAAATGTTGTCAACCAGGTAAAATAGTTTGACGTTAACAAATATATCGGAACTCGACTACCTCCTCGACTAAATTAAAGAAGCCCACGCCTCGCGTGAGCTTCTTACTTTCCTTGCGGACCAGACGGGACTCGAACCCGTGACCGATGGATAGACAATCCACTGTTCTCCCAACTGAACTACCGATCCGTTGAGAGATACTATCCGGTACCTCCCCGGAGGAAAATTAACAAAACAATGGGCAGTTTTGGGGGTACTGCCTAACAATGAACACTTCAAGGTCAACAAACATGTCAATGGATGTTTTGGGTGCTAATCATTTAACAATGGATGTTCTAAGGCCAACTAACACAATGAATGAATACATTTGGGGCTAACCAATCAACAATGGACACTCTCAGGGCTAACACTATCCGGTCGCAGCCACTTGCGCCTTTTGCTACAAGTGCTTCGCTACAACCTTCAAAACTAAGGTCACAAACAATAGATGACTTAAGATTTCAGGGTTAAATCACCAGAAGATTCCATCTTTTACTTCCTCTCCCGTTGATATAACAAAATTACTACCGTGCTGCGCAGTCTTTCTACGCAGTAAAAACACGCACAAAAAAAACTTCAGAAAAAGTTCTGAAGTTCTTAATTATCAATTTCTAAGAGATCGAATCAAAATATTTCATTACCCGCTCCTCACTCTCCCTATGCAATTCTACCTCCTCCGGATACAACGACGCCCGCAACTCCCGGTACATCCTCACCACCTGCCTTAACCCCGCCAACAATTCATCTTTATCATACCCCGCCAATGTCCCTTTCAACATCTCTACCTCCTCCGCTTTACACAACATCTCCACTTTCCGCATCCTCCTTGGCTCATTCCCGTTCCTGATATGTAATAATGGTCCCAACACCACATTTCGCATATATCCCAATGATTCTAACACCTCAAAATATTCTCCCCGCCCTACCTTCAGCAAGGTATAATGTACCCAGATCCAAAACCGGTCCTCTATCCACTGGTATTCCGGTTGTGGAAAATGTGCCGTCGTACTTGCAATCACCTCCTGCAATACACCACCTTTATCTAATAACAAAACAGGATCCTCCACCCGTTGCCGAAACTCCTCCACTGTTACAAACTTAATATCCACATGCAACAATGGATCATCATACAAACAAATCAATAACCGCGGCTCACCCACATGCTCACCCGTAAACGCATTGAGCAATCGCCCAAATTGCCTGGCATATCCCATCATCTTCTCTTTATTCTTTCCAATCACCTCCTTCGTTACCAATACAAAATCAATATCTGAATACTCATCCAGCTTCCCCCCGATCCAGGAGCCACCGGCAGCTAATCCCACCACAAAATCATCCTCCGATAGTATGCCTGTTACCCGGTCAGCAAATTGTTGAAATATTGTTTGTTTTTCCATAATAGAAAGATACAAACATATATTCAACCGCTATTCACTATACATTAATATACAATAGGGAATAACGAGTTGTGTTCTGATTGCGCTTATATACAGCATCAGCTACCCGTAAATGTAAGAGATAACCACCCACCAGTTGTTGATAAACAAACCGCCTAAGTTGAAAGTACCCGCTACCATCATGAACAGCTATTCTCATGTTAGATACTATTTCATGCAGCGAATAAGGGAGGACTTATGAACAGCTATTCTCATGTTAGATACTATTTCATACCGCGAATAAGGGAGGACTTATGAACAGCTATTCTCATTTTAGATACTATTTCATACCGCGAATAAGGGAGGACTTATGAACAGCTATTCTTGTGTTAGATACTATTTCATACCGTGAATAGGGGAGGACTTATGAATAGCTACTCTCGTGTTAGATACTATTTCATGCCGCGAAAGGAGAGGTCTTATGAACAGCTATTCTAGTGTCAGATACTATTCATGCCGCGAATAGGAGAGCACTTATGAACAGCTATTCCCGTGTTAGATAATATTTCATACCGTGAATAAGGGAGGACTTATGAATAGCTACTCTCGTGTTAGATACTATTCATGCCGCGAATAGGAGAGGTCTTATGAACAGCTATTCTCGTGTTAGATACTATTTCATGCCGCGAATAGGAGAGGTCTTATGAACAGCTATTCTTGTGTTAGATACTATTCATGCCGCGAATAGGAGAGGACTTATGAACAGCTATTCCCGTGTTAGATAATATTTCATACCGTGAATAGGGGAGGACTTATGAATAGCTACTCTCGTGTTAGATACTATTTCATACCGCGAAAGGAGAGGACTTATGAACACCTATTCTCGTGTTAGATACTATTTCATGCCGCGAATAGGAAAAGACTTTACCAACGAAGAAAGCCAAGAAACCACTGGGTTAAAACTGCATGAACCGATGCGCCTGAACGGGAAGGATTATATGATTAACACAGCAAACAAAAAGATAACTATTACATATTACTTTCTTTCGACCCTTACTCTATCACCCACAGTCAATCCATTATTCTCTACTACCACCGTCACATATGTCTTCCCATTCAATTCCTTTACATCCACCACATCTCCATGCTGCAACTCAAAAAATAATGCAGGATCTGCATATTCAACCCCTTTTCCATTCTCAATATGCACAACCTTATCCGACAACTTTACAATCTCCTCCACATCATGACTCACCATCAAAGTCGTCAGATGATACCGCTGATGCACCTCCTGCAAAGTCTCCTGCAGGGATCTGCGTAACTCCTTGTCAATCGCTGACAATGGTTCATCCAGCAATAATAGCGCCGGTTGCTGTGCAATGGCCCTCGCCAATGCCACCCTTTGCTTTTGCCCGCCAGACAGGCCCTGCGGTTTCCTCTCTGCCAGCTTCTTCAGCGCTGTGACTTCCAGTAATTCATCTACAATATCCTCAGATGCCTGCTTCTTCAGTGCAAATGCAATATTCTCTCTTACATTCATATTCGGAAACAACGCATAATCCTGGAATACGATGCCTGCATTTCTTCGCTGCGGACTTACATTGATCTTCCGGCTACTATCAAACCAGGTTACCCCGTTCACGTTGATAACCCCGCTGTCTGGTTGCATAAAGCCCGCCAGCATTCGCAGGATACTTGTTTTACCAGCACCCGAAGCGCCATATAAACTTACAAATCCGCCTTTCTCCAAAGCCAGGTCCAAATGAAGCATCCTCTCTCCATCCGCTGTATGTAAATGTTTTTGTAATGATAATCTGACCATACCAGAATTCATGCTAATACTGAAATAGATTACATCTTACCCTAACTGTCAATCATGCGAAAGACGTATCTGCCAACCGATAAATAATAGGCAGCTCAGTTAGAAGTAATTCGACTGCCTGATCCTCCTGTTAATAAAATACATCGAAAACAACACTATAAAAGAAATCCCAATCAATACCAACGCATATTTATTCGCCGTATCATAATGAAATAAATCATTCTCATCATAAATAGCTATCGCTGCCGTTCTCGTCTTCCCGGGAATATTCCCACCTACCATCAGGACAATTCCAAATTCTCCTACCGTATGTGCAAAAGTCAGGATAATGCCTGTCAGCAATGAAGGCTTGATATTAGGTAATAACACCTTTGTCAACGTCACCCACTTAGACTTCCCCAATGAATAAGACGCCTCCTTCAGACTCTCCGGTAATGATGCTAACCCCGACTGCAATGGATGCACCATAAACGGCAAACTATATAGCAAAGAGCCAATTAACAATCCCTCAAATGTAAACGCCAGCCGGAGATGCATATATTTTGCTAAGAAAGCCTCCGGCCGGAAAGCCATCAATAAATAAAACCCAATTACAGAAGGGGGCAATACCAACGGCATACTTACCAATACCTCCATGATCGTTTTAAAGACAGAAGGTTTTTGCGAAAGCCACCATGCGACCGGAATAGCAATGAAAAATAGAATAACCGTGGTCAAAACGGCTAACTGTAACGTCAGTAATATGGGTGCAGTCTCAATCATTGTGCAATAAAACGTAAATATTATCTGCTAATAAAACATAAAAGCTCCTCTGTCAATAAAACAAAAAGAGGCACTGTATTATAACGTAAAAATAGACTGGTCAACTACAAAATCTGCCGGTGAATAAAGTAAAAGATCGCAAAAAACTCTCCTGATCAACCATAAAAGACACCCACTCAATAAAGCAAAATCATTTCCATTATTATAACGAACTCCCCAACACATCAAAAAGCTACCCACTCAATAAAGCAAAATCATTTCCGTTATTATAACGAACTCCCCAACACATCAAAAAGCTACCCACTCAATAAAGCAAAACCATTTCCGTTATTATAACGAACACCCCAATACATCAAAAAGCTACCCACTCAATAAAGCAAAATCATTTCCGTTAATA
>NZ_JBCNKF010000003.1:0-332782 GCF_039596155.1 Chitinophaga sp.
GCGGTGGTTACAATCGCGGCGGCGGCGGTGGTGGATACGATCGCGGCGGTGGCGGCGGTGGTTACAATCGCGGCGGCGGCGGTGGTGGATTCAATCGTGGCGGCGGTGGTGGTGGCGGCTTCAGAGGAGGCCCAAGACCAGGTGGTGGCGGACAAAGACGTCCTTTCACTCCTAAACCAGATAACAAGATCTACTTTATCGCATTACTCCCTACAGCTGAAGTAGGTAAAGAGATCATCAAAATAAAGCAGGATTTCGCTGAAAACTTTGGTCCTGTATATGCGCTGAAAGTATTGCCGCATATCACACTCCAGGTTCCTTTCACCGCTGATCCGGCACTGGAAAAAGCATTCTGCGATGAACTGGCTGAATTTGCTAAAACTCAGGCACCATTCGAAGTGTCCCTGAATGGTTTTGGTACATTCCCGAACAAGCAGAACCGCGTACTGTTCATCAATGTTGAGAAGAGCGAAACAATGAGCGCCCTGCACAGACAGCTGATCAACTTCCTGCGTAAGGAGTTTGGTTTTAGTACTATGCTGGCTCGTACAGGTTTCACTCCTCACGTTACCGTGGCATTCAAAGACCTCGAAGATGCACAGTTCGAAAAGGCATGGCCTGAATACGAAAACAAGGAATATAAGGCTTCATTCAAAGTGAATAACCTGTATTTCCTCCGTCATAATGGTAAATCCTGGGAAGTACTGCAGAAGTGCAAACTGGGTGGTGCCTGATCGGAATGATCTTAACACTAATAAAAAAGAGGAAGGTGATCACCTTCCTCTTTTTTTATTTCTTATATATTTTATAAGTATTTCCTTCTTTCATGCTGACCGATGTAGTTACTTCATTCAGTAGATTTAAAATATCCTGTAATGGTGGAATTGTATCGTATACGATCCTTGGGTGCATTGTATCTATACCATGGTCCATTACAATGATCCTGATGCCATAGTACTGTTCCAATGTCTGAACAATATCATGCACCTGCATATTTTCAAACGCAAACCGATTCTCTTTCCAGGCAATAATATTTGCATCGTTATTCGCATTTTCTTCAGGTTGCTTTCCGGCTGCAAAGGTCACTTTTCTACCTGGTGTCACTACCAGTTTATGTGTGTCATGTGATACTGCAACTTTCCCGGTTACTACTGCTATTTCCACAGGTGTGGCAGCATATGCCCTTACGTCAAAAGAAGTCCCCAATACCTGCGTTTGCGTTTCATTGGCATACACCATAAACGGTCTTCCGGGTTTGGTAGCAACTTCAAAGAAAGCTTCTCCTTCCAGATGAATGGCTCTTTCATGCCCCGCCAGTTGTTTGTCATAACGTAAACGGCTGTTCTGATTCATATATACTTTACTTCCATCAGGCAGGATGATCGTCTTCTTCTCATTGGCTGCTGTAAGTTCGGTTATTTCACTGGGGCCACGCAGTGTAAAGTAGAGCAGGGTAGCAACTGCAATACCTGTTATACTGGCGGCAATTCGCAGGTATAATTTTTTGTTGCTCACTACCTTCATTGCAGGTACTTCACCTGTATACACCCGCTCTCTGAACCGTTGCCAATTGGCTGCTGTGTCAGGAATAAAGGTGGTATCATGTTCACCGGTTATTGTCCACGTGCGCCTGATCTCATTGAAGTAACGACGATGTGTTGCATCTTCGTCCAGCCACGTTTGCAGCAAGGTTTGCTCAGAAGGGGAGAGCGAATTCTCCAGCGAGCGCACGATCAGCGTATCAATATTTTCAAATTGCTCAGACATACTTGTCAACATTGTAAAAGTAAAGGATAAAGCGCCGCTCCTGCTATAAACAGGATAGTTACCTGCAAATAGTCCTGCAGGGAGATACGTAATTTTTTTAGAGCTGTCACCATCTGATTTTCCACTGTTTTTACAGAGATATTCAGCGTAGTAGCAATCTCCTTGTAGGATAGTTCTTCATATCGGCTTAGTATAAAGATCTCTCTACATTTTTCCGGCAGCCGGTCTACGGCCTGCTGAATATGGTGTGTGGTCTGCCGGAGGTTCATGCCCGCGCCAGGATGCTCCACCCGTACTGGTTCATGTTGTTCACCTAGTTCCATGTGTATGCCTCTGCGCTTTTGTTTATCAACATAATCCAATGCCATATTGATCGCAGCTTTGTGCAGGTAAGCCTTAAAGTAGACTTCCCGTAGTTCAGCCCGGCGATTCCAGATCTTAATAAATACATCCTGTGCAAGGTCTTCAGCAGTGGCAGTGTCCTGAACAATGCGGTAGATCGTCTTGCATACTAAAGGAAACCAGTTCCTGAACAGTGTTTCCATAAACAACTGCTCATTCTCCTGTAATAATTTTTGCAATGCAGCATTTTCCGGCATGGTACAAAAGTAATCTTTGTCCTTGTTCCCACTTGTATAGGATGGGGCAGTACTGGAAAATGTCCTGAGTACAGCTTGCATATGTGACAATTAATTTGCTGTGATATTATAGATAACGGTTGTCACAGCCTGTACCCCTATGTGAAGGAAAAATAAAAAGGGGGCAGGCGCCCCCTTAAAAAAAATGGAGCCGGCCATACAGAAGTATGGAACCGGCTTTTTGATTAACCCCTATGAAAACCAACTATTGCTATCTTGAATTATTTTTCTGTCAGTTTAATTTCTCCCAGATCCGTTGCTTTGCCGTCCTGCACTCTCACATTTGCTATTGTCACATCCTGGAACGGACTTTTGGCTGTAACAAGTACTGTATATGTACCTGCCCTGGCTTGTTGAATAGAAAATGTTCCGTCGTTCACAGTTGCCTTCAACGTATCTGTTCCCATAATTGCCCATGCTGTTGTTGCACCATCTGCAGGAGTTATCTTTCCTGAGATACTTCCTTCGTCACTTGTCCTGAAGGCAAACGCACCTGTCACGGCAACAGCAAGGACTAACATTAACTTTTTCATGGTCGTTCAATTGATATGGTTATGTGTACATAAAATCAATTAGTATGCCAACGGGGGAATGTCAAAAATGGTTTAACATTACTTTAAGTCGTCACCAGAGGCTGCTAAAGGCACTCGGGAAATTATGCCGGCAGGTTGGATGCCTTAGTGATTACCTAAAACAAAAAGCTCCCGCCTAAGGCAGGAGCTCTTGTTTTGTTTATTCAGAATAAATTATCTTCTGTTCAACTTAGACAGCAGTCTCAGAATCTCCAGGTACAGCCAAACAAGCACCACCAGCAGACCAAATGCAGCATACCACTCAAAGTATTTAGGCATACCCTGTGCCGCACCCTGTTCAATCATATCAAAGTTCAGGATAAGGTTCAGCGCGGCAATCGCTACTACTACCAGTGAAAAGATAATACCTACCATGCTGCCTTCATGCAGGAAAGGAATATCTACACTGAAAAAGCGTAGTACAAATGCGATCAGATAGAACACTGCAATACCTGCAGTGGCCGTATAAATAATTGCACGGAACTTTTCAGTTGCGCGTAATACCCCTGTCCTATAAAGCACCAGCATTGCAACAGCAGTACCGAAAGTCAGACCAACAGCCTGCAATACGATACCCTCATACAAACCGGCATACATAGCCGAAATTACACCGAGGAACAAACCTTCTGCCAATGCATAAGCCGGTGACAGGAAAGGCGCCCATTCTTTTTTGAAAGAAATGATAATAGCCAGTATAAAGCCTCCGATACCGCCGATAGCCAGGAACGGAATATAATTACCTTCTCTTGCCAGTACACCCCATGAGTAAACAGCAGCACAGATTACCAGGGCTAATAAAAAAGCAGTCTTATTGGCAGTACCCTTCACAGTCATTGAGTTGTCTGTAGATTTCAGGGCAGCTTCCCTAAATGTCTTCTCATTCAGGACGGGATTATTGGGTTGGAATAATGCCATGATGTATTAAATATTATTTGTAGCTAAATTACGATTTTCACTCATAAATATCGTCATCCAAATGCGAATTCGTTGTTAAACTCCTGAACCAGGACATCACCTTCTATCCAAAGAGGGTGTCCAAAAACTGACTGCTTAAGGGGACTATTACTTAAAGTTATGGCTCATAACTATTAGCTATGCCGCAGGAAAGATAAAGTCTACTGACTTTGTGTACTTTTGCTAAAATTCAGCCATTCCGGAAGTATATGATTTAAAACAGTAAATACTACTATCCGAATCGTTAAATTTACAGCCTGAAAAAATATCAGTCGTTAAATAAGATCTTAAATGTCAAATACTTCGGTTCAACAGATAGAGGATGTCGTGATCAAGTTCGCTGGGGATAGTGGTGATGGTATGCAATTGACGGGAACGCAGTTCTCCAATAATACAGCCCTGGTCGGTAATGACCTCAGCACTTTCCCTGACTTCCCGGCCGAAATTCGTGCCCCTCAGGGTACACTGGCCGGTGTGAGCGGATTCCAGCTCCACTTCTCCTCCAACCGTATATTTACCCCTGGTGATGCCTGTGATGTACTGGTGGCGATGAATGCAGCTGCGCTGAAAGCCAACCTGAAATCCCTGAAAAAAGGCGGTATCATCATCGCAAATACTGACGGTTTTGATGCAAAAAACCTGCGCCTGGCTAACTATCCTGATGGCGTAAACCCGCTTGAAGACGGTTCCCTGGTAAACTACCAGCTCCATACCATGGACGTGACCAAGATGACGCGTGAAGCGCTTAAGGAAAGCTCCCTCGGTATGAAAGAAAAGGATAGGGCAAAGAATATGTTCGTGCTCGGCTTCCTTTACTGGTTGTACGACCGTAGCCTGGAAAGCACCGAAAACTTCCTCAACGAAAAATTCGGCAAGAAACCCGAAATCTTAGATAGCAACCTGAAAGCGCTGAAAGCCGGGTACAATCTGGGCGATACTGTAGAAGCCTTTACCACCCGCTACCGCGTGGAAAAAGCAAGAATGGAGCCCGGCACTTACCGGAGCATTACAGGTAATACCGCCTTGTCTTACGGCCTTATCGCAGCCAGTCAGAAGGCCAACCTGCCGATCTTCCTGGGTACTTATCCCATCACACCTGCATCTGATATCCTGCATGAGCTGAGCCGGTACAAAAATTTCGGTATCCGCACCTTCCAGGCGGAAGATGAAATCGCAGGTATCACATCAGCTATTGGTGCGTCTTACGGCGGTCACATGGGGGTTACTACTACCTCCGGTCCGGGTATGGCATTGAAAGGTGAAGCCATCGGCCTGGCAGTGATGCTGGAAATTCCCCTGCTGATTGTCAATATTCAGCGTGGCGGTCCTTCTACTGGTCTTCCTACCAAAACAGAACAGTCTGACCTTTTACAGGCATATTATGGTCGTAACGGTGAGTGTCCGCTGCCAGTGATCTCTGCATCTACACCATCTGATTGTTTCGAGGTTGCTTACGAAGCATTCCGTCTCTCCATCGCTCATATGACACCGGTGATCCTGCTGAGTGATGGTTATATCGCAAATGGTGCCGAACCCTGGCGTTTCCCTAAATCCGACGACCTGAAACCGATCGAGGTGAAGTTCAAGAAAGCACTGGAAGAAGGAGAGGAAAACTACCTCCCTTACCACCGTGATGAGAATCTGGTACGCCCATGGGCAGTTCCAGGTACTCCGGGACTGGAACACCGTATCGGCGGTCTGGAGAAACAGAATATTACCGGAAATGTGAGCTACGACCCTGAAAACCACCAGGTAATGGTGCGCATCCGTCAGGAGAAAGTAGATAAGATCGCAGATCATATTCCCCCTCAGACAATAGAACTGGGGCCTGAAAAAGGAAAAGTACTGGTACTGGGCTGGGGTTCTACCTATGGTGCTATCAAGAGCGCCGTACTGGAACTGCTGGCAGAAGGCCACGAAGTAGCGCATGCACACATCCGCTACCTGCGTCCTTTCCCTAAAAACCTTGGTGAGATCCTGCACAACTATGATAAAGTGCTGATTCCTGAGATCAACAATGGTCAGCTCATCAAGATCATCCGTGAGCAATTCCTGATCGATGCACAGGGTTACAATAAGATCATGGGTGTACCTATCACAAAAGGAGAACTGATTGTGAAGATCAAGGAGCTGCTGCAGGCATGATAATCAACTAACTAATATATAGGTAAAAGATCCTGTCCTCCGGGGCAGGATTTTTTTTGTACATTCATTTATCGCCAAATGTTTTTTATGAAAAGCCTTGTACTGTATTTCCTGCTTTCCTGCATCTCCTTACAACTAGCCGCGCAGACGCATAGCTACGAAATTCGCTATGGCAGCCACGTAATCGGCAATATCACAGCTGTACAGAAAGTAACGGGAACCGGCAGAAAAATTGCCATCCAGAGTAATGTGGATATGAAGCCGCTCGCCAAATTCAATCTCAACATAGACTGTGATTACGATAACAATATCCTGGTTTCCGCCAATGCGAAACGTACCTCCGGGAAAGATGGCGACAATAAATACAGCATTACCAAAAGAGATGGAAAGAGTTATAGCATTAATCACAACGGAGAACGCTCAGTCCTCAACAATACCGACATTATACACACCGTAGCGGAATTATACTTCTTCGAACCGCATCACATCACAAGTATATTCTCGGAGCTACAGGGGGCCTTCCTGCCGCTCAGATCACTGGGAGATGGATTATATGAGCTGACACTACCAGAGGGCAAAAAAAACGTGTATAAATACGAAAAAGGGACATTGGTGCAGGTAGAGATTCCACAGGCATTTGGAAAAGCCCTGGTAGTTAAAATAAGCTGAGGATAGCTTGCGCTACCCTCAGGCTGAAATTGAATCTATAGTCTAATCTAAAACTTACCCGATTACTTTCTCTATGATCTGACCACTGACCTTATCTTTCAGGATCACTTTCTTTGCACCATAATGTGTCATTTCTTCTTTGACAAGATAGTACTGTGCATCATAATCCTGCTGTGATCGATCTTTTCCTACATTTTCACGGCCACGCCAGATTTCCAGTTTTACCGGTTCCCATTGTCTGGAAGCAGCACTGCGATAGGCGGCGTCCAGCACAGCATTTACCACGTAGCCATCGTAGAATGATTCCTGTGGAGCCCTGTTCTGCTCTATTGCCGTGAACATATCGGTGAACATATGGTTGTAGCCAAGGTCATTCAGTTCATCACCTACAGGGAATAACCAGCCGCTGTTGCTCTCCGCTTTTTCAGCTACATAGTCTGCGCCCTTACCGGTGCTGAACATATCAAAACCAGTACGCAGGAAGTTGTTGATCCAGATTGTGCCTTCCGTACCCATCACTTCATCGCGCAGGTCCAGGCCACCTCTGAATGTCCAGCTTACTTCGAACTGACCGATTGCACCATTTTCGTATTTTACCAGTCCAATAGCATGGTCTTCGGCATCAATAGGTTTTACCTGTGTATCGGCCCAGCACATGACCTCTACAGGTTTGATATCTTTACCGATAAATGATCTGGCTATCTCTACACAGTGACAACCCAGGTCCAGGATACAACCGCCTCCTGCCTGTTCCTTATCCCAGAACCATTCACTGTGGGGGCCGGGATGTGTTTCTCTGGACTTAGCCCAGAGTATCCTGCCCAGGGCCCCGTTCTTTACACTATCCAGTGCTTTCAGGAACTTGGGTGTATATACCAGGTCTTCGAGGTAACCATTGAAGATGCCTGCCTTTTCTACGGCTTCCAGCATACGTTTGGCTTCCTCTGCATTACGGCCCAATGGCTTGGTACAGATGACGCCTTTTTTGTGTTTACAACAAAGCAATACCGCAGCCTCGTGAAGGTTATTAGGCAGAGAGATGCATACAACATCCACATCAGGGTGGGCAATAGATGCCTCCATATCAGTAGTCCAGTGAGGTACCTGATAGTCTGCTGCGAACTTTTGTGCACTCTCTTCCCTGCGGGAATAAATACTTACAATCTTATCCCGGCTACGCTGCCCCTGCAGGGAATCTGCATAGAAGCGGCCTATGAAGCCTGAGCCTAACATGGAAATACGTTGCATATTTACAGAGCTGATTTGGTTTGTTTATCCTTGAACAGTGAGAGGAAAAGGAGACATACTGCCAGTGCAATCACTGCAGGAATGATCCATATATGACGCCATGATTCTGCTAATGGCAGATCCTTGTAGTGGTCAGAAATGAGACCTGCTACCCAGAACCCGATCAGCATCCCTACACCATAGGTAGCCAGTGTGATCAGACCCTGTGCCGCACTTTTATATTTTTCACCTGCCTGCTGATCAGTATAGATCTGACCAGATACGAAGAAGAAGTCATAACAGATACCATGCAGGGCGATACCAATGATCAGCATGAACAACAGGCCGTTGGCATCTCCATAGGCGAACAATGCATAGCGGATAGCCCATGCCAGCATACCTGCCATAATGGTCTTTTTGAAACCATATTTCTTGAAGAATACAGGAATCAGCAGGATCAGGAATGTTTCTGAAAGCTGCCCGATGGTCATCATCAAAGTTACATTCGGCATTTTCATTTCTTCGAAGAAGCGGTGTGCATTCTGATAATAAAAAGCCAATGGAATACAAATCAGAATAGAAGAGATAAAGAACACTAAGAAGTTGCCATTCTTAAGCAAGCGGATGGCGTCGAGACCTAAAATTTCACCAATGCTTTCTTTCTGATTTTTGTCTTTTACCGGTGGCGTTTTGGGCAGACTAAAACTATAAACACCTAAAACTAAAGAGGCGATACCTGCCATGGCAAAGGTGTTTTTCAACAAACCTGCAGTAACGCCGTCCGGACTATCCCATGCCATTACAGAAACGAGTACACCAGCTATAATCCAGCCGATTGTACCAAACATACGAATGACAGAGAATTCCTTTTCAGGGTTATTCATCTGGCGGAATGAAACTGAATTGACCAGTGCGAGTGTAGGCATGAAGAGCACCATGTAAGCAAATACGTACGGATAAAAAACGCTTACATCTTCTGCCCGGAACATCTGGAACATCAATACAGCACCTGCAAGGTGCAGTACGCCCAGAATACGCTCCGCATTAAAGAATTTATCGGCGATCATACCGATGATAAAAGGAGCGATAATTGCACCGTATGATTGGGTCGAGAATACATTAGCAGTGGCGACACCAGATGCATGAAGGTTCGCGCTTAAATATGTTCCTAATGTAACAAACCATGACCCCCAGATAAAAAACTCAAGGAACATCATAACGGATAGCCGGATACTGGTACTTGCTTTCATAACGATTTTAAACTTAACGATGACGATATTTTGCCCGTATAAGATAAGTAAAATAAAATCGAAATTCCAACCAGCAAATAAAAAACGAGCTTCCGTTTGTGACAGAAGCTCGTTTTTAATGTCAGACGGCTGGTGAAGGCTGGCAAATACTATGATAGAATTCTTTTGGGCAGCACTGTAATTGCTGACCCTTCAGCCAGCAATGCCGATATTGGTTGCTGACTCAGCGTGGGTACAAACGCCTCTCCATAAAGTGCTGCAGTATCCACGTGATAACTATACCCGATCATACGATGTATTCTCCACTGTGGATGTGTCACCTGGTATTCCCCGGTCTTATCCACACCCATATGGGTATAGCCCCAGTAATGATCTGTAATGAATGCCGCTTCACTGTCAGCCGCAATCGCCTGTGGCGCTTTATCTACTTTTGCAGTCAAATGGTTCCAGTGCCTACCTACCTTCCACTCATAACTCACATCCATTTCTTCCGCTGTTATCTCCCACCTGTGCCGCATAGGATGCGTGGCATACTTTTCCTTATAAATCGTATTCGCGACAAATGTAATGGCGTATTTCGGCACCAGTTCTTTGATAAAAACGACACCTCTTTTCCACTCGTTACCCGCTTTATAGCGCACATAAAATCGCAGGTTCACCTCTTCAAAGTGCCTGTGAAACGGAATAGACAGCCCACGTACCCGGGTATTCTTAAACATAAATCCCACCAGGCTCACATAATGTGTGTCATTCCACGTATCCAGTTCCGTACGATAAGGCAGGTATCTTTGCAGCACAGCAGGATCTGCCTGGAAATTGATCATAAGCAGATTGCGCCATTCAGCAGAAAGAAAAGGATTTTGCATACGTAGTTTATTGCCCTTTAATCAGCGTTTTATAATACTTACAGGCAGGTCTGATGCCACATTCACCGCACCTGGGGCTCCTGGCCACACAGATGTACCGGCCATGCAGGATGAGCCAGTGGTGTGCTATATGTACTTTTTCTTCAGGAATATATTTCAGTAATTGCAGCTCCGTCTGTAAAGGCGTCCTGGCATTCGTTGTAAGGCCTATACGTGCAGACACACGAAACACATGTGTATCAACAGCCATATTAGGCTGATGATGTATAACAGAAGTAATAACATTGGCTGTTTTACGTCCCACCCCTGGCAGTTTCACCAGTTCTGATACGGAATCAGGGATCTCCCCATTGAAGTCTTCCATGAGCATCTGCGCCATCCCGATCAGGTGTTTCGTCTTGTTATTGGGATAGCTGATGCTGCGGATCAATGGAAACAGGTCATCAAACGTTGCATGACTCAGGCTCTCCGCATCCGGGTACTTTTTAAAGATAGCCGGAGTGGTCATATTGACCCGCTTATCTGTGCATTGCGCAGACAGGATCACAGCCACCAGTAATTGATAAGGATTGTCGTAGAGCAGCTCTGTCTCCGCATTGGGAGCATGTTGCTCGAAATAATTGAGTACAAAGGCAAACCGCTCTTTCTTTGTCATACCTGTAAAGGTAGGGCAAAAAAAGTCTCAAAAATAAACGTGCTGAAAGGGCCTTTATTTAATCGGCTGGGTCTTCTTCGCGTATTCTGCAATCGCTCTGATAGTCTCCGGTCTGGGTGAGTAAATAATAGTGTCCAGCGCTTTGCGGGTTTGGTTCAGACAAAGTTGTTCTTCGCGGGAAAGTTCGGGATCTTGATTATCCATTTTGTGCAATTTATTTGCGCTATCAGTAACAGAAAGAAAGGTAGAAAATAGATGTGTAGAATTCCCCATGCAAATAAGTTTTAATACAAATGATTAATTCATAACAGTATAACGGAGATTATGCAAAATGTATTGTCAAAATAAACGAAATATTTCGAAACATAAGGTAAGTAAAGGATGGGCGGTAAAGTAGAAATGCACGATAATGGCGGGTTTGAATAGCTGGGGCTGTTATTCTTCTTCAGTGAAGATAAAAAGGTCCTCGTCGTCTTTCTTCATCAGGTATTTCTCACGGGCAAACTTCTCCAGTTTGTCAGGACTGGACAACAATTCTTCCTGTTCCTTGCGGGTTTTAATAATTTCTTCCATAAAGAAAGACTTCTGGTCTTCCAGTTTATTCACTTCTGATGTGAGTTCATACTGGGAGATGAAGTTTTTGCTATCGATAAATGCCAGCCATATTACAAATGCCGCTGCCGATACGAAATATTTATTTCGCATGTACGCTGGTATTTTTATAGACTTGATCTTAGATAACATATCGGACGGAAAGGTACAGAATTCATGCCATATCAAAAAAAACCGGGTTTTGATGTAAATCAAAACCCGGAATATTGACCACTAATGAAAACTCGGCAATTAAATTAATATTCACTTGTAATATTCACTTGCACGAACTCCAGTTGTGAAATAAATTAAGATTACTTCTTACCAAATTTAATGGATTTTCCCGGAAAATAAGCGGTAGTATCCAATTCTTCTTCGATACGCAGTAACTGGTTGTATTTCGCCATACGGTCGGTACGGGAAGCAGAACCGGTCTTAATCTGACCGCAGTTCAGTGCAACTGCCAGGTCAGCGATGGTTACGTCTTCAGTTTCGCCGGAACGGTGAGACATGATAGAAGTGAAACCAGCTTTGTGCGCCATGTTTACAGCGTCAATAGTTTCAGTAACAGTACCGATCTGGTTTACCTTGATCAGGATGCTGTTAGCAATTGACTCATCGATACCGGTTTTCAGACGTTTTACGTTAGTTACGAACAGATCGTCACCAACCAGCTGTACTTTATCACCTACAGCTTCAGTCAGTTTTTTCCAACCAGCCCAATCATCTTCTGCCATACCGTCTTCGATAGAAACGATTGGATATTTTTTGCACCACTCAGCCCAGAAAGCAACCATTTCATCGCTGCTGATTACTTTGCCGGAGCTCTTGTAGAATTTGTAAGTTTTGTCAGCGTCGTTGAACATTTCGCTGCTTGCAGCATCCAGTGCGATACCGATCTGCTCTCCTGGCTTGTAACCAGCCGCTTCGATCGCCTGCAGTACAGTTTCGATCGCTTCTTCGTTACTCTGGATATCCGGTGCAAAACCACCTTCATCACCTACGTTTGTGCTGTAACCTTTCTTCTTCAGTACAGACTTCAGGTGGTGGAATACTTCGGTACCCCAACGCAGTGCTTCAGAGAAAGAAGGTGCGCCGAAAGGAACGATCATAAACTCCTGGAAATCAATTTTATTGTCAGCGTGAACACCACCGTTGATGATGTTCATCAGAGGAACTGGCAGGGTAACAGCGGCAACACCACCCAGGTAACGGTACAAAGGCAGTTCAGCCTGCTCAGCAGCAGCTTTTGCTACAGCCATAGAAACAGCCAGGGTAGCGTTTGCTCCCAGTTTACCTTTATTTTCAGTACCATCCAGTTCGATCAGGTATTTGTCGATACCGGCCTGGTCAGATACTTCCCATCCTATCAGTTCTTCAGCGATAATGTCGTTTATGTTGGCTACTGCCTGCAAAACGCCTTTACCCATATAAACCGATTTGTCGTTGTCACGCAGCTCTACCGCTTCGTGCTTACCAGTGGAAGCACCTGAAGGTACAGCGGCACGGCCAAAGTTACCGTCTTCTGTTGTTACATCTACCTCTACTGTCGGATTACCACGGCTATCAAGAATTTGCCTGGCATGGATTGCTGAAATGGTACTCATTGTTATAAGTTGTTTTAAATTTTATTCGTCAATTCCCTGAAGATAGTTTCCAGACTTTGAGAATTGCTTTGCAAAGAAAGTATGTTCCGGTTATTTATCAAAGCAAATTGTAGTAGGTTTTTTCGCACAGCCTCCAGATCATTGGTATACAATTGCCAGCTTTGGGCATCCGTCTGCCTGACATGTGTCACACCACCAATTGACAGTAGCTCTGGCTCATCCGGTCCCTGGCCACCAAAGCTCACCTGTATATAACCATTATCGTCCCCACCTTGTTGCAGATTGGCCAGAGAATCATCCGCCACTATTTTCCCCTTGTTAATAATGATGACCCTGTTACACATGGCTTCTACCTCCTGCATGATGTGGGTACTGAGTACAATGGTCTTTTCTTTTCCCAGGTTTCTTACCACATCCCTGATCACATCCAGCTGATTGGGGTCAAACCCGTTCGTAGGCTCGTCAAGGATCAATACCTCCGGATCATGTATCAATGCCTGCGCCAGGCCTACGCGTTGCTTGTATCCTTTGGAAAGTGACTGTATTTTTTTACTCACCTCCGGTGTCAATCCCGTCAGGGCAATTATATCGTCAATTCTGCGCTGGCTGTTACTACCCAGATTATGCACCTGTGCCATAAAACCCAGGAACTCCCGGACATACATATCCAGGTACAAAGGATTGGCTTCAGGCAGATATCCTACCCGCTTGCGCACTTCCAGGGGATGTGTGGCAACATTAAACCCGCATACGGTTGCTTCGCCACTGGTGATAGGTACATAACCAGTGAGCATTTTCATGGTTGTACTTTTACCTGCACCATTGGGGCCCAGAAAACCAACTACCTCTCCCTTACCCAGCGTAAAGGAAATATCGCTGACTGCCTGTTGCTCTCCGTAGACTTTGCTGAGTTGTTTGACTATGATTGACATTAGGTTTTCCGGTTTGGCGGGGCTAAAGTACGGAAATTAATAATTTGTATCCCCCCATTTTAACGTTACATAAACATAGTTATTGACTCCTTTGTATTTAATTCGCTAAAAGCCGCCATCCATCGCCGATGCCATGTGCATCAACGACCGATAGCGGGCACAGATGACTTTTAAAATTCTAAAATGAATCAGTGCTTAACCGTAAAATACCTGCGAATACTTTATATTCACGGGCACATTGTATCATCATCAACCCATGAATTAAAATGGCAATCAATTTAGTTAAGGGACAAACCATTGACCTGCGCAAGAATGACAAAGGAGAAAGCTTCGACCTCTCTACCGTAACAATAGGCCTGGGATGGGACATCCGCAAATCCGGCGGCGGTGGCTTTCTGGGTAAATTATTAGGCGGTAGCAAAGAAGCAGAATATGACCTGGATGCAATCGCATTTCTCCTCGACAAGAACGGTAAAGTAGCAGATCTGGGCAAAACAGTCAGGACAGGCGATGGCCGCAATATCAGCCTCCACCAGGGCGATGTGATCTTCTTCAACAGCCAGCAACACCCCTCCGGCCATATCTGGCTCACCGGCGATAACCGGACCGGCGCAGGCGAAGGAGATGATGAACAGATCATCGTAAAACTGGATAGCCTCGATCAGAAGTACGAAAGGATCCTTTTCCTGGTTACTATCTATCAGGGACGCCAGCGCAACCAGCATTTCGGGATGGTAGAAAATGCCTTCATCCGCGCAGTAGACAAAAATGGAAAGGAAATTGCCCGCTTTAGCCTCTCCGGCGATGCAGCGTATAATAATATGCAGGGTATGATCTTCGCCGAAGTATATCGCAAAGACGGTACCTGGAAATTCAGGGCCCTGGGTGAACCTAAACCCAACGATAGCTTTGTGGAGATCCTGAAAAATTATGTGTATTGATCGCGATTGAAAACATCAGGCACATCTCCCTGGACGTATGGATGACATTGATCCGCTCCAATCCTGCATATAAGCAATTGCGGGCGAAAGGTTTCCGTGACTATTTCCGGCTGGACGAGCATTCCCCGGCTGCCGTGGAAGCTGCCATGCGGGAGATAGATGTGCTGGTCAATAATATGAATGAAGTGACAGGCCGGAACGTGCACACCTTTGAAATTTACCTGTTATGCCTCCATAAACTGGGCAGAGAGGTAAAGGACATCTCTGAGAAACAACTATCAGGTTGTTATGCTGCACTGGAAGAACTATGGTTCCGCTATCCGCCTGTTCCGTTGTACAATAATCTGGGTGCACTTTTTGATAGTATCAGGGCTACCGGCCGTACGATCAGCCTGTTGAGCAATACCGGTTTTATACAGGGAACCGCATTGCGCAAAATGATGCAACAACTGGGATGGGAACATTATTTCTCCTTCCAGTTATATTCAGATGAATCAGGCCATTCCAAACCGGCTCCCCGGTTCTTTGCACAACTACTGGAAAAAGCCCGGTATCTGCACGGAGCTGCATTGTCTCCAACCCAGATCTGGCACCTGGGCGACAATCCGCTGGCAGATGTGCAGGGCGCTGCCAACGCCGGAATGACGGCCTCATTGACAACTTTTGATAAACAGCCGCTGGATCAGCTATTGCAACTGGCGGCTTTTGATCATGCAAAATAAAATGCAACTATGGCAATCAATCTGCAAAAAGGTGAAAGAGCAGACCTGGCATTACCGAAATTCACCATCGGACTGGGCTGGGATGTAAATGAATCACACTCCGGGGCCGAGTTTGACCTGGATGCTTCTGTATTCATGCTGGGAGATAACAGGAAGATTCCTGCCGATGAATATTTTGTATTTTACAATAACCTGGAATCGCCGGATAAAGCCGTGAAACACTCCGGCGATAATCGTACAGGCGCCGGTGATGGCGATGATGAGACCCTGACAGTTGACCTCTCCGTCATCAATCCTGCAATCAAAGAATTGTGTGTGGTAGTAACCATCCACGATGCTGCGGGGCGTAAACAAAACTTCGGACAGGTACGTAACAGTTTCATCAGGATCTACGATGCAAACACCAACCAGGAAATCCTGCGCTATGAACTGGGCGAAGACTTCTCTATAGAAACGGCAGTAGAGTTCGGCCGTATCTACAAGAGAGAGAACAAGTGGCGCTTCGAAGCCGTTGGTGCCGGCCAGCGCGGAGGCCTGCAGGAATATGTAGACCGTTATGCCGGCTAGATAAAAGCCGGATCATATAATTATTCAGAAGGATCGCTGGTGCCACGCAGGTGTCAGCGATTTTTTTGGAACACTTGTACAGCTGGCAGAAACCAGTTAGTTTTACAAACCTAAAAAAGCGAAACTTAAACCGACTTGCAACATGACTGAATTTATCCAGGAGATCATTAATAATCCCATCCCTTCCTTATTAGTTATCGGGAACCTTATCATTATCGAAAGCCTGTTGTCCGTGGATAACGCTGCAGTACTGGCAACCATGGTAATGGACCTCCCCCAGAAAGACCGTGACAGAGCATTAAAATATGGTATCATCGGTGCTTATGTATTCCGTGGTATCTGCCTGGCATTTGCCGCATACCTCATTCAGTTCTGGTGGCTGAAGCCATTAGGTGGTTTGTACCTGGTATACCTGACAATTAACTATTTTAAAGAAAAGGCTGCTAAGAAGAAACAGGCTGAAAGCAATGAAGAGCCGGAAGCTGTAGATAAAACACAAAACTGGTTTTACAAACATACGATCGGCTGGATGGGCCCATTCTGGGCAACTGTAGCTGTGGTGGAAGTAATGGACCTGGCCTTTTCCCTCGATAACGTGTTTGCCGCTGTTGCATTCAGCAAAAACATCATACTGGTATGGACCGGTGTTTTCATCGGTATCCTGGCTATGCGATTTGTAGCACAGGGTTTCGTAAGACTGATGGAGAAATATCCTTTCCTGGAAACGGCTGCCTTCCTCGTAATTGGTGTACTGGGTATCAAATTGCTGCTGGCAGTATATGAGCACTTCTTTGAAGGTAATGCTTTTGCCACCTTCCTGGGTAGCCATGAAGCTGACTGGGCAACCTCTGTTATTACCGTAAGCATCTTTGCATTACCAATTCTGTCAAGTATTATATTTAAATATCCTAAGCCTCATAAAATAGGAGAAACTAAATAAGCGATATACAGCTTGCATGAACTGAAAAAGGCGCATCACCCGATGCGCCTTTTTCTATTTAAACTGCATGTGAAAGTTTGCTTCATAACTGCTGCCAATCGGTATTTCCTGCGTACCAATCAGTATAGTTTTATTCCTGACCTGGTCAATCTTTGACAATGGTACGATATACGATCGGTGTACCCTTACAAAAGCAGGTGCCGGCAGTTTTTCCAACATCACTTTCATTGTCATACGAATCACAAGCGGTGGTTGACGATGCAAATGAATTTTCAGATAATCATCCAGTCCTTCTATAAACAATATATCCTTCAGCTCAATTCTTGTTAATCCATAATCCACGCGTAATACCAGTTGCTGCTGATCATTCTTTTGCAGGCTTTGCTGGTATTGCAGCTGTGCCTGTGCCTTTTGTACCGCCTGTTGAAAGCGCTCAAAAGTGAAGGGCTTCAGCAGGTAATCTACCGCATTCAGGTTAAAACCTTCCACTGCATACTCACTATGTGCTGTCGTGAATATTACCATCGGCTGCCGGGTAATAGATTTGTACAGGTCAGTCCCCGGAATAGCCGGCATATTGATATCTAGGAATAATAGATCTACAGGTGATTGGGAAATGTATTGCAAGGCTTCTTCCGGTTTGTTAAACGTCTTTTGCAGGCGGACAATATCGATCCGCTCGCAGAAGTTCGAGATCAGTGTAAGTGCCGGTAATTCATCATCTATGGCTATAGCTTGTATGATCATAAGAGTTGCAATGAGAGTGATACGGAAAAGTGACCGGTGGTATCAGCAATATCCAGCGTATGCCTGCCGGGATACAACAGCTCCAGTCGTTTCCTTGTATTCTCTATCCCCAATCCGCTGCTGGCAGCAGGGATATCACTGAAGGTAACTTTTTTGTTGAATACATGGAATTGTAAGGATTGTTCTTCTATGCTGATATCGATCTTAATCGCTGCATCTTCCGATGCATTCACACCATATTTAAAAGCATTTTCTACAAATGAAATGAGGATCAAAGGTGCAATCAACTGGCCGGAAGGCGAGCCATTCAACACAAATGTCAGGGGTAGGGAAGCGCCAAACCTGATTCGCTGCAATTCAATGTAGTCCTGTATGTAATCAATCTCCCTGGAAAGGGGCACCAGGTGATGACCGGCATCATTCAGCACATATCGCATCATGCCGGATAGTTTAATAACGGCGGTTGGTGTTTCATCCGATTTTACAACAGCCAGCGAGTAAATGCTATTGAGTACATTGAAAAGAAAATGTGGATTGATCTGTGCCTTCAGGTAAGACAGTTCAGCATTCAGTTTCTCCTGTTCCGCCTGTTTCCAGCGATCCCGGATCTTCAGGATGAGAGAGAAAAAGAAGACCGCCAGAAATAGAAAGATCTGGTGTCCCATGTCTATCAGTAAAGAAAGTTTCTGTGGTGCAGGACGGTCGTCGAAATGACCGAAGCCGGGCGGGAGCACCCGCATTCCCGGTGGCTGTGGATGAAATACATTATCGCCTGCTATCAGTGCATTGGGGAGCAATACAATCAACCCGAAACAAAGAATGGCAAGTGCAAAGAAGCTTACATACTTTCTGCGAAAGTAGAAGGTAGGGATGAGCCAGAAATAGTTGAAATAAAAGAACAATAACAACAGCACATATAGAATGAAGTCCCTCATGGCCGGGGGGAACCGGAGCAGATCATAAAGATTGCTGGCATCCGGCGAAAAGACAATCGGCAGCGCCAGGAAGGTAACGCAGCCGGCTATGTGGATCAATAGTTGCCTGATTTTATCGCCGTTGAAAGCAGGAGTCATGTATTACAAATATAAGGTAATCGTGCTCGTTTCATGCTTATCCTTATTTTTGTAACATGATCAAACGAATCCTTGGACTTTGTATCCTCTTGCCGCAGCTGTTGCATGCGCAATTACCAGAGAAAAACTATCCTCGTGGGTACTTCCGCAATCCACTGGATATACCTATCCAACTGGCAGGTAATTTTGGCGAACTCCGCCCTAATCACTTCCATGCAGGTCTTGACATCAAAACCCAGCAAAGGGAAAACCTGCTGGTACATGCCGCCGCAGAAGGGTACGTAAGCCGTATCGGTGTATCGCACACTGGTTACGGCAATGTGGTATACATTACCCACCCGAATGGGTATACCACCGTATATGGTCACCTGAATCGTTTCTTCCCTGCACTGGAAGAATACGTGAAGCAACAGCAGTATTCCGCAGAAAGCTGGGTGCAGGATCTGAAGATCCCTGCCGGTAAGTTCCCCGTAAAGAAAGGCGATCTCATTGCATGGAGCGGTAATACCGGTGGTTCTGCCGGCCCACACGTGCACTTTGAAGTGAGGAATACCCAGACAGAACATGGCCTGAATCCATTATTATTCGGTTTTGACATAGCAGATGCTACCGCACCTGTCGTATCCCGCATTGCAATTTACGATATGGAAAGGAGCATCTACGACCAGTCTCCTGTTATACTGCCTGTTAAGAAAGTTGGCAGTGAATATGTGACTACCCAGCCAATTGTAAAAGTAAAAGCAGCCAGCGTAGGTTTAGGCCTGACGGCGGTGGATAAAATGAGTCCTACTGCCCCCAACACCTATGGTATCTATCAGGTGGTACTGTTCGACGAGGATGTGCCTAATACCAGCTTCACTATCGACAATATTGGTTTTGATGAGTCACTGTACATCAATGCCCATGTGGACTACAAGACCAAAAAGAGTGGTGGTCCATGGATCCAGCTGTTATTTACCCTACCGGGCAATAAGCTGAGCATCTACAAAGATCTGCAGGGAGATGGCGTACTGGATGTTTCCGATGGTAAACCACACCCTGTAAAACTACAGGTAAAGGATGCCTATGGCAATACCAGCGTTGTAAAGGTTACCCTGCAGCAGAGTGGTGAGCCGGATAAGGAATCTTCCTGTGCCAATACGATGTATGCTGAGTCAAGAAATATCTTTGAAAATAACCAGGTAGAGTTTTACCTGGATGAAACCGCGCTCTACGACAAGATCTGTTTCAATTACGCAGAGCTGGATGGTAAGAATGGATTCCCGGCCTACCGGCTGCATACTCCTCTCGTACCGGTGCATACTCCCTTTAGTCTCCGCCTGAAACCGGAAAAACCTTTGCCGGCCAACCTGGCTAATAAAGTCGTGATGGTAAGAGAGGGACTGGGCGAGACCATTACAGGTACGACCATCGACAATGGCTGGTACGTTGGTAAGTTCAGGGAGTTTGGTACCTTCCGCCTGGCAGTAGATACAATCGCGCCTAAGATCACCCTCCTGGGGGGATTAAAAAACGGTGCAAACCTGTCTAAGGCTTCAAAATTGTCCTTTGCCATGAGCGATGCAAACGGCATCAAAAGTTACCGTGCAGAACTGGACGGCAAGTGGCTCATGTTCTCCCGGCGTAGCAATGTGCTGACATATGATTTCGATAATCATTGCTCTGCGGGCAACCATACACTCACATTAACTGTTACAGATTTAGCCGGTAATGCATCGGTGTACACATTTAAATTTACAAGATGACAAACTTGAAAGAAGGAGATAAAGCTCCCATATTTAAAGGGGTAGATCAGTCGGGGAACAAAGTGTCCCTGTCTGATCTGAAAGGGAAGAAAGTAATACTGTATTTCTATCCCAAGGACATGACACCGGGTTGTACAGCACAGGCTTGTAACCTGCGTGATAATTATACTGATCTGCTGAAGAAGGGATATGCGGTAGTAGGAGTGAGTACAGACGGCGAAAAGAGCCACCAGAAGTTTGCCGAGAAGTATGACCTGCCGTTTCCTCTATTGGCGGATGAGGATAGAAAGATTGTAGAACAGTATGGTGTGTGGGGCGAGAAAAAATTCATGGGTAAAGTATATGATGGCACTCATCGCACAACTTTCCTGATCAATGAAAATGGGGTGATTGACAAGATCATTTCTAAACCGGATACCAAGAATCACACGGAAGAGATCCTGGAGATCTGGAAATAAGATAAGGATTCAGATGCCTGCTTCTTTGCAGGTACCACCCAAATAAAAGAGGCGCGGTTGTATAACCGCGCCTCTTTTATTTTATCTGTAAGTCAGAACTATCTCTTCTGACGTTGCTTCTTAAACAGGTTACCTGTCTTAAACTTATTACCTTCAGGGCTACCTACACGGTCCATTGCACAACGGAAACCAACAGTGTTAGTCGCCATATCTTCCTGCATGTAACGACGTGTACCCGGAGACAGCCAATAAGCGCGGTCATTCCAGCTACCACCCTTCACTACGTGAGACTTGTCATTGATCAGGGAAGTAACACCATAACCATACTCAACCTGTGACAAGGTATCACCATCCAGGTAGTTGATCACATCACCTTTCTGGTAGTTCAGACGGTTAGCACTTTCCTCATCGGTTACATCACGCATTTTCAGGTGACCCAGGCTATCCTTTTCAGGCTCATTTTCGCCATTCATATAAGTAGTCTGGAACTTGTTACCACGGAAGTAGTTGAAGTCATCACCGTCGATTGGGTTCAGCGGACGATACACGTCAAGTACCCACTCGCTCACGTTACCAGACATATTATAGATACCAAAAGTGTTCGGGAAGTAAGCAGTGATCGGACCAGGGATAGACGCACGGTCATTCAGACCACCGGCCATACCCATGTTATCACCAGAACCACGCTTGAAGTTAGCCAGGAACTGACCTTGCCATGCACCACGGCGGATATCTCTCAAACCGCTGTTGTTAGTACCCCAGGAATAAACCTGTTTGTTCATGATCAACTCCTCACCACGTTTACCTTCTTTCTTGGAAGGACCAGGGTTCTGGCCGATGTAACCGAGTGCTGCATATTCCCACTCAGCTTCTGTTGGGAGACGGTAGTTCGGTAACATTACACCATCCTCGAACTGTGCAGTACGTGGAGAACCATCCGCGTTCCTGAATTGTTCCTTGGTGGATTTTGACATCTTGCCGGGAATACCTTCGTACAGACCAGCTGTGTAAGCCTTGGTATCGAAAGTATTATCATCAGCCTGATTGTTCATATCTGTTTTAGACAGCAGTCCTTTTTCAATCAGCAACTTCTCATTCACACGGTTAGAACGCCATTTACAATAGTCAACAGCTTGTTTCCAGTTCACACCTACTACCGGATAATCGTTGTAGGCAGGGTGACGGAAGTAGTATTCTACCAGTGGCTCGTTGTAAGCCAGCTCGCTACGCCATACCAGGGTATCTGGCAATGCCTGACGAACTACCTGAGGGAAAGACTCATTGTACATGCGACGCAACCAATACAGGTACTCGCGATAGTGTATGTTGGCTACCTCTGATTCATCAATATAAAAAGATGATACAGTGATACGACGTGGAATGTTATTCCAGTCAGCCATTACGTCCTGTTCGGTCGCACCCATGGCAAAGGTACCACCCTGTACGAATACAAGACCAGGGCCAGTTTGCTGATCTTTATTTTTTGCCACACTGAAACCACCCATTTTCGGGTCGTTATAGTTCCAGCCGGTAGCGGTGGATTTCTCCTTCTTTTTACTGAAGGCCCCGCCGCCATTCTTATTACAGGCAGTCATTGACAGCATGACGCTGGCGCCTAAGAGGAATGAGACAGAGGTTAATCTATGCATGCGATTCAACTTTATTATTTGATATTTTAGGTAAACGCAAAACTAGCACTTTTTATTTTATAGTAAAAATAATTAATCTGTAAGCGTTTGCCTTATAGTTCTACTTATAATCCTTTAAATCAATACTTTGTGTTTTCAGGAGCGGGATAGTATACGTATTAATTTAATATTATCTGCGTCCCCCGATATGCTTGTTCACCAGGTTTTCCCTTTTAGTATACTAATATACGGTTTTCAGGATATGCTGTGATATGGTAAGCAATTTTTCCTTTTCCAGCGTCTACTGGTTGGTCGATTCAGGGAATAAATATAGAGTAATTTTATTATGTTTGCGCAAATTCCCTGCATGAAATTTTATGGACTGTGTTACATACTGTTAAGTACAGTGACCTGGCTGTTGCCAGGGTATGCAGCAGGCCGTACAGTACCCCATGCAGATCATTCCGTGCTCGCTACCGGCACATGGTATAAACTGGCCATTCCCAGGGAAGGAATATATAAAATCGACAAGACCCTGCTGAACAGCATGGGTATCAATACTTCGGCTGCAATTCGCCTGTATGGCACCGGTGGCCGTATGCTTCCCGAAGCTGTCAGCAGCCCCCGGTACGATGATCTTCCGGAAGTAGCTTTAATGGCAATAGATGATTACCTGCTGTTTTATGCGCCGGGACCTCATAGCTGGAGTTACCAGGGAAGTACCTATGCACATACACTCAATCTCTATAGCGATACCGCCTATTACTTTCTGCAGGTCGGCAGCGGTGGGAAGCGCATTATTACTGATGCTGCGACCCCGGAACCTACCACCACTGTGCAGTATTTTGATTATCACGACTATTATGAGAATGATAGCCTGAATCTGCTGCAGAGTGGCAAACAATGGTGGGGGCCGGTTTTTAGTGCCACCCGGTCCACAAGGACCATTCCCTTTACTTTACCTTTTGTACCAGCCTCATTAAGTATCAATACCAGGGTAGGTGCACGCAGCGGCGGCGGGAGTACCTTAACCATTTCAGTCAATGGTACTCCCGCGGGCTCCCTAAGCCTGGGTGCTATCACCGGCAATATATTCGAAGCATTTGCCACTACCACGTCAGGCACTTTTACAACGGCTCCTGCAGGGACCAGTTTCCCGGTGACATATACATTTACGCCGGGAGCAAGTGGTGCAACCGGGTGGTTGGATTATATCAACCTGAATGCACGCATGCCATTAGAGTTAACGAACCATACGCCACTTTTTTTCAGAGATGCCGCAAGTATAGGGCAAACACCAAAATTTCTGTTGCAAAACGCCAGTGCAGCGACCCGGATATGGGATATCACAGATCCTATAACGCCAATACAGATCACCACAAGTCTGAATGGCAACACCTTATCATTTTCCCGTGCATCGGCTTCACTACATGAATATGTGGCATTCGAAAATCAGGGATTGCTGACGCCTGCCTATATGGGTACAGTCGCTAATCAGGACCTGCATAGTAGCAGCGGCGTGAATATGCTGATCATTACTACCAATACTTTGTCCGCTGCTGCCCGGCGGCTGGCCAGCTGGCATACGTCGCACGACGGACTGTCTGTACAGGTAGCAGATGTTTCGCAGATCTTTACAGAATTTGGTGCAGGAAGTCCTGATCCTACCGCCATCCGTGACTTTATTAAAATGGTGTACGACAGGGGAGGGCTGCAATATGTATTGCTCTTCGGTGATGCATCATATGATTATAAATATCGTATTAACGGCAACACTAATCTGGTGCCTACCTGGCAATCTGCTGTGTCGATAGATCCTATTTATGCTTATCCTTCTGATGATTACTTTGGTTTTCTTTCTGATGCAGATGATATCAACGATGCAGGCATGGCAAATCAAATGGTAGCAGGGGTGGGGCGCCTGCCGGTAAAAAATATGACTGAAGCAGATATTGTAGTCAATAAGATTATTAATTACCACGACGCTGCCAGGTACGGCCGCTGGCAACAGCATATCACTTTTGTAGCAGATGACGGAGATGACAACCTCCACTTACAGGATGCAGAAAGTATGAGTGCCATCACCGCGCAAAACTGGCCTGCTGGCAGGATTAACAAGATTTACCTGGATGCTTATCCCAAAGTAGCTGATGCGGGTGGAAGTCGTTATCCTGCAGTGAATACAGCCATTGCCGAAGATATGTATGAAGGTACCCTGATCTGGAATTACACAGGTCACGGCAATTATTCCCGCTTGGCAGAAGAAGTGGTGATGGATGCTTCCTCACTTTCTTCCTGGAAGAACAGCACTAAATTGCCATTGTTCATCACTGCTACCTGCGACTTTGCGCCTTTTGATAATCCTGCCTACAATTCACTGGGAGAGCAGGTTTTGCTACAGGAGAACGGAGGTGGTATCGCACTGATGACAACTACAAGGGCTGTGTTTGCAGCATCGAACAAGGTATTGAACGCCAACTATCTGACTAAACTCCTGACACCTGGAATCGATGGTAAAATGCCTACCCTTGGTACTGCTGCGATGGAAGCCAAGAACCTGACTTACAGCACTTACAGTGATATTCCCAATAACAGAAAGTTCCAGCTCCTGGGAGATCCTGCATTGACACTCGCGTTCCCACAATATCATGTTGTAACAGATTCGCTGTTGGATGCAAACGGGCAGGTAGCCGACACGATGAAGGCTATGGGAAAATATACATTCAAGGCACATATAGAAGATGCGCAGGGCAATACAGTCAATGATTACAGGGGTAGGATGTACACCACTATATACGACAAACCTGCGGCGCAATATACCCTGGGTAATGATGCCGGAAGTACGAAAACAAGTTTTTACCTGCAGCATCATGTTTTATTTAGTGGGCAGCAAACGATAGAAAATGGTCAGATTTCCGGTACCTTTATCGTCCCGCTGGATATTGATTATACCACAGGGGCAGGAAGTATCAGTTATTTCGGCACAGATAGCATAACTACGGCAGGAGGAATGTATACTGCGTTCCAGGTTGCAGGCAGTGCTACGGAAACGGATATGGATACGCAAGGTCCTGCGATTAGTGGCTATCTCAATGGCAGTGGATTTGTCAACGGAGATATTACCAGTGAAAACCCGGTGTTATACCTACAGCTTTACGACCTTCATGGCATAAATACTACGGGAAATGGTATTGGGCATGATATAGTAGCCACCCTTGATGGAGATAATAACCAGTATTATATACTGAACAACTTTTTTGCCGCTTCGCCAGACAGTTATCAGTCGGGATCAATCACTTACCCGCTATATGGATTGTCTGAGGGGGGGCATACACTAACAATCAAAGTATGGGATACCTATAACAATTCCAGTACTTACATAGTAAGGTTCAGAGTGGTCCGGTCGTCGCAGGTACTCATTCAGAATGCCGGTTGCTATCCAAACCCATTTCATGACCAGACAACCTTTACGATTGAGCATAATCAGCAGGGTGAGGAGCTTGATATAACCATCAAAATCTTCACGCTGGCAGGGCAACAAATAAAAACTATCCGGCATACAATAAATGCTGCAGGTAGCCGTTATCTAGGGGCGAATTGGGACGGCAGGAACGATGCCGGAGCCAAGATGCCGCCTGGGATCTATTTCTATAACATTATGGTAAATGCTAATGGCAACAGGAAGATTTTAGGTGGAAAAGTGATCTTACATTGACCTATGCATCAAAAGAATAGACTAGATTCGCAAATCCCTAGCCAGGCCCCTGTTTAAGATTTATTCTAAATTTGGAATTATTTTTACATTTCGTTCTAAACACTATTGCATGTATAACTGCATGAACAAGACGGCAACACTAAAAAATGTAATTTTCACCTGTTGCATGTTTCTCAGCTTATCAACCGCAGCACAAATTACCACCGGCCAGCTTGATGGTCGTACCAACACCATCAATACAGCGGTGCCGTTTCTGCGCATCTCTCCTGATGCAAGGGCCGGTGCGATGGGTGATGTCGGTGTTGCCACGTCTCCTGATGCGAACTCTATTTATTGGAACCAGGCTAAACTGCCTTTTGCCACTACAAGATCAGCCATCTCTGTTACCTACACTCCCTGGTTGAAAGAACTGGTGAATGACGTATTCCTTGCGAATTTAGCAGGTTATTATCAGCTGGATGAGTTCCAGACCGTTTCTGGTTCACTGCGTTATTTTTCACTCGGTACTATCAACTTTACCGATATTAACGGTACCCCAACGTCTGATTTCCGCCCTCGTGAGTATGCCCTGGATGCAGGCTATTCCCGTAAGCTGTCTGACAACTTCTCTGTTGCTATCGCAGCCCGCTATATTTACTCCAATCTCGCCAGTGGTGATGTGAATGGCCAGGTGATCAAGCCAGGTACAGCCTTCGCTACCGACCTGTCCCTGTTCTATACCAAAGATTTTGAAAAGGACGACGGGGTGAAAAATACCTGGAATGTCGGTGCCGCCTTTACTAACATCGGTACCAAGATCTCTTATACATCCTCTGCCACCAATAAGGACTTCATCCCTACCAACATGGGCCTGGGTACTTCGTACACCTTTGGCCTGGACCAGATGAACAAGATCATGCTTGCCCTGGATATCAACAAACTGCTGGTGCCTACACCAGATAGCAATGGTGATTACAGGAACAAGAGCGTAATTGCCGGTATCTTTTCCTCATTTGGCGATGCTCCGGGTGGTATGTCTGAAGAACTGCAGGAAATAAGCGTGTCAGCGGGTGGTGAATATTCCTACAACGACCAGTTCTTTGTTCGCACCGGCTACTTTTATGAAAACAAAAACAAAGGTAACCGCAAGTATGTAACTGCTGGTATCGGTGTAAAATACAATATGTTCGGGCTGAACTTCTCTTACCTGGTTCCTTCAGGAAATGGTATCCAGCGTAACCCATTGTCCAACACACTCCGCTTCTCGCTGGTGTTTGACCTTGGTTTCAAAGCTGATCATAATGAGGCTACATGGTAAGATAGCTGATATTGAAATAGTTAATATTTTTTTAAAATATATAAATCCCTCGGATATTTCCGGGGGATTTTTAATTTGCACCCAGAACCACTTATATTAACGACAACTATGGCAAAACTGAGAATTGGATTAGGCGTTGATTTTCACCAATTAACGGAAGGAAGAGATTTTTGGCTGGGAGGTATATTGGTACCTCACCATAAAGGAGCCCTGGGCCACAGCGATGCCGATGTGCTACTGCACGCTATTTGCGATGCTATGCTGGGAGCCGCCAGCTTGGGCGATATCGGTGTTCACTTCCCGGATACAGACAACGCTTATAAAGGTATAGACAGCAAAATCCTCTTACAACGCACCCAACAGCTGGTGGCCGAGAAAGGTTACCAGGTGGTCAATATCGATAGCACACTCTGCCTGCAGGCACCTAAGATCAAACCTTATGTACCCCAGATGCAGGAAGTGATCGCCAACATCCTGAAACTGACTACCGAAGACGTATCTATCAAAGCTACCACCACAGAGAAGCTGGGATTTGTAGGCCGTGAAGAAGGCGTCGTTGCCTATGCAACGGTGTTGCTGGAGAAGGAGGAAGTGCCTTACACTCGTTAAAACCAGATAATTAGTAATATCTTTGTTCAATGGCAGCTATTACAGTCAAAATAATTAACAAATCTGCGAATCCACTTCCTTCATATGCCACTGCCGATGCGGCAGGCATGGACCTGAGAGCAAACCTTGAAACAGCCATCACCCTGCAACCCCTCGAAAGGGTCCTGGTGCCTACAGGTCTGTTCATGGAACTGCCAGGTGGTTATGAAGCACAGATTAGACCCCGCAGTGGTCTGGCCTTCAAACAGGGCCTGACTATCCTGAATACACCTGGTACAATAGATGCCGATTACAGAGGGGAAATTAAAATAATCCTGATCAATTTGTCCAACGAGCCACAGGTAGTAGCCCCAGGCGAAAGGATCGCCCAAATGGTGATCGCTCCTTATATCCAGGCCAACCTGGAAGCCGTAGCGCTGCTCACCGAAACTGACCGGGGTGCCGGCGGCTTTGGACATACCGGAAAATCATAATATGCACAGGTCGCTTAAAAAGAATGAAACTGCCACACAATTCGCAACCCACTTGCCAGACTTTAGTCGTTTTGCAGGGGCGTTGCTGTTTTTATTGTTGGGAGTCGGCTTTTTAAGTGCCTGCAAAAGCAGTAAACCTGCTACCACAAGAGCAACTACTGTTTATATCAAAGACCCTACTATCTTACAGCAGCGTGCCGATAGCTTGTTCTTTGCTGCCGAACGCTCCAAGATCTTAGGCGACTACCGTACCGCTATTACCCAGTTCTCCGATTACCTCCGCCTCATCAGAACGAATCCTACCGCTTATTATGAGCTGTCAAGACTGTTCATGGAGGTGCGCAATCCAGGGTATGCACTGGGTTTTGCAAAGAAAGCAGCTGGCATGGACACCACCAACAAGTGGTTTCAGATTACCCTGGCCGATGCTTTTGGCCTGGCGGGGCAATTTGACAGCGCATCTGCTGTATATGGCAAGCTGGCCATTCAATACCCTGATAATGATGAATATCTCTACAACAAAGGGATGTTCCTCACCAAAGCAGAACAACCGGAAGCAGCGCTCGCTGTTTTCAATGAACTGGAAAAGAAAGTAGGACTGGTGGAAGAACTGGCCATCCAGAAAGAAAGGTTGCTGCTCAAGCTGGATAGGGTAGACGATGCCGCAGAAGAGATTCACAAACTGATCAATCAGTACCCCGGCGAAGTAAGATATTACCTGCTGCTGGCAGACATTTATAATGCCAATGACCGGAAGGAAGAGGCCATCGCCCTGTACAAAAGCAGTCTTGCACTGGACTCCGCAAATCCCAGAGCACTGATCGCACTGGCAAACAACGCCAAAAAGGATGGAGACCATGCCCAGTACTGGAACTACCTTACCCGCGCTTTTGCCAACCCTGACTACAACATTGACGAAAAAGTATCATACGTATATCCCTACCTGCAAATGCAGGGAACCGATACCTCTAAACTCCGGGAAGGATTAATACTTTCCCAGTTAGTTATAGAAGCACACCCTGATGAAGCAAAAGCTTACGCGCTACAGGCAGATATGTACTCGCAGGCAAATATGCTGGATAGTGCGCTCTATGATTACAAAAGAGCTGTGGCACTCGATTCCACACGTTATAGTGTATGGTACCAGTTAATGTGGATCTATAGCCGGAAGGATGATGCGGCTAACTTGCTGAAAGTGAGCAACCTGGTTGCTCAGCGGTTCCCAAAGGAATTTATGGGCCACTATTTTCAAGGGGTGGCGAACTTTTTGCTACAGAATTATCCGGCAACCATTGAAGCACTCAATGAGGCTTTAATAAACGGTAATGTAGATAAGAGTATGAGGGCAGATGTATATTCCCTGCTGGGAGATGCATACCACGCTACAGGGCAGCACGAAGATTCAGACAGCAGTTACGACCGTTCTCTGTTGCTGAAACCTAATGATGCCACGGTGTTGAACAACTACAGCTATTACCTGTCACTGAGAGGGGAACAATTGACAAAAGCAGAATCGATGTCCCGCCGTTCAATGGAGCTGGATCCGGCAAGCATCAATTACATGGATACATATGCCTGGGTAATGTTCAGAATGGGCAGATACGAACTGGCAAAACAATGGATGGAAAAAGCCCTGCAATCGCCGCAGGCAAAAGAAAATCCAGGTATGCTGGAGCACTATGGCGATATACTTTTTAACCTCCACGATGTGGACAAAGCCCTGGAATATTGGCGCCTGGCAAAAGAAAAAGGGGCTAACTCCGTAGACCTTGCCCGCAAAATTGCAGAGAAACGGTACATACTGGCAACAGAACGTGAATAAGGGATAACAAAAGATCATGATGAAGCAAACATTAGCACTTATAGCATTAGGTATTGTAAGCACGGGATTGTTTTCATGCAGGCATAGCCGTCACATAGCCGGTACGTCTTTTCCTGTTACAGACACTTCAAAACATACAGTAGTCACTGATAGCGCCACCAACGCAGCAGCAACTGCATTCAATAAAGACCTGCTGAACAAAATCCACAGCAACGTCATCAAATACAACACCTTTTCAGCTAAACTGAAGGTGGACTATGAATCAGATACCAAGTCTCCTCCTGAATTGACGGCCAATATCCGTATGAAGAAGGATAGCATTATCTGGATCTCGGTATCCGCTCCCATCATTGGTGAGGTGGCACGTGCCATTATCACCCCGGATAGCCTCAGGGCTGTGAATAAAATGGATAAAAAAGTATACCTGCGCGATATGAAAAACGCACAGGATCTCCTCAATATCCCGTTCGACTTCAAGACACTCCAGGATATGTTTATCGGCAATCCGGTCTTCCTCACAGATTCTATCTTCCAGGTAGTTAAAACCCCGGCTGTTGTCTCGTTCAGTTGTGAAAGCGACCTATTTACAAGTCTGTTCAATGTATTTGCAGATGACTATGTATTGCAGCAGAGCAAGGTAATGGATAAGGACAAGGAAAAAGGACGCTCCTGCGAACTGACATACGGTGAATACAAAACAATGGGTGGACATAAGTTTGCAACCCGTCGCCGCGTTTTTGTAGAAGCAAAAGGTGTAACGAAGATCAACATGGATTTTAACAAGGTTGACTTCGACCAGCCTGTCAGCTTCCCATTCACAATTCCTGCAGCTTATTCAAAGGAATAGTGGGTGATGTGCTGTATTGAACATGAAATTTGTAAATTGCCATTTTGCAGTTATCTTTAAAACCATCATGCTGAATCTGAAGAAGTTTCTCCCACTAGTATTAGCAATCGGATTATTACCGGCCTTGCTCCACGCACAGGCGCCCACGCAATCGCGGGAAGAACTTGAGCATAAGAAAAGAGAGCTGCAGAGGGAAATCGATGAAGCCAATCAGGCCCTGAAGGAAACCAAAAAATCCACAAGGGAAAGCCTCAGCCAGCTGCGGGCGCTGAAAGAGAAGATTACGCTGCGTTCTCGCCTCATCAATAGTATCAACGAAGAAATTAACTTCATCAACGGAGATATCAATACCGCCTATCGTGACATCAAGACCCTGGAGAAAGATCTGGATACACTGAAGTCACAATACGCACAACTGGTCGTATATGCCTATAAGAACCGCAGCACTTACGACATGCTGAATTTTATCTTCTCTGCACAGACTTTCAACGACGCCATCAAGCGTTATCAATACCTGAAACAATATCGTGATTATCGTCGCCGGCAGGCAGACAATATCCTGTCTACACAGGTATTGCTGAACAAGAAGATTGAGAGTCTCCGTCAGCAGAAAGAGAAACGTTCCGGTACCCTGAAAACAGAACAGGAACAACGTACCATCCTGGAAGCCGATAAAAAGGAAAAGGATGATGTACTCACTAATCTGAAAGGACGGGAAAAAGAACTGGTAGCAGATATCAATAAGAATAAAAAGGATGCACAGAAAGTGCAGGCTGCTATCCAGGCGGTAATCCGTCGTGAGATAGAGCTGGAAAGGAAGAAGGCAGAAGAGGAAGCACTGGCAAAACGTAAAGCAGCAGAGGAGAAGAAACGCCGGGAAGAAGCTGCCCGTAAAGCCGCCGCTGCGGCCGCCGCAGCAGCGGCCGCCAATAAGGCAGCGGAAAATAATACGGCTAAGAATGAACCTGCTACACCTAAACCAGCGGCTCCGGAACCTAAACCCGAAGTGGTGAAAACTCCGCCGCCAGCCCCGGTAGAAGATAAGCCCGTACGTACAGAGAACGTGCTGGAAGCAACACCGGAAGCACTGGCATTGTCTGAGAGCTTTGAAAATAACAGGGGAAAATTACCATGGCCGGTAGCATCCGGCAATGTGATAGGACACTTCGGCCGCCAGCAACACGCCGTAATGGAAAGGATCACAGTAGAGAATGACGGCGTGATCATTGGTACCGCCAAAGGCGCACCCGTGAAAGCAATCTTTACCGGAGAGGTGAGAAAGGTAGCGGTGATACCCGGCGGAGGTTCTCTGGTGATTATCCGGCATGGTCAGTACTTTACCAACTATGCAAGGCTGCAATCTGTCAACGTCAAGTCTGGTGATAAAGTGACAACAGGACAGGTGATCGGTACAGCAGGCACAAATGAACTCGAAAATCTCGGGGAAGTAGAGTTGCAGATCTATAAAGGGGTTGTCAGACAAAACCCTGAATCCTGGATCCGTAGAAAATAAGATCCGCAACGAAGCTAAAAGAAAACAATTATATCAAAATTGAGAAGGCGCGCTGTTTCAGCGCGCCTTCTCAATTTCTAAAAAGGGTGAAGAGCTTAGCTTTTCACCCTTTTTACTTTATCTTAAAACCAATGTCTTATTGATCACCTCTTCATACAACGCCTCATATTGCGGGATCACATTATTGATGTGAAAACGCTGCGCCTGCTCCAAAGCGCCCTTTCTTACCCTCGCCAGCTTCTGCTCATCCGTCAGCAACTCTATCGCATGCTTCGCCATACTATTCACATCACCCACCGGGCTCAAATAGCCTGTCTCTCCATGTATATTTACCTCTGGTAATCCACCGGCATTGGAAGATATCACCGGTACCTCTGCTGCCATCGCTTCCAGCGCCGCCAGACCAAAACTCTCATAATCCGAAGGCAAAAGGAATAAATCAGAAATAGACATTACATCTTCCAGCTGCTCCTGCTTCCCTACAAATCTTACATCACTGCACAGTCCCATCTCCCTGCACATACACTCAATGGTCGGTCTGTCCGGACCATCACCTACCAACAGCAACTTAGCCGGTACCTGTTCCCTTACCTGGGCAAACACCTTGATCACATCCGGCACTCTCTTCACCTTACGGAAGTTCGACACATGCAGTAACACCTTCTCTCCATTGGGTGCAATGGCATCCCTGAAGTGTTTCAGTTCCGCCTCTCTGCGCTTAAACCGCTCAGTATCAACAAAATTGTAAATAACTTCAATGTCTTTTTCGATCTGGAAGGACTTATAGGTTTCCTCTCTCAGGTTATTAGAAACCGCCGTAATAGCATCAGACTCATTAATAGAGAAAGTGACTACAGGGGCATAAGTCTTATCCTTACCTACCAGGGTGATATCCGTACCATGCAGGGTGGTGATAAATGGCACAATTCTGCCAGTCTTACTTACGATCTGCTTAGCGAGGTAAGCAGTAGACGCATGGGGAATAGCATAATGCACATGCAGCAGATCCAGCTGCTGGTTGAGAATAACATCCACCATCGTACTACTCAATGCTGATTCATAAGGAGGGAAGTCAAAAAGAGGGTAGGTCGGTACCTGCACCTCATGATAATATATATTGGCATGGAAGGCATTCAATCTTACAGGTTGCTGATACGTGATAAAATGTACCATATGCCCCTTATCCGCCAGGGCTTTTCCAAGTTCCGTTGCCAGTACGCCACTACCCCCATAAGTAGGGTAACATACTATTCCTATACGCATGTTTATTTTTTTAGAATGGATAACACCGAATGCAGATCGCTTCTTGCAGAACACGGCTTACATTATTACAGGTACACAAAATTATAACATTTTAGCATGACATATCGGGAATTTGGGATTAACGGTGGTTGCAGGCGTCCAAAAAGGGGAATTTCCTTCATTTACACCACCGCTTATCTATACGTAATGGAGTCATCCGGGGGTAAATTTCCATTGCCGGCAGCCGCAGCTGTGCGTTATATATGGCTGTGAGGAAGGCTTTGACCAAACACTGCCCGGTAGGGTTCCTCCATCACCACCTATCCATGTTAATTTTGAATTAACAGGTAGTAATGATTAGTTTTAGCCCTTAAATTGACTGTGTATATATGTCTATGAGAAGATACATTTTGCCGGTATTGCTTAGCTGCACATTGCCGGCGCTAGCACAACAGAAAGAGGATAATTCTCTGGCGTTCCGCCGTATTGCCAATGAAATCCTGACCAACAGTAAGGCATATGCCAACCTGAAAGTATTGACTACTGAGGTAGGTGGCCGCCTGGCAGGTTCCCCTGGCATGGTCAAAGCCGAGAAATGGGGGGTAGAGACCCTGAAAGAAGCCGGTGCTGATACCGTTTACCTGCAGGAATGTATGGTGCCTCACTGGGTAAGGGGTGCCAAAGAAGAAGCACGTATCATCAGCCGTCGCCGCGATTTTATTCCGCCACTGGCTGTACTGGCCCTTGGTAACTCTGTAGGCAGCGGTCCTGCCGGCGTTACTGCCCCTGTTGTAGAAGTCAGTTCTTTCGAAGACCTGGATGCAAAGAAGGACCAGGTAAAAGGAAAGATCGTGTTTTATAACTATCATTTTAATCCCACCTTCATCCACACTTTCGAAGCATATGGTGATGCCGTGAAATACAGGGGGCATGGTGCCAGCGCTGCGGCTAAATATGGCGCTGTTGCGGTGATTGTACGCTCTATGTCACATGGTGCCAACAACTACCCCCATACCGGCGCAATGAGTTACGACGAAGCCTATCCAAAGATTCCGGCTGTAGCCATTGGCCTGGAGCATGCAGACCTGCTGAGCAACCGGCTGAAAAATGATAAGGACATGAAAGTGTACCTCCGCACCAATGCCAGGATGCTGCCTGACACCATTGGTCACAATGTGATCGCTGAACTGAGAGGTAGTGAACATCCTGAACAGATCATCACCGTAGGCGGCCACCTGGATTCATGGGATGTAAACGAAGGTGCGCATGACGATGGCACCGGTTGTGTACAGGCAATTGAGATACTGAGAACGTTCAAGGCGTTGGGTATTCGTCCTAAGCACACCCTGAGAGTGGTATTATTCGCTAACGAAGAAAACGGTACGCGCGGTGGGAAAAAATATGCAGAAGTAGCCAAAGCGAAAAACGAACAGCATATCTTCGCATTAGAGAGTGATGCAGGTGGATTTACCCCCCGTGGATTTGCATTTACCATGCCCGCGGAAAAGAGAGCAAAGATCCAGTCCTGGGCACCTTTATTCCGTCCTTATGAAGTGACTGATTTTACAGAAGTAGGCGGTGGTGTAGATGTTGGCCAGATAGCAGAGGCAATGGGCATCCCAATGGGGGAACTGCTACCGGATTCACAAAGATATTTCGACCTGCACCATGCGGCGAACGATGTATTCTCTGCTGTGAACAAACGTGAACTGGAACTGGGTGCATTCAGCATGGCTGGTTTATTGTACATGATAGATCAATACGGACTTTAACAAAAAAACATACTATGGGCAGGTTCCTTTTTACTGTAATTGCAGTGGTGGTGTTGCTGATAGCGGGTGTAGCAGGATACAGGTATTATTTCGTGTTTGGCCGTGGCGTAAAAGCCGGTGAGCTAAACTATTTTGTAGAGAAAGGGTATGTCTTCAAGACTTATGAAGGCAGACTGATACAGAGTGGCTATCGCTCCAGACAGCCGGGTGCCCTGCAATCCAATGAATTTCGTTTTTCAGTGACCAGCGACAGAGTGGCGGAACAGTTGATGCGGAGTAGTGGTAAGTTTGTGGAGCTGCATTACAAGGAATACCTTGGGGCTTTGCCCTGGCGTGGATTCAGCAATTTTATCGTGGATAGTGTGATATCTGTTAAAGATCCCGTTTATTAGCAGGTGTAAGCATGAGGGCAGTTCCAGGCTGTGTTGGAAAGAAGATGTAAAACCCGTCAAACGCCCCGGGAGAATTTTATAAGAAGAATACCTGTTTGCATCAGATAACCGGATAAAAGGGACCTGTATTATCTTTCAGGGAACCGGGAAGGTTAGACAGGTGCTTAAATATAAGCGGCTTGAGTTCAGTATTGTACGAGACTCAAGCCGCTTTATTTTATTGTGCCAGTAGCAGGAAAATCGCCGGTCGCTTGTGCAACTCAGGCAGTTGCTGCTTCCATTCTTTGACAGTCTTTGTTTTAATAAATTCCTCCGGCCCGGTAATATCCGCGGCCACACATACCAGTGTAGTATCCTTACAGGTAGCCAGGATATCTCTCAATAAATGATTATTGCGGTAAGGAGTTTCGATGAACATCTGTGTCTGGTGTTTCCTGGTCGATTCCACTTCCAGTTCTTTAATCGCTTTTACACGTTCACCTGGTTTTACCGGCAGGTAGCCTACAAACTGGAAGTTCTGCCCATTCATGCCTGATGCGATCAAAGCCATCAACATCGAATTGGGCCCTACCATGGGTATAACAGGGGCATCGACACTATGTGCAGCCAGTACAATGCGGTGTCCGGGATCTGCAATGGCAGGACAACCCGCTTCACTCATAATACCGATGTCCTTTCCTTCCAGCAGGAATTTCTTCGCCTGTTCGGTATCGGAAAGCTGGATGCCATTGGCCCCCTGCATGAGCAGGATCTGCAGGTTATCGATATTAATACTTCTATCCAGTGCTTTAAGGTACCTTCTGGCGGTACGTTCATTCTCCACAAAGAATACACTGATCTTTTGAACAGCCGCCGTAATATAAGACGGAATAGTGTGCAAAGCGTCGGGGCTCAGCACTGTCGGGATCAGGTATACTTTACCAGGTTGCTCCATGTAACAGGCGTTTATCAGATAAGTGAATAGTTGCAGCAATTACCGCGTAGGAAGGAGCCATGATCCATCCTAACACAGGTATGAACATCATTAAATAAAACACCATACCATTGCCGAGGGCAATACCTCTGTGCGCGCGTATAAATTGAATACTTTGTTTCGTGTTGAGCCGGTGTCTTTCACAGCTGTAATCTACCATCGAAAAACCATAGAAATACGCTTCAATAAAGAAGGCAAACAGTGGCGTGATCCAGCCAACTACCGGTATAAACGACAGGATGATCAGGGCAATCACACACAGGGTCTGGTTCAGACTATTGCGCAATGACATACGGATGCCCCGGACCATATCTTTCAGAAATTGCTGCCAGCTGAAAGGAAATTCTTTCCTCTCCATGAGTGCTTCTGTTTTTTCCGACAAGTACGAAAAGAGCGGAGACCCGAGTATCAGGAAGAGGTATTTGTAGTAAGAAAAATAAAGTAGCAGGATCATGATACGAATGGAGAGGCCAAGCAGGATAAAGAAAAAACTGATCCAGCTGCTTTCGAGATCCTGGATCCAGACTTTTACCGGAAGCAGGCTAAAAAGATATTCCACGAAGTCCCCCGAATATCCCCAAACAAAATAGATTCCCGTCATGAAGAGTATGCAGTACACGATACCTGGTATCAGTATCCATTTCCATAACTTGTGCTGCATGATAAACTGATGTGCTTTCCCATAAGCCTGTACGGCCGCCAGTACTTCTCTGAATGAAAACAAAATGCTCGAGTTTTTGAATTAGTTATAACATTTTTCGCATTGATCGGATTGTAAATAACTAAAAATCACCGTAAAAACCTTGAAAAAATAGGCCCAGCGGGAAATAGCGGAGCTTTTTGGGATAAAATCCCTGAAAATAGTGATGAAGCGGACCTTGCCTGAAAAGAAAAAACCTGCCCGTTTACACCAGGCAGGTCTCTTTATATTGGTTTATGTCAGACTTAGAATCTTGGACACATCGTTTTGTACTTGTTACTATCATTCCTTCTATGGATGTAGATCACTGACAGCTCCAGACCACCGCGGTAGTTAGAAGCAGGTTTCAGGGTAGATACGTTCATATCGTAAGTCAGACCAACGGTGAAACCACCGATTTCCATACCTACATATGGGTTGATCGCATCTTTCAGACGGTACCAGCTACCCAGGTAGAATACAGTTGGATTTTCTTCCATACCGCCGCTCAGGTCAAAACCATACGCGCCACCAAAGGTGAACTCACTCGCAGTACTCTGTTTCATGTACAGGGCAGATGCGTGAATACGGTTCGTACCGTTTACAGGGAATGAACCACCTCCATGAACAGTTACGCGTGATGTCAGCCTGTTGTTGTTCTGTTGCATGAACGTTTCAGTTGGCTGTGTGATATGGTATAAGGAGACACCTGCGTAAATATTGGAAGATTCACCGACCAGACCGTTATACAGGATACCGATGTTAGGATCCAGATAAGAGATGTTCGGGTTAGCAATGGTTTCGCCACTGGGTATAGATGGGTTATAACCATTGTTGTCGATCTGATTTTCGAATACCAGTTTGCTTTGATCCAGGCGTTTGGATACATATGTGGCCTGTACACCTACAGCCAGGGTATGGTTCCCTTCCGGATCCAGACCTTTGTGATAGGCGGTACTAAAGCTCAGGTAGGTAGAGGTGAGTGCGCCACCGCCAGTCCTGTCATACATAGCCATCAGACCTACACCCCAGATATCAGTGTAAGAAATAACATTCTTGAGAATGCCAAAGTCTATTGCCGCAGTACCTGTAGTGAAAGGAGTAGATATGCTTCGCCATTGTTCACGGTAGTTACCGGATACTCTGTAGTCGCCAGAAAACAGACCCGTCATTGCAGGATTCAGCGTCATAGGTGATGCGAAAAACTGCGTAAAATGGGGATCCTGCGCCCTGGCGGGGTTCATCAGATAAAGGGTGATCGTTAAAAACAGCAACACTTTTTTCATAGAGCAATACTTATGTATAGGGTTTCTCGTGCCTACATGTGAAGGTACGCAAAGCTCGTCATATCTCAAATTAAAATTATATAACTTTAACGCTGAGAAACCTCTAAAAGGTTCAGAATTATTGGTTTATTAACTTTATTTTTCCCTTGAAAACTACCCGGTCGAACGTGGTAGTTACTGAGTTTGGCTGTATTGCTGCACGTCCGGACAAAAAGCCCGGAATTCTTTCCTGGAGCCGTTTGAATCAATGCTGACCGGACCTGTTTTCGGAGATCCGGTCATTCTCCTTTTACTATTTTTAGTAAGAAATTAGTTTTGTAGCTTATTTCCGAATGCGAGGTCACCTGCATCACCCAGTCCAGGTACAATGTATCCCTTGGCGGTGAGCTCATCGTCAATATCTCCGGCCCATATAGTCAGGTTATTGTTCGCATGTCGTTGTACATATTCGATACCCACTGTGCACGCAATTGCGACTACCAGGTGAATATGCTTAGGTGTACCAATGTTCTGCAGGTGTTCGATCGTTTTAACCAGCGATGCACCTGTAGCCAGCATAGGATCTGAAATGATCACTACCTGGTCTTCGATTACGGGGCTGGACACGTATTCCAGGTTGATGTCGAACGATCCGTCATGATTGTGTTTACGGTAGGCCGATATAAATGCATGGTCGGCTTTGTCAAAGTAATGAACCAAACCCTGGTGCAGTGCTAAACCTGCTCTCAGGATGGTAGCCAGCACGGGCTGTTGTTTCAGTACACGACAATTGGCAATTCCCAAAGGAGTTTGCACTTCCCTTTCCTCGTATTCCAATGTTTTGCTGATCTCGTAGGCAGCGACTTCACCCACCCGTTCCATATTCCTTCTGAAACGCATTCTATCAGTTTGAATTTCCATGCTCCTGATCTCACTCAGCCATTCTCCTACTAATGAATTGGTACTACTCAGATTTACTATCATGGCTGCAAATTACCACTTTTTTCAATCCAAAAAAGAAGGTAGCGGGGGAGTTATGAAGGAAAATCATTTGCTTGCTAAAAGAAGGGGCCGATGGAAAATCATCGGCCCCGATAGGTATCAGGCGCACTTTCGAGCTTAAAAAAAGTCCCCCTTTCAGTACAATATTTTGGTTAACAGCAGGACGAAAGGCCGGCTAATTTTCGTCATTACCTGCCATGACATTGGAATAAGCCGGCGTTCCATGATCCAGTAACTGGGCTTTTTTGACCAGTTGAATAAATGCCGCCCGGTAACCATCTTTATCTGCGCCCCTGGCGCTCTCTGCCAGGGATATTACCTGGGCATAGGTTGCGTTGCCCTTGTATTCGGAGTTGCGCAGCAACATGCCGAAAGCGGCGACAGCAGTGGCCATTTTAAAGTCGTCCGGTACCCTGCTCATGTTTGTCACATTCCAGCGCATACTTTTTGAAAACACCCTGCTACTGTTGGACTGGGGCTTTTTGTATCGCAGGTTCACTGTCAGCGCGTCTTCGTTCCAGTAAGTCATCATCCTGTCTGACTGGTCCATTTTCAGGGAATAGGGCAGGTGATCATCCTCAGGAGGAGCTAACTCGTACAAAGCAGTCACAGTGTGGCCTGCCCCCATTTCACCACCATCCTTTTTATCATCGTTAAAGTCTTCAGTTTTTATTAACCTGTTTTCGTACCCGATCAGGCGATAAGCACCTATAAAATGGGGGTTAAATTCAACCTGTAGTTTTACATCTTTGGCCACGGTATAAAGGGTGCCCCCAAATGTTGTTACCAGTGTGCGGCGGGCTTCTTCGTAAGTATCAATGTAGGCATAGTTACCATTTCCCTTGTCGGCCAGCGTTTCCAGTTTATTATCCTTCAGGTTACCCATACCAAAGCCCAATACGGTGAGAAAAATGCCTTTTTCTTTCTCTTTCGAAATAAGTTCTTCCAGGCCCTGTTCACTGGAAATACCGACATTGAAGTCGCCATCGGTAGCCAGTATCACACGGTTGTTCCCCTCTTTAAGAAAATTAGCGGCAGCTGTGTTGTAGGCCAGTTGTATGCCGTCACCGCCGGCAGTAGAGCCGCCAGCTTCCAGCTTGTCCAGTGCATCCATGATGGTGATCTTTTCACTACCGGGTGTAGACGGTAATACAAGTCCCGCTGCACCTGCGTATACCACAATGGCTACGTGATCAATAGGCCGAAGTTGCTGTGTCAGGGCCTTCAGCGACTGGATGACAAGTGGCAGCTTGTTGGGGTTATCCATAGAACCCGACACGTCAATAAGAAAGACCAGGTTGGCAGGCGGGAGTTTTTCGTTGGAAACTTCCATCGCTTTTACACCAATCCTTACCAGCTGATGACGCGGTTCCCAGGGGCACCTGATCATATCTGTATAAATGGCTACCGGATCATTACCAGTAGGCGGCTTGTATTGGTAGTCAAAGTAGTTGATCAATTCTTCCACTCTGACCGCATCGGCGGGAGGGAGCTTGTCGTCATCGAGAAACCGGCGTACATTGGAGTAAGACGCCCTGTCTACATCGGCAGCAAAAGTGCTGAGTGGGTGTGCTTCCACGTTCATGAAACGGTTGCCCGATATGGGAGCATATTCTTCGATATCCTCGCTTTTTATGGTTGAAACGCAGCCGGTGGCAGCATATCTTTTAGAGATAGTGTAGCCCATAATGATTACCTCGTCTAACTGCTGCTGGCTTGCTTGCAGTTCGATATTGTAAGATGCAGACTTATTAAGTTCCAGTGTTTTTCTGAAGAGCGGTAATTCTTTTGTATTGTAACCAATCATACTAAATACCAGTGTTTGATCTCCTGATGGTAGCAGCAGTTCATATTTCCCTGCGGTGTCGGTCGTGCAGCCGGTGGTAGCGCCTTTTACTTTCACCGTGACACCGGCCATGGGTTGGTGAGTATCGGTATCGGTGACAATTCCGGTCAGTTTACGCTGGGCCTGCGTGTTAAAAGAAATCAGCCCTGCCAGCAACAGGAATAGGTATTTTAGCATAGTCAAATGGTTTATTCCGGTACATGATGCTGGTCATGGTATTGATTCCATAATCCCCGGGAAAAAAATATCGTATAGATTTGCACAAATTTTAGGGCATGGTATACAATGTAATAGGAGTTACTTCAGGCAGCTCTCTCGATGGGCTGGACCTGGTGTTTGTCGCTTTGACAGAGGTGAGGGGCAAGTGGAGTTACGAGATCAAAGGCGCTGAGCGTAAGGCATATACAGAAGACTGGAAAGAAAAATTATCAAATGCGGCCAATCTGCCTGCAAGAGATTATTTTCTGCTACATAGTGAATACGGACATTATATCGGGCATGCAGTAAAGGACTTTATTGCAACGCATGGATTTGATCACCAGGTACATTTTGTGACGACACATGGTCATACCGTATTTCACATGCCTTCTCAGAAGATGACGGCACAATTGGGAGATGGGGCGGCTATCACAGCAGTAACCGGCTTGTCTGTGATCAGTGACCTGCGGGCAATGGATATTGCACTGGGCGGCAAAGGAGCACCACTACTACCGGTAGCGGAACAGCTGTTGTTCCCCAATGCAGCTTACCGGGTCAACCTGGGCGAGAATGCGACTATTTCTGCACAGAAAGAGGGAGAACTGGTAGCCTTTGATATTTGCCCCTGCAATTACGTGCTGGATAGCCTGGCAGAGACATTGGGTCGTGCGTATGATGAGGATGGAAAACTGGCCGCCGGTGGGGTGACTGACGAGAAGTTGCTGGATGCACTGAATGGATTGGCTTATTATGCACAGCCTTACCCGAAGACGCTGACAAATAAATTCGGAACTACTACCGTCCTGCCAATGATACAGGGACACCAGTTGTCTACACAGGGTAAACTGAATACTTACACAAAACATATCGCTGCACAGGTAGCAAATGCAATAAAGCAAATAGGTGGAGAAGGAGGAGAGATACTGCTTACAGGTGGTGGTGCGCATAACAGCTTCCTGGTAGCAGCTATAAAAGAATTGGGAATGAACGTAACACAACCGGATGCCCGGACGCTGACGTTCAGAACTGCATTAATGATTGCGTTATTAGGTGCGTTACGCTGGAGGCAGGAAACGAATGCATTCGCTTCGGTAACCGGCGCAGATAGAGATAGTGTAGGTGGAGCACTCTGGAGCAACTAAAAGTAAATTTACGGATGTTATCACCCAGTGATAACATCCGTAAATTTAAATGCATCTCCATCAAATAATCCTTTATCGCTCAGCTTCAGATGCGGTATTACCAGCAGTGCCATAAATGACAACGTCATAAACGGTGCCCCCAGCTCACTGCCTAATCCCTTTGCCGCTTTATCCAACTGGCTATACTGTTCCGCCACTGCATACCCATCCAGGTTGCTCATCAACCCGGCCACCGGCAGAGGTAACACCCTGGCTTCCCCATTATCCACCACACTCACACCTCCCTTTGTTGCTATCACCGCATTGATTGCCTGTACAATACTCTCATCGTCTACACCCACTGCAATAATATTATGACTATCATGTGCCACAGAAGACGCGATGGCCCCACGCTTAAATCCAAATCGCCTGATGAAGGCCAGCGCAATCGGTGCCGGATGATACCTGTTCACTACTACCAGCTTCAATACATCCTTCTCTACATCACTATACAATGCGCCATTCACCACTGGCAACTCTTCTACCAATGTATTTGTGATCAGCTGACCATCCAGTGCTTCTATCACCTTTACAGTCGCAGTACTGCCATCCGCTACTATACGCAGATCATCAACTGATACAGGATTACAATCAAAATTGTTGATCACCGGTGCCACCGGTGCAGTAATCAGCGTTTGACCGTCTTTCGCCACCAATGTTCCATTTATATAAGTCGCCTGGATATCGAATTGCTGAATATCATTCGTTACAATGAAATCTGCCGGATCACCTACTCTCAATAATCCCGCTGGAATTTTATAGTGCTCCACCGGATTAATACACGCTGCCTGCAATACTTTGAAGAGATCTATACCATGCGCCAACGCTCTCCTTACCAGCACATTGATATGCCCTTCCACCAGGTTGTCCGGGTGTTTATCATCGCTGCAAAACATCATGCGTGCTGAATGTGCATGCAGCAATCCAACCAATGCTTCAAAGTTCCTTGCCGCGCTTCCTTCCCTGATGAGAATTTTCATTCCATACTGCAGCTTATCCAATGCTTCTTCTGCAGTAAAACATTCATGATCTGTACTGATGCCTGCATCAATATATTGCCTGGCTGCGTCTCCTCTCAGCCCTGGTGCATGGCCATCTACAGGCTTATTCACTTTTTGGGCAGCTGCAATCTTTGCCAATACATCCGGATCGTGGTGCAGCACACCCGGAAAGTTCATCATCTCCGTGAGATATAACACCTCAGGCAATGCCAGCAATTCTTCAACATCTTTTACAGTCACTGTCGCACCTGCCGTTTCAAATATTGTAGCCGGCACACAGGATGGCGCACCAAAACAGAATTTGAAAGGCACTGTCTTCCCATTCTCCAGCATGTACTTCACACCTTGCACACCCAGTACATTCGCTATCTCGTGCGGGTCAGATACCGTTGCAACCGTACCATGCACTACAGCCAGTCTCGCAAATTCAGAAGGTGTAAGCATAGCGCTTTCAACATGTACATGTGCATCTACAAATCCGGGTAAAATATACTGCTGATAAGTGCCCTGATCTTCGCTGATACTGCTGATCTTTCCATCAGTTACCTGTATCGTACCAGGATAGATACGTTGTGCAGGAATGTCTATGATATTGCCGGAAAGCTGGAAGTTTTGTGCCATGGTTTTAATTTAATAACGTTCTAACATTGCCTTTGCTTCTGCTGCAATTTTCTCTGCGAGTGGGGCTGGCTGTATAACCTTTACATTCGCGCCATAACTCAGCAGCAGCATGGTGAGTTCATGATTGATCACAACATTGATAGACACCCGGCATTCTTCTTCGGTATCTGATTCAACCTGTTGTGAAGGATGGATAGCCTGTGTCTTAATGTATTTACCCTGGTGAGGCGTAAAGGAAAGGATTACTTTTTCCGGTTCACCCTGTGGTACAGTCACCCCGATGGCATGTTGAAAATAGCTGGCGTCATCAAAATTCTTCTCATCAAATTTCTTGTCAGTCGGCCACAGGTCAAGGATGCGATCCAGCGCAAAAGTGAGCAGTGTGCCGCCTTTTGCTTTCTGGCTTTTACCCACCAGGTAGAAACGGGATTGATATTCCCGCACGTGATAAGGCTCTACCCAATGCTCCTTTGGTTCGTTGCGGTCAAAGCTCTGGTACGAGATCCTGATCACATCCAGGTTTTTAATAGCATCTACAATCGAAGGGATATGAGATGCCCCTTTATATTGGGTAGCACGCGAAAAACGGATAAGCCCTTTGTGCTCTAATACTTCACGGTTTTGTTTCAGGCTTGCAGCAATTTTCAGGATCGCATCTTCAAACTGCTCAATTACAGGCAGGCTGCGAAACTGTTCGAGTATGCCAATGGCAATCTCCAGGCCTTCCAGGTCGGCTTCCTCGATAGGAATGTTATTGATAGAGTAGGTCTCATCTTCATATGCATACGTACCACTCGCCCTGTCATATACAATAGGGGCATGGTAATTCAATTCCGGATCATGGCGCATATCCTGTATATCCTTTTGTATGGTACGGACGGAAATGCTTTTGTCCATTTTTCGGGAGACAAACTCTATAAGATCATCGAGGGTGGGTTTTTTCAGACGTTTATTTCGCAACCGCTCATCGATCCAGCGATAACGAGAAACAGCATCCTTATTCTTCGGCATGCAAAATTATTTAGGTGCTAAAATTAATGAAATTGATTTTATCGGTACGCAAATCCTCTGCGCGTAGTGCTGCTACTTTTGTATTGTCAATAACACAAGATGTATATGAAACAGTTAAAAACAACGTCTTCAGTAAATACATACCCCGCTATATCAGTAGGACAGATCATCTTGGATGATTCAAACTATATCACTATATGGGGGTATTTGCAGCAGGGTGATAACTGGACCCGTTGCGACTTTGTGACTACTTACGAAGTGCTCAATACCATGTTGCGCTACGTGCAGGACAGGAATGATGCTGTGCAGATGACAATTGTGAAGAAGCTGGAAGATATGCAGCAGATACCGGAAATAATCGACCTGGAGGCAGAACTGGGCAGTGCTGTTGTGTTTGACAATATGAATTTTTTGTTAACCCGACCTGGTTTTCGTGATCAGGGTACGTGGGTTGAATATACTGACGGTGAATGCTATTATATTGAGCAGGTAACCCCGGCCATCCCCGTTAAGAATAACCAGTATGAAAAGAAGATAGGACAGTGCCTTGACATGTTGTACATGAGTTATGAGCTGTATCTGGGCTATCTGGAACTGGATTTCGACGAGGATGGCGCCCGTCAGAAAGCGGATCTGGCAGATGATATGAAGTTTACCCTTGCCTATTATGCCTGGAAAGAAAGGACGATATAAGCTTATTCAAACTATCCTCGAAAAACCCGAATCCCGCCCCTATGATTTTTGTTGCAAACGTTCAAGCGTGTTATCCCTAATACCTTTGTTCTCAGTTGTTTGTTATGACCTCAGCCCTGCCTGTTTCCAGGCAGGGATTTTTGCAGTTAGATATGGCCGGGCACATTTTTGCAGTTTCCGGGGTGCATTTCCCTAAAAATCACGGTGTAGTGCGAGCAGGAAAGTTCCGGCCTCTTCAGCACCCTCGCGATGTTGGCCAGAAATCCTCCGGGTACTTTCAACTCTTCTCCGGCCTCTTCAGCGTCCACCACATTGCCGATGCTTCCCCGGTTACTTCCATTTCTTCTCCGATCTCTTCAGCGTCCACTACATTGCCGATGCTTCCCCGGGTACTTCCAGCTCTTCTCCGACCTCTTCAGCGTCCACCACATTGCCAATGCTTCCCCGGGTACTTCCAACTCTTCTCCGGCCTCTTCAGCGTCCACCACATTGCCAATGCTTCCCGGTTACTTCCATTTCTTCTCCAACCTCTTCAGCATCCCTGAAAAACAGCCAACAGCAAGCCCCTACACATTCTGATCTACCCGATCACCACTTTCCAGAATCTACCGTCTATCCTGTAAAAAGTTCCGCACAGCTTTATTTTCAAAAATTTAACAGCAAAGTCTATAATATTTGTAGGAAATAACTATTTTTGAAAGCGTAACCGTAAAAAAGAGTAAGATATGAGCTTAAGACTCGGAGATATAGCACCAAACTTTCAGGCAAAGACATCGATAGGAGATATTGATTTTTATGAGTTCCTGGGTGATAGCTGGGGAGTATTATTCTCTCACCCTGCGGATTACACCCCGGTATGTACTACCGAATTAGGTAGAACAGCGGCGTTGAAAGATGAATTCGCCAAACGTAACGTTAAAGTGCTTGCACTCAGCGTTGATCCTGTAGATAAACATCTCGGCTGGATCAACGATATAAATGAAACCCAGAACACCAAAGTGGAGTTCCCTATCATCGCAGACGAAGACAGAAAAGTGTCTGACCTGTACGATATGATCCACCCAAATGCTTCTGAAACCTTCACTGTCAGATCCCTGTTTATCATCGGGCCCGACAAAAAGGTAAAACTCATCATCACTTACCCGGCTTCTACAGGAAGAAACTTCCATGAAGTATTGCGCGTAATTGACTCCCTGCAGCTGACGGCTAACTACCAGGTAGCTACCCCGGCAAACTGGCAGGATGGTGAAGATGTGATCGTAACAGCCGCTGTGAAAACCGAGGATATTCCTGCGCGTTTCCCGAAAGGCCACAAGATCATCAAGCCTTATCTGAGAACAACACCTCAGCCAAATAAATAAGGCAGACTGGTAAATAAGCAACTTTTAAAACCTGCCCACGCTGTGGGACAGGTTTTTATTGATAAGAATTTTTAATGGTTGGTTTTTGATTTTTACGAAACGGGGATTTTTCCCCGTTTTTTTTATGCTCCTGAAGATCAATCGTTTACATCCTTACACTCGCTTCGGTTAATAAGAAGGCTTCAAAGCCCGGTCATATCGACCATGATCATTCTTTACGGTGTGCCTGATAAGTTCCCTGCAATTTCCGGCCCGATGAAATTCGCTGTATATTCCTCCAATCCACTGCTATACATCAACAAATAAAAAAGGCCGCCCTTATCAGAGCAGCCTCAATATTTTAAAATCAAAATACTTATAAAATCAGTTTTGGCACATACCCGCTGCTATTCTTACGCAGCTGTGTCACCACCGCCTGAATATCCTTTGCCAGTGGCGCCTCTACTACCTGTTTTTCTCCCTGCTGATCCGTAAAATGCAGCTGGAATGAATGTAATGCTAACCTGCTCAGCAATGGGCGTTCTTCTACATCATGCTTACCCAGCTTATACGACTTTTTGATAGCAGACAGCAATACAGGGGTATTCGTACCATACATCTCATCCACCGCAATCGGATGGCCTATGTGTTTCATGTGAACACGGATCTGGTGCGTACGACCGGTATGGATCTGGAGTTTCACAAGGCTGTAGAGGCCAAATGCTTCCAGTACTTCGTAATCAGTATGGGCATGTTTTCCTTTCTTGTTGGTCACCATTTTACCCTTTGTAATCGGGTGCTCTGCAATGGCTTCTTCGATGGTGCCGGTGGCTGGTATCAGCTGACCATTCACCAGTCCCAGGTAGAACTTCTGTACGTTTCTGCCTTCGAATGCCTGGGAATAATACTTATGAGCGGCCTCGTTTTTAGCAAAGAGGATCACCCCACTGGTGTCCTTATCCAGTCTGTGTACGGTAAAGATATTACCATAGTGCTTTTTCAGCAGCCCCTGAATAGAGGACAGCTGGTTGTCGTGCCTGTCCGGAATGGTAAGCACGCCTGCCGGTTTGTTGAGCACTACATAGTCCGGCGTTTCTTTTATAATCAGTTCGTTAATGCGCATAGTTTGTTCAATTGCTTAAGCGGGATAAATTTCATTCAAATAGGGAGTGCTGACGGGCTGAAAAGAAGCCCATCGCCTCCGTTCAATTATTTGAAGTGCTTAAGCAGGATAATTTCTTTCTCTGTCAGGTAGCGCCAATGGCCCCTGTTGATATTCTTTTTGGTCAATCCTGCATAGGTCACCCGATCCAGTTTCTCTACCTCGTACTCCAGGTGTTCGAAAATGCGGCGAACAATACGGTTTTTACCACTGTGAATCTCAATACCGATCTGGGTTTTGTCTGCATTATCCACATATCCCAGTACATCTACGTGAGCAACCCCGTCTTCCAGTGTCACCCCTGCAAGGATCTGCTCGAAGTGTGCCTTGGTCAATGGTTTGTTCAGCCCTACATGATAGATCTTGCGGATGTTATGCTTAGGGTGGGAGAGTTTCTGTGCCAGTTCTCCATCGTTGGTCAGCAACAGCAGGCCAGATGTATTGCGGTCCAGGCGGCCTACAGGGTATACCCGCTCTTCTTCGGTAGCATCCTGGATCAGTTCCATCACTGTTTTACGTCCCTCAGGATCGTCAGTAGTGGTGATGTAGCCTTTGGGTTTGTTCAGGAGGATGTACACCAGGTTTTTCTGGATGTGCATCTTTTTACCAAGGATGGTTACTTCGTCTTTCCTGGTTACTTTAAATGCAGGTTCAGTAATAACTGTACCATTTACGGTGATCTTACCTTCTTTTACATAGTCAACAGCCTTACGACGGGAGCACAGGCCACAATGGGCGATGTACTTGTTCAGCGGCATTTCACCTTCGATGGAAACGGTGTTTTCATCTCTGTCGCCTTTCTTGCTGAAACCACCGGCTGAATCGCCTTTGCGGGCTTTCCTGGCAGCAGTTTTACGATCCTGTTTGGCCGCGAAACGTTCGTTCGTGCTGTCGAAATATTTTTTACGGTTAAAGCCACTTGGCGTTTCGCGTTCGTCTTTACCTTTTTTACCACTGCGTTCAGTACCATGAAAGGCACTGTCATCACGGTCACGCTTCGCGCCGGGTTTGAATGGCGTTCTGCCATTCGCCGTTTTCTGTGCTGGTTTTATTCTGGTACGGCGGGTAGCGTCCTCGCCGTCAGTCTGTTCTTTCTTTTTGAATGCCGGCAGTGGATCGCCGTTTTCATCTTTGCCGGCAGGGCGACGTTCGGTTTTACGCGGGCGGAAACCTTCACCATCCTCACTTTTACGGCCACGGAATCCTTCACCGTCGGTTTTACGCGGGCGGAAACCTTCACCATCCTCACTTTTACGGCCACGGAATCCTTCACCGTCGGTTTTACGCGGGCGGAAACTTTCACCATCCTCACTTTTACGGCCACGGAATCCTTCACCGTCGGTTTTACGCGGGCGGAAACCTTCACCATCCTCGCTTTTACGGCCACGGAAACCTTCACCATCACTCTTCCTGCCACGGAATCCTTCGCCATCATTCTTCCGGCCACGGAAACCTTCTCCATCATCTTTGCGTGGACGGAATCCTTCACTATCATTGTCTTTGCGTGGCGGACGTCCGCCAGCAGTACGTTTTGCGGGGCGGGAATCATCTCCCTTTGCCCTGTTCTTATTTTCCTTAAAAGGAGCGAATCCTTTTTTAGCAGGTGTATTTTTCTTCATCTGTCAGTTTCGTTTTTTAAATGTTAGAAGAGGAGATCAGCCTTTATTTGCCAGCTGACCACAAGCCGCATCAATATCTTTACCACGGCTGCGGCGGAGACGGGCATTGACCCGGTGTTTACCCAGGTATTCCATAAAAGCATCTGCCACTTCTTCTTCCGGTTTCTGGAAGCGGGCATTGGAGATGGGATTGTATTCTATGATGTTCACCAGATCGGCCGGCACCTGTCTGTAGATGCGGATCAGTTCATCGGCATCCTTCAGGGAGTCGTTGAAGTCTTTGAACAGTATATATTCAAATGAGATCTGGTTCTGTGTTTGTTTGTAGAAGTAGTTAAGCGCCTCTATCAGTACTTTGAGGTTATTCGTCTCGTTGATAGGCATGATCTGGCTGCGCTTCTCATCGTTCGCTGCATGCAGGGACAGGGCAAGGTTGAATTTCACCTTATCATCACCCAATTGCCGGATCATTTTGGCTACGCCTGCGGTAGATACCGTAATTCGCTTGGGAGACATCCCCAATCCATCCGGACTGGTAATGCGCTCGATACTTGCCAGTACGTTTTTATAGTTCAGCAGGGGCTCGCCCATGCCCATAAATACGATATTGCTCAGTTTTTTACCATAAGCCCCCATCGCCTGGTCGTTTAGCAGGGCTACCTCATCAAAGATCTCGTCAAATTCGAGGTTGCGCTTACGATCCATGTACCCGGTAGCACAGAATTTACAGCTCAGGCTGCATCCCACCTGTGAAGATACGCAGGCAGTTTGCCTGGTGTCAGTAGGTATCAGCACGCCTTCTACAAGGTGACCGTCATGTAATTTGAAGCGACTTTTGATGGTGCCGTCGTTGCTATGTTGGGTGGTGTCCACCTGTACGGCAGGTAAAGTGAAGTATTCTTCCAGTTTGGCGCGTAGCTCTCTGGAGAGATTGGTCATGCCGTCAAAACTGGTTGCATGTTTGAGCCACAGCCACTCATACACCTGTTTGGCCCGGAAGGGCTTTTCCCCTATAGACCCGAAGTATTCCTGTAACTCCGGCAGACTCAGCTGCCGGATATTCGTTTTGCCCGATTTCATTCCTGACCCTTTATTTGAGATAATGTCTGCCTTACGGCAGTCGGTATTAATGTACAAAGGTACGTAAATTTAATCCTCCAAAAATCCCCTACATTTACAACCTTTTATTAACCAAAGCAATCCTTCAAGCAATGCAAGCTGCTTATATAGTAGACGCAGTGCGTACCCCAATCGGCCGCTATGGCGGGGTTTTGAGCACTATCAGGCCTGACGATATGCTGGCCCTCCTTATCAGATCGATCATGGAAAGAAATCCTGCCGTGGACCCCGCCAGCATTGAAGATGTGATAGCCGGGGCTACCAACCAGGCAGGTGAAGATAACCGGGATGTGGCCCGGATGGCAGCTTTGCTGGCAGGATTGCCGGTATCTGTAGCCGGCAATACCGTCAACAGGCTCTGTGCCTCCGGCATGCAGGCTGTAATGGACGCCGCCAGGGCCATTATGTGCGGTGAAGGGGATGTGTATCTGGCTGGTGGGGTCGAAAGTATGACCCGGGCGCCGCTGGTAATGCCTAAACCAGAAGCTGCCTACAGCCGTAAAACAGAAATTGTGGATTCTACCATAGGCTGGCGCTTTACCAACAGGAAGCTGGCAGAGATGTACCATCCTTATTCTATGGGCGAAACAGCGGAAAATATTGCTAACCGCTGGAAGATTTCCCGGGAAGCCCAGGATGAATTTGCACTACTTAGCCAGGTAAAATACAAAGCCGCACTGGATGCCGGTATCTGGCCAAGAGAGATTATCCCCGTACCGATTACTCCCAATAAACAGGAACAGGTGGTGATCAGTCAGGATGAACACCCCCGTGAAACGTCTATGGAAAAACTGGCAGGGTTGCGGCCTGCTTTTGCCAAAGATGGTAGTGTAACGGCAGGGAACAGTGCAGGGATCAATGATGGTGCCGCACTGGTATTGATAGTTTCTGAGCGGGCATTGAAGCAGTATAACCTGACCCCTTTGATGCAGGTGAAATCTATGGCAGTAGCGGGTGTAGACCCGGCTATCATGGGAATCGGCCCCGTGCCGGCTACTGAGAAAGCCCTGAAAAGGGCAGGGATCACTGCACACCAGCTGGACCTGATAGAACTGAATGAAGCCTTTGCTGTACAGGCTTTGGCTTGTATACAGGACTTAGGACTGGATCAGTCGAAGATCAATGTGAATGGAGGATCGATTGCGATGGGACATCCCCTGGGATGTACAGGTGCAAGGATAGTAGGCACCCTGGGGCATGAAATGAAACACAGGCAGGGCGTGAAATACGGTTTGACCACCATGTGTGTGGGGGTAGGACAGGGAGCCGCTATGATCTTTGAAAATATGTAGGATGGATGGAAACGCCTTCGGGACTAACCCATTCGTCGCTTTCACAGGCGCCACCTGGTGCATGCACACCCGCCGGGCAATGCCCTGATGGCAATAAGAACGGGCGATCGATCATAAAAACCGGTCGCCCGTTGATGGCAAGCAAAAAAGGATTACAAACATATTTGTTTCTCCGTCATCATCTTCCGGAGATTTATCAGGCCATAACGCATACGGCCCAATGCAGTATTAATACTCACCTGCGTGAGATCGGCGATTTCTTTAAAACTAAGATCCGCATAATGACGCAGGATGATCACCTCCCGTTGCTCTTCAGGCAGCATATCCAGCATACGACGTACACGGTCATGACTCTGGCGGGTGATCAGTTTCTCTTCGGCACTGCTCTCGCTAAAGCTCAGTACGTTGAAGATGTCCTTATCGTCGCTGGTTTTGATGATCGGCGTCCGCTTGATTTTACGGAAGTAATCCACACACAGGTTGTGTGCAATACGCATGGCCCAGGGGAGGAACTTACCTTTTTCTGTGTAACGTTCTGCCCGGATTGTATCGATGATCTTAATGAAAGTGTCCTGAAAAATATCTTCAGCCAGGAAGGAATCCTTGACTAATAAAAAGATGGAGGTATAGAGCTTGTCTTTATGTCTTTGCACCAGTTCTTCCAATGCAGAGGCATGACCCTTTTTGAACAGGGTAATTAATTGCTCGTCGCTGAGTTTGTACATTATTTGCATAAACGTCTACAATAGCGGGTTTATAATAAAGAAACCGACTTATTCAAGTCTGTTGTAGGTAAAATAGTGTAGAGTTTATGCTATAATAGGAAGTTTTAAGAGTGATAGTTATTGGCGACCAATTCTCACGATCTTGGTTCTATGCAAATATAATGTTAAAGTTGAATAAAACAACCCCCTGATAGCAGTGATTTGGCACGATTGACAGAATTAATATTGAGTATCAGGTAGAAAAATGAATTTCTGTTACAAAAAGAAAAATAATCTCTTATTTTTTCCGTTCCCCGCCGGTGCAGACATCCCTGCAGCAATGGACAAAGACCATTGGAAAACCCCTTCACAGTCAGCCTTTGACGACCTTTACAGGCACGCAATCGGGGTGATAAATTAACGACAACAGGGCACTAACGAACTGAAGATTTATCATTTGTCCCAAATCCCTTACCTTCGTAATGCTAAAATTTTTGGCAAAATAACAACTCGCTGGAATATGGCTACAAAATCAAAGAAACCGGAAATTATCGCTGACGATGCCCCTATCAGTACGCAGGATCAGATATATATAAAAGGAGCGAGGGTTCACAACCTCAAAAACGTTAGTGTAGGCATTCCCCGCAACAAACTCGTAGTCGTTACCGGCGTATCTGGTTCAGGCAAATCCTCCCTGACCATGGATACCCTCTACGCTGAAGGCCAGCGCCGCTATGCAGAAAGTCTTTCCGCATATGCCCGCCAGTTCCTCATGCGCATGAATAAACCAGATGTAGACTATATAAAAGGTATCTGTCCGGCCATCGCCATTGAACAAAAGGTGATTACCCGTACCCCGCGTTCTACCGTTGGTTCCATGACAGAGCTCTACGACTATCTCCGCCTTCTCTTTGCCCGTATCGGCAAAACCTATTCGCCTGTTTCAGGTGAACTGGTAAAGAAGCATGAAGTAAGTGACGTCACCGACTATATTAAAACCCGTCCTGCGGGCACCAGGATCCAGATCCTCGTCAACTTCCGCCGCCATGCAAAAAGAGATGTGAAAGAAGAACTGCAGATCCTGATGCAGAAAGGCTTCTCCCGCCTCTATGGCAAAGACAAAGAGGGCGGAAAACTGCTGCGCATCGAAGAATTGCTGGAAGAGAAAAAACCGGCGCTGCCCAAAGAAACTTACCTCCTCATAGACCGCCTGGTTGCAAAGGACTTTGAAGAAGATGACCTGCACCGTATTGCAGATTCTGTGCAGACAGCCTTTTACGAAAGCGAGGGCGACTGTCTTGTAGAGATTGATGGCAGCGACATACAGCACTTCTCCAATCGTTTTGAACTGGATGGACTGCAATTCGAAGAACCTGTACCCAACCTCTTCTCCTTCAACAATCCATATGGTGCATGTCCCGTGTGTGAAGGCTTTGGACAAACACTGGGAATCGATGCCGACCTGGTCATTCCCGACAAACGCCTGAGTGTATTCGAAGGCGCTATCGCTCCCTGGAGAGGTGAAAAGATGGGTGAATACAAGGAAGCCCTCATCAAAGCTGCCCGCAAGTTCAACTTCCCTATTCATAAACCTGTTACCGACCTGACGGAAGAGCAATACAACCTGCTCTGGACGGGTAATGAGCACTTCTATGGGCTCAATGAGTTCTTCAAAATGGTGGAGCAGAACCTGTACAAAGTACAATATCGTGTACTGCAATCCCGCTACCGCGGCCGTACTATCTGCCCGGAATGTGGAGGAGGGCGTCTCCGCAAGGAAGCGCTGTACATCAAAATAAATGGCTGCAACATCGCCCAGCTGGTAGAAATGCCGGTCGAAAACCTGTATGGCTGGTTCGAACAACTGCAACTCAATGAATACGACCAACAGGTAGGTAAACGCATCCTGCTGGAAATTCACCACCGTGTTAAAACACTGCTGGACGTAGGACTTGGTTACCTGACCCTGAACCGTGTAGCGAATACGCTCAGTGGTGGAGAAAGCCAGCGTATACAGCTGACCCGCTCCCTGGGTAGTAACCTGACCAACTCCATGTACATCCTCGATGAACCCAGCATTGGCCTCCATGCCCGGGATACCCACCGCCTGATCCGTGTACTCAAGGAGCTGCGTGACCTCGGCAATACCGTAGTCGTGGTAGAACATGATGAGCAGATGATGGAACAGGCCGACTATATCATAGACATGGGACCACTGGCCAGCCACCTGGGTGGAGAAGTGATCTTTGCAGGCGACTATCCAAGCATTTTAAAAGATACAAAAAGCCTGACCGGAAAATACCTGAGCGGTCAGCTGTCTATACAACCACCCGCACGTACACGTAAGTGGAAGAAATCCATCACCCTGGAAGGCTGCAGGCAAAACAACCTGAAGAACATCGATGTGGATTTCCCGCTGGAAGTATTGTGTGTAGTGAGCGGGGTGAGTGGTTCCGGTAAGACAACACTGGTAAAGCAGATCCTGTACCCGGCCCTCATGAAACTGAAAGGTGAATTTGCAGAAAAGGTAGGCCAGCATCGTGCACTGAAAGGTGCACTGGACGACATTACCCAGATTGAAATGATTGACCAGAACCCGATCGGTAAATCCTCCCGTTCCAACCCTGTTACTTATATCAAAGCATACGATGAGATCCGTGACCTCTTCTCCCGTCAGCCATTGAGCAAAATGCGTGGTTTTCAGCCCAAGCATTTCTCTTTCAACGTAGATGGCGGGCGTTGCGATGCATGTAAAGGTGAAGGAGAGGTAATAGTGGAAATGCAGTTCCTGGCAGACGTACACCTGCAATGCGAAAGCTGTGGTGGACGCAAATTCAAAGATGAAGTACTGGAAGTAACCTACAAGGGTAAGAACATCTACGATGTCCTGGAAATGGGCGTAGATGAGGCATTGGATTTCTTCAAAGATGAGAAGGATGTAGTGAACAAGATCCGCCCGCTCAGCGATGTGGGGTTAGGCTATGTAAAACTGGGACAGAGCAGCGATACCCTGAGTGGTGGTGAGGCTCAGCGTGTAAAGCTGGCTTCCTTCCTGGGTAAGGGCAAGGCACAGGGCCACATCCTCTTTATATTCGATGAACCGACTACCGGCCTGCACTTCCACGACATTAAGAAACTGTTGGGTTCCTTCAATGCACTGATTGACCAGGGTCATTCCGTATTGGTCATAGAGCACAATACCGACGTCATCAAAAGTGCTGACTGGGTAATAGACCTGGGGCCTGAAGGCGGCGCCGGTGGGGGCCAGCTGCTGTACGCAGGCTTGCCGGATGGACTCAAAAACGTGAAAGAAAGCTACACAGGACAGTACTTATAATCGGAAACGAATGGATGATCAAAAAAGTAATGCTCTCAGATGAAAAAAATGATACCTGAATCACCAGGTAAACAATAAAGCATTCCTGAATGGCGGGATTCCCTTATGGGAACGAAAACCATTTTCAAATAAAAAGCCTGTATCGAAGTAAGATACAGGCTTTTTTATTTGATCTCAGTGGACCGGGATGTTATCTCAGTCTATCGAGAGACTTAATCAGCTTCTCATCCTTATATATCCCCCTGGCTGCCATGATCAGGAAGATCAGGATCAGCACTGGCAAAAATGCCCCCGGCAGGTATGTAGACGATGCAATGGTCTTGCCTGCCTGCTGAAATGCATTCACAAAATCCTGCACTTTAAAGTACTGCAAAGCAATCGCTGCCAGCGCCAGGAAAATATCCAATACAGTCAGCCTGAATTGCAGTTTCCGGTTTTTGAAAAGGAAAATACAGAACACGGAAAGTGCTACAATCAGCATGTAGACAACAAACACCATAAAATTAGACTGGGCATTGAAATATTTAGGAACCTGATCATCACTCAGGGTCACTTTGAAAATATCCAGGAACCATGTTCCTACAGCAGCCCCGGCAGCTAACAGAAGGTAAAGACTTTGAATGCGTTGTATCATGTTATTCAGGCAAATTAATACGTGGTAAAAATAAGTAAATATTTTATTTATGACGGCCAGACCTCCCCGCTTCACGGTGAAAAGTACCGGGTAGGCCTGGTGTCCGGCGTTTATTCCGGGGATATCCCGCAAATATCCCGCCTCTTTATAGATGCGGGTTATGGGCGGCTTATAGGCGGGTTATCTGCGGGTTATCTGCGGGATATCTCCGAAGAAGCGCTACCGACCAGCCATTAACCAGGCTAAGGGTCACCAGGGCCTGCGCACGGCCTCTTTTGCGGCGATTGAATGTTGTATAAATTGCACAATCGTATCATTCAATCCCCATTCAGTCATTTAATATACCAACCGGTATAATCGTACTGTTAAAAGTGTCATCATTACATATAATACTGACATATTACGGCATCCTTTCTTTCAATACTTTGTATATTGCACGCCCAAGAACAATCTCTTATTGAATTATGGCAAAGAAACAGAACAAGCAGGATGCTTTAGACTATCATGCTTTAGGCCGGCCTGGAAAAATCGAAGTAATACCTACTAAAAACACCAAAACGCAATGGGACCTATCCCTCGCTTATTCTCCCGGAGTAGCAGAGCCTTGCAAAGAAATTCACAAAGACGTAGAAAATGTTTATAAATACACGGCCAAGGGCAACCTGGTAGCGGTAATCAGCAATGGCACCGCGGTACTTGGTCTGGGTGATATCGGGCCTGAAGCCGGTAAGCCTGTGATGGAAGGAAAGGCGGTATTGTTCAAGATATTCGCAGATATTGATGTGTTTGATATTGAATTGAATACCAAGAATGTAGATGAATTTGTAAACGTGGTGAAAGCCATGGAACCTACATTCGGGGGTATTAACCTGGAAGACATCAAGAGTCCGGAGTGTTTTGAGATCGAAGATCGCCTGAAAAAAGAACTGAAGATCCCTATCATGCATGATGACCAGCATGGTACAGCGATCATTTCCAGTGCAGCCCTGTTGAATGCGATGGACCTGGTAAAGAAGGATATCACGAAGGTGAAGATCGTTTTCAACGGTGCCGGTGCAGCCGCGATGGCCTGCGTAAAACTGTACGTAGCGCTGGGGGCGAGCAAGGAGAACATCGTGATGTTTGACAAGGATGGTGTGATCAACACTTCCCGTGAAGGGTTATCTGATCTGCACAGGCAGTTTGCCACTACCTCTAAAGTAACAACCCTGGCAGAAGCCCTGAACGGGGCCGATGTATTTGTCGGTTTATCTGTAGGGAATGTGGTAACTCCCGAGATGATCAAGTCTATGGCCAGCAACCCGGTGGTATTTGCAATGGCAAATCCTGATCCGGAAATCGCCTACGACCTGGCAATCGCTTCACGCCCTGATGTGATCATGGCAACAGGTCGTTCCGATCATCCTAACCAGGTAAATAACGTATTGGGTTTCCCATACATTTTCCGTGGTGCACTGGATGTACGTGCTACGCAGATCAATGAGGCTATGAAACTCGCTGCGGTCAATGCGCTGGCAGAACTGGCCAAGGAACCGGTACCTGATATCGTGAACCTGGCTTACAACGAAAAGAATATCTATTTCGGTCCCCGTTATATCATTCCAAAACCACTGGACCCACGCCTGCTCAGTCATGTAGCACCGGCGGTGGCAAAAGCAGCGATGGAAAGCGGTGTTGCCCAGCAGCCGATCACCAACTGGGAGGAATATACGACTGTACTGAATAAGCGTCTCGGACTGGATAACCAGCTCTTCCGCGTGATTGGTACCAAAGCTCGTCAGGATCCGCGTAAAGTGGTGTTTGCAGAAGCAGACAACCTGAAGGTACTGAAAGCATCACAGGTGGTGAGAGATGAAGGTATTGCCTATCCGATCCTGCTGGGTAATGAACAACGGATCAGGAACCTGGCAGCAGAAAATGGTATCGAACTGGAAGATACGGTGATCATCGATCCTAAGAGCGATGAGATGACAGAGAAACGTCACCAGTATGGAGAATTGTTCTTCCAGAAACGCCAGCGTAAAGGATTTAACCTGTACGAAGCGAAGAAAGTCATGCGTGAGCGTAACTATTTTGGTTGTATGATGGTGGAAACAGGTGAAGCGGATGCGCTGATCTCTGGTCTGACACGTAACTATCCTGATACGATCCGCCCTGCATTACATGTGATAGGTACAGCACCTAATGTAAAGCGCGTGGCAGGTATGTATATCATCAATACCAAGCGTGGTCCGCTGTTCCTGGCAGATACTACGGTGAACTTTAATCCTACTGCCGAAGAGCTGGCCGAAATCACGCTGCTGGTAGCCGAGGAAGTAAGACAATTCAATATCACACCGCGCATTGCTATGGTATCTTATTCCAACTTTGGTTCCAGTCCGACCCCTGAGGCGCAGCTGGTAGCTAAAGCAAGAGAGATCGTGAAGATGAGAGAACCATCACTGATCGTAGATGGTGAAATCCAGGCTGCGATGGCGTTTAACAAGGAGATCCTGCGGGATAGCTATCCGTTCAGTGAGCTGATAGACCAGGAAGTGAACACCCTGATCTTCCCTAACCTCACTGCGGGCAACGTAGCCTACAACCTGTTGCAGGAAGTAGCCGGGTTTGATGCTATCGGACCTATCCTGCTGGGTATCAAGAAACCGGTGCATATCCTGCAGTTGGGCAGTACTGTAAGACAGATAGTGAACATGGTGAATATTGCTGTGGTAGAAGCGCAGCATAAGTGTTGCAAATAATATAATTTACTGATCTCTGTTGGTGGATGGCGTCATGTAGTATTTTAAAAGATGGCCCCGGCTGGTTTTGGAATACTAAATGAGTGACGCATACGGTCCACGGGCAGAGATCAGTATCTTTATAGAAAAAAGCATGCAGCACATCTCCCGGAAAAAGACCTTCTTTCCACTGAATCCTGCATTTCGCGGGTACCTCAAATTGTACGAGCGGGAGATTCGATTGCCGATATCTTACCAGGAGCTCCGTTACTATGATTCCTCCATTCCTGTGTATGACAAAGAAGGAAATGATACCTTATGGGAATCTGTATTTTATCCTGATAGTATGTATGGTCCGCTGAAGGCGGGACTGAAAAGGATCTACTCTATACTCAAGGCGGGTGGTGACCAGGCTGCCGAAGAACATTTGCAGGTAGAGCGGATCGATTACTGCACATTTGGAAATTCGCATCCTTTCAGGATCAGGATTGTCAACACTTACAACGAAGTTTACGATTATTTTTATATTAAGACAGCAGATGCATCACGCATTTATGGTCTTGAGCTGGAACATATTTTGTCTCCTTACTGGATGAGTTACATTGTAGATGGTAATACCCTGGTAGAGGAGCATATTGCCGGGGTACCGGGCGACCAGTTCATAGCGCATTATTTGCAGCGGCCGGAGTTCAACCCCAAGCGTATAGCCAAGGAGTTTGTGAAGTTCAATGAACGGTGTTTTGTGCGTTTGCTGGGGGATATGCGGTCGTACAATTTTGTATTTGACATCACCCCGGATTTTGATGATGTGCAGTTCCGGATCAGGGCGATTGATTTTGACCAGCAGTTTTACGAAGGAAAGCGGACTTTGTATATGCCGCAGTACTTTAAAGAGAACAGGGTATTCGTGGATCTGGCTATCAAGCATTTGAATGCGGAGGTGGTAAAGCAGTACCAGCAGGAAGAGCGGTCGCTGATCGCCCGTAGGATCAAGGCGCACAGGCACAGGATCAAGGACCTGCGGGATGTGATTATGACAGATAAGGTCTCGTTTCCTGAAAAGATCACGCAGCTGGGAGAGGAACTGGCACAGTACTATGATGATCCGGTGTTTGCAAGGTGTAAGACAATGGGGGAGATCATTGAACGGAGTTTAAAACGGTTACTGGTAAAAAGTTTGAAATAGCAGACTGGGATGCGACCGGCAATAGCGTGCCGGCAGGAGGGGGCGCTTCAGCCAGCCGCCGGTCATACGATTACCGGCAGGGAACGAAGATGCTTCCTTCATCCGTAATAAAGAGGATCGCCGGGAAGGAAAGATATTTTGCTGAAAAAACCGCTTCTGCCGAAGACGGAAGCGGTTTTTTCGCTGTTTTCTCAGTCGTTAATGATTTAATTTTTATTTAAATGGATACACTATCTTTGGCCCGTTATGGAATTTAGATTCTTTCATCATTTCGGAAGCTACCTGCTAATGCTAAAAGGAATGTTTTCCCGCCCGGAAAACATGAAGATGTATTGGAAAGAGTTCATGCGGCAGTGTGTGGATATAGGTATCGGTTCATTAGGTATCGTATTCATCATCTCTCTCTTTATGGGAGCTGTAACCACCGTACAGATTGCTTACCAGCTGGTAAGCCCGATCATCCCCAAAGCTACAATAGCACAGGTAGTAAGAGACACAATTATCCTGGAGTTTGCCCCTACGTTGACCTGTATCGTACTGGCAGGTGTAGTAGGTTCCAAAATAGCATCTGAGCTGGGTAATATGCGTGTATCTGAACAGATTGATGCGCAGGAGATCATGGGGATCAACACCCGTGGATACCTCATTATGCCTAAGATCCTTGCTTCCCTGATCATGATTCCCTGTCTCATCTGTATCGCCGGTTTCCTCGGGATCTGGGGTGGCCTCAAGGCAGGTGAAATGGGGGGGATTCTCTCTGCAGACCAGTTCTGGCAGGGGTTGAGACAGGAATGGAAGCCTTATAACATCTTCTTTGCACTCTTCAAGTCATTCGTATTTGCCTTCATTATAGCCAGTGTACCATCCTACTACGGGTATAATGTGCAGGGCGGTGCGCTTGAAATAGGTAAGGCAAGTACCCGTGCTGTGGTAGTGACCTGTGTATTGATTTTATTTATGGACTACATACTGGCTGCGATACTGCTGCAAAATTAATATAGCGTACATGATCGAATTAGTTAATATAAAGAAAGCATTCGGAGAAAAGGTGATCCTGCCAGATGTGTCGGCGGTCATGGAGACGGGCAAGGTGAACCTAATCATTGGCTCCAGTGGTAGTGGCAAGACGGTAATGATGAAGTGCATGGTCGGGCTGATGGAAATAGACGGGGGGAAGATCCTGTACGATGGACAGGACTTTACCAATATGCCTGAACAGGAACGGAAGAATGTGCGCCGCCAGATTGGAATGCTTTTTCAGGGTTCTGCACTATTTGATAGTATGACCGTAGAGCAGAACGTGATGTTCCCGCTCGATATGTTCTCCAAAAGCTCTGTAAAAGAGAAGAAAGCCCGTGTGATGGAGTGCCTGGAGAGGGTACAGCTAAAGGACGCTGCTAAGAAATTCCCGGCAGAGATCAGTGGTGGTATGAAGAAAAGGGTCGGTATTGCACGTGCTATCGTTTTGAATCCCAAATACTTATTTTGCGATGAGCCGAACTCGGGCCTGGATCCGCAAACTTCTTTGCTGATCGATAAGCTGATTAAGGAAATTACGCATGAATTCAACATGACCACGGTCATAAATACACACGATATGAATACGGTGATGGAGAGTGGTGACCATATTGTGTATATGTACCAGGGCAGGAAACAGTGGGAAGGTAGTAATAAAGACATCATTTTCAGTAAGGATGAGAAGTTGAACGACTTTATTTTTGCATCGGACTTCCTGCGTGATGCAAAGGAGATGAGGCAGATGGAGATGTTCCAGGAAAAGGACTGGCGGAATAAACTGAAGAAGGACTAAAAAGTCCCCAAAACATGACGACCGACATTAAAAAAACGTGAAGACGACCACAATCAGTAAATTATTGATTGGGAATATGGGATTAGGGGGTTATTTTTGCCAATAACATTACAAACACATAAACCAAGCGCGATGAGTGTTTTAGTTAATAAGAACAGCAAAGTGATTGTACAGGGTTTCACCGGTACAGAAGGCACATTCCATGCCACACAGATGATAGAGTATGGCACGCAGGTAGTAGGCGGCGTTACGCCGGGGAAAGGCGGCACCAAGCACCTGGATCGTCCGGTTTTTAATACGGTAAATGATGCCGTACAAGCAACCGGCGCCAATGTATCCATCATTTTTGTACCACCGGGCTTCGCTGCAGATGCTATTATGGAAGCTGCTGAAGCAGGTATTGAACTGATCGTTTGTATCACCGAAGGTATTCCTGTACAGGATATGATCCGTGCAAAGAACTTCCTGGTAGGTCGTTCTTCCCGCCTGATCGGTCCGAACTGCCCTGGTGTAATCACTGCTGAAGAAGCTAAAGTAGGCATCATGCCAGGTTTTATCTTCAAAAAAGGTAACATCGGTATCGTATCCAAATCCGGTACCCTGACATACGAAGCTGCTGACCAGGTTGTAAAAGCTGGTCTGGGCGTATCTACAGCTATCGGTATCGGTGGCGACCCAATCATTGGTACACCTACCAAAGAGGCGGTTGAACTGCTGATGAACGATCCTGAAACTGTAGGTATCATCATGATTGGTGAGATTGGTGGTAGCATGGAAGCGGATGCTGCAAAATGGATTAAAGAACACGGTACTAAACCAGTAGTTGGTTTCATCGCGGGCCAGACAGCGCCTCCGGGCCGTCGTATGGGTCACGCCGGTGCAATCATCGGTGGTGCTGACGATACTGCTGCTGCCAAGATGAAGATCATGGCTGAGTGCGGTGTACACGTAGTAGAAAGCCCTGCAAACATTGGTAAAACGATGGCTGAAGTGCTGAAAGCTGTAAAAGCTTAATAATAAAGAAACTGTATAATAATTATCCTCCTGTCGGGCTTTAGCCAGCAGGAGGATTTTTTTTGCGCTAACCTATATTCTTTACCTTCCATTATGGAATAGGACCCCATATCTGCATCCTATTTGTAACGGAAACCGTAGTGACAACGTTTAATAATTCCCGCTCAGACATATGAACGTCTGCCTGCAGGGGGCTTTGAAATATCAAAGTGTGTCACTACCGGTCTTAAATCAGTTTTTAATATAAAAGCTATCCAAACATGCGCCTGATCGTAGCTATTTTTATTCTATTTTTCATTAGTACAACAAGTACCATGGCTCAGTTTAACTATGACAACCACTGGAAGAAAGTCCAGGAGTTAGATAACAAAGGCCTCCCCAAATCAGCCCTGGAAGAAGTCAATGTAATCTATAAGAATGCACTGCAACAGAAGAACGAAGGTCAGCTGCTGAAAACACTGATCTTTCGCATTAAGTACGTAAACATTAAAGAAGAGAATCCAGCTACCGACGATAACCTCAAGGTGGTCGATGAACAAAATGTTGTGTTTACCCCTACTATCCGCGCCATCCTGCAAAGTATGCGGGCGGAACTCCTCTATCACTACCTGGATAATAACAGGAGTAGAATCTATAGCCGTACCGCTATAGAAAATGATACTTCCACTGACATCAGCACATGGACGCTGGACAGGCTCAATAAGGAAATTGCAGCTGCCTACAACAGTTCTCTGAAAGATGCTGACCTGCTCAGGAAAGTGAATGTGAAAGATTATGCCGTCATCCTCACGAAAGGCGAGAACAACGATCAGCTGCGTCCTACACTTTACGACCTGCTCGCCCACCGTGCGCTGGATTATTTCAAATCAGGGGAATTCAATTACAGGCAGGCCAAACAGTTTGAACTGCTGGATCCTGCTGCTTTTGCACCCGCTGCTACCTTTGCCAGTCATCACTTTGCGACGCCAGATACGACCTATTATCAGTACAAAGCACTCTTACTGATACAGGACCTGCTTCGCATTCACTCACAGGGCAGCAAAACTGCCCTGCTGGATATAGACCTGGAACGCATAGCATACATGAACAGCGTAGCTGTTATGCCTGACAAACAACAGCTGTATATCAAACAGCTGGAGGCCATGCAACAAGCTTATGCAGGAGAGAAGGAAGTAACACAGGTAATCTACCTGGTGGCAAATTACTATCGTGAAATAGGTAATGGTAAGGAAAATAATGGAGACCTGACACCGTCTGCTGCTATGAAAAAGGCGGTTGCTTTATGTGAGCAGGCTATCAAACAGGCTCCTGCTTCTATCGGTGCTGCCAACTGCAAATCCCTGTTGCAGTCTATTCAGTCCAAATCAATGCAGCTGACCACCGAACAGGTGAACCTGCCGGATGAACCTTTCCGTGCCCTGATCAGCTATAAGAATGTAAATAAAATGTACTTCCGCATCGCTAAGATCGATGAAAGCTTCCGTGCTAAATTAAAAGCACAGCTGGAATCAAATGAGGGATATGAAGAGCGGAATAAGAAATACTGGAACCTCATTCTGGGTAAAAAAGCAGACCGTACGTGGGACGTAGCTTTACCAGGTACAGATGACTATCGTGAACATACCGCAGAAGCAAAAATAGATGCGTTGCCGTTAGGGCTGTATATGTTGGTGGGTAGTATGAACAATACCTTTACTAAAGAAGAGAATATCATTTCGTTGCAGTTCATTCATGTATCTAACTTAAGTTACATCGCCCGTTCCTCTTTTGATATCAAAAATGGGAAAGACCTGTATATACTGCACAGGAAAACAGGTGCGCCGTTGCAGGGGGTGAAATTCAACGTGTATACCCAACAGAACAATGGTAAGTTCAAGGCGACTCAGTCTGCTGTCTCCCAAAACGATGGTGGTGTAGCGTTGAAATCGGAAACACAGTACAGTAACAACAGGTATGAGCTGATCATGAATGCTGATACCCTGGCGCCTGATGATGATAACTACGTGTACCACTACGATTATTATCATAACACCCAGGATACTCCCGATCACCAGACCTTCCTCTTTACGGACAGGGGTATTTACCGTCCGGGCCAGCTGGTATACTTTAAAGGGCTGGTAATAGGCCGCGGAAAAGTTGCGGCTGACAGGAATGTTCTTCCCAACTATAAAGTTACCGTACGACTGATCAGCAGTAACGGTCAGCAGGTAGATTCAATGGAAATGACCACCAATGAATATGGTTCTTATTCAGGTAAATTCAGGTTGCCGGAAAACCAGTTGAATGGCGAATTCCGTATTGATGAAGATAAGCATGCAGGCAGTATCTCATTTAGTGTGGAAGAATACAAGCGTCCTAAATTCTACGTGGAATTTGATACGCTGCATGGTACTTACCGCCTGAATGATACCATCAAAGTGAAAGGAAAAGCGTTGGCTTATGCGGGGAATAATATTGATGGTGCAAAGGTGACCTACCGTGTGATGAGACAGGCTCGTTTCCCATACTGGTGGATGTTCAGAAAAGCGCCGGTTTATAGTCCTGCACGACAGATTGCAACGGGTACAACTGAAACAGCGGCAGATGGTAGCTTCGCGGTAAACTTCCCTGCGCTGCCCGACCTGAATATTGCTGCATCGCAGAAACCTGTCTTTACTTATTTCATCGAAGCAGATATTACGGATGTAAATGGTGAAACCCGTTCAGGTAACCAGCGCGTGAGTGTAGGATACCAGGCAATGGAAATTGGTATTGGACTGAGTGATCGTGTGGTGGCAAAGGACTTGCAGAAAGTAAATATCTCTACAGAAAACCTGAATGGTGTATTTGAAGCTGCTGATGTAGCTATTACGCTGAAACCATTACAGCATCCGGGTCGCTTGGTACGTGAGCGATACTGGGATAAACCTGATCAGTTTATTCTCTCCCGCGAAGCGTTTGAAAAGGCATTTCCGCATGATATTTACAATGATGAAGATGATCAGAATACCTGGAAAAGAGGCAATGCCATCGTGAACAAACAGCTCAGAACTAACCCGGCTACACAGGTGCAGTTGGCCGCTACATCGCTGCCTGCGGGATGGTATGAACTGGAAGTAAGTACAACTGATAAATTTGGCGAGAAAGTTATTCAAAAGAAAACTTTTGAACTGGTGGATGGGAATGCAAAAACCGTTTCCTATCCTGTATACAACTGGTCTTATGCTAATGCAGACATGATGAAACCAGGTGAAACTGCTCATTTCCTGCTGGGTTCATCTGCACCGGATCTGCATATTATTGAAACAACCGTTTCTAACCAGGCTGACCCTGCGAACAATGCGTTCACGATCAATGATGGTGTGACTGACCGGAAATATGATATAAAGGAAGCTGATAGAGGAAATGTGAATGTGCAATATGTCTTTGTAAAAGAAAACCGTGTTTATACAGAGGCGAGAACTATTGTTGTGCCATGGAGCAATAAAGAACTGGATGTAACCATTCAGTCGCATCGTGATAAGATCCTGCCTGGTGCAAAAGAAGAGTGGCGGGTAACGATCAAAGGTGAAAAACGCGATAAGATAGGTGCTGAGTTGCTGGCTGCTATGTACGATGCATCGCTGGATGCATTCAGGGCAAACCAGTGGACTGTTCCGAATATTTATCCGGGTACACCGGAGCTTTCACCCTGGGATGGGCATACCAACTTTAAGCGCGAAGATGCAGCGGTTTATACCTTTATCACAGATAAATCATCTTATGATAATCGTGTGGTTACCTATGATGCGCTGAACTGGTTTAATGCGATTGATAATGGTATTACTGTGATTGATTTTGGAGATGCGAATGGTGTACAACCCGTGAAAGTGACTGGTTATGGAGCAGGGTATAATGGGCGTTATATAAGGTTAAGAGGAAGTGCCGTGGCAGACAGGTCGAAAAAAGAGTTAGCAAAGCCGGCAGCGGCAGCAGCTCCGATGGCTGTAATGGCCGAAGCCGCACCCGCTCCGCCTATGAACGATATGCTGGCTGGAAAAGCCAGTGGTATTGTTGCCCAGTCACAGGACAGTTCAACGGCAAAACCACAGGAAAAAGTAGCGCCCCGTACCAACTTCAATGAAACTGCTTTCTTCTTCCCGGACCTGCGCACCGATGAAAAAGGTAATATCACTTTTAGCTTTACAGTGCCTGAAGCCCTGACCCGTTGGCGCTTTATGAGCCTAGCTCATACAAAAGATGCTGCATTCGGTTACGCTGAAAGCAGTGTCATGACACAAAAGCCACTGATGGTGCAGCCAAATGCACCCCGCTTTGTGAGGGAAGGTGATAAGATCATCTTCTCTGCCAAGATCAGTAACCTGGCTGACAGTGCATTGACTGGGGAAGCGCGTCTTGAACTGCTTGATGCCACTACCATGAAACCTGTAGATGGCTGGTTCCAGAATGTATATCCTGCACAGCACTTTACGGTGCAGAAAGGACAAAGTACAGCTGTTACTTTCCCGTTAGAGATCCCATACAAATTTAGCAGCACCCTGTTGTACCGCGTAGTGGCTACTGCCGGTCAGTTCAGCGATGGAGAAGAAAACGCGATACCGGTATTGACAAATGCGATGTTGGTCACAGAGACACTGCCACTGGCTATGCGCGGGGATGGTAAAAAAGAATTTACGTTCGAAAAATTACTGAAGAGTGATGCTTCTGAAACGTTACAGCAACATGCACTCACCGTTGAATATACCGGCAATCCTACCTGGTATGCAGTACAGGCATTGCCTTACCTGATGGAGTTCCCATATGATTGTTCCGAACAGGTATTCAATCGTTATTATGCCAATGCACTGGCTACTCACATTGTGAATAAGCTGCCTGGTGTAAAAAGCATGTTCGAAAAATGGAAGACTACTGATACAGCAGCACTGCAAAGTAACCTGCAAAAGAATGAAGAGCTGAAAAGTGTATTGTTGCAGGAAACACCATGGGTACTGGCTGCACAGAACGAAGCTGAACAGAAACGGAATATCGCCCTGCTGTTCGATTTGAACAGGATGAGTGCTGAACAGGCAAAAGCTTTGTCTCAGCTGCGTGAGAAGCAACTGCCCAACGGTGCTTTCCCATGGTTCAATGGTATGTGGGAAGATCAGTTCATTACGCAGTATATCCTGGCTGGGGTAGGCCGCCTGCAGCAGGTAGGTGTTACCAATGATAAGAATGCGGACGCTATTGTGAATAAAGGATTAGCTTATGTAGACAAGAAGATGGATGATTGGTATCGTGAGCTGAAACGTAATAAAGCAGACCTGAGCAAGCAGCATATTGGTTACATCGAATCGCACTACCTGTACATGCGTAGCCTGCTGAACAAGCCAGTGGAAGATAAGTACAAAGAATCTTACAACTTCTACCTGGCACAGGCTAAGAAATTCTGGTTGCAGCAAACGACCTATACCCAGGCAATGCTGGCGATCGTGCTGAATGATAAGAACATCATCCGCTCATTGAAAGAAAACGCTACTAACAACCAGGAAATGGGTATGTACTGGAAGAATGTAACGGCAGGTTACTGGTGGTACCAGGCACCTATCGAAACACAGGCTATGCTGATTGAAGCGTTCCACAAAGTTGGACAGGATTCAGTTGCTGTAGCGGATATGAAGACATGGTTGCTGAAGAATAAACAAACCAACAACTGGCATACGACCAAAGCAACTGCAGATGCTTGTTATGCGATGCTCCTGGGCGGTGGCAACTGGCTCTCTGCAAATCCTGCTGTTACCATCCAGTTGGGTAACACTACTGTGAAGGAAGAAAAGAAAGAAGCGGGTACCGGCTATTTCAAGAAGCAATTCAACAATGAAGATGTAAAACCAGCAATGGGTAAAATAGAAGTGAAAGTAGCCGGTAGTAATGGTCAGCCTTCATGGGGCGCTATATACTGGCAATACTTTGAGCAGCTGGACAAGATCACGGCTGCTGCTACGCCCATGACGCTGCAGAAAGAACTCTTTATTGAGAAGACAAATGACAATGGTCCGGTATTGACCGCTATTCAGGATGGCAATCAGCTGAAAGTAGGTGATAAGGTAAAAGCACGTATTGTAATGAAAGTAGATCGTGATATGGAATACGTACACCTGAAAGACATGCGGGCTGCATGTTTTGAGCCTACCAATGTAATTAGTCAGAGTGGCTGGCAGAACGGGGTAAGTTATTACCAGAGCACAAAGGATGCTTCTACTAACTTCTTCTTTAGCCGTTTACCCAAAGGTACTTATGTGTTTGAATACAGCATGTTCGTCACCCACGACGGTAACTTCAGTAATGGTATCAGTACAGCACAATGTATGTATGCACCTGAGTTTAGTGCACACAGCGAAGGCATTCGTGTGAAGGTGACTGAATAACTGTTACATACTTAGCAAATAAAAAATAAAGCTTCTGCCTGCGGGTGGAAGCTTTATTTTTTATTTGCAACCTTTTTACCCCACGGCTGTCTTTATTAAAGTAAAGACAGCCATTTTTCGTTAGTGAACATCCCTTGTATCAAAATCGGACAATATTTAAATACCAGGATTGTCTAAACTGTTGAGAATCAATTTCATCACAATGTGGCACTTTTTTAGTCCACACCAAGATTTCCGGTCATGAAGCAAACTATCTGTATTATCCTTGTCATACTGCTGACGGTCAATGCTACCGCGCAGCAGATGAAGGTCATCAAAGACTCCCTGTACTCTGACAATCTGAAAGAAGAGCGTCAGATAGAGGTCGAATTACCAGATGATTATGATCCCGCTTCCGGGAAAAAATATGAAGTGATCTATGTGACGGATGGCGAGTGGAATAATGACATTGTTGCACACATGCAACGTTTCGTACAGATCCAGTTTATACCTCCATGTATTGTAGTCAGCATGAAGCATATGGGATTTCGTGACCGGGACTTTACACCCAGCCGTTTGCCGGGCAATCCCCGCTCAGGTGGCGCCGATAAATTCCTCGCATTTATGAAGACTGAACTGATGCCTTACATTGAGAAAAAATACCCTGCACGAGCTGACAACAGGGTATATGTGGGCTCTTCGCTGGCTGGTTTGTTCGGGATGTATGTTTTTCTGCAGGATCCGCTGTTGTTCCAGTCGTACCTGATTTCTGACCCGGCTATGTGGTGGGACAATGGTATACTGCTCAAAGAAACTGGCGATAAACTGGCGGGTATGAGCAATGTACATGCATCACTGTACATCACCGGCAGAGAAGGAGCCGCATTACGTGAGATGGGTGTCTGTCAGCTGGATTCCATTTTTAAGGCAAAAGCGCCGGCATCACTACATTGGAAGGTAACGCCTTATGCAGGAGAAACGCATAATAGTATGATCTTTAAAACCGTATTCGATGGGTTGAAATTTACCTGGGCAGGATATACAACTGATCCGCCAAGATACCATCCGATGACGGGGATTGTGCTGAAGGATAAATCATTTCCTCTTTACATCTGGCCTGATGAAAGATCTGACTGGCATTATACTACAGATGGAACGGTACCAACATCAGCTTCTCCACGCATAACCGGTAAGCTGGATCTCACTATCACTGAGCAGTTTGTGATCAAGTCTGTTTGTGTGAGAGATGAATACAGTGATACTGTGCGCGGTACTTTTAAAGTAGGCAATACATTGCCGGCTGTATCACTGCCTAAGAAGGCGAAAGCTGGTGGACTGGATACATTGCAGGGGCAACTGAGTGGTGGCATTAAAATCGATACAGATGGTTATTACATCTTCTTTGTCAATACAGAAGACAGTATAAATATTTCAATTGGCAATGTGGCTTTCGATAAACAGAGTTTTATCGTGCCGTTACAGAAAGGTTATTATCCATTAAAAGTGACTTACAAAGGTTCTGCACCCGGTATAGAATGGGTGGCGCCGACAAGTCCTGATTCAGGACCAGTGCCGGCTACAGCGCTATACCACTATAAATAAAGTTATGATCAAGCGTTTCCTTAAAAAGTACAGCATCCTCAACATTTTCGGATTAGCTATCGGTATTGTCTGTGCCGGTGTCATCTTTTTGTGGGTAGAAGATGAAGTACAATTTGATAGCGTGAATCAGAAGAAGGACCGATTATACGCGGTGTTGTCCAACTGGCAATATGATAGTTATATGCCTACATTCTGGTCATCGGCAGGCCCATTGGCACCTGCTATGAAAACTGACATACCGGGTGTAGTGAATGCTTTCCGTATGACGGAGGGTGCTGCTCCTGCATTGATGAGTCATGGAGATCAGTCTGTATATTCCGATGGCCGGTATGCTGATCCCGCTGTCTTTGATATGTTGACTATACCATTTGTAGCAGGTGGTACTTTTAAAGAACTGCATTCCATCGTGATCACAGAAAAGATGGCAAAGAAGTGCTTTGGGGATGAAAAAAATGTGATCGGGAAAACGCTGATGATGGATAAAAAGGAAGTGTATGTAGTGAGTGGGGTAGTCAAAGACTGGCCTTCGAATGTCACCTTTAAACCGGAGTGGATAGCGCCATTTGAAATAATGGAAAAGGCCAATCCTTACCTGGCAAATTGGGGTTCCAATTCATTGACCACGGTAGTAGAGCTGGCACCCAATGCAAATGTGGAGGCGATCAATAAGCAGTTGTATAATTTTGTGCAGCGGCATGCACCATCTGCACTGAATCATATCTTTTTGTTTAGCATGAACAGGTGGCGCCTCTATGGTAATTTTGATAACGGGAAGCCTGCTGGTGGCAGGATCCAGTATGTGAGAATGTTTACGTTGATTGCATGGATCATACTCTTTATTGCATGCATCAACTTTATGAATCTTGCTACGGCCAGTAGCGAAAAACGAGCAAAAGAAGTGGGTGTCAGAAAAGTAATGGGTGCTTCCAAAGAGGGACTGATACTACGGTTTATGGGAGAAGCCATGCTCACATCGGCTATTGCATGTGTATTGGCGGTGGTACTCATCTGGACTTTATTGCCCTATTGTAACCTGATGTTAGGGAAAGAATTGGAAATGCATATTCTTAAACCCTTGCATATTGGAGTACTGGCAGGCATTATACTCATTTGTGGATTGGTGGCGGGTAGTTATCCTGCATTATATCTTTCTTCTTTCAATCCGGTGGCGGTGTTAAAAGGGAGTAAGCGTACTTCCGGCAGTGCTGCCTGGATCAGGAAAGGATTGGTGATCCTGCAGTTTACAATATCGATTGTATTGATCATCAGTACAATCATCATCTATCAGCAGATCAGTCATGTGAAAGGACGGAATATGGGGTTTGACAGAAGTAATATAGTGGGTATGAATATTACATCGAATGTCGTGAAAAGCTATCCTTCGATCAGGCAGGACCTGATGAATACCGGTGTAGTAGAAAGTGTGGCGATGGCAGATCACCCGGTGATCGATGGCGGTAATAATACGGATGAAATATTCTGGGAGGGAAAGCCAGCAACACAAAAAGTACTGATTTCAACCCGCTTTATCAGTGCGGAATACCTGTCGACCATGAAGATGCAGATAAAGGAAGGAAGAGATTTCCGTGAGGGAGACAGTGGAAGTGTGGTGATCACAGCATCATTGGCAAAGCTCATAAGTAGTGGCAGTGTTATTGGCAAGGAATTGAAAATACCATGGGACATGGCAGGTAATGAGCGTCACTTCACGATTGTAGGGGTGGTGAAGGATTACATGTATGGCAATATGTATGGTTCGCCCGATCCGCTGGTATTCTTTTGTTTCCCTGAAGCCAGCAATATCCTTTACGTCCGTATGAAGGCGGATGTACTTCATGAGCGGGCATTAAGCAAAATAGGAGCGGTGATGGTAAAAGATAATCCTGCCTATCCGTTTGATTACGTGCTGCTGGAAGATCAGTTTAACAGTCTTTTTAACAGTGAAATGCTGGTAAATAGATTGTCAACAGTATTTGCCATTATCGCAATCATCATTTCCTGTATGGGATTATTTGGACTGGCTACCTATATGGCAGAGCGCCGTACACGGGAAGTGGGTATTCGCAAGGTATTGGGTGCGAGCGTGGGAAGTATCATGACATTGTTATCCAAAGACTTTTTGAAACTTGTGGGTATTGCTGTGTTACTCGCATTTCCGCTGGCATGGTATGCCATGTCAACCTGGCTGCAACAGTATGCTTACAGGGTAGATATCCATTGGTGGGTATTCATGGTGGCGGGTATGACGGCGATGATCATTTCTTTAGTGACCATTAGTTTTCAATCAATTAAGGCGGCGCTCATGAATCCTGTGAAGAGTCTGCGGGCAGAATAAGTCATTTATTCCATTGACCGTTATCATCCGTCTCTACAGATTTTCGCATTATTTTGCATATCAAATGAATGTAGATTATCTGGTAGTCGGTCAGGGCATCGCAGGTACGATGCTAAGTTACAGCCTGATGCAGGCTGGAGCTTCTGTACTCGTTATAGACGAGTACAAGGAAAATAGTTCTTCCCGTGTGGCAGCAGGTGTGGTGAACCCGGTATCGGGCAGACGTTTTACCGTGGCATGGTTGTATGATGAAATCTACCCGGTTGCCTTACGCACCTATCGTGAGATGGAAGGATTGCTGGGTTTACCTGTATACAAGGAAAGGGATCTGTGGACGGTATTGCCATCAGAGCAGCTGAGAACGGCGTTCTTTGACAGAACGACAGGGTTGGACTATATGCGACTGCCGTCAGACGCGGCCATTGCCCATTATGATCAGTGGCTGGACCAGCCTTTTGGTGCTGCTATTATTAGGGGGGGAACTGTATTGTTGCAACAGTTGCTGCCGATCTGGAGAGAATACCTGAAAAAGCATCATTCCCTGCTGGAAGAACGGTTCCAGCATTCGAAACTACAGGCGAAGTCAACCAGCGTGACATATGGCGACATCCATGCCCGGGCGCTCATTTTCTGTGATGGGGCCCAGACGCCTCACAATCCCTGGTTCAGTACAATCCCTTTCCTGTTGAACAAGGGAGAGGTGCTGACAGTAAGGGTGCCGGGGTTTGAAACAGCAGACATTGTAAAAAGAAGTATATCTATGGTACCGGTGCCAGGGCAGCGCGACATCTACTGGGTAGGTGCAACATTTGCCTGGGATTACCCGGATGAAAACCCTACTGCTGAAAAGCGGGCTTTTCTGGAAAGCGGGCTTCAGCAGTTATTAAAGGTACCTTATGAGGTACTGGATCACCAGGCGGCAGTACGGCCCAGTGGCACAGATCGCCGGCCGATGTTGGGAATGCACCCTGAAATGCCGTCTCTTGGTTTATTTAATGGCCTGGGCACCAAAGGCTCCAGCCTGGCACCTGCCATGGCGGCCCAAATGACGGCTCATTTGCTGCGTAATGCCCCACTGTGGCAGGAAACCGATATTAAACGGTTTTTTAACAGGTACAAAGGTTAGAAATGCTGGCAGCAAACGTTATCTTTGCCGACCTACCCGGAAAACTGCCGGGTCGGTTGAAAAGATATTTAAGAGCAACACATAAGGTATAGTATATGTACAGAACGCACACCTGTGGCGAGTTACGACTGGAAAACATTGGCACACCTGTAACACTGGCCGGTTGGGTACAGACAGTCAGGAAATTCGGAAGCATTACTTTCGTGGATCTGCGTGACCGCTATGGTATCACGCAATTGTTGTTTGGCGAGGCCCTCAATCCACAACTGGACGAGCAGCCCCTGGGCCGCGAGTTCGTGCTCCAGGTAGAAGGTACCGTCACTGAGCGTTCTAATAAAAATAAAAATATCCCTACCGGTGACATTGAAATCACTGTGGGCAAATTTACCATCCTCAATAAAGCACAAACGCCTCCATTCACCATCCAGGATGATACAGATGGTGGAGACGAGCTGCGTATGAAATATCGCTACCTCGATTTGCGCAGAAACATCGTTCGTCAGAACCTGGAGCTGCGTTATCGTGTGAATAGGGCCGCACGTAACTTCCTGGACAGCAGGGGTTTCATGGATATTGAAACACCTTTCCTGATCAAGTCTACACCAGAGGGCGCCCGCGACTTCGTGGTACCAAGCCGTATGAACCCGAACGAGTTCTATGCGCTTCCACAGTCTCCACAAACCTTCAAGCAGCTGCTGATGGTAAGTGGCTACGACAGGTATTACCAGATCGTAAAGTGCTTCAGAGATGAGGATCTCCGTGCTGACCGTCAGCCGGAATTCACCCAGATCGATTGTGAGATGAGCTTCGTAGACCAGGAAGATATCCTGAGCAACTTTGAGGATATGCTGAAATATATCTTTAAGGAGATCAAAGGCATCGAGTTTAAAGAAGCATTTCCTCGTATGACTTACGACCATGCAATGGAGTTTTATGGTAATGACAAGCCGGACATCCGTTTCGACATGAAACTGGTGAACATGAACGATACTGTAAAAGGCAATGGCTTCAAAGTATTTGACGAAGCAGAGCTGGTAGTAGCGATCTGTGCAAAAGGCTGTGCTGAATACACCCGCAAGCAGCTGGATGAGCTGACTGAATGGGTAAAGCGTCCGCAAATCGGAATGACCGGACTGATCTACGCCCGTTATGGAGCAGATGGTTCGATCAAAAGTTCTGTGGATAAGTTCTTTGACGAAAGCAAGCTGAAAGGTTGGGCAGAGAAAACCGGTGCACAACCTGGAGATCTCATCCTGGTGCTGGCTGGCAAGGAAGAGCGTACCCGCAAGGCAATGAGCGAACTGCGCCTGGAAATGGGTGAACGCCTGGGCCTGCGCAATAAAGATGTATATGCGCCGTTGTGGGTGGTAGACTTCCCGCTCTTTGAATATGACGAGGAAGATAAACGCTGGGTAGCTAAGCACCATCCGTTTACATCTCCGAAGCCGGAACAGATCAGCTGGATGAACGATTTGTCTAAATATGCTGATATCAAGGCCAACGCATACGATATCGTACTGAACGGTACAGAAGTAGGTGGTGGCTCAATCCGTATCTTCCAGCGTGACCTGCAGGAAAAGATGTTTGCAGCGCTGGGCATGGACGAAGAAGAATTCAATCATAAGTTCGGCTTCCTGCTGGGAGCTTTCGAATATGGCGCACCGCCACATGGTGGTATGGCATGGGGCTTTGACAGGCTTTGTGCTTTACTGGGTGGTAGTGAGAGCATCCGTGACTTTATCGCCTTCCCGAAGAACAACTCGGGTCGCGATGTGATGCTGGATGCACCGAGTGCAATCGACCAGAAGCAACTGGACGAACTGCAGATCGCCCTGAAGTAATGGCATGGTATTTGCCAATGGCAGCATGCATTTAAGCAACTGAAATCCCCCTTGATACTGTGAAAATGCGGTTTCAAGGGGGATTTCCGCAAACTAACGGAGGCACAATATTTACTGAATCCCAAAGACTTATGTAAATGTGGCCCCTCATTCCTACAAGATTTTGATATTTAATAATCACATTGTAAAAACTTTTAAACTATATTGCCGGTAAGAAGGAATGTTTCTGGCGCCTGATAAGGATGAGATTGACAAAACACAAATTATTCAGTACAAGAAAAATTACTGCCATGACATTGAACAAGATGTTCAGCAGAGGTTGGTTTTGTGCAGTGCTATGCATGATCTTACTGTTTGGCAACAGTGCGTATTCCCAAAGCAGGAACCGTTATGTTACGAAGTACCAGGAAACGGCGATTGCACTTATGAATGAGACCGGTATCCCTGCCAGTGTGATTTTAGGGATTGCGATGCTGGAATCAGGGATGGGAACCAGCAAAAATGCCCGGTTGCTGCACAATCACTTCGGTATTGTGGGCAGCAACAAGCTCCATAAGAAGAAAGGAGTGACCTACCGGTCACGGTACAGGGAGTTTGCATCTGACGATGCTTCTTTCCAGTATTTTGCCAAAATGGTCATGAAAAAGCGGTATTACTCCAAAATGAAGGGGGATGCTAAATATAAAGACTGGCTGAAGCACATGAACAACAGCGGGTATTCCGCAGCAGGACGTGAGTGGGAGAGAAGAGTTGGAGGAATGATCAGCAGGTATAAGCTGTACAAGCTGGATGAGCAAATGGCTTATTCGAAGAAATAACTGTAAAAAGCATATAATTAAACGCATCTGCCACAGGTAGATGCGTTTAATTATGTTATGGAATAGCGCTATCTTTAGTAGATTTTGAGACCAATCCAATAATCAGAGTAATTCATGTCTGGCAAAAACAAATCTGCCTATCCTTTTTATATCATTACGGGGGCTTTAGTGTGTCTGGTGGCTTTATCCCAGTTCGATAACGTTGTTACTTATGCCGGTTTTAAAACCCGCTCGCTGGATATGCTGGCGGATCTGCGGCCCGATTCCCTGAGAAAGCAGCAGGATGACGATACTCCGGTGGATAGTTCTATGATTCCCCAGATTCCCGACGAAGATTCTTCTGAAACAGCTGCTGACCTGGCTGCTGATTCTACACTTGCTACAGAACTGGCAGATGTACCCGATCCTGACAGACATCTTGATTTCACTAATTATAAAGGCATTATCAGTTATCACCTGCCACCATCTGCCGATACGGCAGCTGCCGGGCTCCGGCATTTCCTCGATGCGTTGGCACAGTTGAAGCAGGGTAAGCGTAAGAAAGTGCGTATTGCCTACTTTGGCGATTCTATGATTGAAGGAGACCTGCTCACGGAAGACCTGCGGGATAGCCTGCAGAAGGCATTCGGCGGCAGTGGTGTGGGCTTCGTACCCATCACTTCGGTGGTAGCAGGTTTCAGAACCACCATTACCCATACTTTTTCCAAAGACTGGAAAGACTATAGCTACAAACAACAACCTCCTGCCGATATCAGGCTCGGTATCTCCGGGCATACCTTTATACCGGGCGCCAACAGTTATGTACGCTATACCCCTGTTAAAAAGAAAGGCCTTGACAAATTTGAACGTGTTACGTTATTCTATGGTCCTGCGGGCAATGCAAATATCACAATCAACGATAAGGCATATACCCTGAAGGAACAGAATATCGTGAACCGTTTTGTATGGTCCCAGGACCCTACACAAAATAATGTGACGATTAAATGGGCGGGTGGTAGTACAACGCCTTTTTATGGCGTGTCTTTTGAAGGCGATAGTGGTGTGTATGTAGATAACTTTTCATTCCGCGGAATCAGCGGTATTGAATTAGGCAAGTTGTCAAAGACGCTGGTACAGGAGATGCAGAATGAACATCCTTATGACCTTGTGATTCTCCAGTACGGTGCTAATATATTGTTCAAACCGAAGTTAACTGACTACAGCTGGTACGCAAAACCGATGAAGAAGGTAATTGATTCCCTGAGAATGGACATGCCTGGCACTTCATTCCTGGTGGTAAGTACAGCTGACAAATCATATAAAAATGGTGGTGACTGGGTGACTGCGCCGGGTGTAATGGCATTACTCAAAGATCAGCATGAGCTGGCTAAGCAGCATGGTACTGCTTACTGGAACCTGTATGCTGCGATGGGGGGTGAAGGTACCATGGCAAAGTGGGTAGATGGTGATCCGGTGTTAGCCCAGAAGGACCATACGCATTTTAACAGACAGGGAGCAGCCAAAGTAGCGGCGCTGCTGTATAAAGCTATGATGGATGAATTTAAGCAGGTGGAAAATCAATAAAACAACATTCTTTGCAGGAATATTGACGTTAACCGTTAGCCTGGCTTCTGGTCAGGCGAACCGTATTGCGCAGGATTCCGCACTCTTTAAGTTCTTTGCTTCGCTGGACAGGTCTGATAGTATGGTTGTATCCATACTGCACCTGGGTGATTCTCATATCCAGGCTGGTTTTTTCCCCGAGGCAACCGCCTCCCTGCTACAGCGGGATTTCGGAGATGCTGGCCGGGGATGGGTATTTCCCTGGAACCTGGCTAACACCAATGGGCCCAGCGATTACCGCTGGAATAGTACGGCAAGATGGTCTGCTGACCGCATTATAGACAAATACAAACCTTCGGTATTAGGGCCGGGTGCCATTGTACTCAGCTCTACACAGTCTTCACCGGCACTGGCATATAACAGGCGGGAAGATAGTCCTGAGAACAATATCAGCCAGGCGGAGCTCTTTTACGACGCGGGTCCTGAAGAAGCGACGGTTGTATCTCCCGGTGCAGATATCAATATTTTCGGCCCTCCGTTCAGAAATGCCAGTTCTACTGTGAAAGTAGCCACACTGAACTTTGAGTCGCCGGTACAGAACTTCCAGGTTCGCTGGGATGATAAAGGCAGTCAGCCGTTTCATTTTTATGGTGCCCTGTTGTTCAATGGCAAACCGGGCGTATTGTACAATGCAGTAGGTATCAATGGTGCTATGTACAGTCAGTACAACGATGCCAGTAATACCCTGGTAGCGGAGATGGACGTAATGAAACCACAGCTGGTGATCATTTCGCTGGGTACAAATGAGGCTTACAGTGCATTGAATGCGGCCAGTTTCAGGGACCAGATCGACAGCACAGTGTCAGTGATCCGCCGGTACCAGCCGGGAGCAAGTATCCTCCTGACGACGCCACCGGAGTGTAAGAAAGTGAGCAAGCGGGCATTTAAGAAAAAGGTCGGAAAGAAATACAAAACCTTTTATAAGATCTCCTATTACCCGAATCCTTATATAGCGGTTGTGACCCAACAGATCATGAGTTACTGTAAAGAGAAGGGGATTGCATGCTGGAACTTTAATGCGGAGAACAGGTTCAGGGAATCTGAATTCGCGGGCGGATGGTCGCCGGATCATATCCACTTCAATGTACGTGGATACCAGTTGCAGGGGAAATTGCTGTACGAAGCATTGCATCAGAGTTATTTAAAATATAAAAAGTACGCTACCGCACATTACAACGTGAATGAAGATGACGATAGAGCTGAATAAAATCATAAGTCTACTGACGTATAACAAGGAGAATCCTATCCTGTTCAACAGTGCCTTTTTCATGTACTATTTTGCAGTGTTCCTGCTGTTTTACCTGGCTGCCAGCCATAATAAACGGGCCAGGGTTGCTGTGTTCACTGTGTTCTCCCTGTATTTCTTTTACATGGCCTGCGGCATGTATGTAGGATTGGTATTGCTGTCGGCTGTGGTCGATTTCAACCTGTCCAGGTGGATTTACAAGTCGGAGAAGCCGGGATTCAGGAAGCGGTTGCTCATATTAAGTATCGTGCTGAACCTGGGATTGCTGTTTTACTTTAAGTACACGGATTTCTTTATCGGGATGATCAATGACCTGCAGCTGGGGCATATCCATCCGCTGAAGTTGCTGTTGCCGATCGGTATTTCCTTCTATACATTCGAGAACCTGAGTTATACAGTGGATGTATATAAGCGGGAGTTCAAGCCGGTGGATGACTTCATGGACTACCTGTTCTTCCTCTCATTCTTCCCTAAGCTGATGATGGGACCAATTGTGAGAGCGGCAGATTTTATCCCGCAGATCGAGAAGCCATATGTATTGGATAGAGAGGATATAGGGAAGGGGATGTACCTGATTGTGAGTGGTTTGTTCAAGAAAGTGGTGATCTCGGATTTTATCAACCAGAACTTTGTTCAGTATATTTTTGATGATCCTGCCAAGCATACGGGGTTAGAGTGTTTGCTGGGAGTTTATGGCTATGCGCTGATCATTTATTGTGACTTTTCAGGATATTCAGATATGGCGTTGGGCATTGCCCGCTGGACCGGGTTTAAGATCCCGCCGAATTTCGATTCTCCTTACCAGAGTAGTAGTATTACGGAGTTCTGGCGCAGGTGGCATATTTCGTTGTCCAGCTGGCTGAGAGATTACCTGTATATTCCTTTGGGGGGTAACCGTAAGGGAAAGGTAAGGCAGTATGTGAACCTGGCGTTGACGATGTTGATTGGTGGGTTCTGGCATGGAGCAAGCTGGAATTTTATATTCTGGGGCGGTTTGCATGGAACCGCGCTGGCGGTAGATAAGGTGAGAATCGATTACCTGAAGAAGAAAGGCGGCGGACCTTCCGGGTTGCTGGGAGGTGTACTGAAGGTGTTAGGAGTGATTGTGACGTTCAACTTTGTGTGTTTCTGCTGGGTATTCTTTAAGGCTTCGACTTTTGCAGATGCGTGGTCGTTGTTGCACCAGGTGGTATATGATTTTCAGCCGGAGGTGTGGCTGGAGCTGTATAATGGGTATACAGCCGTGTTCTGGGTGATGCTGATGGGTTTTGTGCTGCATTTCTTCCCGAAGAAAATGGAGTTAGGGGCGGAGAATCTCCTGGGGAAAGTACCTGTGGTAGGGAATGTGGTAATTATGGTAGTGTTTATCTGGCTCCTGGCACAGGTGAAGAGTTCGCAGACGATGTTGCCGATATATTTGCAGTTCTAAATCTTTTCGCGACAGGCAGGGTAGCCTTTGGTTAGCCTGCCGTGATCCCTGAGATTTTTTCCGCCGGAAAGATCTCAGGGATTGCTTATTTTAAGTTATTGTTAATTTTCATTTTCTTTGCCGCAAATTTCTTCCTGAATGCGGCTTAAGATCCTGCCGATTGTCGGTGTGTTCCTCCTCCTTTCCTCCCTGGTAAAGGCTCAGTTCCTTATGGACATGATCGATACCACCACAGAACTTGGCAAAGGTATGATCTCATTATACCACAAATACGACGCCGTACGGTTTAGCGGCTACATCCAGCCTCAATTTCAATACGCCCAGGCAAAGGGCATCGAATCTTATGCGGGTGGCAACTTTGCGGACCATGTAAACAATCGTTTTATGCTGCGTCGTGGCCGTTTCCGCCTGGATTACCAGCATTATAACAAGGACAATATGCCGGTCGTTCAGTTTGCATTCCAGTTCGATGGCACGGAAAAAGGTGTTTTCATCAGGGACTTCTTTGGTCGTCTTTTTGAAAACCGCTGGGATATTTTTTCCATCACCACAGGTATGTTTGCCCGTCCTTTCGGGTATGAGATCAACCTGTCATCCAGTGATCGTGAGACCCCGGAGCGTGGTCGTATGACACAAATCCTGATGAAAACAGAAAGAGATCTTGGCGCAATGGTCACTTTTGAGCCCCGCCGTGCCAATCATCCGCTTCGTTTTCTGCGGCTGGATGCAGGTTTTTTTAATGGACAGGGACTTACCGCTACCGCTGATTTTGATAGTCACAAGGACCTGATCGCCCGTTTGTCTGTTAAGCCACAGCAATTGAATGCGGCCAACTGGCGCCTGTCTGGTAGTATTTCATGCCTGTATGGGGGAATGGAGCAGTTCACAAACAATATTTACAGGATCAATAGCGGGGGCAACTTCAAAGTGGATTCAGCCATGAGTAACATCGGCAGGATCGCGCCACGTCATTATTACGGGGCAGATATGCAGCTGAAGATCCCTAATGGCAGTAAAAGAGGGTATACAGAGCTGAGGGGAGAATACATCCGGGGGGTACAGACAGCGACGGCTGGTACAACGGAAACGCCGGCTGCCATCCCTATGATTGGTACACAGAATGCGCCGTTGTATATCCGTAATTTTGATGGTGCTTATTTTTATTTTTTGCAGAACCTGGGCAATCCACAGGACTTGCTGGTGTTGAAATATGACTGGTATGACCCTAACCGGGATGTAAAGGGAAAGCAGATTGGTGATCCGGATGCGGGGTTATCAAAAGCAGATATCCGCTATGATACGTTCGGTGCGGGGTATGTACATTACTTTAATGCCAATACCAAGGTGATGTTGTTCTATGACTGGGTGAGGAATGAAGCGACGTCGCTGGAGGGGTATACAGCCGATGTAAAGGATAATGTGTTTACATGTAGAATACAATACAGGTTTTAGTATTCCTACCAGCCGCATGGCTGGATATAACCGGGTATAAAAAACAAAAAGCTTTCGCCGGAGGCGAAAGCTTTTTGTTTGATTGTATGTTTAGTTGTGTATTACTCTCCTGATTCCAGTGTAAAGCCGAACGTACTACCGATCTCCGGTTTGCTGCGGATATTGATCGTCTGGCCATGTGCTTCCACTATATGCTTCACGATTGCCAATCCCAGACCGGTGCCGCCAATATCCCTGGAACGTGCTCTATCGGTACGGTAGAAACGCTCAAATACACGTGGCAGATGCTCTTCAGCAATACCGATGCCATCATCAGAAATTTCCACCAGTACCCGCTTATCATCCATAATATAGATGCTTGCTACAGTGTGGCCATCAGTACGGCCGTATTTGATAGAGTTGTCAATCAGGTTAATCAACACCTGTCTCACCTTTTCTTTATCTGCCAGTACATGGATCGGGGCTTCACATCCTTTCTTTACATTGAACTTGATCCCCTTGGTATTGGCCTTTAGGGACAGGGTATCAAATACGTCTTTGATAAGATCCTGGATTACAAAGTTTTCTGCATTGATGGTCATCTCTCCGCTTTCCAGTTTGGAGATCTCATCCAGGTCATCGATCAGGCGGCAAAGGCGCTCGATATTCTTGGTAGAATTCTTCAGGAACAGCTTATTCACTTTTGGATCATCCATGGCACCATCCAGCAGGGTATGGATATATCCCTGTACAGCAAAGATGGGTGTCTTGAGCTCATGGCTCAGGTTCAGCAGGAATTCCTTGCGGTAGGCTTCGTTTCTGCGCAGGTTATCCAGCTCTTCTTTCTTTTGACTGGCCCACTTTTCCACATCTTCACTCACTTCCTCGATCGTCTTCAGGGGGAGGATATTTTTGTTGAAAAACTCTTCCCGCTTGGAGGCTTTCGTCTGATAAATGAATTTGTAGATCAGCTTAATCTTCCGGTAAATAAAGTTCTGTAAGGTATACAGATAGAGGTAGTAAGACGTGAGAAAGGTCAGGACAAACGCGGTGACGATGACCTTCCAGTCGCTATCTATTATCACAGTCCCCAACGTAATGACCGTTGCGAGAATGAGTGCAGTAAAACCCGCCAGTTTTTGCGGGGAAAGGTTTTTGGCTTTGAACATACTCCACAATGAGTAATGATTGTAATACCGGGAAATTACCCCATTTTTTTCACTTGCCATACAAAGGAATACCTCCGGATAGCTGTTGTAGCCTTTGATCTGTGATTACAACGACTGTCCGGCCAGGTTCGGCCCCGGGCCTTTATCAACACAATTAAACTGAATATTACATTTCGAATTTGTATCCTACACCTTTCACGGTGGTAATGAGATCGATACCAATTTTCTGGCGGATCTTACGGATGTGTACATCGATGGTACGGTCGCCTACGATGACTTCTGTACCCCATACCTGGTTAAGGATCTCGTTGCGAAGGAATACGCGGCCGGGTTTGGATGCCAGCAGTTGCAATAATTCAAATTCTTTCTTCGCCAGTATGATTTCCTGTCCTTTATAGGTAACTGTAAATTTCTCTCTGTCGATAATCAGATCGCCCAGTTGTACCTGCATTTCTTCGGTCTTGTGCAGACGGCGGAACAATGCATTGATGCGGCTTACGAGCAACTTGGGTTTGATAGGTTTTGCAATATAATCGTCAGCCCCCATGTTGAGTCCATCTACCTCCGATTTCTCATCGTTGAGTGCGGTCAGGAAGAGCACCATGGTGTCTTTAAATTCAGGGATTTTTCTGATCTCGCGACAAGTGTCGATGCCGTTTTTATTGGGCATCATAATGTCCAGCATAATCAGGTCCGGACGGAACACTTTTGCCTTCTGGATCGCCTCAATTCCGTCTTTGGCAGTTACTGTATCATACCCGGCAGACTTAAGATTATAACTGATAATCTCAAGAATATCGAGCTCATCATCCACCACTAAGATCTTGCCTGCTACCGCTTGTTCCATCATATAATTTGACATTTTTTAGACGGCACAAAATTATATCGCCGGCCCCGCTATTAATGAAAAGTTAATATTATCTAATTGTTAATTCAAACCTATGGCTCAATAACAGCCGGTATACGGGGAAATATAGACATATGAATTTACGTCATTTTCAACTGTTTTGGTGGGCGGCCTAGTCAGTTTTTTTATGGTTGGCAGTACTTTCCCGGTGATTGCCGTTTCCTTCCGCATTAAACTTTTTAATAGCCTGCGACACTTCGGACAGCATTTCGATCTGGGTTTGCTGCATTTCCATCATATCCTGTTGCTGATGGATGATCAGGTGATCAATTTTTTCATGCAGGATCCTGACTTCCAGTTCGGACTTCAGGTTGATCATATAATCATTCTTTGCCCGGAGCCTGTCTTTTTCTTCCTGCCTGTTCTGGCTCATCATGATCACCGGGGCCTGCAGGGCTGCCAGGCAGGAGAGGATGAGATTGAGGAGGATAAAAGGGTAGGGGTCAAAGCCTTTGTTGGCCAGCCAGAAAATATTGGCCGCCATCCAGATGAGTATAAAGACCAGGAAGGAGATAATGAAGGTCCAGCTACCGCCGAAATCGGCGATCTTATCGGCTACCCGCTGGCCAAAGGTGAGCTGGCTACCATCGCCGTCATCCAGTTTGTCCGTAAGTGTATCATGGTCCCGGAGCTTTTCGATGACGGTTTTCTCCATTTCGGTGAGCTCGCCTATTTCTTTGGCAAAAAGGTGCTCGAAATAGTGTTGCCTGTATTTATTCAGTTCAGAGAGAGAGATCTTCGATTTGCCACTGAGCTCCGGATGATCTTTACGAATCAGGTCCATAACGGATTTACGAACATTTCTGCAGTTGATCTTTTCACTGGCGGGGAATTCGTTGCCAGAAAGATCGCTGATGAAGTTTTGCATAAAATAAAGCGGATTTCCGGGGTGAAGGTACTAAATAAACGAAGATGCCGGAACGCCCGTTCAGTAAGTGTTTCAGTGTGCCTGCTCCGGATTGTAGGAAATTGGTAGTAAATTTGCTATACTAGCCATATTAAGCATAGTTGTATTAATGAAAAAAATTATAATAGTCCTGTTAATGATTGCCTTTCAAGGTAGTCTGGTTCATGCACAAAGTACTCAGAAGATAGACATCCCTATCGGACGTATCGGATTCCATGATAATATCGACAAAGAACAGGCAGCAGCACTAAAATTTGATGGCAAAGCAGATGACCTGGTGAAGGTGTCGGATGATCAGACGATCAATCTCCAGGTGACCAATGCCCTGATTAAGCAGGTGGATGATATGCAAACCCAGATAGAACTGGATTCTTCGCTCGATCACCGGTTGAAGATCAAGTACCTGTCAGGGTTATATGTGATGCTGCATGATTATAATGTGAAACGGGCTTATCATAAAATACAGGCCGAAGAGGCACCTGTTATGGTACAAGCTTACAAGGATATGATGGCCGCTGATATTAAAGGTCAGTCTATCAAGCCTTACCTGCAGAACCTTTCCTTCGACGCAGGCGAAAAAATGATCGACGTGTTCAAAGACAATCCTGGTTACAAAGATGCCAGGGAAGTGCTCTTTGCAAAATATGCTTTCAATCACCTGGAAACAGTCATGTCAGAGATCTCCGGTTACCTGGAGTACCCTGTTACTGATTCCGTGATTGCTGCGGTTGCCCGCAAATATCCGAACCAGGTATTGACATTTGCTACATCGTACACTCCGGTAGCCGCTGCTATCCGGAAGAACCCGGATCCTATAGTACAGCAGATCGTTGCGATCGGCAAAACCAGTCAGCCGACACTGATCCTGCCTTTCATCGATGAGCTGATGGCGGGTACAACTACGGTCGATAAGCTTACTACGATTGTGAGTAACGACGACCTCTACTTCAAGCAACTGGTGAAAAGTGCCATCGCACTGCAACACCGTCGTAATAACGGGGAGCATGTACTGGGACTGAAAGCGATGATGGAGAACCTGCAAGCCAAGTCACTCCGCTATATCCGCGAGGTGGATGACCTGCATGAAGAGCCTGCCACTGTTCGCTTTGCTATCGTAAAGAACTTCACCCCCGAAGAACTGTATTACCTGATCGTAAATGGCCAGGAAGAATTATATACTTCCAGCTATACGAACCATAACAACGCGGGCTTGTACGACCAGATGATGGCTCGCATGAAACCACCTCGTGGTGATAGTTTGCTGATGCTGGTAGAATTTGACCGTTTTAAGAAATTCATTGCCATGGCGGCTGGTTACAATACCCTGGACAACTTTCTAAAGTCTATGGATCCGGCCAATGCCAACTACCTGATGAAAAAATATGTAAGCAGCCTGGAAAAGACAGAAGACCTGGAAGATGCCGTGGATGTGGCGAATTCCTTTGGTAGCATCAGGGATCCAAAGCTGCTGGCCTTCCTGCGGGAAGAGGTAGCTAAGAACTATGCTTATATGTCAAAGAAGAAGGATAGAAGAGGTACGGTGATCTATGAACTGCTGGGTAGCCTGTTCGATACCGAAACAGAGAAAGTCAGTGATTCTTCCAAAGCCACTGAAATGGCAGCGAAGCTGCAACTGCCTCCGATCAATTATGTCACTTTCAACAGTCTCCTGAATGACAGCGGCAGAATTATCCAGCAGGTATTCTTCTATGGTGATAAAGATGGTCACGATTCTTATGTGAGCTTTATGGGTAACTTCCCGTCCGGCGAATGGAGAGTGAGCAAGAATAAATACTGGACGACTATTACTTCTATCAAGGGCAAGCCAATTACGATCTATGCCAACCTGCCATTGGAAGAGCCGGATGATAAGGAGGCTATAGCGAAGCTGAGTGAGTACCTGGATGAGAATGATATACACCCGACGGTATTTATTCACAGGGGCCATAGTTATCATGTAAATACAACACTGGATAACCTGCAGGCGACGGCTAAGATCGTAGTGTTAGGTTCTTGTGGCGGGTATCATAACCTGGCGATCGTATTGGAGAAGTCACCGGAAGCACATATTATCTCTTCCAAGCAGGTAGGTACCAGGTTTGTAAACGAGCCGATTATCAGGCAGCTGGATGAGACACTGAGATTAGGCCGGAATGTGGACTGGGTTGAGATGTGGAGTGTGTTGGGCAGGAAGTTTGCAGGAGATGCGCGGAACAGGGAGTTGTTCAGTGATTACGTGCCGCCGCACAAGAACCTGGGAGCTATCTTTATCAAGGCCTACAAGCAGATAATGAAAGACGAGAAATTATAGCTGATTCAATAATAGTCAACAAAAAAGCTCCTGCCTCAGGCAGGAGCTTTTTTGTTGGGATCGGCGGGTAGTTTCAGTGCCAGCCGAAACTGACCTTGCCGGATAGGGGCCTGGTAGAATATTGGGTAAAAAGCTGTAGGTTTGCTGACTGTAAAGCGATATTAGGGTGGAAAAATCAGCGGAAAAGAAGAAAGTATTCGATGTAAGTCTATTAAGGCGCATATTCAGTTTTACAGTTCCTTACAGACGCTCCTTTGTGATATCAATGTTATTGACAGTATTGCTGGCAGTGATCTCGCCCATGCGGCCTTATCTGATCCAGCTTACGGTCGATAAATACATTGCTAATCAGATGATGCAGATGTTGATTTACATCTCCGTCATCCAGGTTGGGTTATTGCTGCTGGAAACGGTCTTTCGGTTCTACTTTTCGTACCTCACCAACTGGCTGGGGCAATCGGTGGTGAAAGATATGCGGGTAGCAGTTTATAAAAAGATCGTACATCTCAACCTCGCCTTCTTCGACAAAACCCCCATTGGCACCCTGACCACCCGCACTATTAACGATATTGAAGCCATCAACGACGTATTTTCTGAAGGACTTATCTCCATCATCGCAGATATGCTGATGATTGTTGCGATCCTGGGAGTAATGTTCTATGAAGATTGGCGCCTTACCTTGATCAGCCTGTCTCCGTTTCCTATCCTGATCATTGCTACTTATATATTCAAGGAAAGTGTGAATAAGTCATTTTTCAGGGTACGCAATGCAGTGGCAGCACTGAATGCCTACGTGCAGGAACACCTGACAGGTATTGTAATCGTACAGGCATTCTCAGCAGAAAAAAGAGAGTTTGCGCGTTTTAAACAGATCAATAAAGAGCACAGGCAGGCGAATATCGATGCAATTTTTGCTTACTCTGTATTCTTCCCGGTTGTGGAGATAATCCTGGCTATTTCGCTGGGGTTGATGGTTTGGTGGGGAGCGAATAAGGTCCTGAATTACGAGGTGACGCAGGGTATTATGATTGCATTTATCATGTACCTGAATATGCTGTTTCGCCCGCTCCGTATGCTGGCTGATAAGTTCAATACCCTGCAAATGGGGATGGTGGCCAGTGAACGTGTGTTCAAGATCATGGACAGCGACGACTATATTCCGGACAACGGGCAGGAAAGTGCCGCGAAAATGAAGGGGGCTATTACGTTCGATCATGTCTATTTTGCCTATAAGGAGAAAGATTATGTATTGAAGGATATTAACTTCCATGCAGCGCCAGGTGAAACCATTGCGATAGTAGGGCATACCGGTTCCGGAAAGACGACAATAATCAGTATACTAAACAGGCTGTATGAGATTCAGCAGGGTAGCATCCGTATTGATGGAAAAGACATCCGGGAGTATACTTTGCAGTCTTTGCGCAGTAAGATTGGGGTTGTACTGCAGGATGTGTTTCTCTTTGCGGGTTCTATATATGAAAATATTACGCTCCGTAATCCCGATATTTCAAGGGAGCATGTAGAACAGGCTGCCCGTCTCATTGGTATGCATGATTTCATTATGCAATTGCCGGGAGGATATGATTATCAGGTGATGGAAAGGGGAAGTACTCTTTCGCTGGGACAACGTCAGCTGATATCATTTGTAAGGGCTTTATTATACGACCCTGCGATCCTGATCCTGGATGAGGCCACATCGTCAGTAGATACTGAGTCTGAAATGCTGATCCAGCACGCGATTGACAAGTTGATAGCTGACCGCACCTCTATTGTCATAGCACACCGTTTGTCTACCATCAGCAAGGCTGACAAGATTATTGTGCTGGATAAGGGTGTGGTGAAAGAAATGGGGTCGCATGAGGAATTGTTGAAGCTGGAAGGTTTCTATTTTAAGTTACATAGCATGCAGTTCAAACAACCGGATGCTATTTAAAGAATTGATCATTTTGCAACTGGCAGATCATTTGTCTAACCCGCACCCAACAGCTGATGTGATTGTTTTACCCTGACAGCTAATGCCTGCGGATGGCCGAAAATGAATAAAACGCTGACCCCTTTTTTTGTTATTTTTAGTATACTTAAACTCCCCTACCTATTTATGAGAAGAAGTACTATGAGAGTGCTGTTATGCTGTATTGCTTTCGTAGCTGTTACCACCCGAACCCATGCAGGTGATTATGAGAAAGCGTGGGAAGCGCTACATAAAAACGATAAGGTACACGCATATGAATTGTTCCGGAAAGTATTGAAGAGTGACCCTGCTCACAAGCAAAACGCTTACGCTGCCCTCATGCTGCTGGAAGGCTATGATGGGCGCGGCGATATATTTCTTGAAAAATATCCTTCGCCGTTTACAGTCATCTCTGACCTGAACCCGTATACCTACGCTTTATGGTTTTCCGACGGCATCTTTGGCGCGTATGGTATCAAGAAAGGTAAGCAACTGGATAACCTGAACACGGTGATTGCTGATCCCCGTTTCAATGGTTCGCTGCATGCGGCGGCCAGGTATTACAAAGGATTACATCACCTGATGGCCCGGCAGATGAAGGAATCTGCCGTATTATATAGCCAGATCGGTGCATTGGACAACTGGCAGTTCGTCGGTTCTTTCGACAACATCAGCGGAAGTGGATTTAATAAAGATTATGGTCCATTGAAGCAACCGGAAACCGGTAAAGGTTTTACCTCTTACAACAATACACATATTGACTGGTTCAGGCCTGTCGTTACTGATAATGCAGGGTGGATGTTCGTAGGTACTTTATTTCCTGCGGCCAACTCGGTAGGTTATGCACAGACATTTGTAAACGCTGCTGCCGATCAGGATGCGATCCTTTGCCTGGGTGGCAATGGAAGTCTGAAGGTATGGATGAATGATAAACTCCTCATTGCAGAAGAAGACGAGATCTCTACAGAGCTGGATAAATTCAATGTGCGGATACACCTGAAGAAAGGATACAACCGGGTGCTGGTGCAGATAGGATTTACGAATCCGGGTGCCAATTTCATTGTGCGGCTTACAGACGATAAATATGAAACACTGAAAGGGATTACGACGTCAGACAAGGTAGAGACTTATCCTGTAGATAAAAGTATGGATGTGCCTGAACTGTTGCCGCACTTTGCAGAAGCTTATTTCAAAAAGCAGGCAGAGAAATATCCCAACGATCCTATCTACGCTATACTGCTTGCCAAGGTGTATAACCGTAACCAGCAGTTTGATAAATCGAAAGATGCACTGTTTAAATTCTTTGAAAAGAACCCCGGCGATCCGCTGCTGGCCTATCAGTACCTGGAATGCCTGTCTTCAAAATATGACAGAACAGATATTTCTGCACTGGTAGAAATGCTGAAACAGATAGACCCTGACAATACGCTTGTGATGCAGGGGCATGAGTCAGAACTGGAAGATGAAAAAAAATGGAGTGATGCGCTGGAAATCGTGAACAGGCTGGAGGCACGCGAAGGTCCGAGTGTCTGGACCGTGAGCAAGAAGATGTACCTGCATGCCAACCTGCAACATGTAGATAGTATGGTGACGTTGCTGAAGAAGGCGTATGAGTTATACCCGGATAACAATGATATTGCCCTTGGTATGTACGCCTATAACCAGAAGATGGTGCGGAATCCGGCGGAAGCGATCAGGATCCTGGAGAAATACGCAGCAGGTCATAACAACCCGAAAGTGCAGGAACAGCTGGCGGAAGACTATTTCCAGCAGAATGAGCCGGAGAAAGGGTTGGCCACCTTGCGGGATATAATCCAGACAGCCCCTTACGAGATGTATGTGTATTCACCCATTATCTCTCATTTCTTTGCCGCACAGCAATATGACTCTGCCATTCACTATCTGGAAACGGAGCATGCGATTAGTCCTTACGATTCAAATCCACTGGGTACAATAGCAACATGTTATCTGCAAAAGGGTGACAAAGAAAAGGCACTGGCGTACTACAAACAGGCACTGGCGCTGAATGCGGGGGGTACTACTTACAGGGAGAAGATCCGGGAGCTGGAGAATAAACCCGATGTATTCAGCTTTTTCCCGAAGATGGATTATTACGCTGCGATCAGCAAAGACCTGAAAGCACCGCAGGATACTACAAAGAGTTTCTACTACATATTTGATGAACAGAATGTGGTACTCTATGCAGAAGGGGCGAGTGAACAGGTGACAAATACGGCGATTTATATCAACAAGAAGGATGCAATTGACCAATGGAAAGAGATCTCAATACCGTATAATTCTACGTATGCTGATCTGACGATCATCAAGGCTGAGGTGGTAAAAGCCAATGGTACCAAGATCACAGCAGAAACTTATGACAATGATATGGTGTTTACCCGCCTGGAGCCGGGGGATGTGATCTACTACAATTACAAGGTGAGCAACTTTGGCATTGGTCGTCTGGGGCGGGAATACTGGGATAAGTTCTACTTCCAGGCATCGGTGCCTACAGGCCTGGCGCGCTATAGCCTGATGGTGGCGGCTCCGCTCAGCATTAATTATGTGATGAAGCATGCCGATGACGTGAAGCCCGTAGAGAGCCAGCACGAAGATTTCCATATGTATACATGGGAGATGAAGCATGTGCCAGCATTTAAAGAAGAGTCTTACAGTCCGTCACTGGCTGATGTCGGCAAGGTGTTGCATGTATCTACCGTGAAATCCTGGGATGTGATAGCAGAGTGGTATAGTGATGTAACCCGGCAGCAATCCAAAGAGAATTTCGATGTACTGAAAACGTTGCAGAAGATCTTTCCTAACGGGGAAGCGAATAAGCTAAGCAACAATGAGAAGGCAAAGCGGATCTATGAGTTTATAGAGCAGAATATCAGTTACAGTTCGGTGGCCTTCAGGCAGGGGGCATATATACCTCAGCGGGCGAGTAAGACCCTGAATACCCGTTTGGGTGACTGTAAGGATGTGAGCACCCTGTTTGTATCGCTGGCCCGCAAGGTGGGGTTGGATGCCAACCTGGTATTGCTGAGTACCCGTCGGAACGGGCAGGAGAGTATGGTATTGCCGTCTATGGAGTTCAACCACTGTATAGCCCGGTTTAAGGACGGGGACAGTTATCGTTACCTGGAGCTGACAGATAACCAGTTACCTTACGGGGCGCTGCCGCAGAATGATGTGGGGGCACAGGTGCTGAATATTCCATTTAATTATGATACGAAGGAGACGATCGGCCTGTTGAAGCCGGATGTGAAGACTGATGTGAGCTTACACCGGCAGACTAAAATACAGGTAGGTGCAACAGACCTGCAGGTAAAGACGATCCTGACAGTAACGGGAGAGGTAGCGTCAGGGATGCGATCCCGTTTTGCGGGCAAGGATGTGGAGGAGATGAGAAAGGCGTTGCAACAGAGTGCGGCCAGTCATTATAAGAACCCGGTGAGCCTGGATAGTTTTGATGTGGCGAACCTGGATAACCTGGCGGACTCGGTGATGGTTGGGACGGCGTATAGTGTTAAGAATGAAGTGATTGGGGTAGGTGATATCAATATGATCAAGCCCCCATTTATGGATGTGATAGCCACCAGTGATGTATTCAGCAATGAGCCCCGCCAATATCCGTTTGAGTACTGGCAGTATGAAAATGCGGATCATTATACAAGTGTAATGGAACTGGAGTTGCCTGCGGGGAAGGTGTTCGACCAGGTACCTTCGGATGTAAAGGCGAAGTTCAGGGACATGCAGTATGAGCTCACTTACCAGCGGGTGGCACCGGGCAAACTGATCATAAACAGGCGCTTCCTGACGAACATCATCGACAACATACCGGCGTCAGAGGTTGGTGGGATGAAAGATTTTTTCAACTTGATAGTCAACGCAGAACAAAAATATATTTCCTTTAAATAGGATAAACGGTATGACGAAAGTGGGATAAACAACCTATTATTGCATTAATATGTAATATGACATTGTTTATCCCACTTTGCTTTTTTCGTTGTCCTCTTTGTTTAATTATATTTCTGCCTATCTTTGCGCAAAATTTCAGAAAGCGGTGATTTCCTCCAAACTGTTAAAACTTAAGCTGGTAGCACTTATTGCGGTTTTCTGCATGAGTGGGTATAGTACGTTTGCAAACCCGACTGAGGGCGAGCCTCATGAAAAGAAAGGGTTTAATGCCAAAGAAGTGATCCTTGGCCACGTTAAGGATGCGCATGACTGGCATCTGTTGGACATTGCAGGCACTCCTGTAACTATCCCTTTACCTGTTATTATTTATAGCAAGGAAAGAGGGCTCTCCACTTTCTCGAGCTCGCAATTCCACCATGGTCATGCATCGCATGACGGTTACCGCCTGGTGACTGAGCACTATCTGGAAGAGAAGGGGCTGGATGCTAACAAATACGTTCCGGGTAAGGTCATTGCAGTAGATGCAAACGACAACCCAACTGACGAAGTGATCTACGACTGGTCAGTGACGAAGAATCTGACTTCCATGCTGATTGGTGCTATTCTGCTAATCTGGATTATGACAAGTGTAGCGAAAGCTTATACAGTAAGAGGTTCCAAACAAGCGCCAAAGGGTATGCAAAGCCTGCTGGAGCCTGTGATCATCTTTATGCGTGACGAGGTAGCCAAGCCAAATATTCCTGGTGCATATGAAAGATACACTCCTTTCATACTCACTATTTTCTTCTTTATTCTGATCAACAACCTGTTAGGTCTGTTACCGGGTGGTGCGAACGTAACCGGTAATCTGGCGGTAACAGCTGCGCTGGCACTGATTAGCTTCCTGGCTACGATGTTCAGCTCTAATAAGCATTTCTGGGCACATACCCTGAATCCTCCGGTTCCGGGATGGGTAAAACCAATTCTGGTGCCAGTGGAAATCATCGGTATCTTCACTAAGCCGGTATCCCTGATGATTCGTCTTTTTGCGAACATCCTGGCGGGTCACATTATCATCCTGAGCATTATCTCGCTGGTATTCATCTTTGGTTCACTGCAGCCGGTTGCTGGTTTCGGTTTTGCGCCAATTACGATTATCTTCAACATCGTTATGATGATGCTGGAATTGCTGGTGGCTTTTATCCAGGCGTTCATCTTCGCGAATCTGACAGCTGTATTCATCGGTCAGGCAATGGAAGGTGGTCATGATGATCACCACCACGAAGCGAAACATCACTAAGAATCAAAATTCGTATTAAACAATAAATACACATTTATCATGGCTATTTTAACTGTTTTATTGCAAGCTGGCGCTGAAGCAGCTGCTTCAGCTGCTGGTCTGGCTAAAGCTGGTGGTGCTGTTGGTGCTGGTATCGCTGCTATCGCAGCTGGTATCGGTGTAGGTAACATCGGTAAGAGCGCGCTGGAATCTATCGCTCGTCAGCCTGAAGCTGCAAATGACATCCGTGCTAACATGATCCTGGCTGCTGCGCTGGTTGAGGGTGTTGCCCTGTTCGGCGTTATCGCAGGTCTGCTGGCAGTAGTGCTGTAAGGCCAAAACTTATTACTGCATCCGGCGCACAGGGCAATGGATGCAGTAATCTCTTCTTACGAAGACAGTTTCGCTGATCTGGCAGTATACCGGTAAAAATGTTTGTGTATTGCATTGGTACACTGGCATCATCAGCAAAGAAAAAATAATGCGAACCAAATAAATTCTAATAATCATGGATCTGTTGCAGCCCGCGTTAGGCTTGTTTACCTTCTCATTAATTATATTCCTCATTCTTTTCGTTATCCTGAAAAAGTTTGCATGGAAACCAATCCTCTCTACCCTGAAGGAAAGAGAAACCTCAATCGCTGACTCTATCGCAGCTGCTGAAAGAGTGAAAGAGGAAATGGCTCAGATGAAAGCTGAACATGAGCATGTACTGGCTGAAGCTAAAGCTGAAAGGAGCAAAATCCTGAAAGAAGCTAAAGACGCGAAGGATCATATCATTGCAGAAGCCAAGACGCAAGCACAGGCAGAAGCGAAGAAGATCATCAGCGAAGCCTACACTGCTATCGACAACCAGAAAATGGCTGCCCTGACTGACGTTAAGAACCAGGTTGGTAAACTGGTGATTGAAGTAGCTGAGAAAGTTCTGCGCAAGGAACTGTCGGATAAAACCGCACAGGAAGGCTACATTAAAGAACTGGCAGGAGAAATTAAATTAAACTAAGTGATGGCCTGATGTGCGGATGAAGGCCTGACGGCTATCACCCGCACGTGGTGTGTTCAGACATTCGCACATCAGCTCATCTGCATAATAGTTATCAATATGCGGAATCCCCGTTTAGCATCCAGGTATGCAAAATCTTTGATAGATCTGTCCTCTGAAAAAGGACAGCTGGAGGCTGTACAGGCAGATATGCTCTTCCTGCAGCAGCTTTCCAAAACAAATCCTGATGTGGTGAATTTGCTGAAAAGTCCCATCATCAAGCCTGAAAAGAAACAACAGATCCTCGCTGCCATTCTGGACAGCCGTGTGAGTACCATCACTTCTGCTTTCGTGAAGTTGCTGGTAATCAAAGGTAGGGAAGGCAATCTGCCAGAGATCGCTGTTGAGTATCTGCGCCAGTATAATACACTGAAAGGTATCAGCAAGGTGAAGATCACCACAGCTGTACCGGTAGATGCAGCTGTACTGAACGTGATCAGGCAGAAAGCAGAAGCAGGTTCCGACAAGAAGATCGAACTGGAAACAGCGGTAAACGCTGACCTGATCGGTGGATTTGTACTGGAAACTGAAGATAAGCTGTTCGATGCATCAGTGCTGCGTGACCTGAACGACATCAAAAAGCAATTTGCAGGCAACATCTACGTACCTGAACTGAAATAAACAATTTACAGCAGCCGCTGCGTACACGCAAAGCTGTTGTCGTTATACATCAATTTATTTAACGACTCTTTCTAAAAGTATATCACTATGGTGGAGATAAAACCAGATGAAATTTCGGCGATATTACGCCAGCAATTAAGCAACTTCAATGCTGCTGCTGACCTCGAAGAGGTAGGTACAGTATTGCAGGTGGGAGACGGTATCGCACGTGTTTATGGTTTGAACAACGTACGTTCCGGTGAACTGGTAGAATTTGAAAATGGCGTTCAGGCAATCGCACTGAACCTGGAAGAAGATAACGTGGGTGTGGTATTGATGGGTGAATCGGGTGAGATTAAAGAAGGTAACAAAGTACGTCGTACCGGTAAGATCGCCTCTATTAAAGTAGGTGAAGGCATGGTAGGTCGTGTAGTAAATACCCTGGGTGCTCCTATCGATGGTAAAGGCCCAATCACAGGCGAACTGTATGAAATGCCGCTGGAGCGTAAAGCACCAGGTGTATTGTTCCGTGAGCCGGTAAAAGAACCGCTGCAGACCGGTATCAAAGCGATCGATGCGATGATCCCTGTAGGTCGTGGTCAGCGTGAGCTGGTAATCGGTGACCGTCAGACTGGTAAAACAGCTATCTGTATCGATACCATCATCAACCAGAAAGAATTTTACGAAGCTGGTAAACCAGTATATTGTATTTATGTAGCGATCGGTCAGAAAGCTTCTACTATCGCAGGTGTAATGAAGACGCTGCAGGATGCTGGTGCGATGGCTTATACCACTATCGTGGCTGCTTCTGCTGCTGATCCTGCTCCACTGCAGTTCTATGCGCCATTCGCTGGTGCTGCTATCGGTGAGTTCTTCCGCGATAGCGGTCGTCCTGCACTGATCGTATACGATGATCTGTCTAAACAGGCGGTTGCTTACCGTGAGGTGTCCCTGCTGCTCCGTCGTCCTCCTGGTCGTGAAGCTTATCCTGGTGACGTATTCTACCTGCATAGCCGTCTCCTGGAGCGTGCTGCGAAGATCATCAGCAAAGATGAGATCGCTCAGCAGATGAACGACCTGCCAGAATCAATCAAACACCTGGTAAAAGGTGGTGGTTCCCTGACAGCATTGCCAATCATCGAAACGCAGGCGGGTGACGTATCTGCGTACATCCCAACCAACGTAATCTCCATCACTGACGGTCAGATCTTCCTGGAATCTAACCTGTTCAACGCGGGTATCCGTCCGGCTATCAACGTAGGTATCTCCGTAAGCCGTGTGGGTGGTAACGCTCAGATCAAATCCATGAAGAAGGTATCTGGTACCCTGAAACTGGACCAGGCGCAATACCGTGAAATGGAAGCGTTCTCTAAGTTCGGTGGTGACCTGGATGCTGCTACCAAGCAGGTACTTGATAAGGGTGCCCGTAACGTGGAAATCCTGAAACAACCTCAGTTCGCTCCGTACACAGTAGAAAAACAGGTAGCTATGATCTATCTGGGTACGAACGGTTTGCTGCGTGAAGTTCCGGTTAGAAATGTGAAAGCATTTGAAGAAGCATTCCTGCATGAAATGGAAGTGCGTCTGCCAGAAGTACTGGGTGAGTTCAAGAAGGGTAACCTGCCAGAAGATGGCCTGAAGAAAATGGTTGCACTTGCAAGTGAACTGAAACCAAGATTTGCATAGGCCTGTCAAGGTAACATATTATGAGAAGCCTCTCCTTACCGGAGGGGCTTTTCTTTTTAGCAGGAATTTGTTCTTTTCAGGATATGAATGCCGGGGGTGGGAACTGATGATGTCCAATTGAAAGCCGGCAACCCCCGGTGAAATTTTACCGATCAATCACCCACTTTTACCGGCAATACCCCCTACATTTGCCTTTTAAGGATTGATAGCGCCCCGGCCCCAATGTAGATTTGTTAAAAATTCAATACCCCCCTATGTATAAGTTGTACTTCGTGTTGCTTTTTTCAGGCTTATCGTCAACCGTTCTTCAGGCACAAACCAAAATCAGCGGGAAGATCACTGACAAAAAGAACCATCCATTGCAGGGAGTGAATATCTCCATTAAGGACTCTTACGACGGAGGGACCAGTGCTGCTGATGGCACCTTCTCTTTTACGACAGATGCAAGCGGCGAGCAATCCGTTATTTTCAGTTTAACCAACTATCAGACACAGGAGCAGAAAGTAAATCTTTCAGGTGCCGTTACCCTGAATATTATCCTGAGAAACGACATCAGTCAGCTCAAGATAGTGACTATCTCCGCAGGTAGCATTGAAGCCAGCAGCGAGAAGAATAACACGGTACTGAAACCACTCGACATCGTGACTACCGGTGGTGCTATGGGCGACATTGTGAGTGCCCTGAAAACACTGCCTGGCACACAGCAGACAAATGACCGGGAAGGTCTTTTTGTACGTGGTGGTACCGGTTACGAAACACAGACATTTATAGACGGATTACTGGTGAGAAATCCTTTTTATTCAGGTTTACCTGATATGCCGGGAAGAGGCCGTTTTTCGCCCTTTCTTTTCAAGGGTACAACCTTTAGCAGTGGTGGTTACTCCGCTCAGTACGGACAGGGTTTATCTTCTGCCCTGGTACTGGAATCGCAGGACCTGCCCGAACGTTCTTCCTATTCGTTGGGTGTATCACCCATTGGCATTAACGGGGGACTGGATGAACTGTCAAAAGATAAGAAAGGATCTTTTGGTATAGAAGCGGATTATACAAACCTGGGTCCTTATCTGAATGTGATCAAACCTAAGTTTGAACCGAGTGTAAACCCGGAGATCATAGGTACTTCTGCCAACTTCAGACGGAAGACATCTGCTACAGGTATGCTTAAGTTCTATGGTTATAGTAACTGGACACATATGGGTAGTATTCGTCCCAGCTTTGAATATGCAGGTGCGAAAGAGTTGTTTGAAATGAAGAACCAGAACGTGTATACAAATCTGAGCTATAAAGAATTGTTAGGTAATGACTGGAAGATCAATGCAGGCATATCATTCAGTACAAATACAGACAGGATCACTTTGGATACGATGCCTAAGAATCCTGATCCGCTGAAAATTCACAACCTGTCTCAGCTGGCGCAGAGTAGAATTATGCTCACAAAGAACATTGGTAACTACTCCGCACTGCGCTTTGGTGGAGAGTACCAGTATGCAGTGGAGAATGCTGCATACAACGATTATCATGTAAATTATGCAGATAATTATACTGCTGCATTTGCAGAAGGTGATATCTATTTTACGCCGCAGTTCGTAGGCCGTGTAGGTGGTCGTATGGAATATTCATCGAAGCTGGAGAAGATGAATTTTGCACCGCGTGTATCACTGGCTTACAAGTTGGATCAGGCCAGCCAGCTTTCATTAGCATATGGTGACTACTATCAGAAGCCAGAGCCGCAGTACCTGCGATTCAAGCCAGACCTGGGTTACATGAAGGCGACACATTACATTGCAAGTTTTCAGCGGGTAGCAAACAACTACACCCTGCGTGTGGAGGCGTACTACAAAAAGTATCACCACCTGGTAAAAACAAGTCCGGATACAGCGACTAACGGTACGGGTTATGCAAAGGGTATTGAGCTCTTCTGGCGTGACCGCAAAAGTGTGAAGAATCTTGATTACTGGGTATCTTATTCTTACCTCGATACCAAGCGTAATTATCTCACCTATCCATACGAAGTACAGCCGGACTTCGCCGCCAGGCATACTTTCAGTGTAGTGACCAAATATTATATTTCATCAATCACTACTAATATCGGTTTGACATATAGCTTTGCAACAGGCCGTCCTTATTACAATCCTAATCTGCCTGTCAACCAGTTTATGTCGCAAAAAACCATCGATTATAATTCAGTCGGGTTGAGTGTCAGTTATCTGACTGCTATTCGCAAGGCCTTTACCATCTTAGTTCTATCGGTGAATAACGTAGGTAATTTCAAACAGGTGTATGGATATCATTATTCAACAGATGCTATGCGCCGGGAAGCGATTACACCGAATATTCCCCGTTTCATTTACCTGGGTATGTTTATGAGCTTTGGTATAGACAGACGCCAGGAAACCATTGATAATTTATAAAAAATTAAACCTTGAATATGATGAAAACTTTTGTTCTCTCCTTCTGCCTTTTAGTTACTACATTTTCGATGACGTTTGCACAGAGTGCGCAATATCAGACAGCCATGAGCAAACAGATCGCACAGTTAGATGATCCGGCGAACCGTGCGCCGGAGAAGATGCAGGAAATTGCAAACACCTTTGAACGTATTGCTGCTGCTGAGAAGACACAATGGTTGCCGTATTACTATGCTGCCTATTGCTATGTGATGAATGCACTGAGTGAGAAGGATAAGAGCAAGGTAGATGCGATAGATGATAAGGCGCAGGCGGCGATTGAGAAAGCGGAATCACTGAGTCCGAAGAATGATGAAATTTATTGTGTGAAATCGCTGATAGCTACAGCGCGTATTGGAGTGGATCCGATGACGAGGGGAATGCAGTATGGCGCCGAGGCAGCCACTTTGCTGTCAGAAGCAGGACAGATTAATAAGGATAATCCCAGAGTAGACTTGTTACAGGGCCAGTCGTTGTATTACACGCCGGAGCAGTTTGGTGGTAGTAAAGAAAAAGCGAAAGAGAAGTTTGAGCTGGCGTTGAAGAAGTTTGCAACTTTTAAGCCAGCAAGTGAGATTGCGCCAAACTGGGGGGAAGCTTATACTAAACAACTATTATCAAAATAGCCACATTTCTATTGAACCGGCATTGCGCCGGTTCAATAGATGCCATTGTATTTCAGTCTTTACCGTTAACTTTAAAACACACGTTAACCTTAAAAACTGATCCCCATGAAACCCCTGGAAAATAAACTCCCCGTGGCTTCTTCCGCGGCTTTACTACTCTCCGTAGTGAAAAGCCTGTATACAGACGGCTGGGGGTATGATTACCTGTCACGTATCGATTTCAGTGCTGTAGAAAAGCCTGTAGCGGCCCTTACCAGTATCACCCCACTTTTCAGTGAGATCCTCCTTCTTCGTAAGCAAATGGTGCGTTACCTGATCAAACAGCTGATGATCGCACATCCACACCAGCAGGTATGCATACTGGCTGCAGGCCTCGATCCTTTGGGGCTTCAGATTGCGGAATATTTTCCGGAGCAGCTTACCAGTATCTATGAGATAGATATCTGTCATATGCAGGAGAAACAAGCGCTCTATGCGGCTGTATCTTACAATGATGTGCGCCTGCACACTCTTCATGCAGACATCACGCACACGGCGCAAATGATGAAAATGCTGATAGCTGCGGGTTACCAGCCCAAGGAACCCACGCTCATCGTGTTTGAGGGTATTATGCATTATATTCCTGAAGAGCAATTTCTGAACGTGATGCGGTGTTTCTGTTCCAGGGTGCGGAATAATGCAGTGATCATGGATTATGCATTACCTGAGGAAGAGATGCCGGCCTCGTATATATCACTTGCGAGGGCACTATCGGAAGTGATGGAAAACAATATGGTCTATAGTCGTAAGAAGGTGCTCAACCTGCTCTCATTACTGGAAGCGGAGATAGCGGGTGTGTATGATATGCAGGCAACAGAATACTTACTGCATGGTTATAATAAGTGGTTCAGGGGCAGGGGAGAGGGGTTGCTGGAGATAGCGGCCTTTCATATATAAAAAAGGCCTCCCGTGGTACGGAAGGCTCTTTTTATAATGCGGTGAACTTATTTATTCAGAAGCCAGTTCTATTTTCTTAAGCGGGTTCTGGGTGTTCTCGTCGTAAGTTTCTCTCTTCTCGATGATGTCCAGGCAGGTGAAGATTGCCTGACGGAAGGAGAAATGATCTGCCAGGTTTTTACCTGCGATGTCAAATGCAGTACCGTGATCGGGAGAGGTACGTACAACAGGCAGACCTGCGGTGAAGTTGATACCTTCGCCGGTAGCCAGCGATTTGAATGGAATCAGTCCCTGATCGTGGTACATAGCCAGTACGCCATCGAAAGTGCTGTGCATGTTCCTTGCAAAGAAGGCATCAGCGCTATATGGGCCGAAGCAGAGGATACCATTGTTCTTCGCCTGGTTGATAGCCGGGATGATCTCTCTCAGTTCTTCTTCACCGATCAGTCCATCGTCACCAGCGTGTGGGTTAAGGCCCAGTACCGCGATGCGTGGTTTGTCGATACCGAAATCCCTGATCAGGCTATCTTTCATCATGACCAGTTTAGCCAGGATGTTTTCGCGTGTAACATATTTTGCGATGTCTTTGACAGGTACATGCTCTGTGAGCAGACCTACCCGCATATTATCGGCAGTCATGAACATGAGTACATCTCTTGCTTCAAAGGCATCTCTGAGGTAAGGGGTGTGACCTGTGTAATGGAACTGCTCGCTCTGGATGTTCTTTTTGTGAATGGGAGCTGTAACCAGACCATCGATATCTCCGTTTTTCAGGCATTCGATGGCTACTTCCAGTGAACGGGCAGCATATTTACCACCGGTTTCATTCAGTATACCTGGTGTGATCTGTACTTCTTCTTCCCAGCAGTTGAACACATTCACCTGTTTGTGGTTCAGGCGGGAGAATTCTTTCAGGCTCTGGTAGTTGAAGTTGTTCTCATTCATCAACTTGCGGTAGAAGTTGATCGTCTTGTTGGAAGCAAATATCACCGGGGTACAAAACTCCAGCATTCTGTTATCTGCAAAGGTCTTGATGATTAATTCGGCGCCAATGCTGTTGATATCACCAACGGTGATACCAATTACCGGCTTGTTTGTATGGGCGTTGCTACTCATGCGTTTTTGAGAATAATGGGCAAATATAACAAGAATTAGGTAGTGACTCTCTGTCAATTTTTAAAGCCGGTTGCGGAAGGGAAGGGGGGAACTTATTCAAACTGATTTCCGTAATTTTGACATCTGATCATGTATACACTTAAAAAATCGCTTGGGCAGCACTTTCTCAAGGACGAGAACATCTGTAGAAAGATAGTTGATTCACTACCTGTAATTCCGAATCAGCAAGTACTGGAAGTGGGCCCTGGTGCGGGCGCCATTACCAAATATCTCCTTGAACTGCCAGACACTTCTTTCAGGGCGGTAGAACTGGATACTGAAAAGGTAGAATATCTTCAGAAGACTTACCCGGCCATTCAGGGGAAGCTCATTAATGAGAGTTTCCTGGATGTGAAGCCTCCTTTTGAGGGGACATTCAATGTCATTGGTAACTTCCCGTACAATATTTCTACCCAGATCATGTTCCGGATACTGGACTGGAAGGACCAGGTACCTTGTGTGGTAGGGATGTTCCAGAAAGAGGTGGCACAGCGTATAGCTGCGAAGCATGGCAACAAGGATTATGGCATATTGAGTGTGCTTATCCAGGCTTATTACAGGGTAGAGTACCTGTTTGAAGTAAGTGAGACATGTTTCAATCCGCCTCCGAAGGTGAAATCAGCAGTGATTCGCCTGCACAGGCTGGAAGAGGCTTATGACATCAGGAATGAGCGCAGGTTCTTCAACCTGGTAAAAACTGCCTTCGGGCAGCGTCGCAAGCAGTTGAGAAATCCGTTAAAACCGCTATTTGAAAAGGAAGTACTACAGGACAGCTTTTTTACCAAACGGGCAGAAGAGTTGACCGTAGCAGATTTTGTTGCATTATCCCACAAGATGATATGAGCAGGAAAGTATTAATTACAGCTAAGGCGCACAATTATTTAATGGACAGGTTGGAAGAGAAGGAATTTGAGGTGAGTTACCAACCTGCCATCACATACGAAGAGCTATTGGGAGTTATTCACGAATATGTAGGATTGATCGTGACCACCCGCATGAAGATAGATCAGCCGGTGATAGACCGGGCAACGCAATTGCAATGGATTGGCAGGCTGGGTAGCGGGATGGAATTGATTGATGTGGCATATGCGGAGAGTAAGGGGATACATTGTGCCAGCAGTCCGGAAGGTAACAGGGAAGCGGTAGGAGAGCAGATGGTAGGGATGTTGTTGTGTATGATGAACAATGTGCTGAAGAGCAACCTGGAGCTGCGGCAGGGTATATATGAGCGGGATGGAAACAGGGGCTTTGAAATAGGAGGCCGTACGGTAGGTATTATTGGGTATGGTAATACGGGTAGTGCTTATGCGCGTAAGCTGAGAGGGTTTGAGCCGAGGATCCTGGCTTACGATAAATATAAAACCGGTTTCAGCAACGATCATGTGCAGGAGGCGACGATGGAGCAGTTATATGAGGAGGCGGAGATAGTGAGTCTGCATTTGCCCTTGACGGCAGAAACGAAGTACCTGGCAAACCTGTCTTTTTTCAGATCTTTTCACCGGCCGGTATGGTTCCTGAATGCGGCGAGGGGGAAGCTGGTGCATACGCAGGATCTGATCCAGGCATTGGACGAGGGTTTACTGAGGGGTGCGGCGCTGGATGTACAGGAGAATGAGAAGTTGTCAACTTACAGTCAGGAAGAGAGGGATCAGCTGCAGCGGCTACTGAACTTTCCGAATGTGGTGATGACTCCGCATATAGCAGGATATACCCATGAGGCAAGTATAAACATGGCCAGGATAGTGTTAGAGAAGTTGCATGTGATATAGGGTCGCAGGGAGAAATTATCATTAGGAATGCTTACAATTTTGGGCAGGCAGATTCATGCATTAGGAATACTGTATATGTGACATTCTTTAGGGGATTAAGCATTTTTTCGTTATATTTGCTTTAATACAAATTTACAACGCTTCTGTGCAAACGGGGGCGTTGATTTTTTTTCTTTATTCTTAAACTAAATAACGTTATGTCTGGTATTAACTACGTTACCAAAGAGACCCTGGACCAGATGCGTGAAGAGCTCAACTTCCTCAAGACAAAGGGGCGGGCAGAGATTGCGAGGGCGATTGCGGAAGCACGGGAAAAAGGTGACCTAAAGGAAAATGCTGAGTATGACGCAGCAAAGGAGGCGCAGGGTTTGCACGAAGCCAAGCTGGCTACGCTAGAGAATGCCATCGCTACTGCCAGAGTAGTAGAGGCGGATTCCATTGATACCTCCAAAGTATCTATTTTATGTAAGGTAACTATTACAAATGTAGGTACTAAGAAGACTGTGACCTATCAATTGGTGTCGGAGAAAGAGGCGGATCTGAAAGCGAATAAGATCTCAGTGACTTCTCCCATTGGGAAGGGCTTGCTGGGCAAGGTGGTAGGTGAGGTAGCAGAGATCTCTACTCCTAATGGTATAATTAAGTTCAAGGTAGATAATATCACAATATAATTATCCCTCTGAAGATATCAGGGCCTTCCGTGTCATGCGGAAGGCTTTTTTTTTACCTTTAGGAGCACTTTAAAAACCCGAAATATGTCATCTGTTTTTACGAAAATCATTGCTGGTGAAATTCCCAGCTACAAGATAGCTGAGAATGATAGTTTTTATGCCTTTCTGGATATTTTCCCATTGGTGAAAGGGCATACATTGATCGTTCCGAAAGTGGAGATTGATCATTTTTTTGATGTGACAGACGATTTGCTGGGTGAGTGGTTGTTATTTGCCAAGCCTATTGCAAAGGCAATTGAGCATGCATTTCCATGCAATCGTGTAGGTGTGAGTGTGGTTGGTTTGGAAGTACCGCATGCACACATGCATCTGATACCTATTAATTCTATTGATGATATGAACTTTCAGCGACCTAAGCTCAAGCTGTCAGAAGCTGAGTTTAAGGCGGTGCAGGAGCAGATTACAGCTGTCCTGGCACGTTAAAACGGAAGCCGACACCATGGAGGGTTTCCAGTTTCACAGAGGGATCTGTTCTGAAGTGTTTCCTTAGCTTGGTAATGAACACGTCCATACTACGGCCCAGGAAGTAGTCATCTTTGCCCCAGACGTGGAAAAGGATTTCTTCCCGTTTCAGTGTTTTGTTCGCATTATCGCAAAGGTACTTGAGCAGGTCAGCTTCTTTTTGTGTAAGTGTGCTGGAAACCTCTCCGTTTTTTTCACGAAGAATGAGATCGTTATAGTCAAAGGTGAGATTGCCGATATTGTACTGCGTACGTTTCTCTGTCGTATTGTTTACGGCACTTTTTGTTCTTTTCAGGAATACTTCAATGCGAAGCAGGAGTTCCTGCATGCTGAATGGTTTGGTAATATAGTCGTCAGCGCCGGTCTTAAATCCTTTAATTTTATCTTCATCCATCGCTTTCGAGGTCAGAAAGAGAATGGGAATGAAGTCGTTTTTCCTCCGGATTTGTTCTGCCAGTGTGAAGCCGTCTTTTTTGGGCATTACTACATCCAGTAAACATATGTCAAAGGTTCGTAACTGGAACTGCTCCCAGGCCATTTGTCCGTCTGTGCTATGTACCACATCGTAGCCTGCTTCTTCTAATCGCTTCTTTGTTACCGCACCAACATTTTGATCATCTTCCACCAATAGGATTCTTGCTTTCATAGCTTGATGCTGATTATATAAAATACCATAGTTATATGGCGTATAGCTCCATGTATCATCAGGGGGAGCGAGTTATGAAGAATTTGATTCAAAGTAAATACAATTTATTAACTTCTGGAAAAACCTCTATGCTCTCTGCTTTTAATTAACCGACGATCCGACCTGGATTTTTCTGCAGAAATGCGTCCCAGCCCTTTGCTTTACTGGTATCTGGCAATACGCTGGATTCCTGGAAAAAATGGCAGACAGCCACTGCGAGGGCATCTGTAGCATCCAGATAATCAGGGCGTTCAGAGAATTTCAGTATCCTTTGGAGCATTTGCCAGATTTGTTCTTTATCCGCATTCCCATTGCCGGTGATGGATTGCTTTACCTTTTTGGGCGAATACTCTGTCACTGGTACACCGGCCTGCATGGCTGTGGCAATGGCCACACCCTGTGCTCTACCCAGCTTGAGCATACTCTGTACGTTCTTACCAAAGAAAGGGGCCTCGATTGCGCAGGAAACCGGTTTATGCAAGCGTATCAGTTCATTTACACGGGCGTGTATCAATTGCAGCCTTTCGTAGTGATCTTTGTGACGGGACAGTTTTAACACATCCATTTCCAGCAGGCTGGCCTTAGTTCCTTCCACCAGAATGAGTCCGTAGCCCATCACCAGTGTACCCGGGTCAATGCCGAGAATTATTTTTGACTTGTTTGCCAACCACAGTTTATTTTTGCCAAAATCTTGATGTCTGAACAAAAATACCAAAATAATTCTCAATTACCTGCTGGGAGCAGTCCTTTTTACCTGGTTAGCCTGGTCCATTTATAGTCAGTTGCTCCACCAACCTAATTTAAAGAGTTCTCTTCAGCAAATGATAGATACCCTTGAGCATAAAGGCGTTGTGGCCATGCTGTTGGTATTGATAGGCATGCTGGCCAACTGGGGACTGGAGGCGCGCAAGTGGCAGATGCTCATCAAACCTCTCCAGCCTATGTCTTTCCTCCGGGCGTTTAGTGCGATACTTTCCGGTGTCTCGTTTTCCATTAATACACCTAACAGGATCGGGGAATATGGCGGACGGGTACTCTATGTAAGCAATAACAGAAGCAAGTTAAAAGCCATTGCGGCCACAATGGTAGGTAGCTTCAGCCAGCTGATAGTTACTATTATTTTTGGGTTAACAGGCTTTGCTTATTTTGTGGCGAACTTCACGCCAGTAAGGCCTGAGCACAGTACGGGCTACACTGTATGGGAAAAAATATCGTTTGGAGTCCTCCTGATAATTTGTGGCTTGGTCATATTGTTATATTTTCGGCTACAGATCATTCTATCAATCTTTGAAAGAATACCATTGTTGAGGAAGGCCCGGATCTTTGTGCAAATTATTGTTCGTTACTCCAACACAGACCTCGAACATTTATTGCTCCTTTCGGCCTTACGCTATGTGGTCTTCTCGGCACAGTATTTGATTTTGCTTGACACACTGGGCGTTGAAATGCTGTGGTGGCAAGGATTTTTGATGAACGCTGTCATTTATCTTGTAATGGCCATGGTTCCTACCATTGCTATTGCAGAACTGGGCCTGAGAGGCAAAGTAAGCCTGTATTTCATGGGATTCCTCAGTATGAACAGTCCTGCTATCATAGCGGCAACGGTCATTATCTGGCTGGTAAACCTCGTGCTGCCGGCCGTATTAGGAAGTGTGCTATTGCTGGGAATTAAGATTTTTAAGGAAAAATAGCTCCATCGATGAGGTTTATTCTACTCATAGTTGTTTTAAGTCTGGCCACTATCCGCCCCCTGTATGCCCAAAATGATTTTTGCGGTATCACCAATACCAGCTTTAAAGCCGGCGAGAGTATCACGTTCAAAGTTTTCTATACCCTTGGAAAAGTTTTTATTGGTGCGGGTGAAGCCACTTTCAACTGTAATCTTGAAAAGTATAACGGCAAGGATGTCTATCATATCACCGCCGAAGGGAAAACTTACAGAACCTACGACTGGTTCTTCAAAGTCCGCGACAGATACCAGAGCTTTATAGATACGGCCGATATGATGCCTGTGAAATTCCTCCGCGATGTGGAGGAAGGCGGGTACCGGCTCCACAATGATGTAAGCTTCTATCAGGCACAACATACCGCCGTTAGTACCAAGGGCAGCTTCAAGGTACCGGGCTGTATACAGGACGTGATCAGTGCCATCTACTACGCCCGCAATATTGATTTCAATAAATATAAACCAGGCGATAAGATCCCTTTCAATATGTTCCTCGATGATAAGGTGTACAACATTTATGTGCGCTATATAGGTAAGGAAACTGTAGAAACCAAGTTCGGGAAATTCCGGGCTATCCGCTTTGCGCCCCTGCTCCTGCAAGGTTCTATGTTCGAAGGCGGAGAGAAAATGAGTGTGTGGGTGAGTGACGATGGCAACAAAATTCCCCTCCGTATTGACAGCCCTATTTCGGTGGGCAGTATTAAGGTAGATATGATTTCATACAAGAATATCCGCTATCCATTTTCCTCTCTCATCTCAAAATAATTGCCTTTAGGCTTATTTTAACTTTATGTGAACATCTGACTAACTATATTTGTTTGTACATTAATACTTTATTATATATGGAAGAACGTAAACCAAAGATATTACTGGCAGAAGATGATACCAACCTGGGTATGGTGCTCAAAAATTACCTTGAACTGAACGATTATGACGTGGAGCTGTGCCGCGACGGTATCCTGGCACTGGCTGCTTTCAGAAGGGAGAAATTTGACATTTGCCTCCTGGATATCATGATGCCTAATATGGATGGTTTTAAACTGGCCGAGGAAATTCGTGATGTAGATCCGGATATTCCTTTATTCTTCCTCTCTGCCAAAACAATGAAAGAAGACATCATCCAGGGTTATAAGCTGGGTGCTGATGACTATATTGCCAAGCCATTTGACAGTGAATTGCTCCTGTTGAAGATCAAAGCGATCCTGAAAAGAAATCAGGAACTGAACAGCAAAGAGGAAGAGCAGCATGAGTTTAAAATAGGTCGCTACGAGTTCAATGCCCGCCTGCGCACCCTGACCCGTGATGGGGAAACACATACCCTCTCTCCAAAAGAGAACGAACTGTTACGCATGCTGTGCGAGCATAAGAATGACCTGCTGCCGCGGGAACTGGCACTGAAAAAGATATGGGGCAGCGATACTTACTTCAATGGTCGTAGTATGGACGTTTATATTGCCAAACTGCGTAAGTACCTGAAGGAAGATCCGAATATCGAGATCGTGAACATTCATGGTAACGGCTTCCGCCTGGTGGTGAAAGACTAAGATTCTAAAATAGCTCTGGGGCTGACTGAAAAGATTCGTATCTTTTCAGTCAGCCTTATTTTTATAGCGCATGAAATTATTGTTAATAGAGGACGAACCGGCAGTTGTATCCTTCATTCACCGATACCTTACTGAAGCAGGTTATGATGTGACTGTAGCCATGGATGGCCCCACTGGTCTGCAAATGTCCATGGACCACCCTTTTCAGCTCATCATCCTGGATGTAATGCTGCCGGGTATGAGTGGAATTGCCGTATGTAAGGAACTGCGCACCCAACAAAATAAGACACCTATCCTGATGCTGACGGCACTGGGTTCTACAGAAAATGTAGTATCCGGACTGGATAGCGGGGCAGATGATTACCTGATCAAGCCCTTCAAACAAGCTGAATTACTGGCCAGGATCCGGTCCCTGCTGAGAAGGCAGCCAGACAGTACCAGTACCTCCACCACTGCTCCACCTGCAGCCAATCTGCTTAAACTGGCCGATCTGGAACTAAATACAGATACGAAAAGTGCCAGTCGTTGCGGGGAAAGCATTACCCTGACAGCTACAGAATATCGCCTGCTGGAATATTTTCTGCGCAATCCCCGTCGCGTATTGTCGAGAATGGAGATCCTGGAAAATGTATGGGGCATAGACTTTAATATGAACACCAAGGTGGTGGATGTATATGTAAATTATCTCCGTAAGAAAGTAAACCGAAAAGGCCTGCCAGCCCTTATTCAGACAGTGGTTGGAATGGGTTATATGCTGAAAGAAGAAGCATGAGTATACGCGTCAAGATATTGATCCTGTTCACTGCACTGACAGTTTTCATCATCCTGCTGATTGCAGGAGGTGCTTATTTTCTCGCCAACCAATACTCCTTTACAGATTTTTATAAACGCATTGAGATACGCGCCATTGTTGCTGCACGTGCTACCCTGATCAAAGACCGGGATAACAGTGCTACCTATACGGAAATCCGCAATGAACACCTGGAAAGGATGCCGCACGAAAAGGAATATTTCCTGAAACTGGATAAAGAGGGGCATTTCAACAAGCCCGCATCCCTGGCATCGTTACCCAGGTCTTTCTTTGAAATGGTACAGTTACAGGGAAAAGCAAATTACCGCAAAGGGGATATTTTCTATACCGGTGTGGCATTCGGTACTGATCCTGACCGCTATATCGTCATCGTTTCTGCCCGCAATGATTTTGGCAGCCGCTATATGGCCGACCTGAAGCGGGTATTGACTATTTGCCTGGGCACTGCGGGTATATTGGTATTAGCTGCTGGTTTCTTTTTTTCAAGATACATTTTGCAACCTGTGCGTGTGATGACATCGCAGGTGAAGAATATAAGGGCGCATAACCTGCATCTGCGACTGGATCCACCAGATAGTAATGATGAAATGTTTGAACTGGCGCAGACCTTCAACAATATGCTGGACAGGCTGGAGACGGCTTTCGAAACACAGAACAACTTTGTCAGCAATGCCTCTCACGAGTTGGGAACGCCGCTCACGGCTATCATAGGAGAAGCAGAACTGGCATTGAATAAGCAGCGTACAGATGAGGAATACCGGCAGTCCATCCAGGTGATACTAGGAGAAGCCGAGCGCCTGGAGCATATTACGAAGAGCCTGTTACGCCTTGCCCAGACTGGTTTTGGCGGTAAAGGATACCACCGCGAACGCATCCGTGTGGATGAGCTGATCTTCTCAGTAAAAGATACAATTGATCAGATCAATCCTAATAATCAGGTAGAAATAGATTATTCCATGCTGCCGGAGGATGAGGCAAAGCTCTTTATACTGGCGGATGCGCAGTTATTACATCTTGCGTTCAGCAATATTGTACAGAATGCCTGCAAGTACTCTGATAACCGACCTGTCAGTATCGCCCTGGCTGCTACAGATAGTAATATCATTTTATTGATTCAGGATCAGGGTATTGGTATCCCTGCATCCGAACTACCATTTATATATGATCCATTCTTTCGTGCTTCTAACACGAGTGGTTATAAAGGGTATGGAATAGGGCTGCCATTATCCCGGAATATTATTCGCCTGCATGGGGGCAATATCATTGTAAACAGCCAGCAGGGCAAGGGTACAGAGATACGGATCACCCTGCCTGTAGCCTGATTCTTACCGGTTTCTTACCCCATTTTACCAGATTCTTACCACATTTTTAATTCTCTTTTATCTCCTGCTTACGGGTTCCTAATCTCGTGGAAATAGCTTTGTGTTATAAATCAAAGCATATGAAACATATTTTGATTCCTACAGATTTTTCCATCAGGTCTCTTCGTGTAGTTCATCATGTTGTAGAGCGCTTTGGGGCGGGGGAACCTTTGAATATTGTGATGATGCACGCGTTGCATATGCCGGGTTCAATTATGGATCTGATGATGCTGTCAAGAAGATCCTCACACTATGATTTGATTACTGACGATTATAAAGAGGCGAGTGAAATATTAAAGAACAAATATGGCTCAGCTATCCGGTCGCTGAAAACCGAGTTCCTGATAGGCCGCAGCAATGGGGTGTTCCGCAACTTTTTGTTGTACCACAATATTGATGCAATCGTATGTCCGGCTGATTTTAATTTCCGCAAGGCATCACCTAACAGTTATGACCCGGCAGCACTGATCAGGAAGAGCAACTACCCCGTACACCATGTATCGCTGAAGAAGAAAGAGCGCACGCTGGTGTCGGCAATGTCCGAACTATTTGAAATATAGATGTGTCTGTTTGAGTAGTGCTCTTTCCCTCGACGGAGGGGGGAGCGCTATTTGTAAATCACTTTTTAAATCTGGTATTATGCTACTCAAAAAAAATATACCGTTTAGATATGTGTTTGGCAAAATCAAGTATGAGATCGCGTTAGTATTATTATACACACTTGTGATAGTATTAATACATGACCGGTTCAACCTGGAAAAAACCATCAACATACCATTGTCTGTACCCATGATTATGGGTACAGTTATCTCCCTGCTGCTGGCGTTTAGGTCTAACCAGGCTTATGACCGCTGGTGGGAAGCCCGCACTGTGTGGGGTGCTATTGTGAACGATTCCCGATCTTTTACGCGGGAGGTGCTGACGTTCATTAATAGCACAGAATTCCCCGAGGAAGCTGAGCGCTTACGGGAAAGAATGATACGCCGCCAGATGGCATGGTGTTATGCACTGGGTCAGCAACTGAGGGGATTGTCTGCCACCGAGGGATTGGAGCGATTGATCCCAAAGAGGGAAGTGGCGTATGTAGCACGCTTTGCAAATGTGCCCATGGCCTTGCTGGAGCTGCATGCGAAAGATCTGCAGATTGCATTGCAACGCGACTGGATCAATGCTTATCAGCAGGTGCAGATCGATTCTACATTGAATAAGTTCAGTGATGCGATGGGTAAATGTGAGCGTATTAAAAACACCGTATTTCCTTCAACCTACAGCTTGTACATTCATTTTGCATTGAACTTCTTTATCATGTTGCTGCCATTTGGCGTGATAGAGTTCTTTGGCTGGGTCGCAGTGCCTTTGGTTGGTGCTATCGCAGCATCCTTTCTGCTGATTGAAAAAATGGCTATACATCTGCAGGATCCGTTTGATAACAAACCAACAGATACGCCAATGACAACCATTGCCCGTACTATTGAAAGGGATCTGAGGCAGATGCTGAATGACAACCATGTACCGGAGACACCGCCCGTGTACACCTATTATGTGATGTAGTAGTTATATATATTGGTAAAGAATGATTGGTACGAGGGGGGAGTATTTTTTGAATGACAGAATGGTTAAAGACTAAGCAAACTCCCTGATCACCGTTTTGAGGAGGAAGGGCTGACCAGCGATACAATGGTCAGCCCTTTAGTATTTTAATACGGATGTAAGTCGTTATTTTAGAAAAGCAGACCACTATTCGCTCCACCTCTTGGTGTTTTACCCAGGTGTACGTAAGCTTTCTCTGTTACTTCTCTTCCACGCGGTGTACGCTTAATAAACCCTTCCTGTATGAGGAATGGTTCATACACTTCTTCCAGTGTGCCTGCTTCTTCACCTACAGCAGTCGCGATGGTGGTGATACCTACGGGACCGCCTTTAAAGTTTTCTATAATTACCTGCAGGATGCGGTTATCCATTTCGTCGAGGCCGTATTCATCTACGTTGAGTGCTTTCAGGCTGAATTTGGCAATGTCAAGATCGATGGTACCATTACCCACTACCTGTGCAAAGTCTCTCACCCTTCTTAATAAACCATTGGCAATACGGGGAGTCCCTCTGGATCTCCGTGCTATTTCCATGGCAGCTTCGCTGGTGATCTTTGTGTCCAGCAGGCCGGCGGCACGCCAGATGATCTTTTGCAGGGTGGTTGCGGTGTAGTATTCCAGCCTTGACTTGATACCAAAGCGGGAGAGAAGGGGGGCGGTCAGCAATCCTGAGCGGGTAGTTGCCCCTATCAATGTAAACGGATGTAATGAGATCTGGATGGCGCGGGCACTTGGACCGGTATCGATCATGATGTCAATACGGTAGTCTTCCATGGCAGAATAGAGATACTCTTCCACCACTGTACTGAGCCGGTGAATTTCGTCGATGAACAGCACATCTTTGGGCTCAAGGTTGGTGAGCAGGCCTGCCAGGTCACCGGGTTTCTCGATCACCGGGCCGGAGGTTTCACGGATGTTCACACCCATTTCGTTGGCGACAATGCGCGACAGCGTTGTCTTACCTAATCCGGGAGGGCCGTGAAAGAGCACATGATCAAGGGCTTCCCCCCGCAGTTTGGCGGCCTTGATAAAGATCTTGAGGTTCTCAATAATCTGGTCCTGGCCGGAGAAATCGATGATCTCCCGGGGGCGAATACTGTTTTCAAACTCTTTTTCTGCCGCACTTTGGCGGGTTTCATCTGGTCTAATCGGATTCGACATATCGGGGTGAAAGTTACCAAAAAATCGCCGGTGGCAGCTTCGAATTTTCGGTTATATTTGATAATTAGCAACAGCCCAATATGAAACACGCGCGCATTTTAACCCTCCTGATGAGTATATCTTCCCTTACTTTACGGGCACAGGATATTAAGGAACAGGAAGTGAAACGAATAATCACCACCCTTGCAGCTGATGATATGCAGGGACGTAAAACATTTGAACCTGGTATAGAAAAGGCGGCCCAGTTCCTGGAAAAGGAGTTCACCAGGGCGGGGCTTCGGCCACTACCGGGCGCTACTAATTTCCGCCAGGCATTCCATCGTTTTAATACTACGCCCGGTCTACGTCAGGGCCACGTTGGGAATAGCGTGATCGGGGCAGAAAGAATTATCCTGCTCGGCGTAGCTCCGTCGATTGACTGGAATCAGCAAAGTGATGTAGATGTGCAAACATTACCTGCCGGTGAGCAATTTTATGACTTCGTGAGAAAGCTGAGAGAGGCAAAAAAGAATACCCTTGTGTGGGTTGATACCGCACATACCGAGGACTTCAATAAATTTTACGGGACTATACAGGAAAAGGGAAGTAAGCATCTCGATAGTATGTGTTCGGTCGTGTTAGTACTTAAACAGGCAGGAGATGCAGATTTCAAAACCTGGGATGTAAAAGCCAGTCAGCAGGTCACTCCGCTATACCTGAGCAATATTGCAGGTATGATCAAAGGAAAGACAAAGCCGGATGAATATGTGATCTTTTCAGGGCACTATGACCATCTGGGGATTGTGAAACCTGTTAGTACCGACAGCATTGCAAATGGCGCTGATGATGATGCCAGTGGGGTAACAGCGGTGATTATGCTGGCAAAATATTATAAGCAGCATCCTCCCGCCAGATCGCTCATCTTTGTTGCATTTACGGCTGAGGAGATAGGAGGTTATGGTTCCCGGTATTTCTCTAAGCGGCAGAACCCCGACAAGGTGGTAGCGATGTTCAACATCGAGATGATCGGCAAGGAATCGAAGTTCGGTAAGAACAGTGCATTTATCACCGGGTACGAGCGTTCTGATTTTGGAAAGATTCTTGAGAAGAACCTGCAACATTCGATCTTCCGTTTCTATCCTGATCCTTATCCTGAACAGGATCTGTTCTTCCGTTCAGACAATGCTACACTGGCCAGGCAGGGGGTACCTGCACATACTATTTCTACAGACCAGATTGATTCGGATAAACTGTATCATAGTGTAGGAGATGAAGTCAGTACCCTGGATATTAAGAACATCACGAGTACTATACAGGCTATTGCTATCAGTGCGCGTAGTATAGTAGCGGGTACAGATACGCCTACCAGGATCGCAGCATTAAAACGCTAGGATCAGGTTAGGATCCGGGCAGTTAGCCATATATTTCGCTCTTTCACTATAACGACATACGCCAGGATAGTCTCCCACCTTCCCTTCCATATCTGTGATGAGCTGGAAGTGAAGGTGAGGAGGCCAATGGCCATTCTCACTCAGCGGTCCGAAATGGGCTATTATCTGTCCTGCAGGAACAGGTGCATCCACTTTTAATCCTTCCAGATCAGCTACACTCAGGTGCCCGTACAGGGTGTGAAAAGGTACACCATCCAACACGTGTTTTAGAATAATAGTAGCCCCGTAATCTCCCATCTGATCATTGAACTGAAAACTATGGATCGTGCCGTTGAGCGGTGCATAAACCGGTGTCCCCACGGGGCCCCAGATGTCTATGCCCAGGTGTAAACGGCGAGGTTCGCCTTCTGTATCGAAATGGGTGCTGCGGGAGTAGATAGTTCTGTGTTCCCCATAGCCGCCTATGCCAAAGGCAGCGTTGTGTTTAGCCAGTAGCTGAGTGATATAGTCACTGAAAAGTAACTCATTGTCCAGTATATCAGGCGTCAGGTCTGTATTGGCGGCAGTAAAGTCCATAGGATACAGGTGATCCTTTGCAGGATCAAATAATACGACTGGCTGAAATGGCTGATGACGTTGTAAGATTTCGGTTAACATAGTAAAAAAGAAGGCTGGCATTGCGCCAGCCTTGATTTATTAAACAACAATATTGATCATTCTTCCTTTCACGATCACTACCTTCTTGACAGGCTTCCCTTCGATCCATTTCTGTACGATCTCGTTGGAGAGTACAGCCTGTTCGATGGCGGCATTGTCTGCATCCAATGGAAAGCCCAGTTCAGTACGGGTTTTACCATTTACAGCGATAGGGTAGTTGAATGCGTCTTCTTTTACATACTTTTCTTCGAATACAGGGTATGGTGCATCGAGGATACTGGTTGTATTGCCCAGGAGGTGCCACAGCTCTTCAGCGACATGCGGAGCATAAGGTGTGAGCAGGATCAGCACTGGTTCAAGCACACTGCGTTTATTGCATTTCAGGCTGCTCAGTTCATTCACACAGATCATGAACTGGCTTACAGCGGTATTGTAAGAGAAGTTTTCAGTATCGTTATCGATCTTCTGAATGGTTTTGTGTAACACTTTCAATTCTTCAGGTGTTGCTTCGCCATCTTTTACGATCAGGCCTTTTTGTTCGTCAGCAAAGAGACGCCAGAGTTTTTTGAGGAAGCGGTGAACGCCTTCGATACCTTTAGTATCCCATGGTTTTGATTGTTCAACGGGACCGAGGAACATTTCATACATGCGGAAGGTATCGGCGCCGTATTTTTCAACGAGTACATCCGGGTTGACGGTATTGTACTTGCTTTTACTCATTTTCTCTACTTCGGATTTGCAGGTGAACTGGCCGTCCTGCAGGAGGAAGATCGCATTTTCGAAATCTGCTTTCCATTTTCTGGCAGCATCAATATCCAGTACTACGCCATCCACAAAATTGACGTCTACGTGAATAAAGCTTTCTACCACATGGTTTACGTGCATAGAATCCAGGAATTCAGCTAAAGATGCATCCTGTGTTCTGATCAGTTCAATGATCTCCCTGATCTTGAGATCGCCGTAGCTGCTGGAGATATACACCTGTTTGTTATCCGGCAGTGTGATTGGTTCAATTTCATCAGCACCTACATGGTGATCGCTGTGGATAAACCGTAAGCGTTTTACGAATCTTGAGGAACCCTGAATCATACCCTGGTTGATCAGCTTCCTGTAAGGCTCATCAAAACCAATATAACCCAGATCAAACAATACTTTCGTCCACAGGCGGGAATACAGCAGGTGACCTACTGCATGCTCTGTACCACCGATGTATACATCCACCTGGTTCCAGTAGTCTGTAGCTACGCGACTTGCAAATTCTTCTTTATTGGAAGGATCAGCATAGCGCAGGAAGTACCAGCTACTGCCTGCATAACCGGGCATGGTATTGGTTTCACGCCTGGTGTTTGCATCTATATTCACCCAGTCAGTGATGTTAGCCAGCGGGCCTTCACCATCTTCGCCTGGTTTATACGTGTCTACATGTGGGAGTTCAACAGGCAGTTCGCTCTCGTCTACAGCGTATGGGATACCATTTTTGTAAACGATCGGGAATGGTTCACCCCAGTAACGCTGACGGCTAAAACCTGCATCGCGCATTCTGAAGTTAGTCTGCTTTTTACCGATACCCATTGCTTCTACCTTATCAGCCACCAGCTCCATTGCTTCTCTCATTGGCACGCCATTGAGGAAATCGCTGTTCTGTAATACGGCATCCTTGGTTGGATTTGCTTCTGCACCGTTGAAAGCTTCGCCGATGATATTTGTGATAGGAATATTAAAATGCTTGGCAAAGCCAAAGTCGCGCTGGTCGCCACAAGGTACCGCCATAATTGCACCTGTACCATAACCTGCCAGCACGTATTCCGAGATCCATACCGGGATCTTTTTGCCATTGAATGGGTTCAGTACATAAGCACCTGTAAAGCAACCTGTGATTTGTTTCACTTCGGCCATACGCTCACGCTCGGAGCGGCTCTGTACGTAATCCAGGTATTTATCTACTGCAGCTTTGTTTTCAGGTGTAGTTATCTGCGCTACCAGCTCGTGTTCAGGAGCCACTACCATAAAGTCAACTCCAAAGATGGTATCAGGCCGTGTGGTATAGACTCTTAAGCCCTGACTGTCGTTGCCGTCGAATTTGAAGGTGATCTCAGCACCCTGGCTCTTACCGATCCAGTTACGCTGCATTTCCTTCATGGCTTCGCTATAGTTTACGGTTTCCAGGCCTTCGAGCAGGCGGTTAGCGTACTCTGTGATACGGAGGAACCACTGGCGCATTTTCTTCTTTACTACCGGGTGGCCACCACGTTCACTCACACCATTCACTACCTCATCGTTTGCCAGTACAGTACCCAGTGCTGCACACCAGTTCACCTCTGCATAAGCGAGGAAGGCGATACGGTAGTGCATGAGGATCTCACGTTGATGGGCTTCATCATAACCTTTCCAGTCTTCAGCAGAGAAGGAGAGGGCACGATCGCCGGGGCATTCATGTTTTTCGTTCCCTTCTTTTTCGAAGATGGCGATCAGTTCCGGTATACGTTTAGCTTTCTGGGCACTACGGTCAAACCAACTGTCGAACAGTTGCAGGAAAAGCCATTGTGTCCATTTATAGTAATCAGCACTGCTGGTATTCACTTCTCTTTCCCAGTCGAAGCAGAAACCGATGTTATCCAGTTGTTTACGGAAGGAAGCGATATTTACGGCAGTAGTTACAGCAGGGTGCTGACCTGTTTCCAGGGCATACTGTTCTGCTGGCAGACCAAAGGCGTCCCAACCCATGGGATGTAGTACATTAAAGCCTTTTAGTCTTTTATAACGAGCATAGATGTCAGACGAAATATACCCTAGCGGATGGCCTACATGGAGGCCTGCTCCTGACGGATAAGGAAACATATCAAGCACATAGCACTTGGGCTTTTGGCTATTGATGCTAACCCTGTAAGCTTTCGAATTGCTCCAGGAATCCTGCCACTTTTTCTCAATAGCCCTAAAATTATATTCCATATAATTGTTGAATTAACCGGACGTAACGCTACGCCCTGTTGACTTAAAATAACGTTAAAGGATGACAAAAGTAAACATAACTGCTAATTTTTATTATTTTCGCCTATAAACGGTAGTTTAATGGCGCAGCAACCCGGGAAATCATCATCTAGAAAATCCAAACCTTCTTATCTGTATTCCATCATTGGAGTGGCACTGGTACTGTTCCTGCTGGGAACTTTGGGGCTTATAGTCATCCATGCCAACAAGCTCAGTGAATATTTTAAAGAAAGCATTGAAATTCAGGTGATCCTTAGGGACAATGTAAAGGAAGAGCAGGCAATCGCCCTTCGTGATTCAATTGCCGGCAGGCCTTATGTAAAGTCGATCGAGTACGTATCTAAAGATATGGCGGCTGAGCGCTTTAAAAAGGAGTTCGGGGAAGATTTTATCACCTTGCTGCAATATAACCCATTATATGCCAGCATAAATGTAAAAGGCAATGCCCGGTATGTAAATCCGGACAGCCTGTCAGTGATAGAGGCAAATCTGGGGCAGCAGCCCATAGTGAGGGAGATCTCTTACCAGAGAGGACTCGTATCCAAGCTGAATGAGAATGTTCGTAAGATCGGGTTTGTGATCCTGGGGATCTCCGTAATGCTGGCAATTGTAGTGATCGTGCTGATAGACAATACAATACGTCTGGCTATGTTCAGCAACCGCTTCCTGATCAAAACGATGCAGATGGTAGGGGCTACCCGGTGGTTCATTGCCAAGCCTTTCGACCTCCGCAGTATAATCAATGGTGCCTTGAGTGCCATATTGGCTATTGCCGGTTTGATTGGGATTCTCTATTTTGCAGACCAGTTACTTCCAGAGCTCAGTACAATGAGAGACTACTTTATGACATCTGTCCTGTTTATAGGTATGATTGTAATAGGGATCTTTATCTCACTGGTGAGCACACATCGCTCGGTAATGAAATACCTGAAGCTGAAACTGGATGATTTATATTGATTGATAATTTTCTACATCATATGATTAAAGAAACAAAACAAGCTGACAAAGCAGTGATTGATAGCCGTCCTGTTTTCGCAAAAGATAACTATAAGTTCATGATAGCGGGCCTGGTGATTACTGTGATCGGCTTCCTGCTGATGACAGGTGGTTACAATAACGATGCTACCAAGTTCAAACCAGAGGAAGTGTATAGTTTTCAGCGCATTACGCTGGCGCCTATCGTAATTTTGCTGGGCCTGGCGGTAGAGATTTATGCAATAATGCGTAGACCAAAGCAATAATACCTGCAACTCTTTATAATTCAGGCGATGATACTAATTCATCGCTTTTTTTTTATTTAAAACGGATAAATCTGCTATTCCCATGAGCATTCTGGATGCCATTATCATTGCCATCGTTGAAGGACTAACCGAATTCTTACCTATTTCGTCTACCGGCCACATGGTTATTACCAGTGCTATACTGGGTATTGGAGACGATGACTTCACGAAACTGTTTGAGATCGTTATACAGCTGGGGGCAATATTAGCTGTCGTTGTTTTGTATTGGAAGAAATTCTTTGTATTCGACAGGAACCGCATCCCTTTTTATATTAAACTGATACTGGCCACCATTCCTGCGCTGATTCTGGGCTTCCTGTTTCACCACAAGATCAAGGACCTGATGGGTTCTCCGATGGTCGTAGCAGCCAGCTTGTTCCTGGGAGGGATTGTATTGTTGTTTGTAGACAACTGGTTTACCAACCCCACCATTGATAAGGACGAGCAGGTGAGCAACTTCAGGGCCATCCGCATCGGGTTTTTCCAATGCCTGGCACTGATCCCTGGTGTGAGCCGCAGTGCTGCTTCCATTATTGGGGGTATGCAGCAGAAACTGACCCGCAATGCTGCCGCTGAATTCTCGTTCTTCCTGGCAGTACCGACTATGTTCGCAGCTACGTGTTATGATCTGTATAAGAGTAAAGATATACTGGCAAGCAATACCGGCAACTTCCAGCTGCTGGCTATCGGATTTGTCATTGCTTTCATTGTAGCCTTGTTGGCTATCAAATTTTTTATCGGCGTACTGAAAAAATACGGATTCCGTGTTTGGGGGGTATATCGTATACTGGTAGGCGGAGCTATCCTGGCTGCTATGTTTATGGGATATAATCTCACCGTAGGATAAGTTTCCGATACGGGGCTGTGTTTTTGGTTTGAAGCAGGAGGGTTGCCTAACAAGGGCCGGGTATCAATTCATGAAAGATTACAATAAATAAAAAAGCTTCTGCCACTGCAGAAGCTTTTTTATGTTACCCCTTCACTGCCAGTAGCAATTCCAGGTCAGTATATTTTAGTTTGAACTTTTCACTCAGGTGATAATTGGTCAGTGCTCCTTTATATAGATAAATCCCATTCCTTACTCCTCTCTTTATCCACACCAGGTTCTCAAATCCACCGTCATCTGCAGCTTCCAGCAGTAGCGGCATCAGCACATTACTGATTGCTTCTGAGGCGGTACGTGCAAAACCCGATGGAATATTAGGCACACAATAGTGTACTACATCATACTTTTTGAACACGGGATTCTCATGGCTGGTGATTTCAGAGGTTTCAAAACAACCACCCCTGTCTATACTTACATCCACAATGACTGACCCGGCTTTCATATTGCTTACCATAGATTCCGTTACTACAATAGGTGTACGGCCATTCTGGGAAGATAATGCGCCGACGGCAACATCTGCATTCCGCAGTTGTTCTGCCAGTACTTTAGGTTGTATAACGGAGGTAAATACCCGTACGCCGATGTTGTTCTGCAGGCGTTTCAGTTTGTAGATATTATTGTCGAATACTTTTACAGAGGAACCCAGGGCCATAGCTGTGCGGGCAGCAAATTCGCCCACGATGCCAGCCCCGATAATCACCACTTTGGTAGGAGGGATGCCTGTGACGCCACCGAGCAGGATACCTTTACCTTTATTGCTATTGCTCAGGTACTGGCTGGCCAGCAGCATGACTGCACCTCCGGCTATTTCGCTCATTGCCCTTACAATAGGGTAGGTACCCGCATCGTCTTTGAGATTCTCGAACGAGAGCAGGGTAATCCGTTTCTCCATCATCTTCTGTACCTGCTCTATTTTGAGGGCGGCCAGGTGGATGGGAGAGATCACGATCTGGTGAGGATGCAGCAGCTCTATTTCCTCATCGTTGAGTGGGGCTGATTTTACAATGATCTCCGCTTTGTATACTTCTTTCTTGTCGTATAATATTTCGGCGCCGGCTTCTGAAAAATCTGTGTCATAAAAATGAGAGCCATCGCCTGCTTTATGTTCTACCACGATATGATGACCATTGCTGGCCAGTATACTTACCGCATCCGGTGTCAGGGCTATGCGGTTTTCCTGGAAGGACGTCTCTTTTGGAATACCTATAAATAAACGGGAATTTTTCTGCGGAATATCCAACGTTTCTTCCAGCGGTGAATATGTAAAGCCAGCACTCACAACAGGTTTTTGCCTTTGCTCCATATAGTTGTCAAAATTGATCCGGGTGAATTTTTCCTTGTAACCAAAGATACGTTATTTGTTCAAAGCAACTTTAAATGAAAAACGATTGCTTACCCTACCCGCAACTGTCTCCGCTGATCAGGCAGCACAGTCAGTTGCAATCGAATGGTATCTTCCGGTAGCAGGTTCTCTATGATATCCGGCCATTCGACAAAGCAAATAGCCCCATCCTGATAGAGGGTATCCTCTACTCCCGCGCCTATGGCCTCTTCCTCATCCCGCAGCCGATACAAGTCCAGGTGGTAAATATTACGTGTTGCACCGTCATTAGTACGGTAGGTGTACTGGTTGATAATGGAGAAGGTGGGACTGGCAGTCGTATCCTCCACGCCTTTCGCAGCACAGAGTGCCTTTACAAAAGTAGTTTTGCCGGCCCCCATGGCACCCGTGAGGGTAAAAATCTGTTGCCCGCCGTATGCTGCCCAGAAACTTTGGGCTACTTCAGGTAGCTCCGCTATAGTAAAGGTCCATTCCATCCCGTAAATGTAATTAAATAACTGTAATCTATTGGTTGATACTGCGTTGCATTAATAAAAGACTTGCAGAAATAATTGATTTTCTGTTACTTTCATATTGCCGTGCCACTCCGTTGCATTAATATTTTATTCGCATGAATCGACGGTAGATACCTTTGTAACGTTAATCAGTCACTAATGGAAACGATCAGTTGTAAAGTTAAAGGAATGAACTGTACCAGTTGTGCTTTGACGGTATCCAAATATCTTCAGCACAAGGGTATGCAGGATGTGAATGTAAGTTTTGCCACAGAGGAATTGAGTTTTACCCTGCCGGAAGGAGTGAATACGAACACCAAAGACATCCTCTCGGGCATTGACCAGCTGGGCTACCAGGTGGTATTGCCTGATCAACCTCAGCCAAAAACAGCTTTTCTGCGTTCACTATCGTTTAAGTTTATTTTCTGCGCCGTCTTTACTGCTCCCCTGTTATTACATATGTGGGTACACTGGGCATGGCTTCATGATCCTGTTGTTCAGCTGTGCCTGTCTACACCTGTTTTTCTGGTCGGAATGTGGCATTTTGGCCGGAGCGCTATTCGCTCGCTGACCAATGGAATGGCGAACATGGACGTACTGATTGCACTCGGTGCTATTGCCGCTTATGGTTATAGCCTCACAGGCACCATTCTGCATCTGGGACCTGACTATATGTTTTACGAAACGGCGGCGGCCATCATCACCCTGGTATTTCTGGGCAACCTGCTGGAAGAGCGTTCTGTAAAACAGACCACCACTGCTATTACAGCCCTTGCAAAAATGCAGGTAACAACTGCGCGTCGTATTGAAGAACATGATGATCACGAGCATGTTCATATTGTGGATAACCAGGCGCTGCGTACCGGAGACAAAGTACTCGTGAATACAGGTGATATGATCCCTATGGATGGAACTATCTTCTGGGGTAGTGGCCTCATCAACGAGTCTATGATCACTGGTGAAAGCACACCGGTACGTAAAGGTGAAAAAGATAAAGCCATTGGTGGTACCATTCTGGAAGAAGGGAGTATTAAAATGTTCATCACTGCTACCGGGAAAGATACCGTACTCTCCTATATAATCGACCTTGTAAAACAGGCACAGGGCAATAAACCTCCCATGCAGAAACTAGCCGATAAGATCAGCGCCGTCTTTGTACCACTGGTATTAGGGATTGCGGTGTTGACTTTCGCAGGATGGGCGATATTTGGTCATATCACCATCGGTGCTGCGATTATGAGAAGTATTGCGGTACTGGTGATCGCCTGTCCATGTGCCATGGGCCTTGCTACACCGGCAGCGGTAATGGTCGGCCTGGGCAGGGCTGCGAAAAATGGTATTCTCATCAAAGGTGCTCAGACACTGGAAGCTTTTAAGGATATAAAATATGTGGTGCTGGATAAGACAGGCACCCTCACTACCGGCAAACTGAAACTTGGCAACTACCACTACGAAGGCATGTCCGAAAAGGAATTCGCCCAGACGGTGTACAGCCTTGAAAAGTTCTCTTCTCACCCCATTGCGCGTTCATTGGTCAGTATCTGGAAAAAGGAAGGAGAAGTGAAGTTGACACAGATCAGGGAAATCAAAGGGCGTGGTATGCAGGCAAAAGATATGGCTGGCAATGAATGGCAGCTAGGGTCATTTGAAATGGCAAAACATACTACTGCTGATGACAGCCACAACCTGTACCTGTTAAAGAATGGTCAGTTGGCCGGCTGGATAGACCTGATAGATGAAGTAAGACCTGATGCTGCCCGGATGGTATCTATGCTGCAAAGCAGAGGCATTACCCCGGTACTGCTGAGTGGTGATACAGAACGGAAATGTCGTGAACTGGCAGCGTTGACGGGTATCAAAGAAGTTTTTTCCAGTCAGACACCGGAACAGAAACTGGAGAAGATCGATAGTCTCATGAAAGAGGCACCGGTGGCCATGGTAGGTGATGGTATCAATGATGCGCCGGCACTGGCCAGGGCTACCATTGGTATTTCATTGAGCGATGCTACACACATTGCTATGCAGAGTGCAAATGTGATCTTATTGAATAGTCAATTATCTTCCCTGCCACTGGCGTTAGGGTTGGGTAAACATACCTTCCTCACTATACAGCAGAATCTTTTCTGGGCATTCCTGTACAATGTGATCGCCATTCCTTTTGCGGCCTTTGGGGTACTGAGCCCTATATCCGGCGCAGGTGTGATGGCGATATCTGATATCGTACTGGCCGCTAATTCTGTACGTCTGCGATACAAGAGAGTAATATAGTTACATTTACAGCGTGACGACTCCTACAGAAATACTGAAAACATACTGGGGCTATGCGCAATTCCGTCCTTTGCAGGAAGACATTATTCAGTCCGTCTGCAATGGGCAGGATACGCTTGCGCTGATGCCTACGGGGGGCGGAAAGTCTGTCTGCTTTCAGGTACCGGCATTGATGAAAGAAGGGCTCTGCCTGGTGGTAACGCCGCTCATTGCATTGATGAAAGACCAGGTAGCGAATCTGCGTAGCCGTAATATTCCTGCCGCGGCTATCTATGCAGGTATGTATTATCAGGATGTAGAGAAGCTATTGGAAGAAGCGCGTCGCGGTGCTTATAAATTTCTTTATGTTTCTCCTGAGCGGTTGCAAAGTCGTCGTTTCCTGGAGTATTGTGATGGACTGCCAGTAACCTTGCTGGCGATAGATGAGGCGCACTGTATTTCACAGTGGGGATACGACTTTCGCCCGGCTTATCTGGAAATTGCGGAGATCAGAACACAGTTTCCGGGAGTACCGGTATTAGCACTTACTGCATCGGCTACGCCAAAAGTACAGCAGGATATCTGTGAAAAGCTGCGCATGCGAAAGCCAGCTATCTTCAGCAAGAGCTTTGTACGCAGTAATCTTTCCTATACCGTAATTGAAGAAGGCGATAAGCAACCAAAGTTATTACACATATTACAGCGCGTACCCGGTAGTGCGATTATCTATTGCCGCAACAGAAAGGGGACCCGTGAACTGGCGGATATGTTGGAGCAGCATGGAATTTCTGCCAGCTATTATCATGCGGGATTGACAGGAGAAGAGCGTACGGCCCGCCAGGAATTGTGGATTCAGGGCAGGATCAGGGTAATGGTATGTACCAATGCATTCGGGATGGGCATCGATAAACCGGATGTGCGGGTGGTGATTCATGCAGATGCACCTGAAAGCCTGGAGGCATATTATCAGGAAGCGGGTAGAGGAGGAAGAGATGAACAGAAAGCGTATGCCGTGCTGCTCTATCATTCTTCTGAGCTGGATAGGATGAAGGAAATGGTGAACCTGCAGTTTCCGGGGCTGGATCAGGTGAAGGGTGTTTATCAGGCGCTAGTGAATTATTTGCAGGTGCCGGTAGGAGGAGGAGAGGGGGTATATTTTGATTTTGACATCAATGACTTCGTACAGAAATTTGAACTGAATATAACGATTGCCTATAGTGCCTTGCGCATTCTTGAGCAGGAGGGTATTTTGCAGCTGAGTGAAAGCGTGTTTATGCCATCTATGGTGGAATTCATTGTAAACAGGCAGACGTTGTTCGCATTTGATGCCGCACAACCGGCGTTGTCGGGACTTGTACAAACATTATTACGTACTTACGAAGGGGTCTTTGATAATCCGGTGCCTGTATATGAAAAGCAGCTCATGCGCATACTGCGTTTGAAGGAACCCGAAGTAATACAGGGATTGCAGCAGCTGCATCAACGGGGAATTATCAGGTACAAGCAGCGTAAAACGGTACCACAGTTATCATTTGTAGAGCAGCGGGTGTCTACACAGCATTTAAGGATAGATACGGAAAGAGTAAAGGCAAGAATGAAAGCATATCAGGACAGGCTGGACGCAATGCTGGAGTATGTGAAGAATAAAAAGCAGTGCCGTACGCAGTTGCTGGTAGCATATTTTGGAGAAAAAAATGCGCCACCCTGCGGAATTTGTGATGTGTGTATTGAGCAGAAGAAAAAGCCGGTGGATTTTAAGGCGATTTCGGGATTATTATTAGCAGCGCTGACAAGTATGCCAGTTGAATGGGAAGTGGTCCAGGATAAGCTAAAAGAGGTGGATGAAGCAGAATTAATGGAGGTGACCCAATACCTGATCAGTGAAGAAATAATTATACGGGATGAAGAAGGCCGTTTACGCACAAAGTAGTAAGGCCTGCTTTCAGATAAATAAGAACGCTTTTACCTGAAGTAAAAGCGTTCTTATTTACTACTTAAGTGATATAACTTTCTTTGCATGACTGCTCTCAAACGCTGCTTCAATGATTTTTATCACATTCACTGCATCGGCTGCAGGTACAGGATTAGGTCCTTTACTGATCAGCGCATTATATATCCCATCGTAATACTCGGTGTAATCGCCTTTAGGAGACGGAAGATACTCCCTCACCACTTTGCCATTCCGCTCAGTATGCAGCAATCCCCACTCATGGATGCCCTCTATACCCCATCCTGGTGCGCCAGGCATTAGTCCCTGTTGTAACATGGTCTCCTGCGTATCGGCTTTTGTCTTAATAAAAGAGCCTTTACGCCCGTGAAACTGGTAAGAAGGAATCGGCTCTCTGGTAATATAGCTGCACTTCAATCGTACGCGCAGGTGCTCATAGAAATACACCAGTTCAAAGTAATCATCTACCAGTGAATCTTTCCTGATCGTCCTGATATCTGCCCAGATAGCATCCGGCATACCAAACAGCAGCAGCGACTGATCTACCAGGTGTGAACCTAGATCATACAGTCCACCTGTTCCTGGCAGTTTCTCTTCCTTGTGTTTTTTATAACTCAGTTCTTCCCTGTAGCGATCATAATGAATCTCTGCTTCCAGCACATCCCCCAGATCACCACTGTCCAGTACCTGTTTTACAATCTTAAAGTCACTATCAAAGCGTCTGTTATGATACACGCTCAGCAGCAATCCTTTAGATGCTGCCAGGTCCGCCAATGCTTGTCCTTCAGCCGCATGCACGGTAAATGGCTTTTCTACTATCACATTCTTCCCTGCTTCCAGTGCGGCTTTCGTGTAATCATAATGTGTATAGTTCGGTGTATTGACTACGATCAGCTCCAGTTCGGGGTCCCTGATCATATCTTCTACACTGGTATATACTTTCACATCAGGATAGCGCTGTCTTGCGAGGTGTTTACTTCTTTCCACTACAGCATACAAGGTAAACCCCGGATGTGTGTGAATAAATGGCGCATGAAAGATATGTCCGGACATACCATAGGAACAGATCCCTGCTTTGATAATTTTCTCCATATCCTAGATTTTAATTAAAACCAGCTACTTCTTTTTTTGCTACTTTTTCCGCCTAAGCCTAATGCACCCAGTAACCCTCTGGTGATCTCAGTCATCACGGTACGACCTACCTGTTTGGCCACAGGACTGCTTAACACACTATCCAACATACTCTTTTCTTCCGGTTGTTTTTTATTGCCGTTTGTTCTGGTAGCAGCAGGCACACTCTTATCTGCCGCCTCCTGCAGTTTGGCAGTCAGGATCTCGTATGCACTTTCATTATCGATTTCCTGATTGTACTTCCTGGCGATCTTGCTGCTGCTTACCAATGCATCCATCTCCGCATCGGAGAGTACATCCATCCGGGAGCGGGGTGTTACCAGCATTGTTGCCGCCAGTGGAGTTGGAATACCCTTCTCATTCAGACAGGTAAATAATGCTTCACCAATGCCAATCTGTGTGAGCAATTCATCTGTTTTATAGAAATCAGACAGCGGATAGTTTTCAGCTGTTTGTTTGATCGTCTTACGGTCGTTGGCAGTAAATGCACGTAATGCGTGCTGTACTTTCATACCCAATTGTCCCAGTATAGCAGGAGGCACATCCATGGGGTTTTGGGTGCAGAAGAAGATACCAACTCCTTTTGAACGGATCAGTTTAATGATCGTTTCAATCTGTTGTAACAGTGCAGCACTCGCTTCCTGGAATACCAGGTGTGCCTCGTCTATGAACAGTACCAGTTTAGGTTTTTCCAGATCTCCTTCTTCCGGCAGTGTAGCATAGAGTTCTGCCAGCAGGCTAAGCATAAATGTGGAAAACAATTTCGGCTTATCCTGAATATCTGCGACTCTTACGATAGAGATCACACCTCTGCCATCGTCGCTGATGCGCAACAGGTCATCTACTTCAAAAGAGATTTCTCCAAAGAACTTGTCGGCGCCCTGTTGCTCTAATGCGATTACTTTTCTCAGGATGGTGCCTGCTGAAGTGGTAGAGATCTTACCATAATCTTTTTCGAGTTCAGCCTTACCTTCATCGCTCACATACTGCAATACTTTCTTGAAATCTTTCAGGTCCAGCAGAGGCAGTTTGCTATCATCACAATATTTAAAAATCATGGACACCAGTCCTTCCTGCGTATCATTTAATTCAAGGATTCTGGAGAGAAGAATAGGACCAAATTCACTTACCGTGGCTCTCAGGCGCGCGCCTTTTTCATTACTAAGCGACAACAGTTCTACCGGATACCCGGCAGGCGACCAGCTGCCCCCGATTTTCTCATAACGTTCTTTAATTCTCTCACTGTTGGTGCCGGCAGCCGCTACGCCACTCAGGTCACCTTTGATATCCATGAGCAGTACGGGTACGCTGGCATCACTCAGCCCTTCTGCAATTACCTGCAGGGTTTTGGTTTTCCCCGTACCCGTGGCGCCGGCTATCAATCCATGTCTGTTCATCGTTTTTAATGGCAGGAATACATCCGCTCCACTTACGACATCGCCATTCAGCATGGCACAACCGAGTTTAAATCGTTCACCCTTGAAGGTGTATCCGTTTTGGATTTGCGACAGGAATGCTTCTTTATCAGCCATGGGGTATAAAATTTCTCTGAAGATAGAAAAACAGGTTGTATCAATGGTAAAATAATGTCGGGAATATCACATACGTCAGGATCTGGTTTAAATAAACTACGTCCTTAAAAATAGGATAAAGGTAGCTGTTTCCGGCAGGCTCCCGGATAAACATGCATAAAAGCGGGAATTTGAAGATGAGTATAAAAAAAGGGGCCTGTATCAATTCTGATACAGGCCCCTTTAAAATTTATGAAAAAAAAGCATTTAAAGGTCTTCTTCTCTTTCGAGCATCAGTATCGCGCTCTGCGGTACGATGAAATATTTTTCGCCCTGGTAGGACACTTCTGTAGAACCATTGAGCAGGAAGATAGCCAGATCACCTTCCTTTGCCTGCAAAGGAATATACTTCACTTTCTCTTCCTCTCCTTTCCAGGCATCATCTTCCTCAGAGGGCAATGGAATGGCATAACCAGGACCGGTTTTGATCACATATCCAGATTGTACCTTTTCCTTTTCCTGCATGCCGGGGGGCAAATAAAGCCCGCTTTCTGTGCGTTCGTTAGGGGTCAATGGTTTTACCAGTACCCTGTCGCCTACAACAATCAGCTTTTTCAATTTATTATCTATTGTCAGGTGTGTTGCCATGGTCTATACAATACAAAATGTATGCAGCAGGTCCATATTGTGCCAAGATGACATATACTACAGGGCAGACAGGGGGAAGGTCTCACCTGCCCTGATACCTTTCTCGGTTTGTTGCAGCACTACGCATTCTACAGCCGGATCGTGCTCTAAATACAATACATATTGCTGCTCCAGTGCCTCTGTCAGGTAGGTTTTCTTTTCCTGAAGGGTTGTCAGCGGGAACATGTCGTATGCCATTACGTATGGCAGCGGAATGTGTCCGATGCTGGGAAGCAGGTCCGCCATATAGAGGATGGTTTGGTCCTTGTATTTGATCTGTGGTAGCATCTGTGCATCCGTATGTCCGTTTACAAAACGGATGTTGATATTGTCGGTAAAGGATACACCATCTTTTACTTCTACAAATTTCAGCTGACCGCTTTCCTGCATTGGCAGGATATTCTCTTTCAGGAATGAAGCTTTCTCCCTGTCGTTGGGTTCAGTGGCCCATTTCCAGTGATCTTCATTGCTCCAGTAGGTTGCATTTTTGAATGCTGGCAACAGCTTGTCGCCTTGCCTGATGATGGAACCTCCGCAATGGTCAAAGTGCAGATGGGTCATGAACACATCTGTGATATCGTCTTTATGGAAACCCAGTTTGGCCAGGGAGCTATCCAGGGTTGCGTCGCCATGCAGGTGGTAATGGCCGAACCATTTCGCATCCTGTTTGTCACCAATACCCGTATCTACGAGGATCAGGCGCTTGCCGTCTTCAATGAGCAGGCAGCGCATTGCCCAGGTGCATAAATTGTTTTCGTCTGGTGCATTTAGTTTATGCCAGATACTCTTGGGAACTACGCCGAACATAGCTCCCCCATCCAGTTTAAAATAGCCTGTGTCTACGGTATATAGTTTCATACAATTGAAATTTCTATTGCAGTTCCTTTTGCTTTCTCCGTGCGGAAAACAGCCATGCGAGGCCAATCAAAAAGAAAACAGCCAGTGCAATCACCGAATTACGCATACTACCTGTTGCCTCGTGGATGACCCCGAAGGTGATCATACCAATCACGATAGAAAGCTTTTCTGTCACATCATAGTAACTGAAGAATGACGCGGTATCTTCTGTTTCAGGCATCAGCTTGGCGTAGGTGGAGCGACTCAGGGACTGAACGCCTCCCATGACCAGGCCTACAGCTGTGGCCAGTATATAGAAATCAGTAGCTGTCTGCATACGGTAACCCGCAAAGCAAATGCCTATCCATACGAATATGACCCCAATTAATACAGGGAGGTTACCAAACTTGCCTGAAAGCCATGCCATACCTGAAGCACCTGCGATCGCTACGACCTGAATAACGACCACGACACTGATAAGGACAGATGATTCCAGGTGAAGTTCCTGTGAACCAAAGATCGTCGCTGCCATCATCACTGTCTGCACTCCCATGCTGTAAAAGAAAAATGCCCTCAGAAAACGCTTCAGTACCGGCATTGTTTTTACCTGGGCATACACTTTACGCAGCTCGGTAAAACCTTCTGTCAGTGCTCCTGCACTATGGTTACTAATGGTGCCTTTAGATGCGGGCAGCCGTATAAAGGTGATCTGTGCAAAACCTATCCACCATACACCTACCAGCAGGAAAGTGATGAGTACTGCCTGACCATCAGAGATACCAAATGGCTTGATTGTTACGAGGGCAAAACCGATCAGTTGCAACAGTACGCTGCCGATATAGCCCATGGCGAAGCCTTTGGCACTTACCCGGTCGCGGTCTTCTTCTGCTGCGATCTCAGGCAGATAGGAGTTATAGAACACTAACCCGCCGCAATAGCCGAGGGTCGCGAGAATAAAGAATATAACCCCGTATTCTACGTTGCCACCTCTGAACAGGTACAGCGCACTACAGCTGATGCCTCCCAGCCAGGTGAACATCATGAGATAACGCTTTTTATTCCCCCGGGTGTCTGCAATAGAAGACAATATAGGGGAGGCGATCGCAGCAATCAGAAATGCTGCTGCCATGGCGTAGTCATATAGGGCAGAGTTGATAAAGTATTTTCCGAAGAAAGGAATGCGGTCACTGCCAAAGGCAGCTTTTGTGGCGCTTGTAAAATAGATAGGGAAAAAGGTAGTTGTAATTACCAGATTGTAAACAGAGTTAGCCCAGTCATACATGGCCCACCCGTTAATTACTTTCTTACTGGCAGTCTTTTGCATATGCATCTCGTATTATGGGGTTCAATATACGATTAAAGCACTAATCCCCACATCATTTGTAGTCCAAGATACTCATGCGCTGTTCACACATAAAATACTCCTGCTCATCATTGGAGCTGACAATGATCATACGATTATTTGCATATGTTGTAATCAGGTCCTGGTAGAGTTTTACGCCGGCTGCATCCAGGTTGGTGCAGGGTTCATCCAGCAATAATACAGGCACATCCGAGAAGATAGCCAGCGCCAGTTTCAGTCTTTGCTTCATCCCTGAAGAAAAGTGCTTGACCTGTTTACGCATAGAAGTAGCCAGACCTACTGTTTCCGCTGCTTTTTGCGGTGTGATACCCGGTATGAACTGCTTAAATTGTAAGTGGAAACTGATGCTTTCTGCGAGGGTAAATTCTTCGATCAGTTCCAGGTATGGAGCTGCGATGGCGCAGTAGTTGAAAAACTGATCAGGGGGTAATGGGGCATTGGAATATTGGTAAGTGACGGTGCCTTCGTTGTGCAGCAGGTGCCCGCTCACAACCTGTAATAATGTAGACTTACCTGAACCGTTAGGTCCAAGAATGGCGTAACGTTGTCCAGCTTCAAAGGTAGCATTGACCCGACGAAAGATCCAATCGTAGTTAAAGCGTTTTCCGGTCTGGTCCAGCGTTATTTTCATTCGTCCTCGTTATTTATAGAAAAGGCAATACCATATGCTTTGCACATATGGTATTGCCCATAAAAATTTATTTTCATTCGTCACTGGAGAGAGAGGTATAGCCCTTCATGATACCACGGCCGGACTCACGGATAAAGGAAAGGATTTCATCCCTTTCATCCGTGGCAGGATATTCAGCTTCGATGATGCTTACAGCTTTTGACAGCTTGTAGCCTTTCACGAAGATCACGCGGTAAAGGTCCAGGATATGGTTGATCTTCTCCAGGGAGAAACCTCTTCTTTTTAAACCGATAGAGTTCACACCAACATAAGACAATGGCTCACGAGCGGCTTTTACATAAGGAGGTACATCTTTTCTTACCAGTGAACCACCGGTAACGAAAGCATGTGCACCGATCTTACAGAACTGCTGCACTGCCACCATACCTGCCAGTACTACGTGATCACCGACAGTGATGTGACCGGCCAGGGTTGTATTGTTGGAAAATACACAGTAGTTACCTACCTCACAGTCGTGGGCGATATGGCTGTATGCCATGATCAGACAGTTGGAACCGATCACGGTTTTCCATTTGTCTTTGGTACCTCTGTTGATGGTTACGTACTCACGGATAGTGGTATTATCTCCAATAATGGTGGTGGTGTCTTCTCCGTCAAATTTGAGGTCCTGTGGTATAGCGGATATAACGGAGCCTGGGAAGATACGGCAGTTCTTTCCAATCCTTGCCCCTTCCATGATAGTGACATTCGACCCGATCCAGGTGCCATCACCGATCTCTACATTTTTGTGGATAACGGTGAAAGGATCAATTTTAACATTTGGTGCCACCTTCGCGTCGGGGTGGATGTAAGTAAGCGGATGGATCATTGCTATTTTTTGGCGTCTCTAGTTTTAATGATTTGAGCAGTCAGATCGCCTTCTGTAACGATCTTATTTCCTACAAACACAGTTCCCCGCATTTCTACGATACCTCTTCTGATAGGGCTGAGCAGCTCCATTTTCAGGATCATCGTATCACCCGGAACAACCTTTTGCTTGAACTTACAGTTGTCGATCTTGATAAAATATGTGTCGTAGTTTTCAGGATCAGGAACTGTATTCAGGGCGAGGATACCTCCACATTGTGCCAATGCCTCTACCTGTAATACACCCGGCATTACCGGATTGTTCGGGAAGTGGCCCTGGAAGAAAGGCTCGTTGAAAGTTACGTTCTTGATACCCACTACCTGTGTATCAGTCAGATCAATGATCTTGTCTACCAATAGCATGGGGAAGCGATGTGGCAGGGTCCGCTCTATACGTGGAAGATCAAATATAGCCGGTTTATTAGGATCATATACAGGCACATCTTTAATGTGCTTGTTCTTCTTAATGTATTGTTTCAGACGGCGGGCGAACTCGACGTTAGAAGCATGGCCCGGACGGTTGGCGATGATATGCGCCTTGATAGGATATCCCACCAGTGCCAGGTCGCCCAGGATGTCCAGCAGTTTGTGACGTGCAGGTTCATTAGGGAAACGCAGCTTGATATTATTCAGGATACCTTCACGCTGTTCTACACTGATATTCTTGCGTTGGAATACGGTTGCCAGGCGTGCCAGTTCCTCTTCACTTACAGGTTTATCAACGATTACGATTGCGTTATTGATATCACCACCTTTAATCAGGTTATTGTTGATCAGGTACTCCAGCTCATGCAGGAAAACAAAAGTACGGCAGGAAGCGATTTCAGATCTGAAATCAGCGAGGCTGTTCAGGTTCGCATGCTGTGTACCCAGTACAGGAGAATTGAAGTCGATCATACAGGTGACACGGTAATCCACTGCAGGCAGTGCTACCATTTCCACGTTCTTCTTGTCGTCGTAGTAGGTAATGTTGGTATCGATTGTATAATATACCTTCTTCGCATCCTGTTCAGCTACACCTGCCTGTTCGATGATCTCGATAAAAGGCATAGCGCTACCGTCCATGATAGGTACTTCAGGACCATCAATATCTATTTCAACGTTGTCAACACCGGTACCTACCAGTGCTGCCATAATATGTTCGATTGTATTTACTCTTGCGCCATTGTGTTCCAGGGTGGTGCTTCTGGAAGTATCTACTACATAATCTACATCCGCCTTTACTACAGGCTGGTTGGGCAGATCAATACGTCTGAACTTAATACCCGATCCAGGATTGCCAGGTTTGAGGGTCATATTTACGCTGGCACCTGTGTGCAAACCTACACCCGATATAGTAACAGGACTTTTTATCGTGTGTTGATTGGACGACTGTTGATTATCCATCATGTTAATTAACTAATTTATCTTTTGTCTTCTCGCTGGAATGGTCTGCAATTGTGTGTGGTGCAGGTAATTACAGGAATATTAAACACCTTCTCTTACAGAAAGTAATTGTTTTACCATGTCTTCCAGCTCTTTAACCCGTTTTTCAAGGTCCGGCAAATTTCTAAAAATTGCCTGACTTTTTAATGAACTTTTGTAGTCAAAAGCAGGAGATCCCATCAGAGCTGTATTAGACTCTGTGATAGATTTGGAGAGACCGCTCTGGGCATTGATCTTGGTGCCATCTGCCAGTTGGATATGACCTACCAGCCCTACCTGACCACCGATCACGCAGTTCTTTCCGATCTTGGTACTACCAGAGATACCGGTCTGTGCTGCGATTACAGTATTTGTATCGATATCCACGTTGTGAGCGATCTGGATCAGGTTATCCAGTTTTACCCCCTGGCGGATAATTGTAGATCCCATGGTCGCTCTGTCGATAGTCGTATTCGCACCGATCTCTACATCGTCATGAATCACGACGTTACCGATCTGAGGTACTTTTTTGTATTTACCATCAGGCTGAGGTGCAAAGCCGAAGCCGTCGCCACCGAGTACGCAGTTTGCATGCAGGATGACCCGCTTGCCTAACACACAGTTCTCGTACACCTTCACACCCGGGAATATTACAGTGTCATCGCCTACAACCACGTTATCACCCAGGTATACACCCGGATAGATCTTCACGTTATTGCCCAGTACGACATTTTCACCCAGATAGGCAAATGCACCAATAAATACATTACTACCTGTTTTTACAGAAGCAGGCACAAAAGATGGCTGTTGAATACCGGTTTTGTTACCTACCAGCTGCTTATATTGTTCCAGAAGCTGGGCGAAAGCACTGTAGGCATCTTTTACCCTGATCAGGGTAGACTTTACCGGACGCTCTGTAACCAGGCTCTCGTTCACAATGAGTATGGAAGCATTGGTCGTGTAGATGAATTCTTCATATTTGGGATTGGCTATAAAACTGAGCATCCCTTCACCAGCCTCTTCGATTTTGGCGATGTTATTCACTTTTACGTCCGGGTTGCCTTCCAGCTTACCATCTAACATGGTAGCCAATTGTAATGCGCTAAACTGCATAGTTAATAATTAATATAGTTATCCAGGCGGTACCAGTTTTATGATTTAGTTGACAGCCATTTAGTTATACATTATCTACAATCTATCATTCATAATCCTGTGTTGCTTAGATTTTTGGATGACAAATGTAGAATTTTTTTACGGGTATAGCCAGTGTATGACTAACCAATGCATTATCTATAGACGAAATATCTTTGACTGTCCCGTCCTTAAAAAGGATGTTAATCCTCTCATTATTAATGTTGTACGCGCTTAAACTGGCTGTTCCTGTGAAGACAAAGTAATCTAGATCATGGCCAGAAATGCCATATCTTTCTTGTACCTGTGTTTTCAATAAAGTTATGGCCGAGGTATCAAAAGCCTCATTGCTGAGCAGGCATTTAAATAAATTCCTGTTTGTCAACCATTTACATAACAAGGAAAGGACAGGATCCGTATGCGTGGACCATACCTTAATCGCGCTTAAAATATCATAGTCATCCAGCAGACAAAACTGTTGCAGGCAGGCTGGCTCCTGTTCGAAGTTGGCAGCCGTGATAGTATGGTACAGGAAATATGTTAATGCCGGTGAGGCATATAATGATACTCCCTTAAGTGCCAGTTCCTTAGCTCGCTTCAGTATTTTGACCAGCATATTCTCTGCACTCAGTACTGTCTTGTGCAGATAAACCTGCCAATACATCAACCGCCGCGCCACAATGAACTTCTCTATAGAATAAATTCCCTTTTCTTCCACCATCAGCTCATTCCGTTGCACAGTCAGCATCTTTATAATACGGTCATAACCAATTACTCCCTCAGAAACACCCGTATAAAAGCTGTCGCGGTTCAGGTAATCCATCCTATCCACATCCAGCTGGCTCGACACCAGTTGATGCAGAAACGTTTTATGATAACGTCCGTTGAAGATTTCTATTGTCAGACTCAAAGCTCCGTTCAGCTCCTTATTCAATTCCTCCATCAGCCACTGGCTGATTTTCTCGTGGGAAACCCCTTCAATAATTCCGTTTTCCAGGGCATGAGAATAAGGCCCGTGACCTATATCATGCAGAAGAATAGCCATCTTAGCAGCAATCTCCTCTTCATCCGTAATTTCTACCCCTTTCCCCTTCAACTCAGACAATGCACAACTCATCAGGTGATAAGCGCCCATACTGTGATGAAAACGGGTATGCATTGCTCCCGGATAGACCAGATGTGCCAGCGCCATCTGATGAATACGGCGCAAACGCTGGTAATAAGGATGGGAAATCAAGGCAAAGATCAGCGGATGATCTATCGTGATGAAGCCATACACCGGATCATTTACAATTTTTCTCTTGCGTTCTGCCATTTTTACCGTTACCCTTTAGCTTGGGCAAAGCTACGTTAAGGAATTATTATCTTTAACTTTTTCTAATGTATAAGACGCCTTCCGATCCTCCTTCCCCTATATCTTCTTCGATTTTCCTATTTTTATTGCAAAAATTGATAATATTTGGACAACTATCACCAAATCAACTGTTATTTAACAATTTATTGTGCCAATATCCCACATAGGGAACATTTTTTGACAGTAGAGAATGGTATATTGGCTAAATAGTTGCCGGCTGAAACTAATTTATCTTACTCCTAACTATTACTTGCATGAGTCAAATAAATATACTCTGGGTAGATGACGAAATAGAATTACTGAAATCACAAATCATGTTCCTGGAAAATAAAGGATACAAAGTGTCTGCCCTTACCAATGGGTACGATGCCCTGGAATTCCTGAAGGAACAGGTGATCGATGTCGTGTTGCTGGATGAGTCTATGCCCGGTATTACCGGACTCGAAACCCTCGCCAGGATAAAGGAGATAGATCAACAGATACCTGTAGTCATGATCACCAAAAATGAGGCGGAAAATGTTATGGACGAAGCCATCGGCTCCCAGATCACCGACTACCTCATTAAACCAGTGAATCCCAACCAGGTACTCCTCTCGCTAAAAAAAATAATTGATAATAAGCGACTTGTGGCCGAGAAAACCACGATCGCCTACCAGCAGGACTTCCGCTCTTTATTCATGGCCCTGAACTCGGGACCGGATTATAATGAGTGGATGGACCTTTATAAAAAGCTGGTTTACTGGGAAATGGAAATGGCTAAGACCAACAATCCTGAGATGATGGAGGTCTTAAATACACAAAAGGCTGAAGCAAATACAGAATTTGCCAAGTTCATCTCCCGCAACTATGCCAGTTGGGTAAGCCCCAAAGCCAAGGATGCCCCGGTTATGTCGCACTCTGTATTTAAAGAGAAAGTGGTGCCGCAGCTTGATAATGAAGTGCCTAACTTCTTCATTATCATAGATAACCTGCGCCTGGATCAGTGGAAAGCCATTCTTCCCATCTTCCTGGATTCCTTCAGGCTGGTCACCGAAGATACCTTTTACAGTATACTCCCTACCTCTACTCAATATAGCCGTAATGCCATCTTTGCAGGGCTGCTACCCATCGATATTGAAAGCCGTTTTCCACAGCAATGGAAAAACGATGATGAAGACGGAGGGAAGAACCTGCACGAAGAAGAATTCTTTGCCGATCAGCTGAAACGCCTGAAACTGGATACCCGTTTCTCCTATACCAAGGTGACCACTCATAATGATGGTCAGCACCTGGTGAATAACATTCACAACCTGTTGGCCTATCCGCTGAATGTGATTGTATATAACTTTGTGGATATGCTCAGCCATGCACGTACTGAAATGGAAGTGCTGAAAGAACTGGCTGGTGATGAAACTTCTTATCGCTCTATTACTGCCAGCTGGTTCGAACATTCACCATTGCACCAGGCGCTGCGCAAAGTGGCAGACCGTAAGATTAACCTTATCATCGCGACAGACCATGGCAACGTGAGGGTAAAAACACCGGTAAAAGTGATCGGAGATAAGCAAACTACAACGAACCTGCGCTATAAACATGGCCGTAATCTGAACTATGACGCCAGAGACGTGCTGGCCTTCAGAGATCCCCGCGAAGCAGGCTTACCCAAACCGAATGTCAACTCCTCGTACATCTTTGCCAAAGAAGACGGCTACCTCTGCTATCCTAATAATTACAACTACTTTGTAAACTTCTATCGCAACACCTTTCAGCACGGTGGTATTTCGCTGGAGGAGGTCATTGTACCACTGGCAAGGTTGGTGAGTAAATAATCTTATTTTTGTACCATGAACTTCAAAGTGACACCCAATAACCTGACCCGTCTCGAAAAGATCTTTGGAGAGGCTAAGTATGAGTTACGTTTTGAAAAAGGAACGTTCAACTCAGGCTATTGTGTACTCGAACATAAAAAGGTCGTGGTGGTTAATAAATTTCTGAACCTGGAAGGCCGTATCAATACGCTGCTGGATATCCTGGGTTCGATGGAACTGGATGAAAGTGTGCTAACCCCTGAATCCCTCAAGCTCTACAAACAGATTGTGGAAAACAGGAATACCGCTGCTGATGCGGCCGACGAAGAATCCACTCCTACTTCACCAGAACAACCATCAGAGAATTGAAAGTAACTTTCTTAGGAACAGGCACCTCTCAGGGCGTACCCGTCATTGCTTGTGGCTGTCGGGTATGTACTTCCACCGATAAGCATGATAAGCGACTGCGCAGTAGTATTCTCATATCTGATACACCCGCAGGCAATATCGTTATCGATACCACCCCTGACTTCCGCTACCAGATGCTGAGAGCAGAAGTAAAACACCTGGAAGCTGTATTGGTAACCCACTCTCACAAAGATCATATAGCCGGTATGGACGACATCCGTGCCTTTAATTATTTTCAGCAGAGAGCGATCGATATTTTTGCAACTTCATTAACGCAGGAAGGTATCATACGTGAATTTGCATACGCATTTGCAGAGCATAAGTATCCGGGCATTCCGGAACTGAACCTTCGCACCATCGGTAGTGAGCCATTTGATGTAAATGGGTTGACATTTATTCCTATCAACGTCATGCACCATAAGATGCCCGTGCTGGGTTTCCGTTTTGGCGACTTCACATACATAACTGATGCGAATTTCATTGCACCTGAAGAAAAAGAAAAGATCATTGGTTCCCGCATTATGGTAGTTAATGCCCTGCGTAAGGAGAAACATATCTCTCATTTCACGCTGGAAGAGGCGATTGCCCTCGCCCAGGAATTAAAAATACCCCAGGTATACTTTACGCATATCAGTCACCAGATGGGATTGCATGCCGAAGTATCACAAGAGCTTCCTGCCGGGATGGCACTGGCATACGACGGCCTGGAGATCGATCTCTGATACCGGCTGCAGGTCGCAGTTGAAAAAACGCTTTTGCTATAGGTAAAGGCGTTTTTTTCGTTTAAATTGGGATAGCAAGTTTGTTAACCTATGAAACACCCATTCTCGCACTTTACAGCGCTTGAACGAAGAGGCATCATCGTGTTGATGCTCCTTACGATAATCAGTATGTATACCCCGGCTATCGTCAACCATTATTTCCCGCTAAAAACAGGAACAGATACCTGCTTCGCACGGGACATTGCCGATTTTCAGGCCGCATTAAAGAAAGATACGCCTAAGCAACATACGTCTAAGCAACATATTACTTTTTCGCGCCCGCGGCAATCAGTGATCACCATCGACATAAACAAGGCTGATTCTGCCGCCTGGGAGTCATTGAAAGGAATAGGACCTGTGCTGGCTGCACGAATTATCCGCTTTAGAGATAAATTAGGTGGTTTTTATGCCATCGCCCAGATCAGGGAAACTTACGGCCTCCCAGACAGCACATTTAACAAAATTCAACCTTACCTGCGATTGAATGCAGTTTCTCTAAAAAAACTGGACCTCAACACCGCAGATGAACAAACTTTGGCCCAACATCCTTACATAAGGTACAAACTGGCGCGGTTAATTGTGCTGTATCGCAATAACAACGGGCCTTTTAGCCAGCCATCTGACCTTCTTGGCATACCATTGGTGGATGATAGTATTTATCGTAAAATTGAACATTACATCAAAACAGCAAAACCCCCGATATGAACTTCGAACCAACAGAAATGCAGCAGCAGATCACGCAGGTGATCCGGGATTTCGGAAAAGCGCACATTCAACCGCACGTTATGGAATGGGATGAAACCCAAACTTTCCCGACCCCACTTTTTAAACAACTTGGCGAATTAGGCTTAATGGGGGTATTAGTACCACAGGAATACGGCGGCAGTGGCCTCGGATACCTCGAGTACGTTACCGTAGTCAGCGAAATCAGTCGCTTCTGCGGCGCCATCGGCCTGAGTGTAGCCGCGCACAACTCCCTTTGCACCGGCCATATTTTACAATTTGGATCTGAAGAACAAAAGAAACACTACCTCCCAAAACTGGCCAGCGGCGAATGGCTGGGCGCCTGGGGCCTCACTGAGCCCAATACCGGCTCCGATGCCATGAACATGAAGTGCGTAGCAAAGAAAGATGGAGACGAATGGGTACTGAATGGCACCAAATGCTGGATCACACATGGTAAAAGTGGAGACGTGGCCGTAGTCATTGCCCGTACCGGCAATGTGCGGGATAGCCATGGTATGACGGCCTTTATTGTAGAAAGAGGTACACCAGGCTTCAGCGGTGGTAAAAAAGAAAACAAACTGGGCATGCGTGCCTCGGAAACCGCAGAAATGATCTTCGACAATTGCCGTATTCCAGCCGCAAATATGCTGGGCAATGAGGGAGAAGGATTCATTCAGTCTATGAAAGTACTGGATGGAGGACGTATCTCCATTGCCGCACTTTCCCTGGGTATCGCCAAAGGCGCGTACGAAGCAGCCCTTCAGTACGCACAGGAACGCCATCAGTTCGATAAGCCTATTGCCAGCTTCCAGGGTATCTCCTTCAAACTGGCTGATATGGCTACAGAGATCATGGCAGCTGAACTGCTCACCATGCAGGCTGCCTCGGGCAAAAGCAAAGGCCAGAAGGTAACACAGCATGCCGCCATGGCCAAATACTATGCCTCGGAGGTAGCCGTAAAAACGGCCAACGAAGCAGTGCAGGTATTCGGTGGCTATGGATATACCAAAGACTTTCCTGTAGAGAAGTTTTACAGAGATGCGAAGTTATGTACAATAGGAGAGGGAACTTCCGAAATCCAGAAGCTCGTCATTGCCCGTGAAGCCCTGAAGTAAAGTAATCGTATCACTCCTGAAGGCCGGCCACAGGCGGACCTTTCCTGTCCTGGCTACTTTCAGCATACAAAAGCAGTATAAGACTGATCCACTGGTGAAGTGCGATCAGTCTTTTTTTTATAACCTATTTATTATCTTTCATCTATATAAACCATTATGTCATGACCTTTGAAGAACACTTACATCAGATGTTCCCGACGGCAGACGCCATCCCGGCGAATTTCCTGCTACCGGAAGAGATTCATCAGCGTGAATACCTCTCCGGCGGTGAAATGAAACCCTGGAACGGCGATGTCCATACCGTTCTTTCCCCGGTAGCTGTGCAGACCCCAGAAGGCCTCAAAAGAAAAGTAATTGGCTCCTATCCGCTGTGCGGCCAGGCGGAAGCCCTTGCAGCCCTTGATGCAGCCGTACTCGCGTACAATGATGGCCGTGGAGAATGGCCAACCATGCCTGTTTCCGAAAGAATTGCCTGCATGGATAAGTTCACAGGCAAAATGATCGCCAGGAAAGATGAGATTGTAAAACTGATCATGTGGGAAATCGGGAAGTCCTTTGCAGACTCTGTAAAGGAATTTGACCGTACCATCGAGTACATCAATGCCACGATCGATGCGCTGAAAGATCTTGACCGCAATTCCAGCCGCTTTGAAATTGAACAGGGCATTATAGGCCAGATACGCCGTTCTCCATTAGGCGTGGTATTGTGTATGGGACCATTCAACTATCCGCTGAATGAGACCTTCACGACCCTGATTCCCGCACTGATCATGGGCAATACCCTGCTGTTCAAACCTCCCAAGCATGGTACTTTATTGCACTATCCATTGCTGGAAGCCTTTGCAGACTGTTTCCCCAAAGGGGTAGTTAATACTATTTATGGCCGTGGAAATGTGATCATAGCGCCGCTCATGGAGTCCGGCAAGATCAACGTACTCACCCTGATCGGTAGCAGTAAAGTGGCAAATCAGCTGAAGAAGATGCACCCGAAAGTAAACCGCCTGCGTGCGATCCTGGGGCTGGATGCAAAGAATGCTGCTATAATCACAGATAAGGCGGATTTAGACCTCGCTGTAAAAGAATGTGTGTTAGGCTCACTTTCTTTTAACGGGCAGCGCTGTACGGCTATAAAGATCATTTATGTACATAAGCAGGTCGCCGATGCATTCATTGAGAAATTCAGTGCCGCAGTAAGTAAACTCAAAATCGGGATGCCATGGGAGAAAGACGTTTTCCTTACGCCCCTCCCTGAGCCACAGAAACCCGCTTATCTGCAGGAATGCATTGCAGATGCAATAGCGAATGGTGCAAAGGTGATGAACGAAAACGGAGGTACTACATTCGAATCTTTTGTATATCCGGCAGTGTTATACCCGGTAAATGATAAAATGAAGCTGTACAGGGAAGAACAATTCGGCCCAGTCATTCCAATCCTGCCGTTTGACGACATAGAAACACCGATCGACTACCTGATAGCATCAGATCATGGGCAGCAGGTAAGTCTCTTCAGCAATGATGCCGACGAACTGGCTTCGCTGATCGATCCGCTGGTAAACCAGGTAAGCAGGGTAAATCTGAATTGTCAATGTCAGCGCGGACCAGATATTTTCCCATTCACAGGAAGGAAGGATTCTGCTGAAGGAACATTGAGTGTTCCGGATGCTTTGAGAGCATTCTCTATTCGTACAATGGTAGCTACAAAACAGACGGAAGAGAACAAAAACCTCTTAAATGAGATCGTAAGTGAACAGAGTTCAAACTTTTTGTCAACAAAATATATCTTTTAAACAAGATTCTATCAGTGCTGTTTTTGAGTTAGAATATTATTTGTAAGGTTTTTAACTATGTGCTAAAATTTTAATGTATTGATACTGTCTAAACTTTTTGATAAAAAAGTGAGTAAAAGCTAAATAAGGTGCTGGATTTTTGAATTAAGAACGTTAAATTTGGGTTAATTCATCACTCTTTACCAATTTATCAACCTCCTACAAAAAGAAAAGACAATCGAAACAACTTTTACGCAACCAAAAGAAAAAGGCTTCCTCTTAGAGGAAGCCTTTTTTATTGTGCCAATGTCTGTTGCTTAGTGTTCCAGGAAGTCGTTGTCTTTTTCTTCTTTACCAGCTGCTTCGGCTTTCTTTTCGATGTCATTAAACCATTTCTCGACAGTACCTGCCAGGAATACGGGCACCTTACCACCTACATACTCTTTCAGTATCTCAAAGGTCTTAATGGCCTGTTCGTTGGTAAGACCGGCTCTTTCTTTCAGTTCTTTTAAGAGGTCCATTTATTGCTATTTGTTTAAAGGTAATGAAAAATCCGCACCTCCCGGGGGGAACCTTCCATAAAGCAAAATCCCTTCTACCACTGGCAGAAGGGATCTTGCTTTATTATTTTCAATTAGGCAACTTTCAATTGCACCAATGTTGATTTATCCAGTTTTTCTTCTGCATAAGCTCTTGTGAGTATGAAAGAACTTTCATTCGAAGAAGGCAGGTTAAACATTGCATCGCTTAATACCACCTCGCAGATAGAACGAAGGCCACGGGCACCTAATTTATACTCCATTGCCTTTTCGACGATATAATCCACTGCATCATCTTCAATGATCAGGTCAATACCTTCTACTTTGAACAGTTTCTTGTATTGTTTCACCAGTGCATTTTTAGGCTCTGTCAGGATCGCTTTCAGTGCTTCATTGTCCAGAGAGTTCAGATAAGTTACCACTGGCAAGCGTCCCAGCAATTCAGGAATCAGGCCAAAGGCCTTTAAGTCCTGGGAGTTGATGTAACGGAGTATATGTTTCTTGTTCTCTTCCTCTTTCTCTTTATTCACAGTAAACCCGATGGAATGAGTCTGCACCCTGCGGCTGATGATTTTATCAACACCGTCAAAGGCACCACCACAAATGAACAGGATATTCTGTGTATTCACTTTGATCAGCTTCTGCTCAGGGTGTTTACGACCACCTTGTGGAGGTACTAATGCTTCGGTTCCTTCCAGCAGTTTCAGCAGACCCTGCTGCACACCTTCACCACTCACGTCGCGGGTGATGGAAGGATTATCGCTCTTACGGGCAATTTTGTCGATCTCGTCAATATAGACAATTCCTCTTTCTGCAGCCTCTACATCGTAGTTACATACCTGCAGCAGGCGGGTCAGGATGCTTTCCACATCTTCCCCTACATACCCGGCTTCGGTAAATACGGTTGCATCCACGATGGTGAACGGAACATTCAGCAGGCGGGCGATAGATTTAGCCAGCAGGGTTTTACCCGTACCGGTCTCACCTACCATAATGATATTCGACTTCTCAATTTCCACATCGTCGTCCCCTACCTGTTGGTTTAGCCTTTTATAGTGGTTATAAACAGCTACTGCCAGTATTTTTTTTGCATCATCCTGTCCGATCACATATTCATCGAGGAATTTCTTGATCTCCTGGGGTTTGGCCACTTTAGGAACAAAGTGGGAGGGGGCTTTTTTCCCCTGTTGTTGAAACAATTCCTGTTCTATGATTTCCTGTGCGTTTGCCACACAGTTCTCACAAATATGGCCATCTGCACCAGCTATCAAAATCTGTACTTCGTCTTTGGAACGGTTACAGAATGAACAACGTATTTTGGACTCTTTCATAGCTTACAAAGGTACAATTAAAAGGGGGAAAGGGTAGCATTTAAATAGAGAAGCAAAAGTTAAAAAGAAAAACCGACAGTGAAGCACGGTTTCTCTTTCTAAATTTTGCTTCTTATTAGAATTTAAAACTAATTACTGAGGCGTAGTACCGTCGAGCAGCTGTTGCTTTCTAGGGTTTCTGGTGAGTACGTCATCGATGATACCGTATTCTTTTGCTTCATCGGCAGTCATCCAGTAGTCACGATCAGAATCCTTTTCAACTTTCTTTACAGGCTGACCGCAATGGCCGGCAATGATCTCGTTCAGCTCTTTTTTCAGCTTTACGAACTCGCGGGCAGTGATCTCAATATCTGAGGTCTGTCCTTCTGCACCGCCATGAGGCTGGTGAATCATTACACGTGCGTGTTTCAGCGCTGTACGTTTGCCTTTGGTTCCTGCCACCAGCAGTACGGCTCCGAAAGAAGCAGCCATACCTGTACAGATTGTCGCTACATCCGGAGCGATGATCTGCATGGTGTCATAGATACCTAAGCCAGCATATACGCTACCACCAGGACTATTGATATACATCTGTATATCGCGGGTACGGTCGGTAGACTCAAGGAACAGCAATTGTGCTGTGATAATATTAGCTACATAGTCGTTTACCGGATCGCCCATGAAGATGATGCGGTCCATCATCAAACGGGAAAACACGTCCATAATCGCCATGTTCATCGGGCGCTCCTCGATGATATTGGGAGTTAAGGCATTGATCTGGTGACGGGTATAGCTATCTACTACCAGGCTACTGATCCCTCTATGCTGGATGGCATATTTCCTGAATTCGTTATTAATGTTCATGATGGTGATGTTTATTAGGTAATTTAGCAAATTCTTCGGCTGTTACTTCCTCTTCCTTCACATTTACCTTTTGTTCTGCCCAATCAAACAGTTTTTGAGTCACCATCTCACGATAAGTCTGATCTACGAATTTTTCATCCTGCAGCAGGCGCTCCAGGTAGCTATCCAGCCATTCTGCACCATCTGCAGCAGCCGCACCACCAAAATAGCCCATTACTTTCTGTTTGGCGCTTTCCTTCAGTTCATCAAAGGATACGTCCAGTTTATTTTCGCGGATCAGTTTGTCGCTGATCAAAGTCCAGCGCAACTGATGATCAAATCCAGGATACTCTTTCTCGGCTTCTTCAGCAGTCTTTGGCTTTTCGCCACCCTGCTGCAGCCAGCGTTTCAGAAATTCTTTGGGCAGTTCAATAGGAGTTTCGTGTACCAGCACCTCGAACAGTTCGTTGTGCAGGTGGTTACGGCTCTCGGAATCCCAGTACTTTTCTATTTCGGATTTCAGTTTCTCACGGAAGGCTTCTTCTGTGGTTACCTCATCCTTAGGGAATACTTCTTTGAAGAACTCTTCATTCAGTTCCCTCTTTTCAATTACTTCAACTTTCTCCAGGGTCAGTTTGAAGTAACGTTGTGCGTCTGCATCATTATGACCATGGAAACCCAGATCGTGCAGAATATCATGTAAAGCAGCTGCATCAAATGAAGTAGCCAGGAAGAATACGATGCTATCGCCCTTTCCTTTACCCTTCAGCTGTTCCTGAATAGGAGCAGAGAACTGCTTTAATTTAATGGCATTTTCTTTCTGAATACCGCCTTCCAGTACGTTACCTGCCTCATCGCTCTCTTCGAACTTAACAGTCAGGAAATCATTTTCGGAAGATACTTTATCAGTTTCTACATTCTTACCACCTCTTTCGAGCAGGTTGTCAACTTCCTTGTCCAGCATTTCGCTGGTCACTTTAATCTTATAACGGCTCAGGGTTGTTTTACCATCCTGCAGCGGAGTTACCTCAAAAGCAGGTTTCAGGCCGATTTCAAAATCGAAGTTATATTCGGTAGGATTGTTATGATCGAAATTTTTAGGTTCCTTCTCCAGAGGCAAAGGCTGAGCGAAGATCTCAACTTTCTCATTCTGCAGGTAGCCAGTGAGTTCCTTCTCTACAGTTTTCAGTACTTCATCCGCGAAAATGGCCTGACCGTGCATTTTTTTCACCATTCCTGCTGGCACCATTCCTTTACGGAAGCCAGGTATATTGGCGGTTTTGCTGAGCTGCTTTACTGCTTTGTCATAATTGGGAAGATAATCTTCCTGGCTCACTTTCACAGTGATCTTATCATTCAATAAACCGATGTTTTCTCTGGTAACGGTTGCCATAATTAATTTTAATAAATGTTCTTGTATGAAGCAATAATAATTCCTGAATTGAAAGTTCTGCCATGAAGTCACGAAGGCACGAAGGAATGGCAGCTATGTGGGAGTTACTTTGTGACTTAGTGCCTAAATGGCAATATTTTTTATAAGCTGTATGCCGAATTGTATAAAAAAAGTGCGGGTGGAGGGACTCGAACCCCCATGCCGTGAAGCACCAGATCCTAAGTCTGGCGTGTCTACCAATTTCACCACACCCGCATACACTCTAACGTGTTAAGAACTACTTTCCCCTGCCTTGACATGCTGTGGAAAGGACGGCAAAGGTATTGTTTTTTATGAATTTAAAAAAAATGTCTGTAGTTAAATCAGTGCCTTTTTGACTGACGACGGTCTGAACAGGTAAAACAACATCATATTTATTACTACTATTCCTGTACAGCCCGCACATACTAACGGCCACTGTCCATTGTTCCAGAGGAATAACCCAATCGCTGACCCCCCGGCTCCTCCTATAAATGTCGTTGTCATATACACCGTGTTAAACCTGTTCCTCGCCTCCGGTTTTAATGCGTATATAATGGTCTGGTTAGTCACCATGATAGACTGATGCCCCACATCTACCAACACAATTCCGACTAAAAGTAATATTATATTGCTACCAGTAAAGTAAAATGCACCAAAACTAAGTAGTTCCAGTACCAGTCCAATGATGATATTCCTTCTCGGATCCCTGCCATCACTCAGCTTCCCTACCAGCGGTGCCGCCAGCGCACCTGCCGCCCCCGCTATTCCGAACATGCCGATCTGTGCCGACGTATAGTTAAAAGGCGCATCGGAAAGGAATAAGACCATCGTTACCCAGAAAGCACTCAATACCGCAAATGATAAAGCATTCATCACCGAAGCCTCCCGCAACCGGGGATGTGTACGGGCATAATGGGCTACGGTACGCATTAATTCTCCGTAATTACTCTTCAATGTCGGCTGACTTACTGGGAACCGGAAATACATTAGCACCAGCAGCACTGTACAAATACCGGCCGCGATATAATACATTTCTCTCCAGCCGGATAACGCACCCACCGTACCACTCACGGAACGGGAAGCCAAAATGCCTACCAGCAAACCACCCATGATGGCACCAATGATGCTGCCCCGTTTATGATCCGGTGCAAGGTGAGCCGCCAGCGGTAATATCAACTGAGGTACCACAGATGATATGCCGATCAGCAGACTCGCTGCCTGTAATACATAGAAGTTCTGTGCGGTAGCCGCCAGCAATAAGGCACCTATCGCCACCAGGGTGGTAATCAGGATCTGTTTCTTACGTTCAAGGATATCTCCCAGCGGTACCAGGAGCAATAACCCCAGCGCATATCCGATCTGGGTGAGGTAGGTGACACGCCCGGCGGCGCTTTCTTTTAGTCCCCATTCTTTGGCGATCAAAACGATCAGGGGTTGGCAATAATATATATTGGCGACGATCAATCCGGTACAGGCCGCCATGAAAGCGGTGTCTGCTTTTCCAAGGTGTTTTTGTTCCATTGCAGGAGCAAAATTAGGTATACTATTTCAACACCCGGCTTGCCCGTCATTTAAAAAGACAATAATTACCTGTAATTATTCAATAATCCTACTGCCCCCGTCGCAAGGAATTTTGCCCCATAGGCAATAGCTCCTTCATTGAAAATGACCTTTGGATGGTGCAGGTAGTATCCACCACAGGCCGGATCCTGTGCTCCCAACAGGTAAAACATGGACGGCACTTTCCTGGAGTAATGTGCAAAGTCTTCTCCCGCCAGCAGGGGAATTACCTGCCTGCTGTTGCCCGCACCGAATACGGTATCCAGACTTTGAACCAGCTTGCTATGTACCTGCCCATCGTTTAGCACACTTGGCAGGTTATAATAAAGGTCGAACGTGATCTTTGCATCAAACGCAGCCATCAGGCCGGTTATGATCTTATCGAGCCGGCTGATAATGTCGTTGTAGGTGTCCAGGTCCAGTGAACGGATGGTACCTTCCAGCACCACCCTGTCAGCAATCACATTGGGCGCCACCCCACCATTGATCTTGGTAAACGACAATACTGCCGTTTCCGTAGGCGCTGTATGTCTTGCTACAATCATTTGTGCAGAAGTGATCAGTTGAGCAGCTACAGCTACAGCATCTACACCCAGTTGTGGGGCTGCGCCTGCATGGGCTGCCTTGCCTAATACCTTGATAGAGAAGAAACCGGTACATGCCAGTGCTGGTCCCAGTGCATAAGTGATCTGACCAACGGGCAATGATGGGTCCACATGCAGTCCCAGCGCTGCCTGTACATCGTCCAGGTATCCTTCTTCCACCAGCCGGTGTGCGCCTGTTTTGCCTTCCGGATCGCCATTAGGACCTTCTTCTGAGGGCTGAAACAGGAACTTCACCGTACCCTGGAAGTCTGTATCTTTTAACAGTGCTGCCGCACCTATCAGCATAGTCGTATGCAGGTCATGTCCACAGGAATGCATTTTACCGGCAATGCCAGAGGCAAAAGGTAATCCCGTCTCTTCCTGCATAGGCAGGGCATCCATATCTGCACGGATCGCTACAACAGGCCCCTCGCCTTTACGCAGGCTGCCAATCACACCTGTACCACGGGCTGCCCCTGTAGTATAAGATATGCCTAGCCGGTCAAGCTCCTGCTTTACCAGCTGAGATGTCTTTTCCTCCTGATAACCCAGTTCCGGGTTGGCATGAATCTGTCTTCTGATCTGTATAAGTCTGGCTGATAATTGCTCGTCCATTTATTCCACTTTACTTAAGGTATCCTCAAGATAAGCGGTTTTTACGATATTCTCTTGGAGAGCAGCGATACCGTTTCCTGAACACCGCTGTGAAGTAGTTCGCCCCTCTGTAGCCGGTGTTATAACTGATTTCTTTGATGCTAAGTGTAGTCTGCGATAGTAGCGTAGCCGCTTTTTTCATCCGCAGGTGTTCGATATACCCTCTGGGGCTAACCCCTAATAGCTCTTTGAAAGCCCGTTCAAAAGTGTTGATGTGCATATCTGCCTTCTTGCTCAGATCTGCTATGGCCAGGTGCTGGTGATAGTGATGCTGAATGTACAGGCATACCTGTTTCAGCTTACCTGCCTGTTCCCCATTCTGCAGGTATTTAGGGGTAAGGGCATTGAAATACTGGGTAAGCAGTGTTTCCAGCTTCTCTTCCACAAAAGCCGTTTTTTCTGACTCCTCCAATGGGCAACGCCGCAGGTCGTTCAGTAATTTCAGATCCGTTGCATCCATCCTGATAGCGGGAAGTGTTGTACCTCTGCGCGCCTGTTTTTGTTGTTGCTGATAAATTTCATCAAATGACGGATGCCGGGAAATGAACCTGCTGAAAAAAGAAGGCGAAAAGGAAATGCAGATCATCTCATAATTACCCGATCGCAGGTCTGCAGTGTTCTGAGAGTGAGACGGGACGTAGTATATCCCGAACTCTTTTTCAATCAGCATTATTTTACCCTGTCCCTGTAGCCGGCAGGAGATATTGCCTTTCAAAATGCAATACATAGCCAGCATAGGCGTGGGGGTAGAGGGCCGTAACCGTACCTTTTCCCGGATAAAACATTGTTGCCAGCTGATTAGCCAGTCTGCTCCCTTGATTTCCTGCGTAATGTAACTGCCGAAAGGTGCTTCTATATAAGTGGTAGCAGAGGTAGGTGATAGCAGATATTGCTTGAATTGTTCCGGCAGATGTGTGGATATGCGGATATGTGGCTGCATTTTTTCAGGGATCCCGAAGTGCAGCCCAGGGGGATATTGGTTGGACATCGTTATCGTATTTAATGTGTGATTGTGAGAAAAAATTTTGGGTTAGTTGTAGCAAATTAAGGGATATCACTGCGGCTGCATTGCATATCAATAGCCCTGTTATCCAATAGAACCGCCAAGCGGGTCATTTATGACAAGGGTAATATTATTATCTTAGCTTTATATTCATTAAACCCCATTCGTTATGACTACACAAGAGATTGCCACCAAACTGGTAGCGTATTGCGCTGAAGGAAAGTTCGAGCAGGCACAAACTGAATTGTATGCTGATGATGCGGTGAGCATTGAACCTTATGCTACACCCAATTTTGCAAAGGAAACCAAAGGACTGCCAGCGCTGCAGAAAAAGATTAAGTTTTTTATGGATGGATTAGATGCGGTACATAGTATCAAAGTATCTGATCCACTGGTGGTCGCAAATGCTATTTCCTTCACGATCGACATGGATGTGGATATGAGAGGACAGGGGAGAATGAATATGGCGGAGATCTGCGTCTATGAAGTGAAAGACGGAAAGGTCGTTTCTGAACAGTTCTTCTTTTAACGGCTTTTTCAGCTGCTGCCCGATCCTATTGCTTTTATACCGCAGGTCCAAAAGCAATAGGATCGTTTTTTTTCTTTTATTACCTTGGCATCCTACTGTCTAAATCGCATTTGCTTATGAAACGAATCTACCTCCTGGTATGCCTCCTGGCTATGGCTTCGCCAATGATGGCACAGCAAACTCAAAAACCCCCCTTACATGGAAAACATTGGATGGCTGTTACCGGCAAACCATTGGCTGCTACCGCAGGGTCTATGATCTTTCAGAAGGGAGGTAATGCAGTAGATGCTGCCTGTGCTATGCTGGCCGCTACCTGTACCATGTGGGATGTATTGAGTTGGGGTGGTGAAACACAAGCCCTCATCTATAATCCTAAAACAAAGAAAGTCATTGCCATCAATTCATTGGGTGTAGCGCCTACCGGTGCCACCCCTGCATTCTTCAAAAGCAAGGGATACAACTTCCCGCCTGAATATGGCCCACTGGCAGCTGTTACTCCAGGTACGCCAGGAGGACTTTGCCTCATGCTGGCAAACTATGGTAAACTCAGTCTGAAAGAAGTCCTGGCACCTGCTATGGAAATGGCTGCAGGTTATCCAATAGAAGCACAGACGGCCAACAGTATTGAACGTGCAAAAGAAAGGATCAAAGGCTGGCCATATAGCAAAGCCGTTTTCCTGACACATCCCGGTGAAAAGAGAGAAGCACCGGATGCAGGTGAGATCTTTGTACAGAAAGACCTGCTGGCTACATTGACCAAAATGGTAGAAGCAGAACAAGAGGCACTTCGCAATCACAAAAGCCGTAAAGAAGCTATTATGGCCGCTTACGATCGTTTTTATAAAGGTGACATTGCAAAGGAATTTGTAAGAGGTTGCCAGGAGCAGGGCGGTTTGATCACGATGAATGATCTGGCTACATGGAAGCCTGTGGAAGAAGAACCGTTGCATGTGAATTACCGCGGTATAGAAGTATACAAATTACAAGCCTGGACACAGGGCCCTGCCATGCTGCAAAGCCTGAACATACTGGAGAACTTCGATCTTAAAAGCATGGGCTACAATTCATCGCAATATATCAATACGCTTTATCAGACCATGAGCCTTGCATTTGCAGATCGTGATTTCTATTATGGGGACCCTGCTTTTTCACACAACCTGCCCATGGATGGATTGCTGAGTAAAGCATATGCAAAAGATAGGGCAAAACTGATTAATCCGGCTCAAAATGAGCCTGGATTAAGTCCGGGTGATCCATATGCCTATGAAGGCAAAAAGAATCCATTTACGGCCTTATTAAACGTACACAATGCACTGACGGATACATCCATTCATCTCAACCAGGGTTTCCTGCCTAAACACGATGCAGCAGCGCTGCTGCATATCCCGGCTACTGACCAGATGATGGCAATGAACGATAGCACCTATATGGATAGGTTATGGAGAGGTACCACCAGCGTGGAAGCAGCTGATGAAGAAGGCTGGGTAGTATCTGTAACGCCCAGCGGTGGTTGGACACCAGCTTGTATCGCAGGGCATACAGGGGTAGGTATGAGCCAGCGTATGCAGTCCTTTGTGTTGGATTCTGCGGTATGTCCTTTCAATGTAGTGGCGCCCGGCAAGCGTCCACGTGTAACACTCACCCCTAGTATGGCACTGAAAGATGGCAAACCATTTTTGTCTTTTGCAGTACAGGGTGGCGATACACAGGATCAGAACCTCTTACAGTTCTTTCTGGATATTGTAGAATTTGGCATGACAGTGCAGCAGGCTACTGAAGCTGCAAATATCAATACCAACCAGTTATGGTTATCCCTGGGCGGTACCCAGGTTAAAGATCGTGTGCCGCATCCGGGAGAGATCCTGCTTAACAAAAATACCCCTGACAGCGTGCGCACCTCACTTATTAAGATGGGGTACAAACCTACTTACGGCGAACGTACCAGTGGTCCTGTAAACGCTATTTTCCTTGATAGGGACCATGGTAGTCTGTGGGGCGGTAGCAGCAACCATGGAGAAGATTATGGCATTGGCTGGTAATATACCAGTCATGCCATATCACTAACAGGTTTCATACTATCAGCGAACGCTTTTCAGAAAATCGTCCAGCTCTTTGTCATAAATATTGACACGTACAATTTTTCCATCCCGGTCTACCAGCACATTTGCAGGAATCGCACTGAGTTGCAGGAATTCAGCTAACGGGGAGCTGGTACCTTTCAGATCACTAACCTGAAACCAGGGCATTTTGTCGTTTATCACGGCGATCTTCCATGCTTCCGCCGCCAGATCCAGTGAAAAGCCGACCAGTGCCACGTCTTTCCTTTGCAGCAGTGGTGTCATCCCTTTTAGGCGTTCATTTACTCTTCTGCAGGGGCCACACCAGCTGGCCCAGAATTCCACAAGGGTATACTGTTGCTTTTAAAAGAATGCTTTGTCAGGCATTACCTGTTTGAGTGAAGTATCCACAGCAACAGTGGCAGGGAAGATGTTATCTGCCATGTATTTCGATGATGGTTCGTTGACTTTTGATTCCCTGGAGGCAATCATGCGACTATAGAAATTTGCTGTTTTTTGTTTTAGTGTCTGTTGAATTGTTGATATGTCCATTAATTCTAAATTTTAACTGGCCTGCAGCATCTTTAATGAAAAATATCATCAGCCATAAACAAATCCACCGGGCGATTCGTGTCATAATTATTTCGTTTTAGATTGCTTCCTTTTATTACCCGGGTTTAAAATGAAATATTTTAAATCTGCTACACTATATATTTCCGGTAGTTGACATTCATTTACAAAAAAGGTGGATATAAAGAAGAATCCCATTTTGTACACCATTCATGCATGGCGGCTATCTTTTCTCCCTGGTTGTGAACTGAGCCTTTTAATTTCATGATTGCTTCGCTTTGGGGCCGGTAGGAGATAAGAATCAACATGAGCATACGTTTTTTCGGGTCAGGAACTGTAATCACAAAAAAAAGTTGGCAGATTCCAGAAATATTTTACATTTGCAACCTCGATAGCAGGGGAATTAGCTCAGTTGGCTAGAGCGCTTGCATGGCATGCAAGAGGTCACCGGTTCGACTCCGGTATTCTCCACTCATGGGACAAGTCTGAAATTGTAAGGCTTGTCCCTTTTTTATTTCCTTTGAATATCCCGTCAATAGTGTATATGATCCGGAGTCATACTACAATTTACCAGGACTGCCATTTATCGCAAGATTCCTATTTTACAATGTGTCCCCTCATATGATGTTCATTTGCTCCATGAGATAAACAGCGCTCATTTTCTGGCAAATACCATCTTTTAATTTATAGTCGAAATGCAGGCGTTTGTCATCTATTTCTACTTCAAAACATTGATTGCGCAGAAAGAGAGGATATTCCATTACCATTTCACTGATTGTAAGGTCATGTGTGGCAATAATACCATATACTTTAAATGCAGCCAGTTTGCGGATCAGGCTACTTGTGCCACGGTGTTTATCGTTTGAATTGGTGCCGCGTAATATTTCATCGAGGATTACAAAAGTGGGTTGTCTTGTTTCTACCTGGTCTATAATACGTCTCAGCCTTCTGAGCTCTGCAAAGAAAAGCGATTCACTGTTCTGCAGCGAGTCGTTAATCTTCATGCTGACAAATATTTCAAAAGGGTAAAGGGTACAGGAGCTGGCACATAATGGTGCGCCCATCCTCGCCAGCAGCAGATTGACGCCAATGGTACGCAGAAAGGTGCTTTTGCCGGACATATTCGAGCCGGTGAGGATGGTAAACTTCCCTTCCTGGAAGCTTATATCATTGTAAACACGCTTATCTTTCCGGATCAGCGGGTGACCGGCATCTTTTATTTCCAGCATGGGTTTATTACTCAGTTGCGGAAATACGAAAGACCTGTTGTTGCAATAGAAATTGGCCAATGAGTTCAGGCTATCCCAGGTGGCAATCACTTCCATCCACAGCGGAACATTTTGTGCATAACGTGAACGCCATTTTTCCAAAGACAACATAGTATGCAACGCATCCAGCAATAAGCCATTCAGCAGGAGACTACCAAAAATGTTCTGTTGGGAATCGAACTTGCTCAATACACGGGCAAGCTGGCTAATGGCCTTCCCGGCAGAAGTATGTTCTGTAAAAATACTTTGTCTCAATGCTTGTAAACGGGAAGACTGGAATGATTCGCTTTCAATCGCTTTGAGAAGATGGCTATAAGTATTGAATATTTTACTTACTCCTTCGAGAGCAAGATATTCTTTTTTAAAACGTTTCAGGTTCAGGCCAACGAGTAGCAGGTTCAGTAGAAAAAATGTGAGGAAGGTGAAATAATATTCCTTGTGTGTGGTAAGGAGCATTATAAGGAGGGTTGCCAGTGTGATAGCTGGCAGTAGATAAAATAGAATAACGTTTATCTTTTTCTTTAGATAAAATTGCGGCGCATTCAACCAATCATTAAAACTCCGCCGGTCTTTTTCTGTGGAGACATGCAGTCTGCCGAAAGCCGTAAAATGCTGGCGCCATTCAATATGATCTGCCAGTTCTGCTACAGCAGCCTGTTCTTCGTGAATACCGGTTACCTGCTGATGAATGAAACGTTGGGCTAGCGCCTGTTTCCCAATGAGCGTACCTGTGCGGTTCATATGTTGGAAAAGAGAGTTGCTGCCAAAGACATCGAGGTCGAATGTGTAAGCGTGTTCGGGGTCAATGAATTCTTCACCGGCTTCAAAGTTCAGTATGCCTTGTTCTACATAAGCAATTTCGTCTTTGTTGATCTTAATAAGCAGGCGCAGATGATCAACACGTTCTTTATTCTTACCAAATTGTTTGACAAGCAGAAAGAATAGCACAAGAAAAATACCAGCAGCACCCAACAGCCAGTACTGATCTTCTTTAAAGTAGTAATAAAGCGCTACACCGCTGAAAATGATTGAAAGCAGGCGGGTAAAACTGATTAGACGTTGCTTATTTAATAGGGTATCTAAACGGCCCTGATAAATTTTTTGTAGATCCTCGTAGGATTGAATAGTGTTCATACTGGAATACGAAATTAATGTTGAAGTGTAACATCATTCCCGCTAGGAATAAAAATGATGGGTTGACAACGTCAATTCTGAAAGATACTGGATATACCAATAGCAGAAAAATTTATTTGGTACTGTTACATCGGGTCAACCACCGAAGAGCATGCGTATTGATTTGCTCGGCAGGATCAGATAATGATAGATGAGTAAGGTAATTGTGTAGGTCACTATTGTCAGTATAATAAATTTGAAAAATGCCGGTAAGGTCCATTGTACTACAAAATAGGCAGCACTCAGCAGGATCGTCTGATGTAATATGTATACAGATAAAAAAGCTTTGGAAGCATATTGAAGTGTAGGATTGATGGTAGTCAGATAAGTACTGGCATATCCTATAATAGCCAGTGTCCAGCACCAGGCATTGAACCCTCTCCATACGTCCAGCAGGCGTATAACATCAGCAGATTGCTGATGCGGAGAGAAATATCCCAGTATATAAGGGATATAATAACTAAGTACGCCTGCTATTGCCAGTATGAATGCTGGCTGACGGCAGCGCAATACCGCAGCCTGTAGTGGGGGAGAGCGCATGATAATAAATCCGTAAAGGAATACGATACTAAGATGCAGTACATTGGCCCAGTCACTCACGAGATTCTGATTGCCAAATGGGAAATAAGCCCTCAGAAAGTATTCCACCAGCATTAGTGGTAGGGCCCATCCAATTAAAAGATAAGGCGCATGGCTGATATAGCAGAAAACCCTTTCTCCGAAATGTGCCCGGTTCCTGATATAGAGGCAAACTGGCAGCAAGAGCAGGGAAATGACGAACAGGTAAGCTACGTACCAAAGTTGTGCCCAGGTAAGATTGCCTGAAGGATAGATGCCATCTGCCAGGTGTTTATAAAATGCAAGATAACCTGGTTGTATCTGGTGTTTTTGTAATCGCTCTACATAGACTTGTGGGGGAATGACCACGAGCATACCGAAGACTAGTGGTAAGAGCAGACGTGTAAAGCGCGACAGGAGATATTGTCCCGCGCTGCGGTATCGAAGTGCAAACGTTGCTGCTGACCCTGATATAAACATCAGCACAGAGAAATACCACATGCCTATTAGTTCATTGAAGATGTTGTAGCCTGAAAAAATGAGATCATTCTTGATACCAAAATGGGCCGGGCCAAAGATCATTGCTGCATGATAAGGCACCAGCAATAATATGCAGAGTATTTTAATCCAGTCGAGATAGTAATGGCGTGGTGCTGGGGATGTCATAGTGAATGGATTTTTGACCGCAGTCTCAGAATGTGATTTTAAGTGCACGCAGAATGTCCAGGCCATTTGAGTACAAAAGCAGGCCGAAGATTAACAACATACCCGCGAGCTGGGAATATTCCATCACTTTGATATGTGGCTGCCGGCCGGAGAACATTTCATACAGTAGGAACATAATATGCCCACCGTCCAGTCCAGGGATGGGAAGTAAGTTCATAAAGGCAAGTATAAAAGAAAGAAACGCAGTAATGCGCCAAAAGCTCAGCCAATTCCAGCTGGAAGGAAACAGGCTGGCAATGGAGCCAAATCCACCCAGGCTCTCAGATAATTTAATATCACCAGAGAACATCATTTTTATTTGGCGGATGTAGTCACTGAGTGCATTGATCCCCATCCTGGTGCCTTCTGCCAGGGCGGCTGAAAGTGAATAGGTCCTGACGTCGTATGTAAATATTGATTGCAGGTTAGGTGAAGAAATGCCATAATCCTGGTCAGCTACTACAGGAATACGGATCTCCCGGGATTGCCCCTTTCTTGATACCTGTAGTTGTAATGTTTTTTCTTTGGTGTTTTGCAATTGTTGCTGAAATTCATGATAGTAGGTGACAGGAATGCCGTTAACGGACAATATTTTATCGCCAGGAAGCAGGCCACTTTTTTCCGCAATACTTTTCGCAGTTATTGTCCCCGTCACCGCTGGTATACGGGGCGCTATAAAATTCTGCCCTTTTGCGTGGATCAGTTCCCTTGGTAGAGAAGGAGAAAAGGCAATATCCAGTTGTTGTCCGTCACGAAGTACCTGCATGCTATGCGCTTCTCCCAGTATGATGCTTTTGGTGATCGTATTAAAGTCCTGCACCGGTTCTTTATCCAGCGATATGATCTGATCTCCATCACGAAGACCAGATTCCCTGGCAATTGTACCTGCTGAAATGCCATAGGTCAGCTGATGTGCAGGAAGGGTTTGTTTCCCCCAGTACCAGGCGATCATAGTATAGATCAATATGCCAACCAAAAGATTAACGAGGATTCCGCCGGCCATGATAATAAGTCTCTGCCATGCAGGTTTGGATCTGAATTCCCAGGGCTGTGGCGGTTGTTGCAGCTGTTCTGTATTCATTTGTTCATCCACCATTCCTTCTATCTGTACATATCCTCCCAAAGGAAACCAGCCAATGCCATATTCCGTTTCCCCTCTTTTGAATTTCAGCAGGGAAAATTTAAGCCATCCTGATACGGGGAACAAAAAGTCAAAGAAGAGATAAAATTTACTCACCCTTGTCTTGAATGCTTTGGCAGGTACAAAGTGTCCCATCTCGTGCAATACGATTAACAGTGAAAGCGAAAGGATGAAAGATCCCCATTTTACCAGTGCGGTTTCCATATACGTATCTTTTTTTGGAGTTAAGGGTTAAACTTATTAGTGTACTAAAATAAAAAAAATAATCTGGAATTAAATTAATACGCTTACTTTAGACTACGAATGCGAATATGATATAACCATTAACCTCATCTCCATGTTGACCACCATAATAACTGCTATAATCTGCAGTAGTATAAGTAGTTTCCTGATAGGCAGAATTTATCTTAACCGGCTTTATGCCAGCTCAAACGCGGGGCATCGGCAGGCGGGTGTGATCCTTGCTACAAAAGAATTGTTTACTGCTGCACAGCAGGGAGACGACACTTTATTAGCAGCAATGCCACACAGACATCGTCATTCGCTGGGGGCTTTGCTTTTGCGGATGTTCAATGCCTACCAGGGGGAAGCGCTGAATGGCAGAGACGGTGTGCCTTTGTTAACCAGCCCGGACCATATAGATATCTGGTTTTTTTATGAGCAACATATTCGTCCGGTAAAAGTAGATATGAATAATAATTCTTTCATTGGGTGGCTTTCTTTTGTTCATAACGTAAAGTTGATGACTACAATATGGGATATCTGTCACATCGCTGAAGATATTATCACCAATCTGGCAGCTATGGACGCGATAGCTGTAGCGCAAAACAGCAGGTTGCCCTATGAGCGGCAAGGTGTACTATTAGTGTTCACAGCTGTTGATGAAAAATATGAACCATACCTGACAACACTCAGGCAGCAATATGCACAACTGGCGCAACGCTGGAACAGATGGCTGCAGCTGAATAAACTAGATGTACCCCGTGTAGCGGCTGCCTCTTTTGCAATATGATCCTGATAATAATTTTACTTATCACATATCATTTACTGGTATATTTAATTTGGAAATGACTTTTTAAAAATCTAATTTTAGAATCAACGCAGAAAGAGATCAGTATTCCATAACACTGAATGAATTTAACCCGAAAGCCCAAATATTAGACACAACATTTTACAATACCCCATAACGCGCCTTAATGAAGAAGATTCGTTTTCTCTATGGTACCCATTCGGATTTCAGTCAGGAATTGGATAAACGCGTGCAGAACTATTTTCGCGAAACCCAATTATCCCCTTTTGCAAACCCGGAATTGATCATCGTTACCATTTTGTTTTTGTTGTTGTACTTCGGTGCCTATACTGCTATTATCAGTAATCAGTTTTCCCGGGGATATATGTTATTATTCACGGTAGTAATGGGTATTTCCTTTCCCAGTATCTTTCTGAATATAGCGCATACAGCTGCCCACAAGGCTTTTAGTAAGAATAAACATGTCAACAAATGGCTGCTCACCTCTTTGGAGTTGATCGGCATGAATGCATACATCTTTGAGTACCTGCATAACAAAGTGCATCATACATTTACCAGTATTGAGGGGGTAGATGTCATCGTGGATGATTTTTCCCTTATCCGCTTATCAGAGAAACAACCGTATCGTAGAATGCATTATTACCAGGTATGGTATGCCCCATTCCTCTATCTGCTATTCAGTATTAACCTGGTGTTTTCAGGAGATTTTCAGTTGTTTAAACGGCAGCGAATGGGAAATATCTTTCCGGTAAATCATCCGCGTAAAGCTTTTGTGGCATTGTACGCTTATAAGCTGTTTTATGTGTTTTATATGTTGGTAATCCCAATGCTTGTACTGGATGTGGCCTGGTGGGAGGTATTACTGGGCTTCCTGCTGATGCATGCGATCGGTAGCATATTCTTTACCTGTATAGGGGTTTTGAATCACCAGATCGATGAATCAATTTTTCCCGAATTTGATGAAGACGGCTACATACATGATTACCAGAAGAACCACGAGTTGGCGGTTACCATTGATTTCTCTCCACACAGTAAATTGGCTACCTATCTTTTTGGTGGCTTTAATACACACGTAGCTCATCATCTGTATCCCGGTATTTGCCACTGTCATTACCCGGCAATTACCCGTATTGTAAGTGCCACCGCCAGGGAATATGGCCTGGCCTATAAATCATTTTCTTTATGGGGGGCGATCGGTTCGCATTTTCGTTATCTGAGAAGATTGTCTGTCCCACCGGTATTGCGCACTGCTGCTTGAAAAAAATAACTGTTTGATATCACATACTTTTCTGTAGATGCCCGTGTCTTATTTACAGAAGTATGATTGTTTGACACTCCCAAAGTGGAATAAATTGTTACGCTTTGAAAACACTAGTGAATCTCCTGTCCAGGCGAGCGGAAAACTGCGCTGACCAACTGTTGTATAGTTTCCTGGATGCTTCGTGTGATGTGAAAGAATCATTTACTTACCAGGCCTTTATACAGCGGGTAATTGCGCTGGGCACGCAACTGAAAATGCAGTCCCTGAAGGGAGAACGTGCTTTATTGTTCTACCCTACCAGCGCCGATTATGTGATTGCTTTTTTTGCCTGCCTGTACGCCGGTGTTATTGCTGTGCCATTATATCCGCCGCGGAAGAACCGTTCAATTGATCGTATCGCTGCCATCATTAAAGATGCGCAGCCGGCGGTCATCCTTTCAACAACGGCGATTGCTGAAGATACCAGAAGCCAGTTTGTGAATACAGCATACGGCGGAATCAGATGGATCGCAACTGATACTGTGCAGAAGGAACAACACTTATTATGGCAGCCGGCAGACATTGCTGAAGATGACATTGCCTTTCTGCAATATACTTCCGGTTCTACAGGGCAGCCCAAAGGTGTTGTCCTTACACATCAGCAATTGCTGGCCAACGAAGAAATGATTCACGAATTCTGCGGACGAGTGACAGCACCAACATTGATCAACTGGTTGCCACTTTATCATGATATGGGATTGATCGGGAACCTGTTATATGCCCTTTATGCAGGCGGTAATGCCTATCTGCTTTCTCCTTTTGATTTTTTACAAAAACCTTTCCGCTGGCTGCAGGCTATTTCCCGTTACCAGGGCGATTTTAGCGGCGGACCTAATTTTGCATACGAAGAGTGTGTGAAACGAATTTTGCCGGAACAGCTCGCGCAGCTGGATCTTAGTTCCTGGCAAATGGCTTTCAATGGCGCTGAAACGCTTAGCGCTGATACCCTGGCGCGTTTTGCAGATACCTTTGGTCCGGTGGGATTCAACAAGGCCGCATTCAAACCCTGTTACGGTATGGCGGAAGCTACCCTGATCATCTCTGGTCTTAAACCTGCCAACCCTCCCGTACTTTATACTGCCGATGCTGTGCTGCTGGAAAAACATGTTCTGAGAGCTCCTGCGGCGGAAACCACCCAGCGCGTACAACTTGTTAGTTGTGGCAGACCGGTATTTCAGGAAGTGATAATCACCCACATTCAGGATGAAGAAACATTGCCGGAAGAGCAGGTGGGAGAGATATGGGTACAGGGCCCACATGTAGCCCGTGGATATTGGAATAATGAAGAGATGACTGCCGCTACTTTTCACGCATGTTTAAAAGATGGCCGCGGTCCATTCCTGCGAACGGGCGATCTCGGGTTTATGAAAGATGGGGCCTTATATGTAACCGGTCGTAAGAAAGAACTGATCATCATCCGTGGAAGGAATATATATCCGCAGGATGTGGAGCGGGTTGCAGGTCATGCACACGAAATGCTGGAATCCGGGTCAGGTGCTGCGTTTTCTGTAACGGAAGCCGGCGTGGAAAAACTCGTTGTTGTTTATGAGCTGAAAAGGCAGTTCAGTAACCATACCGATACGACGCCTGCTATTCAGGCTGTACGGGCAGCCATTATTGCCCATTTTGATATTCCTCCCGCTGCCATCGTGTTGATACGAAAGGGCGCTTTATTAAGAACGTCCAGTGGTAAAATACAGCGCAATGCCTGCAGGCAGGCATTTCTATCTGACAATGGCCTCGAGGTAGTGGCCGCATGGCGGGAAGGAAAGAGCATAAAAAATGCTGTCGCTGCTCCTGAACCTGCGCTGACCGCAAAAGAAACAACGATCAGCTATAGCATCATTGTAGAGTTGTTGAAAGAAGCGATCGCTGCATACGCAGGCATACCTATTCAGAACATCGGGGAACGTGATACTTTCGAACAGCTTGGTCTTGATTCTATGGGTGCTGTACAGGTTGCAGCTGCCCTGGAACAAAGTGCGGGACTGGCTGTGATACCTACGATGGTGTATGACTATCCCAACATTTCTGCTTTGGCAGCTGCGCTGGCTGGCATGGAACTTACTCATTCCGCTTCTGTATCCGACACATTGTCTGATCATCTTCCTGATGGGCCAGTCGCTATTATAGGAATGGGTTGCAGGCTGCCGGGCGCAGATGGTATTGACGCTTACTGGGAGTTGCTGCAGAACGGAAGGTCTGCAATTTCAAAAGTGCCGGATGAGCGATGGTTACTATCGGAAGATGATCGGCGCGAAGTAGGAGAGATGGTGAGCGTTGGCGGGTTCCTGGAAGATATCACTCATTTCGATGCAGCTTTCTTTGGTATTACAGATCCGGAGGCAAGAAAGATGGACCCGCAGCAAAGATTGTTACTGGAAATATCCTGGCAGGCATTCGAGCATGCCGGTATCATCCCATCCATTCTGGCAGGTCAGCAGGTCGGTGTTTTTGTTGGTATCAGTGCTGCCGACTACTCCCGGCTGCATGTAGGCACCAAAGACCTGGACAGTTATTACGGTACTGGCAATGCAGGCAGTATTGCTGCTAACCGTTTGTCTTATTACTATGACTTCAGAGGGCCCAGTCTTGCGATTGATACAGCCTGTTCTTCCTCGCTGGTAGCCATCCACCAGGCTTGCAAAAGCCTGCGGCAGGGCGAATGCAAACTGGCATTGGCGGCGGGTGTAAATGTTATGGCATCGCCCGATCTTTCAATTGTATTTGCTCGGGCAGGTATGTTATCTCCTGATGGTATTTGTAAAACATTTGATGATGGTGCAAATGGTTACGTACGTGGAGAAGGAGCGGCGGTTTTGTTATTGAAACCACTTTCTGCTGCCGTCAGCGATGGAGACACGATCTATGGTGTTATTCGTGGAACGGCTATTAACCAGGATGGCAGAAGTAATGGTCTTACCGCACCTAACGGTCCTGCACAGGAAGCTGTGATCAGGGCTGCACTTGCTGATGCTGGCATTACCCCCCTGCAGGTAAATCTGGTAGAAGCACATGGCACTGGCACATCCCTGGGAGATCCTATTGAGATGAATACACTCCTGAAAGTGTACACTGCAGATCGTGATCCAAAGTATCCTTTTTATGCCGGCGCGGTGAAAACAAATATCGGTCACCTGGAAGCCGCGGCTGGAATTGCCGGGTTGCTCAAAGCCTTATTGTGTTTACGTCACCAGGTCGCAGTTCCTCATTTACATTTACAGGCACTTAATCACAAGATCACCGATCCCGGAGAGCGCTGTGTGATACCCCAGGTGCTGACTCCATTGCCTGCATCCGGCAAACCCTTGTATGCCGGTGTCAGTTCTTTCGGTTTTGGCGGCACGAATGCACATGTTATATTGGAGGGAAGGTTACCCACGGTAGCTGTGCCGGCAGATGAAAATGAACCCCTCCTGGTTGTACTAAGTGCGGCAGACCAGCAGGTGTTGCGGGAGCAGGTTAAACTTTTACAAACCTGCCTGCGGCAACAACCCAAGGTAAGTTTGAGGGACCTGGCAGGATCGTTATGGCAGGGAAGAGAACGATTAGCTTATTGTAGAACATTTATTGCCACCAATATTACCGAATTGCAGGAAAAGTTGCAGGAGTACCTGGAGCTTCCCGAAGAGTCACCTGTATCCAAAAAATGGGCATCATCAGTTCCCCGTTTGTGTTTCCTGTTTACCGGGCAGGGAGCGCAGTATGAACAGATGGGGCGGCAGTTATATGAAACAGAAGAGGTATTCCGGCTTTCATTTGACCAATGCAGCCGTTTGCTGGAACCAATGATAGGTTTGTCACTGACAAAGTTGTTATATGAGGAAAAGGACCAGGAACGGATCCATCATACCGCTATCACACAGCCTCTGCTGGTGGCTTTCGAAATCAGTCTTGCCCGATTATGGGCGTCCCGGGGAGTGGTACCACAGGCAGTGATGGGACATAGTGTAGGTGAGATCGCTGCCGCACATATAGCCGGTGTGTTTAGCCTGGAAGACGCCTTGTTGTTGATTGCCTATCGTGGTCGTTTCATGCAGGCTTTGCCGGCAGGTGGACAGATGTGGGCCGTATCAGCCCTCGCCGACGTTGTGTTACCTATCCTGCAGCCATTTGCCGGTGAAGTAACAGTAGCAAGTTTTAATGCACCCCAGCAGCTGGTTATTTCCGGACATCAGCAGGCGCTGACTGAACCCCTGAGATTACTGGCTGCGCAAGGTATTCGTACTGTACAACTAAAAGTTTCCCATGCATTTCATTCTCCGTTGATGCAGCCAGCGATGGCGCCATTCCGGGAAAGCATTAACCAGATAAAATTTAATATGCCACGTATCCCCCTATTGTCTAACGTGACAGGTACGTGGGCAGATGAAAATATATGCACACCTGATTACTGGGTGCAGCACATCCTGGCGCCTGTCCTTTTTTCACAGGGTATAGCAGGCATTGCCGGGTCCTTTGATATATGTTGTGAAATCGGGCCGCATCCTGTGTTAACCGCGCTTGCCCGGCAATCTCCCGCCGGTGGTCAGCTGTTATTGTTATCCGGCATCATCAAGGGGTCAGACAATCGTATTGATCTGCTACGCAGCTTAGGTGAGCTTCACGCCGCAGGGTATCCCCTGGACAAAACAAAGTTATATCCGCCGGGTTCTTTTAACCGGTGTGCATTGCCTGTGTATCCATTCCGGAAGGTGCGTCATTGGCTGGATACCAACAGGGGAGCTATCGCTCAATCATTGCCGGCTATACAGGCGCCGGTCGCAAAGGCAGGGGAAGTGCTTTTTACAAAGACCTGGGAGTTATCGCCGGTGGCAGCCATTCCAAAGGCAAAACACCGGGAGCAGTTGCTGATAATCTTCACAGATCAGCCGTTGCCGGTGCAGCTGTTACAGCAGGGTGGGATCGATGCCGATAGCGTATGCCTGGTGGTACCCGACGCCCTGATGGCTTTATCAGAGGGGGCAGACCATGAGTTATATTCACTGGAAACGCTGGATAAAGAAGGATATAATGGATTTTTACAGCAGTTAACAGGATCGGGAAAAGTGCCCTGTACATTGTTGGTGGCCATGAACGCTGTCCCTGTCATGGATGATGATCCGGCGGCAGTTAATGGCTTTTTGCAGCTAGCCGCATTACGTTTATCAAAATTACTGACAGCCATCAGTCAATGTTCTTTTCAGGCAGATACTACAAGACTATTGCTGGTAACTCCATTCGTTGAAATGGTAAAACCGGGTTTAAACATATCCCCGTCACTGGCGGTGCTGCATGGCATGTTACGGGCAGCCCAGCATGAGCTGCCGGAGATCCATTGTCGCAACTGTATGATCAATGTAGAACAGGTACCAGCATGGGAAAAGATCTTCACAACGGAACTGGCTGATACGGTTGCAGCTGAAACCGAAGTTGCTTATGTAGATGGCGAACGCTGGGTGGCTCGTTTACGGCAAAAGAAAATGCCCGTGCAATTGACACCCGGGGTAAAAGGAGATAAGAACGCATGTTGGTTGATCACAGGTGCGAATAGTAGTTTGATAAAAGACCTGGTTGCCTGGTTAACCAGTTGCGGTGTAAGACATTTTCTGCTGGTAAGCCGCGGAATGCCCGTTGCTGATCAGCTGGAGCAGCTGCAGGCGCTCATACATACGGCAGATGGCAGTGTGCGTTGGTGTTGTGCGGATATTACCCGCCATGGCGTGGTGGAGACATTAGAACAGAACTTACGTGAGACAGGCAGACCTTTGCAGGGCATTGTGCACCTGGCGGGTATGCTAAAAGATATGCCGTTGTTCCAGTTGTCTCCTGATGACCTGGAGCAGGTATTTGCCCCCAAAATAACTGGTACACTGCATTTACATGCATTGAGCCTGCACCATCAGCCAGCATATTTTATATGTTTCTCTTCTCTTGCGGCATTGTTAGGAGCGCCCTACCAGGTGAACTATGCAGGTGCGAATGCTTTTATGGATGCATTTGCAGACTGGCGTATAGCGCAGGGCTGGCCGGCAATCAGTGTCAACTGGGGACCGTGGGAAGGGGAGGGAATGGCCAAAAATGCCGCTGTACATAAATTGGGAGGTGTTGAAATACTGCATAAAACTTCTGCAGCACTTAACTACTCAGTGCTGGATCTGGCGTTGGGGGTAAAGATTCCTCATCCGGCAGTGATTCACTTTGATGCAGCAGTGGCAGCCGAATGGGCGCCGAAAACGCCGTTCTTCCAATATCTGCAGGAAGGTTGGCAACAACAGGGAAAAACCGCTGTGACTCCTTCCGGTACACTGATGGAGCGATTGCAGGTGGATACAGAGGAGGCGCTGGAAGCTAAGATCAGGCAGATCATCCTGCGCGAACTGAAGGAGATACTGGTGACCAATACGCAGCATCCCGTGAATACGGAAGACACCTTCTTTGCGTTGGGTATGGATTCGGTCATGACCGTCAGTTTGCAACAGCGGCTGCATCGGTCATTGCAGGTGAATTTCTCAGTGGCAGCTGTTTACAATTATAACACAGTCAGCAAACTGGCTGCTTTCATTGCTGGTAAAGCCGAGCAGCGCGTTACGAAGCGTATGCGTCCCCCTCATCCTCCTGTCTTTACTGTAAAGGTGCCGAAACTTCACGAGGTGGAAGCCATGTCTGAAGAGGAGGCACTTATTTTATTAGAAGACCTATTGCATGCAAAAAATATCTGATCCTATGGCAAATAGTACAGACAAAAAAGATTCTTCTTTGGTAAAAAGGGCCCTGACGGCCATTTATACGCTGGAAGCAGAGATCAGCCAGTTGAAAGCAGCGACTGGTATGCCGATAGCTATTATCGGAGCGGGCTGTCATTTGCCCGGAGGAGTAGAACATCCTGCTGCGCTGTGGGAACTGTTGATGCAGAAGAAGGATGCCGTGACTGAGATCCGTGATGCCCGTTGGGATAGCCGTGAGGTATATGACCCGAATCCTGCGGCGGCAGGTAAAATGTATAATACCAAAGCAGGATTCGTACATGATGTAGACAAATTTGACAATGAATTTTTCAATATCTCTCCCCTGGAGGCAATCATGATGGACCCCCAACAGCGCCTGGCCCTGCAAACTGCCTGGCATGCGCTGGAGGATGCAGGTATTGCCCCTGATAGTCTTGTTGCCCGTCGTACAGGTGTTTTTATGGGGATGGGGCAGCATGACTATGCTTATCTAACCACCGGGCTTACTGGGTTGTATAATGTAAATGCTTATTATGGAATAGGCAATGGGCATTGTTTTACACCTGGTCGCATTTCTCATCTGCTGGGTCTGAGAGGGCCTTCTGTTGCAATGGATACTGCCTGCTCCTCTTCTCTGCTGGCCATACACATGGCATGCCAGAGTTTGCGTAACGGGGAGTGTGAGCTGGCACTGGCAGGAGGTGTACAGCTAATGCTGTCGCCGTTAATGAGCATTTACCTGTCCCGAACAGGCGCTTTATCCACCAGTGGTTCTTGCCGCACTTTCAGTGCGGATGCAGATGGTTTTGTGCGGGCTGAAGGAACGGGGATCGTTGTATTGAAGAAGCTGGACGCTGCATTGGCAGACGGTGATCGTATTATGGCGGTAATCAGGGGTGGAGCTGTGAACCATGATGGTAAGAGTAGTGGTATTACGGTGCCTAATGGCCTGGCGCAGGAAGAACTGGTGCGTGACGCTTTGCAGGCCGCCGCAGTCCTGCCGGAGCAGATCTCCTTTATAGAGGCACACGGCACAGGTACACCTTTAGGAGATCCGATTGAATTAGACGCATTGCAGGCCGTATTCGGCAGGGCCGCTGATGATCAGCCCTTGTGGATCGGTGCTGTGAAATCAAATATAGGGCACCTGGAGGCCGCAGCAGGAGTAACTGGTCTTATAAAAGCCTCGATGGCGCTGCAGCATCGGATATTGCCTCCGAATATACACTTTACAGCGCCTAACCCCCAGTTTGACTGGTCTGATGCAGCTTTGAAAGTACCTGTTCAGGCTACCCCACTGGATGGGCCCTCGCCATTGGCTGCTGGTGTCAGCGCATTCGGACTCAGTGGTACGAACGTCCACCTGGTGCTGGAAGAAGCTCCTGCGGCTACTGTCGCTACTCCACTTGATCTGGCATTTCACCTGGTCACCATCAGCGCAAGGGACATCACTGCTTTACTACAAAAAATACTGGATTTAAGGGACCATTGTATTGCTCACACAGATTTGTTATTGCACGATATTGCCTTCACTTCTAATACCGGACGTCAGCACTTTCAGTGCCGTACTGTATGTATGGTCAGCAACTTACAAGCGTTACAGGATCTTCTCTCTTCCCTTTCTACGGCCGCCGCCATTGAGCTGCACAATGAAAAAATGATACAGGCAGCAGGAACTGTTACGGGTATACAAACGGATATCTTCTTCCGGCAATGGCCGGAAATATCATCTGCAGAGCAGGAGAAGCAGGCGTTATTGCTCGCCGGCCGTTATGTGAAGGGAGACACATTATCATGGCAGGTTATTTACAGCGGGTGTAATTATAAAAAAGTCGTGTTGCCTCTCATGCCGTTTAAACGGCAACGCTACTGGATTGATATGCTGCCCGGAGTAAGTCACAAAAAAGTGGCGAACAACGGAAATGGCGCAGCTGATCATCAAAGAATGGAAAAGTACCTGTTTGATTATACCTGGATACCTTTTGCGCAGGAGCAGAAAGTGGTGCAACCCTCAGCCACCAGAAGGATCATTTTCTTACAGGACGTGGCTTTACAGCTGCGGTGGCAAAAGTTATCTGCCCAGGCAGGCGGGGAGGACTTCTTTGTCTACTTTGGCGAAGATTGGCGCCATGAGGAAAATGTGTATACCATGAATCCCACCAGCAACGCTCACTGGCAGCAACTGAGGGCAGCTTTTATGGTAAACGGTCAGCCATTATCGGTGATATATCACAGTACAGGCCAATACTTTGCAGCGTTGCAATCTGCGATGCCCACACCGGCGTTTGCAATGTTTCAGCTGCATACACTACGATTATTGATGCAGGAGTTGATCAGTACGTCTACCAACGTGCGGCTGGCAATTGTTACGGATGCAGCTGGTGACGCCTGGCATCAGGCCGGCGTGACAGGCTTCTGTAAATGTATGGCATTGGAGCAGCGTGGTCTGCTGCATGGTATACTGGAACTGAATGAGGTGTTGCCAGAGCCCGAATGGCAGGCAGTGCTTTCCCGGTTCCTGTCAGACACAGGGGAGCCCCTGATCGCATATCGCAACAGCAGCTGGTGGGTACCAAGGGTACAAGCGGTCAAATCTCTTTCACAGCCTACATCTATAGTAATGGATCCCGGAGGGGCCTACCTGGTAACCGGCGGTATGGGGTATCTTGGACTGAAGGCTGTAAAATGGCTGGCAGAAAATGGTGCGCGAAAGATATTCATCAGCAGCCGTCAGGGAACCTGGAGTAATGAAGGTCGCACGTTAGCGACGTTGTTACAACAGCAGGGTGTACATGTCTGGGTGGTGAAAGCAGATGTTACATCAGGAGAGGAGGTCACTGCGCTGATACAGGAGATTCAGACACTTGCTGCTGTTAAGCGGATCAGTGGCGTCGTGCATGCGGCCGGAGCCGGCGGGTTGACGACTATTGCTGCCATGCAGGCATCTACACTGGAAGAGGTCTGTGGCCCAAAGATAGCCGGTACCTGGTGGTTGTATGAACAGCTGAAAGCGGTTCCTCCCGACTTTTTTATTGCTTTTTCTTCTATTGCCGCTGCCTGGGGTGGGCGTGGGCAATCTCATTATACGGCCGCCAATCAATGGATGGAAGCACTGCTGCTTTCCTGGCGCACACAAGGTTGTCAGGCAGTCAGTGTGCGTTGGGGACCCTGGTTTGGTGGTGGTTTAACCTCCAATGAAGACGCTGCACTATTGGAAAGTATCGGCGTCACAGCTTTCCCTGCCTGGCAGGATATGCATGTGCTTAATACTATCCTGGGCAGTAATCATATGATGCCTTTAGTTGTAAATGCTGTATGGCCGCGTTTACGCGAATTGTTTGCTTCAGCAGGACAGGCCGCTCTTTTTGACCTGTTGCCAATGGATGAACCCCGTGAACTGAGCACCACTGCGACCCCGGCTCCTTTGATACACGAATTGAAAACCCTGCCACTTTCGGCCGCTACAACGGCTTTACAACAATTGTTGCAAAAAGAAGTGGCGAATCTGCTGGTGTACCAGGATAGGCAATTACCTGACCTGCACAAAAGCCTTTTTGACATAGGCATGGATTCGCTGTCGGCTATACAGCTGGCAGATCGCATCAGGCAACAGTTAGGGGTGCCAATAAAGGTGACCGGCATTTTTGAACAGCCTACTTTATCAAAACTAAGTACTTACCTGCTTCAGCAGGTAAGACAGACTGGCGCAGCAGCGCCTGTGCCTCAACAGGTGCTGGCAGAGCTACCTCCCCAACCGCCAGCGCTGCGGACTATCCGTAATAGCAATCATCCGGTTGATCTGTTGATTGCACAGATCAGTTCGAAGATTGAAATTTTAGAACAGCCCCTAAATTAAAATACATGGAGCAGGAAACACTATCTATGCTGAAGGCCGCATTGCAGCAATTACAACAGTACAGGGAGGCGGAATTGCGGCTGCTCGAGCCGCTGGCGATAGTTGGAATGGCGGCTCGTTTCCCGGGTGGCCATAATCTGAAAGATTTCTGGCAGCAGTTACTTGCCGGCACAGACGCTGTTACCCAGGTACCTGCTGCACGCTGGCGTGTGCAGGATTACTATGATGCTATACCTGGTACACCCGGTAAGACCTATACCATGGAAGGTGCTTTCCTGGCAGATGTAGATCTGTTTGATGCTGCCTTTTTTGGTATTTCTCCTGTAGAGGCGTTGGCGATGGATCCTCAGCAGCGCCTGATGCTGGAAACAACATGGCGGGCTTTTGAGGATGCCGGTTTTTTGCCCGGATCAGCGCCGGACACAGGGGTGTTTGTAGGTGTATCCGGTACCGAATATGTAGAGTTATTGAAAACAGCAGTTACAGACGCCCGTACTTTGCCTTATTTCAGCACAGGGAATGTGCTCAATGCTATTCCCGGCAGAGTGGCCTATCAATTCGGATTTAAGGGCCCCTGTCTGGCTGTAGACACGGCTTGTTCCTCTTCGCTGGTTGCATTGCATCTGGCGTGTAAAAGTGTACGGCAGGGAGAATGCAGGCAAGCCGTGGTGGGTGGCGTGAACCTGCAGTTGCTGCCCTTTAATACGATAGCAGTATCTCAAACGCGGATGCTGTCTAAAGATGGCAGATGTAAAGCCTTTGATGCTTCGGCCGACGGTTATGGTAGAGGAGAAGGATGTGGCACCGTGATCATCAAAACCTTATCAGATGCTATCCGCAATCATGATCGTATACATGCTTTATTGCTGGGTAGTGCCGTTAACCACAATGGTGGTGGCAGTGGCTTCACCGTGCCGGACAGTATTACACAGCAAAGACTGATGCGTGCTGCAATAGCTGATGCCGGGGTTGATCCGGCTCATATCGGTTATATCGAAGCACACGGCACCGGCACCTCCCTGGGAGATCCCATTGAGTGGTCAGCGATGGCTGCTGTATATGGCACCACTCCCGGCCGGCAGAAACCCCTGTATACAAGTACTGTAAAAACAAACATAGGGCATCTTGAGGCCGCAGCGGGTATTGCAGGTCTCATCAAAACGGTGCTGACCCTTAAACATGGTATTATTCCCGCGCATTTACATCTCCATGATCCCAATCCTCATATTGCCTGGTCTGTAGGATCAATGGAAGTGCCTTTAAGCCGGCAGGACTGGGAAGAAAATGCGCACGCCCGATTAGCTGCCGTAAGTTCCTTTGGCTTCAGCGGTACTAATGCACACGCCATCCTGGAGGCTGTACCTCCGGTTGCGTTACCATCTCCCGGTGAGGAGGAGTCTGTCTCCACATTATTAACCTTCTCCGCACATACGCCGGAGGCATTAAGAGAGCAGGTACAGCAATGCCTGGAACGGCTACAGCAGCCACTGCAGGTATCTATATCGGTGTTTGGTAAAGCATTGCAGCGACTTAATCCGGACCGGGAGTATCGCAAGGCATTTACGGCCACTCAGCCTGATGGGTTTGTGTCGCAGCTAACAGCATTCCTTGCAGAAGAAGTTGTTGCGCCATTGCCGGTCAAAAGGCAGCCTGTGCTATTACTGTCAGGCTACGACAGCAGGCAGGCGGTCCATTATCGCAGGTTATATGCCGAACTGGCCGCTTTCAGGGTTTTAGCAGACAGGTATTTCTCCTTGTTGCTTGTTGATCATCCCGATGAGTCATTGCCTGATATGTCGCCGGTAGCTACCACTATATTCAATCGCCGTAGCACCTTTGTACTTGAATATGCACTGGCAAATTTGTTACTCTCCTGGGGATTGACACCTGAACAGATTTATGCGGTAAATGATGGACGTTATACCGCCGCGGCCGTTGCCGGGATATTGTCACCTGCTGCGGTATTACAAATAATCGACGCTCATACCAATGGATCAGTGAACCCTGAACTAATAGACAGGCTGGCTTCACAGCTATCTGCTGAAGTACTGTTTCCTGTTAGGGGTATAGGAGGGGAACTGACCACACTATTGCAGCGGCCAGATTACTGGCTGGCCCCCTCTTTCCCGCAGGAAGAAAAGATCTCTGCTCACACGCTTACGAATGATCAACTATGGATAAATATCGGTCAGGAGCAGCCGGCAACGGCTGCTGCCTGGCCTGTGCGGTCTGCTGCTGAGGTAATGTCCCTCACCGGGCATTTGTATGAATGTGGATATCCTATCCACTGGCAGTCAGTGTATGAGCATGTACCTGTCGCGGTACTGGAAGATATGCCTGTATATTCATTTCAGCGTCAACGCTACTGGCCGGCAGTACCCGTGGAAGAAAAAGTATCGGCATTACCGGTCTATGATAAACAATGGGAACCAGTTGTCCCTGAGATGCCGGTGGCAAAGACTACCCTGCTACAGCAATGCTGGGTATTGCTTGAACCAGGCGGGCATAGTGCAGCTGCAGCTGCTTTATCTGCGCAGGGACTTGCTTTTGTACAGGTATCTTATCATCCGGGCCCTGCAGGGGAAAGCATTTATAAGCTGAAAGATGGTAAGACCGGACAGCTGAAAGAATTGTTGCAGGATATCAGTACAGTCTTCGGAGAAGTGACAGGATTGATTGATATGAACCTTTTGCATTTGCAGGGTGTGGTGGATGGTTATGATGGTATTACCAGTACCGCGCAATATTTGAAGAGCCTTACTATACAGTTGAATGAACTTGATATACCCAAATTGGAAGTGGTGCTTTGCACTTCCGGAGATGAGGGTAGTGGTGATATGGTAAGCGCTGTGGCTGCCGCCATCTGCCGGGTTATGAATCATGAACTGGCATTGTGCCAGGTACGGCATATCTCTTTGCCGGTTACTGTAAGTACGGCAGAGTGGGAGCAGTGGGGCTATGCGATTTTACATACGAAAGAAACTGAAATCCAGATAAAAGAATCGGCTTGCTGGCAACCGGTATTTGTACCTGCAGTATTGTCATCTGCAGGTGATGCCGCCTTATTCGATGCCGCAGCAATGTACCTTGTAACGGGCGCCAGTGGCGCTATCGGACAGCAATTATTGGAATGGATGATAGCGCAGGGAGCCCGGCATCTATTGTTGGTGAGCCGGAATGGCTATACTACCCCGGAACAGCAGCTATCATTACAGCGATATCGGCAGAATGGTGTAGCTGTAACAGTATACCAGGCAGATGTTTCCGATGAAGGCCAGGTCTGCAGGTTGTTACAATCACTTCATACATCTCAGGGGCCTGTGTTAAAAGGTATTTTCCATGTGGCTGGTATAACGGATGATGATCTGCTATACCGGCAGGATGCTGCACGGTTCCAGTCGGTATTAGCTGTCAAAGCTGCTGCTGCCTGGCATCTGCACAAGCATACCCAGTCGTTGGCATTGGATTATTTTGTGATGTTCTCTTCTTCTGCTTCTTCTCTTGGCATATCCGGACAAGGTAGTTATGCCGCAGCTAATGCGGCACTTGATGCACTGGTGCGGTACCGCCGGGCCAGGTCCCTGTCTGGACTGAGCATCTGCTGGGGGCCATGGGAAATCGGGATGACCACCAGGCTGTCACCTGCCTATAAGCAGTTACTGGCTGCCAACGGCGTAGGTATTATTAGTCCTGAAGCGGCATTTAGTGCGCTTGCAGCTTTACTTCGAAATCCATCCATGAAAACACCATTGGTAATTGCCGCTGACACGCAGGCGCTTAATAAGGTGTTGCAGGCAGGCGTGGGCAATACCAATCTATCTGCCGGCAGCCGGCGCATAGCGCTTCCGTTCTTTGAAGACCATCGGGCGGCTTATAATTGGATGTTGCAATATCTGCGGGAAAAGATGGTCGCCATCACCGGGCTTTCTTCATCACAGTTGTACTCAGATCAGCCGCTGGTATCGCAGGGATTAGACTCCCTGATGGCCGTACGTTTGCAACAACAGGTGGCGGATGATACAGGGTGTACCATACACATTGCAGAGGTGCTGCAGGGTGCTTCTCTTGTTGTACTTGCCAAAGCGTTATGTCAGCAACTGGAGAAGCCAGCGATAGATGTAGCTGCTATCGGGCATATCACTGCCGGAGACGTGGAAGGCATAACAGACGATAAAGTGGAAGCATTACTAAAAAATATGTTAGGACACTAAGCAACGATAATTGTATAAGACGGAAATTATGAATGTACCATCTCAATCATCTATTGAAGCACTGTCTGCCGATGAAAAAAGGGCATTGTTGAAGACATTACTGGAACAGCGGGAGGCAGCGGCTTCACAGGATTGGCCACTTACCATGGGGCAGTCAGCACTTTGGTATCTCTATCAGATCAATAAGGCTGCTACTGCCTATAATACCGGTTTTGCCCTACATATCACTACTCCGCTGGATGTTGCTGCTTTGCAAACTGCGTTGGAAAAGATCTATCAGCGTCATCCCATATTGGGTGCAACCTTCTTTTTGTCTGGGAGTGAACCGGTGTGCAGGCCCAGGGTGATCTTACCAGCTTTTGAAATAAAGGAACTGTACGGTTTTTCAGCTGCTGAAGTACATGAAATAGTAACAGCGGCCTATCGTCAGCCTTTTGACCTGGAGGGCGGTGTGGTGAGTCGCTGTTGTCTGTTTACCCTGGCTCCGGATACCGCTATCTTTCTATTTTCCATCCACCATATTATTTACGATGATGGTGCTACCAGTGTTATTCTCAGCGAGTTGTTGCAGGCGTACCTGCAAGCTACCGGGAAGGCTGGGTTACCGGTAGGGATGACAACGCCCACACCGTTTGGTCTGTATGCCCTGCAGGAGCGGCAGTTGCTTACCAGCCCGAAGGGAGAAACGTTACGACATTTTTGGGCATCCCAGGTTGAAGCTATGCCGGAGATCCCTTCGCTGGTTGGATATGCAATACAAACAACAGGAACATCCATTTCACAGGAGCTGGGATGTAATGTTCCCGCTTCCCTATATCCGCTGTTGAAAGAAAGTGCCCGCAGACAGGGCGTAACTGTTTTTTCCTGGTTACTGGCAGTACTACAGATTACAGTATCGCGATATACCCGGGCAGGTCGTACTACGATCGGCATACCCGTATCCGGCAGGGAGAATAAAGCATATGCAGGTACAGTTGGATATTTTGTGAACTTATTGCCTGTCTGTATGGAGACCGATAATACGGCTTCTTTTGCGGCACATCTGAAGCGCTCTGTGCAGACTTTTTCGCAGGCTTACCTGCATAAGGATTATCCTTTTGCTGCAATCGCAGCACTACCTGAAGCAAAAGAGAAGGGAGACATTGATAGCCTGGTGCCAGTCGTATTCAATTATCTTTCACATAGTGCAGCATTGCCTGAACGCTTACAACAGCAGCAGTCAGGAGGCCTGGCATTTTCCCAATATCATGTGCCCTCGCAGGAAGATGCTTTTGATATTACGTTTGAAATGCGGGATGATGGTACACAACTGCTGGGATGCTGTAAGTACAGGGCGCATAAATATGATCAGAATGTTATACAGTCGCTCTGTGACCTCTTCCAATACTATCTGGAGCAGTCGGTGCTACTACCGGAATTAAGACTGGACCAACTTAAGCACATCTTACCTGCAGAAATGCAAAAATTGCAGACGTGGAATGAAACCACTGGCACCTATGCCGGCAGCTGGTCGCTGATCAGTGTATTCCAGGCTAATGTTGCTGCCTGTAAGGAGCGGGTGGTTTTATATGCTGGGGGGCATACTTATACTTATGAAGAACTGGATAAACGGTCGTCTCAACTGGCGGCGCATTTGCAGACATGTGGTGTGCGCCGGGGCATGCGTATAGGTTTATTACTGAAGCGGGATGCAGGGATGATCATCAGTATACTGGGAGTATTGAAGGCGGGAGCTGCCTATGTGCCGGTAGATGCTGCATTTCCTGTTGACAGGATCCGGTATATGTTGCAAACTGCAGATTGCCGTTGGCTGATCCATGATGTGGAATTGCCTGATAATGTGGTGGCGCAACATATCGATTGTATAGACGTACGCCGGCAGTCGGCGGTCTGGTCATTGGATGGTGTGCTTGCGCCTGTGAGCAATGACGCTGATGATCTGGCTTATATCATGTATACATCCGGTTCTACCGGACGCCCCAAGGGCGTGCTCGTGAAACACAGGAGCATTGTGAACCTGGTGAAGAGTAACCGTTATGTGGATATTACTGCGGAAGACCGGTGTCTGTTAACCTCCAATTATGTATTTGACGGCAGTACTTTTGAAATATTCGGCGCATTGTTAAATGGCGCCGCATTGTTTGTCCCCACAGAAGATGAGTTATTTAAGGTGGACGCCTTCAAGGAATTTATCCGGACAAACCACGTCAACATTGCTTTTTGGACGACAGCATTTTTCAATAAACTGGTTGATCATGATCCGGGTTTTGTAGCCGGTTTTGATTATCTGTTTTTCGGTGGGGAAACGGTCTCACTTGCACATGTACAAAAGGCCTTCCCTTATTGTAAGCGGCCGGGATCGATGGTACATGTGTATGGTCCTACAGAGTGCACAACCTTCTCCACCTTTTATCCGGTAGATCGTTGTGGGAAAGATATGTCGCAATTACCTATCGGCCGGCCGCTGACCAACGTGCAGCTGTACGTGCTGGATGATTGCCTGCTGCCTGTACCCATTGGTGTTTGCGGAGAGCTTTACATTGGTGGCCTGGGGGTGAGTGTTGGATATTTATCTGCCGAAACCCTCACAACTACACCATTTATTGCTGCACCCTGGAACGGGCAGCAAATGCTTTATGCTACCGGTGATATCGCATGCTGGCGGCCGGATGGTAACATCCATTTTGTGGGTAGAAAGGATCAGCAGATTAAGTTCCGGGGATATCGTGTTGAACCCGGGGAGATTGTTGCCGCCTTAAATGATCATCCCAAAGTACAGCATAGTACTGTCCAGTTGTTTACAGACGAGGCAGGAGTGAGCAGTTTACGTGCTTTTGTGCTAACGGCTGATGCCTCCTTATCAGGTATGGAACTACATGATTTTCTTTCTTTATCATTACCCCATTATATGATACCTGCCAGCTACTACTGTTTGCAGGAATTGCCCCTAAACACGAATGGGAAGATAGATCTGGCTGCATTGTCTGCCCTGGCAAAGGCGCAGGATGCACTGTCGCATACGGATGCACAACCGCATACGCCCATGCAGGAACTGGTGGCGGAAGCATGGGAGCGTTTATTATCTGCTCCTTCCGGTATACACGATAATTTCTTCGCCAGGGGGGGGCATTCTTTAATGGCAGGGCGGCTTTGTGCGCAATTGACCGCCAGCACAGGCGTGGATATTCTGTTGCCCGATTTTATTCGTAACCCAACGATCTACGCCATCAGCCAATATATCGAAAACCGAAAGCAAATGTCTGCAGAGCAGCAGCCTGTTGCAAGAACCATTGCGCCAATGCGGGCAGACCGTGAGCAATTCAGACGGAGCTTAACTAAGAAACATTGAACCCATTTCAGTTATACTCATGGAAAATATTATAACAGCACAAGATGTTTTTGCATTTCCGGTATCTGGAGCGCAGCGGAGACTATGGATATTATCGCAATTTCAGGGCGCCAGTGCCGCCTACAATATCCTGGGAACACTACATATAAAAGGGATATTCCAGATGGATATATTCAGGAAGAGTATTCACTTTCTTGCTGCCAGGCATGAAAGCCTGCGCACTGCCTTTGAGAAGGAAGAAGAGATACTCCAGATCGTGCATCCCGATGTAGTGCCTGTCATTACCTTTACTACCTTACCTGTCGGCGATAGCCAGGCTTTGCAGGCCCTGATGAAGGAGGAAATACAGCGTCCTTTCAACCTGGAGGTGCCTCCGCTGTTCCGTATCACTTGTGCGGCAGTGGCACCTAACGACCACTATGTGCTATTCTGTATGCATCATCTTATCGCGGATGGGTGGTCGTTGCAGATATTTATCCGTGAATTATCTGTGGTGTATCAAACCTTTGTTAACGGGCAGAAGCCGGTGTTGGCGGAGCTTCCCCTACAGTATGCTGATTATGTACTGTGGCAGCAGCAGATTGCTGATACTACCCTGTTACAACAACTGGCATATTGGGAAAGCCAGTTACAAACGGCGCCCGCTTTGCTGGAGTTACCGGTAGATCATATTCGCCCGGTTGTACAGACATTTTCAGGAGATGCTGTAAGGATATCGCTTACAGCCCCACTGGCTGGAAAGTTGATGGCATTATGTGGCGAACTGCATACAACACCCTATCTGGTACTCCTGTCAGCATTTAATGTATTGCTTTATCACTATACCGGCCAGGCAGACATCGTAGTGGGCAGCCCTATGGCAAACAGGTCGCGGCAGGAGTTCGAAGGAATCATCGGTCTTTTTGTGAACACCTTACCATTGCGGTCAAAATTGTTGCCGGAGATGGATTTCCGATCATTGGTTGCTGCGTCGGGACGAACGGTGCAGGAAGCTATGGCGCACCAGGATGTGGCGTTGGAGAAGATCCTGGAAGTGTTGCCACAGAGCAGGGTAGCCGGGCATCATCCCTTATTCCAGGTGATGTTCAGTCTGCATAGTTTTGGTAACGAGTCCATTCAATGGGAGGGGCTTCAAACGGAGATGTACGATACAGAGGGATTCTTTTCCAAATTCGACATTACCTTATCTGTTAAAGCAGATCAGGGCAATTTCCATCTCGTGTGGGAATATAATACAGACATTTTCCGTCGCGAGACCATACAGCGGATGTCGCAGTATTTCAATTATGTGCTGGAACAGGTAAGTGCAACTCCCGTAATATTGTTACGGGATATTCAGCTTGTGGACGCACCTGCCCGGCAGCAACTGCTGTTCGGATGGAATGATACGGCTAAGGCATTGCCGGAAGGCCGCTTTGACAAGTTATTTGCATCGCAGGTATTATTACATCCTGAAGCGATCGCTGTCAGAGATGCCTTGCGTGCCTGGACCTACACACAATTGGAGCAGGATGCGAACCGGCTGGCGCACCTCTTACTGAGCAATGGCATTTCGCGTGGAACCACTGTTGCCATTTGTATGGAGCGTAGTGGCAATATGTTAGTGGCCTTGCTGGCGGTGATGAAAGCCGGTGGGGTATATGTACCTATCGATCCTGTTTATCCTGCAGAAAGGAGAGCCTATTTATTAGAAGATGCCGGTATCCGCTATGTCATCACCCAGCAACGGCTGGAAGACCTTTTTGCCGGTAAAGATCATATACAGCTGATTAGTCCTGACAACGAGTCTGCCCGTTTGGCGGAGCAGCCACTTACTGCGCCTGTGCAGGCAGGAGATGCTACAGATCCGGTATATATGATCTATACTTCCGGGTCTACCGGGCGGCCCAAGGGCGTACGTATCGCGCATACTGCGCTCGTAAATTTCCTGTATAGTATAATTGCCTGTCCGGGCATCAATCAATCAGACCGATTGCTGGCGGTCACTTCTCTTTCATTTGATATTGCCGGTCTTGAGCTATACGCTCCTTTGCTGGCCGGCGCTACGGTGGTGATTGCAGGAAGGGAGGTAGTGAACAATGCCGCTTCGCTGATAGACTGTCTGACGTTGCAGGAGATTACAATCATGCAGGCCACACCTGCTACCTGGCGTATTCTGCAGGATGCAGGATGGGAAGGTAGCAGGCAGCTGAAAGCACTGTGTGGGGGCGAAGCCTTCCCCCGTTCACTGGCCGGGTGGTTATCTGGCAAAGCTGCAGAGGTCTGGAATATGTATGGACCTACTGAAACAACCATCTGGTCAACGATATATCGTGTGCTGCCCGGCGATTCAACGACCGTGCCGCTGGGAATGCCTATTGCGAATACTACCTGTTACATCTTTAACGAGGCGTTACAGCCCGTACCCATTGGCGTGAACGGGGAACTGTATATAGGCGGCAAAGGATTGGCCATTGATTATTACAATCGGCCGGAGCTGACGGCTGAGCGATTTATTGTTCATCCTTTTCTACCCGGTGAGCGGTTGTACAAAACCGGCGATAAGGCACGATATCAACCTGACGGCAACATCGTTTTCGCCGGAAGGACAGATTTCCAGATCAAGGTGAACGGACACCGTATCGAGCCGGGAGAAATAGAGTACCATCTTTCCCAGGTGGCAGGTGTGAAAGAAGCAGTTGTTGTAGCCGTGAAAGATCAGATAGGATTATACCGTTTACGGGCTTATGTGATCCTTAACAGTCCTGGTATTGAGACTGCTGCTATCAAAGAGTCGTTGCTGCGCCTCGTGCCCGCTTATATGGTGCCTACACAATGGTCGGTGGTGACTGCCTTTCCACTAACGCCGAATGGGAAAACCGATCGGATGGCCTTGCAGGAACGTGAGTTGGAAACTGCAACAGAGCAACTATACGAGCCGCCTGCAACGCAGGAGGAAACAATACTACAGGACATCTGGCAGGAGGTTTTGGGATTGTCGCATATTGGTGTAAACGATAATTTCTTTGAACTGGGTGGCGCTTCTTTACAATGTATCAATGTGTGTACGAAAGCCACAGCTTATGCAATGTTGATCAAGCCTGAACAATTATTTGAGTTCCCGACGATCCGTGAGCTGGCCCGGAAGGTATCGGTCATGCAAGGGGTCCATGCTGTAGCGATGCCTGCAGACAATCTTGTGCTTTCAGTAAATGATCTGTCGGATGGTGTGGCCGCCGAAGTGCAGGAGATGAAGCAGGCAGCTGTTCATATTGAAAGTTTTGCCTGTTTCCTGCCTGAGAAGGTGGTGAGTACTGCAGAGATATTGGATGGTTGTGTAAATACAATCCGTTTTCCAATGCAGCGGCTCACCGGCATTCATTCCCGCAGGGAGACTGTGGAGGATGAATGTGCATTTGGTATGGCTGTAAAGGCGATGGAACATTGTTTCAATATGTCGAGGTATGTACCGGAAGAGATAGATGTGCTGATCTCCTGCAATGTATTTCGTATGGATCATCCACGCGAGTTGGTAGTAGAACCTGGTATGGCGATACGGCTGGCCCGGCGCATGGGGTGCGGACAGGCACTGACGATGGATATATCAAATGCCTGCGCCGGTGTTTTTACAGCCATATTGATGGCAGAGACGCTGATCCGGAATAATACAGCAAAGCGGGTAATGCTGGTAAGCGGTGAGTACCTGACACATCTTACAAGTACTGCCCAGCAGGAGATCATAGATTATATGGATTTGAGTATTTCTGCGCTTACGGTGGGTGATTCAGGGCTTGCCATGATATTGGAGGCGGCTCCTGCCGGTAGTACCGGTTTCGCAGCCATTGATATGTTTACAATGGGTGGGTATAGTGATCTGTGTGTGGTCAAACGTACGGAGCAGGAAGATGGCGGTTTGTTACTGAAGACAAATGCCATTCGTATGGCAGAGGCAGGGCATCTGGAAGCATCCAGGCATGCATGGAATACTTTACAACGTAACGGCTGGGGAGCCGATACAATAGATTTCCTGATCATGCACCAGGCGTCAAGTACTACTACTACAAATACGATGCGGCAGGTGAACCGTTTGCTGAACAACGATTTCGCCAATAAAGAAAATACGATAGACAATATCCGGCACAGGGGAAATACAGCAACAACCACTCACTGGATGGCTATACAAGACAGTATCCTGGACGGTAAAATTCAGAATGATGACAGGGCTGTACTGTTTATCAGCGGGTCAGGATTGAACATTGGTACGGCATTATATGGTTTTGATACCTTGCCTGAACGGGTAAGGGATTATTGGCACACCGGTAAAAAGGTGATCAAGCGTGCAGCGGTATCCGCTGTTCCCGTATTCCGCACCGAAGGTAGTGGCGTGCAAATCGTCAGCAGAGCGCTTTCCCGACCCGGTATCGGACCTGCATCAGCAATCAATATGGCTACCGCGGCAGCGGACCAGTGTTTGCAGCAACAGACGGATTTCAATAAAAGTGATATAGGCCTGCTTATTTATGGAGGAATATACCGGGATGAACATTTGTATGAACCTGCTATTTCTACAATAATTGCAGGAGCACTGTCTGTCAATGCAATGAATAACGAGGTGAAAGACGGTAGCCGGACACTTTGTTTCGATATTTTTAATAGTGACCTGGCATGGCTGCAAGCCTGTTTTATGGCAACTGAGTTTTTGAAGACAGGGAAAACCAGTTATGCCTTGTTAACCACTGGAGAAATGGAGAATAATGCCGAGGTGAAAGGAGCTCCTTTATTAAACGTGCAGGAAGGAGGTGCCGCTGTCTTATTACAATCTGTAGCAGGCAGCAGGAAAGGGTTCGGTGCTTTTATGTTCCATAATGACCCGGTGTTAGCAAACGATGTTTATACCTGGGTAAAGTTGAAAGGAAAGCATAGCCAGGTATTCAGGAAAGAGCAGGCAGACAGGCAGGAACTTTTGCTGCAACCCTTACAGAACCTGGTGATGGCACTACTGAAGCAGGAGGGTATCGCCATCAGCGATCTGTATGCCATTGTTCCACCATTTCCCGGTGCCGCATTTATTGCATCCCTTCGGCAAATGCTCCAGGTACCTGCACATGTTATTATACCGGGAGGCGACGATAGCCTGTTGATGGCTTCTTTGTCTATCCCCTTATTACTGGACGGTCTGTTGGAACGCCATCTCCCGGAAGGCGCTGTCATACTACTACTTAGTGCAGGTGCCGGCCATCAGTTGGGTGGCTGCCTTTATCATTGTTAAGTTCATCACCTTGAAAAAAAATGCCCCATGTCAAACGCAGAAAGATTTGTCAACCAACAGGATAGCGATGATACAGTAGTTGTCTTATCGTCTTCCTTTGAACTACCTACAGCACCTGTTACAGGATTGACTGCGCCGTTCCGCGTAGTCACTGCCACTGCTTTGTTTGACGGTCATGATGTAGCTGTCAACCTGATCCGGCGCTTGTTGCAGGCTGCCGGAGCGGAGGTGATACATCTTGGCCACAGCCGGAGTGTACAGGAAATAGTGCGTTGCGCCATCCAGGAGGATGCACAGGCTATTGCAATCACTTCTTACCAGGGCGGGCACCTTGAATTCTTCAAGTATATGTATGATCTGCTGCAGGAGCAGCAGGCCGGTCATATCCGGATATTCGGTGGAGGGGGTGGCACTATTCTGCCTGCTGAAATGGAATTGTTACATGAGTATGGCATTGCCCGCCTGTATTCTCCCGAGGATGGCAGAACAATGGGGTTGGAAGGTATGATTCAGGATATGCTGGGCCGGTGCCAACACCGGAGCTGTCCGTCAACAAAGGAAATAGAGACTATGGTGGGGCAGCGAAACGACCGGGTACTCGGCAGTGTATTAACACTGGCCGTTGATATGCAGTCGACACATGATACTTTACAGGCATCCCTGAAAGGAACCATCCAGACTGCTCCTGTAATAGGAATTACCGGAACAGGAGGTGCCGGTAAATCTTCACTGATCGATGAGTTGTTACGTCGTTTCCTGCAGCAATACCCCGATAAAGAAGTGGCCGTAATATGTGTTGATCCATCCCGCAAAAAGACAGGCGGTGGATTGTTGGGAGATCGTATACGTATCAATACGGCTGCCAGTGAGCGGGTCTTTATCCGGTCGCTGGCCACCCGCGGAGCACAGCAGGCGTTCAGTGAAAGTCTGCCGCTGACGTTAGCCCTATGTAAGGCAGCGGGGTTCGATCTCATTATAGTCGAGACGCCCGGTATGGGACAGGCAGATATGGGAATTACTGCTTATGTTGATGTGAGCCTTTATGTGATGACGACAGACTTCGGGGCCTCTTCCCAACTGGAAAAGATCAATATGCTTGATTATGCAGATGCTATTGCTATTAATAAAGCAGATAAAGGAAATATAACGGATACATTGATGCAGGTACGCAGGCAGTATCGGTATAATCATCAATTGACAAACGTAGAAGATGAGCAGTTGCCGGTAGTGAGTACCAATGCCGCGGTGTTCAATGATGAAGGTGTAACGCATTTGTACCGGCTGTTGCTGGAGTTGGTTCACCGGAAAACGGGTTTTTTTGTGGATCACCATGATGGGTTGCAGACGCAGCGGGCCATGAAGCAGCAGATCATTCCACCGGCTCGTAGCGCTTATCTGGATGAGATCGTACATATTTTGCGCGATTACAACGATATGGTGAATACACAGGTAGGCGTGGCAGAACAGTTATTTCAGTTGCAGGGAGCCGCAGCACTTATCCAACAGGAAGGTGAAGAAAAAAGTATTGTACTGAAACAACTGGAAGCCACCATTTCGCGTATTTCATCGCAGCTGGACCCATCTGTCAGGGAGATACTGGATAGCTGGCATTCGCTTGTAAAGTTGTATCAACAGGAAGAAGCACAGTTTGAGGTCAGTGGTAAGACGATGTCCTACCAGATGTATGTCACCACTTTAAGTCATTTGCATTTACCCAAGGTAGTACTTCCAGCTTATACCAATTGGGGCGACATCGTGCGCTGGAGTCTGCAGGAAAACCGGCCAGGTTATTTCCCTTTTACCGCTGGTGTATTTCCCATGAAGAGGGAGGGAGAGGAGCCTACACGGCTCACGGCTGGAGAAGGAGGTGCTGTTAGATCCAACCGGCGCTTCCATTACCTCACGCAGGGAATGGAAAGCAAAAGACTGTCTACTGCACATGATGCAGTTACCTTGTATGGTTGTGATCCGGATCACCGGCCGGATATTTTCGGAAAGATCGGCAGTACGGGGGTGAGTGTATCGACGATTGATGATACCAAAATTCTCTATTCAGGTTTTAACCTGGCAAATTATCACACTACTTCTGTTAACCTGACGATCAATGGTCCATCGCCGATGATCCTGGCATTCTTTCTGAATGCGGCAATAGACCAGCAATGTGAGCTTTATATTCGTAGCAGGGGTATGACTGCAGAAGTGTCGGCAATGATTGCAAATATGTACAAGGCATCGGGACATCCGCGGCCGGCATACGATGCTGCTTTGCCGGCAGGTAATGATGGGTTGGGGTTACTTTTACTAGGTGTAAGTGGTCAGGATGTGTTGCCGCCAGAGATCTATGCGCAGATAAAACAGGACACTTTAAAGTCGGTACGGGGAACGGTGCAATGTGATATTCTGAAGGAAGACCAGGCGCAGAACACCTGCATCTTTTCCACACAGTACTCCCTGAAATTAATGGCAGATATACAGGCGTACTTCATTGAACAAAAAGTAAAACATTTTTATTCTGTTTCTGTTTCCGGCTATCATATCGCGGAAGCCGGCGCGAATCCTGTAACACAGATCGCGTTTACATTGGCAAATGCATTCAGCTACATCGAGTACTATCTTTCACGGGGGATGAAAATTGATGATTTTGCGCCTAACTTCTCCTTTTTCTTTTCCAATGGGATTGATCCGGAGTACGCAGTATTAGGAAGGGTGGCCCGCCGTATCTGGGCCAAGGTGCTGAAGTGTAAGTATAATGCCGGTGAGCGTTCGCAAAAACTGAAATATCATATTCAGACCTCGGGGCGTTCTTTACAGTCACAGGATGTGGATTTTAACGATATCAGAACCACTTTGCAGGCCCTCTATGCTATCAATGATAACTGTAATTCCCTGCATACGAATGCCAACGACGAGGCCATCTCATTACCTACAGAAACGACTGTCCGTAAAGCACTGGCCATTCAAAAGATCATCGATAAAGAATTTGGGCTAAGTAAAAATCAGAACCCTCTTCAGGGTTCATTTATCATAGAAAAGCTGACGAACCAGGTAGAGGAGGCGGTCATCCAGGAAATGGAACATATCGCCAGGCGTGGTGGTGTCTTATCTGCTATGGAAACAATGTACCAGCGTAGTCGTATACAGGAGCAGTCCATGCATTATGAAATGCTGAAACATAATGGTGCATTACCGATTGTTGGAGTGAACACTTTTGTGAATGCCGCAGGGCAGATCGCCTACCCGCAGGAAGATGTGGTGCGTATCACCGGTGAAGAGAAAGAGCAGGTGGTGCAGCAAAATAAGGCATTTATAGCCACGCATGCAGACCGTGCACCCGCTGCACTGGCAAAGCTGGCAAAGACCATACAGGAGAATGGCAACATTTTCGAGTGCCTGATGGACGTTAGTAATGTTTGTACACTCGGTCAGCTTTCTGAGGTAATGTATCGTTGTGGCGGAGAGTACCGGCGCAACATGTAATGTTTTTAACTGAATTAAAATAATATATGAACCCTAAAATTAAAGCAGCCATTGTGGGTGTCGAAGGCTATACACCTGATTTTATACTGTCAAATAGCGACCTGGAGAAGATGGTAGATACATCCAATGAATGGATCGTTACCCGGACAGGCATACAGGAAAGGCGGATACTAAAAGAACCTGGTGTTGGCTGCTCCTATATGGGTATACATGCTGCTGCGCGATTACTGGAAAAGACATGTATTGATCCGCAGAGTATTGACATGGTACTTGTGGCGACGGTAACGCCAGACTATGTGCATTATCCCGGTACATCCAATATTATCAGCAAGGCGATCGGTGCTGTCAACGCGTTTGCGATGGATCTGCAGGCGGGTTGTTCCAGCTTTTTATTCTCAATGCAAACCGCTGCCATGTATATCGAGAGCGGCCAGTATAAACGGGTGCTGTTAGTTGGGGTAGATAAAATGTCTAGCCTGGTGGATTATACCGATCGTGAAACCTGTATACTATTTGGCGATGGCGCCGGAGTTGTTTTACTGGAAGCGAATGCAGAAGGCAATGGCATACAGGATGCTTATATGCGTTCTGATGGTGAAGGCGTAGATTATCTGCATGTGCCTGCGGGCGGCAGTATGTTACCCGCTTCCGTCGAAACAGTGACCGGCAAAAAGCATTTTATGTTTCAGAATGGAGTACCTGTATACAAGTTTGCAGTGAACAAAATGGTAGAAGCGGGTGCTATTATCCTGGAACGTAACGGGCTGACGGTAGCTGATATTGACTGGGTAGTATCGCACCAGGCCAATAAACGCATTATACAGGCTACTGCAGAGCGGTTACAGATACCAGAAGAAAAACTCATGTTCACCATTCATAAATATGGAAATACCTCCAATGCGTCTATGCCATTGTCTCTTTTTGAATATGAATCGCAGCTCAAAAAAGGGGATAAGATACTTTTCGTTTCTTTTGGCGGGGGCTTTGCCTGGGGCGGACTGTATATGAAGTGGGCGTATTAATATTTATTGTAACAAATTCTGGCAGCATGCAGCATCAACTATTGGCGGGTAAAAACGGTATTATTTTCGGCGTACTGAATGAACAATCTATAGCGTGGGCGGTAGCGCAGCAGGCAAAAGCGGCGGGCGCACAGTTGATATTGACCAATACGGCCGCTGCCACCAAAATGGGCACAGTACGCCAGCTGGCCGATTCTATTGGTGCAGGTTTTTGTATTGCCGATGCAACGAACACGGACGATCTGGAAGCACTGTACGATTATTGTGTGGCGCAATTGGGCGGCAAAGTAGATTTTATATTGCATGCTATTGCCATGAGTCCTAATATGCGGAAGAAGAGAGCCTATGATGATCTAAACTATCCTGACCTGATCCGCACGATTGATATATCGGCACTTTCTTTTCATCGTATCATGCAGGTAGCTGTTAAAAAAGATGTGCTCAACCGTTATGCATCCTTACTGGCAATTACTTTTATGGCGTCTGTGCGCACCTTTCCGGATTATGGCGATATGGCGCAGGCCAAAAGTGTACTGGAGTCGATCGCACGCAGTTTCGGTTACCGGTTGGGCAAAACACATGCTGCCCGGGTGAACACAATATGCCAGGGGCCCACGCCTTCCACGGCAGCAAAGGGGGTACCTGGTTTTGATCAGCTGAGCCATTTTTCTGATATAATGTCTCCTCTTGGAAACCCTTCAGTAGAGGAATGTGCCGCTTATATTATCACACTTTTTTCCGATTACACCCGTAAAGTCACCATGCAATGCCTTTATCATGATGGTGGATTCTCTGCCATGGGGATGAGTGACGAGGTGACAGGGTTATTGGCCGCGCGGGAGTAGGGACAAAGTCTCAGGAAACTACCCAATATGAGAAAGGCTTCACTACCTGTGAAGCCTTTCTCATGATATATCTAATTTCCTTAGTAAGCCAGACTATCCTTACCTACTGTCGCCAGATTCTTCACAGGAGGCGCAAACTTTGTCAGATCAATACCTTCCACAGCAGTCTTGTACTCTTCTATATTCGGAATCCTTCCTAATATAGAAGACAACACTACTACCGGCGTTGACGCCAGCAATGACTCGCCTTTTTTACGATCAGAATCTTCCACCACTCTACCCTGGAACAAACGTGTAGATGTCGCCATCACCGTATCTCCCTTCGCCGCTTTCTCCTGGTTACCCATACACAGGTTACAACCCGGACGCTCCAGGTACATCATATTTTCATATTCTGTACGCGCTGTTGCCTTCGGAGCCGCATCGTTGAACTCAAAACCAGAATACTTCTGCAGGATCTCCCAGTCACCTTCTGCCTTCAGTTCATCGATGATATTGTAGGTAGGCGCTGCCACTACCAGTGGTGCATTGAACTCAACTTTACCCTGTTGTTTTTCCAGGTTACGGAGCATCTGGGACACGATCTTTAAATCGCCCTTGTGCACCATACATGAACCCACGAAACCAAGATCCACTTTCTTGCTGTCACCGTAGTAAGACAGGCCGCGGATGGTATCGTGTGTATATCTCTTGGATACATCTTCGTTGTTTACATCCGGATCCGCAATCATCGGTTCTGCGATTGCATCCAGGTCTACAACTACTTCCGCATAGTATTTAGCATTTGCATCAGGAGCCAAAGCAGGTTTCTCTCCGGATTTAATCTCAGCGATCCTCTTATCAGCCTTGTTGATCAGACCTTGCAATACCTGCTTGCTGTTATCCATACCTTTTTCTATCATGATCTGGATCCTGCCCTTCGCAATTTCCAGTGATTTGATCAGGGTATCATCTTCTGAAATACAGATGGAAGCTTTCGCTTTCATTTCTGCAGTCCAGTCGGTAAAGGTGAATGCCTGGTCTGCTGGCAGGGTACCGATATGTACTTCAATCACTCTACCCTGGAACACATTCTCACCGGCAAATTTCTGCAGCATCTGTGCCTGTGTAGCATGTACTACATCACGGAAGTCCATATAGCTCTTCATTTCACCTTTGAAGGTTACTTTCACTGATTCCGGAATCGGCATAGATGCCTCACCGGTAGCCAGTGCCAGCGCCACGGTACCTGAGTCAGCACCAAACGCTACACCTTTGGACATTCTTGTGTGAGAGTCACCACCAATGATGATCGCCCACTCATCTACCGTAATATCGTTCAGTACCTTGTGAATTACATCCGTCATGGAATGATATTCGCCTTTCGGGTCACGCGCTGTGATCAAGCCAAATTCATTCATGAACTTCATGAGCTTTGGAATGTTTGTCTGCGCTTTCTTATCCCATACTGATGCGGTGTGACAACCAGACTGGTAAGCACCATCTACAATCGGAGAAATCGTAGTGGCCGCCATCGATTCCAGTTCCTGCGCAGTCATCAGACCAGTGGTATCCTGAGAACCTACAATGTTCACTTCTACGCGAACATCTGAACCAGCATGTAATACTTTGCCTGGAGTGATACCAACTGCATTTTTGTTAAAGATCTTTTCTACCGCAGTCAGACCCTGACCTTCGTGAGAGATTTCTTTAGGCTGTGCAAATACAGGAGTTGGTTCAATACCAAGGATCTTAGCAGCCACCGTCTGGATCTTCTTACCGAATACGATCGCATAAGATCCACCGGCTTTAATGAACTCCATTTTCTGAGGCGTCAGCGCCTTGGAAATGTCAATCAGTTCTTTATCGCCATTATATAGTTTCTTCTTCTTCGTGTTGATCGTGAGTACAGTACCGGTAGCAACAGAATACACTTCCTCGAGGATGTGTTCACCCGCTTCGTTGCGAACCAGTTTACCATTTGCATCTACTTTCTTCACCCAGTTCTTCAGGTCAATACCGATACCACCGGTTACGTCTACAGTTGTGAGGAAGATAGGTGAGATACCGTTTGTACCACCTACGATTGGCGCAATATTCACAAATGGAACATATGGACTTGCCTGTCTGCCTGTCCACAATGCCACATTATTTACACCGGACATTCTGGATGAACCCACACCCATGGTACCTTTATCAGCAATCAGCATCACGCTCTTGTCAGGATGTTGTGCCTGTAGCGCTTTGATCTCCGCCTGTGCCTGAGGTGTGATCATACATAAACCATGCAGCTCACGGTCAGACCTGGAGTGTGCCTGGTTACCCGGAGAGAGTAAGTCAGTAGATATATCACCTTCACCAGCGATGAAAGTAACGATCTTGATTTCTTCCGGAACGTCAGCCAGTTTGGTGAAAAATTCAGCCTTAGCATAACTTTCCAGAATATCCCTGGCAATTGGATTTTCGTTTTTAAATGCTTCTTTCAGACGGTCTGTGTCAGCGTCATACAGGAACACCTGCGTTTTCAATACATCTGCTGCAGCTTTCGCGATGGCAGCATCCTCGCCCAGCGCCAGATCCAGCAACACTTCAATTGAAGGTCCTCCCTTCATGTGAGACAACAACTCAAATGCAAAAGCAGGCGTAATTTCTTCAACTTTGGAGGTACCCAGGGCGATTTCCTTTAAAAACTGAGCTTTCACACCAGCAGCGGGAGTGGTTCCCGGCAACACGTTATAAATGAAGAAATTGAGAGAATCTTTTCTGTTTACATTTCCGAGATCTTTAATTTGTGCGATGATTTCACTCAGCAATTCGGCTCCATCTATCGGCTTCGGATGTAGTCCCAGACCTTTTCTTTCTTCTATCTCCTTGAGATATTCATTATAACGGCTCATAACAATTTTCTTTTTAAATGCGAGGCACAAAGGTAACTAATGTCCATAATATTACACAGTGATCTGAAGAAGATCACACTTTAATGGAGGACAAACAGACGTTATTCCATTGATATTTACCCTTTTACACTTCCCGCCTCCGCCCGGAATACTTTAAAAAAATAATACATATTACTCCCAGGGCAATCATCACTCCGACCCCCGCCACCGTAAATACCTCCAGGTAAGGGCGTATCGCCATCATCACCACAGCAAAGCTATTCTCCGGATGATCTGTCATGAGATAGCCCTTCACCAGGCCAGCTACAATCAGCGCCACCCAGAATACTGCCAGACTCACCGTATTCACACTAATTGCCACCCGCAACCATCTGCGGGTCCGCTCCGGCAAACTATCCACATCCAGTATATATCCAAATGCAGCCAGCAATAGCATGGTATTAATGCCGATAGTTGTCCCCATAGCATGTGCAACTGTAATATGCGTACCATGGGTGTACCTGTTGATAGCCGGAATACTCATCAGCAATGCCAATAGCAAATTAGCGGCTACCCACAACTCGGCCGTTCTTATAAACCGGTATACCACCAGATGCCGGAACTTCCTCCCCGTTGATAAAGAATTACTGAAGTCCCTGATGATCAGGATAATAATCACCCACTCCGTCATACTCACCCCATAAGCTACCCCACGCATCCAGTTGCTGTTAGGCACATTATACACATGGTGCCCCCAGTTGAACATCAGGTTAAATAATCCCAGGAAGTACAGGAACCATGTCTTTTTCTTTTGGGCCAGTCCTGCATCACCGCTGATCGCAACCAACAGGTATACTGATAATCCATTGATCATCTGGTTCCAGGCACCTACCATCGCACCATTCGCTTTCCATTGCACAGTGACTTCTCTCAGAAATGACACCCGGAACCATGATATATGCCAGAGTTGCTGCTCCAGGAAAGTGAGGAGGAAAAAGAAGACGCCTGTTGACCACATCCAGTAGTAAACGGGCGCTCCCGCAGGCAGCCGTTTCAGGAACACAGCCATAAAGCATAACCACGCTGCCAATAGCGGCAGGTTCAGGTAGGCAGGAAACTCCCAGTACTCCCGCCCCCCGTAATGATGAAAGCAGTAATTCGCAAAGATCACGACAATGGTCACCATCCACAACACCATAAACGCCTTGCTATGCCTTCCACTGAAGTAACTTACACAGCAGGCTGCACCTGTTATGATCCAGAACAAAGCCGCTGAGGCATGTACAGGACGCAGTTCGTGGAAAGGTAAAATTGTATTAAAGCATGCAGGTAATAAGAATGCGAATGACGCCAGCACGCCGGCAATAACGGTGAGCAGCAGCAGCGCCAGCGCAAACCGGAGAAATAATCGTTGTAAGTCTATCATAAACAGCTAAAAAATATAAGTTCCTGTCCAGTGTACTGATTCCTTTGCTACACGGCTTTTGCCGCTTTTGTCTACCCATCGTAGAAACGATATCAAACAGGTCATTTCTTCCTCCGTAAGATGCAGGTTGGGCATTTTGTCTGTGCCATTCTTCATGAATGCCTTCAGGTAAGCATCACTTCCCTTACCAGCGTCGGATGCAATATTCGTGAGGTCAGGTCCCATGTATCCGCCAAGGCCATATAACTGGTGACAGGTGTGGCAATTCTTGTTTTGCCATACCTGCCACCCGGCAAGGGCACTGGCAGACGGCTGAACAGGTGATTTTTCAGCACCGCTACAGATATAAACGTAGCATGAATAAATAAAAAATAAGATTGTCAGTGTCACCCAAAGTGTAAACTTCATGTATCGGGATTTGGCCCAAAAGTACACCCGGCTCCGTCCACCAATTATGATCTCAATCATCCACAAACAAAAAGACCGTCTTTATTGAGACGGTCTTTTTTCTTTATAGTTGTTGCCTTGTTCCGGCCTTATAATATAATTCAGCCAGTTTTTGCTGATACCCCGATATAATACTTTCCCGCTTGATCTTCATATCTATCAGCTTACTCTCCCTGCTATTGATCAGGAATAGCGTACTCTCCCCCAGGTCAAACTTCTGCAATTCACCGGTAAGTAATGCCTGCTGGTTATTAATACTTTGGATCTGCACCGCCAGCTGCGATTGATAGGCTGTCAGACTATTAAAGGATGCGGTAATGTTATTGTTGATCTCACGGCCGGACTGCATCAGATCGTAAGTCACCTGCTGCTGTTTGAACTTTACCTGTTTCAGCTTCCCCCGCTCTGCACGTAGAAATAACGGAAAGGCAAAGTCAACCCCGATCTTGTAATTGCTCCAGTTGAAGTCGTAATAATCCGGTATATATGAACCAAAATCAGTACGCCTGCTCAGCAACGAACCATTGATATTGATCTTCGGCTTCAGTTTCTCCTGTGCAAACCTCCGTTCTATATCCAGTTGTTCTCCCTTTGCACGCAGCTTCACCATTTCAGGATGCATATCCGCAACACCCAGCAAAGAATCGAGGAGTATGCGGTCCGGCAATTGTAGTTGCTGAGAGGTTTCCTGTGGAATCGCATCTTTAGGCAGTTCAAGCGGTGTCCCTTTCTCATTCCATAAATGGTTCGAAAGCACCAGCATCGCATTCTTCACTTCTATCTCACTTTTCGCCAGCTGGATCTGCCTGTCCTGCACAGTGATGCTGGCCTCAATCGTATCCAGCCCTGGTTTATCCCCCAGCAATGCCTGGTTGGTCAAGGCCTTGAAACGCTTCAGGGCAAGGTCTACCCCTTCTTTGATAAGGGTGTATTCCCTGTATGCATAATACCAGTTCCAGTAATCTTTTACCGCACCAAACCATACGCTGTTGATCTGTTTCACCTTGTCCGCTTCCGCATAGTTCAACATCGCTTTCGCCTGCCAGAGGGTACTGCGTCTTGCATCAATAAGCAGTCCAGCACCTATCGGAATGTTCAGACCTACGGCCATCAAACCCGCATCGGTCGTCCTGGTTTCAGGATTGGTATACACACCTGTATAGCGGTCATATCCTACTTTCAAATCTGCACCGGCTATGTACAAAGGCACTTTCAGCTCATTATGCCAGTTATTATAGTAGGTCGTCTCACCAAATAATTTACGCCCGAATGCAGACTTCAATGTAGGGTCAAACTCTCCTTTTGATTGCATCACGTTGGCCTTCGCCGCATCGCTTAATAACGCCGCCTGTTTTACGATAGGATGATTCATGAAGACCAGGTCCTCCAGATCCCCCAGCGAAAAGACCCTGGCTGTATCAGCAGCTTGTGCAAAAGCACAGGGCCCCGGAAACAGGAGCAGGCCGGCGATTAAAAAATAGCTTAATTTCTTCATCATCATTTCTTACTATTTGAATCCTTGGTAGAAGGCTCCTTCTCCAGACTTGGCGGGAAACCATTCAGTTGGCGCCAGATCTCGTACCACAGCGGTACAGACCTGAGAATAATACGACCATATACTCCAGAACCCTGTCTGAGTTGTACCGGCCATGCTTCATCATTAACAGGAACGGGAATAGTCGGCTTGATCAGCAAACGGTATTTTCCACCATTACTACTGATCCTGTCAATCGCCCATACCTTACCTGCAAAGGTGCCCACAGCTACAGAAGGCCATCCGGAAAACTGTACAGAAGGCCATCCTTCAAACTGAAGTCTTACATCGCTTGTATCGAGGATCAGCGGTACATCCATAGCATTCACATACAATTCAGCAGCTACCTGCGGGTGCAGTGGCTGCAGTGTTGCAATAGATTCCCCTTCTTTGATATTCTCACCAATACCGGCTTTCAGCGTTTTTACCACGTATCCGTCCTGTGGCGCACGTACTACATACAACCCGCGGCGTATGGTAATATTCGAAATGTCATTCCGCAGTTTGGCAATTTCTCCCTTTACACTAGCCCTGCTTGACAACGCAGAACTCATGTCTGACTGTGCTTTAGCCAGTGACTCCTGGTACTTTGCCCTGATATTATCCAGGTCAATCAGTGCATTTAATAATGCCTGTTTAGAGTTATTCAGCTTGTTTTGCTGCCCAATCACCTTTGCATTGTCTTCCTGCAGTTTCAAACGGCGGGTTTCAATATCAGTGAGCGAAAAGAGGCCATTCTTGTAACCCGCTTCATAACGTTCCAGCCGTGCTTTCGATGTTTCATAATAGTTCTGTACAGCCACCAGGTCAGCACTGTCACTCCTTACATAGTTTTCGGACTGCCGTACTTTGTTTTCTGCTGCGGACAACTGGTACTGCAATCCTTTGTTCATTGCCTGTATCTGTGCATTTGTCGCTTCCATCTTCTGGATAGCAGCGGTTTCACTATTCTTCTTAGCTTCCAGTTGTTCTTCCAGTCGTACAGGTAATTCCGGGTCAAAGTACGATTGGCTGGTTTCTGAAATCACCAGGATCGTATCCCCCTTTTTTACTTCCTGACCTTCACGTACCGCCCAGTGTTCTATACGGCCACCAATCTGGTTTTGCACGGTCTGCGGACGGTCTTCAGGTGTCAGTGCTGTTACAGTACCTCTGCCTGGGATTGTCTGCCGCCAGGGCAATAGCAGGATGAAAAAGAATATAATGAGGCATACGCTCATGATCCTGCCCAGTGTGCGGGATCCTTTTACCTTGATGAGTTCATCCTGCGACCGGTGAGAGAAAGATTCTATGTGCTTATGATGTGCTTTGTCGTGTGTTGAATGTCCCATTTTATTTGCCCTCCTCTATTTCAAGATCAGTAACTACCGCCAGCTTTTCAGCGCCGGTCACCATATCAAATACTGTGTTCAGACTCGTCATGAGTTTTTCAATTGCATAACTGATCTGTACTACGATCACTTCTGCAGCCACAAACTGGCCGAAGGTCATTTGTCTTTCCACCACGAAGAATGAACCCATCAGCAGCAGGCCACCCATCAGGATGGTACGCAGGGCGACAGAACTGATAAAGAATTTTTTCAGTACACTAAAGTGATCGTTACGTGCCATGAGATATTTAGCGGTGATCTCATCGGTAGTTTTACACACCTTATCCATCATCTCCGGCTTGCCACGGTATTTCTCAAGATCAGCAGAAACGTCTTCCAGGTGCGCCACCAGCTCATATTTATAACCCGATTCGTCAATACTGGTATTCACACCATGCCTGAAATAAAGTACCAACACCAACGCAATCGCGAAGATGGCAAAGAGCCCTACCGCCATAAATACGGGATGGTAAAAGGATAGGAGAATCGCACTGAAAAATATCTGGACAGACGCCGCTACGATATCCACCAGCAGTTTGGTCAGGCCTTTCTGAATAGTCAGGATATCAAAAAAGCGATTCACCAGTTCCGGTGGATGTTCACCTGTTAATTCTTCTTGTTTAATGCGCGGCAGGCGATATGCAAATTCCATAGCCGCTTTGGCGAAGATCTTCTGCTCCAGGAATTCAACCAGTGTGAGTTGCCCGATCAGTAAAGCCCCACCAATGACAATACCTGTCAGTACTACCCCTATCAAAATATAGGTAGAACTATACATAGACCCGTTTGACAACAGGTTATAGACCGCTGTAGTCCCCAACGGCAGCGTGAGACCAATAATGCCTATTAATATGGCATAGACAAAAATGTAATTAATGGAGGTCCTTTCATGATATAGTAACCTCACCAACCTTTGCCAGGGCGACGGAGCATCCGCATGCTTCTTCTTCTTCATAAACACAGTTTATTCTAGTAATGAATTGATGTTGATGTAGTATTACTATATACACTGGTGTGTTATGACGATAACGAAGCTGGATCAGATTCTATCAGGAAAACAGGAGAGGAGGAGGGGTAAGCACATCCCTCAGCGGTTCTTTAAAAATACTAAAGCTATAGGTACCCCAATGTACAGATAGGGGGAGTGCTCTTGTTACAATATAAAAGCTCAGTCCGTCCTCATAATAAGAGAAAAGCTTTTTGCTGCCTTTTTTGACACAGGTATCCCCAAAGTCCCCGAAAGGTGCGTTTTCACTGGCATTCTCGATATTATAGGACTTGTAATATTTGTACAAATTAAAAATGAAATCACCTGCGCCAACAGTAAACACTGTTATCAGCAGTAACCCTATTATCCCCTTTATCGATTTGCTTTTCAAATTATTCACAATTTCTACTGTTACAAATATAGTGATTCAAAGGGGCTTTTACAAGTCCACTGCCACATACTAACACAAAAATAACGCGGGGCATCTGCTGTAAACCATTTATTATCAGTCGAAACAAGATAAATGAAAACCAGGAACGAATTATAAAATAAAATAATGAGATGAAAGCGGGAAACCACTAATTTCGCGGCATAATCCTATACCACCACCCTATGCAATTTTTCACGCTATTCCTGTGCCTACTCGTCTGTTCATGTGCAAGTGCACAGCAAACACTGGTTCGCTATTACAATAAACACTGGGGTGTCACCAATGAAAAAAAGGAAATCGTGGTCGCTCCCGAATACGATTCCGTCAAATTGAACCTATACCCTTATATCGCGCTGGCTAAAGGCGATAAATGGGGACTCACCAACACAAAAGGAAAGCAGGTACTCCCCTGTAAATACAACTCCCTTACCGTTATTCACCCCGATATTGCTGTCACGAACGACCAGGCTATCTGCCTGCGCTCCGGGAAAGCCAGTCCTGCTTTCAGCCAGATAAACGGTGCCAGCTACTGCAAGGAACCGCTCATCGTGGTCAGGAATGCGCAGCAAAAAGCGGGCGTATATCATGTTCGGGATGGTAAAATGCTGCTCGGTTACAAATACGATGATGCCGAATTCCTGAAAGATACCACCCAGCCACTACTGAAAATTTATACAGAAGATGCCGGGTATGGACTTGTAAACGGCCTGACAGGTAAGCTCATCCTCCCCGCCCGTTTTACTAAACTGGACCTGTGCTGGGATTATAATACACCGGTGATCAAAGTGATCACAAAGGATAGAAAAGATGAATGCTATGATACCAAAGGAAATACAATGGCGGTGAAACATCCTGACCAGCTGGCAGCTGTACCGGGTGTAATAACCGATATCGATGCGGGTATAATACAAACAAAAGCCAGGCTGCTGAAATTTGAAAAAACAGGAGAACAGTGCTGGAATGTGTGGCCCGAAGGAATGAATAACAAGAAAGTGGCTGTCACCGGCTACTCAGATTTATGCAGCATGTACAGCGACTATTACCTGATGGCAAAGAACGGGGATAGATGTGGCATCATCAATTATGACGGAAAAGTACTTGTACCGGTCACCTACGATCAGATCAATTTTGCATCAACGAACGATCCTGGCGCGATGAGTACCCTGTATTACCAGACCGTACAAAAACAGTTATCCGGGCTTATAAGCAGGTATAGCCTGAAGGAAATTAAGAAACCCATGTTCGCTGATATAAAAGTGGTCAGGGAGAATATTGGTATGGGATTGCCGAATGGAGATAAGGTGAATATTTATAACAGCCATATGCTCTCTTTGGAAATGGCACAGGTAGTAATGCCTGATGGCAAAAAGGGATTCATGAATTTATCTACCGGCAAAGTATACATCCCTGGTGTAGAATAATCATCATTGGTAAGTTTGCTTAATACCAAATTTCTTCATTTTTGCAAACAGGGTCTGCGCAGCTATTCCCAACGCTGCTGCCGCCCCTCCTGCACCGCTTACCTTTCCCTGGCTGGCCTTCAGCGCCCTGATGATATGTTCCTTTTCCATTTCCTCCATCGTCTTGATTGTCTCCGAAGAAGCCACCGGCGTAATATCGGGCTGCGATCGCAGATCGATAGATGTAATTTCCGGCCCCTCTGCCAGCAATACCTGTCTTTCTATCAGGTGCTCCAGTTCCCTGATATTCCCCGGCCACGCATACTCCTTCATCTGCCGCATTACCGATGGGCTGATCTTAGTCACCGTTTTTCCAAACTTTTCTAAAAAGTGATAAGCCAGCGGTTCTATATCATCTTTCCTGTCCCGCAGCGGGGGAACTTCTATCGGGAATACATTTAGCCTGTAATACAGGTCCAGCCTGAACCTGCCCTCCGCCACTTCTTTCTCTAAATTCCTGTTGGTAGCTGTAATGATCCGTACATCGATCGGAATGATGGCCTGTCCACCCAACCGCTCCACTTCCCGTTGTTGCAATACCCGCAATAGTTTTACCTGTGCTTCCAGTGGTAGTTCGCCTATCTCATCGAGAAAGACCGTCCCTCCGTTTGCCTGTTCAAACTTCCCGATCCGCTGTTGATTGGCACCTGTAAAGGCGCCCCTCTCGTAGCCAAACAGCTCCGATTCTACCAGCGAAAGTGGCAATGCGGCACAATTCACTGTCACCATAGGCTGTTGACTCCGCGAAGATGCCCGGTGTATAGCGGCTGCCACCCGCTCTTTCCCTGTTCCACTCTCACCCGTAATGAGCACAGAAGTATTGCCGGGTGCTACCTTGCTGATATGATCCAGTACATTCGCAAATGCCGTACTCCGTCCTACCATACCGGTATCCGGTAACATCGCCGGCTGTTGCTGCTTTGCCTCCATTTCATGCCGGAAAAAAGCAATATCCAGCATCACCAGCAGATCCTTTTCCCTGAACGGCTTAACCAGGAACCCATAAGGATTGGTAGTCTTTGCAGCCTCCAGGATCTCCTGGTTCGTATTGGCCGAAATAAACAGGAAAGGTGTGCGTTGTGTCATCAGCTCCCTGGCCAGGTCAATGCCTGTCAGATCTCCTTTGAGTATAATATCGATCAGTATCCAGTCAGGTTGTTTGCTCTCTATCAGCTTGCGTGCCTGTACGACGCTGCTGGCAATGCCCACCACCGTATATCCCGCTTTCTGCAGCATCAGGCGCAGGTCATTGGCCACTATAAACTCATCCTCTACGATCAGTATCTTCATATCATTTCTTTTTGCGCAGCAGGGAAAATTACCCTGATGATGGTCCCCTGCCGGCTCTTTACTTCAAAAGTACCGTCCAGTTGCTCACTCAGCCCCCGCATCAGGCTCATACCCAGGGTACTGTTTTCTTCTGTATTCCACTGTGGGGGTAATCCGTTCCCATTATCAAAAATACACAGTTCCCTGCGTAGATCGTCGATCGTGATCAGGGTAATACTGATGATACCCTCTTGCCGGCCTTTAAAGGCGTATTTAATCGCATTGCTGACCGCTTCGTTCAATATGAGTCCCAATGGTACAGCCTGGGCTACATCCAGCTCTAATGGCGCTATTTGCAGCTTGAAGGTAATGGCGGTCTCTGTCGGGAAACTTTCCCTCATATATGCGACCAGTTCACGGATATACCAGCTCATATCAATCGTCGCTAAGTTATCCGTCTGGTACAGCTTCTGGTGAATCAGCGACATGGCATGCATGCGGTGCTGACTGTTCCTGATCGCATCTATGGCATCCTGGTTATCGAGATAGATAGATTGCGAGTTCAGTAGACTGATCACTATCTGCAGGTTATTCTTCACCCGGTGATGGATCTCTTTCAGCAGCCATTCCTTTTCTACCAGCAGCTTTTTCAGCAACTCGTTCTGGTGATTGATCTCCTCCTGTTTTTGTTGCAGTTGCAGGTTACTGCGTTGCTTCAGGCGGCTACGGTTATAAGTCAGTGCCAGTATGAACAACAATGTACATACTCCGGCAAAGATGACATTCCTGAAGATCCTTTCCTTCTGTAGCGATGCTTCCTGCAAGGCGCTTTTCTGCTTGAGCAACTGGATGTCCTGGTCCTTTTTAGCACCTTCAAACTGCAGCTGTAAACTAGCCAGCTGCCTGGATTTCTGGATATTTGTCAGCGAATCCGAGAATACTTTATATTGCCTGAAATGTAACAGTGCTGACTGTACATTGCCCATGGCGGAGTCTGCACGATAGAATAAATGGTACAACATTACCTTTCTGGTAATTTGCTCTTCCCGCTTCTTTGTCTCTTCCTCGGCTGCCACTAAATAAGGAATGCTTTCCTTCACATGGCCTGTACGCTGCAGGTACGAAGCAAGGGCCAGCCGGGAGAACTGTGCGGCTGAAGGGGAGTTGGGGTGACGGTTGTATAACGACAGCAATCTTTTAAAGTAAGGGGCAGCACCTTCATAATCTTGTTTGTCGAGGTAGATATACAGGTATCTTGTTGCAACTTCCGAAGAGTCATCGCTGTCCGCATGTGTATAAAACTTTTCCGCCGCACGGATAGTATCCAGTGCTATATCATACTTGCCCGTCTTGCGGTAAATATAGGCCAGGTTCATTTGTATCGTCTGAATGCTTGGTGTATCACGATTCAGATACGCAATTTTGAGCCCGCGGTTAAAGTAGTCCATTGCCGGTGGATAATCGTCAATGGAAAAATAAATCATGCCCAGTCGGTTGTAAATAGGGCTCATGATGATGCTTGTTTCGTGGAGTTTCTCTCCCGTTTCTATTGCCATGATATTATACCGGAGTGCATTCGGGAAATCATTCATGAACATATACGCGGAGCCCATCAGGCTATATATATAATGCAGCCGTTTATACCCTGTTAATTTATACAATATCAGTGCAGAATCCATCGTCTTCAATGCCTGTTTGTATTCACCGCTGATGGTATACAGCTCACCCGTGTATTCCAGCATACTCCCTGCTGAAAAATAATTTTTTATGTCAAGGTACCGTTGTGCGCCTGCTTTGTAGTAAAATATCTTCTTCTCCATGTCAGCAGGCTTATTGTGGTAAGTACCGCCCACTTCAATCAGCGCTTCTGCCTGTAAGGTGGGGGTGCCATATTGGTTCAGGATAGCCAATGCCTCCTGGCTCACTTCCCGACGGCCGTCATCTCTGTGGGATTCGTTGAGTATCTTGGCGGTCAGGAGTTTCGCGATCCCTATCCCCATCTGGTAGTGTGTACTACGGCTATAGGCATCTATCTGTCTGGCAATGACCCAGGCAGAATCCATATCTTCTTTTTCATATCCCGTTTTCAGCAGCAGGCGCTGCCCCTCCCGGTACAGTTGACCTACTCTCGCGGTGTCCTGTCCAAAGGAAGTAATAAAAAACAGGAGGGCCACCAAAGTGGCCACTCCCTTTATGTAAAGATCATGCCTCATATTATACCAGCTGTTTGCGTGGTAGGGCTTCCCTCATCAGATAACAGATACAAATGGCCACTCCCGGCGCTATAATCGATGTTAAGCCCAGGTACCTGGCCATAATGCCACCCATCAGGCAACCCAGCAAAAAGCCTCCTATTAAGATAGAGACATTTCGCAGACTTTGCAGGGCGGCAGGCTCGTTAAAGCCCGTGCGCAGCAGATTGCCCAGGTCAAGGGCTGCCTGTGTCACATTGCCTGTCATCATCGTGGTCGGACCATGCGTTTCTTTGGCAAAGAGTTTTCCAAAGGCATTCTGCAGGCCCATTGCCAGCACTACCATGAATACCAGCAAATATAGCATAAAGGAACCCATCAGTGGCAGGAACATGGCCGCTACCCCTGTTGTTATCAGCACCAGGCTTTCCACCAGCAGTATCCTGTACTTTCTGTCCAGTACCCTGGCCAGCCAGCCACCAGCCATCACCGCTGCCACAAATGTAGGGAAGGTAATGAGCTTCAGCCAGTCACTGCTCTTACTGGCGGTTGACACCATCTGTGCAGCAAACGTGATAAAGTTGCCGGTCACGTGCGCCGAGAAGATCGATCCTCCTGATATGAAAGTGACCGTGTCACAGAAACCAGCTACCCATGCCAGCAAAAATGTAACCCAGTGGATATTATGTTTTGGTTCTTCCATAGTCAACTATTGTTCTAGGTGTGCTCTCAGCATCCAGGCCATTTTCTCATGTGTTTCCATCAGTCCTGTGATATAATCACTGGTGCCGGCATCGTGAAATGCCTGTGCATAACCATTGATGTTTTCTCTCAGGTGAATGAGAATGCTCTCATGATCTGCCAGCAGTTCTTTGATAAAACCAGTACTATCATTTTTCTCCCTGCTTTGCTCTGTGAGGTGTGTCAGTGCCAGGTACTCTTTCAATGTTGCAGGTGGAAAATGACCAAGACTCCTGATCCTTTCTGCTACTGCATCTACGATCTCTTCCAGCTGTCCGTATTGCGCTTCGAAGAAGAGGTGCTTGCTATGGAAATCAGCGCCGGTTACACACCAGTGTGCTTTGCGGGTCTTTGTATACAGTACAAATTCATCAGCTAAGATCTTCCCTAATGAATGGGCTACCTCACCCAGATAATTTTCTTTGATCCCGATGGATGCTTTCATGTAATTATAATTTTGAGAGTAATAAATAGTCAATGGAGAAACGGCCGGCACCTATCAGCAGGATGAATAACAGGCACAGTGTATATACATAGGGTACATCTCTTACCTCCAGGCTATCCTTTCTGTGCACAACGAAATAACCGATGGCAGTCACCCCGATCGTAGGGAGTATCACCAACCGGGTACCTACACCCAGCATCAGTAAGAATGGAACCACTGTATCTGCAAAAGTGGCTACCAACCCGTTTAATTTGTCAGGCAGTCCAAGCGGATTAGGTACATGCTCACGCTGCCCGTTTTCCACCCTGAACTTTTTCATGCCATGCACCCTGAACAGCTCCAGGGCAAGCAATACCCGGAAACCCAGCATAGCTGCATTATTGAGCGTACTGCCCAGATCTGAGTATAATATATAGCGAAGCATATAAATGATTTAAAATGCAAAACAGGAACATCCCAGCACTCCCCAGAATGCTGTGTAGTTATCAACAGGTACATGGCTCTGGCGGGCTACGTCGTGGTCATGACCATGTACATTACAGCTACCTGCACAGACATGCAGATCGCTTTTTACATATCCTCCAAACGTGTTTACCGGCGACCAGTCAGGCAATACAGGAATCCGGGGCGGCGCCAGGCTGCCAAAATCATCCTTTGCATACACAATCCTGCCACCTACAATCGTGAGCACTGACTCTATATGCCGGATAGCTGCTTCGGGAATGGTGAAGAAGTCCTGGTCCAGCACCGCTATATCTGCCAGCATGCCTGCCTGTATACTGCCTTTGATCTGTTGCTCACTGCTGAACCATGCACTACCACGTGTGTACAACTCCATAGCAGTAGCGCGTGGCAGGCCTTCGTTTAACTGTAAGCCACCGACTGTATTTCCTGTTACTAACCAATACAGCGCTATCCATGGATTGTAACTGCTCACTCTTGTGGCATCTGTACCCGCACCTACAGGTACCTCCATTTCGAGCATCCTGCGGATAGGCGGTGTATGGGCACCCGCTTCCTTACCATAGCGATCTACAAAATATTCCCCCTGGAATGCCATGCGGCTTTGAATGGCAATACCACCGCCCAGCGCTTTTACCCGCGCGATGTTTTTCACATCAATGGTCTCTGCATGGTCAAATATCCACGGCAACCCGTCAAAAGGTATGTCCCTGTTTACTTTCTCAAATACATCCAGGAATCGTGTGATGCTCTCATTGTATGTAGCATGAATCCGGAAAGGCCAGCGTTTTTCTACCAGCAGCCGTACTACCTTTTCCAGCTCCGCCTCCATGTTCTCATGCAATGTTGGCCTGGGCTCCAGGAAATTTTCAAAGTCGGCAGCAGAGAATACCAGCATTTCTCCGGCACCATTATGACGATACATGTTATCGCCCTGATGTGGCTGTACCAATGCAGACCAGTGCTCAAAATCTTCGTACTCCCTGCCCGGCCGCTGTGTGAACAGGTTGTAGGCAATGCGTACCGTCAGCTGATCCTTCTGGTGTAGTTCTTCTATCACCTGGTAGTCCTCCGGATAGTTCTGCGATCCACCTCCTGCATCAATTACACTCGTTACGCCAAAACGGTTTAACTCTGTCATAAAGTGACGGGTAGAGTTCACCTGGTACTCGTATGACAACTTAGGCCCCTTGCCCAGTGTTGCATAAAGAATGAGCGCATTCGGTGTGGCGAGGATCATACCTGTAGGATTCCCGTTGCTGTCTTTTTCAATCTGGCCTCCGGGAGGAGCCTGGGTGTCTTTGGTAAATCCCACAGCTCTTAATGCCGCAGCATTCAGCAATGCACGGTCATATAAATGGAGTATGAAAACCGGTGTATCAGGCGCAATGGCATTGATCTCCGCCAGTGTAGGCATTCTTTTTTCTGCAAACTGTTGCTCGGTCCATCCTCCTACCACTCTTACCCATTGAGGGGTTGGCGTGACCGCTACCTGTTGTTTCAACATGCGAAGCGCATCCGCAAGTGAAGGAACGCCATCCCATCTCAGTTCAAGGTTATAATTTAACCCTCCTCTGATCAGGTGAATGTGAGAGTCAATCAGGCCCGGAATTACACGCTTCTGTTTCAGGTTGATGGCAGTGCCGCTATAAGTATTCAGGATGTCGGCATCCTTACCTACAGCTACGAACTTTCCATCCAGGATGGCGACAGCGGTATGGTCGCCGGGATATATTTTCCCGTTGTATAAAATGAGGTCTGCTTTCATATTACTGGAATGATTGAATCGCATCCTGGATACCTTGTCCTGCTACCGTAAAAAATGCCGGCCCTGCCAGCAGTATCACTTTGCCCAGTGGTTTAAAAGTTGCATAATGCTTGCCTTTCAGGTATTCCGCTACCTTGTAGGCCTGGAGCATTCCCTTGGTTACATTTTCTGCTACCAGGGCAGTTGGAGAGTCTATGCCTGCATCTTTCAGGTCACTTGCAAAAGAGAGCGAAGCTACATTCAGTGACAGCGCTTCACGCATAGCAACACTACCCACTTTCGTCATCAGTTCGGGAGAAAACTGATTGCGATCGCCCAGACCAATCAACAGGAGTTTTTTAGCTTTGATCTTGCCTGCTGGTGGCGTAATAAGAATTGTTTCCAGGGCATGGCCTGCAAACTGGCCGGACTTACGAATTTCGGTAATAAGCCCATTGGTAGCTTCATCCAGGTGTACCATGCCATTGAGCGCTGCTGGCAGGGCAGGGGGCGCGTTGAAAATATCGCCTTCTGTATATTCAAATACGCAGGCGATCTGTAAGTCAGCCACAGCTGCAGACGGGCCTTGTACCAATCCTTCGATGGTTACACCATCTACTTTGCCCCATACTTTGGAAGTGCCGACAGCAGTCGTTTGCTGTGCATGAACAAAAATGTGTGCGAGTAATAATGCGGTTACAACTATTGTGCGTTTCATGTTGATTAAAATTTGAATGCGACACGTGTATTGATAAAGATCCCATCCTTGTGATCTGGAATGAGGTCTTCCACCAGCGCACCGGTTTTGAAATATTGAATCCCTGTATTGATGGAGAAATTTTTATTGAGTGTGTACACTACGCTGGCCAGCCATGCAGTACCAATATACCTTTTGTTACTTGGCAGTCCTGCCATCTTATAACTGCCACTGGGGCGATAAATACCATCCTGTAAGGAGTAGCGCCAGTTAAATACAGCATCTGCCTGTACAGTGAAATGCTCGCCTAAAGACATGTTACTGTAAGGATGCAGATCAATCAGGTTGACAGGACCTATCTGCGGACTAAATCCAAAATAGCCGCCTTTGGGAAAGAGTGGATTAAAGGTTTGCAATTGCCCGTCTCCCTGCCGGCGATCACCCGATATGTAATCGTGGCGGAGGTTGATCGTTGGATGGCCCTTTACTGATTCAAACATATACCCCAGGTCTGCAGATGCAGTCCATGCACGGATGTCACCTGTTCCAAATGTGCCAAACTGGTAAGCTGCTTCCAGGTTATAAATGAATCCACCGCCATATTTCCAGAAACGGCCACCGACCGTATGCCTGATCTCTTTGCCAATGCCTTCTTCAAACCGGGCAGAATCCCGGCGGATGCCCAGGTAATAAGCATCTACATTTCCCATACGGGGAATAATGTATTTACCATATACGCCCCAGAAGCTCACCTGCTTGCTGAGTGTATTGTCAAACACACCTGTATTCACTACATCTGTAGCCATTACGAAGGCATCTACTGATAACCGGGAAGTTGCATACATGATCTTTCCACCTGTAAAGTACTGCCGCAGGTTAGGGCCTTCGCGTACAGAGATCAGTCTGCCACTACCGTAGTCCAGCTCCTGCCGGCCAATGCGGATAGTGAAATTTTTCAACGGCATGACATCGACAAAAAGATTCTGCACATTCAGTTTATCCTCATCAATGGGACGGGGACCATTCTTACGGCCGTTTTCCCAGCCGCTGCGAAGCTGTGTGAATAACCTGAGGTAGGAAGTAAGATGCAGGTCTGCATGTACATCATAGCGCTGGAGCCAGAACGAATTGTGACCAATGCTTTGCTGGCCCCAGTCTTCGTTGTGAAAGTCCACGTATTCAACCCGGGCCTCGCCACCGAAAGAAAGATAGCTGTTACCATGGCCAAGAGGGATATACTTGATTCCCTTGCTGGACGAATCGTATTTTTCGTCAAAGCGCATGAGCTTAAACCCCTGCCCGTAGGCAAGGGTAGAAAGCAACAGCAGGATGGCTGCAATGGTAGCGGTGATACAAACTTTCAGGAACTGTAGCATCTTAGTGATGTTGGAGCATGTTGTGGGCATAGTGAATACCGATGCCATATGCACCACCGTATTTTTTCATGAGGTCAGTAACCGGGCCGTAAGTTTCCTGTCTTGCCCAGTCGCGCTGCAGTTCAAGCAGGTATTGGATAGAAGTGATAGGTTTCACACCGGCATGTACCATTCGCTGCACAGCGCGTTCATGTGCTTCGGTGCTTACATCGCCACAGGCATCAGTGATCACGTATACAATATGTCCCTCATCCAGCGCAGAAAGGGCCGGGCCTACGATACATACGCTGGTCCAGAGGCCGGCAAGTACGATCTTTTGCTGGTTAGTAGCTTTGATTGCTTTGTAGGCGGCAGCATCTTCCCAGGTATTCATACTGGTACGGTCAATGTAGCCGCTGGTAGCCTGTGGATAGAATTGTTCTATTTCAGGGAATACAGGGCCGGAGAAGGAGTTTTCTGCAACCGTGGTAACGATCGTGGGAACGTTGAAAATCCTGGATGCGCCGGCTACGATGGCGGCGTTGGTTCTCAGTTCGCTCAGCGCGATGCTTTTGGTGGCGAAGCCCATTTGCCCTTCAAAGTCAATAAGTACAAGTGCGTGGTTTTCCGGGGCAAGTAGATTAGAAGATGGTTTCATGTTGTGAATGTTTTGCGCTGGGAAGCCAATCTGTATGCCGGGAGTTAATGTGTTGAAATATAGTGGATTATGGAAATGTGGGTGGGGTGATTATTTACTGTATTTCGTATTTTGATTGAAAAATAAAAACGGCACCCGGTAACGGATGCCGTTTCTGAATATATGGGAGAATGTCTTATACAGTGATCGCTTCGTATGCTTTTTCCATCGCCGTATCCTGTACTCCGGGTACAGACAGCCCTTCGGCTCTTACGACAGTCACATCTGTCATGCCCATAAAGCCTAATACAGCTCTCATGTAATTTTCAGTATAGTCATAGATCTTCATGGCGCCTTCCGAGTAAATTCCTCCTGTAGAAATAGCCAGGTATACCTTCTTTCCTTTTATCAGTCCTTCAGGACCATTGGCTCCATAATTAAAAGTCTTGCCTTTTCTTGCAATGTGATCCAACCATGATTTCAGGTTAGAAGTGATGCCGAAGTTGTACATCGGTGCGCCAATGACAATAACGTCAGCGGCCTGCAGTTCTGCAATCGCTTCGTCAGAATGTGCAATTGCACGTACCTGTTCAGCAGATCTGTTTTCATCGGGGGTAAAGAAAGACTGAATATGCGCTTCTTCCAGGTGAGGAAAAGGTGCTGCTGCCAGGTCACGAACCACTACAGTACTACCGGGGTGTGCGGCTGTCAGTTTATCAACAATGGCATTTCCTAATTGTACACTATACGACTCGGTCCTTCTCGGGCTGGTGATCAAATGTAATATTCTCATGATGCTTTCATTTAATTTTAACCCGAAATTATCCAGAATACCTGTGCGGCTGGCGATACTATATTCCCGGATAGCGCTTTCCTTCAGGATAGTAATATGTTGTATTTTTGTATCATGAGCGTACGAACCAAAGAAACATGCAATAAACACATCATCCCTGTAAAAGATGCTCTTGAGGTACTCAGCGGCCGGTGGAAACTCCAGCTCCTCATTCATTTGTCCTTTGGTCCCCGTCGTTTCAGTCAGCTTGCCAAAGAGCTGAGCCCCATTACAGACAGAACCCTCTCTAAAGAGCTGAAAAGCCTCGAAGCCAACAGAGTGATTTCACGAACGGAATATGATGCCTTTCCGCCTGTAGTAGAATATAAGATCACACCCCATGGAGAATCACTGTTCGCCGTGATCTCTGAACTGGGCAACTGGGGGCGTGCACATAGAAAACTGATAATGGATAAGTAGGCTTACGAAAAGTCCCTGAATATCTCTGCCACTGCACTGGTCAACTCTTTAGCCAGCAAAGGTTTCTTCAGTAGTTTCACCACCATCGGGTTCGCATAGGTACGGCTGATGTCACTATAATCAAGCGAAGAGGATACCATGATCACATGGCACTGCGATTTGATCTTGGCGGGATAGCTATCAAAAGCCTCCAGAAAATCAAACCCATCCATTTCCGGCATTTGTATATCCAACAATATGATAGTAGGAGGGATACGAGGTAAAGTTATATTCGACGACAGAAACTCAAGCGCTTTATTGGCATTATTAAAAGCAAGCACTGTCCGGCTGATTTGCTGGATAGCAATCAGCTTTTCATGCAATAGAAGGTCCACTTCATTGTCATCTATCAAAATCACACGTAAATCAGGAATCGAAATCATTTCTGTTCGGAATGCTTATTTCAAATTGTGTACCTTCTCCATACTTGGATTCTACATTGATTGTACCGCCTATCTTATTCAGCGCTTCTTTCACTATATAAAGGCCAATGCCGCTACCCGGCTTGTTGTTATTTTTAGATCTGAAGAACATCTTGAAGATGTTGTTCAGGTGTTCACTCAATATACCAATTCCATTATCTGATATCACCAGTGTTGCTTTGTGTGGCTCTACTTTTACGGCCAGGTTCACTTTAGGGTGCACCTCATCCGGCTTCTGATATTTAACAGCGTTCGAAATAAGGTTATTTAAGATCACACTGATACGGAAAGTATCACCCTTGAAATCCACCGGCTGGTCTACTGCTACCTGGAACTCTATTGCTGTATTCTGATGTTTGAACTGTGAGATACATTCATGTAGCAGATGATCAAAATTAATCTTCTCATACTCCACATCCAACCTTGAGTTGCGATAATATTCAATAATCTTTTGAATAAAACCATCCAGTTTCTGAATACAGACTTCGATCATATTCAGATAGCCATTGGGGTCAGTAACAGAGTTATCCAGCCTGCTCAGATTGATGATACCCAATACAGACATGAGCGGAGAGCGAAGGTCATGAGAAGTGGAATATATAAAACGATTGAGCTCATCATTAATTTTTTCCAGTTCGATGATCTTTTCTTTCAGCTGTTTGCGGGTGGCATATATTTCGTATGCATTCTGAATGGTCTTGTGCAGTTCATGCTCATCCCAGGGTTTCTTGATATAAGAGAAGATATGCCCTTTGTTGATCGCATCGATAATGTCTTCTACATCGGTATAGCCGGTGAGCAGGATACGCATGGGGTCGGGCAGGGTATCTTTGATTTCATTAAAGAATTCAACACCGGTAGATACGGGCATCTTCTGGTCAGCGATGATAATGTGAACATCGATGCCTTTCAGTAACTGCTTACCCTCCTGGGCGGAATTTGCAGTATAGATTTCATAGCTGCGGCGGAAGCTGGCTTTAAAAGCATTTAGGTTGTGTACTTCGTCGTCAATGTAGAGAATCCTAATACGGTTTTCTTTCATCCACTAATGTTTTATAAAAAAACGATAAGGTTTCGATTGTAGGGCTATTCCTGTCTGGGGCTCCATTGGAATATGGCACTAGGCCATAACGGCTATCTTCATTGGTAAATATATAATAAATTCCGCACCTTCCCCCGGAGCAGTATTTACCAATATCCGTCCCTGATGTTTTTCGATGATACTAAATACGATAGAAAGCCCCAGGCCTGTACCCTCCCCAACATCTTTGGTGGTAAAGAACGGGTCGAAGATCTTTTCCTTTACCTTTTCGGTCATGCCCGGACCGGTATCTTTGATACTGATCACGGCCATTTCGTCTTCCTGCCAGGTGGTGATGATTACACTTTCTTCCCTGCCATCTGAGTGGGTTTTAATCGCATTCAAGGCATTGGTCAGAATGTTCATGAACACCTGGTTCATTTTGCCCGCATAGCATTCAATCTTGGGTAGGGTACCATAGTGTTTCACCACCCTTACATTCGGTGGAATGTTGTTCTTAAGCAGTACCAGCGTGCTATCCAGCCCTTCATGGAGGTCTACTGACTTCACGTCACTTTCGTCCAGGCGGCTGAAGGTACGCAATCCTTTGACAATCTCAGCCGTACGGGAAGCACCATCTTCAATGCCTTTGATCAGGGAGGCTATTTCTTCGTGTATATAGTCGATATCTATTTCCTGTTTGAATGTTGCAATGTCCTGTAGTTCTGCTTTTACATCGGTTGCAGTAGCCAGTCCGTCGTACTTGTCAAGGAGTGTCCTGATATCTGCGATATCCAGTTTTAGCGGCTTGATGTTCGAGGTAACGAAGTTGATCGGGTTGTTGATCTCATGGGCGATACCTGCCGTAAGCTGACCCAGCGACGCCATTTTCTCTCTTTCTACCAGTTGTGTCTGGGCGTCCTTCAGGTTTTTCATGGCTACATTCAGTTCTTCGTTGGTGGTTTGCAACTCTTCCGTACGTTTATGTACTTTATCTTCCAGGATAATATTCTGTTCTCTTACCAGGCGTTCATTTTCCTGGGATGCCTGCAGGGCTTCGGCCCTGAATACATTGATCTTATGTGCCAGTGCGAAGGAAAGGAGCAGGGCTTCCATACCTGAACCTATCTGCAGGGCGTAATAGGTAAAGTCGTTATATGGCAGCACATTCATGTTGCGCAATACGAAAACGATCACACTAAGCAGGAACACTGACCAGGCCAGCAGGAAGAAACGGGCAGAGCTATACCCCATCCGGCTCATTTTGAGCGGTACGATAAATACGATCACGGCAGCGACTGATACCACCAGCTGTACCCAGATCTGTGCAATGGTATACCAGTCCAGCAATGCCGGAATAAAGGTGACCATGTATGCATAGATGAGGTAGTTAATGAGATTGTGGCCCCGCTTGTAATTTTGTTTCGTTTGCAGGAACTGCTGTACGAACAGCAACGCAGTGAGTCCGTTGAAGATGGGAACCAGTACAGAGGCATGCATTTCCAGCCAGGGCCATGAAGGCCAGAGAAAACGGAAGGCAAAGCCCTGCAGGGTTGCCTGTGTAAGCCCCACAAAAATGTTGTACGCTACATAGGTCAGGTAACTGTTATCCTTGGTAGACAGGAAGATAAAGAGGTTATAGAACGACATGGCGAGAATGACCCCGACATACAACCCGAAGATGAGGCCCCGGGAGCTGTTTTTTGTCGTAATCTGTTCCTTGGTACCAATATAGATAGGCAGCTGTAGTTGCTCTCCTGCTTTGATACGCAGGTAGTAAAGATGCGTACTGTGTGCCTGGAATACCAGTGGGAATATATAGTTCTGGTGATCGAATATCCTGTTGTGAAACTCGGTGAATTCCCCCAGCCTGGTGGCCTTGAATTTACCGTCGGGCATTAGTTCAAAGAGGGTAATATCGTCGATAGTGGGATATTCTACTTCCAGGAGCAGCTTGCGGGCAGCTCCCGGATTTTCAATGCGGAATCTTGCCCAGTGGGTATAGGGAGTGATCTGCAGGTTAGGCACATTTTCTCCCGGTGAAGTAAAGGAAACCTGTTGAATTTCCCCTATTCCAAGCTTGTTAGATTTGTCAGTGTATAATTCAAGGTACTTGCCTATGCGCGTCAGGGGCATGCCATCTTCGTATACGAAGGGACTGGCAGCCTGTGTATGCACATAGCATAATAGGGCGAGTAACCATAAGGTAATAATCCGGAACATGCGATAAATTTATAGAAAATTCACCTTTCACTCTGCACTTTGGTATATTGATAATCGGGTATTTCCAGATGATAGCTGACCTCGTATGAGCCTTTAGGCCCCACTTCCGTTTTGGTTTGAATGAGTGTTTCCCTCAGATCATAGATGAGCTCACGTTCTTTGGGATCTGCATGTTCCAGGGAGTTGACGTCGTTAATCACCATGGCAGTGGCCACGAAGTCGTCTTTGGGATAGAAAAAGGTGCCTTTATCGCCGAGGGATTCGTCAATCATAAATCCTACTCTTTTCCCGATACGGGTGGTGATGGGAGCGCATAATACGTGGAAATTGTCGATCGGTAGCTGCGAGGCAAGTACAACACCTGCCCTGGCCAGTACCTGGCTACCGATGCCCATACCTGCTACTTCTTTGGAATTCCACATGGCACAGATCTCAGCACTGCCGGGTCTGACCATGTCGTAGATCTTGCTGTCGTACTTACCGATCGCTGTTTCGATAGGAAGGGGAATGACACCGTCTGCCAGCTGAACTCTGGCACCACCATACGTTTTGGTACGTGATTCATCTTCCACAATAATTACAATACTATTTTCATGTTGCATCCAGTCCGCATTGCCGGAAGTGATCTTGGCGATTCCAAAGTAGATCTCCAACAGCCGGAGATGGCCGTTGTAAAACCTCAGGCAGGCTTCAGGATCGTCTGGTGCTCTAAATGCCCTTACTGTAATCATGATTTTGCATGTGGGTACTCTTTAATAATAGCATCGGTAATAGGAACATAGTGAAAACATGCCCTCATTGCATTCGGTTGCATAGAATGTAATGGCAGCATGTTCTAACCAGCTTGATTTAAACAAATATTTGCTCGAAGTCTACATAATACCTGCCGGAACTTTTGTATTGATCCAGCAGTATACGCCTGCAGGTGTCTGTCACCGCTGCGCCTCCCAGTACAACGGAGGAAGCCAGCTGGGGCCAGGTGGTAATCGTTTTACCAATTTCGCCTAGGGAATATTTCATCCTGGCAGACATGTCATCCAGGGCAACCATCGGGCGGAAGATGGGTAATTTCTCAGCGTCAGTTAAACCCTTTAAGCGTTCCAGGTCCAGATCGGCAGGGATAAAACCATGCAGCAGAGGCCTGTCAGGTTCAAGGTCAAAACGTTCTACATCCACCATTCCTCTGTCATTGGTGTCCATTACTACCGGTATTTGCAAGGCTTTGGCCTTTACCCGGCTCAATATCTTAATATCTATGCCATCACATTCTTCTACCAGCACATCCAGGTTCCCTTCAGCAGTAAAAAAGTCGTCCAGGTTCTGCTCAGTAGCACCATCCAGATAACATTTTACTTTGATAAAAGGATCCAGTTCTGCTATTTCCCTGGCTGCCACCACAGCCTTAGATACCTGTATATTATGTATTCCCGTACGAATACGGTTCATATTGGTTAGTTCTATTTTGTCAAAATCAGCTAGTCTCAGTTCTCCACACACACGTTCCATTGCAAGGGTCAGTGCGATACTACTACCTACCGAAAGGCCAATAACGCCGATCTTTTTTGTACGCAGTTTTGCAATTTCATCTGCCATGATCTTATGTTGATTACGGCTTGTGCGCAATGCAATAAAATCTTCCTCATCTACTATATGCACGACCCTGTCTGCCCATGGATAATATACCCATACGCCAATTTCTTCAAGTACCTTTTCTCCAACGTACGCGGCTAAATGTTGGTCATATTCTTCAGGTGTTAAACGCTTCGTTGGGTGGCTGATCTTAATGAGTTCTTTTAACTGTGATACGATGTGATCATAAACGCGGATGTGGGGGTTGCTGCTTAATAAGCTGGTAAGGGCTTTATATTCTTCGGCTTTTCCCAATCTGTAAAAGACCGGTGTATAATTATCTGTTTCTTGTCGTTGTTGTTTAATATGTTCTTCTAATTCTCTCATTTTGCCTGGCATAAAAAAATGTATGAACAATGAACGGTATAAATTGGAATATGAATTGTATAGTTAAAAAAAATAATATTGCATCAGCACCCGCCCTAAGTGTAGAGATATGTATCGGCATAAGGTTGCAGCCTTTTAAGGCTTAGTTAGTTAGCGTACTACATATATTAGTTCGTCATCATGTAGTTTCGGGACAAATAGTTTTAATGATCAAATAAAAAAATTTGCTAAAGTTTCACATGAAAGCTATGGTAAAATAACAATTAATTTCAAAACAATGTGATTTATAGGCGTTATTTTAGGAATAAACCGTGAAATACGAAGTGCCTGTGAGTAGTCATTAATTAAATTTTTTTAATAATTGGTGTAGTATTTGTGGCATCACTAATGTCGTCGTAAATTGAACTACATTCTTCATCATAATTTTTAATACCTGGTATATGAATAAAAGAGAATTTATTAAGTTAGCCGGCCTTGCCAGCGTTGTCGCTGCTGTGGGCAATCCTGCCGGTATGGTGAGTGCTGCTTCATTGAAAGGAAAGAACAATTCGAACGGAAATAGTCCAAAAGCTCCTTTTACTGTGCCTGCGTTGCCTTATGCTTTTGATGCGCTTGAACCAAACATTGACAAGACAACAATGGAAATTCACCATGATAAACATCATGGCGCCTATGTGAAAAATCTGAACGATGCTGTAAAAGGTACGAAGTATGAAAGCCTGACGCTGGATGAAATACTGGCGACTGTAAAAGCAGATGATAAAGCAGTTCGTAACAATGGTGGCGGACACTATAACCACTCACTGTTCTGGACATTGCTTTCACCTACCAAAACAACTCCGTCTGACAAACTGAAAGCGGCTGTAACAGCGTCTTTCGGGTCATGGGAAAAATTCCAGGATGCGTTTAATACGGCTGCAAAAACAGTATTCGGTTCTGGCTGGGCATGGCTCATTGTTACACCTGGTAAAAAGCTGCAGGTGATATCGACGCCGAATCAGGATAACCCGTTAATGAAAGGGATCGTGAAAGAGACAGGTACACCTATCCTTGCATTGGATGTATGGGAGCATGCATATTACCTGAAGTATCATAATGTGCGTCCTGATTACATCAGTGCATTCTGGAACGTGATCAATTGGAATGAAGTAGATAAATTGTATGCTGCGGCAGTAAAATAGTTGTAATAGCAAGCAAATGAAAAATGAAAGCCGGCTTTCATTTTTCACAGCAATAAAAAAGGGTCTGCCCCAGGCAGACCCTTTTTTATTGCTTATTTATTTTCGTTTGAAGAAGACAAACCCATTTTTCTCCCCGATCACCTCCAGGTTTGGATTCGCTCTCCACTTTTCACTGTCCGTAACCCGGCAGACAAAATACGTTGGCTTATCCACCGGCCCGTTCACCAACCACTCCTGGTTATAATAATTCTTATTAGTTGCCGGCAATTTTTTCGTGTAAAACAAATGGGCATAACTATGGTAACTCAACACCTGCACATAATCATCCTTCCCCTGAAATGACTCGAAGAACTCTATCGCAGCCCGCTGTGAGAATCCTTCAATCTTCGGCGTAAAATGCACAACCGTAATCTGTATTGCACAGATTGTACTTACAAACAACATCACCATTCCGGCCTTCACTTTCTTATTGAACAACAAAATTGCACTCACTATTACAAGCAACAGATACACGGCACCATATGCACTTTCCCACAAAGAGAAAGGTATATCTGCCTGCAGATTCGCTTTGGCAAGCTTATCTCCAATCGCTGATATCAACTGTTGCTTATAGACACCTACTACCGGCAATAGCGTAATGGCCGTAGCGATCAGCATCCCAATCAGCAACATCAGCACAATGTTCCAGGCTCTCAGTATCACCTTGCCTTCTGCAATTCTATAAATCTGCCAGGCTGCCAGGAAGCTCAATGGGAAATAGCACAATGAAGAGTAATGCACAATCTTCGTTTCTACGATAGAGAACAGGATGAGCACTACCCAGAACAATACCCACATCCATGTTTTGAAATCCCTCACCTCAGCGCCTTGTGCGCCATTATATATCGACCGGTTCTTCCTTCCCCTGAGATAACTGAACAGGAAAATACTTGCAGGAAAACATCCCACCAGCAATACAAACCAGTGATAGAAGAAATTACCTCCATGCCCTGCATCGGGGGTCGTAAGCAAACGGATCTGATACGTCACAAATTCATTCATAAACCACCAGCCATGGACGATCAGTTCGTACCCAAACCACAATGCTGTTGTGATAAAGGCAGACAGCGTGATCAGGCCCAGTTGCGGCAGTTTAATGCCTGTTTTCCCTTTCTTTGCAATCCAGTATACGATAAACGACAGCAGGCTCACCAATATCGCTACAGGTCCTTTTGTAAGCACCGCCAATCCCAGGCATATACCACCTAATATGGCGACCCGGTTCGGCCTGGCCGCATAGGGCACCCGGAATACACAGTAAATAGCTAAGAAAATAAAGTAGTTGAAAGTAGGATCAATAATCCCTGACTTGAAATAGAAATGAGGTAACCAGGAACCGGCATAAGCCAGTGCCCACCATAATCCCATTTTTTCATCAACCAGTTTTTTCCCGATGCTGAAAAGCGTCACGAGCGTAGCAATACCAACAACGGCATTCGGAAAACGTGCGGCAAACTCATTGACGCCAAAAATGGCCATACTAAAGGCTTGCATCCATATAAACAATGGCGGCTTCTCCCAGAAAGGAGCAAAGTCGATCTGTACCTGAGAGTAATTGTGTGTTACCAGCATCTCCCTTGCTGCTTCCGCAAAGTTGATCTCGTCCCAGTCAAACAAGTGCACATGCCCCAGAAAAGGGACGAATAGGATAGCAGCCGCGATGGCGATAAGCAGGTATTTCATTCCGTTAATTTAGATTGATCTGTTAAGACTCCTGTACTCTTCCTGGTTAACAAATCAACAAAAATAACAAATCAACTAAGACCAATAGCCGCTTCGGGAATAATTTCGGCAGGTCTATTTCTCTTTGTTTTATCGAATACGATGTAAAGCAATACGCTGCTGCATGTACCGATAATACTACCTACATACACATCAACAAAGAAGTGCTGCGCCAGGTAAATCCTGGACCAGGCAGCTGCAAATGCCAGCATGACGAACACCAGTCCCATCATCTTATTGCGGGTGATCAGGGAGAGGAAGCAGAACATGGCAAAGGCAGTGGTCGTATGACCGGAAGGGAAGCTGCATCCGCCGTGAACGGTGACCCATTTTACGGTATGGATGATGGCTGGATTTTCGAAGTATCTAATAGGTCTGGGAGCGTTGAAGTAATGTTTGGCAGTTTGTACCAGGATCGTCACCAATAGCAGGATGCAGCCCGCATTGAAGAACAGGCGGTACTTGCGCAGCGCCAGGATCACTACGAGCATAATGGCAAAGGTGATGCCATCGCCGACATAGGTGAGACCGGACATGACTACGTCTGCCCAGGGCGCGTGAAAGCTGTTGATAGCCAGAAATAGCTCTTCATGCGTGAAGAAGAAGAGTTGTAGAACTGCTCCTGTTATTACCCATAACAGGAAAGGAGTAAAGAACCATGCGTTCTTGCCGAACAGTGTAACAAGCGTTTTCAATTTATTTGAATTTTAACGTTGCAGGTATACTTTGCAGTTCCAATATTATAGTCCTGCGAGTGACCATGACATGGTATCCCCCCCAGGCAGGCAGTGCATATGTTGTTCATACGCTCAACTTGTCAGCTGGCATTGGATACCTATAGTTCGCAGTTTTGAATAGTGAAACTACTCAGGTTGTAGGTTTGAATGAATATCTCTTAAAGAACTTTTTAATACTGTTGAAAATCCTCACATAGAACTCTTTATTGAACAGGTTGGAATCGTTCATGGCTTTTACAATCAGGAAGATGGCAATGGGCATCAACACGATGTTGGACAACCACATGCCACTCCAGGTAGCCATTACGTCTTTACGAGCCATTTTCTCGCCCGTCATAAAGAATATATTGAAGATCACAAAGAATGCCACGGCAAAGATGAGCGGGGTACCCAGACCACCCTTACGGATGATAGAACCCAGCGGAGCACCGATCAGGAACATGACGATACAGGAGGCAGCAAGGGTAAATTTACGCTGCCATTCCACCTTATGCAGGATCAGTGTATTGTGTTTGTCTTCGAACTCCTTGGAAGGGCCTTCCAGGTTACTCTGTCCATCACGGATGCTTTGTTCGGTCCTCTCCATTACATAGCGTCTGGCATCTTCAGGAATGATGTCCCTGAAGTGCGCCGGATTGCCGGGAGGAGGAGGGGCGGTGGCCAGCCATCCGGTATCTTTCCATTGTCCGAAAGGATAGCGGCTGGTGATATACACGTTCACAGTGCGGGTAAAGAGCTTTTCCTGGTCCCTCAGAGAATCGATGGCTTTATCCAGTTGCCTTACATTCAGCATCTGCTGGTTAGAAGCAAAAAGGCCCATATCCAGGCGGCTGAAGGCAAAAGAGCTCAGGTCAAATGCTTTTTTGTACTGGTTGAAACCCAGCCTGATCAGATCGCCGGGTTCGTTAAAGTTACGGTTACCCCGTTCTTCGTAGCGCCAGCCATCTTCCAGGATAAAGTATAGGAAGCGTTTGTCGTTTGACAATACCATTTCGCCCTTTTTAGCGAGGATTAACTTGTCGCCGCCGCCCGGGCCATGATCGATGATCATTACCTGGTGAATGGTTTTGTTATCCTTTTCCTTGCTGGCAACTTTGATGGTATAGTCAGGAATATCGGTATAGAACACACCGGCCTTGATATTGAAGGCTGGTTTGGAGTTCGTAATATCGTAGAGGAGTGATTTGGCGCGCAGGTTGGCTACGGGCATCACGTAGTTATTGAAGAGGAAAGCCAGCACGGCGATTGTAACACAGCAGTATAGCACGGGGCGCATAAAGCGGAGGAGGGAGATGCCTGACGATTTGATGGCAACGAGCTCGAAGCTTTCACCCAGGTTCCCGAACGTCATGATTGAAGACAGGAGTACAGCCAGCGGGAGGGCCAGCGATACCAGGTTAGCGCTGGTATAAGTGATCAGTTCGATGATCACGGGAGTATCCAGCCCCTTGCCGACGAGGTCATCAATGTACTTCCAGAGGAACTGCATGACCAATACGAACAAGGTGACAAAGAAGGTAGCCACGAAGGGGCCCAGAAAGGTCTTTATAATTAGCTTATCCAGTTTTTTCACTCCTGCTCTAACGTTAAGGTGCTGTTTATTAGTACTGTTGTTCGATCTTGTGTCACGGTCAGTGGGAAAGATAGTACCCTTTTTTCACTGCAAAAATGACCATAATCAGGGCCGATGCAAGGGCATACAGCTTTCAAACGGGCATTTAGAATTGGCAAATTTAACATGATTTCCGATAGCGCCGAATATCGGCGTTTAAAATAAGGTTAAATTTATCTTTGTACCTATGAACAAGGCAATCCTGACTGTTGAGGAACAGGCACTTATAACAAATCCCGATTGGATTTATCTCAAGAACAACATTTTACAGAAGGTGATGAGTCTGCTGGGGGAGCTGCATGTTGCATTGCAGGCAGCACTTCCACTACAGGAAATCAGTTTTCCCGGAGATGGGACAGGTAAGCTAAGCAAAGGAGAGCGTTACAAGGATTTACCTTATATCATGCTGGATTATCCACGTTATTTCAGTCGCGGGGACATTTTTGCGTTCCGGACCATGTTCTGGTGGGGGCATTACTTTATCGCCACGCTGCATCTCAGTGGAGAGTTGAAACAGCGTTATGCACAGACAATCATAGCTGGCAGGCAAGCGTTAGCTGCCGCTCAGTTTCAGATCTATGTAAGAGAGGACGATCCCTGGCATCACGATTTTGAAAACGGGAATTTCAGGTTGATAGCAGCTTTGCCGGCATCAGAATTTGAAATGCTTATACACCGGCTTCCATTTATAAAGATCGCGAAGCCCTTGCCACTGGAGAACTGGGAAGGGCTAATACCTGGTGTAGTGGAAGATTACACACTACTTATACAGTTATTGTGCGGCTTGTGAAACGGTTGGTGGTGTTTAGTTGCCAATGCGATGGAACAGGTCTTTTACCTGATAATCCCAGAGTTGGCTCTGATCAGCTATTTCTTTTTTCTCTGCAAAATCCTTTACAACCAGGATGGTTTCGTTTGTTACTTCGGATATGGCAATGCGAAATTCAAAGAATTCTTCTTTGGGCGCATGTTTCCAATGTAAACGAATAAATTCATCTTCTTCCTGTTCCAGCACTTCTGCTTCTTCCACGGATCCATTCCAGGAGAAGGAAAATACGTTGTCCCTGTAATCTACTTTATCCGCAAACCACTCCTGTAATCCGGCAGGTGTAGACAAGAATTCATATAGGATACTGGGTGAGCACCGTACGGGGTATTCCAACTCATATTGCACTTTCTTAGACATCGCTCAAAGTAATTAGTAAATCAATATCATCTGGCTGCAATTATAGAAAATTATTTATTCTGTCAAAATTATTTTGCATTTTTTTTTAATAATTACTCAAATCTTTTCACACTTTATAAATAACAATTCTATTATAAAAATTAACGATACATTAGCATTTCGCAGCACTTCTTTCACAGCAATTTATTGTCAGATGAGCATTTCAGCCGTCTCACATGTACGTTGTGAATGGTGAAACGTTTTTGCTTAAAAATGATTCAACAAGTAAACATTTATTTTGGCTACTATCTAAAAAAACTTATTTTTGTCTGGCATTCATCAAAAAGGTAACGTTTTATTCACCTGTAACTGTTCCGAGTCTTTATGTCAATGCGCCAACTCAAAATCACTAAGTCCATCACTAACCGTGAGTCTCAATCCCTGGAAAAATACTTGCAGGAAATTGGGAAGGTAGACTTAATCACGCCGGAGGAAGAAGTGAACCTGGCTATCCGCATTAAGCAAGGAGATCAGAGAGCACTGGAGAAGCTTACAAAAGCCAACCTGCGCTTCGTTGTATCTGTTGCCAAGCAATATCAGAACCAGGGTTTATCCCTGAGTGATCTGATTAATGAGGGCAACCTCGGTCTTATCAAGGCTGCACAGCGTTTTGATGAAACACGTGGTTTTAAATTTATCTCTTATGCCGTATGGTGGATTCGTCAATCTATTCTGCAGGCATTGGCAGAACAAAGCCGCATCGTTCGTCTCCCGCTGAATAAGGTTGGCCTGAGCAATAAGATCAGCAAAGCATACTCTCAACTCGAACAGGAATTTGAAAGAGAACCGTCGCCGGATGAACTGGCTACTATTCTCGAAATTAATACAGAGGAAGTAGAAGCCACCCTTGGTGTTGCAGCCCGTCACGTATCAATGGATGCGCCTTTCATCGACGGAGAAGACAACTCTCTGCTGGATGTACTGGAAAATCCAAACGCAAGCAGCGCTGATGAAGAATTGGATCACCACGATTCACTGCGCCGCGAAATAGAACGCTCTTTATCTACACTCACTGATCGCCAGAAAGATGTGATCATGCTGTACTTCGGTATCGCAGTAGAGCATCCGATGTCACTGGAAGATATAGGAGAGAAGTTCGGTCTGACCCGCGAAAGGGTTCGCCAGATCAAGGATAAGGCGATCACCAAGCTGAGAACTACCAGCCGTAGCAAATTGCTGAGAAACTACCTGGGGAACTAACATTTACCCACTATCATATTGAAAAAGGATAATACCGGTTGGTATTATCCTTTTTTTATGCCTGTTTATAGCCTTACCAGGCCTGGAATCCCCAGGGGCGTCTGCGCTATACCGCTACTACGGCGCTTCTTCGGGGATATTCCGCAGATAACCCGCAGATATCCCGCCTATAACCCGCAGATAACCCGCATCTATAAAGAGGCGGGATATCTGCGGGTTATCTACCGGTTATAGCCGGATCATGCTGGTAGGAACGGTAAGATTGCCTGCTTATTGACTATTTTCGTCCGCCCGGGCGCTTACACCCATTTCTTTTCGCTACCTTTTTATTATTTTTGCAACCCTTAAGCTATTTCCCGGCTTATTTAAAAACAGGTTTCTGATGTTTGAATCATTATCAGAGCGGCTCGACTCCGCCTTCAAGCAGTTGAAAGGTGAAGGCCGTATCAGTGAAATAAATGTTGCCAGTACCGTAAAGGAGATCCGCCGTGCGCTGGTCGATGCGGACGTTAACTACAAGATCGCGAAAGACTTTACCGACAGGGTAAGGGAAAAGGCGCTGGGTGAAAAGGTAATTACTGCCATTTCTCCTGGTCAGCTCATGGTGAAAATCGTGAAAGACGAGCTGGCAGAACTGATGGGTGGTACCGAAGTGGAGCTGGATATCAAGGCTAACCCTTCTGTGATCCTGATCGCAGGTTTACAGGGTTCTGGTAAAACCACTTTCTCCGGTAAGCTGGCCAACTTCCTCAAATCTAAGAAGGGTAAAAAGCCACTGTTGGTGGCGGCTGACATCTACCGCCCTGCGGCGATCGATCAGCTGAAAGTACTGGGTGAGCAAATTGGGGTGGAGGTATATAGCGAACCTGAGAACAAGGACGCTGTAAAGATCGCCCAGAATGCAATCGCACAGGCTAAACAGAATGGTAATACAGTTGTGATCATCGATACCGCCGGTCGTCTGGCAGTTGATGAAGCGATGATGACCGAGGTCGCCAATGTAAAGGCGGCAGTAAAGCCAAACGAGATCCTCTTTGTTGTGGACTCCATGACGGGTCAGGATGCCGTGAATACGGCTAAGGCCTTCAATGAACGCCTGGACTTCAGTGGGGTAGTACTCACAAAGTTGGATGGTGATACCCGTGGTGGTGCTGCATTAACGATTAAATACACAGTTGAGAAGCCCATCAAGTTCGTGAGCATGGGTGAAAAACTGGATACCCTCGATGTGTTCTACCCTGAACGTATGGCACAGCGTATCCTGGGTATGGGTGATATCACGACCCTGGTAGAACGCGCGCAGGCACAGTTCAACGAAGAGCAGGCGAAAAAGCTGGAAAAGAAGATCCGTCAGAATCAGTTTGACTTTGATGACTTCCGTGAGCAGCTGAACCAGATTAAGAAAATGGGTAACCTGAAGGACCTGATGGGAATGATCCCGGGTATCGGAAAGGCTATCAAGGATATTGATATCAGCGACGATGCATTCAAAGGTATAGAGGCGATTATCGGCTCTATGACCCCTGCAGAACGTAGCAATCCAGACCTGATTGATGGCAGCCGCCGTCGCCGTATTGCGAAAGGCGCCGGAAAGGATATCCAGGATGTGAATCAGTTTATGAAACAATTCGAACAAATGCGCCAGATGATGAAACAAATGAATAAATTTGGCGCAGGTGGCAGAGGGCTGAGAGCAATGGGCCGGTAAGATCGGTGAGAGAAGAGGAGTGCAGCTGGCGAAATCCGCGCTGGTACTACTCTGAAACCAGCTTTCAATCCAAAACCAGATAAACTGGAAAATAAACTTTTTGCAGCATTGGTAATTTTTAACAGAAAATATTTTGAACTAATTCTTTTTAGGATTACTTTTGCTGCCCCAATTGAATAATATTTTTTAACAACTCGCAAAAAAATAATTCGAATTATTTATGCCAGTCAAGATCAGATTACAACGTCATGGCGCTAAGAAAAGACCTTTTTATTTTATCGTAGTTGCCGATGCTCGCGCGCCAAGAGATGGTAAATTCATCCAGAAGATCGGTACTTACAATCCACTGACAGTTCCTGCTTCTATCAACATTGATACTGAAAAGGCACTGCGTTGGTTACAGAAAGGTGCTCAGCCAACAGATACCGTTAGAAGAATCCTTTCTTTCAAAGGTGTACTGTACCTGAAACACCTGTTGAGAGGTGTGAAGCTCGGTCTGTTTGATGAGCCTACCGCTTTCCAGAAATTCGAACAATGGCAGGCTGAACACGAGCAGAAAGTTGCTGCACGTCGTGATAGCCACAAGAAAGCAAGAATCGCTACACCAGTAGTAAGAAGAGTAGAAGATGCTTCTGCTTCTCAGGAAGGTGGTGAAGCTTAATTGGGCTTTCAAATAACATACTGAAAGGGAAATACTCAAGGGTATTTCCCTTTTTACTTATTAGTCGTCAGATAATGAATAACTACTTTAGCATAGGCAAACTGGTATCTGTATTCGGATTACAGGGGGAGTTTGTTCTGAAGCACAGCCTGGGAAAAAGGACCTCCCTGCAAGGGGTGGAAGCCATCTTCCTGGAAGAGCGTAAGAACAGTTTCATACCTTATTTCGTACAGAAGGCCAGTGTGAAAGATCATGAACATACCTTTGTGAAGCTGGAAGGCATAGACACCAAGGAAGATGCCCGTAAACTGGTACAAACGCCTGTTTACCTCCTGGAAGCTGATTTCAAGGGACAGGCAGCATCTTCTGCACCATTGGCCATGCTGGGCTTTACCGTGCATGACAAGGAGCTGGGCGAACTGGGTGTGATCGAAGAAGTGATCGAAATGCCGATGCAGGTACTGGTGAAGATCATGTATAAGGAAACAGAAGTGCTGTTGCCTTTGAATGAACAATCACTGGTAAAAGTGGATAAGAAAGGGCAGATCGTACATGTAGACCTGCCTGAAGGATTGCTGGATATTTATCTGTAGAATTAACAACACATGAGGATCGATATTATTACCGTACAGCCAGGGTTACTTGAAAGCCCTTTTTCGCACTCGATCTTAAAGCGGGCGCAGACGAAAGGATTGCTGGAAATATATACCCACAATCTCCGGGATTATTCTACCCAGAAGCAAAAACAGGTAGATGATTATCAGTTTGGGGGAGGGGCAGGTATGGTTATGATGCTGGAGCCCGTTGTAAGGGCGATAGAGACCCTGAAAGAGAAGGTTACTTACGACGAGGTGATTTACCTGACGCCGGACGGGGAGACCCTGAATCAGGGGATTGCCAATCAGCTGTCGCTAAAAGGGAACCTGCTCCTGTTGTGTGGGCACTATAAAGGAATTGATGAGCGGATCCGGCAGCATTTCGTGACGAAGGAGATCTCTATTGGCGATTATGTATTGTCTGGCGGTGAGTTGGCGGCAGCAGTACTGGTTGATGCCATAGGTCGACTGATTCCCGGCGTGTTGAATGACGAGCAGTCTGCCCTGCTGGATTCATTCCAGGATAACCTGCTGGCACCACCGGTATATACAAGACCGGAGGAGTTCAGGGGCTGGAAGGTACCGGAAGTGCTGATGAGCGGAGATCACAAAAAGATAGACGAGTGGCGGCATGACATGGCCCTGGAAAGGACCAGGCAACGCAGGCCCGACTTGTTGGATAAATAGCAGGTATCGGCCTACAGCGGGCGATTTCAGGCATTCAACAGCATGCTGTGGGCACCCGGAAATTGTACTGGTATCTGTATCACAGCTATTCTCCAGCAACTTCATCCATTAAAAAAGTTAGGCCAAAATTTGACTCATAATCAATTAGTTAAAAAATTATTCTTTAATAACGGTCACTGTTATTTGGAAGTTGTGGATTTCTCAATTACCTTTGCAGTCCGATAAATAAATTTGAAAGATGAACGCGATTTCTTTTGTTCACGAGCAACTGACAGGTAATACAAAAAACTACCCTAAGTTTAAAGCCGGTGACAATGTCACTGTAAACTATAAAATTGTTGAAGGTAACAAGGAAAGAATCCAGTCCTTCAAAGGTGATGTAATCAAGATCCAGGGTACTGGTTTCACTGCATCATTCACAGTAAGAAAGATCTCTGATGGAGTAGGTGTAGAGAGAGTATTCCCTCTGTACTCACCAAACATTGATGGTATCGTACTGAATAAAGTTGGTAAAGTAAGAAGAGCAAGACTGTTCTACCTGCGTGAACGTGCTGGTAAAGCTGCTCGTATTAAAGAGAAAAGGGTTTAGTATAAATACAGGGAAATTAGTGATAACGGGGACCGTTCCGGTTCCCGTTTTTTTTGTCACTTCCCGGTACTGCCAACCTCTACCTACCTTGATCTGACTATTTGCAGGCAAAATGCCCTGGTTGACCCCGTCTGTCCTCCTCTTAAAATAAAATTAAAGTTTCTCTGATCTTCGAACGGTACAATTGAATCCCGGATTTAATTACCTATCTTTGTTAGCTTAACATTCTAAAACAGAGAAAATGACTGCCGTTATTGTGAAATCACCACTGTTATTGTTCCAGGATCTGGGTATGAGCGAACTGCTGTTGATCGCCCTGGTTGTATTACTGTTATTTGGTGGTAAAAAAATCCCTGAGCTCATGCGTGGACTGGGTAAAGGTATCCGTGAGTTCAACGATGCCAAGAACAATGTACGCAAGGAGATCGAAGAGGGTATGAAAGAAACACCTTCTACTACCGATCAGAAAGGAGCTTAATTCCTTCCCTGTATTTTACAGAACTGAATATTCAAACGCAAGGAGAAGTCGTGTGCCTATGATAGTCATAGACTAGCATTCCACGTCATAGAACCTAAAGTATGCCACAACCTGGACGTAACACTTTTTACGTCTGGCTTACAAGTTTGACCTGAATTTTATTTTTTCAAGCAATTTAACTGGTTTGGCTTTGTCTGAATACAGCAGTATATCGGCTTTTCATGAAGCATTATACGCCGGCAGAACAACCTGTACGGAAGCGGTACAATATTACCTGGACCGTATAGCAAAGACAAAACATCTGAATGCATACCTGGAGGTTTGGGAAGAGGAAGCCCTTCAAAAAGCGCGCGAGCTGGATGCCCGTCTACAAAATGGGGAAAAGCTGGGGTCGCTGGGGGGCGTTGTGATCGGGATCAAGGATGTGATCTGCTACAAAGGGCATAAAATAAGTGCGGCATCGAAGATGCTGGAAGGGTTTACATCTATGTATTCTGCCACTGCAGTCGAAAGATTGCTGGAGGCAGATGCTATTTTGATCGGTAATCTCAATTGCGATGAGTTCGCAATGGGGTCTACCAATGAAAATTCGGCACATGGACCCGTACTCAATGCATTGGATACCAGCCGTGTACCCGGAGGCTCGTCCGGCGGTTCGGCGGTAGCTGTGCAGGCAGATCTGTGTATGGTGAGCCTGGGTAGTGATACTGGTGGATCCGTACGTCAGCCAGCCGATTTCTGCGGTATTGTAGGGTTAAAACCAACCTATGGGCGCATCTCCCGTTACGGGCTGATCGCTTATGCGTCTTCCTTCGATCAGATAGGCATCTTTGGCAGGAATGTTGCAGATGTCGCTAGTGTATTACAGCAAATAGCAGGGCCCGATGGCTATGATAGTACAGCCTCTTCGAAAGAAGTTCCTGATTATCAGACGAGGGGACACAATAAATCCTGGAAAATCGCGTATTTAAAGGATGCATTGTTTCACCCGGGATTAGACCCCGAGATGAAAGGTGAGTACCAAAGCTTTTTTGAAGAACTGGAAGCCGCAGGCAATTCAGTCACAGCGGTCGATTTTGCTTATCTGGATTATGTAGTTCCCGCATATTATGTGCTGACTACAGCAGAGGCATCTTCCAATCTTTCCCGGTTCGACGGGGTAAAATATGGACATAGGACACCGCTACAAAATTTAGATTTAACAGATTTTTATAAGAAAAGCAGATCGGAAGGTTTCGGCATAGAAGTTAAACGTCGTATCTTACTGGGCACTTTCGTGTTGAGCGCAGGATATTACGATGCATACTTCACGAAAGCGCAGCAGGTAAGAAGGCTGGTAGTTAATAAATTATCAGAAATCCTGTCAACTTATGATGCGATTTTGATGCCAACGGCGCCTTCTACAGCATTCAAAATAGGGGAGAAGACAGATGACCCTATTGCTATGTACCTTGCAGATATCTACACGGTACTGGCAAACCTCGCCGGAGTTCCGGCAATTTCCGTACCTTTGCAGCGGCATTCAAATGGGATGCCATATGGTGTACAGATCATCACAAAGCAATTTAGCGAAGCAGGCCTGTTAGATATTGCAGAAAATGTCATGCAATTGAGGCAGGTCACTCCTGTTTAAAATAAATATGTGTATGAGGAAAATCTTTTTACTACTGCTGTTACCGACCTTGGGTGCATGGCATTATGAAGCGTTTGGTGGCAACGGCGTACCTAAGAAGGTGGTTACTCCCATAGGGGGCCCAGATACTACGGTATTGAACCACAAAGTTCGGTTACCTAAGGACACAACGATTGTGCCTTCCGTAACCTCTCAGGCTGTGCGTCAAAATGCACAAAGCCTGCCGTCCAGCATCAGCAGTCCAAAGGTCTATGAACAGATCAACAACAACATTGTAGCTGGATACATCAATAACTTTGCCAGCAGGTATAGCCAACATCTGCAGGTGATGATTTCCAGAGGTCAACCCTACTTCGTCATGGTAGAAAAGATCTTTAGAGAACATGGTATTCCTGAAGAAATGAAATACCTGGCAGTTATTGAATCTAGTTTTAACACCAACGCCCGTAGCCGTGTAGGCGCTGTAGGCGCCTGGCAGTTTATGTCAGGTACCGCACGCATCTTCGGTCTGAGCGTAGGTAAGAAGGTAGATGAACGTAAAGACTTCTACAAATCCACTGTAGCAGCAGCGAAGTTCCTCAATGAACTGTACAATCAGTTCGGCGACTGGTTACTGGTAGTTGCAGCCTACAATTGCGGTCCCGGCGGCGTTCAGCGCGCTATGGCAGCAAGTGGTCGCAGCGATTTCTGGGGCATGCAATATTTTCTGCCTGCTGAATCCAGGAACCATGTGTACAAATTCATCGCGACCGGTTACATCCTCGATAGGTTCAATACCTTCTTCGGTGTGGGGAATGATGACAACAGTGACAATCCTGGCGTAGCCACTATCAATGTGCCTGCTTCTTCAGTAAACTACGCTTCAACTGAACTGTCAGAAGAAGAGATGTACAATACTGTTGAGTTCAACATCACCGGTAAGTACCGCCTTGATGCAATCGCCAGGAAACTGAATATCGAACAGGCTCAGCTGGAACACCTGAATCCCGATTTCGCAAGAATTATGGCAGGACCAGAAAATAGCTATGACCTGCGTATTCCTAAAGATAAAATGAAGCAGTTCCAGGCTGAAAAGGAAGAGATCCTGAAAGAATCCCTCGCCCTCATGCTGGACGATAAAGCTGCAGGTGTAGATAAGTCTAAGTTTCCGCCGCCGGCCAAGTTAGCGCCGATGCCGGAATCAAAGACCGCCAAAACAAAAGCAAATCCAGCGCCCGCTGCGACAGCAAAAGCGAAAACTCCGGCTGCTAAGAAAAAAGCAACCGCAGCCGCGAAAAAGAAAGCGACGGCCAGGAAAGCATCTGCTGCTAAAAAGCCGACAGCTACCAAGAAGAAAACTACTCACAAGAAATAAGTTATTCGTTTTAGAAAAAGCCGCTCTCACCGAGCGGCTTTTTTGTTTATAGTGGGTTTCTCACCCATTAGTAAAACGGTCGGTTGCCGGCAGTTTATCCCCCTGAATGTATGCTATCCCCCAGCTCATGACTGTTTTTTGTTTTTCTCCCTAAGTATTTAGATATTTGTCTAAATATATAACCCGTGAATACTGTCTTCAAAGCGCTCAACGATAAGACCCGCCGTGACATCCTGGAACTCCTCAAAGACGGGGATAAAACTGCCGGCGACATCGCTGATCACTTCCAGTTTTCCAAACCCACTATCTCCCATCATCTCGACCTGCTCAGGCAGGCCGAACTACTCACCAGTGAGAAAAAGGGACAGTTCGTCTACTACTCCCTGAATACTACCGTGGTTGACGAACTGTTGAAATGGGTAATGCAATTCACACCTTCTTTCAATCAAAGCCCTGCATATGAAAACAAATAAATGGCTCAGAGAGCTGCCGTTTGCATTGCTCATCGCCATCCCCTGGATTGTATTCTTCATTGTAAAAGACCAGCTGCCAGCCACCGTTCCCGCTCATTACTCCGTTGGCCCTAACGGCTGGGTAGTGGATAGCTATATGCGTCCTGCCGCATTCGTCACCATATTCAGCAGCGTATCTGCATTCATTTACCTGGTAATGACATTGTCAGCCGGCACCGCTACCGACAAAGCCACCTGGCTTTACTATTTCAAACTGGTCCTCATCATTTTTTTTGATCTCCTCTGCATCGGTACACTTACCGGGATGAATATGGGCACGGATACTTTTTCAAACCTGGTCATGGCGGCCCTTTGCCTGATCATCAACGGGTTTGTCTTTTGGATCTTTAGAGCAGGAAAGAAATCGGGGAAGCAACCCATTTCTGAAAAGTATTACAATATTATCTGGGCAGGTACCCACTTCATCAGTTCATTACCACTCATATTAACCCTTTTCGCAGCCCGGCAATGGGGAAATGAACGCACACTTGTACAAGCCGTTTTCCTGTTCATCGCGGTAATTTCCAATCTTACGAATAGTGTGAAACCCAATCATTTTATCGGTATACGTACACCCTGGACACTGGCCGATGAAGGGGTATGGAGAAAAACCCACCAGGTTTGCTCCAGGTGGTTTTTCATCAGTGCACTGACAGGTTTTGTACTGAGCATAGTGTTGCCCATAGCATGGCTGCCCAGGTTATTGATCATCTTACCCCTGTCGTGTACTGCTTACGCAATGATCTATTCTTATTGGTTGTACAGGAAAAGAGGGGATATCGCAAAATAGAACAATGTTCCGGTGGATGGTATCTCATCAGGTACCGTTATAAAACAGTCATGAAGGGGGCTGCTCATTGATACTGAAAGGACTCCTGCATGGCTAACGGGAAGGAAAACTATTTTCAAAAAAAGCGCCTGTATCATTTTTTGATACAGGCGCTTCAATATCTGGTATGGCCCTATCAGCCAATGCGACTTTCAGTGTCAGGCATTGCTTACCCGCAGTTTATTGGCAGATACTTTTTTAATAAGATCCAGCAGTGGCCCTGTCATAAATGTAGTAGCCAGTGCCATCAATACCAGCATAGCAAATACTTCAGGAGAAAGGATACCGAGGTCGTACCCGATATTCAGTACTACCAGCTCCATCAATCCCCTGGTATTCATGAGCGCACCGATGGCCATTGATTCTGCCCAGGGTTGACCCATTAGTTTGGCCGTGAGTGCGCTACCCCCCAGTTTGCCACCGACAGCTACCAGCATGATCAGGCCAAAGGCTGCCCACAGGTGTCCCTGGCCCAGCAGACCGATTTGTGTACGCAATCCCGTAAAGGCAAAGAAGATCGGTAATAACAGCAATACACTTACATCTTCCAGCTTATCAGTCAGCAGTTTCTGCACAGATGCTTCCGCTGGAATGATCACGCCTGCGAGGAATGCACCAAACAATGCGTGGATGCCAATGGTTTCTGCTATAAATGCACTCAGCAGCATCAGGAAGAACGCAACTGCTACGGTGGTTTTTTCCTTACCTGCTGCCATCAGCTGTGGGATCTTCTTAGCCAGGAAAGGCTTGATCACATTCAGCATCACACCCAGGAAAGCCAGTGCCATTACCAGCGTGATCAGGGCGCTCCAGATAGAACCTGCTTTTACTACGGTAATCACCACTGCGAGTATACACCACGCCGTTACATCATCGGCAGCGGCGCAGGTAATAGCCAGTATACCCAGGGGCGTACCAGTCAGTTTACGTTCCTGTACAATACGTGCCAGTACCGGGAAGGCCGTAATGCTCATAGCGATACCCATGAAGAGTGCGAATGACAGGAAACTTACATTCGGCATGGAGAATTGTGTATATAGATTATACGCCAGCAAAACCCCCAGGAAGAATGGTAGTACAATACTGGCGTGACTGATCATCACAGCATCGTGTGCTTTATTCTTCACCTTGGCTACATCCAGTTCCATCCCGACTACGAACATGAAGAACGCCAACCCTATCTGGCTCAGGAACTGCAGGTTTTTAAAACTGTCAGGCGGAAAGAGAAAATCTTTACCTGCGGGCCACAGCATACCGAAAAGGGAGGGGCCCAGGCATACGCCTGCAATGATTTCGCCTACCACTGAAGGTTGGCCGATACGATTGGCCAGCCATCCAAATATTCTTGCTACAAGTACAATGATCAGTACCTGGAATAATAATAAAGAGAGAGGCTGTTGCATGTTATGGAGTAAGGTGGCTCCAATGCCTGTACTATGAGCAGCCGGTGTAGCAGCATTGTTGATAAGGCCGGCTACGCCTTTTTTCAGCGGCAGGTGGTTACCCTGTCTGATCACCAGCCAGGTAAGTCCACCGAATATGCCGATGATGGCAGGGTATAATAACAGTTTCTTTCGCATAGTCACAATTTTATTTGTCAAACAACAAGTCTATCACCCGAAAGATAATCATAATCTTTAATTGCTGTCGCAGGGTGGTTGCAGTGTATATGGTACACCCTTTTTGCTGTCTGGGGAAGCAATAGGATACTGATTTTTTAAACTTTTTTACTTCACGGAGAACCAGCTATAATTTCTTGCCTGGATAAGCATTTCCGGTAGCCAGGCCCGAAATAACAGTAACAGGGTCATACATCTGTTCGCCATTATTAAAAAAGTATGAATCTTTTCAAATCCTCTTAGTAGTTTGTAAGTTCTATAATAACTTGTCAGGCATATGGATACCAGGAGAGACTTTCTTAAAAAAGCTGCCATACTATCAGGCAGCGCCGGACTGGCGGGCGTATTACCACCTGCCATTCAAAGAGCATTGGCTATTGATCCTGCTCCGGGCAGTACTTATTTGGATGCCGAGCATATTGTCATTCTCATGCAGGAGAACAGGTCGTTTGATCATTGCTATGGTACGCTGCGCGGTGTGCGTGGTTTCAATGATCCGCGTGCAATACAGTTGCCGAATAAAAACCTGGTATGGTTGCAGTCGAATAAAGAAGGAGAGACGTATGCACCTTTCCGGCTTGACCTGAAAGATTCAAAGGCTACGTGGATGAGCTCATTGCCGCATAGCTGGGAGAACCAGGTGGATGCCCGCAATGGTGGAAAGTATGATAAATGGCTGGATGTAAAGCGTTCCGGCAATAAAGAATATGCACATCTGCCCATGACCATGGGGTATTATACAAGAGAGGATATTCCTTTCTATTATGCACTGGCAGATGCTTTCACGATCTGTGACCAGAACTTCTGCTCATCGCTGACAGGTACCACGCCGAATCGGTTATATTTCTGGACGGGCACGTTACGCAACCAGGAAGGGATGCCGGCGGTGCGCAACAATGAATGTGATTATCCCGAACCTGGTAGCTGGACCACGTATCCTGAGAGACTGGAAGATGCTGGCATTTCCTGGAAGGTGTACCAGAATGAACTGAGTGTAGGGGTAGGGTTTGACGGAGAGGAAGATGCATGGCTGTCGAACTTTACAGACAATCCATTGGAGTTCTTTACACAGTACAAACCGCAGTTGTCAGAAGCACATCTGCATTTTGTACAGCAACAGATTGCGCGGTACCAAAAGGAGTTAGCCGATACAACATTGCCACACGATGAGAGAGCAGACCGTGAAGAGAAACTGGCAGAATTGAAGAAGCATCAGGAAAAATATAATGCAGCGGCATTTGCGGCTTTGTCACAGCGGGAGAAGAACCTGCATGAGAAAGCTTTTGTAACGAATAAGAAAGATCCGGATTACCATCAGCTCACCCCATTACGTTATCATGACGGAAATGAGGAAAGAGAGGTGAGGGTACCTAAAGGAGATGTATTGTACCAGTTCCGGGAAGATGTGAAAACAGGGGCTTTGCCTACAGTATCCTGGTTGGTGGCACCGGAGGCGTTTTCCGACCACCCGGGTTCACCTTGGTATGGGGCATGGTATATTTCAGAGGTGATGGATATTCTTACCCAGAATCCGGAAGTGTGGAAGAAAACTGTTTTCATCCTGGCTTATGACGAGAATGATGGCGATTTTGATCATGTGCCGCCGTTTGTGCCTCCACATGGAGAAGGCCATGGCAAAGCGTCTAAGGGAATTGATCTGGCGACAGAATTTGTGACACGTGAGCAGGAGATGAAGAAGAAAGGTATGGAAGAAGCGGATATCAGGGAGAGTGTAATAGGATTAGGCTACCGTGTACCACTGGTGGTAGCGTCGCCGTGGAGTAGAGGTGGTGTGGTGAATTCACAGGTGTTTGACCATACATCTACGTTACAGTTCCTGGAGAAGTTCCTGGAACATAAGACAGGAAAGAAGGTAACAGAGACAAATATAAGTACCTGGAGACGTACTGTGTGCGGGGATTTGAGTTCGGTATTCCAGCCATTTACAGATAAGCCGGCGGCATTGACGCCAATCGTGCGCGATGAATATATCCAGACGATACATGCCGCGAAGTTTAAGAAAATACCTGCCGGGTTTAAGTTATTGACACCAACAGAAATTGCAGCTATCAATGCGGATCCTGCCAATGCTCCGTATATGGCAAAACAGGAGAAGGGAACGAAACCATCTTCGCCGTTGCCGTACGATCTGCATGTGAATGGTGGTTTGAGTAAGGAAAAGCAGCACTTTGAGATCAGTTTTGGTACAGGAAAAGGAATAGGTGCACCCTTTCATGTGTATGCACCGGACCATGCACAGACATGGGCATATACAGTCGCTAAGGGTGATATATTAAAGGACCGTTGGAATTTATCTCAATTTGCAAATGGGAAGTATCATCTGAGGGTGTATGGGCCCAATGGGTTTTATAGAGAATTTAAGGGAACTGCACATGATCCGTTGGTAGAATGTGTGTGTAAGTATGAGGCAAAGGGGAAAATTGCCTTTGATCTGAAGAATGTGGATACATCCAAAAAACATGAAGTCGTAATCAGGGATAATGGGTATAAGAGAGGAGTGCAGCAACATGTGTTATCGGCAAATGCAGGTAAGCAGGTGGTATATGCATTGGCAGATCATGGTGGATGGTATGATTTCAGTGTGGTAGTTGACGGGTGTGAGAAGAGGTATGCGGGCAGAGTGGAAACGGGAGCGATGAGCATCACTGACCCGGTAATGGGGCGAACGATATAAAAGATAAAAATGCCGGTCTGCATATACTGCCAGCATACATGCAGACCGGCTACATGTAAAAAAAGAGCGTCCCAGTGACGCTCTTTTTTTATGTGCTTTATTTGCTGGTCAAAGAGAAGGGTCTGTCGCTGATGGCTGTACCTCTTGACTTGTCTGGCTGGTCAGACATTTCCAGGTGTAAGACACCTCCGTTGGTAATATCTGTATGAGACAGCCAATTTTTTGAGAGCGGCTGCCCATTCAAGGTGGCAGATTTGATGTATACATTTTTCGCACTGTTATTATTCGCTTCAATCACAAACTGCTTTCCATTTTCCAACGTGATCGTGGTCTTATTGAACACCGGGCTTCCCATCACATACTGATCTGTGCCTGGGCACACACTATAAAATCCTACTGCACTCAGCACATACCACGATGATGTCTGCCCCTGGTCTTCATCTCCCGGATAGCCGTTCTCTGTCGCATTATACAATTTCTCCATCACCTTTCTCGCCCAGTACTGCGCCTTCCATGGTTGCCCGGCATAGTTATACAAATACACCATGTGCTGTATCGGCTGATTGCCATGTGCATACTGTCCCATATTCGCCATCACCATTTCCGTCATCTCATGTATCGGTCCGCCATATGTGCCTACTTTATAAGTATTGGGGGAAGTAAACACAGCATCCAGCTGATGCACAAAATTACTATCCCCACCCATGAGGTGAATTAATCCCTGTATATCATGAAACACAGACCACTGCCAGTGCCATGCATTCCCTTCGGTAAACGGACCTCCCCATTCGATCGGATCAAAGGCTGGGTTAAAACTACCATCCGCCTGCCTGCCTCTCATGAACCCGGTCACACTATCGTACACGTTCCTGTAGTTGTACATCTGCCTGCTGAATACACCTTCATAAAAGCTGTTCCCCGTTTGCCGGGCTAATGTATAGCCACAGAAGTCATCGTATGCATATTCCAGTGTTTTCGCTGTGGCTTCCCGCACGCCGGGGTAAGGGCAATACCCTAAAGTAAAGTATTCTTTCCAGCCATCACGGCCATTTGCAGGACCCCATGGACCTTTGTTTGTTACCTCGTGCAGGTATGCTTTCAATGCCTTTTGCGGATCAAAGGTATGTAGTCCTTTCGCCCACGCATCTGCCAGCAGAGAGATAGCATGGTTTCCCAGCATACTCCCGCCTTCGCCCGGAAATGACCAGGCAGGCAACCAGCCACATTGATCATACGCATCTAACAATGCTGCTACATAACGCCCATGCATGGCAGGGTGCAGCAATGCATTGAGTGGAAACTGTGCGCGGAACGTATCCCAGAATCCTGTATCGGTATAAAGATAGCCTGCATGTACCTTATCGTCGTATGGGCTGTAGTAGTAGGGCGATCCATTTTTATCATATTCAAAGAACTGACGGGCGAACAGGCTGGCCCTGAAAAAACAGGAGTAGAAGGTAGCTTTCTGTGACTGCGTTCCACCTTCCACTTTTACTTTGCCGAGGTAGTCATTCCATATTTTCCAGGCAGCATTTTTTGTCTGTTCAAAAGAGGAGAAGCTGCCCAATTCCCTTTGCAGGTTCAGTGCTGCCTGATCCTGGCTGATGTAGCTGCTCGCTGTTTTCACCTGTACCACTGCGCCTTTCCTGAACCGGATATAGGCATTTTTTCCGCTCAGCGTATCAGCGGTGATCGTGCCTGTCTTGCTATCCCACACGCCATAAGCGGTGAATGGCTGGTCGAACTGTAATACAAAATAACTACGCAGTTCTCTGGATAACTGGTGACCGTTGTTGATATACCCAATGATCTTTTTTTCGGCAGGAATGATCTGTACATTACTGATACGGGTATATCCATCGAGCACCAGCCATGCATCGCCGGAGCGGGGAAAGGTAAAACGCAGGTGTGCGCCTCTTTCGGTGGGTGCAATTTCTGTGGTAATGTGGTTGTCGAGGGTCACCTTGTAATAGTTGGGCTTTGCCACCTCATTTTTATGACTAAAGCGTGCAGCACGCCGGAACTGATCTACAGCCAGCTGGCCGGTCACTGGCATGAGCGAGAATACACAATAGTCATTGGACCATGAACTGCATTGATGTGCCTGTTGAAAGCCGCGGATACTGTCTTTTTCGTACTGATATTTCCAGCCATCACCATTCACACCTGTTTGTGGTGTCCAGGTGTGCATACCAAAGGGAAGGGCGGTGGTGGGGTAAGTATTGCCCCTGGTGAGAGTAAAACTGGAATTGGTACCCTGGAGGGTATTGACGTACTTCACAAGGTCGGTAGTGTCATTGACGGTGGTAATTCTGGCAAATAGGAACTGGCAGTACATGAGACTGCACAGCAGGAGACCTGTTTTAAGCATGATTGTGGATATTTTAGCAGGGGTGAAAGTAAAAAAAATATCATCAGCAGGCAATGATAGCGGCCGGGAGGGGAGTAGCACCCGGGGGATGATTGAGCAGGCTGTGATAAATGAAAAGGGGAGTGTTGCTTATATTTGCAACAATAAAATCAGCTAGCGTATGGAATCATTAAAAGGTAAAAATGCGTTGATCACGGGCGCAGGTAAAGGGATAGGAAAGGCAGTGGCTCAACAGCTTGCGGCAGAAGGTGCGAACCTTGCACTGATTGCACGTACAGAAAAAGATTTGCAGGCAGTAGCTGCTGAACTGGCAGGTACAGGTGTAAAGATCGTATATGCTACGGCAGATGTAGCAGACAGGCAGGCAGTAGAAACTGCTATTGCAAAACTGACTACTGAACTGGGTACAATTGATATCCTGATCAATAATGCAGGTGTAGGTAAGTTTGGTAAATTCCTGGATCTGTCACCAGAAGAATGGGAAAACATAGTAAAGGTGAATCTGTTCGGTGCTTACTACACCGTGCGTGCGGTATTGCCGGGAATGCTGTCTCGCCAGACCGGAGATATCGTTAACATTTCATCTACAGCTGGTAAGAATGGTGCAGCCGTGACCAGTGCTTACAGTGCATCTAAGTTTGGTCTGATTGGCATGTCAGAATCACTGATGCAGGAGGTGCGTAAGTCTAACATCCGTGTGACAACGCTGACACCCAGCACCATTGCTACAGATATGGCGATAGATCTGAAACTGACTGATGGTAATCCAGAGAAGGTGATGCAGGCAGCAGACTTTGCAGAGTTGATAGTGAGCCAGCTGAAGCTGAACAGGAGAGTGTTTGTAAAAGAGGCAGGCATCTGGTCCACAAATCCATGATAAAGCGAAGGGCGGCCGGTAAAGGCCGCCCTTTTGCATCCGGTAAAGCAATTAACAGAACAACGCCAGTGACTGTTCAAAGGCAGGCTGCCGCATTTCTGTTAATGCCTCCTGCATGAGCATTTTACCATACATGATCTTCCCTTCATAGCTACCCAGGTTCACTTTTCCTTTACTCATCATCTGCTTCACTTCTATCAGTGTCGGTACTTTCATCTCCTGGTCATGCGTTTCCTGCATTTCAGCTGCCATTCTTAAAAAGATGGTACCATAGTACAGGAACACTACTTGTCTCATGAGGTAAAACTTTGCCTTTTGCAGGGCTGTGGGTGTTTCTCCAAAATATGCTGTCAGGAACGTATCGATATGCTGTTCATTTGCTGCAAAGTACAATGCTACAATCGCCAGGTCTACATACCGGTCATTCCTGAAACTGGCCTCCCAGTCGATCATCCAGATCTTTTCCCCGTCAAAAAGTACATTGGCAGGATTCAGGTCGTTGTGTGAAGACACCAGGTCCTCATGGATCGGATAAACAGCTTTAATCCTGTCGAAATGCCTGAAATGTTCTGCCGTCGTACTTTCAGGGAACATTTTCATTTCCAGGAAGCGATCCCTGAAATGCGTCATGCCCTCCAGGAAATTGATCAGTGGGGGAAAGAGCGGGAGGCTATGAATATCTTTTACTTTTTCGGCGATGCGTTTCAGTTGAACATTTTTGTCGGGGAGACCTTCCCAGATAGGAGGACCGGCAATAAACGCACAGATAGAAACAGCGGCATCTGCATCGGCATACAGTACCGGTGGAGCGATGCCTGCATCTGCGGCCATGCGAAGACACGCGTATTCACGTGCTGGGTCTACCAGTTCATTTGTTGCCATTACAAGCCGTAAGATATAGGCTTTATCGTTTACCCCGATCTTGTATACCAACGCAGGTGATAGCCCCCTTGTCATTAACTCAATGGATGCAACGGTGGTTGTCCCAAAAGTTTGTTGCAGGGCATTTTCTACTGCCGGCAGCTTATGCGGGGGCAAAATAGCGAGTAGGGAATTGTTCATACATTAAATGATGTTGCCGCCAAGTTCTGTGATCATGTCAGAGAAAGCATCCAGTTTTTTGGCTTTGGCAGTGGTAATAGTATCTGTGGAAAAAATATCCTGGGCGATGCCTTCGGCAGAAGCGAGGGCTTCTTCGAAGATCTGCCTGCCGGTATCGGTCAGTCCTACATAGCTGACACGGGCATCTCTTTCGTAGGCTTCGCGCTGTACCAGGCCAATCTTCTCTAAAGGAATCAGCATACGGGTAACACCGGAGGCAGTGAAGCCTATTTTCTCGGCGAGGTCCACCCGGCGGAGCTTTTGACCCGGTGCTTCGTGTAATATAAGCAGGATGGCAAAGTCCGTATAGCCAATGCCATGGCCGGACAGGCGGGTTTCCAACCTCCTGGAAAGAATGACATGGGCCTTTGAGAGGTTAAGTATAAGTTTTAGTGACGGGCTAATAGTGGTCATGGTGTTTAATTGTAAAATACTTGACATGTCAAGTATTTTACGAAGATAGTGGTTTGTTATTTGAAAACAAAATTATTCAATACGGGTAACCGCTTTTTACCATTAAAGGTCGGGATAGTTTGCGTTAAAGATTGATATTCCTGGCTGGCGTACAAAATGCGGGAAAGATTCTACCCTACAAGAGAGAAAATTTAATATCTTCAGGACCAGCAGGTAAGATCAATTCCTGTAACGGTTGTCTTTGTGACACTTATAGTTTATATTTATACCGAACTATCATGCAATGAATTTCCGTTATGTATTCAACCGGAACAGACAGACAATGGAAACAGTAAGGGGAATGCCGTCGTAATGAAATTTTAAAACCACCGCGTATACATTAAAAAACAAGCATACAGTGTCTATGAAAGTTATTAGCAGGGTCCTTAGTATCTGTGGGTTCGTCATGTTTGCACATTCGACCGTGTCGGCGCAATTGAATAAGCCGGCAGCTTTGGCGCTCATCAAGCGTGTATTGCCCGAAAGGGCATCTTCTTTTGAAGTTGGGGAATTACCTGCTTCAGCAGCCAAAGATGCATTTGAAATTACACCACACCAGGGAAAGATCTTATTAAAGGGAAACAACGGGGTAGCAGTCGCATCTGCCTTGTATTATTATCTCACGGAATATTGTCATGCCCAGATCACCTGGAATGGCACGCAGCTGAAATTGCCTGCGAAATTGCCGGTACCGGCTACTACAGTAAAGAAAACGACGCCTTATCAATACAGGTATTACCTGAACTATTGCACCTTCAACTACAGTATGAGTTGGTGGGACTGGAAACGCTGGCAAAAGGAAATAGACTGGATGGCAATGCATGGCATCAATATGCCGCTGGCTATTACTGGTGAAGAGTATACCTGGTACGAAGTATACAGGCAAATGGGCTTTACAGACAAGGAACTGGAAGGTTTCTTCTGTGGGCCTGCTTACTTCTCCTGGTTCTGGATGGGCAATTTAGATGGCTGGGGTGGTCCATTGCCACTGAGCTGGATGAAGAGTCATAAAACACTGCAACAGCAGATTGTGAAGCAGGAGCGGGAACTGGGCATGACGCCGGTATTACCGGCCTTCACAGGACACGTACCGGCTGCTTTCAGAGAGAAATACCCCAATGCGAAACTGAAAGCCACTAACTGGAACAATGGTTTTGCAGATACATATATCCTGGATTCAGAAGATCCTTTGTTTGCGAAGATTGGTAAACAGTTCCTCGAAACGCAGACTAAGCTGTTTGGAACAGATCACCTGTATTCAGCGGATACTTTCAATGAAAATGAACCTCCTTCTGATGATCCGGAGTTTCTCTCTAAACTGAGTGCCAGGATCTATGAGGGTATGAGACAGGCTGATACCAGTGCAGTATGGGTGATGCAGGGATGGTTATTTTATAGTGATCGTAAGTTCTGGAAGGCGCCGCAGATTGAGGCATTGTTGAAAGCGGTGCCGGACAATAAGATGATCTTATTAGACCTGGCGGCCGAAATAGAACCGGTGTGGAAAAGAACAGATGCATTTTATGGTAAGCCATGGATCTGGAATCAGCTGAATAACTTTGGTGGTAATGTGAACCTGTTTGGTCGTTTGGAAGGTGTAGCTGCCGGACCCGCACTCGCTTTGCAGGATCCGAATTCAAAGAACCTGAAAGGGATCGGGTTGACCATGGAGGCCATTGAGAATAATCCGGTGATGTATGAACTGACTATGCAACACACCTGGCAAACGGAGCCGATAGACCTGGATGCATGGCTGAGAAAATATGCACGTAACCGTTATAGTGTGGACAACGATTCATTGGTAAAGGCCTGGCAGGTATTGAAGAAGACAGCTTATAACGGACAGACCATTCGGGATGGGGCAGAATCTATCATTACCGGCAGACCTACATTTGATAGTACGACTATCTGGACGAGAACGAAACTGAATTATGCACCATTAGATTTAATACCGGCATGGGACCTGTTTATACATGCTGCTCAGAAAGGTGTGCGTACAGATGGATTTACCTATGACCTGGTGGATGTAACCAGGCAGGTGATGGCGAATTATGCCACTCCTTTGCAACAGCAATGGGTCAGGGCTTATAAGGCACGTGATATGAAGAGCTTCCAGCAATATAGCAAAGCATACCTGGAGCTGATAGATGATATGGACCGGTTACTGGCTACCAGGAAAGATTTCCTGCTGGGACCCTGGATTGCGAGTGCAAGAAACTGGGGCACAACGCCAGCGGAAAAAGCGCTGTATGAACAAAATGCAAGAGACCTGATTACCTTGTGGGGAGACGCAGAAAGTCCATTGCATGAGTATGCAAACAGGCAGTGGAGCGGATTGCTGAAAGACTTTTATAAAGTACGCTGGGAGCAGTTCTTTGATTACCTGATGACATCAGAGCAACCTGATTTCAAAGCATTTGATAAGAAGATCAGTGAGTGGGAGTGGAAATTTGTAAAGACACAGAAGAATTATCCGCTGACTACCAGTGGAGACCCGGTTGCAGTTGCACAACAGATGTACACAAAATATCACAACCTAATAATAGCCGCTTATGAAAGATAATCAACGATTGCAGTCATTAGATGCGCTGAGAGGTTTTGATATGTTCTGGATCATGAGTGGGGAGCATATTATTCATACACTGGCAAAGGCTACTAAATGGGCGCCGGTAGAGTGGATGTCCGCACAATTGAATCATACGGATTGGAACGGGTTTACTTTTTATGATATGATCTTTCCGCTGTTCCTTTTTATTGCGGGGGTAACGATGCCGTTGTCGCTGCAGAAAAAGATGGATATAGCAGGGGTGAAGTATACTTATTTATTACCGGGAGAGGAGAAGCGGAAATTGTATAAGGTGATGCTGAAACGGGCTTTAATATTGGTCGTGCTGGGTTTTATTGTGAATGGTTTATTGAAGTTTAACGGACTGGAGAATACCCGGTTTCCGAGTGTACTGGGAAGGATCGGCCTGGCCTGGTTTTTTGCAGGATTGATCAGTTTGAATTTCTCTGTGAAAGGGCAGGTGTATTGGCTGGTGGGTATCCTGCTGGGATATTGGGCACTGATGATGTGGGTGCCGGTACCCGGGTATGGAGCAGGTGTGCTGACCATGGATGGATCATTGGAATCTTATATAGACAGGGTACTGGTACCGGGTAGATTGCATGATAAGGTACATGACCCGGAAGGCGTGTTGTCTACATTGCCGGCGATTGGAACGGCATTGCTGGGTACCCTGGTAGGAACATTTATACAGCGGGGTACACAGGCACCGTTGAGAAAAGGCCTGATGATCCTGCTGGCAGGAGCGGTATTGGTGCTGTTAGGCTACTTATGGGGATTCAGTTTCCCGATCAACAAGCGTTTGTGGACAAGTTCCTTTGTATTGTATGCAGGTGGATTCAGTGTGTTGTTCTTAGCAGTATTCTACCTGGTCATAGATGTATGGGGTTTTAGAAGATGGGCGTTCCCGTTTGTGATTATCGGGACTAATTCGATCCTTATATATATGGCGGCAGAGGGGATGGTAGATTTCGGGCATACAGCCGGATTTGTGTTTAATGGGGTGATACAGTATGCGCCGTTGTTGTGGCAGCCAGTGTTTGCGGCCATGTCGGTAACTTTTGTACAGTTATGCCTGTTATATGTTTTGTACAGGAATAAGTTGTTCCTGAAGATCTAGGAAAAAGCGGGTGTATCATACTTTTGATACACCCGCTTTTTTTATTTAAATAACCCTGGTATGTTGAGCCTGTCTATTATCAGCAACAGGATAAAGATAAAAGCTACCAGCATCGTAAAGGCAATCACCGTGTAGGTAAAATAATGGATGGTCCATTGCAATGCGACCTTTACCCTGTGGATAAACGAGATGGATTGCACAGTAGCTCCCTCATATAATGACAACTTCACCGTACAGAATTCATTCTCCGTATTGAAATTTCCTAAATCAACGCCGAGGTTTTGCAACCTGTCTTCCAGTTCTAATTGTCTGTCATAAATTGGCAGCAGGTCTGTATTGGTACGTGGATTTGTTTTCAATGCTTCCAGTGATGCCACTGTTTTTTCAAGTGAAATCTTCTTTGCATTCAGTTGCCTGTATTCGTTCGTTTTATCTACCTTGGTAATAGACAATGACTTAATGGTTCCTATACGCTGGATCTCATGATAGAACGAATCAAACTTTTCAGGATTCACCCCGATCATCAGGTGCAATTCACGATGACCCGTTTTACCGAGTGCTTTTTCATATTGTATCATCGCTTTATAGGCTTCGATTTTCTTACGTACATCTGACTCGTCTTTTGGAAAATCGCTGGTAGTTGTGCGTACAGTAGCCGTCTTCTCATACTTCTGGTTAGTAGAAAAATCGGGTTGTACAGTACTTCCTGCCGATGGAGCGGACATGGCTGTCTTGGCGGAAGCATAGTTCTTTCTCAGGTCGTTCACCTGGTCAAAGTAATTCTCACCATAGTCGCCTGTGGCAGTTGTATTAGAGGCCATGTACCCGTACACCAACCTGAAAATAAACAGCACAATGAATACTCCCACCCCCCAGCGGAAGAGGCGCCAGCTCGTGGCCTTAATTGAGGTTTGCATAATTTAAAATTGTAATGTGAATATAGGTTAATTTTCTACTGAAATATTGAATTCAGCATTCAGTACCAGTTTCCCCTCTACCTCTGTCCCGTCGGGCAGTTTCAGTCCTTTCAATTTAGTGGTTTTCCCTTTTGTTAGCAGGTCGGTCAGCTGTTTGTCGGACAGTTTTTTACCATGGGTTTCAAAAGGTACTTTGAATCCACATACTTTAAAATTGGAGCAGCCATACGCAGTATTTCCTTTGAGCAAAGGATGTTCTTTACATTTCGGGCATTGCAGGCTGGCAATTTCCTGTTTGGGCTTAGGTGCTTTTTTCGGCTTCTCTTTTTCTTCTTTTTCCTTTTCGGGTGCTGGTGGTGGTGCCTGTACGGCTACAATGGTTTTATAGGAAGCCATTTTTACCTCCCGGGTCAGATCGACCACCATCTGGATCAATTCCTGTTTAAAGGTGTCCAGCTGGTATTCGCCTTTTTCTATCTGTCTTAACTTTCGTTCCCATTGGCCGGTTAATTCAGCACTTTTCAGCAGATCGGAGGTAATGGTATCAATCAGGTCGATCCCTGTCTGGGTGGCGAACAGGTTCTTTTTCCTTTTCTCGATGTATTTACGTCTGAAGAGGGTTTCGATGATGTTGGCGCGGGTAGAAGGGCGGCCGATGCCGTTGTCCTTCATCAGTTCTCTCATTTCCTCATCGTCTACCTGCTTGCCGGCGGTTTCCATGGCGCGCAGCAAGGTGGCTTCAGTAAATGCTTTGGGCGGGGTCGTTTTACCCTGGTGTACCCTTGGGGTATGGGGACCGCTTTCTCCTACTACGAATACAGGCAGCACTTTTTCTTCGGCTTCTTCTTTTCCGTCTTTTGATTCTTTTGGAGCAGGTGCATCGTTGGCATACACTTCTTTCCAGCCCGGTTCCAGGATCTGTTTACCTGTCACTTTGAATTCTACCTGGCCTACTACTCCCAATACAGTGGTATTTGAAATTTTACACTCGGGATAGAACGCAGCGATAAAGCGTCTGGCTACCAGGTCATAGATGCGTTTTTCTTCCAGTGGCAGGTTGCTGGGATACTCACCTGTCGGGATGATGGCATGGTGATCTGTTACCTTTTTATCGTCGAAGACGGTTTTGAGTTTAGGAATAGGGTGGGCCAGGATCGGTGCCGTCAGGTTGGCGTATGGTTTCAGGTCCTGCAATATACCGGCAACTTTAGGATGCAGGTCTTCTGAGAGGTAGGTGGTGTCTACTCTTGGGTAGGTGACCAGTTTTTTCTCATACAGGTTCTGGATATATTTCAGCGTATCGTCTGCAGTAAACGCAAATTTCTTATTGGCTTCTACCTGCAGGCCGGTCAGGTCAAAAAGACGCGGGTTTCCTTCTTTCCCTTCTTTCTTTTCGAAGCTGGTGATTTCGAAAGGGTGCTGTTTCAGGTATTCCAGTCCTTTATTAGCCCGGTCCAGGTTCTTGATACGGTCAATGGTGGCCGTGAATTCTGTTTCGCGGTAGATGGTCTTGAGTTCCCAGTATTCTTCTGATACGAAGGCATTGATTTCCTTTTGCCTTTGTACGATCATGGCGAGGGTAGGAGTTTGCACGCGGCCTATGGACAAGACGGTTTTGCCGATAGCAAATTTCTTGGTAAAGAGGCGGGTAGCATTCATACCCAGCAGCCAGTCGCCAATAGCACGGGCACTGCCGGCGGCGTAAAGGTTATCGTACTGGCCGGCATCTTTTAGTTTCTGGAAACCATCGCGGATGGCTTGTTCTGTCAGGGAGGAAATCCACAGTCTTTTCACTGGTGCGGTACATTGAGCTTTGAGTAATACCCAGCGTTGAATGAGTTCTCCTTCCTGCCCGGCATCCCCGCAGTTGATCACCTCATCACAGGCTTGCACCAGGGTTTCTATGACTTTGAATTGCTTTTGAACGCCTCCGTTTTCGATGAGTTTGATACCGAAATGGGAGGGAATCATGGGGAGGTCTTCGAGGCGCCAGAATTTCCATTGCTCGGAGTAATCATGGGGTTCTTTGAGGGTACAGAAGTGCCCGAAGGTCCAGGTTACCTGGTACCCGTTTCCTTCGTAGTATCCGTCTTTGCGTGTTTTAGCGCCGATTACTTCAGCAATGTCGCGGGCGACGCTGGGTTTTTCTGCAATGCAAACCTTCATAAATTACATCCCCTGATAAGGGAAGCAAATGTAGGGAAAATGCGCATGAGATAGCGGGCGAAAAAAACGATTCCAACGCCGGTGGAATCGTTTTTTTCGCGGGTGTAGCTATACAATAAAGGTCAGTATTCTGCAAATTGCTCATCTACATAACACCACAGCCATCTTTCGCCCGGTTCCGCCGATATTACTACCGGGTGCTGTGTTTTATGAAAATGCTTCGTCATATGCTTCTCCGGCGACTGGTCGCAACACAAAGTAGCCCCACAGGTCTGACAGGTACGAAGATGTACCCAGTCGGAGCCTGTTTTAACACATTCCTCGCATACATGCTCTTCGTCCACTTTTAGTGTCCTGATGGATGTAATATGTGAACAGATTTCTGCCATAGTTATTTATTTCACCTCTGCGAGGTATTTGTGTACAAAACTGATTGCCATTGATCCTTCACCTACTGCTGCCGCCACACGGTTCATTGCATTGGCTCTTACATCGCCTGCCGCAAAGATACCGGGGCAGCTGGTTTCTAACAGGTAAGGGTCTCTTTCCTGTTTCCAGATTTTCTCAAATTCAGGATGTGTGAACAGGTCTCTTCCCGTTTCTATAAATCCTTTATCGTTCTTGATGATATTCATTTCCAGCCATTCTGTAAAAGGCTTTGCACCAATAAAGATGTACAATCCATCTGCATGTTCCTGTGTTTGCTCACCTGTTTTGATATTGGATATAACCAGGCACTCCAGCCTGTCAGAGCCTCTGGCTTCCACTACTTCAGTAAATGGGCGCACGTGAATATTCTGGGCTTCTACAATCCTGTCTATCAGGTATGCCGACATGGTGCTCGACAGATCTTCCCGCCGGATCAGGATATTTACATTCCTGGCGAATTTGGAAAGGTACATGGCTGCCTGGCCGGCAGAGTTACCACCACCTACGATAAAGACATCTTTGTCTTTGCAGGCAGGGGCTTCTGTCATTGCCGCGCCGTAGTAAATACCAGCACCGGTAAAGTCGGCTACGCCTTTTGTATCCAGCGTGCGATAATCCACACCCGTCGTGATCACCACACTTCTGCTGTTTACAAAAGTGCCGTCTTCCATGATGATTTTGTTGTAACCGTCTTTCTGTTCTATGGCTTTTACGGATTGGGGAGTAATGAATTCAGTACCTAATCGCTGTGCCTGTGAAATGGCTCTGCGTGCAAGGTCCGCCCCACTTAAACCTTTTGGGAATCCCAGGTAATTTTCAATCCTTGAGCTGGTACCAGCCTGTCCGCCGGGGGCACGTTTTTCTATCAGCAGGGTTTTCAGCCCTTCGGAAGCGCCATATACACCAGCTGCCAGGCCTGCCGGTCCTGCACCGATAATCACTACATCATATACTTCGTGCTTGATCTGTGGGTTCAATCCTACTTTGCGGGCGGTATCCTGGATAGAAGGGTTGGAAAGATAACTGCCATCTTCAAAGAAGATCACCGGTACATCCTTTTCACTCAGTCCATTCAGGGCAAGCAGGTTACAACCTTCCTGTGTAGTGCGTACATCCAGCCATTTGTAGGGAATGAGATTCCCTGCCAGGAAATCTTTGATCGCATGGCAGGAGCGTGAGTACTGGTACCCAACGACCTTGATACCTTTGAATTCCGGATGATAATCACTTTTCCAGTCATCCAGCAGATCGTCAATGACGGGGTAGAGTTTATCTTCTGGCGGATCCCAAGGCTTTACCAGGTAGTAATCCAGTTGTACGGTATTGATCGCCTTGATAGCTGCGTCAGTGTCAGAATAAGCGGTGAGTAATACTCTTTTTGCATCCGGGTAGAACTTGAGGGCTTTTTCCAGGAAGGTCACCCCATCCATCACGGGCATCCGCTGATCGCTGATGAACATGGCAATGGTTTCTCCCTTATTCTTCAGTTCCAGCAGGCTGTTGAGTGCCTCCTGTACATCGGTTGTGCTGATTATTTTATAGTGCTGTCTGTACTTGTTTTTTAAGTCCCGCACAATTGCCCGCAACACCTGCGGGTCATCATCAATACAAAGAATGATCGGTTGATTTGTATTTTTCTCAGTGTCTTTATCAGGCATAAGCGCACCGTTTTTTTAGTGAATTAATGGATGGGAATAGACACGGAAAACTGTGTCCTTCCCGGAACTGAATTTACTTTAATATTTCCATGATGTTGCTTCACAATCTGGATGGAAATGTCCAGACCAAGGCCGGTGCCTTTCCCAATTTCTTTGGTCGTGAAGAATGGATCAAAGATCCGGGACTGGATATTCTCAGGAATACCGGGTCCATTGTCGATGATGGAGACTTTTACGCAGGTTCCGTCTTTCTCTGTTTTTATTTCCAGGATACTGTTCTCCCTGCCCTGCATGGCATCCAGCGCATTATCGATCAGGTTGGTCCATACCTGGTTCATTTCCCCGATCATAATGTTGACAGGAGGGAGGGTTGGGTCGTAGTTTTCGATGAGTTGAACGTTGCCTTTGCGTAGTTTGTATTCCATGATATTGAGGGTATTCCTGATCCCGTCACGGATGTCGATAGATCTTTTATCATGGGATTGGTCCATGTGTGTGAAAGTCTTCACCGAGCCTACCAGTTTCACGATGCGGGCAGAGGCTTCTTCGATATCCAGCACCATTCTTTCTGTCACGAGGTTTTTGTCGATCCAGTTGATTACGGCGCTTAAAGAATCGGGAGACATATGCGATCTGAATTCTTCCAGGATATCGACAGTGAAGCCAAATTCCACGAAGTTTTCGGCTATTTCCATGCTGTTGGCCACATTGTGGTCGTCCAGCCACGCTGCAATTTCATCTTCCTTTTCACCTCTTTCCATCATGGAGAGTTTGGGTCTGTCGGCAGATTGGAGAAGGGAGAACATTTTGTCTTTTACGAAGATGACGTCTTCCGGGGTCATCTGGATGGCCATGATGTCCTGAAAGGTATCGGGCATTAGCTGCAGGTGTTTGCGGAGAGACGAAGCGCCACGGACAATGGCAGCAGCGGGATTGTTCAGTTCATGTGCCAGGCCGGCGGAAAGTTTGCCTAATGCCATCATTTTTTCGTTCTGTCGCATCATGGCGGTATAATCCCGCACCCTGTTTGTCATCACATGCACTAAAGCCTGTGTGAGTTCGAACTGGGTATGAATCATTTCATCGATCTTCTCAATGGGGAAGCACATGAGTTGTGATTCCTCGATGGCTTCGCTGTAAATAGTGGCTTTCAGGCCGCGGGAGAAGGGCAGGTAGCCACTGATGGTACCGGCCTCCATGATGAGTATTTCGACGGGATCATTGTTCTGCAGGTAGTACAGACGTAGTCTCCCGGAAATAAGAATGTAGGTAGCATTGAGGGGATCTCCTGTTTTGAACATGAATTCCCCGGCTTGAAGTGTTTTAGGTTCGCTGTTGTCGGCCAGCCATTGGAGTTGAGAGACGGGTACGTCTTTGAACGCCTCGACGGATTGCAGCCATTCGGTGGAAATGTTGACCATAACCTTAAAGTTAAAGATAATTTACCCTATGGAGGAGCACAAAAGCCGTTCCGGAAAGGATCGACCAGAGAAGCGATAAAATATACAAGGAGAAATATAACGATTTGCCTTATAATTACATTAAATACTTCATTTGATTGAATTTAGCTATTGCTTTTGGTGTATTTTGCGTATGTTTAAATTATATACACGCACGTTTCATCCCTATTGACCTATAAAAGCACAAATTTATGTCTAAGTAATTGTTTTAGTGTTAAATGTAAGACGATGTCAAAAAGTGGAAAGAATATATTTTTAGCCGATGACGACGCCGACGATTGTCTGCTTTTTGAGGATGCTCTCAGAGAGGTCTCGACAGATATTACACTCACTACAATTTCTGACGGCATAGAATTGATGGACATGTTAGACGAGCGCGTCCCCCCGCCTCCCGACATGATCTTTCTGGACTTGAATATGCCACGTAAAAATGGTTTTGAATGCCTGAAAGAAATCAGGACAGATCAACGCCTCAAGTCCATTCCGGTGATTATCTTTTCTACTTCTTCACAACCGGAATTTATAGAACAGGTGTACATTTCAGGAGCTAACCGATATATCAGGAAGCCTTCTTCCTTTTCGGAGCTGATGAAAGCAATAGCAGAAATGTTGTCTATTGATTGGGATACCAGTGAAAAATTCCCTAAACGGGATAATTTCTTTATTTCCTTTTAAGAGAACAACGCTTACAACAGGCGATTACAATGAATTTGAACAGGCTTGAATTTGAACAGGCAAGAATGATGCATCTGCATTTTAAAACGCAGCTGCAGGCTATCCTTAACGGAGCTAAAATAGAAAGTGCTCCGCTTATATCTGAACATGCGTGTGCGTTAGGGAAATGGATGCATGATCATGCGTTACCACACTACAGTCATATACCGGAAATGCAGCAGCTGGATCATGTGCATACTGAAATTCACAGATGTGCAGGAAAACTTATAGGTTTGTATGATGCCGGTAATATAGATGCAGCCCGGAATGGGCTGACAGAAATGGACGATATTGCGGCGCAACTGGCAGGTTTACTTTCCGGTATTGAAAAACAGATTTTATCAGCAAATAATAACGGCGACCTGGTCGTGGACAACTTAGAACAACACTTCGAAGCACTACAATCACTGCGGAAGTCCGTGGAAGATTCTGATGAATATATCAGGATACAAGCACAAATGGGTGCAATTAACGGCGAGAGCCGTTTCAGGGAAAGCCTGGAACAGGCACCTATCGGTATTGCCATTTTCAGAGGGAGAGAGATGGTGTTTGAAATGGCCAATGCGATGTACCTGGAACTGATCACCCGCCCTGTAGAGACAGTCGTGGGCCGGTCTCTCTACGATGTGCTGCCGGAAGTAAAGGAATCGGTAAAACCCTTGCTGGACAATGTGTGGGATACCGTTACGCCGCACTACGGCAATGAATTTCCCGTTACCCTTGTCCGGCATGGAGTGCCGGAAGTGGTATACTTCAATTTTGTTTATCAGCCACTCAAAAATAACAACGGTGAGATCGATGGTGTCATGGTGGCTGCAACAGATGTAACAGCAGCTGTGAAGGCCCGGCATTCCATTATAGAAAGTGAGAACCAGTTCCGTAACCTGGTTATGCAATCGCCTATTGCCATGGCTATTTTCAAAGGCAGGAACATGGTGATTGATATGGCTAATACAACCATGCTGAAAACAATGTGGCGCAGATCAGCTGGAGATGTGATGGGACGTACATTACTCGAGGTATTTCCAGAGTTGGAAGGGCAGAAATTTCCCAGTTTACTTGAACAGGTATTCGATAGTGGACTGCCTCATAAGGAAAAGGGAGCAGTTGCCCATGTAGATGGTCCGGACGGGATGAAGACGTTTTATCTTGATTTTGACTACTCGCCGCTGTTTGATCTGGAAAAGAATGTCTATGGGATTATGGCCACCGTATATGATTTGACAGAGCGAAGAGAGCAGGAGATGGCATTGCGGCTTTCCGAAGAAAAATTCAGGGTATTGGGAGAGACGTTACCGCAGATGATCTGGACGACAGATGCACAGGGTAATTTGAATTATGCCAGTAAGCGGTATTTCGAATTTACCGGGATGACGCTCGAAGAATTGAGTGGAACTGGTTGGATCAGCGTGATTCATCCGGAAGATTTAGTAAAGAACTTGCCTATATGGAAGGATGCTGTAGTGAGGAATGTGGAATACCAGCTTGAGCATAGGATGAAAAAATCGGATGGTACATACCGCTGGCACATGACACGTACAGTCCCACAGAAAGATGCTGCAGGGAATGTGAAGATGTGGGTTGGATCTACGACTGACATTCACGAGGGCAAAATGTTCATAGATAAACTGGAAGCGGAAGTACAGGAAAGAACAAAAGAACTACAGCGATCAAATGATGAGCTAAGGAACTCGAATGAGGAGCTGGCGCAATTTGCGTATGTAGCCAGTCACGACTTACAGGAGCCGCTGAGAAAGATTCAGACTTTTACAAGCCGGTTGCTGGAAACAGAGTATCATAACATTTCGGAGAAGGGAAGGGATTATTTCACCCGTATGCAGGCGGCCGCACAGAGAATGCGGCAACTGATAGAGGACCTGTTATCCTTTTCAAGAACAAGTAATAATGGGGATCAGTTGTTTGAGTACGTGGATCTGACACAGGTGTTATTGCGGGTGAAAGAGCAACTGGGCGACCTGATAGACAAGAAGAGGGCTGTGGTAGAATATGATCCGCTACCGGTATTGTCAGCAATTCCTTACCAGATAGAACAGTTATTTACCAATCTGTTGAATAATGCACTAAAGTTTTCGAGAAAGGATGTGCCACCCCTGATAAAGGTGAAGATGGAAGACAATACGTATACGTTAGTTGGTGGCATTCCTTATCATAAGATCACGATTTCGGATAATGGAATTGGATTTGAACCGCAGTTCAGCGAAAGGATTTTCCAGGTATTCCAGCGGTTGCATGTGCGGGATCAGTTTGAGGGAACGGGGATTGGACTGGCCATTTGTAAAAAGATTATGGATAATCATAAAGGAATGATAACGGCGGAAGGGAAGCCGGATGAAGGGGCTGTATTTACGTTGTTATTTCCGATAGCTTAAGGTATTTTTCTTAGCAAAGACGCTTTTGCCACAGTTGGCAAAAGCGTCTTTGCTTTTTTATTGTTTAGGTAATCTGGCGGCAAAAAGTTCCCATATTTCCTGGCTCCAGGGCCACTGGCGCTCCAGTGTTTCTCTATCCATCCCGTTCAGCACGAGCGGGAATTGCTTACCCGTAAATGCCGGTTCCAGGCGCAGTACTACTTTGCAGACGGCCAGGTAGACCTGTGCTGCGGCTACAGCCAGTTCCTGTGGTATCGGGTTCGTTGTCATCTGCCTGGCGTAGTCATTCCATTTCTTCCAGAATACATATACCATTCTATCGCGTAGGGCATTTCTTTCCGGCAATTGTTGGATGTTGTGATACAACAGCGTGAGGAATGATTCCAGCTGTTGTACGTTGCCATAGATCGCCTTCGCCCATTTACCACCGGACTGCCTGAAGAGGTGCTCCAGTACCAGGTAAGGCAGTGTGGCAGCTGGTTGAAGGGTATCAGAGAGATCTGTGAATACCTGTTCAACCAGATTGCCCGGTTCCAGTGCAAAGAGTAATTCTGCAATGGGCCATTGGCTGTATAATGCTGCCCAGCCCTGGTATTCCCAGTCATTCAAGGTAGCATATCGTCTCTTTGCATGCAGCGTCGGCATGCTGAATGCAATATGCTTTGCATAGTTCTCCGGTGTGAACAGGCTGTCCAGTTGTGCCCTGTATTCAGGATCGATAAAGCCGGTACCCTCCAGGTATTTCCTTACCATGTATTGTGCATCCTTGTCAGAAGCGTTTTGCAGGTAGTCAAGGCTGATCTGCACCAGTTCCGGTGTTACCAGTTTACCTGTCTGCATGATCTGTAATAACTGGTGAAGAATACCACCGGGTTTAGGCATGCTTAGTAACTGTTTATACAGTTCGATGACTTCTCCCTTTTTGATGGTCCTGTTCTGCCAGGCATCCTGCAGCATTCTTTCTGCTTCCATGAAGGTTTGCATCCCATTCTTCTTCATCATGGTTTGCCTGAAGGCAGGCAGGAAGGCACCTGTCTGATCGCTTTTGTCGGTATCGCTCAGCAGCCAGTTGGCTTTCGTGAGCGATACGATATGTGGTAGCTGCGCTCTTACACCGGGGTCGGTAGCTGCCTGTTTGCCTAGCATTTGTACCCATTCATCCAGTGGAGACTGTGGATAATAGGCAATATGTCTGTACAGAGCAGTGATGATGGCGGGAGCCAACTGGCTGAAATCTACTTCCAGTGTTTTGAGCAGAGAATAGGTCGCCGCCAGTTCGCGGATATCTTTTGATTGCTCCAATAGCAATCCCAGGCTACGTTTCAGGTCGGGAGAATCGCTATAGGAGAAAGTCTTCAATCGTTCGATGACGGCATGTCGTGTCTGATCGGGGTACCAGTTTCCTTCCAGTACTTCTCTGAATAGTTGTGTTAAAGCATCTCTGTTTTCAGGTGTAACGGGTACTTCGAGCGCAGCGTTGATCAACTGTGTTTTCAGGTAGTGATCTGTTTCAGCTACGGCCAGTTCAGTCACTAGTTGTAAGGTAGTCGCTGATTTGCGACCGCTATTCAGCAGTACGTTGATAAGTGCTCCACGTAGTGCCAGTAGCGGTTCCTGTTTGATAGCATCCGCCAGTGCAGGTTCCAGCAGTGGCTGGTGCTGTACGAATTTCTTTTCCAGGTATGGAATGGCGGCTTCCCTTACATAGGGGTTCCTGTCATACAATGCTGAGATCAGTAGTGCTGGTATTTCACAATGCTCCAGTAGTGAGAGCACCCGGATTTTCAGACCGGCAGAAGGTGTTTGTGCAAACAACTGTGTCAATTCAGTTTGTAGTTCAGGATGTGCTACCAGCCTGTCTCTGATCAATGCCAGTAGTTCTGGTTGATCGGGTGCTTTTTGTAAAGCAGCGAAGATCCCGCTGAATAAAGTAGTGTCAATCTCGCGGAGGCTGGAGAGGAGCTGGATGATGGCAGCTCTTACATACAGGTCTGTTTCTGCCATAAATCGTGCAGACAGGTTTTCGATCACGCTGGCCGAAGGTGCGGGTAAACCTGCCAGGAATGCAATGGCGGCTTCCCGTGTATGCCTGTCTTCCAGCGGAGAGAGGAACTGTAATGCGAGGGTGGCAGCGGTATCAGTAGGGAATCTTTTTACCAGCGCTAATAAAGCGGGTTTTACGCTGGCAGGTGCGAGCGCAATGAACTCACCAACCTTGGTGATCGTATCGGCAGTGATGTTGACGATGCGATTTAATCCTTGCAGGCATAGTTGCTGAATGACAGGATCGAGGTCGTTGACCAGTGTGTCTGCCAGTATTTCCTGTACGCTGTCCAGGTGATCTGCAAGGTCGGCGAGGGCTTCGATAGCCAGGCTGCGCAAAGGGCGTTCGGGTTCAAGACAGGCAAACCAGCTCAGCGTATCAATCAGGTGTTCCCGCTGACTGAGTCGGGTAACGGGGATGTTCACCAGTAATTCCAGCATGCGTGCGCGTACAGAAAGGGTATTTTCCTCTCTGGCAGCAGCGGCCAGTTTTTCAACTGCTTCATCAGTTTCCAGGAATGGTTGCAGGCTATTGAGTGCATCCAGTCTTTCGTATTCAGATCGTTCAGCGGATATTAATATATCGAATAAAGCAAGTGCTTCTGACATCTTCAAAATTAGTTTAGGTTAATCAGCAAATCCGGGTCCGTCATCATTGGCGGCGGGGGTTACGCTACGTTGCAGGGCTTCTGCATCTATGCATGCATTGCGGCAGGCATCTTTCATTGCTCTCATGGCATCGTTGTCCTGTGGAACAAATGGTTTGGCCATAATCGTCTGCAGCAGTTCCGGAACGGGTTCCCAGCTACAGTTTTTATCCAGGTAAGTGATGTAGGGCAGGATACCGGCAGCGGTAGATTGCCTGTCAATCTGTTCCCTGAATTCAGCTGCTGTAGGCCGTAGTACTTCGTCCAGCAGAATGAGGTTGATGTAGCGGCCTCTTTTTTCCAGGAGCTGCCACAGTCCCTCTCGCAGTTCGGCGAAGCCGGGATTGCCTTTCAATGCGAGCAGGTAGTGATTGAATTTCGACTCATTGCCCAGATCAGTGGTCAATAACTGTGTGAGTGCGTATCTGCTCAGGTTATCGTCCATACCTTTGTGAACGGCTAGGAAGCGCAGTATTTCGATATCACTGACACCTTCCTGATACAGGCTGCTGCTGTTGCCCGGTGTGAGGGCGGCCCAGAGAATGCGGTTGGCCATTTCCGGGTTTTCGTCATAATACATCCAGATGTGTGGAAAGATGCCGGAGAATTGGTGTTCCACATCTGCTTTGTGTAACCACTGTTCCCAGTTAATACTGGAGCTGCCAGCCTGTGATATGGCAGTTTCCTGGACTTTATTGCAAATCTCTCTGATTGCCTGGTCTTGTTCGTGATCTGCCAGTTGACTGAATACCTTTACAGTATCAGCACTGAGTTGTGGGATTGTGCTGATCTTTTTTGCCAGCAGGCGACGCAGTTCCCGGTTCAGTTGAGTATGCAGTAATACGGGAGCAGCTGCTTGTACCACATCGATATTTGCTTTGGTGAGGGGAATGAGGAGGATACCTTTGATACCCGCTTCCCTGATAGCCGGTGATGGTGCCTGTAAGGCCTTGCTGTAGAAGGTATTCAGGCTATCATCATTGGGCGTAAAACTGGTAATAGCCTGCAGGATAGCGGTGCGGCATTCTTCTTTCTGTTCCAGTTCGTATGCCTGTACAAAGCGTTCGAAGAGGGCAGGGCGTTGTGCAATGAGTTTCCCAAGAATGTTATAAATAGCGACTGCGAGGTCTACCCGTACGTTTTGGGTAGACAATGTGAGCAGGGCATTCATGAGTGTTTCATGCTTGGCAGTGTAAGGAGCTAAGAGATATAGCAGTTGCAGGTTTTGCGCAGTAGCGAGTTGTGCACACAGGTATTCAATGATGGCCGGTGTGAGTTGCAGGCTGTATTCAAACACTCTTAAGGCTGCCTGCTTTACACTTTGATCAGGGTCTTGTGTATAGGCGTGCAGGATAGTGTCTGTCAGTGCGGGACTATCTATGCCATGAACGGCCAGTAGTTGTATACACCAGGTCCGGATAAAGGGAGTGGTGTCGGTTTTAACCAGTGTGGACAAGGCTTCTACGGGTACAAAGGAGCGATCAAAGCAGAAGCGGAGTACCATTTCTTTGATGGCGACTGGTTCATCAGGTCTTAATAGAGACGCGATGGTAGCTATGTCCAGGGTATCCTGTAGTAGCAATCTGTTGACAATGACGAGTTTATCTGTGATGTCTGCCCGGTGCATGATCTCTTTGTAGAAGGCAATGTCTTCAGGGCCGGCATCAACAGGTATTAATAACCAGGAGAGGATAAGCCGGCTGGTATCTGCATTCTCCTGCTGCCGATAGAATTTGATCAGGTGTTGTCTTGCCGTCTGATTGGTGATAGACAATCTGCCTAAGATGGGGAGGATCAGGTCGCGTGCATCATCCTGTGCGAGGGAGGCAATCATTACGTTGATCAGCTCAGTGGTATTGTTCAACTGGCGAAGGCCGGTAGCCGCCAGTTGGCGGATCATATCCGCTTTCAGGGTGGTATCGGTTTCGGTGGCTATCAGGGAGAGCCATTTTTCAGCAATAGCGGGGTCATGGAGATAGCGGGTGGCGCCTGATAGCAGAGAATATTTAGTATCAGTATCAGAGAGGGGCACCATATCCAGCATCATTAGGGTCTGGGAGGCGTGTGCCGCTCTTCTTTCCCTGATCTCATCGGTGGTCTTACTCATATTTTAATACGTTGGGTTTAATACCGGAAAGGGCGTCGGAGAGTGCTTGTTGCTGCGTCGCATCCAGGTCCAGTTTAACAATAGCATCCAGGGCTTTTTGCCTGGAGAGTGTATCAATTAGTTCATTGCGTACTACGGTGAGCAGTACATCGAAGTGCTGGGTAATACCCGGGCGCAGGTAGCCGTCGAGGCAAAGGCGCAGTAGTTCCCTGTCGGTATCGTAGCGCAGTACATCTTCGAGTGCGGGGATCACCTGGGGGTAGATCTCTGCTACATTGGCCAGCAGGCCGGCACAGGTGATCCTGAAGGAAGAACCGGGTTCAGTGAGTTCCGTAACGAATGCGTCAACCAGTTGTGGATGACGGGCTACGGAGAGGGCTTTCACCTGATTGAACAATACTTCGCGGATACTTTCATCTCTTTCGCGGGTAAAGAGGTGTAAGAGGGGATCAAGTATTTGTTCCGTTTTCAGGCGGCTGGTGACGAGTGCGAGTACTTTCCTTCTATATGCAGGTACAGGCAGGTCTTTAAGGCTTTCCAGCATGATATTGCTGATGTGTACATCTCTGCCCATGTAGGGGGCCAGCATATCGGTGATGGCGGTAAATTCTCCATCGTCGTATACGGAGGGATTGGCAGCGAAGGCATTTGCAACAGCGAGCCTGATTTCCGGGATACGCATAGATGGTTTAATGAGTTCCAGCAGTTCGTAACGGATACCATTGGTACCGGTATTGGAGAGTGCTGTTGCCAAAGTAATAAGCTGGGCATCGCTCATTTGTTTATTATCGGCGAGGCGGCGCATCACGCGCAGGCGGATGTCCGGATCGTTTTTGATATCGAGGTAAGGTTGTGCGGCGGCAAATAGTTTATCGCTCCAGCGGGTGCATTTCTCAGCCAGCGTAAGGGCCTGGGATTGTAGCAGGGTGGGGGAATTGCGATGTTTCTCCAGGGCGGAAACGGCCATATCTTCGGTGATGAGTGGCAGGTTGGCCAGGGTATCCTGGATGGCGACCATTTCGGGTTCACTGAGATGTGGAGTGGCAGAGAGTTCGATAAAGAAGTCTACCAGTTGCTGGTCCTGATGAATACTATCCTGTAACCTGAATAAGAGGGCAACGCGGGTATCTCTTTCCTTTTCCTGTCTGAAGAACTGGAGCAGGGCATCGAAGAGCACGCGTGGCTGTGGAAAGCGGGAGGTATTCAGGGAGGAGAGGAAGAACATGACTTCATCCCGCAACTTTTTGTCTTTCAGATCAGGTAATACCTGCAACAGGGCGGTGATGACTTCCGGTTCATGCAGGTGGCTTTTGGCCAGCTGCAGAATTTGCGCTTTGATCACAGTTTCCGCGTGTAGGCTACCCAGTACCTGCCTGATCAGTCCCGGTAGGGATTGTTGGGTTTTGTCCATAATGTTTTCAATTAAAAGATATGCTGATATAAAAAGGGTGCTTACAATGAAATAATGGCCTCGATCTTTTTTAAGTCGACGACGCATCTTTTACCATCATGCGTTCTAAGCTCAACAACGTCCGGATACAGATTGCTTACGACACCCTGTAGGGTAGCGTGGGTAATATAAATATTGATTAGTTGCTGTTCCAGTCGGCTGTTTTCGAGTAAGGATATGAAAATGGGTGATGGCATGGATGATCCGTTTTTAATTAAATAATGAGGCAACGGTAAGATTGCTTACGAACATTAACAAGCTCAAAAGTAAGGAAGTTTGATTTTAATAACAACCTTGGGGGTGGGGACTGAAATAATTTCACATTTCTTTGATAAAAATGTCAGTTTTCCTGCAAAAAAATCAGTTTAGTGTTGCTGGCACCGGGTTTGAAGGAATAAGGGTGTTGAAAAATATGGTATTGTTTAACTTTTAAAATGAGTTTAACTATGTCTATCATTAAAAGAAATCACACGTTCCCTTTAGTATTTGATGATTTTTTCAGCCGTGAGTTGTTTAACTGGGGTAATAACAACTTTTCTGCAAGTAACACAACCGTTCCTTCAGTAAACATTAAGGAATCTGCAGAGGCCTTTGAAGTAGAGGTAGCGGCGCCTGGTATGGAGAAGAAGGACTTTAATATTACACTGGATGGCACCATGCTGACAATTTCATCTGAGAAGCAGCATAATGAAGAGAAGAAGGAAGAAAATTATACCCGGAGGGAATTTAGTTATCAGTCATTCAAGCGGAGTTTTCAGCTGCCCAAAGACGTAGTGGATGCGGACAAGATTAATGCGAGGTATGAGAATGGGTTATTGCTGTTGACTATTCCTAAGAAGGAGGAAGCGAAAAAGCAGGGGCCAAGATTGATTGAAATTGGCTAACAAAAAAGCAGACCGTGAGGTCTGCTTTTTTGTTAGTGGACTTGGGTGATTAGCCAGCCATGTAGACCTTATCGAATTTTAGTTTTCCGGATTGTATTTTGAATACGTAGAAGATAGCGTATTCGCCGCCGCCCGTTTCGGGGTCGGCTTTTTTATTGTAACCGCTGAGATGGAGCGTAACTGTTTGGGCAGTCTTGTCGAAAGTGGCTTCCATGTTATAGAATTCTTTCTGATCGTCTGTCAGTTCGGCTGTTTGGGCGGTACCTTTTTCGTAGAGGTCTTTTGTTTTTATTTTCAGGAAGGAGGTAATGAACGCCTTATCGAATATTTTGTCGAAGTAGCGATCGAAGTATTCCCCGGTGAGTGGTGCTTCTTTTTCGGCGAGTTTAGGCACGTCGAAGATGTACCAGAATTCGGGGTTGTTGTAAGGGAAGGTAAAGAAGGTTTTGGCGGTTTCTTTATCTTTCTTGTAGATGGCATCGCGAAGGGTGCGTACCTGGTCGATCCAGGTACCGGTGGAGTCGGAGGGTGCGAGTGCTGTATGGGTAGACAGCAGAAGGCAGAGGTAAAGTATGGTTTTTTTCATGTGGTAAATTTAGATAAAATATTTGTGTGGGCATGGGGGTTAGCCTGCCATGAATGAATGGTCGAATTTGAGTTTTCCTTTTACAATTTTAAAGATGTAGGTGATGGCATATTCGATAGGTTCTTCTTTGTCTTTGATATTGACGATGTAGGATAAGGATACGGTTTGTTCCGTTTTATCATAATTAGCGGTCAGGAGATAAGATTCTTTTTGGTCGTCGGTCTGGAGTCTTGTCTGATCCTCGCCGGTTTCGTACAGTTGTTTTGTTTTTATTTTCAGGAATGCGTCGATGAATTGTTTAGGAAAGATCTTGTCGAAGTAGCGATCGAACAGTTGTTCGGTGACGGGCGATTTTTTATCATAGAGGTTTGTTGCGGTGAATGCCCAGAATTGATCATCTTTGAAGGGGAAGGTAAAAAAGGTTTTAGTGGTTGCTTTATCCCGGTGATAGATAGCATCCCGGAGGATTCTGAGCTGGTCGATCCAGGTGCCGGTAGTATCGGCGGGTGTGGCTGCGAAAGCAGTGTGTGCTGACAGCAGGAGGCAGAGGTATAACAGGTGTCTTTTCATGTAATAAATTTAAAGATTTTATATTTGAAATAGTTTTACCCCCGGTAAATTAAAGGCAACCCATCCACTAAGAGATGAAATGAAGATGATCAATAACGTTTTACAATATTTGTTGCATATGCCAATTGGCTGGGTATGGCTTATTTTCTTTATTGAAAATGTGATGATCACCTGTGTAGTGCTGGTGATAGGGAAGTTCTTTTATAAAGGAGGGTATACAGCAAAGGAATGGGGGATGTGTGTGGTGACGAATGTGTTGAATACGGTGGTAACATATAGCGGGTTTTGGTTGTGGGAGCATGGTTGGATCAAGATTGGGATGCAGGTCTCATGGGAGATGATGATTGACTTTGTCTCGTTGTTTATAGCGATGGACCTGTTGATGTATGTGTTTCATATTTTCATACACCGGACATTTTTGTATAAAGCGGTGCACCAATTACATCATGAAGCGATAGATCCGAAGCCGATAGACCTGTTTGTATTGCATCCTGTAGAGACGATGGGATTTGGTAGTTTGTGGTTGTTGTTGCTGATGGTATATGGGTTTAATATTTATGCAATCATTGTTTACCTGGTAGTGAATGTGATCTTCGGACTGACGGGGCATCTGGGCATAGAGCCGCTGCCCGGGCGGGTGAGGAACTGGCCGGTGATTAAATATTTAGGAACGTCTACATTTCATCATCATCACCACCGGGATGTAAAGCATAATTTTGGTTTTTATACCAGTATCTGGGACAGGTTGTTTAAAACCTACAGATAGTCCATGACCTCATATAAGGAACAGGTAAAGAGAAGTTCCGTAAAGCAGGTAAGTATCCGGATACCGTCTTGCAGCGTATGATTTACGGATGTAATAAACAAAATTGGCAATAATTCCTATATAAATTAGTTACGAAGGAGCTTTCGCCTGTGAAAGTAGACTTTTACCAAAGAGACGAGTTCACTGATGGCAGTAAGTCCCAATGCATACTTGAACGTAGTCTGATCTACGCCTAAGATGAATACAACCAGGATAACCGGAGGGAGCAATAGCATACCATATCCTTTCCAGCCAATCCACTTGTGAGAGAGTGAAGCCAGTACTGCCCATATTCCACTAAAGAAAACAGCTGCACCAAATAACAGCAACATGGCAAAGCCACTTTTTTCAACTGTAAAATAATTATAGAACAGGCAGCTCCATAAAATGACGAGCAGGATATAGAGCAGGATGTATGGTACGTTTTTCATAGCGGCAAAAATATGAGAAAATCTTAATAAAGGTTAATATCAGGCTTCGGGCCGGGGTGTAACTTCTGTGGCTGGTGCACCGTTTTATCTCTAAACCTATATTAATGAGAAATGTATACCCGGTTATCCTCTTATTGACCCTCTTCTTGTTTACCAGCTGTAGTAAAATAGAGCATGGTGATGAGTTTACCAGGAGTAAGGACGTTTATGTTGCTTTTAAGGCATCATCGAAGAACAATTATGAGTATGTGGTGATCACCAGTAGTTGGGTTGGGTCAAGTACCGCCACGACAATGACTATTCAGAATGGTAAGGTAGTGGGGCGTTCTTATGTAGCTAAACAGATCATCACCAGTGGCGGCTCGCCCGTAGTGGTCAGGGAGTGGACAGAGGGGGCAGATAGCCTGGGAACGCACGTTGATGGTGCTACGATGTTGACCCTGGATGATGTGTATGAGCGGGCACAAAAGGAATGGTTGAAGAAGAGGGAGGATGCTGATGTGTATTTTGAGGCGAAGAATAGTGGAATGATATCAAACGCGGGATATGTAGAAAGGAAATGTGCAGATGATTGTTTTAGAGGGATTAGCATCAGTTCTATTAAGAAATTATAAATTGATCCACGATTCATTCTCCTTTTGAGAGATTTGTATTTATCACGTAAAGGAGGTATGGATCTGTTTCTCTTGTTCAAAAAAAATGCCCCCTGGATATTAGACAATACCGGGGGGCATTTTACATTGATACAAGCTCATTTAGTGCCCTGCAGCAGCGGGTTCCTGACTTGCTTCCTCATTAATATGAGATTCAGCGATGATGGTCAGTTTGGCATCAGTTTCTTTTTCTTCCTGCAATGTCTCTGCCAGCAGGTCTGCGGCTTCTTTTTGTCCCAGGGTTCTGGCCAGGGTAACCAGGCTGCCGTAACAGGACATTTCATAGTGTTCTACTTTTTGTGCCGCGATGATCAGTGCTACGTCCCGCTGTGCGGAGCCTTCATCTGTTTCATCTATTACCTGCCAGCCTTCGTCGAACAGGCCTTGTAACCCTATACTGGGTACAGGCTCGGCAGGAATACCCAATAATGTAAACACCTGCTCCAATCGCCGGACATGTGTTTCTGTTTCACTTTTATGGGCATTAAAAGCTTCCTGCAATTCAGTTTCTGTAGCGGCATTGGCCATTGTGGTCAATACATTGATCAGGTTTTTTTCTGACCAGTACATTTCAGATAACATAGTGGCAAAGAAATCGTCCAGTTTGGAATGGATCATAGATCCTTTAAGCAGTTCCATTTGATAAATTTTTAAGGTTAAGCATATCTTAAGTTAGCTGCCAGCATTTGTGTTTTATCCGGGAGGAATACCTCGCCCCTGTGTTGCAGGGTTTGAATGATCACATTATTCAGCAGGCAGCTCTTCTTCATTTTCCAGATATTTGTCAGAGATCTCCAGATCTTCGTCAGGCTCGAGCATATAGCTAACACCGGTTCCCTCTCCATTGCCTGTGGGTTTTTCTTTTGGTGGTATGAATTTGCCATGTTTATCTTTTCCCATATAATTGATAGTTTAGGTTACTGGTAGAAGGGAAAAATATATGCCATGGAGGACGGGCAGGTATTTGGAGGGATTTTGTGGAAGGGATGCGCTAGAAGAGTAGGAATAATTCACGGTTAGTAATGAAATTGCGCGGTTGGCAGATGGTACCGGTTATAAAAGCAAAAGAGCCCGTATCATTCTATTGATACAGGCTCTTGTTATCCGGAGATTTTACAAATGCGCAGGTATGATAACTCCTCTTTTTTATTTTTGATAATCTTCATCCTGGTCGTCGGGGTCTTCAGTTTCCTCAAGTTTATCTTTATCCCTTCCCCGTTTCAACTTAACCTTTGGATTACTTTGTGTACCCGTTATACTGAACGGTATTCCCAGTATCCCAAATGGTGGCAGTCCCAGGCGGCCTTTCAGGTTTAACTTCCCATCAAAACTTACTTCTCCTTCAAACCTTGGGCGGAAGCCGGCTACCCGCATCTTTGTTCTGTCAATCGTAATGATATTATTATTGATCTTGGATCGGATATTGATCTTTGAAAGATCCGGGTCTCTCACATCTTCCTTTCCTGTAGCGCTGCTTACGGCATTGAATAACCGGAAGCCTTTCATTTTTACTTTTTTGACCGATAATACACCTTCACCTTTCAGGGAGGGATAAACCGGGTGCATGTTTTCATCCAGTCTCCCGCTTAAATGATAGTCAAGACCTACAATCCCGCTCGCATTGGCTGCGGAGGTAGCCATATCATGAAAGAGCCTGATCTCGTTGTAGGCGCGTTTTATATCAAATTCACCGGCACTGATATGGTAGTCAAAAGTTGCCTTTCGGGGATTGATACTGGTATATTTAGCATCCATCTCTACAGGCGCACCGATGATGTTAAAGCTGGTTTTGTTCAGCTGGAGATAACTGCTGTCTATCACCAGCTGTCCCTGGAAGCCGTTGATGCCGATACCGTTGAATTCGATACGTGCGGCGTTGGCGTTGAAGGTAAGTGCCAGGTTAGCCGGTACCATCACTACCCCTGAAGGGGCGGCAGTGGGTGCAGATGGACTATTGTAAACCATCAGCTCGTCTACCAGTATATAATTACTTTTCAGGTCAAAGGTGCCATGCAGCACCTGATCTTTAAGCATGGCATACCCGATCACATTGCTTAAATAGCCATCCAGCTGAATGGCAGATTTGCCATAGCGAGCATTGAACTGATCAAACCACATCTTATCCTGATCAAATCGAAATACGCCATTCGTGATATATAAGGGGAGTGGAAAGAGGTCTGATGATAAGGTAATATCTTTTACAATAAGGGAGCCTTTGTTATAGAGCTTGTTGTAGTGCCCCGCCATCGCATCACTTTGCGTACCGCGGAGTGACAGGTTGGTTTTGATCAACCCCTTTACATCATAGCCTTTTGGTGCAAATACCTTATAGATCTTACCCAGGTCGATATTGCCATTGGAAGTGATATTATAGCGCAGGTTATCGAAGTTATTGAGGTCTGCTTTCAATACAAATGGTTGTCTTTCAAATTCGAAGGAAACAGGTTTAAGTTGTACATCTAAAGATTTGAAAGTACCTGTGGAGTTGGTAATAGCTGCGTCGATATTAATTTTTTCAAGTGGGGCCGGATAGTATTTTGTCTGCACCACGCCATTGTTCATCGTCAGGGTCGCGGTGGTGACTGGGAATAATCTCTTTGCAGGTACATAACTACCTTTTGTAACGATGTGGATACGCAGGTCACCCGCCAGGGAGGTACTATCCAGTGGATAGAATTGTTTTACGTCGTCCAGATGAAGGATGCCATCCAGGCTGGCATCGACAAGAGGGCTGTTGCCATTGCTGACCTGGAAATATCCTTTGATATAGTTACTCAGCACATTTACATTGATATTGCTGATGGCAAATATTGCATGTGCATAATTACTATCGGGGCAGGAGGCCTGCATATCGAAGCTGATATGATCCACAGGCCTGGGCAGGGAGGCATACCTGACAGACCCATTATGTAAGGAAGACCGGAACATAAATGTCGGGATGCTGGTAATAACAGTGTCCGCCTTTTTGCGCAGGCCATGGTATACGACACCTTTTGCATACCTGCCATCTGCCAGCAGGTGTGCCTGCAGGCGACCTTTCATTTCGAAGGATTGTAAGCCAACGGCCTTGCTCCATTTTTCCAGGTCTATATCAGTATTCAATTTTACATGCACATCTGGTGTTGTCAGGCCCTTTAACTTCATGATAGCACTGAAATAATCCTTGTCGATATTGAAGAAAATAGAGTCGATGTTCACAATGAGGCTATCGGTGTTCAGTTGGCGTAATTGTGACTGGAAGTTGAGGAACAGATTTTTTACAGGAGCGGGTGCTTTTTCATTGGAGATGCTTCCGTTCCTGATCTGCACATTAAAGGTCAGGTCAGGCATGGTATTCGTTCCCGCAATGTATTGGCCAATGAGGGTAGCATTTACATCTGCGGCTCCTTCAATGTGGGTCTTTTCGAGCCAGGTAGTGTATTCATGTGGCAGTGCGCTGAAGATGGCATTAAGGCTGGATTCCCTGGAGATGAGTTTAAAATCCATGGCATAGCCATTTTTTAAGAATCCGAATTTCCCATTCAGCTGAACAGGGAGTTCGTTTATTTTCAGGTCATTTTTTTCAAAGACCAGGTCCAGCGAGTTGGTATTGACCCGGGTGATCAGTTCCCCGTCCAGTTTTTTGTTCTGGATATAAGGGGTGTTGCCATAGGCCAGATCGAAGGACGAGGCCCGGAGGTGGGAATAGAGATCAAACTGGGCTTTGCTGAGGTCGCCTTTCCCAAGGTAGTCCACCTGTTGAGCTTTGATATAGAGAGGGAGGGACTGGTCATCGTAAATGATATTACATTGTTCCAGCTGGATGCGGGCAATTTTCAGAGAGGCGCTGCCGGTATCTGTTTTAGCTGTATCAGACGAAGGGCGGGCCTGGTAGACGTTATAGTTGGGATGGCCTGCAGCATCTACCATTATGTGGATATTCCCTTTGGTCAGGTAGATTTCATCAATGCTGAGGGCACTGGAGAAAATGCTGGCAAGGTTAACGCCGAGGGCTACTTCGTCAGCGGCGATCAGTGTGTCTTTCTCGAAAGGAGCGGCACCCTTGAGGCTGCAATCGTAGAGGGTGAGGGTCAGCGATGGGAAGTGATTAAAGAAGGACAATCTTGCTTTGGAAAAGTTGAGATCACCGGTAATACTGTTGTTTGTCCATGTTTTAATTTTATTGGAAACAGTTGATGGAAAGAGAATGGGAAGCAGGAATAATAAAAGGAAAAGAGATACAATAGAAATGCCTGCAATCTTCAATGTTCTGAGTGCTGTTCTTTTGACTTGGACGAAGCTCATAAAAGGCGCCCGGTATTTTTAAAACCTGGCGTAAAGGTAAGTAGATTTTCATGAGCTCGTTAAAGATCAATAAGTTATGATAATTAATTCAAATGTGATTGCGTGGAAGCTCTATTTTGTTGTCTTCCGGGGGGGATGATCACCCAATATAAAGGTATTATGAAAATATGCGTTGTAAGTTATAAATTCGCGTTTCCTGGTGACATCCTGTGAATCGCCAGTTTCTTTTAACTTTAATAACTAAAGAAAAATTATGGTCATCGTCAATAGTTTCGCTGAATATCAGGCGTACGAAGGTAAAGAAATCGGTAATTCGGAATGGCATAAAATAGATCAGGAACAGATCAATCGATTTGCCGATGCAACGCTTGATCATCAATGGATTCATTGCGATGAGGAAAAGGCAAAGAATGAGGGGCCATTTAAAGCGACTATTGCGCATGGTTACCTGACTTTGTCATTAATTCCTTATTTGTGGAAGCAGATTGCAGACATCCGCAATGTGAAGATGGAGATAAACTATGGGATTGAGAGTTTTAAGTTTGGGCAGGCGGTGTTAGTGAATGATGAAGTACAGTTGAATGCGAAATTGAAGTCGATCGTAGATTTGAGGGGGGTGACAAAGGTGGTGATTACAGCAACGCTGAATATAAAGGATAAGAAGAAGCCTGCTTATGTAGGGGATGTGGTGTTCTTGTATCATTTTTAATATGGATGATAAGCCTGGAAGGGCTGGAAATAAAGAAGGGGGAATACGGTTGTATTGCCCCTTTTGTTTTTAAATTTAGGTGATGCGGACAGATTTAGATATGAACCAGTTGTTGTTGGCTGAAGTCATGAGTGGCATTTCGGAAAAGGGGTTTTACGCAGGATGGATGCAGGATCTTGAGTATGACCTTTGGCGGATTATAAATGGAGGAGAAACGCGTTATGGGCATCATGATGTTACACAGGCAGAAATTGAAGCGTTACGGTATTGGGTCAGGCAATGCGGGTGTTGGATTGTTTTCGATAACGACACTGAAGAAACTGCGATTGCTTTAGATACCTGGAAGGAGATGTTTACAAAGAGGGAAACTATCCGTTAGGGATATGGAACAAGTTCCCAAATACGTAAATTCTTTTCCGATCGCGTAAACAAGCAGCCTGGGCATGCAGCTGGTTTTGCATCAAAAAAAGATGTTCTGGAAACTTTACCGGAGGATTGTCAGATAGACCAGGTTTGTGGCCAGGAAAACCCGAAAGGAGTGCCTTACCGGGTATTGCAAGATCCATTGTTACAGCTATCGCAGCAGGTAGTATTGACCAATGCCTGGATAATGATCATAACGCCAAATATGGCGAGGATCACAAGTTTTGTCAGTATTGCGATACCGATTAGCAATATACCGGCGATCAGCCGGATGATCCTGAAGAGGTTCCAGTTTTTTGTTATTTTATTCATCATATTCTCATTAGCTAGATGTAAAAATCCGGTATGAAAATGAGAATGACTGTAACAATTGTTACATATACGTATGGAGATTTGGTGTATCGGGGTGTTTTAAAGTGAACTTAGATATAACAGCAGCGACAGGTTTAGATTTGCAGGTAGCAAGCGCCGGTTATTCATGTGCTTTGGCATATTATAAATGGAGGTGATAAACGTTATGGACATCATGTTCTTACGCAGGAAGAAATTGACCAGTTGTGGTCTTTAGCTCGCAAATGTGGGTGTTGGATTGTCTTCGATGATGAAAAAGAGGAAACTGCACTTGATTTGGATATTTGGGAAGAAATGTTTCTAAACAAAAAATCTGCCCATTAACAATTAGAGACTGGTAGGAGTGAATGGAAATAAAAAAGGTTGCTCAAATTGGACAACCTTTTTCTTTCGTACAGGGATAGAGACGGCAGTCGAACTATTGGATGGGGGATTTTATGAATTTATCAGTTCATCCGCGAATACAACCACATTGTTAGCGGCCTGAGTAATGCTCTGTTCCAGATAGAGCTTGAATCTATTTGTGGGCTGAATATCCCTTAATCTATAAGCAATCCTTTGGATAGAGTGGATATTATTATTGTTTGAACATGCTATCTTCCTTGGAACTATTACACAAAATGTTCGATTTGCAAGCAAAATACATTTATGTAATTATCGTAACTGTCTGTTTATCAATTCCTTGATTTTTGAATGGTAATTTGTATATATATAATAATGTGAAAAAATGGTCAATTTATTTAATGCTTGCTGAGATAATAATTTGTATTTACGATATACATGAAACTTTAGTAATTTTGTATAAAGTTTACGATATACATGAAACTTATACAGAGACCATTATATACTGAAAGGGTAATTCCATTCATTAACAAGCAGGTAATTAAAGTGTTGACTGGTCAAAGGAGGGTGGGCAAAAGTTATGTGATGCTCCAATTAATGGAACATATTCGTAATACTGATCAGAATGCTAACATTATTTACATTAATATGGAACTGGATGACTATATCCACATTAAAACCCATGTTGATTTAAGCACTTATCTTGAAGATAAATTTATAGTTGGCGGCAATAATTATTTCTTCATAGACGAAGTACAGGAAGTAGAGGAATTTGAAAGAACCCTTCGTAGTTTGCTGGCAAAGGGTATTTGTGATATTTACTGTACGGGTAGTAATGCAAATATGCTATCAGGTGAATTGGCTACATTTTTGTCTGGCAGATATTTAGTATTTAATATCCATAGTCTCAGTTATCAGGAGTTTCTGCAATTTCACCAACTTGAGAATAAATTCGAATCATTAATACTTTACCTCAGGTATGGAGGAATGCCCTTTTTAAGCAATATCGGATTGCAGGAAGATCTACCTTATGAATATCTGCGAAATGTTTATTCCACTATTTTGTTAAAAGACGTTGTAGCCCGTGAGAATATCCGGAATGTTTCATTTTTAGAAAATCTGGTAACTTATCTCGCAGACAATACAGGCAGTTTATTTTCTGCCAGCAATATCAGTAAGTATCTTAAATCCCAAAGAGTTGATATCTCTCCGCAGTTAACTATTAACTATCTGCGAGCGTTGTGCAATACCTTCTTTGTACATAAAGTGGTAAGATCAGAAATTGGGGGACTGAAAATATTTGAAATCGGTGAGAAGTATTATTTTGAAGATCTGGGTCTGCGTAATGCAATTGTTGGTTTTAATCAACGTGCGGATATTCATAAACTTATGGAGAATGCTGTTTACTTATTTTTAATACAGCAAAACTATAAAGTCTTTGTTGGGAAGTTAGGTGATAAAGAGATAGATTTTGTTGCAGATAAAAATGGGGCTAAAATCTATGTTCAGGTTTGTCTTACTATTATGGATGAAAGTACTGCCAACAGAGAATTCGGGAATCTGTTAAAAATAGAAGACAATTATCCTAAGTATGTGATTACGTTGAATGATTTATTAATTGGTCAGGATAATAATGGAATAATTCAAAAAAACCTGATGGATTTCTTAACAAGTGAGCTATAAAAAAGAGGAAGATATTGTTTTTAATTGGAATAAAAGAGGATATAACACTGGTGAGATTTGGGAGGGAATAAAAATCAAAAAGGTCACCATTAGGTGACCTTTCTAACTTCGTACAGGGAAGGAGACGGAAGTCGAACTGTTGGATGTACAATTTCAGGATTATTTATAATAGATGAGCCAACATGATGCTGTATTGTGGACTGGAAAATGAACAATTTGAGCTTGAAAAACAAAACAGAACAATTTGATATTTTGGCGTTTTGTTATTTATTGTGTTGATAAAGTGGATGTAGAGATATTAGAAAAAATAAAGACTGTTTGATTTCAATTTTTACCATGCAAATTTAACATTAAATGTTAAATTTGCATGGATGATTAAAAGGAGATTAGAAGTCAAAATCCAAAATGCATTAAAGCGAAGCCCCGCAGTTGCTTTAATGGGGCCACGTCAGGTGGGCAAGACAACCATTGCCTTAGATATTGCTGAGTCAATATCTTCTGTATATCTCGATCTGGAAAATCCTCTTGATCTGGTAAAAGTTCATGATATAGCTGTGTTTCATGCAGAAAACAGGGATCGCCTTATTATTTTGGATGAGGTACAGCGTAAGCCAGATATCTTCGCTCCTTTACGTGGAATTATTGACAAAGAGAGACGAAAAGGTAACAAAGCAGGGCAATTTCTATTTTTAGGTTCTGCTTCGATTGACTTACTGCAACAATCCAGTGAATCACTTGCAGGAAGAATTGCTTATATAGAACTGCAGGGCATTGATGTACTGGAATATGCAAACCGGCAGCCAGAGAAAATTAATGAGCTTTGGTTAAGGGGTGGTTTTCCCGAAAGTCTATTAGCAACATCAGACGCTGATAGTATTGAATGGCGGCAAGACTTTATCAAAACATACCTTGAGCGTGATATACCGCAATTAGGCCCCCGCATTCCGGCGCAAACATTAGGGCGGTTCTGGACCATGTTAGCTCATAATCAGGCTGGTATTATTAATGCTTCTCAACTAGCTAATAATCTGGAAGTTTCTGTTACAACAATCGGGCGCTATCTTGATTTAATGTGCGATCTTTTACTAGTCAGACGTCTACAACCCTGGACTTCAAACATCGGTAAACGTCTTGTAAAAGCCCCCAAGGTTTATATTCGTGACAGTGGTATTACCCATGCCTTACTTAATATTTCCGCCTATAATGATTTGCTTGGCCATCCGGTTACTGGCGGTAGCTGGGAAGGTTTTGTTGTTGAAAATATTTTATCAGTAATACCATCAGGAACATTACCATTTTTCTATCGTACATCCAATGGTGCGGAAATTGATCTAGTTCTTGATTTTTCCGGCAATGAGAAATGGGCAATAGAAATTAAACGTAGTTCCGCACCTACTCTATCGAAAGGCTTTTATATTGCTTGTGAAGATATAAAGGCAGATAAGCGTTATGTAATTTACTCAGGTCATGAAAGGTTCACGCTAAGTGAAGGGGTGATTGCTATCTCTCTGCCGGATCTTATGCAAGATTTGCTGGATAAGTAATAAAGGGGATTAAGATTTATAAAGCAGAGATATTAAATAGAAAAAGGAACATCGAAAGATGTTCCTTTTTGTTATTGTACCGCGTACGGGAGTCGAACCCGTCATTCCTCCGTGAAAGGGAGGCGTCTTAGCCGATTGACCAACGCGGCATTTCGCGATTGGGATTGCAAAGGTAGACAATTATTTAATAATTCAAAATTTTTTTCAAAAAACTTGTGGGTATTTTCGCATTTTCACGTTTATGATGCATTCACGTAAGGACCGGCTGTTCGATGCCGTAGACTATCAACTGGAAAAATTCCCTAAAGAAGACATGCTGGCCGCCAAGGTGAATGGCACCTGGACCCGCTACAGCACCGCTTTCGTAAGAGAAATTTCCGATAAATTCAGTGCCGGGTTACTGCAACTGGGTGTGAGTGGCAACGATGGCTCTGCCGCCGGAGCAGACAAAATTGCTATCATCAGCTCCAACCGGCCAGAATGGATCTTTACCGATCTGGCCGTTCAGCAAACCGGAGCGGTCCTCGTACCGCTTTACCCCACCACCAGCCTCCTGGAACTGGAATTTATCCTCAATGACGCCGAAGTGAAGTACATTTTCATCGGTAACCAGGAATTATTTGATAAGATCAATAGCATACGCCCCCAATTGCCTTACCTGAAAGGGATCTATACCTTCGACCAGGTACCCGGCGTGTCGCATTGGTCGGCTGTCACCAACATGGCGACACCCGAACTGCTGGAGAAAGTCCAGACCGTCAAAGCAGGAATATCGCCCCGGCAACTCGCTACCATCATCTATACCTCCGGTACCACCGGTACGCCCAAAGGAGTCATGCTGAGTCATCATAACATTGTGAGTAATGCCTTTATGGGCAAGGTCTCGTTCCCTTTCAACGACGATCCCGCTAAAAAAGCACTCAGTTTCCTTCCGCTGAACCATATTTTCGAGAAGTGTGTCACTTACATCTACTTCTACAGTGGTACCAGCATCTACTACGCTGAAAGCCTGGATACCATCGCCGATAACCTCAGAGAAATCAAACCGGACGGCTTTACTACCGTACCCCGTCTCCTTGAAAAAGTATATGATAAGATCCTTGCTACCGGGAATAAACTCACTGGTATCAAAAAGACTTTATTCTTCTGGGCTGTAGGCCTGGCCACCCGCTATGATAATATAAAAAGCGGCGGCGCCTGGTACAATCTCCAGCTCGCACTGGCCGATAAACTCATTTTTAGTAAATGGAGGGCTGCCCTCGGTGGCAAAGTAGATTTTATCGTGACAGGCGGTGCTGCCTGCCAGGAAAAATTACTACGCATTTTCTGGGCCGCTAAGATCCCCGTATACGAGGGATATGGTCCGACAGAGAATAGTCCTGTCATTAGCGTAAATACCCGAAAGGAGGTCAGATTTGGCACCGTAGGACCTGTGTTGCAAGGACTTCAGGTAAAACTTGCTGAAGACGGGGAAATCTGCGTTAAAGGCGATTCTGTAATGGTCGGTTATTACAAGCGACCCGACCTGACCGCAGAGGTGGTAAAAGATGGCTGGTTACTGACTGGGGATATTGGTATCCTCCAGGAAGGCCAGTTCCTGAAGATTACAGACCGTAAAAAGGAATTATTTAAGACCAGTGGGGGAAAATATGTAGCACCTCAGCCGATTGAAAATAAATGTAAAGAAGATCCTTTTATCGAACAGATGATGGTCATAGGCGCTGACAGAAAGTTTGTAAGTGCCCTGATCGTCCCTGCTTTCCCTTATTTAAAACAATGGATGCAGCAGCAGGGGATTACTTTTACAACCAATGAAGCAGCTATTAAAGAACCGAAAGTGTTGGAAAAGTACCATGAAGTGCTGGAAGGATATAATGCCCGGTTTAATCACGTGGAGCAGGTACGGAAATTCGCTTTGCTGCCAGATGAGTGGAGCGTGGAGGGGGGTGAGATGACACCGAAAATGAGTTTGAAGAGGAAGGTGGTACTGGAAAAGTACAAGGAGATCATCGAGGAGATCTATAATGTGTAGATAGTGTCGTTTCGATAAAGCGGAGGTACTAATACCAGACGAAATGATTGCTGACACTTCTGAATAAAGAAACAGTTTCCCCTTATAACAAGCCAGCTATTTTCTTGAAAAATAAATGGGCCGGCTGTCTGAAGGCCGGCCCTGGTTTTGATCCTATTACTACTAAAGCGCTGTAAAAGTGAATGAATGGACAATCAGTTCCACTTCTTTGGCATTTGACGGTGCATTGCCATTAAACAACCAAAGATTCATGTGCACCGGCATCGCTATGGTACTCACATTATACCCTGCTGGTGTCGTCCATGGAAAAAAGGCATTCACAGCTGCCTGTGTATGACCATGAAACCCGGTAAAAGAAACGCTTTTACTATTCCGTACAAATCGATACGTACTATAAGTACCATTCAGCTTCAGCTCGGCAGTATAATTGGCATTCCCGCTACCCGTCTGGGGATACACGGTATAGTTATAATTAGGCCAGGCATTATTTCCCCAACGGGCAAATTCAATATCCATTTCATGGTGCCCGTCATCTCCGGCATTGTAATTAAACAAACCGAAAACGATGTTCCTGTCCAGCGAATCTACCCGGCCTTCTACCTGCCATACATACGTTCCATAACCAAAGGATTGGTTAGTCGTTACTTCTGAACAAAGCCATCTGCCCGTGCTGGCATCTTTTCTGATCTTCAGGTGGAGAAAGCCATTACTATCTACCCATACATTGCTGGAACTATTACTCCAGTAATTAGGTCCCGGACCAGAGGTGCCCGATTCGGTTCTTACCGTCCAGGTATACCCGCTAAACGAAATAGTGGATGCTGCTGCGTTTGCTTCCGCACTGCCAGCGATTGCGGAGGCAGGGGTCGCTGCCTGTTGCGTGGATTCTTTACTACAGCTGGTCAAAGCGATCATTGCTACTGCCAGTGTCATGAATGTGTGCTTCATGATGGTTTATTTTGATGAGGAAAAAGTGGTTTTTTTAATATGGTCTATATAATGACATCGTAGAAATGTGTTACTTTGATACGAAATCAAAAAAAACTGGCTATCCCGGTTTTGAAATCCCTATGTCATCCATTTAACTTTTGTTCTCCTACGCTGTCATACTTAATAATGGAGAAAAAGAAATTGTATCTGCTGCTGGCAGGTTTGTTTATGTTCAGGCTGATTTATGGCCTATGTGCGGAATTTTGGTTTGCAGATGAACTGCAGATCTACCTGATTGGGTTGAAGTCTTATACTACCGGCACCTGGCCCTTTTATGGCCCTGACGTTGTATATACTCACACACAGATTCCCGGTGCCCTGCAGGGCCTGTTAGTCGCATTACCATTTTATCTCTGGAAACTGCCGGAATTGCCTACCCTTATTTTGAATGTCTTATCGTTCAGTAGCTTATGTATGCTGGCATGGTACATTACCAAAAGAGTGAAAGGGGTGCCGGAATGGATCGTCTGGATCCTGTGTATGACCACTCCCTGGACATTATATTATAGCACCAGGGTCGTGAATCCTTCCTACGTACTGGTTTTCTCTATCCCCTTCTTCATTGCCGTGCTGGAATTGCTGCCTATTTATACTGAAAAGCTGATCAAACCAGGGCTGGCCTATTTCATTATGGGGATCACTACTACCTTCATCATGCAGTTGCATATGTCATGGGTGCTGATGGTACCATATACCCTGGTGGCTATGGCTTATACGGTAAAGTCTACCAATAAAAAGGCAATCCTTTTTTATCTGCTGGGCGGATTGATGGGCTTACTCACCCTCATTCCAACCTGGTTGCACCCCGATCCGATGGCTGGTAAAGTAGGGGAGAATATCGTTTTCAACTGGAGTAATTTCGGCAATATCGTTACCATTTTACTACGTTACCTGTCCTTTGCTACGTACGAAGTGCCTTATGTACTGGGCGATTCTCATGACAAAGAAGTCATTTTCCAATCCCATTACTGGATGATTCCTTTTATTGTATTCCTGTTGGTAATTGGTTTTCTACAGGTGGGATTGTTAATTATCGGGTTCTTTATTAAAACAGAGAACGAGGAGTGGAAAAAATTGCGCTGGCTGAATATCTGCTCCTATGGGTTACTGTTCTGCAGCTTTTTCTTTTCTATCAAAGGGCCTTCTTCACATACCTTCTACATCTTATTGCCACTGCCCATGATCTACAGCTTCTATTGCTACGAATGGCTGATCTCAAAAAAGGCAGTGGCGCTGAAAGTCTTAAGGGTGGTTGTCTATTGTGGATTCTTCTTTCACACCGGACTGGCATTTTACAACTTCCAGCACAAATCCATCTACAAAGACAGACCTAAAGTAACCGATGCGTTGGACAAAATGGATTACCGTGTACTTGGGGAGCGGCGTTCCGATCAGCTAGGCTACGGTTATTAATGTTGGTCCTTATAGCTGTAAACAGTATAAGGATATATCTTCCCGGCAGTATAGCGGGCTACCAGGCTGGCGATTAAAATAGGAAATGTCAGTATAAAACTGCCCGACAAGCGTACTGCCAGCGAAGAAGATGTAAGTGGTGCATGAATGGCGCCACTTAACACTGCTGCAATACCAAGAATGATAAAGTTGCTCACCACCAGTTGTGTATGTAAAAACTGGTTACATGTCAGGGCGACCAGCAGACCCAGCAAAGCGCCAACGACGATACTCGGCGCGAACACCCCCCCATCACCGCCGGCACCCAGTGTCACTGAAGAGATGATCGGTTTCAGGATCACGATACCCAGAATGGTCAATGCGAAGGTAAAGGAGAGCGGTGCATGGCTGGATTGTTCGATCATTGATTTAACTCCCATATAGCTATCTCCAAACAAGTGAGGGAATACAAAGATCCCCAGACCGACAATGGCTGCCCCCAGACCGATACGCACATATTCACTTTTCATAACAGCAAAACGGTGCTTGATGCCGATTACTGTCCTGGTGAAAAATACAGAAATGGCTCCTGCTATCACACTCATGCCGATCATATAAGGCACCGCCTGCCATCTCCATGGAAATGCACTTAAACCGAATAAAGCGTGCTCATGGAATAAAAGTAACCATCCCCATCCTACTATTACTGCAATACCCGTACTGATCAAAATTGTTTTGGAAACTTTCTTAGCGATCACTTCAAGGGCAAACAGCATCCCTACAAAAGGACTACCGAACAAAGCCGTGAGGCCGCCTGCAACACCTGCACAGATTAATTCTGTTTTATACCTGTTAGCAATGCCTGCTTTTTGTCTGGTTACGGCACCAATGGTAGCAGTAGATACAACTGTAGACACTTCAACACCGGTTGAACCTCCAAAGATGACTGTCAGAAAACCATTAATAAAGTGAGATGGGATCTTATACGCCGGAAGTTCATTACGGCGGGTATCAATTGTGAGGTAAATCTCTTTAATACCTTTATTTGGTTTCTTTCGGAAAGCGTATTTGCGTAATACATGAATCAGCACCAGGCCGATCAGCGGAAAAATAATAAAGAGGAAGGAGTAAGGTCTGATCGATTCAAAGAAATGGTCTTCGTAATACTCTGTAATATGCTTCAAAACACTGGCCAGGATGGCCGAAAGTAAACCAGCAAAACACGAGGCAATCACCAATTTATAGTAATTGACCCTGATAATCTTATCGCGCATGAATTTGATCTTTAAGTCCTAATTGGCTTTGCAAAGTTAGGGCATAATGATGTGTTGGCGATGGAGTATTTTATTTTATGTTGATAATCAATGCTATAGTGAAGGGCGGCAATGATATGAAAAGGAAAGCGGGGAATGAAAACAAGTTCACGAGAAAAAGGGCCCGTATCCGGATATAAGATACAGGCCCCTTAAGATTATTTCAATTCAGCACCCAGAAAAGCCTTCATGTCATTCCAGCTGGCTGTATCAGCCGCAGCATTGTATTCAATTGGCATGTTGAATTTCTTACCGGTAGCTGTTGCCGCAGGATTGGTAAATGCATGTGTTGCATTTGCATACTCCTTGAATACATATTTTACTCCTGCAGAGTCCATTTGTTTTTTGAAAGTAGCTACCTCTTCAGGAGATACGAATTTGTCAGCACCTCCATGGCAGATCAGTGCCGATGCGGTGAACAACTCCTTGGTAATAGGCAGGGAAGTAGCCAGGCCTCCGTGGAAACTCACGATCCCTTTCAGTGGCATACCCAGGCGTGCTGCATTCAGTACACAGCTACCACCAAAGCAGAAGCCGATGGCTGCAATACGTGAAGTATCTACCTGTGCATACGTCTTTGCTTTTGCAATAGCTGCTGCAATACGGTCATACGCCATCTTAGGATTAGCGTAAAAAGGAGTTGCCCATGCTTTTGCAGAATCAGGATTGTCAGCCAGTTTACCATTACCGTACATATCCAGACCCACTGCAAAATAGCCGAGGTCAGCCAGTCGCTGTGCTACATTTTTTACATGTGTATCCAGGCCCCACCATTCCGGAACGATTACAATCACCGGTTTTTTGGTAGCCGTGTCGTCATTAAATGCGACAACGCTTTTCAGAGGTACACCACTGGCGTCGATGGTAACATCCGTTACCTGTACAGTAGGTGTTTTTGTGCTGTCTTGGGTGGCATCAGTGTTCGACGACGAGTGATTGTTACATGCGGTCATAAAGAGCGCTGCTGCCGGTATGGCAAGCAAGGTTCCAAGTGCGAATTTCATGTGATAGTATTTGAGTTGAGTAATTGGATGCTGCAAGGTAGGTAATTCCCTTGTTTATATGATAGTACCAAAGTAACTTTGCAAAGTTAACTTAATAGGCTATGTTTACTAATCAGGACGAAGAAATTGCTTACGGAATCCGCAATCTGGTCACTATCATGAACAGGCGCCTGCGTAAGCAGATAAGCAACCCGGAACAATTATCTATCGCTGAATTCAATGTGTTGAGCATTCTCATGACACAGAAAGAAGCTTTTCCTTCCGAACTGGGTGGTCAGCTGAACATATCCTCCCAATTCATGTCTCAGATCCTCAACAGGATGGAAGGCCTGAAATACATCTCCAGGAAAAGCGCCCCTTCTGACGGCCGCAAAACACTGGTGACCCTTACCAAACAAGGCAAACAAAAAGTAGAGCTATCCCGCAGGGAAAGAGAAGAATGGCTGGCACTCATGGTATCGGAGAAATATACACCAGCAGAAAAGGATGTGATCAAGAAAGCACTGGACCTGCTATCTGCATTGACAGAATTATAACTACAGGTAAACCTGATCACCTGGATGCTGCCAGAAAGCTCCTTTTATAAGGATGATATACAGCTGGTTGTATTGCCGGTAGCTTGTTGCGGGTCTGGTGGAAAATATTTTTTAATCATCTTGGACAGGTGGCTTGCATCTGTAAAGCCCAGGTCCCAGGCTATTTCCTTCATCGACTTGCCGGAATGCTGGATCCGGCTGTAAGCTACATTTACACGGGATTTGAGAATAAACTCTTTCAGACTTTCTCCCGTTTTCTTTTTGAAATATTCACTTACATAATTGGCAGAGAGATTAAATTTACTCGCCAGTGCATCTACACGCAACTTTTCATTGTCGAACAGGTTGTATTGAATATACTGTAGCATATCACCAGCAGCCTTATCGGTCACAGGATTATTTTCTCTGAAAGCATTCTCAAAATTCCGCATTAGTATATTAAGCAATGCAAACATATTTGCCCTGATAATAGTGCAGGCAGGATCCTGATTTGTCCTGTAATCATGTTCTATGCCCTTGATCAGGTTTATTAACAACGCCTTATCCTGCGCACTGTGAATAATATCTCCCGGCAGCCTGTTGTACGTGCTGATGATATAATGGAGGTGATTGAACCAGTTTGTATAATCCATTAACTGGTGGGTATCTTTCTGAAAAAAGAGTGCATTGAACTGAATGAATATAAACCGGGTAGGTGTATGGATCTGGAACGAGTGACAGTCAAACGGAGGTAATAAAAAGATATTTCCTTCCCCATAACCAATGTTGTGATCATTGATGCATTGTCGGCCGGTGCCTTTCTCAATATATACCAGTTCAAAGAAGTTATGCTTATGCGGACGACGACTCCACGCTGCTAATTCCTCGGCACTTACACTAAACGGATGTATGGTGTTTTCTATTAACATAACCTCAAAACATACTTTTAATACCTTGAATTTTACAATGCCCTCACGCTCCCTTAATGGCATCTTTGCATTGTAAATTAATCCAAAAACACAGAATAAATGAAAGCAATCATAATCAACGGTTTTAATGAGCAAGAGAAATTAACATATGTAGAACTCCCTGTTCCCACCATCAAAGCAGACGAAGTGCTCGTACAGGTAAAAGCGCTGAGTGTGAACCCGGTAGACGTTCAGACACATAGAGGCACCGGCATAGCCGGCCGATTGAAAGACCAGTTGCCAGTGATACTGGGTTGGGATATCAGTGGGGTGATTACCGCTGTAGGAGACCAGGTGAAGGAATTTAAAGTGGGAGACGAGGTATTTGGTATGGTGAATTTCCCTGGCCATGGCAAAGCTTATGCTGAATATGTAGCGGCACCTGCTGCCCACCTGGCACTGAAGCCGGCAAATGTTACCCATGAAGCAGCTGCTGCGACTACCCTGGCGGCTCTTACCGCTTATCAGGCGCTGGTACATCAGGGTAAGCTAACCCCTGGTCAGAAAGTGCTGATCACTGCAGCTGCTGGTGGTGTAGGGCACTTTGCCGTGCAGATTGCAAAACAAATAGGTGCGCATGTTATTGGTACTTCTTCTGCTGCGAATAAAGCATATATCCTCAGCATCGGTGCTGATGAACATATTGACTATAAAACACAACAGGAAGATGAAATTGTAAAAGACGCAGATCTTGTAATGGATAATATTCGTAGCCAGGATTTTGCTACTACTATCAGAACAGTGAAAAAGGGTGGTACTTATATTAAGATCCCGAATGGTATTCAGGAAGACATGCAGCAGCTGGCTAAGGCAAAAGATGTGAATGCCTTCTTCTACCTGGTACACTCCAGTGGTGCAGATATGAAGGTGCTGGCAGACTGGCTGGGTAAGGGCATCCTGCAACCTAACCTGAATCTGTACGACTTTTCACAGATCGAACTGGCGCATCAACAACAACTGGAAGGCAGAACCCGCGGTAAGATAGTGCTGTCAATAGCCTAAAAAAATCAGAGGTTGTATTGAAAGGAATCTGATGTAGGGTAAGTGTACACTTCTTCAGATTACTTTCAATACAACCTCCTTTACTTACTGAATCATCAGTTTAGTGCTCATCACTTTCTTTGTCTTAGTACTTACTTCCACGCTATAAATGCCTGTTGGTATAGCAGATGGAATGGTCATTGTCTCGTTTGCTTTCGCCGATTTTCTCAATACGACCCTGCCTGACATATCTGTCATTGTTACAATCACATCTGTAATCGCCTTATCTGCTACACGAATAGCAAAGCTATGCTGTGTAACCGGGTTAGGATAGATGGCAGCAGTAATAGCTTTTTCTTCAGCAACTTTTCTCGCGCCTGCCTCAGTACCGGCAGCTTCAAAATGAGACCAGTTATAAGCGCCTACATAATGCACATAGTAATTACCATTTACTCTCGCTGGTAAGTTATTAGACCACGTATTGGTGTAATCTGTACCATTGATTTCGAGTTTAGACAGATTCCATGAATTGATATAGGAGATATTTCCTGTAATCACATAGCAGAATTCACCGGCACCATCTTTCGCAAATGGTAAAGCCACTATAGCAGGATTCGCACAGGTACCTGTGTTTACAGACTGCTTGAAGTTCGCCGTAACAGCGAGGTTACTGTTGACGGTCACCGTCACAGGATTCAGCGTGTCAATTATACCACCGCTCCAGTTGCTGAAAAGGTAACCATTACCGGGTGTAGCAGTCAGTGTAACGATCGTACCTGCCGTATACGTACCTCCTGCAGGGCTGAGTGCAACCGCACCGGTACCTGATATTGCTGTAGTGATCGTATACTGCTTAGGTGCGACTACATTTGAGACATAGATATAGCTGGTATCTTTGAACCCACCATCGACCGTAGTAGCAATGATGGCTGCACTACCAGGAGCGAGGGCAGTTACCAGACCTGTACTGCTGACAGTGGCAATCGCTGTATTGGCGGAAGTCCAGGTCACAGATTTATTGGTAGCGGCAGCTGGTAACACAGTGGCTGTGAGTTGTCTGGTAGTATTGATGTTCAGCGTATCTACAGCCGGTGTAACCATGATACCTGTTACGGGTACAACTACTGCAGGTGTCGGGGTGCTGCCATATACCAGCTGGTCATTTACATAGAGCGGAATGTGGCTTACCTCTTTCAATGTACCATCTACGCCTTGTGAAGACCAGTCATTTGCTACGTTCCATGCGCTGGCAGGTGCTTCGTAGGGAAGACGGATGCGGATCTGGGATTCTTTCTTCGATTCTCCCTGACCCCCTGGCCAGATCTTGATGGATGGGTTGAAAGTAACCTGGGTATAGTAAAGGTGCTGGGTGGTATCCCAGGGTTGTAATTGTGTAAAAGTTACATCTGCATTGTTGGAAGAAACGACATAATCAGTGGCCTTATAACCGGCAGTCAGACCTTCTGAGATATTAATAAATAAGCGAAATACATGTTTAGAGGCAATACGTGCCGGCCATGCAGTATGGTTGTTCACCCACACAGACCATTCGGTATAAGTAGTGCCACTACCATTGATCTTTGCTTCAATAGTGAATTCACCGGTAGGCGTTTCTGCCACCGGGAAGTTAGCAAGCGGAGTACCTCCAAAATCCTGTACCAGCTTTGCTGCCAGACCAGAGAATGCAGCATTATAGTCAGTAGCCACCTCGTTGTTCACATAATTGCTACGATCATCAGTATAGGAATCATCATTGTTAGGACCGCCTACCAATGCACCATACAGGATATGCCTGGATTCCGCAGGAGGGCCTGTCAGGTTATTGGTCCAGCAGCCATGCGCAGTACGGTGGTGTGGTTTTACAGGCGGATTGTTTCCAAAGCCACATACATAGCTACGATTGTTAGGATTGCTTCCCAGTGCATAGTTCATTTGTGACTGTGCGAAGGTGTAGTACTTAGTGCCTTTGGCTGTTGTAGTAGCAGCGTCCTTGTAATAAGCAGCCAGGAAACCTGTATTGATAGCATATCTCAGCGCGCCCCATACATCGAGGAAGGCGAGGCCGCCGGGTGTGTATTTAATGCGTGCTCCATTGTAACCATCGGTCCAGTAGTCAAGGTGTCTTTCAATATCTTCTTTGTATTGAGACTTGCCGGTAAGCCTGGCCAGCAGTGCATAGCAGCCGGTAGACTTATCGTCCCAGGCAAGTCCCCACTTGTAAGATTTGATGGAGGTCTGAGATTCGGTAGAGAGATTTGCATAGTAGGTCTCTGCCTTGGCGAGCCATGCTGCATCGCCGGTAGCACGATAGAGCCAGATGGCGCCCCATACCAGTTCGTCGTTGTAGCCACTGAAAGAATTGTAATAGCTGGCAGCATCTGTGATGGCAGCAGAATATACCCCACGATAAGTGTCAGCAAAATTATACAACTGAATAGCGTGTGAGAGCAACGTGGCGCTGTAAGCCGGATCGTCTGTTTTAAACACCATGCTGGCGGCAGCCATGGCAGCTGCTGTTTCTGCAGCAAGGTCAGAGCCCGGGTGGGTTGCATCGATCTTGTAAGCAGGTCGCGTCATTGCCATCACTTCGGCAGAGCCCCACCATGCATGGTCTGTACCACCATTGCCTACCTGACCATAGAATTCGTTTGGTGCGGTATGACAGCGAATGAAATAATCATTTACAAAGCGAAGATTACTCTTCAGGTACTTCATCTGACCAGAGGTGTTATAGCCATCGGCAAAATCAATCGCACCCCAGGCCAGCATGGTTGCAGAGAAAGCCATCGGGAAGTTGAACTTTACGTGGTCGCCGGCATCATACCAGCCGCCCGTCAGATTTACGCCTACATCACTACCATCGGAGAGCGCGGAATTGCCTCGCCAGGTAATGCGGTTATCTGCAGGCAAAGTTCCCGAACGTTGTGCTTCGTAAAAGAACATTGACTTTTGCAAAACTTCTGCATAGTTGTAGCGTTGTGCATACGTGGGTGTAAGAGAGACCATCGTCAGGATGGTGGCGAACAGGGTTAGGCGCAGCAGCTTGCCTCCCTTCGCAGGTTCGAGGGAAAATCTGGATTTCATGGGATGCTATTTAATAATCAATGTAAAGGGACCAATGGGTATCTAAAATTGGGCCTTGGAGAAAATATAGGTTTTAATGAGTGTCTTCAAATAGGAATAATGATATGGTATTACAAGTTTAGGGAATAATTATTTATTAACAAAAAAATGGCATCAATGATCGCGATGAAGTTAACTTATCAGGAAACAATAACTCCCTTTGTTGATTGTCGATACAATAGGCATCAGCAATCAACAAAGGGACCTGCTTTGAAAATGAATGACTTAATTAAGCACCCATCAAATCATCCTGTCTTTCTGCGACAGCCTTGTGTCTGAGTACTAACTCTCTGAAACTGCTTTCATTCAGCACTGTATCTTCCTGGCCAAAATGACGCAGTAAATAATATCGGTCATTTTCTTTTCCATCTGTGTGCAACCACAGTGCTTCGAGGTTCAGCGCCGGGAATTTCACTACCCGCATTTCGCCTTCGATTTCTTTTTGTTGCAGGCTGGATTTGATCTTCTCCATGCCACTTTCTATGCGGTGCAGGTAGTCATGATCTGTGTTCACCTGTAATACTTCAGGATTTTCTGCAGTAGTAGCAAGGTCGTAGAGTGCCACAGGTTTTTTTTGATCCAGTTCTATCACGCGGAGAGAACTGGGTCTTTCCGGGATTGTAAAATCTTTGTCTATATCTTTCAGTCCTACGACATATGTATGGTGAGCAAAGCTCAGTTCCAGCTCTGCAGCTGTTTTGTCAGCTTTCAGTTCAGGGTGCTGCAAGCGGATAAGGGGGCGCACTTCAGGAATGGGTTTGAGCAGTTCTGGTTTGAATACCAGGTCTTTGATCCACATAAAGTAAAAGTGTTTTTTGGTGATGTAACTGTGTGTCCATGTACCGCTACCCTGGTAGTTAGTAGAGAACTGGCTAACGGTGAGTACGCTCTTCCCATAGATTGGATCGTCAATATGGAAGTACTTTGTATTAAGGATCTTAGAAACACCGTAAATAGCCATAAAATGGCCACCACCGCCTGACCAGCCAATGCGGGTACCTACTACAAGGCCAGCGTCGATCTGTGCTTTTACCTCTTCCCAGGTTAAGGTACCTCCTTTTATGGAGATAAAGTTCTGTGTGCGGGTGAGTGCTTTATCCAGGTACCAGGGTACATTACAAGGCCCGGGTACGGGCGATGTGCAGCAGGTTTGTCCTAATTCGGCAGATGCAATTTTACACTGTGACCATGGATTTAATAACGCAGAGTAGAAATGAGATATGCTGTTGGAGGTAGCCGCCCAACACCAGTTAGATTGAGTCTGTGCCTGCATGTTAAAGTTGAGCACAGCGCTGGTGTAAAATTTGTTCCACAGGAGTAGTTCCTGTACGACAGGTTTTTGAATCACCTGTTCCTGAAGATTAGTGAAGTTCATGATGTAATTATTGGGGTTATGAATTCGAACACCCCAAAATTACCAGCTCCTGAAATAATTCAGTAGCGTATAAATACCTGATTCTGTACTGTGATATGCCGATAGGAGCTTTTACGATAGCATAGCAAGCATTTCGCTGATATTTCCTTTTATCTGATGAGAGCGGGCTGCGATTTCAGCAGGCACTTCAGGATGGTCACGATTAAATCTAAGGAGATAAGCGGAGGGGTTGTGGTAGGTGATCTGCTCCATGGGCCAGCGTATTACACCGGGGGTATTAAAGCCGGTACCCATATCCATAATGACCATCGGTGTGTGTAAATGCTGATGTATCCATGCCTGAAAGCGTGCTCTTTGCTGCTCGTAGGGTTTCTCAATAAACCATTTGCCGCCACGAACATTCATGAACATATCGCCACCACACCTTGGGCACCTGGGGATTACAGCCGGATCTGTAATCTCATGTGTTAAAGGATCGAGGTGTGCCAGTAGTCTATCCAGAATAGGTCGTGTATCATATGTTTCGTCAGAGCAGGGATGCATACATTGCATCAGCTTATAATTACCCTGTGGTGTAAAAATTCGCCCGGTGTCAAAGCCATTCTTCGCGAACATAGTATCCACATTTGAAGTGATGACAAAGTATTCCTTGTCTTTTACCAGAGAGAATAATTGCTGGTATACAGTTGCCTGCTGGTGATCGTAAGCTACGTTTTGCACATGCATGGCATGGTATCCCCAGGTGATCGCCTCAGATAAACCCTGGTAGCCCATTAACTGGTAGTTGTTACGAAAGCCCCGTCGATACATGACGGGAAAGAGTTGCCGGAATCTTTCTGCGTCAGTATAGTCTATGCCTGCTGCAGCACTCATACCAGCACCTGCGCCAATCAAAACAACTTTGGCATCACGGATCAATTTCCCAATTTCCATACAGCTAATTCTTTTTGATAAACCAGATAATCAGCGTCGCTGAATACATTGAAGATGACCTTTTGTACGCGGCTATGCGGATGTGTTATTAACCAATCTTGTACAGTGTTTACAGCGACTTTCGCTGCCAGTTCAGGAGGATAGCCAAACACGCCGGTGGATATACAGCAAAATGCGATGCTTTCAATATCACCATGAGCAGCTGCCATTTCCAGGCAATTGGTGTAACACGTGGCCAGTTGTTGTTCCTGTAAAGGCGTCGGTTGCCTGTGTCCGACAATGGGACCTACTGTGTGCAGTACATACCTGGCAGGCAGAAAATAACCCGGTGTAATCATCACCTGCCCGGTAGGTGCTGCATGTCCCTGTTGTAGCATGAGTTGATAACAGGCCTCCCGTAAGCGGGGGCCTGCCACTGAATGGATGGCATTGTCAATACACTTGTGAAAAGGGTGGAAACAACCCAGCATCTGCGAATTCGCTGCATTTACAATCGCATCTGCTTTAAGGGTGGTGATATCTCCTTTCCACAATAGTTCGTTCACTATTACAGCCGGCCGTGTTTCCTGACTGAATAATTCATCTGTCAATGCCAGTACCTTCTCCGCCAGTGGGGGAGGTGTGGTGGTCAGGATGGCTTTGAGCCTTTCGCGTGGGCTAAGGTCCAAAGCCATCTGTGAGTGAGATCCAAAATGATCTAATAACTTATCTAAAACCGAATTTTCCATTTTGATTTTTCCATTGATCAGCTGGGGGAATAGCCTCAATTACATCCCAGTGTTCGGCAATCTTTCCACCTTCCACCCGGAACAGGTCATAGAATGTACTGTGTACACCTGCCATCTGGCCTTCGCTGATCACCAGTACAAAGTTGCCTTCTCCCAGCACTTTGTGGATAGTAGTATAGCTAAACCCTATTTTATTGGCTGCAAAGTAAGCCAATGCCTGTTGTAATCCTTCCAACCCATCGGCGATATGAGGATTGTGCTGTATGTAGCCGGTAGCTTTGATGTAATCAGGAATGACCGTTGTATCGCCTTCTACGAGGAACTTTTCCACAAAACGCTGTATAAATGCTTTATTGGCTGTGGTTTTGTCCAGATCAGTGATCGCTGTCGCTCCATCCGTCATGGAATGTCCATTGGCGGTAGGTGATACCGGTTCCTGTAAATTATCCCAGTGTTCTACAATACGGTCTTCTTCAAAACGGAAAACGTCGAAACCGATTTTGGGACCAAAGAAGTCATATTCGGTATGGGTGAATACATAATCGCCATCCTGGAAGGCGCGTACGATATTCACTTTGAAACCCTGTGCCGGTTTATTTTGCACCAATGCACCAAAGCCTGCGAGGCCATCGGCAATCGCGAGGTTGTGCTGTGTATACTTTTCTGGATTGATATAGGCAACCGGAGCTGCGTCACCAGTTTCGAGGCTGTTTAGGAGGTCTATGACCTTTTGTTTGCTGTCTTTCATAATGCAAAGTTGCAGCTTATAGGATGCCCTGAAAAGGTAGGAATGGGATATTGTATGATACTTTTACTCCCTGAGGAATTGTTCCCTGAATTCAACAGGTGTACGACCATCATGCTTTTTGAAGTACTTGATGAAGTTGGTAGGCTCTTCGTAGCCCAGAGTGTAGCCAATCTCCTTGATGGTGCCGTGTGTATGGGCGAGCAGGCGTTTGGCTTCGAGCATGACCCGGTCGTCAATCATTTCCTTTGGGGTTTTGCCTACCGTATTGGAGGTCGCGGTATTTAGCCGCTTTTCTGTGACCAGGAGTTCGCGGGCGTAGAACTGTACCTGTTTTTGTATTTGATAGTGCACTTCCAGCATTTCCCTGAATAGGAGTAAATAATCCAGGTCTGCGTTTTTCTTCAGTTCTGTGAATGCTTGCTGGCGGTATTCACGTTCTGCATAGAGCAGGAAATTATGCAGCAGGTTGTGCAAAATATCCGGTTGGCCGGCATCTTTGAGATGTGCGAGTTCCCATTGCATGAGATCTACCAGCTCACTGAAGGGCCGGGTATTATTGGACAAATGGATCATGGCCACCTTCATCAGGTCGTTGAATAGGATGTTGCCATGGAGATATTTGAGGTCTTTGTTGAAGAAATCGGCAGTGAAGAGGATGGCATAGCCTTCGGCGTCGGCCTGTACATCGAAACGCTGTACCCTGTCTTTGTTCAGAAAGAGTAATGTGCCGGGTTGTATTTGAATGGGCTCAAAGTCTACCCAATGAACAGGAGTGCCTTCCCGGAACCAAAGGATGTGATAGAAGCCGGTACGATGTGGCGTCGTCAGCATGTCAGCGTGGTGACTATACAGCTTATCCAGTGGAATGATTTCGAATTCTACGGGTAGTCCGGATTTAAACTCGTATTTAGTGATGCTGGCTTGCATGTTTCTTTACGGCAATGAAGTAGCAAATTACGAAATAGCCGGCAGCCAGTGTAAAAGGGTATAACAATTCATAAATGGGAGGTGCGTAATAAGGCCAGCTGGAGGATAATGTATCCCGATCGAAACCAGTAATGACCAAATAGCGCTTTTCAGAGAAGATCAGACAGCTATAAACAATGAGCAAAATCAATGAAAATACGACTGTGGTCCTAAGTTTCGTGAAAAAAGTGAGCGAAATTGCAGCCACATAAACGATCAGTAATAGTAAGAAGAATGCTGCACGGTAGTTGAAAAAGAACTGACCCGGGAATCTGGCCAGGAACTGGTCTGGTCAAAAGTAAAAAACAGTTCGATAAACAAATAGATAACAATCACCAGCGCAATTCCTGCGGCAATGGAATTGGCAACGGATAAGAACGCAGCTTTTATGTGACGGAGTTTTGTAAAAACAAAGCGGCTACCAGGACGCTGGGTGTGGTTATACAATGAGTCAGGAGCAGGGATTCAGGTATAATCATATGCGGCACAAAATAAAAAAGGTTGCCCGATTGAGCAACCTCTTTACTGGTACCGCGTACGGGAGTCGAACCCGTCATTCCTCCGTGAAAGGGAGGCGTCTTAGCCGATTGACCAACGCGGCTTATCTAAAAGCTATGGCGCGATTCCATATTTTAGGATTGCAAAGGTAAGCGGGATTTTCATATTTCCAAAAAAAATTTCGTTAACTTAAAATTCTATTGCTTTATCCCCGTCTAGCATGTAACTTCGCAATCAATTTTTTTCAATCTCAACAAACTCAGTGTAAAATGGGAACTAATCTTAAAATCGGTATTAATGGTTTCGGTCGTATCGGCCGTTTAGTATACCGCCAGATCTTCAATATGCCAGGTATAGACGTGGTAGCTATTAATGACCTTACAAGTCCCGCAGTTTTAGCTCACCTGCTGAAATACGATTCAGCTCAGGGTCGTTTCGATGCTGATGTGCAACACTCCGATAACGCTATCTCCGTTAACGGACATGAGGTGAAAATTTACGCTCAAAAAGATCCTTCTCAAATTCCTTGGGGTAACCACGGTGTTGACGTTGTAATCGAATCAACCGGTTTCTTCGCTGATAAAGACAAAGCTGAAGCTCACATCAAGGCGGGTGCTAAGAGAGTTGTTATCTCTGCTCCTGCAACTGGTGACCTGAAGACTGTAGTATTCAACGTAAACCATGACATCCTGGATGGTAGCGAAACTATCATTTCATGTGCTTCATGTACTACTAACTGTTTGGCGCCAATGGCGAAGGTACTGGAAGATAACTACGGTATCGAGCTGGGTGTTATGACCACTATCCACGCTTACACTAACGACCAGAATACCCTGGATGCACCTCACGCTAAAGGTGACCTGCGTCGTGCACGTGCTGCTGCTGCTAACATCGTACCTAACAGTACTGGTGCTGCTAAAGCTATCGGTCTGGTGCTGCCTAGCCTGAAAGGTAAACTGGATGGTAACGCACAGCGTGTTCCAACCATCACTGGTTCCCTGACTGAACTGACTACCGTTCTGAAGAAGAAGACTTCCGTTGAAGAAATCAACGCTGCTATGAAGGCTGCTTCTAACGAATCTTTCGGTTATACTACAGACGAGATCGTGAGCAGCGACATCATCGGAATCACTTTCGGTTCCCTGTTCGATGCTACTCAAACTAAGATCGTTGCTGTAGGCGACAAACAACTGGTTAAGACTGTATCATGGTATGACAACGAAATGAGCTATGTGTCTCAGCTGGTTCGTACCGTTAAGTACTTCGCCGGTCTGATCAGCAAATAAGCTTTATAGATCATAAGATGTAAATGGTGAATGGTAAATGGTGAAAATTTGTTTCCACCATTCACTGTTCACCATTTATCGTTTATTCACCCGAGAGTAAAACAGAACCAATGAGTAAATTTTCCGATTTCAACTTTAAAGGTCATAAAGCAGTAGTGCGCGTTGACTTTAACGTGCCACTGAACGATCAATTCCAGATCACCGATGATACCCGTATGACCGCTGCTGTTCCTACCATCAAGAAGATCCTCGCTGATGGCGGTAGCGTAATCCTGATGTCTCACCTGGGTCGTCCTAAAGATGGTCCTACCGATAAATATTCTCTGAAACACCTGGTTAACCACCTGATCAAATTACTGGATGGTGTGACCGTGAAGTTCGCCAGCGATTGTATTGGTGAAGTAGCCGAAAAAGCGGCTGCTGCCCTGCAACCAGGCGAAGTACTGCTGCTGGAAAACCTGCGCTTCTACAAAGAAGAAGAAAAGGGTGATAAAGGCTTCGCAGAGAAACTGTCTAAACTCGGTGACGTTTACGTAAACGACGCATTCGGTACTGCCCACCGTGCACACGCTTCTACAGCTGTGATTGCTGAATTCTATCCTGCTGACAAACGTATGTTTGGTCTGCTGATGGAAGCGGAAGTAGGCAACGCAGAGAAAGTACTGCATGGTGCTGCACAGCCCTTCACCGCTATCCTGGGTGGTGCAAAGGTGAGCGACAAGATCCTGATCATCGAAAACCTCATGGAAAAAGCAAATAACATCATTATCGGTGGTGGTATGGCTTACACCTTCCTGAAGGCGCAGGGTAAAGAAATCGGTAGCTCTCTGTGTGAAAACGAGAAACTGGATCTGGCGCTGGAACTGCTCGCTAAGGCGAAGGCGAAAGGCGTTCAGCTGATCCTGCCTGTTGACTCTGTAGCAGCTGATAAATTTGCTGCCGATGCAAACACCCAGACCGTTAGCAATGACAACATCCCGGCTGGTTGGATGGGTCTGGATATCGGACCTAAATCTGTCGCTATCTTCAGCGAAACTATCCAACAGTCCAAAACCATCCTGTGGAATGGTCCTATGGGCGTGTTTGAAATGAAAGCTTTCCAGAATGGTACCAAAGCTGTGGCTGATGCTATCGTACTGGCTACCGCACAGGGTGCATTCTCTCTGGTAGGTGGTGGTGACTCAGTGGCTGCGGTTAACCAGTTTGGCCTGGCTGAGAAAGTAAGCTATGTATCTACAGGTGGTGGTGCTATGCTGGAGTTCTTCGAAGGAAAGACCCTGCCAGGTATCGCTGCTGTAAAAGCATAATATACCTTTTTATAAGTAAAAACACCTGGTGCATGTGCATCAGGTGTTTTTTTTTGCATCACCCGTGGCCGCTGCTGCAATAGACAAAGGATGTAGAAATTCCCTGTGGCTCGTTGAAAGAAATTATTATCTTGATGCAATGAGAAAACTAACGCGCCACCTCTACTTCCAGGTTATCATTGCTATCATCATCGGCATTCTTGTAGGCCACTATTATCCACAAATAGCCCCAACAGGAGAACTGATCAGTACTATCTTCATCAACCTGATCAAGATGCTGATTGCCCCCATCATCTTCCTCACCATCGTACTGGGCATCGCCAGGATGGGCGACATGAAGAAAGTAGGAAAGGTCGGAGGCAAAGCGCTACTCTACTTCGAAATAGTTACCACCCTTGCCATTACCATTGGCCTCGTGGTAGCTAACTACCTCAAGCCCGGCAAAGGCATGGACTTTTCCGCCGTCTCAGGTGCCGACCTTGAAAAAGCAGCGAAGATTCAACAGGACGCTGCCGGTTTTAGCTGGACGGAATTCCTGCTCCATATCGTGCCCGCCAATGCAGTCGAAGCCTTTGCCAAAGGTGAAATTATCCAGGTGCTGGTATTCGCCATTCTGTTTGGCTACGGCATCACCAAACTGAATGGCAAAGGCGATGGCCTGCTCAATACCTTTGAACGCATATCAGAAGTGTTCTTCAATGTGCTTAGGTTTATTATGAAACTGGCACCTATCGGCGCTTTCGGTGGCATGGCGTTTACCATTGGTAAATTTGGCCTCAAAGCACTGCACCCCATGATCTCACTTATGCTCTGTGTATACCTGACCATGTTCCTTTTTATCTTCATCGTATTGGGAACAATCGCGTACCTGTATAAATTCAGCCTCTGGAAATACCTGAAGTTTATCAGTAATGAACTGCTGATCGTACTGGGTACATCCAGCTCTGAATCCGCACTACCAGGTATCATGGAGAAACTCGAAAAACTGGGTTGTCATAAGGAAGTGGTGGGGCTCGTCATCCCCGCAGGATATTCCTTTAACCTGGATGGCACCAGCATCTATCTCAGTATGTCTATGATCTTCCTGGCCCAGGCGGCAAAAGTAGACCTCACCATCTGGCAGGAATTAACCATTATCGGCATCCTCATGATCACGTCCAAAGGTGCAGCCGGCGTAACCGGCAGCGGTTTTATCGTACTCGCTTCTACATTGGCCGTGATCAAGGTAATACCCGCCGGCGGACTTGCATTGCTGATAGGGGTGGACCGCTTCATGAGCGAAGCCCGGGCCATCACTAACCTGATCGGAAACGGGGTAGCTACTATCGTGATGGCCAAAAGTGAAAAGGCCTTTGACGAGGAAAAATATAAGCTGGCTGTAGGTGTTCAGTAATATTAGTTACTTTTAGTTTTTCCCCACCTTTATGAATGTGCAATACCGTATTGCTGTTTTTATATATTGGCTGCTTACAATATATGGCTACCCTGTGCATGCACAGGAGTCAACATTGTCATATTCATTCCAACACCTGGATCTTAGCGACGGCCTGGCCAGCAATCATGTATCTGCTGTCTTACAGGACCATAAGGGGTTTATCTGGATCGCCAGTACCGCCCTGCAACGTTATGACGGGAGTAACCTGATCACCATTGCCAGTTTTGACAAAGTGCCGGGGTCTATTTATTATGATGACATCTGCCTCTGTGAAGATAAAAAAGGGAGGATCTGGATGGGGGCACCTGATAACATCAGGTTCTATGATCCTGCTACATCCAAAGTAAAAGTCCTGAAAATGGATATGCTCCCTGCCGGCATCGGTAATGTATATTGTAGTCATATCATACAGGATCATGCAGGCGTCATTTGGGTTACTACCCAGGAAGGATTGTACCGCTACAACGAAAACTCAGCGTCCTTTGTCATTCCTAAAGAAGTACCTGAGGCAGCACGACAAGAAATGTACAGTGCCATCGCTGAAGATAGTGCCGGCAACCTCTGGATCAGCGGAAAGAAGGGAATCTATATGCTAAGTGCCGACCGCAAACACCTATATGGCCGTGATAACAATCCCCTGCATATTCCCCTGCTCAATCTACCAACCAGCGTGAAGCAGTTTTTCATAGACAGCCGCGAACGGTTGTGGGCCGGCGGTAGACTTGACGACACATTATACTGTTATCTGCCCGCACAAAACCAGTTGAAGGCCTGGCCTTTCAGGATCAATAAACCTCCGGAAGGGAATATGGTCACTGACATTACCGAAGATAAGGACAGGCAGATCTGGGTAGCTACCGAACAGGGAGGCATTTACCGTTATGATGAAAAGAACAACAATTTCCACGTCAACATCCGCGCAAATAATGAAGACGACAAAAGACTCCACTATGACTTTGAAGTCAACTGCTTTTTAAACGACAGAGATGGCCGGCTATGGATAGGCACTGACAGGGGATTGAATATTCTGAATCCACCTGATCAGGCATTTCGTATCATGGATCAGCGAAATCCCCATGCTAAATTACCCCAGGCGGAAGTCACTGATCTTTTCCAGGATAACGAAGGAAATATCTATGCGGGTTACTGGGGCAAGGGCTTCAGCTGGCTGAACCCCTCCCTGCAATTGAAGAAACAATTCCTGTCGGAAATTCCTGAAGAAAAAGGACTGGTATGGAGCTTTGCGCAGATGCCGGATGGTAATGTACTGATAGGGCAGGAGAATGGCTGGCTTTCAATATTTGATCCCCGCCGGGGGAAGTTTGCTGCTCATAAGCACAAAGATGTGTTTGGCAATCAGACACTCATGACCCTATTGCCGGAAAGCGACACGTCCGTATGGATAGGGTTATATAAGAATGGGCTGGTACGCTGGAATCCTGCCACAGATACTTTTATGGTTTGCCGGAACCTGCTGAACAAGATCCGGCATCCTATCACCATCATGGATATAGCCAGGCAGGGAGACAGTATTTTATGGCTGGCGACCAGTGATGCTGGCCTGATCAGGTATGATCATATCTCGCAGAAGATCGTGTCGAGAGAGCTGTTTGCGCATGGCCAGTTATCCGTTAGTAACATTACCTGTCTTGAATTGCTGGACGACTCCACGCTGGTAGCCGGTACAGAACATGGCCTCTGGATATATAATATCCTGAGTCATACTGCCAATCCGCTCCTGATCAATGATGCGCTCTTTGACGAATGGGTACTGAGTATGTTATCGTCTGGCACTAAGGGATTATGGTTTACTACACCTTATGGCTTTTATCGTTTTAACAGGAGGAACTTTGGACTGGAAACCTTTGTACAGACAGAGCAGATCATTGACAACAACCGGAAGGTAAGAAGACGGATTGTACGGCTGGCGGACGGGCGATTGATGATAGGTGCTTCAGATCACTTCGTAATATTAGACACGGCTGCCCTGAAGGTGGCACCTTCCCCTCCTGAAGTGACAATCATCAGTTTCAGGGCGATGGACAGTAGCATACAGCTGAATACCCTGTTTGACAAAGCGGCGCCGCTGGCATTGAATCACCGTCAGAACTTTATCAACATAGAATTTAAAAGCCTGCAATACCACCATGAAGCCATCCAGTACTTTTATCAGCTGGATGGGGTAGATGAAGACTGGGTGCAGGCGAATGGGGTGTTGGTAGCAAGGTATACCAACCTGTCTCCCGGCAACTATGTATTCAGGGTGCGAAGTATGAATACCGCAGGAACTTTTTCGTCGGGGGTAACGACTTTGTACTTTAATATCATGCCGGCATTCTGGCAAACCACCTGGTTCAGGTTACTCGGCCTGTTACTGATCATCGCCGTTATTTACACTTATTTCAGGATCAGGATCTACCTCATCAAAAGAGAGGCGCGCAGGCGCACTGAGATAGAGCACCAGATAGCCCAGCTGGAAATGAAGGCCCTGAGAGCACAAATGAACCCCCACTTCATTTTCAATGCCCTGAACTCTATTCAGACATTCATGATGAAAAGCGAAACAGAACAGGCACTCTCATACCTCGGGCGTTTTGCAAGGCTGATCAGGAATGTATTGGATAGTTCACAGCTGAACAGCATTCCCATTGCAAAGGAGATCAGGATGCTGGAAAATTATATGGAGCTGGAAAAGCTTCGCTTTGCCGATCAATTTGATTGTGATATCCATATAGACGAAGAGTTGGATCCTGATTTTACAGATATCCCGACAATGATCCTCCAGCCATTTGTAGAGAATGCCATCTGGCACGGATTGTTACATAAAAAGGAAAAGGGGATAGTAAGGATAATATTTACGAAGCAGATAGATCGTGTGCAGTGTACCATAGAAGACAATGGTATTGGCAGGCAAAGGTCAGCAGCCTTAAAACAGCAGGCGGGAGAGGAGCATCATTCCAGGGGGATCCAGATCACGCGCGATAGGCTGGCTTTGTATAACAAGCGATTCAATCTGGATGTGACCTTTAATATTGAAGACCTGTATGATGAAGAAAATCAGCCATCAGGTACCCGTGTGAACGTATGGTTCCCGTTGGATGAAAAGTAACATATTAATGGACCCGGAAGAATGGGAGATATTTTTCATTATAAGGAGGCTGCCCCACCAGAGATATATTCCCATCAGGTACCATAAAAAATATGGGCTGACCATTTTTTGGTCAGCCCATATTTTGAATACCTGGAACAAACAGGTATTGCTTCAGGAAAGTGATCAGGATGTCATTCTTTTCAAGACCCCCCTTTTGAATATTTTACCAGTTACCGCTGGCGCCACCGCCGCTGCCGGAACCACCACCGAAGCCGCCAAAGCCGCCTCCTCCGCCACCGCCCCAGCTGCCTCCACGGCTACCACCGCCAAAGCCGCCAAAGCCACCCATTGGGCCGATCCATCCGCCCCATCCACGACGGCTGATAGTCGTGCCGCCACCACCACCGCCACCACGGTTACGCAGGATGGAAATGATCACGACAATAATAATGAGCAGTATCACCAATCCGGGTGCATTGCTGGAATCATCCCGTCTGTTGGGGGTTCCTTTGTATTCGCCTTTCGACGCCTCGATGATCCTGTCTACCGCTTCATCAAAGCCCTGGTAATAGTTGCCGTTTCTGAAGTTGGGTTTAATATTCTCATCGATAATACGGTTAGCGATCGCATCGGGTACTACGCCTTCCATACCAGTGCCGACTTCAATACGGATCTTTCTATCTTCAATAGCTGCCAGTATCAGGATACCATTGTTTTTGTCTTTGGTACCGATACCCCAGCTACGGAGTATAGCCAGCCCTACTTCGGCAATGTCCCTTCCATTGGTGGATGGGATGGTCACAATGGCAATCTGTGTAGACGTAGTATCGTTGAATTCCAACAATTTGTTTTCCAGACTCGCCACCTGGTCTCCCTGCAGAACGCCTGCCAGGTCATTCACCAGCCGGGGTGGATTGGGCCGGGGAGGAATTTTTAATTCCTGCGCCTGTACCATACCCATGGCCAAGAAGAAACCTATCAGCAGGCAATATACTTGCCTCATTTTAATAAATTTTATTGCCCTCATCTCCCTACTACGATATCATCCGGTAATTCGTTAATGTCATCTCCTTCGTGTGGAAAGTGTACACACAGTGCTTCGCCGATTTCGTTGATGCAGGCTTCGATACCTGCTACCAGCTGGCCGTTCGCAAAATGTGCGAGCATGCGGTGTGTTTTCTCTTTCCAGAAATCTTTGCCCACTTTTTCATGAATGCCAGTATCCCCTGCAATGGCGTATTGCTTGTCTTTCAACGCAAAATATAGTAGCACACCGTTGCGAAACCTTGTTTTCTCCAGGCCCAGTTGAACAAAGATTTCCTGTGCCCTGTCTATCGGATCTACAAATTTGCAATGGCTTTCAACATATACCCGGATTTCTCCGCTGGTCATTCTTTCCGCATTCCGGATAGCCTGTACCAGTTGCTGTTTTTCTGCATCAGTGAGCAGTTCTTTTTTAGGGAATAAACGCATAGACGAATGAGTGAGCTGTTATAATATTAGAACTGTACTTTAGGAGCGTTTTCGGCACCCTTGTCAGCCATATAGTATTCCTTGGCTTTGAAGCCACCGAAACCAGCTACGATATTGTTAGGGAAAGTGCTGACAGTACCGTTGAAGGTTTCCACAGCAGTAGTAAAGTCGTTACGGGCTACGGTAATACGGTTCTCAGTACCTTCCAGTTGTGCCTGCAGATCGCGGAAGTTCTGGTTAGCCTTCAGTTCAGGATAAGCTTCAGATACAGCCAGCAGTCGGCCCAGCGCAGTACTCAGCTGACCTTGTGCAGCCTGGTACTGTTGTACTTTTTCAGGAGTCAGGTCTTCACCTTTGATCGTGATCTGGGTAGCTTTGGCCCTCGCTTCCATTACCTGTGTCAGGGTTTCTTTCTCAAAATTGGCTGCACCTTTTACAGTAGCTACCAGATTGGGGATCAGGTCCGCCCTGCGCTGATACTGTGCTTCCACATTGCTCCACTTGCTTTTTACAGCCTGGTCCTGACGCACGATGTTGTTGTATTTGGAAACACCACAGCCTCCAAAAATGACTACCACGACAAGAATAATAATAAGTGTGAGCGTACTCTTTTTCATTTGTGCTAAGATTTATTTACAATAATAACAATGTTAATGCCTGTTTGTATTGCCCTGATTTTCTGTAAATTAGTATAGTGAGTAATGACAGGCTTATCCAAACCTACAAGAAATTACGCAAAGTACAAGGAGTTATTATACTAAAGCCTGCTAACCAGCTTACTGAACAATGACTGCAGGAACGATAAAAGGAGTATATTTTACTTTCACAGGAAAGAAATCACCATTGGTGAAAAAATCAGCCGGCAAATGTAGGTTTCTCTATAATTTTGGTGGTTTAAATATACTTTTCATTCGTTTTGTACGCCTCTATTTTAATAACTTGTATTTAAGTCTGCTTTAATGAGTGCACAACACATCCATATTCTATATGTCGATGATGAAATACACAACTTAAATGCGTTCAAAGCATCTTTCCGTAGGCTTTACACAATATTTACGGCAAGTTCGGCTGAGGAAGCAGAAAAGGTGTTAGAAAAGGAGGAAATCCACATCATCATTTCAGATCAGCGGATGCCCAGGATAACCGGGATTGAGTTCTTTGAATCTATCCTGGATAAGTATCCTGAACCTATCCGGATTCTCCTGACAGGCTATGCCGATATCAACGCGGTGATTGACGCCATTAACAAAGGTCAGGTGTATAAGTATTTCTCCAAGCCGTGGAATGACGAGGATCTCCGGCACAACATTGAAAAGGCATTCGAAGTGTATGCCCTTCGTAAAGAGAATAAGGAGTTGACAGCAAAGTTGCTGGATGTGAATGAGAAGCTGGAGTTCCTGCTCCGTCAGAAACTTATTTCCTAGCGAAGTGAATCGTGTTATCGTATATCTGATAGTCCAGCTTTAATTGTCTACAGATCTCGCTGAGAAAATCTTCCACCTTTTTATCTTTTTCAAGGCTGCCTGAGAAATGTGCAGTTTCAGCGGAAGGCGCAGCAGAAAAGTCCAGTTTAAGTCCAAACCAGCGTAATAATACAGGTCTTAATTCTTCAATCGGCCTGTTGCGGAAGCGGTAAACACCTTCTCTCCACCCCAGCGTCACGGTTTCGTCGAACCGTTTTACCCTGAACCGCTCACCAGGGTGATAAATGGCCTCAAACCCGGGTTTGAGCGTTACATCAAGACTATCTCCTACATCTGTCACTACTGTACCTTGTACCAGAGAGGTTGTAACAGTATTATTGTCATAAGAATTGACGTTGAAAGCCGTACCCAGGGCTATCACGGAGGTCGTTCCTGTGTGTACAATGAACGGTCTTGCAGGGTTGTGGGCTACTGTGAAGTAAGCTTCCCCTTCCAGGTATACTTCCCTTGTTTTCCCCGCAAAGATAAAAGGAAAGCGGAGGGTGGAACTTGCATTGAGATGTACCTCTGTACCGTCTGCCAGTTCAATATGGTAATCCTGCATGGGGGGCACGGTAAGTGTGTTCCATTCCAGCGATTTACTTTGATAGATAGTATCCGGGCGTATCGATCTGATGGCAATTGTGCCTGAGTCACCTGTCACTTTGATAGCGGAGTCTGTTGTTGGTGCTTCTTCCTCTTCCGTAGCAGCAGGAGGTGCAGGCATCGACATGATCGGTACGCTGGCCATTTGTGGCAGTACAATACGGTAATGGCTGGCGGTTGGCTGCGGAGCTGGCTGTTTGGCAGCCATAAAGTAATAACCTGCGGCGGCGGCGCCTATAGTAAATATCAGGGCCGCCGCAACCCGCACTTTTTTCAGGTATTTCAATACCCTGATGTGTACAGGTGGTGGTTCCAGGATGGCTTTTACTTTCAGCCAGTCAGCTTCTACCCGGAGGTCGTCCAGAAAAGCATTGTTGGTGAACAATATGGCTTCTTCATATTCCTGCCAGCAGCGACGCACATTTTCATTCTGGTGCATTTCTTTCTGCAGCAGCTTGTCTTCCACTTCAGTTAAATCGCCAAGTTGCTTACGCAGTAGTAAACTATAGATATACTCTTGGTCGTATTTCATTGCTTATTAGCGTGGTTACGAGGGTTTTTTAAGATAATAATCAGTTGAGTCTTGGTTTTATATATTGTGTCATGGGGCCGGGTTACCTTTCTATAGCCATGATCAGTGGTGTTGTAAGCGAAGTGGGCACCAAAGCCGGTCCCGTTTCACAGGGCGGGCAGGGCGCTTTGTATTGCTGTGCAGCAACCACAGCTTTTTCCTGCAGCTGACGACAGCGGGCATCAATGAGCTGATAGAAAAAACCACCTGGGGCATGCTCTATCTGCTGATATTGCCGGGTCTTCCATGCTTCTATGAATATCTTTTGTACTAATTCCCTCGCCTCATCCATATTTCCCAACATTGCACAGGCCTTCAGGCAAAGGGGCTTGTAGTATTTCATAAAGAAGTATTGATAGGCCTCCAGGGTATTATCCTTCTTTAATGCGGATAACATAGCGGTATCCTCGCTGGTAATCATATGAATAAGGTTATTTTGCGGTTAGTTGTCTTCCAATAATGCGCTAGGTATTGTGTCCCCAATACTCTTTAAATTTCGAAAGAAAGGATGACAATTTCGTTAATACCATGTTAACGAAATCCGATTTTTCTGATCTCCTATTTATAGACTTTCCCTTAAATTGCAGCTTTCAAAAGAAAAACTTAGTGGAATATGCAAGTTTGGAAAGATTATCAGACAAAGAATAAAGAACGTTTCCTGGAAGAATTGCTGGCCTTGTTGCGCATTCCTTCCGTAAGCGCTGACTCCCGTTTCAATAAAGATGTAGCGGATTGCGCTGAGGCGGTAAAACAACGCCTGGTAGAAGCAGGTGCTGACAATGTAGAAGTTTGCCCTACTGCCGGTCACCCGATCGTATATGGAGAAAAGATCATCGATGCGGCCCTCCCAACCGTATTAGTATATGGTCACTACGATGTACAGCCTGCTGATCCGCTTGAACTGTGGCATAGTGGTCCGTTTGAACCTGTGATCAAGGATGAGAAGATCTACGCCCGTGGTTCTGCAGACGACAAAGGTCAGTTCTACATGCACGTAAAGGCGTTCGAAACCATGATGAACACCAACTCTGTACCTTGCAATATTAAGTTCATGATCGAAGGGGAGGAGGAAGTAGGTTCTGCCAACCTGGGTATCTTTATCAAAGAAAATAAGGAAAGACTGAAGGCAGACGTGGTGCTCATCTCTGACACCTCTATGCTGAGCCTGGAGAACCCCAGCCTGGATACCGGCTTGCGTGGTCTGTCTTATATGGAAGTAGAGGTAACCGGCCCTAACCGTGACCTGCACAGCGGTGTTTATGGCGGCGCTGTAGCCAACCCCGCTACTATTCTTTGCCAGATGATCGCGTCCCTGCATGACGAAAATAATCACATTACCATCCCTGGCTTCTACGACAACGTACAGGAACTGAGCAAGGAAGACAGAGCCGCCCTGAACGCAGCTCCATTCGACGAAGAGGAATACAAAAAAGACCTGGGCGTTGAAGAACTGTGGGGCGAAAAAGGATATACTTCCATCGAGCGTACAGGTATCCGTCCTACCCTGGAGGTAAATGGCATCTGGGGTGGCTATATCGGCGAAGGCTCCAAGACCGTACTCCCTTCCAAGGCCAATGCAAAGATCTCTATGCGCCTGGTACCTAACCAGGACTGGGTTCAGATATCCGAACTGTTCGCAGCCCACTTTGAGAAGATTGCTCCAAAGTCAGTAAAGGTAAAGGTAACTGCTCACCACGGTGGCAGCCCATATGTTACACCTACTGACCACGTAGCATTCAAAGCAGCAAGCGAGGCCATCAAGACAACTTTTGGTAAATCTCCGATTCCCGTGCGTGGTGGTGGTAGCATTCCTATCGTAGCACTGTTTGAAAAAGAACTGGGACTGAAGACCATCCTGATGGGCTTCGGATTAGATAGCGATAACCTGCATTCTCCCAATGAGAAATATGGGCTGGCTAACTATTATAAAGGAATTGAAACCATTCCTTATTTCCACAAGTTCTTTGCGGAAATGAATAAGAAATAATTATGCAAAACACAGAGAAACTCCGCCTGGATAAGTATCTCTGGGCGATCAGAATATTTAAAACCCGCTCACAGGCTGCAACTGCCTGTGATGGCGGGCGGGTGAAAATGAACGGCAACAACGTGAAAGCTGCACGCGCAGTCGGTATCGGTGATAAGTATGAAATCAGGGCTGAATCCCGGAAATGGACAATTGAGGTGGTAAGTCTGCTGGCAAACAGGGTGCAGTACGCAGAGGCTATTAAGCACTATGTAGATCTGACCCCTGAAGAAGATAAGGAGATGAATACAAGAATAGCCGCCAGTTTCCATACCGGCAAACGACCCAGCAAGATCGGCCGGCCTACGAAGAAAGAGCGCCGGGATCTGGACGGTTTCATGACCGGAGACGAAGAAGAATAAGAAAAAGAGGCCCGGGCTTTTAGCCCGGGCCTCTTTTTTTCCCGGAAACTTTAAAATTTGCTGCGTAAATTCGCATCCTCTAAAATTACCAATCAATAAATGCCTAAGCAAAGCGACGTACTCTCTACAGACTTCCTTGTCAAAGTAGCGGAAGAATTTGGAACTCCGGTATATATATACCATGCAGAAAAGATTGCCATCCAGTACGAAAAGTTAAAGGACGCCTTCCAAAAGACGGACGCACGCTTTTTCTATGCCTGTAAGGCGCTCACCAATATCAACATCCTGAAGTACATTAACTCCCTGGGTTGTGGACTGGACACCGTGTCTATCAACGAAGTACAACTCGGCCTCCGGGCAGGATTCGATCCTAAGAACATCATCTTTACCCCTAACTGCGTAGACCTCGACGAAATCGTTGCTGCCAAAGACCTGGGAGTAAATATCAATATCGACAATATCTCCATCCTGGAGCAATTTGGTAACCGTTTCGGTGACTCTTACCCGATCTGCATCCGCCTCAACCCACACATCATGGCTGGCGGTAACTACAAGATCTCTACCGGTCACGTAGACAGCAAGTTCGGTATCTCCATTCACCAGATCCGCCACATTGAACGCATTGTAAAAAGCACCAAACTGAAAGTAACGGGCCTGCACATGCACACCGGTTCCGAAATCAAGGACGTAGATGTATTCCTCCGCGGGGTCGACATCATGTTCGAACTGGCCGTGAACTTCCCTGACCTGGAATTCATCGACCTGGGTAGCGGCTTCAAAGTTGCTTACCAACAGGGCGACCCTGAAACAGACATCCAGCTGCTGGGTAAAAAGCTCTCCGATGCTTTCAATAAGTTTAGCAAAACATACAACCGCCCCCTCCAGGTATGGTTCGAACCAGGTAAATTCCTGGTAAGCCAGAGCGGTTACTTCGTAGTAAAGGCAAATGTGATCAAACAAACTACCGCTACCGTATTCGTTGGCGTAAACTCCGGGTTCAATCACCTGATCCGCCCCATGTTCTACGATGCCTTCCACCTTATCAAGAACATCTCTAATCCAAAAGGTACTGAGCGGATCTATACCGTCGTAGGGAACATCTGCGAAACCGATACCTTTGGCTGGGATCGTAAACTGAACGAAGTGAAAGAAGGCGACCTCCTCGTATTCTATAATGCCGGCGCATACGGTTTTGAAATGGCATCGAACTTCAACTCCCGTTTTAAACCTGCCGAAGTGCTGGTAAAAGATGGTAAAGCCCAACTGATCCGTAGAAGAGATACCTTCGAAGACCTGCTAAAAAATCAGATCGAGTTATAATCAGAATAATTTACAGATTACAATATATTTATAGGTCTGCCGGATTGGCAGACCTATAACTTTTTATGTAGGGAATGGTAGTTTTGCACTAAATTTGTACCTTATATCAACCAACACCTTTCTCTTCTTAATCCTGCATGCTGTAATTCACTGTTAAGTAACACTTACAATTTTTCATTTGCCCATTCGTCAAATAACTAGATGAGTCATTTTTACATATTTTAGATTATGAAAGTTTTAACAGCCGGTCCCGATCAATTAAAGGAGGAGGCGCTGATAGATTCCCATATCTCCTTTGCTCCCTATGTCAGGTTTTTGAAGGAGAAAGCGGCCAGCAAATCAGATAGCCGGGCGGCGTATTACCAAAAGATCGCCGAACGCTTTGAAAGCAACCCGGCACTGTTGGGCCCAATAGCCGGAGCAGATGACCTGTCTGCCTACCAGGAGTATATCGACCTCATTATCGCTACTATTTTTCCAATCACTGCCGATATGGACAAAGATATCTATGGTATCGGTGTCCCTCAGAAGTTCGCTATATTTTATTACTCCGACCTTTTCAAGAATATCTTCGCCGGTAACAGCGACAGGATGCTGGAGGTACCTAAAGGTATTTCCCCGGAGAAAATGAAGAAGGACAAACTGGAGTGGCTCTATAAGCTGATTCTTGAAAAGGCATACGGTTTTCCTGTTACTTACCAGAATGAGATCATTCACCATATCAATATGCCCGACAGCAACGGCGGAAAGAGATATGTAAAAGTGAATGTAGACCCTCGCTTTGTAGATGTAAAAGTAAAAGGCGAACTACCCCCGCTTACATACGATACCGTATGTATGAAAAAATTCAGTGCGGAAGGCCTGAAGGATATCTTACCACTGGATAACTTCGCCCTCGAAGGATTTGTGATCTGGACTTTACAGGACGTTACCAAAGACGAGGTGCAGAATGTCATGAAGAACCTCATCCTGAACATGCATGAGGGCAACGAAAGACGTACCTATCGCCGCATGGAAGAGGAAGTACAGGCACTGCTCGCAGATACCGATATAAGTGTGCATGTGGTTCCTATCCCAAAGATCAACGGTCGCTATGTACTGGAATGCGAACAATGTGAAAGTGGTGTAACCCTGGGTGTAACAGGTAGCGAGAAGCAACAGCAACAGCTATTCCAGCAGCTGATACAATATGTAGGGCAGAATAAAACACCCCTCATGTTGCCGGTGGTAACTGAAAGCTCACTCTATGCTTATCCATTCCTGCGCTACCTGCCCCTGAAAGGCATCAATAGCTTTGTACTGATACCGGTATGGCACGAAGACACCCTGCTGGGGATTGTGGAACTGGCCTCAGGTACACCTAATAAGATCACGGGCGAAATGATGGCGCAGGCGATGCCAGCCTACCCGCTAATGGTCATGTTGCTGAACAGAGGTGCAGATATTACTGCTAACCGTATCACACAGGTGATCAAAGAACAGTTCACTGCCCTGCAGCCTGCCGTTGAATGGAAATTCATCGATGCCGCATGGCATTACCTGCACACCCCTAAAGCCAAGAGGAAAGATATAGGCAACATTGCCTTCGAAGATGTTTATCCATTGTATGGTGCAGTAGATATCCGGAACTCTTCTACCGAACGTAGCAATGCGATTCATGAAGACCTGCGCGAACAACTCCTCCTGATCAGGGAAACCCTGGACCACATTGGCAATACCATCTACCTGCCATTGCTGGAAGAGCTGAAGTTCAAGAACGATGAGCTGATCACCGGTATTACCAGTGGCATGCTCTCCGAAGATGAGCTGCGCACCAATAATTACCTCGACGAAGAGATCGGTCCATTGTTCCGTCACCTGCACGAAAGTCATCCTGAACTGCAGCCGGCACTGGAAACTTATTTCTCACTGGTAGACCAGACCGAAGGTCACATTCAGCACCACCGCCAGGATTATGAAGATAGCCTGGCCATGATCAATGCTGAGCTGAACATGTACCTGGATAAAGAAAAAGAAAATATACAACACTCCTTCCCCTGCTACTTTGAGAAGTACCGTACGGATGGAGTTGAGTACAATATCTATATAGGACAGGCCATTGCGCAATCCCGCAAGTTCGACCTGCTCTACCTGCGTAACCTGCGCCTGTGGCAAATCCAGTCTATGGCCGATATTGCAAGACTCACCAACAAGCTGATCCCATCACTGAAGGTGCCGCTGCAAACAACCCAGCTGGTACTGGCCCATAGCAATCCGATCGACATCAGTTTCAGACAGGATGAACGCCGCTTCGACGTAGAAGGTGCATACAACATCCGCTATGAAATACTGAAAAAACGTATTGACAAGGTGCACATCCGCCAGACAGGTAAACGCCTTACCCAACCAGGTACCATCGCAATCGTATATGCCTATGCGAAAGAGATGGAAGAATACCTGAAGTATATCAATTTCCTGCAGAACAAAAATATCCTGTTGCCGGATGTAGAAATGCTGGACCTGGAAGACCTGCAAGGCGTGAGCGGCCTAAGGGCACTAAGAGTGAAAGTAAACATGGACGCATAAAGCATAAAAAAAAAGGTTGTATCGAACAGATACAACCTTTTTTTTTATGTATATCCTGATGAAATCAGGTAGCGCTTTAATCATTGCTCAGGTGTTATGTGAATGCATACTCTTTTTCAGCTAAAATCTGAATCCAAACGTTATATAAGGTAACACTTCCTCTTCAGATCTACCTACCGTCGCTGTGAGTATCAGCATATTCACCGGACTAAAATAGAGCCCTCCTCCATATCCATCATGCCATGCGGAAGATTGCTCTCCACTCTTCCAGACCCTGCCCACATCGTTGAAGGCAATTAATCCTACTGAAGCCGGGAACAGGTACGAACGGAATTCGAATAATTTCAGGCGCAGCTCTGTATTGTTGAAGGCCATGGCATCGCCCGCAAAGCGATAGTTACGATATCCACGCAGGTTTTGCACACCCCCTAAATACATTGCCTGGAAATATTCATAATGTCCCCACAGCTTACCACCACCAAACCTTGTCACCAGCACCAGGTTAGCTGCTGAATTAAAACTGGTATAAATGCTCATGTCTGTAGACAGTTGCAGGTAGTGACGCTGTTGTGCATCCAGGCCCTGGTTGCCATGTAAGGTGGTATTCCAGTAGAAGCCCCGCGTAGGCGCTATAATATTATTGCGGGTATCCAGCTGATAGCCCAGTTTTAAACCAGCATATGTTTTGGGCTGGTATACTGATAATGAGTCCAGCCCATTGTGCGCAAAGTCTTCAATATGTCTGCCCTCTGTAGCATCCTTGTCCAGTGTGTAGTAAGTAAAGGTAGGTCCGTAGATCAGCTGGAACTTATTAGACAGGTTGGTTTTGAACAAAGGTTCTACATTAAACAGGCTGAATCGGGTACGATAATATTTAATCTTCAGATCTTTCTGGAACACGGTCTCATTACCATATCCAAAGAAGTTGATCGTATTGTTCGGTGCCTTTGCAGTTGCCGTCAGGGCCAGATCTGTATTTCCGATCACGTCAGTAAATTCGCCCAGATAGCGGAATTGCCATGCCTGGGTACCCAGGCTATGTGCTGCTGTTACTGTTTGCCTGGAAGCAAACGGGCGCTTGCGGAAACCTTGTTTTGTATATTGAAAACCTGTACCCAGCGATAACCCGTCATCACTGTTAAAACCAGCAGTAGCCAGCGGCATGAGCTTGTCGTAGATGTACAATAGCGGTGTACGTTCATACTTGATATTCGCCGGATCGGAAGAAAGTATTCTACGTTCATTACCTGCCAGCTGGAAAGTATCTGCACCGCCCTTTTTCTCATAGATGCGGATATGATTGCCTGCATGCTGTGAAGTGCTGTCCCTGTAGGTATCATTATCTTTACCACCAATGATGCGGATGTGAATCGGTGTATGGTAATCTCCTTTGATATCAAATTTGTCTTCACCACCCAGGCCAAAGATCCTCACTTCTCTGGTAACACTCGGATCGAAAGTGCGGGAATAGATAGTTTGCTGTACTTCTCCTTTTTTACTGATCTTATTCACATTCAGCGACACAAAGCCATCTTTTTGTCTTTCGATGGTGAATAGCTCATCCTTCTTCGTACCGGTTACATCCACATCTTTGGAGAGGAAACGATACAGATCAAGAGATGATTGCTCTAATTTATCCCGTCGTGCAATGAGGGTTTTGATGGTAAAATCACCAACCTGTTTCCGCACCGTATCAGGGAAACGCGCTACTGCCGCTGCAATGACGGAATCTGGCAGACTAACTACCAGCTCATGACTGATTTCTTTCCATTTCTTTTCGTCAATCTCATTCATGAAAGAACGGTCAAATGGCTGGGCAGATGGGTTCTGGTATTCGATATTTGGAAAGTAAGGTTTGAAGCCCTGGAATTTAGGCATGATCCATTTCCTGGCAGCGATCGCGGTGATCACACCCTGGTTTACAAAGAAAGCCTGATCACGGTCGCGGGGCACAGGGTAATATTCCTTGGTATCACGTTTCTTATGTTTCTTCACCCCCCATCTCCACTGGTCATCATGACGATCCCAGTCAGCCATCAGCAGATCCAGCATACGTGCACGGGCTACCGCTTCCTGGTCAACGGTGTTATCATTGTCTCCCTGTATTTGTTCCAGTACTTTGATGGTATTGTATGTTTTACCTTTCACGACAGGTTCCCTTTCCTCAAAGAGGTATACATCATCACCATGTGTACCGGCATAGATACCAAGTGAAGTATCCTTGGGCAGGTATACAAAGGTTGGGTTGGTATGTGGTACACCCGCTGCTTCCGCCAGCGCCGCCACTGCCATGGTAGCATATGGGTTAGAGGCAGATATCTGGTCCTGCACGACATCTTTGGCAATAGTATTTTTCAGTTCGGCAGGGATGGCTTTTTCAGGGTACTTCTTTACGGAGCGCAGTACCCATTCGGTGCCAGACTTATCTTCCATACGAAGGGAGAGGGTTTGCATACCTCCACCTCTTTGCAATATTTTCAGACCACCTTTTTCTTTGTTGATATCAAGAACCGGGAAGTTAACCGGGGCAGCCCATACATTCCTGTAGTTTTGGCCCAGTAGCCAGTAGTGAATACCGGTTTTATGTATATACTGTGTATCTGCAGGCATGGTAACGAATGGAGGCAACTCTTTAGCGGTCGGACTCGCATTCGCCAGTTGTTCAGAACGGATATCCTGGATGTTGAACAGCGTGCCGGCAAATGAAGGGCCATCCTTTTTATCGACTGTATAGTATTGTACGGTGATGTTTCCATTCTTTGAAATTTCCAAAGCCGCATAGCCGTTTTCGTTACTTGCATACAATGATTTCGCACCTTTCTTCACACGGCTTTCTTTGGCACCACTACCACTACCTATATAGTAATTCCTTTTGTCTTTGATGAACTGCAGTGCATGATCATGACCCGCTACAAAAATGGCAGGGCCATGTGCTTTAAAAGCCGCTTCCACACCATCCACCAGTTCCTGGTAGTCAGGGTTAGGCAGGTCTTCAGGCGTGCCAAATACGCCACGGGTGAGGGGATAGATAGAACCTATCACCGGCAGCGGAATGTACAATCCTTTTTTCAGATCAGTGAGTGGGAAGATATGTTGCTTCAAGGTATAGTAGCCGCCATGAATACCATAACTACGGAAAGGATGGTGTGAGGCAAAGATGACCAGTTTGTTCCGGTTGCGGATCACAATGTCACTCAGTTCAGTGAGTACATCCTGCTTGGTCTTGTAATCGCAGGAAGACTCCGGACCTGGTTTTGCATATGGAAACAGCCACCATTCGGTATCCATCACCACGAGAGTAATGTTATTATCCAGCGGGATTTCAATCGGACCCGGGCAACCATCTTTCGGCAGGAAATTTACATTGGGCAGATTCAGTGAATCTACATACAGCTGTTCATTGATGATGGTCTGCCAGCCATTGGGCTTTGATTTTTCCCAGTCATGGTTGCCGGGAATGAAGATCGCCTGGGTATTGGTATTGCGTACCAGGTTCACCTGGTAATCAAGTATCTCTTTGGAAAGTGGGTACCGGCTGCTGGTAGGGTCAGGCATCCCATATGGGTAGACGTTATCTCCCAGGTAAAGCACAGTATTTCTTGCATCCTGCAGGTCAAAGCGGTTCTTAACGGCATCTATAACGGGATTGTGCCCATCCTGGTGCAGTTCGCCGGCATCCCCGATCAGGATGATCCTTCTGGCCAGTGTATCCTGTGCCTGGGCTACGAATGGAAGGAACAGCAGGGAGAGATGTAAAAGGTACTTCATCGTTACAGAGGTCTTTGGTTGTATTTAAACTTGAGGATATTAGCCGACGATTCATCGGCCGATTCATTGGAAATATACATATCTCCATTCGCTGCAAAAGAGATGCCTTCAGGCTGTCCGAAGATAGTGTGCTTCAGGTTATAAGCTTCCTGCACTTTCCCGTCCGGGTCAGTGATCACCAGCATTCTGTTCACGGCAGACAGTATATACAATCGCTTTTCAATCGGATGTATCGCTGCTGCAGATGGTTTGAACAAGTTCATGTCTTCGCCGGAAAGGCGCTCAATATCTGCAATATTGATCCGATAAAAAGGATTTTCATCAAAGGTCCAGGTCCGCATATCAAACCGGTAGGCAGTGTTATAGCCCTTCCCTTTATCATCAGCACATTCCTTGCATAACATGATCATCCCATCATTGCGGGCATCATAGTAAAGCGTTTCAAACTCTTTCTTACCTTCCAGCGGCAATTTGTATGTTTCAGAAGCCGTTGAGTCAGAAAAGAGTCCTGTTACATGATAGAGATGTCCGTTGCTTTTCAGTACCACCCAGTTTTTACCATCAGTAGCGAGGTCTTCATAATCTCCGCTTTTATGGAACTTCCAGCTGGCATAAGGCGTTTGTGCTGTTACGTCGATCGCAAATATCTTCCCCTGTTCGTCATTGATAGCGAGAATATGATGCTCATCTGGCGCCAGCACGATGCCTGAGATCTCCTGCATGGACTGTCTCACACGAAACCGTGTGGGTTCCGCGAGGTTATAACCTTTGGGAGATTCGTATTTTTTAGTCCTGTTGTTGTAATAATTACAGGAAGAGAGCATCAGCGCGATGAGTAATAAATGTCGTAGAGTCATAGAATGAGCCGTATGGTAGAATAAAATTAACTCAAAAAATGCAGTAACTTGCTGATCTCAGTTTTGCTTTTTAACTAATCCTTATGCAGACAAGTGTAATCATCGACGCCGCGCAACAATATGTGACAGCACAATACCAGGACCACCCGCATCCCAATCTGGTATATCATAACCTGGAGCATACCAGACAGGTCGTTGCCGCAGCAGCACAAATTTCAGCGCATTATCGGTTGCAGGATACCGACCTTCTTGTAGTGTACATAGCCGCCTGGTTTCATGATTTGGGTTATCTGCTGGGAGAGTCTAAAACGCATGAGGAGACCGGTGCTTCACTGGCCTGCAACTTCCTGAATGAACAAAAAGTACCGCTAAATATACAAGAGCAGGTAACCGGTTGTATCATGGCAACTAAAATGCCACAGGAACCGCACAACCTGCTGGAAGAGATCGTGTGTGATGCGGATCTGTTCAACTTTGGTACCAAAGAATTTAAGAAGCGTACCAAGGTACTGCACGAGGAAATAGAACTGACACATGGTACGGAAATATCCGGCGCCACATGGACAGAAGGCACGTTGAGACTGTTGACCGAACATCACTATCATACCGCCTATTGCCAGGCATTATTGCAGGAACAGAAAGAAGAGAACATTGCATGGCTGAAGAAGCGCCTTGAAAAGCAGGAGGAAAAGGCTGAAAGGAAAGCAGAGAAGCAGGACGATAAGAAAGAGGAAAAGACGGAAGAAAAAGAAAAAAATAAGATTAAGGTCGATAAACCAGAGAAGAAGAATAAGGAGCCGAAAGCTGGAAGAGGGGTAGAAACCATGTTCCGTACCACTTCGTCCAACCATATACGCCTGAGTGCAATGGCCGATAGTAAGGCGCACATTATGATTTCGGTAAATTCTATCATCGTATCTGTTATCCTGGGTGTACTCTTCCGCAAGCTGGAAGATTATCCCAATCTGGTGATCCCCTCGATATTATTTCTCACAACGGGCGTAGTCACCATTATCTTTTCCGTACTCGCTACCCGTCCTAATGTGAATAAAGGCCAGTTTACAAGAGAAGACATTGCCAATAAGAAGACCAACCTGCTCTTCTTTGGTAACTTCCATGAAATGCAACTGGACCAGTATGCCTGGGGGATGACTGAAATGATGAAGGACAGTGATTACCTGTATGGTAGCATGATCCAGGATATTTATCACCTGGGGGTAGTATTGGGTAAAAAGTATAAACAACTACGTATAGCGTATAACATATTTATGTTTGGCCTGATCATATCAGTGTTGGCTTTTGTGATTGCTGTGCTGTTCTTTCCAGTGAATAACTAAGTGAAATATGAATACTCCGCTGTATGACCGTGATCTGAGCTGGTTATCATTTAACTACAGGGTGCTGAGCATGGCCAGAGACCCTGCGGTACCGCTATATGAGCGTATCCGTTTTTTGTCCATCTTCTCTTCCAACTTAGACGAATTCTTTCGCGTACGTATGCCTGCTGTCATGACAGTACACAAACTGGTGCGCGACAATCCTGATGTAGCAGGGGAGGAAACCCTTTCCACCCATACACTTCCCATTATTCAACAGGAAATCAACCGGCAACTGGGAGAGTTTGGAGCTACTCTTACCCAGCAGCTGCTGCCTGCTTTAAGAGATAATGGGATCGATCTTTACTACAATCAGGAGATCCTGCCTGCACATCTGGCGCCTATGCGGGAATATTTCCAGACGAAGATCCAGGGCTTCCTGCAGCCTTTCTGGCTGGATCAGAAGAAACCCAAAGATGCATTCCTGGAGAATAATCAACTCTATCTGGTGATTTCTCTTTCCCCGGAAGACGAACCTGATCGGCTGAAATATGCTGTAGTCAATATCCCCAGCAATGAGTTGCCTCGTTTTTTTGAGTTGCCTCAGATCCGGGAAGTAAGTTATATCGTAATGCTGGACGACATCATCCGGGAGAACGTTGGGTGGTTGTTCCCGGGATATACTGTAAATGGTTGTTATAGTATCAAGATCACCCGCGATGCGGAAACTGATATGAACGAACTGGCCAGCGATATCCTGGACCAGGTGGAAACCATGATCGCCAAACGGGAACTGGGCATCCCTACCCGTTTCCTGTATGATAGCAGTATGCCACTGGCACTGAGACAATTACTGGGTACTTACTTCAATATCGTACAACAGGAAATGGTGCCTGGCGGGCGATATCACAACCTGAAAGACCTGGCCGACCTGCCAATGCCGGTGAAGTCGCCGCTGTTTACCTATCCGAAACAGCCCTCGGCTCACCTGTCGCAACTGGATAAGGTGCCGCATTTGCTGGAAGAGGTGCTGAAGCGCGATATCATTCTCCACCCCCCTTACCAGCGGTATGAATATATTCTTCGTTTCTTCAATGAAGCGGCAACTGACCCTGCTGTCAGGGAAATTTACATTACACTCTACCGTATAGCCGCCAGTTCTCAGATCGCCAATGCGCTCATCAGCGCAGCACGCAATGGTAAGCAGGTGACGGTATTCGTAGAACTGAAAGCGCGTTTCGATGAAGCCAACAATATCCGTTGGGCGAAGAAAATGAAGGCTGCCGGTGTTAAGATCATCTATAGCATACCGGGACTAAAAGTACATGCCAAGATCGCGCTTGTAAAACGTAAACGCGGTTATGAATGGGATTATGTAGGGCTCATGGCCACCGGTAATTTCAATGAAAGCACGGCCCGTTTTTATACAGACCATGTATTGCTTACAGCACATCCGGGTATTACGCAGGAACTGGAGCTGTTGTTCTTATACCTCCAGGCCCGCCAGCAACCGGATAAATACCGCTACCTGCAATTTCAGCACCTGCTGGTTGCGCAATTCAATCTGAAGACAAGGTTCATAGAACTGATAGACAGGGAAATTGCCAATGTAAAAGCGGGAAAGCCCGCACATATCATTATCAAGCTGAATAACCTGCAGGAAAAGGATATGATTGCCAAACTGTACGAAGCCAGTGAAGCTGGTGTACAGGTAGATCTCATTGCACGCAGTATCTGTTGCCTGCAACCCGGTCAGCCCGAAAGCAGTAAGATCCGCGTCAGAAGGATTGTGGACCGCTACCTGGAGCATGCACGCGTATTCATCTTCCATAACAATGGACAAGAGGAAGTGTATATGGGGTCTGCAGACTGGATGAACCGTAATATTCACAGGCGCATAGAAGTGTGTTTCCCTGTTTATACAAAGGAACTGGCGGCGCAGCTCAGGGAGATTATCCACCTTCAGCTGGCTGACAATACCAATGCAGTTATGCTGGATGCAGCATTACATAATGTACCCCTGAGCCCTGAAAAAGGTGCACGAGCTGTGAATGCCCAGCTGGGAATTTATCAATACATTCAATCATTGGAACATGAAAGTATTTAGTCACTTATTCATCGGTATGCTCTGCCTGTTTACCAATGCTACCCTGCATGCCCAGGAAAAGCATGGACTGGATTTAGAGCATATCTATAACCCGGCTGCGGATGCTGCAGCAGACCTGGCTGCTGCCCAGCAAAAGGCGGCGGCTACTAAAAAACATGTACTGGTACAGATAGGTGGCAACTGGTGTATCTGGTGTAAGCGGTTTTATAAATTCACAGAAGAAGACAGCACGCTGAAAAGTCTGCTGGAAAAGAACTTTGTTGTATACCATCTTAACTATAGTAAGGAGAACAAGAACCTGCCCATCCTGCAGAAACTGGGTTATCCACAGCGCTTTGGGTTTCCGGTGATTGTCATACTGGATGCAAAGGGCAACCGACTCCATACACAGGATTCAGGTTTACTGGAATCGGCAGATTCATATGATCAGAAAAAGATAGCCACGTTACTGAAGCAATGGGGGCCAGATGCCCTGAACCCCGCCTATTACACTAACCAATAACTCACGTTATGTCCCGGTTCCAGCGTTTAGTACAGCAGCGATGGAAGTTTTCCCTGTTTTTGTTGTATAAATTACCTGCAGCATGGCTGGCAGGGGTACGTGTACAACAATTAACCCCTGCAGTTTGTATCACTTCCGTACCTTTCAGGTGGTTGTCACAGAATCCTTTCAGGTCCACCTACTTCGCCTGCCTGGCGATGGCGGCAGAAATGAGTACCGGCATACCTGCCATGTGGTTTACGGCTGCGGCTTCGCCTGCGCGGGTATCCATGCTGGTCACCGGCATGCAGGCCAGCTTCCTGAAGAAGGCTACGGGAACTACTTACTTTACATGTGAAGAACTGAGCGGGATGCAGGCAGCCGTACAACAGGCTGTTGCTTCGGGAGAACCTGTCACCATTACAGTCGATACAACTGGCAAAAGCCACGATGGCACAGTAATTGCCACGTTCGCGATCACCTGGTCGTTTAAGAAACGCTGATAAAAACTCAATCATTATGAAGATAGCCTTCCATGGGGCGGCACGTACCGTTACGGGTTCGAAACACCTGATTACATTAAAGAATGGGAAAAAGATCTTATTGGATTGTGGAATGTTCCAGGGAATGGGCAAGGACACGGATGCCATGAACTTTGACCTCGGGTTTGACCCTGCTACCGTCACCATGATGGTATTATCCCACGCACATATTGATCATACCGGCCTTATTCCGCTTTTGGTAAAAAGAGGCTTTAAAGGGCATATCTATTGTACCCCCGCTACATTCGATCTCACACAGATCCTGCTGATGGACTCCGCCCGGATCCAGGAAGAGGACGTGAAGTATACAAATAAAAAACGCAGAAAGGTAGGTTTACCACAGGAAGAACCGCTATATACTGTGGATGATGCCCGGAAGAGCATCAGCGTTTTCAAGAAGGTAAAGACCTATAAGGAATGGCACCGGATAGACAATGACGTGGAAGTGATGTTTACCGATGCGGGCCATATCATCGGGAGCGCTGCTGTGACCCTCCGGATTATCGAAGGTGGCAAGCCAACCCTGGTCACTTTCAGTGGGGATATCGGCAGGTATAATGATGCGATCCTGAAATCGCCGGATACTTTCCCTCAGGCAGATTTCATCCTGATGGAATCTACCTATGGCAGCACCCTGCATGCAGAGGCGTCACCCAGTACCGATGTGTTGCTGCGGTTTATACATGAGACCTGTAAGGTGAAAAAGGGAAAGCTGATTATACCGGCATTCAGTGTAGGTCGTACCCAGGAATTGTTGTATGCCCTGAACAAGGCGCAGCTGGATGGCCAATTGCCCAGGGTGGATATTTTTGTGGATAGCCCCTTGTCTATGGAAGCGACTGAAGTGGTGACCAGCCACCCGGAGTTGTTCAATAAGTCAGTAGCGAAGCTGTTGCAGATAGATGATGATGTATTTGATTTCCCTGGATTACACTTTATAGAATCGGTCGATGAGTCGAAGAACCTGAACTTCCGTCAGGAGCCTTGTGTGATCATTTCTGCGTCAGGTATGGCGGAAGCGGGCAGGGTAAAGCACCATATAGCTAATAATATCGGAGATGCCCGGAATACTATTCTGATGGTGGGCTATTGTGAACCACAGTCCCTGGGCGGGAGGCTGATGAGAGGCGCGAAGGAGGTCTCGATCTATGGTACCCGCTATGAGGTGAAGGCGGAAGTAGGAAGTATCCGGTCGATGAGTGCGCATGGCGATTATGAGGATCTGAGCCAATGGTTGTCCTGCCAGGATCCGAGAGCCGTGAAGAAGTTGTTCCTGGTGCACGGGGAGTATGAGGTGCAGACGATATTCAGGGATTGGTTGCTGAAAAAGGGATTTAAGGATATAGAAGTGCCTGAGAGGCATGCTGAGGTGGGCTTAGGATAGGTTAAAAATGCGGAGCTGGGGTGGTGCTTGTTCGATGCTTCTTCGACGCTTCTTCGACTGTTGTTCGATATCACTACTACACTAATAGTACACCAAAAGTACACCTGTATATCCGGGGGATATTGAAGTGCCCTTTTGGTGCCCTTTAGATGCCCTTTAGATGCCCTATTGCCGGCGTTTTGGATGTATAGTAATCATAAAGAAAGAGCGCCGCTTTGCTGTCAATGCAAAGCGGCGCTCTTTCTACTTATAAGATTAATTTTATTCCTTTATCTCGCTGATTACCTTTTTGATGTAATCATACTGTTTCATCAGGTCGGCTTTTTTATCGGCAGGTGCGATGCTTGCCTTGTCCAGTTTCTTTTTGGCTAAGGGTTGCAGCATGTTCACCATGTAATTGGTTACCATCTTATTATTGAATGTTTTTACCATATCCTTGATCTGGCCGATGCCTTTGATCACGATATCAGCATTATCCACATTTGCCAGGATGGTAACATATTGAATAGCATCTTCTACTTTTTCCTGACCGCTGGCCTGGTCGAAAGTACTGGCGAAGAAAGCGATGTCATCTTCGTTACCCTTCTTTGTATACACATTGGCAATGGCATTGCGCAGTGAACCTCTGGAAGAAGATTCCATTTGTTTGGCTAAAGTATAAGCTTTGTCAGCATCCAGTGAAGAGAGGCTGGTCAGTGCTGCACCGGCAGCAGCATAAGATGAATCTTTGGTCGCTGCTTCGAACAGGGAAGTGTATTGTGCATCCCGCAGGCTACCCAGTTGTTTCAGGGCAGCAGCACGTACAGTGGCATTTTTATCGTCTTTAGCCAGCTGCTGTAATACCGGGAGGGCGGCTGTCTTCACATCGCCATCGCTCATATTCAGGCCTTTAACAGCCATCGCGCGCAGACCGTAGAACTTATCTTTCAGGGCGGCGATTACTACCTTACGGGCAGCAGGATTTGCCTGCTCTTTCAGACATGCTTCCAGTGCTTCGTGGCGATCCAGGTAGTTCGGTGCGTTGTTGAACTGGAAAATGTAGGTATTCAGGTCTCTCTGGTCGTTGATATCAGCCAGCAATACCTTGTTCGCATCCACATTTACCAGGTCTGGTTTGGTCGAATAAGGGAAAGTAAAAGTGGATGTTTTGTCGGTAATGGTCACCAGGTGACGTACTTTTTTACCACCTGCATATACGTCGATGGCTATCGGCAGCTGGAAGATCTTACCGGATTCCTGTGTCTGGTTGATCGTCACCGTCACATTTTTAGCAGCATCATTGTATTGGTAGCTGATGTCCAGTTTAGGGAAACCATCGCCAAAGTACCATTGGTTGAAGAACCAGTTCAGGTCTTCGCCGGTCACTTCTTCGAAAGCCAGGCGAAGCTGGTGTGCTTCAGCTGGTTTAAAGGCATTGGTTTTCAGGTACAGGTTAAGGGATTTGAAGAATGCGCTGTCTCCTACAACATTGCGAAGCATGTGGAGGATACGGCCACCTTTCTGGTAGCTGATAGCGTCGAACATGTCTTCCTTGTCATGGTAGTGGAAGCGTACCAGGTCACGGTCACCGGCATATTCTGCAAACTGTTTGTAGCTTTCCCCGGCTTCCAGAGAATGGGCATCTGCTTCGTCTTTACCATATTTATGCTCCAGCCACAGGTATTCACTGTAGTCGGCAAAAGATTCGTTAAGGGTCAGGTTACTCCATGATTCTGCGGTTACCAGGTCGCCGAACCAGTGGTGGAACAGTTCATGGGCAATGACAGATTCATTGTAGTTGTTGTTGTCCAGCAGTTCCCTGGCTGTTTTCTGAACAAAGTCGCCATGGAGGGTAGCAGTGGTATTTTCCATAGCACCGGATACATAGTCTCTCACGACGATCTGGGCGTACTTCGGCCATGGATATTCATAGCCAAGCAGATCGGAGTAGAAGGTGAGCATTTCGGGCGTATTGCCGAAGATGGCTTTGGCATAGGGTTCATATGCTTTTTCCAGGTAATAGCTCACTTCTCTGCCACGCCACTGTTCTTTTACGATGGCAAAGTCGCCTACAGCCATCATAAACAGGTAGGGAGAGTGGGGAAGATCCATTTTCCAGGTATCGGTACGGGTACCGTCCGGGTTATTCTTCTGACTGACCATTTTGCCGTTAGAGAGCGTTACGTATTTCTTATCAACAGTCATACTGATCTCTTCTGTACATTTCTGGGCAGTTTTATCGATAGTAGGGAACCATACAGAGTTGGACTCTGTTTCGCCCTGTGTCCAGATCTGGATAGGCTTGTTCTTGTCGGTACCATCGGGGTTAATGAAATAAAGTCCTTTGGCGTCGGTGATAGCAGCGCTGCCGGTAGCGGAGATTTCTTCAGGTCTGGCTACGTAGTCGATATAAACGACATAAGATTCAGTGCGGCTATATGTTTTATCCAGTTGAATATGGAGTTGGGTGCTGTCGTAAGTATACTTCAGCGGAACGTTTTTACCACCTTTTACAAGAGCAACTGTTTTGATATCCATGCTTTTGGCATCGAGGGTCAGTGAATCAGTAGCATAGAAGTGTGGTTTGAGGGTCAACCAGGCTTTACCATACAGGTATCTTTTGGCATAATCAAACCGGACGTCCAGTTTAGTATGGGAGAGATCGTTCACTCTTGTTGCAGTGGCCCTGTAGATCTTCAGGAGAGGATCATTGGCGTTGTCTGGTTGTTGTGCATAAGCGGGGGAATAACACATGCTACCAGTCAGACATGCTACCAGCAGGCCTTTTAGTGCTTGCTTTAAAGATTTAGACATTGTAAGAAATATATTTTTGCCACGAATTAACGGCTATTCTTAGAAATAAACAGTTTTTGGGTTGTTAATATTCGTATAAACGGGATAATTGGTTTTAATACGGGATATTACACCAAAAAAATTCCATCGCCCTGCCGCGGGCCATCTAAAAAAGCTATTTTTGTCACAGTTCAGATAAAACAACTTATGATCAAAGCAATCGTAAATGGCGCCACGCCATTTGCTATCAATACGGCACCAGAAGGTATCTCCTGCAATGGACAGGCCGTAGAATGGTCTGGGCTGGAGTTGCCTGCGGGTAATTATAGTGTATTATTGGATGGGCGGAGTTATATAGCTCAGGTCATCAACATAGACAAAGACGCAAAAAAAGTAAAGATCCTGATTGAGCAACAGGAATACGAGGTCGCTATCGAAGAGCCAATTGATCAGCTGCTGTCAGCTATGGGTATCAACCAGGGAGCTGCCCGCAAGGTGAACGATATTAAAGCACCTATGCCAGGTTTGGTACTGAAAGTACTGGTTTCGCCTGGGCAGGCAATTAAAAAGGGGGACCCGGTATTAATACTGGAAGCCATGAAAATGGAGAATGTATTTAAGGCAACTACAGATGCCATTGTAAAGGAAATCAAGGTCTCCGAGCGGACAGCAGTCGAAAAGGGAGAGATCCTCGTTATATTGGAATAGTATTTGTTTTCTAAGCCGGGCGCGTGGGTTTTGATGAATACCCATACGGGTCTATATTATATTTCTATGATTAAGTATTTGAAAAAATCTTTATTGATACCGTGCTTTCTCCTGATGGCATTGCAAATGACAGCGCAGGATAAGCAGTATTATATTTATATACAAAGCGAAAGGTCCCAGCCTTTCTATGTGCGCTTTGATGGTAAACTTCTCAGCTCTTCAGATAAAGGTTACATTATTATCTCGAAATTACCTGCTGGTACGGCCAACATGCGTATTGGATTTGCAAAAAGTGATGTGCCTGAGCAGCAATACATGGTTAAAGTGGGTGGATCCAACGACCAGGGTTATCTGTTGAAGCAGGATGGCTTGTATAATATTGTAACGTTTGCAGCTACGAAGCCTGTGAAGAGGGGAGAAGAGGCTGTGGCGGCCACTGAAGTGCCTGCACCTGCACCGGTAGTAGAAACACCTGCGCCTGAACCGGCTCCTGTTGTAGAAACGGCAGCAGCAACGCCTGCTCCACCGGTACCGGCAGACTCTCAGAAAGCGATGATGGATTCCATGCAGAAAGATCTGGCAGCAGCTTTCCCTAATAAAGATGCAGGTGTAACAGTAGGACCTGGTAGCCGGCCCGTGAAACCAGCGAATAAGTTTTCAGAGTCCCTGGATAAGGTCGTGAAGGATGACAGACCGGAGGAACCATTGGTAGATCCTAATGCGGGAACAGGTATGATCCTGGCACCGGCAAAAGATTCAACCGTAGCCGTACAGCAGCCCGAGACAAAGAAAGGACGTAAGAAACGCAGGGATAGAGAACCGTTGACACCAGAAGAACAACAGATCCTGGCTGATGTAATGGCGGAAGAGCATAAGGCGGCGGCAACAGCAGAAACACCTGCAACACCTGCTCAGGCTCCGGCGGATGTCGCAACAACAGGTACAGTAACTGAATCAGCACCAGCTCCGGTTGTAGAAGAAACACCTGCACCTGCTCCGGAAAAGAAGTCAAAAAAGTCGAAGAAGAAAAAAGCGGATGACCCGGCATTTATAGATTTTCAGGATGGTAATGCACAGGCAACTGTAACAGAAGGTACACCTGTACCAGTCACTACAGCTCCGGTTGTAACGAACGAAGAACCGGCACCTACGCCTAAAAAGAAGAAACGTAAAGCGAGTATAGATACGGAAGAGCATTCTAATAATGTACTGACAGATGATTCTTCCGGGTATGCCGTAACTGATCTGAATATAGATCATCCGACCAGGAAGGATCGTAAGAAGAAAAAGGCCGAAGTTGCTGAGGATGGAACGGCTGTTCCTGCAACGGCGGTCGCTGAGGTGCCGGCTACAGCTCCGGCAGCAACCGGGGAAACAAAGAAGTCTTCTGCTGTGAAGATGATCAATTCTGATTGTGGTAAGGTGATGGATGAGGAGACATTCCGTAAGTTGCTGCGTAAGTATGTAGGTGGGAAGGATGATGACGGTATGATCGATGCGTTTAAGAAACAGACAAAGGGATATTGTCTGGAGACATCGCAGGTAAAGACGCTGGTGCAGTTGCTGGGAACGGATGAATCCCGTTATCGTTTGCTGGATCAGGCTTATCCGAAGGTGTATGATTCTGAGCATTTCGCATCACTGGAAAGTGTGCTCACTGATAATTATTACAAAGGTCGCTTCAAGGCAATGGTCCACAGGTAAGCACCTCATGATAGCAGGGCAGAAGGCCACAGGTTGCATGTCAACTTGTGGCCTTCTGCTTTTTGCGTCTTACCTTCGCGGCATTATGAGATATTTTTTAGAGGTAGCATATAAGGGAACAGCATTCGGTGGTTTTCAGGTGCAGGATACAGCGCATACGGTGCAGGCTGAAATAGACCGGGCAATCAGCCTGCTGATGAGGGAGAAGGTGGAAACGACAGGTTCCAGCCGTACGGATGCGGGGGTACATGCGTTGCAGAACTTCCTGCATTTTGATATCGGGCAGCCTTTACATCCGCAATTTCTCTATAAGGTGAATGCAATTCTGTCGAGGGACATTGTATTAAAACAGGTGTATGAGGTGAGTGATGAAGCGCACTCCCGGTTTGACGCATTGAACAGGGCTTATAGATATACATTATATACACAGAAGGATCCGTTTATGCAGGATAGGGGATATTATTATCCTTATAGCCTGGATGTAGATCTGTTGCAGGAAGCGGCGGGCATATTGAAAACGTATGAGAACTTTATGACGTTTAGTAAGCGGAATACGCAGGTGAGAACTTACAACTGTAACATCATGGAATCGGCTTGGGCGATAGAGGAGGGGCATTTGGTATATCGTGTACGGGCTAACCGTTTTTTGAGAGGCATGGTACGGGGGATGGTAGGTACGATGCTGCGGGTAGGGCGTGGAAAGCTGAGTATAGCGGGGTTCAGGGAAGCGATAGAGAAGAGGGATTGTACATATGCAGACTTTGCGGTACCACCTCAGGGGTTGTTCCTGGTGCAGGTAGCATATGCTTCAGGAGTGCTTAAGAAAGAAATGTTTTAAAAATATAGTATTGGTTTTCAGCTAGTTGAGTGTTTTGTGCCAGTTATCTTTCAAAAAAGATTTTGCAGTAAAGAAAAAAGTCCTACTTTTGCATCCCGCTTTGATAGAAAGCACGGCACAAAAAGCTCTTTATTTATCCGTTTTGCAATAAGCTAGAACTCTCTCCAGTCAAGCATTTGAGCCGATTATCGAAAGATAAAAATTCTTAAAAAAAAGATTTGGTAGAAATGAAAAAATGGCTACCTTTGCAACCCCAACGCAAACGATGCGAAACGGAAAAAGCTAAGATGTTCGAATCACAAGGATTCACGCAGATCGAATCTGAAACATCAACAATTTTCTGGCAACAGAAATAAGCTCTTTGAAAGATTGGAAACAACAGCATAATAAACACAGGTAATTGTTTAAGCGAAAACATTAGATAATTCGTCTGATTTCGAGA